>NZ_JAUSNR010000045.1 GCF_030656345.1 Pseudotabrizicola sp. | reverse complement strand
CGATCTGGTTGCCGAGGTCCTTGATCTCGGTCTGGGTAAGCGGGTTGCCGAGACCTCGCATGAAATGATCGCCCTGGAATTCGCCCCAGACCTTCCCGTCGGGGTTGATGCAGATCTCGATCGTGTCGTCGCGTTGCACGTGCGCGCCCAGCCGGTCGAGCGAGGCTTCGAGATAGCTTGCTGCCATGTCAGAAGATCTCCAGATCGCGGTCGACCATGACCGTGATCCGGGTGCCCTGATCGACATGGATCACGGGGCGGATCGCGAGATAGTCCTGCATCACGCCTTGGGTCGCGTCGCGCAGATCGCCCGAGACATCGCGCGCAGCACCTGCAGTTGTTGTGTCCTCGATCTGGCCTGCCGCGACCGATGGCAGCGCCCCGATGAGCGAGATGAGCGCGGCCGATCCGAAGCGCTGCGTGAAGCGCGTGTCGACAAAACCGGTGGTGCCGGTGCGGCCGAGCTCGTCGCCTCCAAAGGCGCTGATCTCCACGGTCTGGTTGTCGGGCAGGATGATCCGGTCCCAGGCCACCATGACGCGTGACTGCGCGAGCGCGACATCAGAGCGATACCGCCCAATCAGCCGTGCCCCACGCGGGATCAGGACGCGGCTGCCGTCGAAGGAATGCACATCCTCCGAGACAATGGCCCGGATCGCGCCGGGCAAAGTGCTGTCCAGGGCTGTTTCGGTCACGGCCTGGATCATCGTGCCCTGCACAACCGTGTGCGACGGGTTCACGATCACCTCGGCCCGTGTCACCGGCGCGGGCCTTGCGCCAGCGCGTACGAAGGCCTCGTCCGCGCTGAGCCGCGCCTGCTCCTGCGCATCGCCGCGATCAGCGGCCTGTCCGGCTCCGGACCAGGCGATCATCGGCGAGGCCACACGCGCGGCCTGCGCTTCGGCCTCGGCAAGGCGACGGCGCTCGAGTTCGGCCAGACGCAGTTCCTCCTCGTCAGGTCCGATCCGGGCGGGCGAAGGTGGGGTGAGGCGTGCGACCTCAAGCTCCATGCGCAACTGGTCAAGCTGGCGGTCGCGTTCGGTCAGCTGGCGTTCCAGCGTACGCTGCGCCTCGGTCGATGCCGATTGGAGCGCCGCGATCTGGGCGGTCAGATCGGCAATTGCGGCCTCGGTGCGATCATCGGGCACCTCGGTCGGACGCGCGCGCAGCTCTTCCAGTTCGGCCCGCAGGGTTGCGAGGCTCTCCATCAGTGCAAGCTCGGCGCTGGACGGGCCGGTCTCGACCGGGTCCGGGGCGGGTGGCGGATCGGGCTGGCGCATCGGTGCCAGATCGCCGAAGCCTGAGCCGAGGGTCTGGAACTCATCCGGGGCGGCGGTCACCAGCATGGCTTCGGGCTTGGGTTGCAGCGCGATCCACATCACACCGCCAAGCGTGGCGATCCCGCTGACCCCGAGAAGGGCTGTCAGAACGCTGGCACTGCCGCGCGCGCGCCGCTTGCCGGTCGCACCTTCAAGGGCTGCAAGACGGGTGGCGAGGTCTTCGGTGTCTTGGCTCATGACGTGGGCGCCCCCATATCCTGCACGCAGACCTCGTCTTCGCCCAAGCGCAAAACCCACTGGCGGTTGACGCCGGAGACCCGGATCACGCCATCGCTCAGGACGGTGCTGTTCACCGCCCGCTCGCCGCCATTGGTGTAGCGAAAGATCGCAGGGACGGGCGCGTTCCGCGCGAAGCGGAAATAGGTGAAGGTGCCGTCATCCCAGATGGCCGTGGGCGTGAACTCGCGGCTGCTGCTGACGGCATAGTTTGCGTTCGGGGCATCGGCCGCCACGGCGCGGGCGGGCTGGACCCGGGCCTCGGGGTAGCGGAACTGCACGACGTAATGCGGCGTCTCGCGCGCCTCGACGACGTGGAAATAGTAGGAGCGGCGGTTCGTATAGACCGTGATGTTGGTGGCAACCCCCGAGGCCGCAGGCTTGATCGCGAATGCCCGTCCGCCGGGGACGCCATCGAACTGGAAGCCCACCGTGTCGCCGGCGATGATCGAGCGGATGGTCTCGCCCTCGCCGAACTCGACCGTGGTCACGCGGGTGAGACTGGTCACCACGCTGTAGACCTGTCCCTCGGTCCAGGTGGCGATCCGGACACGGTTGTCATGGGGGCCGGGGCGCGGGGTCACTTCGGCGAAGGCTGCGGAGGCTGAAATCGCGCTGGCGATGAGGGCTGCGGGCAAAAGAGCACGGGTCATTCGGAACGGTCCGATCGGATGGCATATTGGGTGACGGTGAAGCCGAAGGGGTTCTGCCAGACATCATCGATCGAGCGGGTCCGTTCGGGGCGGAAGGCAAACATCAGGGTGGCCGTGAACATGCCCGCCTGCGCGCCCTGCGGGCTGGTCAGGCGCTTGCGCAAGCGAACCTGGGCGCGGTTGTCGCCAATGAGCGTGATCGAGGCGATCTCGACGGCCATCTCCGCCGAAGGGCCGTAGCGCGTCGGCGGATAGCTCTCCTGGCCCGAGGTCCACATGGCGCGCACGCTGGCCTCGGCCGCTCCGGTGGACTGGGCCAGCACCCGGCGCACGCGCAGGTCGTTGTCGAGCTGGTTGTAGGCTTCGCGGTCGAGGATATAGCGGTAGATCTGTGCCTCGATCACAGCGGGCCGCTCGGCGAGCGAGACGGCTGCGACCGTGGCATTCGGGAGCGCCATGCCCGTTTCCGGGTCATAGGGCACGACCACGGGCGGCGGGGTCTCGATCATCAGGGCGACGGCGGCGGCGGCAAGACAGCCGATCACGCCGAACCCCGCGCCACCGATCCCGATCATCTGCCAGAGCCGCTCGCGGCGCATCGCGCCGTGGATCAGCTCCTCTTCCACGAGTTCGCGGGTGCTCAGGCCTGTGGTCATGTCAGGCCCCCCGCTCATGGCCGCATGCTCGGCAGGGTGAAGTCCATGTAGCGGCGTTCCTCGGCGATGGTGGCGGCATCGACCACCCCGGCATTGCCCGCGCCGAGCGTCTGGATCGCTTCAAGCTCCCACATCCGCGTCATCGCAATGGCGAGTTCGGCAGTGACACGGGTATTGTGGTCCATCGCGGCCTTTAGATCCTCCATCTGGGGGATCATCGTGACGAGGCGCTCGACGCGTTCGAGGGATTGCGCGGCCTCGGCATGGCTGTTCTGGGCGGCGGCCGACATGACAGCACCGGTCGTGGCGCGTGTGGCAACCCCTTCCGCGCCGGGATTGCCGCTGGTCGCGATCTCGCGCAGCGAGTTCTCGTCAAAGCCTGCGCGTGCGAGCACCTGCTCCATCTGCGTGCGCATCGGGCCCGCGGTGATGCCCAGAAGGTTGCTCCAGTCCCCTGTCTGGATGCCCCGGATCAGGCCGGGCAGATCGCGGAACTTGGCCTCGAGAAGACCGTCGAGGCCGTCGCCCATGACCATGCCGAGGATGCTGCGCGGACCGGTGAGCGAAGCATACATTTGTTGCAACTGGTCGAGCTGGTTCTGGACGACCTCGAGCTGCTCGAGCGCGTTGTCGAGAAGGTCAGTCTGGATCCCGAAATCCTGCAGCATCTGCTGCAACTGGCGGATTTCCTGGGCGATGTTCTGGGTGTCGACCGTGGGCACGCCTTGTGCGCTCACAGGACCCGCAAGGGCGGTGGCCAGCGCGAGCGTTGCCGCACCGGTGGCAAGGGAACGGGACAAGCGCCTGATCATCGCAAACTCTCCAGGGTGAAATTCATGAACTGCCGCTCGGCGGCCTGGGCTGCGGCCATAGCGAGTTGTTCCTCGCTCAGCGGCTGGGTATGGGCGGCCTTGATCCGGGTGCGGATCGCGACCAGCCGGGCCAGCTCGGCGCGCGCATAGGTGTTGAGCGCGATGGCCTCGTGCAGGTCTTCAGTCTCGCCGATGCGGCGGATGATGTCTTGAACCCGCAGCGCGGCCGCTTGGACCGAGACCAGCGAATAGTCGCCATAGACGCCTGCGCCATGGGCCGAGAGGCTGAAGCTCGCATTCGCCAGCAGGACGGGGTCGATGGTGCCCAAGGCATCGATGCCCCCGACCGCGGCGAGGTAGCGGTTGTATTGCTGCGGGATCACCACGACGTAGTGTTGGGTCTCCGCGAAAGGGGGCACGCCGCCGTATTGCTGCACCCGTCCCGGGCCTGCGTTATAAGCCGCGAGCGCGTGGATGATGTTGCCATCGAACATGTTCAGCATCTGCGCGAGGTAGCGCGCGCCGCCCGTGACCTGCAGCCAGGGGTCGTCGTAATAGGCCGGGTAGATCCCGAGATCGCCCGCTGTGCCGGGCATGATCTGGGTGAGGCCGAAGGCCCCCACGGGCGAACGTGCGCCCACCTGAAACCGGCTTTCCTGCCAGATCAGCGCCTGCAGAAGGCACCGCCATTGCACGAGCGAGAGCCCCGCGCGGCTCACCCCGGGAAGGCTATGGGTGTGGCGTGCGGCGCGGATGATCAGCTCTTCCACCCCTTCCCGGGCATCGCCGAACATCCGGGCCGCGGCCGGGTTGTTGTCCTCGGGCGCATAGAGGCTGGCCGCGGCCGTGCTGACGCCCTCGGCCTCCCCCTGCCCCGCCTCAAGCCCCGCGACCGTGCCTGCGACATCGCCCGCGCGCAGGGTCATCGCATCCATGATTCCGTTCAGGGCCGCGAGTTGCTGGCGCTCGATCTCGGCCAGTTCCTCCTCGCGGGTGAGGCGATCTTGCTGCAGCGCCAGATCCTGTTCGCGTTGGTCGATGATCGCCTGCCGCCCCGCGAAAAGCCGCGCGTCAAAAGTCGGCACGCCCTGTGCGCTGGCCGTGGCCCCGAGCCAGACGCTGCACGCGCCGGCGGTCGCCCCTGTCAGGAGTGCGGCGCTGGCCAAGTTTCGGATGCGGGCGGTGGTCATCGGATCAGCTGCCCGCCCCCAACAGCACGAAATCGCAGGATGTATCGCGACGGGTCGCGATTTCGCCGCTGGTCGAGACCGTCACCGCGGAGGCAGAGCGGGCAGGCGCATCGCGAAAGTTGAAGCAGTTGGCCTGCGCAGGGTTATGCTGGGCGCAGGCTGTCAGGGTCAGGCCGAGGCCAAGCAGCACGGCGCTGCGGCTGAGGATACGGGTCATGTCACTCTCCAGAAATCGGGGCGGTCGCGGTAGTCGGGGCCGACAAGGGCCTCGCCCTTCTCCATGCCGCCGAGGATGGTCACGAGGGGACCGAGGGCGCTGAGATCGGCATCGATCACCACAGCACCCCGGTCATCGCGCACGAGCGCGAGCCGCGAGGCGGAGCCGACGCCCAGAAGCACGTCGAGTTCCTTCTCGCTGAGGCCGAGCATCGCGTAATCCGCAGCCGATGCGCGGATGTTGGGCAGAAGCACCTGGGTTGGCACCGCTTCCACGATGGTCTTGCCGGTGCGGGTGCGCTCGAGCTGGCTGGCGTACTGGGTCATCATCACGACGACGGCGTTCTGCTTGCGCGCGGTCACCAGCCAGTTCGAGAGCCGCTCCGCGAAATACGCGTTGTCGAGCGCCTTCCAGGCCTCGTCGATGACGATGATCGTGGGCTTGCGGTCCTCGATCACCCGTTCGACCCGGCGGAAGAGGTAGGACAGGACCGCCATGCGTTCCCGCTCGCTCTCAGAGTCGAGGATGCCGGTCAGATCGAAGCCTGCGACGTCCCCGTCGATGCTGAAGCTGTCCTTGGCATTCGCCCCGAAGATCCAGCCGTAGCGACCCTCGGCCGTCCATTCTTGCATCCGCTCGAAGAGGTCGCCCTCATCATCGGTTGAAACGAGGAGCGAGGCGAAGTCCGACCAGTTCCTGAGCCCCGCATTCCCGGCGCTGGCGTTCTGGCGCACGACCTCCTGCAGGCGGTTAGTCTGCACCGGGGTCAGGGGCCGGTCCCGGCGCTCGAGGAGGCTTGCAAGCCAGTCGGCAAGCCAGGCCTGCCCGCGGGCGTCGATCTCGGTCTGGAGGGGATTGAGGCCCGTGGGTCGCCCTGCCCGCACGGTCGAATAGCTGCCGCCGAGCGCGCGGACCGCCATTTCCATGCCGGCGCGATAGTCGAAGACGAAGACCCGCGCACCTGCCCGCCGTGCCATGGTCATGAGGAAAGCCGCCAGCACGGATTTGCCCGATCCGGGGCGGCCGAGGATCAGGGTGTGGCCACCCGTGGGCTCGCGATCCGGCGCGCCCTGTTCGTGGAAGTTGAAGCGAAACCCACTGCGCTCGGGTGTCGGGAAGAGCGTGATCGGCACGCCCCAGGGCACTTCCCGCCCTGTTTTGCCAAGGGGGGTGCGGTGGAAGGTAGCGAGATCGGCGAAGTTGTGGTTCGTGATTGCGGCCTTGCGGCTGCGCGCCCCTGTGTTCCCGGGATGCTGCGCCATGAAATGCGCCCGTGCCCCGAAGGCTTCCGAGATCAGGTTGATGCCGGAGGTGGCCGAGATGTTGCGGATTTCGGCCGCGATGTCGTCGAGGGCAGCTTGGGTCCGCGCATAGACCGCCACCGTCATGTGGTGCTCGCCGAAGATCAGGCGTTTTGATTCCAGATCGTCCTGGGCAAGTTCCAGTTCCTGCGCGAGGCTGACGGCCCCGTCATTGGCCGCCTGCATGAGGCGCAGCTGCCGTTTGATCCGACCTGCCATGATGTTCGCGTTGATCGGCACGAAGGAGTGGGTGACCACCATGTCGACGGGCAGGTTCAGCTCGTCGAGCATCAGGCTGTCGGTCTTGGCAGGATAGTTCTTCACCGCGAAGATCGCGCCGAGCTTGTCGCCGACGGCGCCGTCGGAAAGCGCGATGGTCGTGCCGCGAAATGTGACGCGGGTATTGGCAACATCCTCGGCGATGACGCCCAAGCGCGACCTGGGGAAAAGCGGGTGCTCTTCGCCCGTGTTGAGCGAGCCGAGGAAGCCCAGAAGTTCGCCGGTGCTGGCTGCCAAGAGGCGAGGCTTCAACTCATCGAAGGACGACAGCAAAAAACCCACGACCTCGTCGAGCTTGCGCAAGCGCCGGGTCGTATCCGCCGCATGCCGCGCACGCGACGCCCCCAGACCGAAGGGCAGCCGGCTCCCTGCCTCGGGGCGCTTCAGCACCGTCAGCGTCAACGTCTTGTCGCGCAGGCCGGATTGACCCAGATGTCCGCGCCAGCGCTGGTCCACGGCGGCGGCGAACCCCTCGCCCGGGATGGGCGGCAGAGTGACGTCGACCGCTTTTGACACCTTGTGCAGGTAGAAGGAGAACTCCGTGCCCACCTGCGCGACGATCCCGGCGAGAAGCCCGCCGATCCGGTCGAGATGCGCGTCCTCGCTCGTGGTGCTGTTCACCCCCTCGAGACGGATACACTGCATCAGCTCGTTGCCGCGTGTCCGGATCGTCCGGTCGGTCACGAGGCTGACATAGGGCAGCATCATTGAGAGCCGCTTCTCGCCCTTGACCCATGCGGGCAGCGCGGTCAGCGGATCGAGCGCGTCCGCCACGTCATCGGCCAGTCCATCACGGGGCATAGCTGTCGCCCCCGTGGAGCTTGCGGTTCGTTGTGGGTGGGGTTTCCTGCAAGGTGATCACCAGGACATCGAGGAAGTTCGGATCCCAGTCTGCGGCCTTCCAGAGCGCCGGCCAGGCCAGCCCCGCGAAGACGGCCACCACCCAGCTCTGCACCCAGAGGAACAGGAGCGTCGAGCCGAAGAGCCAGACCATGGCGTACATGATCGGCAAGCCCATCAGCTTGGGTGGCCTCAGAAGGCCGATGAACACGCGGGACTGGTCGGACATGGCCGAGACCTCCGGAAGCTCTGGCTCAGGTCGTCCAGATGGCGGCGACGATGGTGGGCGCTGCGGCGATGCCCGCGATCGCGACCACGACCCAGAGCGCCTGACGGAAATCGAGGATGCCGAAGAGCCAGGACAGGAACACGCCGATCAGCGCCAGCGTGCCGATCACGATGCCCAAGGGGCCGGTGATGGCGTTCACGATGCCCTGCAGCAAGGTCTGGACCGGCGAGAGATCGATGCTCTGCGCCAGTGCGGGATCTGCGAGCACGATGAGGGCCATCGCGCCCATGAGCGCGCAAGTCACCGCGCGGGCGGCAACGGGGGAAAGTTTGGGTGTCACGAGAGATCTCCTCTGAGCCGCTGGAACACGGCAGTCACACGGGCCACATGGCCCTGGGTTTCGCGGAAAGGGGGAATGCCACCGTGGCGGGTGACCGCCTCGGGCCCGGCATTGTAGGCGGCCAGCGCCAGCGCAGGATCGCCGAAGCGCTCCAGCATCATCAGAAGGTACCGGGCCGAGCCGTCGAGGTTCTGGGCAATGTCATGAGGATCGACGCCAAGATCACGCGCGGTTCCTGGCATCAACTGACCAAGCCCGATGGCCCCGACCGGGCTCAGCGCGCGCGGGTTATAGGCGCTCTCGACCTCGATATTGGCGCGGTAGAACAGCGTCCAGTCGGTGACTGACAGACCCGCCTGACGCAGGGCATCATGGCTGCCATAGCGCAGCGCCGTGGTCTCGATGGCGTGGAGGATTTCGGGGGAGGCGCGGACAGCACGCGGTGCCACGGCAGCGGCCGCAACCTGTGCCAGCGGCTGATCTGCGTCCGATCGTTGCGGTCTTGCGAAAAGAAAGAGGCGGTCCGTCTGCGTCCCATCCGGGGCGGCGTCGGAGGTGTCGAACGCCCGCAGCGACTGCTTGCTGTTCGCGATATCGATCAGCTGCCCATCGGGACTGACCTGGAAGATGAAACCGTCGGCGAGGGCCAAGGGTGCGGAACAAACACCTGTACCCAATGCAACGACGAGCGCGAACGCGCGGTCAGTCGTCCTTGACCAGAGCCGGGCCAGTCCGCGGCTGTGCCACGCGGCCAGGGGCGGCGTGACGCTCGCGTCCGCCTTCTTCAAGTGGAATGCTGGCGGTTGTGCAGCCCATTTCGGCAAGGAAGCTGACGAGACCGACAATGGTCTTGAACTCGCGCACCTTGAGGTAGCTGCGGCTGGTGACGAGCATCTTGTCGGCCCGACCGTCTTCCGCGACGGCGCGCGCAACCCAGGTGCCGTACCAGCTGTTGTGCCGTTTCTCGCCAGCTTCCTTGCAGACCACCTCGAGGAGGTAGCCATCTGCAAGCAGGCTTCGCAGTCCGTCTTCTGTAACCACATTCGGGGCTTCTTCTATCATGGCCTTCCCTTGGGTCCTTTCCTGCCTGGGGTGCAGCATCGGCCCGCGGGGTCGCAACACCGCGGTCGATACGAGACAACATGAACGATAGCAAGACAATAATAACGACTTGACGAAAATCGCCTTGCTCTGATAACGGTGCTACAGGACGAGATTGCAACATTAAAGGCGCAAAAGGAGTTTTGCCCTGCACATGTCATGTGCGCGCAACGCTATCCTCGCGACTCTGATCGTGGTGGCACAAGCGCAAGACGCTGTGGCTGCGCCCTGTATCGCACCAGAACGCCCCTTCCTGCCCCAGTCGCGCGAGGACATGCGCCTCTACGCCGATCTGCTGCGCGCGGACTTCGAGACCTATATCGCCGAGGTCCAGACCTATTTCCGCTGCCTTGACGAGGAACGCGCAAGGGCGTTTGTTGAAGCACGAGAGGTTACTGAACAGTACGGGCAGTTCCAGCGCGCCCAGGAATAGCGTCCGAAATCCGCACGTGTCTGGTGTGGGGATTGCGTGGGCAAAGCCAATTCGAAGCGCAATCTCGAGCATCCCACGTTTGCTTGCTGTAAAGGAGCACGGAAGGGAACTACCAGTGGTTAATCAGTTGGGTTCCCTGCGCAGGCGATGGCGGGTCGTACTGGCGAAGGCGGAGACCCGGAGTGCTACAACTCCGAGGACCAGAATTGCGAAGGGGAGCCGCAACGGGTTCGGGTCAGGTGTCGCCCGATGAAAGCTCAGGAAATGCGCGTAGAGGAAGTAGGCCGTATGCGCGACGACCAGCGCCCAGAAGACCAGCGCCGTCATCTGGACGGTCTTCCAGGACGCCGCGCCGAGGGTGCGCACTGCGCGATCATTGGACGTGATCAGAAGGATGAAGCCGATACCGAGCGCGAGGATGCCAATGGCATTGGCGAGCCCGAATCCGTGCTGCAGCATCACGTATCGCAAGTCGAACGGATGATATTCGAAACCGAACAGGCGAATGAGGTTCCATTCCACCCAACCGTCGAGAATGATCACCGTGTGTACCATGGCCAGAGCGACCGAGTAAATTCCGAGTTCCCGCCGCCAAGGAAGCCATCTCGCGCATACGCGAAAAATACGTGGTGCGGCACCAAGTGTCATCGTCAGGGCAAGCAGCAGGACCGCCGCATCACCGAAAGCGCGGTTCCATCGATGCATCGGGCTCCACTGACCATGCACGAGCGAGAAGGCATACACGAGCGCTGCGGCAGTTATGACAACGACGACATGACGCATGAGTGTCCGCCACCGGTTCGCAGATGATGGTGACGGTGTAATGGGCGAGTTGATGGCAATGGTCATTGAGAAGCCTCGTTCGGGAAGTTTATTCTTCGCGTGTGAAATGAGCGCCATCTCCGCCATACGGCGATGGACAAGACAACGATTCCGCCGACGGTGAGGTAAGGCCGCATCGGATCGAACCAGATCATCAGGGCTTCGCCGCCGAAGATCAGCATGAGGATCTTGTTGCAGGTCGGACAGGCAATCCCGACGAAACCCACCGTTCCTCCTGCTGCGGCGCGCCGAAGCCCGCAGGCGCTCGGAAGAGCGACGAAGGTTCCTGTCAATGCGGCGAGCAGTACCAGGGATGGAAATTCCCACGCACCGACGGGCGTCATCCGGACGAAGAGCGGGTTAGCCCAGACAGCAGAAACCGTTCCCATCGAAGCGAACACAAGCACTGCGCCCAACCAACCGCGCAGGAACGGGTGCCATACTTGCGGCCAGAACCAGATCGATTCTTTAACCGACATTACATTTCCTTATCCAGCAGTATGGTCCAACCGGACGATTTCGCCGTCGAAGGCGATCTGGAAGCGCCATCGCCCGCCCATGGAAAAGGTGCCGGCTCCCCTCCAGGAGCCGTCGGATCGGCGGAGCATTCGCACCGGTGTCCGCCCCATGTCGTGGCCGACCATGGTCATTGATACACTTGGTTGAATGAGCGTCGCGTCGTTGCTGCCCTCGTCGCTTTCGAACCTTACGGTGATCTCGAAGGCATATGCCTGACCATCCTCCACTGCGACCAGAAGGCGACCGCCGGCGACATCCACTGCTCGGGCAGACCCGGTGGAGCCGGGCTCCCGTTCGCCCGAAAGGCCGAAGACCAGGAACGCCGCCACCGTTGCCGCAACCAGGGCGAGTGGTATGGCGAGCAACGCTACGCGAAGGGTCCTCATGGTCCTAAATTACGACGACCTGGGTTCCGACGCGGACCAGGTCATAAAGTTGCTCAACGTGATGGTTGTATAGACCGAAGCAACCGTTCGAGGCCCGTCGGCCGATCTTGGCTACATTGTCGATCCCGTGGATGCGGTAGTATTGCCAGGACAGGTTCAGCGCGCGCGTTCCCAGCGGGTTGTCCGGTCCCGGGTGCACTATTGCCGGCAGCGTCGGGTCGCGTTGGCGCATGCTCGGGGTCGGTATCCATGTCGGATGCATGCGCTTGAGCACGATCTCCGTGCGGCCGCGACGGGTGAATTCCTCGGTCATCGGTACCGAGCACGGGAAGACCAGATACGTGGCTTCGTCCTGCGACCAGAAGTGAACAGCGCGAGAGTCGCTGTCGCAGATGATCGCCCCGTGTCTCAGGCTGTCGAAATGGTCGCGCCACTGCACGGTCCGGAACGCCATGGTATTGCGCCGGACGCGTGTGGCGGCATCGGCCTCGATCTCACCAACAAAGCTTTGGGCAAGAGAGGTGCTTGCGCTCAAAGAAACCAAACCGCCTCCTGCCAGTGTCATCACCTGGCGCCGATTGAATATAGTATTCCTCATTTTGCTTCTCCTATGTGGTGTAGCTGCTGTTTGATCGAGCAAGCGTTGCTTCCGTTGTCACTCGATCCCGTTCGCGCGCTGAAGCGCACGGACAAAGGCAATTATGGTGGTCACCTCAGCGCGAGTGACACCCTCGATCGGGGGCATATTGCCAAACCGCCAGTGATGCGCGCGAACGCCATTCCGAGCAGCAATGTGGAAGGCTTCATCGGAGTGATGCGCCGGGTGATAGATGCGGTGCACGAGCGGCGGGGCGATACCTTCGAGGCCTGCTGCATTCGACCCATGACACGCCGCGCAAAAGGTCGTGAAGGCGCGTTCGCCCATGACCTCGGTCGGGGTGAAGCTGGCGGGAAGGACGACCTCGACCATCGGGGGTGGAACGAGATCGGCGGGCAGATCGGGCAGGCCCGCGACCGTAGTCGGAGGCGGGGCGCGTTCGCGCGACAGGGTCCAGACGCCGGCGACGGCAATGGCGATGGCGATGACAAGGCCCAGGCTGGTCGGGTTCATTCCGGTTTTCCATTCCAGAGCGCCCCCGGTGCATCGGTCTGGTTCCGAGGCACCGGAGGCGGAGGTCCATGGCAAGGCTCAGACCGAGACGACCAGTTCGGTCATCATGCCCGTGATAAGATGTGGCATGTGGTGGCAGTGCAGCATCCAGCGCGCCGCCTCGCCCGCATCGAAGGCGATGGTGACCATCGACATCGGCGGGATATGTACCGTGTCGCGCACCGCGCCATTGATCCGCCTAGGCGGGCCGATGTTCCGGCCACCGACGCCCAGGACCTGAAACACATGCCCGTGCAGATGCATCGGATGGGCCATCATCGACATGTTGTGGAACATCACCTCGACGCGTTCGCCCGACCGCACATGGATGGGGGCGTGGCCACCCCAGGTGCGGTCGTTGATCGTCCAGCGATAGGGGGACATGGTGCCGTCCAGCATGACCATTTCGCGGCGCGCCGCAGCGCGCTGCGGCAGCGAAGCCCGCGCGCGCAGGCTGGCTTCCTGTGCGAGGTCGTAGTCAAAGGCCGGCGCGGCTTCGTCTCCCAGTTCGGCGATCTTTGAGATCTGCCCTGCCGGGGTGGCAAGGATGATCCCGGTCCGCTCGCGCTCGCCCTCGCGCAGGGCTAGGATCGGCCAGGCGCCTTCCGCTGCGGGCAGATCGAGTTCGATATCCAGCCGCTGTCCCATCACAAAGCCGAACCGACGGCCGGAGAGCGGCTCGACGGCATGGCCGTCCACAGCCACCAGACGCCCTTCAATACCGCCCGTATCGATCCAGAACACGGTTGCCGAGGCTGCGTTGATGATGCGCAGCTTGACCCGGCCGCCCCGCTCGACGCTGACGATTTCGGGGTCGGCGAGCGTTCTGTCGTTGGCCAGATAGGCATCGAAGTCGATATCGTTGAGATCCATCTCCATGCCATTCATTCCGGCCATGCCGCCGTGATCACCCCCCATCATCCGGCTCATCATGCCGCCACCCATCGCGCCGTGATCCATGGCCCCGTGATCCATCGCACCATGATCCATGGCACCATGCCCCGGCCCGTGATCAATATTCGCCATCAGCTCATCGGGAGATGCGAAGGAGAAATCCTGCAGGATCAGGACGACCTCTTGCCGGTCCTCAGCGAGATCTTCGTCTGAGCGGACGATGAGCGGCGCGGCGAGCAGCTGCATTTCCTGAACGGGCATGTGGCTGTGCATCCAGTGAGTGCCCGCCAGCGGCGCAAAGTCATAGTCCCGCGCCTCGCCCGGCCGCAGGGCGGGCATGGGGGCGTCGGGCACGCCATCCTGATCATTGGGCGGGATCTGCCCGTGCCAGTGGATCATCGTCTCGATATCGAGCGCGTTTTCCAGCCGGACGCTGAACCGCTCGCCGGGATCGAGGATCAGCCCCTGCCCGCCCCGGGCGTTTTCCAGCCCGAAGACGTTCGCGGCCCGACCGCCGATGTCCAGCACACGGCTGGCGGCGCGAAGCAGGTGCTGGGGTGCTGCGGTCTGCGCGCGCAAAACGACAGGCAGCGAGAGCGCGGCCATCGAGGCAGCACTTGTCGCCATGAACCGGCGACGGGTGTAACGAGTGGTCATCAGATAAGCTCCTGTTTGCCGACGGATTTGTCGGCGATCACTTGTCCCGGCCATGCGACCGGAGGGCGATGTTTCAGGAGCGCGTTTTGGGAGGTCTGAGATCGGGTGCGGCCGCAAGACCGCCCATGATTTGTCCGCCGGAGAGGAGGTAAGGCACGGACGCGAAGACCGTTATCGAGGTCGGGTCCGGTAGCAGCGAATGCAGCGTTGACATACAAGGGAGGATGCAAGAGCTGCACTCAGCACCCAGAGCGTGGTCCGGGTTCTCGCCATCAACACAGCAGTTTGCGCGCTGCGTGTCGGCATGTTCTTGTTGCAGTTGAACGTCGAAGTTATTCGGATGCGCTGCCAGGGCATGACCCTGCAGGATCGGCGCAAAAACCAACATCGCGACGAAGATTGCCGCGATCCAGGGCCGCCAGAAACTGTACGTACAACGATCGTTCATAGGACGACGATAAGCGCGTGCCCTTGCTCTGTCCAGCAGGGATGCTTGTCTCAGCTTCAACAAGAGCGTGAACCCCGCTGGCTGGCAAGCGCTGCAGCCGGCCCCTTCTCAGGCAGGCCATGCCCTTATGGCAAATTGAAGGGCCGTCCGTATCGGGACCGCGAAATCAGCGCGTTTGATCTTGATCAAGGCAAGACCAGGCCGGGGAGGTGTACTGGGCGATCATACTTTCGGACGAGACAGCATGACAGGGGTTCGGATCAACAGCGAGACGGGGGCATGGAGCTGGCGCTGGCTGCGTTGGTTCATGGTGTCGTTGATCCTCCTGTCCCTCGGACTTGCGACGATCCAGATGGCAGATGCCCATCCCGTCCAGCATCATTCCGATCATGGTTTGACGACAGCCTTGTCCGATGTCGCGCCTGGCAGCCCGGAGTGCTGTGACGATGCGGATCCCGGGCATGCAGCTGGTGCCTGCGCAACTTCCGGACATTGCGTTGCCTGCGCGACTTCGACAGCGGGAACACTCGCGCCAGCCTTATCGCCCGAGGCACGTCCTGACCCGCGCCTTATCGTCCTGCCTGCGGGCTTGACCTCGGATCCGGCCGGACGCCCTCCGAAATCTGCCTGAACGGTCTGACAGGAGCACGGTCGCGTTGCATCGCGCTCCTGCCGCACGAGCGGGCAGTAGAGCCTATCCGGCACCTCGACCTGCTTCGTGAGCAAAGCGACCGCATTCCGGTTCACTGCGTGCAGTGAGGCCCCTTGCGGTCCGGCAATGCCGTTCCGGTGACGCAGGCAGCCCAGCCCGAGATCAAGATTCCACGCTGCCGCGATACCCGGAACCCTCAGCGATGAAGGTTTCCATAAATGCACGACACTTCCCATTTCACCACCAGGCGCGGCTTTATCGCGGCGACCGGATTCGGCGGCACGGCACTCTATGCCCTCTGGGTCGGCTATGGCGCGGCGCCCGGCCCGTTGGCGCTCTTTGGCGCAACGCATGCCGAGGACGCAGGGGGCCATGATGATCATGCGGCCCATTCGGCGCCCGAGGGCCAGTCGCTGACACGCCAGGAGTTCGAGGCGCAGGTGCAGGACTTCGTTGCCCGCTTCGGCGAGGCTGACGGCAGCGTGCGGCCGCGTCATCCTGATGTTTCAGGCTCCGCCATGGCCGAGGGCGCGCATGATGGCCAGACGGCGGATCATGCGGCGCATACGGGGACGGGGCATGTTGGCCATAGCGGCCACGGTGACCACGGCGGCCATGGTGCGGCAGCGCATGCCCCCCAGCCCGTTACGGACGCGCATCGCCACGACCCGAGCGCGCCGATCGACATCTGGCTGCGGGCCGGCCAGTTCTTCTTCGAGCCCGCACATCTGCGGCTTGAAACGCATCAAGCCTACAGGTTTCGCATGATGGCAACCGATGTGTCACACGGAGCCTCGATCCATTTCGGCCGCGGCGGGCGGATGATCCGGCTGCGACCGGGGCAACTGGTCGAGACCGACATCACCCTGCACCGGCCGGGCGAGTTCCTGATCTATTGCACCTACTATTGCGGCGCAGCCCATGACGTGATGCAGGCGCGCCTCAGCGTGACGGAAGGGGGTGTGGCATGACCGCCTCGCTTCGTGACCGGCTGGACCATCTTTCTCCCGGCGACCGCAGACTGCTGATCGCGCTCTCTGGTCTGGCCATCCTCGCGCTCCTCACCGGTATCGTCGGTGGCACCGGTGTGGCGCTGGCGCGTGCCGGCTGGATCGACCTCATCCCTGAAACGGGCTTCCGGCTTCTGACCCTGCACGGGGTCGGGATATTCTTCTACTGGCTTTACCTTGTGCAAGGCGCCATCCTGCTGGCGCTTGCCGCGATTGAGGCCGGGCGGGGGCTTGCCGCACGCGGCTTGGCCTGGGGCGGATTTGCGCTGATGCTGGGCGGGATGGCGCTGTCGCTGGGCGCGATTTCGGGCGGCACGCCGCTTCTCTATAATGGCAACCCCGAACTTGCCGAATACGAGTTGGGTCGGCTTGGCGTCTTCAATGCCGGCTATATCCTGCTGGGACTCGGGTTGATCGTGCTGCCGGCGACCGGGGTGGCGACGCTCCTGGCTGCGGTGCGGCGGGCGGGGGAATTCTCGGCGGTCGGATTCGCGCTCTTCGCCTGGGCGGGGTTCCTGATGGTGACGGGCTTTGCGCTGGTCTATGTCTTCGCGCCGGGGCTCCTCTGGGCGCTGGGGCTGGGCGGGATGCCCGCCAATCACAGCACCAACTGGCACATCGTCTTTCACAACATGCATTACCTGCCGCTGATGGCCACGGTCATCGTCTGGTATGTGCTGATGCAGGAACTGATCGGTGTGAAGTCAGTCTTCGGCGCACGGTTCTCCAAGCTCGTCTTCGCCGCTTACCTGGTCTTCGTGCCACCGACCTCGCTTTACCACATGTTCCTGGAGCCCGACCTGCCGGGCGCGGTGCGTATCGCCGGCTCGCTCCTGTCGCTCTTTGTCAGCGTGCCGACGCTGACCGCCTTCCTGATCATCGTGGCCTCGCTCGAGGTGCATGCCCGCGCGCGCGGTGGCCGTGGACTGTTTGGCTGGATAAGGGCGCTACCTTGGGGGGAACCGGTGATGGCGGCGGCAGGGTTTGCAGTGATCAACATGGCCTTCGGCATCGTCCTCGCCTTCGTGCTGATCCAGGCGGACCTGGCGCCGCTTCTGTCGGATACGTTCTTCGTGCCGGGTTATTTCCACTTCTTCACCGTCGGCACGGTTTCGCTGAGCTTTCTGGCCGCGCTGGCGCTGATCCTGCCCGCGCTGACCTGGCGCGGTCTGGCCTTGCCGGGGCTGGCGCGCTTCACCCCACATCTGGCCACGCTGGGGCTCTTGGCCTTTGGTGGGGCGGGGGTGACGGCAGGCTACATGGGTGTGCCGCGCCGGGTGATTGATGCGGGTTATGGCGGGGACGCGCCCGCGCTCTGGCCCGCGCTGATGGGCTGGGTCGCCGGGGGCGGGCTGCTGATGGCCCTGGCCTTGGCCGCTTTTTCGCTCTCGGTTGCAGCGACATTGCTGCCCGGGCGCGCGACGGTGCCCCCCTTGCCGCATTGGGATGCGGCCATCACGCCGCGCCCCGGTGCCGCCGCGCTGGTCGGGCCGCTGGCAGTGCTGGTGATCGTGATCGGCATGTATGCCGCAACCGCTACCGGGTTCGAACTGATGCGCGCGCTGCCGATCGAGGCAGCGGGCGGCGCCCATGGCCATTGATGGAAAGGACAAGGATATGAAATTCGACATCACGCTCATCTTCACCGTCGCCGCAGTCTGGACGGTGCTGGCGCTCGCCTACGCGCTGGCGCCCTGGTCCGGTATGATCGGCTATGCCTGGGTCTGGGGCTTTGGCGCGACGCTGTTCCTCGGGCTGGGGCTGGCGCTGCGGGCGGCATCTGCCGCCCACCGCAAGGCGGAGGGCAGACCATGACGGATCAAGCCAAAGCCCCCGCCCTCAGCGCAACAGTCACGCTCACCGTGCCCGGAATGGGCAGCGATCACTGCGCCGGAATCATCTCGGACTCGATCCGCCGCCTGCCGGGGGTCGGGAAGCTCGATACCAGTATCGCCAATCATCGGGTGAGCGTGTCTTTCGATCCAGGCCGGACCGACGCGCAGACAATCCGCGCCGCCATCGAGCGCGCAGGCTATGAGGTGGATGTCGTCGACGAAGGCCAGGCGCCCGATCACACCAGAGTTGCGGCGTCCGAAGATCGCTACCTGTCGCAGGCCTGGAACCGGCTGGTCTTTGCCGCCGTTCCGGCCATGCTGATCATGCTGATCATGGTCCCGCACATGTTCTGGGCGAAGATCCCGGGGTATCTGTTGATCGTCGCGGTGCTGGCCTTTCCGGTTGTATTTCTGCGCGGCGGCTGGGCCACGCATGTCTCGGCCTGGCGCTCGCTGACCAACCGTACCGCCAATATGGATGTGCTGATCTCAATGGGCAGTCTGCCGCCCTATCTGATCGGGTTGATCGGCTTCGTCTACCCGATGACCTCGTTCATCGAGATGGCAGCGACGATCATGACTTTCCACCTGCTGGGCCGCTATCTGGAAACCCGCGCCAAAGGCCGCGCCAGCCAGGCGATCAAGCGGCTGATCACCATGGGCGCCAAGACGGCCTCGGTGCTGCGCGACGGTCAGGAGGTCGAGCTGCCGGTGGCTGAGTTGCAGCCCGGCGATGTGATGGTGGTGCGCCCCGGCGCCAAGGTGCCGACCGATGGCGAGATCGTGGAGGGCAACAGCCATCTGGACGAATCCATCGCCACTGGTGAATCCGTGCCCGTCGAGAAGGGGCCAGGCGATGCCGTGATCGGTGCCACGATCAACAAGGAGGGGCTTTTGAGGGTGCGCGCCACGCGCGTCGGTGCCGATACCTTCCTGGCGCAGGTCATCCGGCTGGTCGAGGAAGCACAGGGATCGAAAGTGCCGATTCAGGAGTTCGCCGACTGGTTGACCGGCAAGTTTGTGCCGGCAGTGCTCATCATCAGCCTTGCGAGATTCGCCATGTGGCTGGTCCTCGGCGAAAGCCTGCGGCCGGTGCTCGACTGGGGGGCGGGGTTCCTGCCCTGGGTCAATCCGCACCTTGCACCGCTGATGGTGGGGGTTCTTTCGGGCGTCGCGGTGCTGGTCATTGCCTGCCCCTGCGCGCTGGGGCTGGCAACGCCGACGGCCTTGATGGTGGGCTCCGGCATGGGGGCCGAGCGTGGCGTTCTGATCCGCTCGGGCGAGGCAATCCAGACGCTGAAGGATATCAAGGTGGTGGTGCTCGACAAGACCGGCACCGTCACCAAGGGCAAGCCGGCGCTGACCGATGTTCATGCGCTGGAGGGCTTTGACGAGGCGCAGGTGCTCCGCGCCGCAGCCTCGGTCGAGGCCGGGTCCGAACACCCGCTCGCGCAGGCCATCGTCGCAGGCGCGAGGGAACGCGGGCTGGACATTCCGGAGGTCGCGAAGTTCCGATCCATCACTGCGCGCGGTGTTCAGGGCGAGGTCGAGGCCGAGATCGTGCGTGTGGGTAGCCGACGGCTGCTGACCGAGGCCGGAATTCCACCCGAGGCGCTGGAGAGCCGGTTGGTCACACTGGAGACCGAGGGCAAGACCGCGATGCTGGTGGCGATCGGAGACCGGCCGGCGGGGCTGGTGGCGGTGGCCGACACGATCAAGGAAGACTCCAAGGCCGCCATCGCCGCAATGCATGCGCTTGGCATCCACGTCGTCATGGTGACCGGCGACAACGAGCGCACCGCGCGCCATGTCGCGGCTCAAGTTGGCCTGGACGAGGTCAAGGCCGGTGTTCTGCCCGAGGGCAAGGTCGAGGCGATCCGCGCATTGCAGGCCCAGCATGGCGAGAAGGTCGCCATGGTCGGTGACGGGATCAACGATGCCCCGGCGCTCAAGCAGGCCAATGTCGGCATCGCGATCGGCGCAGGCGCCGATGTGGCGATCGAGGCGGCCGATGTCACCCTGGTCACCGGCGAACTGACCAAGGTGGTCGAGGCAATCCAGCTTTCGAAAGCCACGTTCCGCAAGATCATCGAGAACCTCTTCTGGGCCTGGTTCTACAATCTCGCGGCGATACCTGTCGCCGCGCTCGGCCTACTGCATCCGATGATCGGCGTCATCGCCATGACCGCAAGCTCGCTCTCGGTGATCGGCAATTCGCTGCTCTTGCGGCGAGCCAGAATCGGGGTGGGCAAATGATGGATCCCTCAGAGCAGAAATCCGGTGATGCCGCCCCGAAACCGGGCTGGCACCGCTCGCCACCTGTGGTTGCCGCCTGCGTGGTGCTGGCCGGAGTGGGGCTGGCGCTGGTTTTCGAGCATCGCGTGCATCTGATGGCCAGCCTGCCACTGCTGCTGCCGCTCGGTATCTGTCTGGCCATGCATGTCTTCATGCATCGCGGCCATGGCGGCGGCGGCCGATGACACCGCCGCGGCGAACTAGGAATACGGAGAATGACCAAATGAGAGCCAATATCAGAATCACCCGCCGCAGCATGCTCATCGCATCGGGCCTGGGCGCGCTTGGTCTGGGCGGGGCATTTACACTTGGCCTTGGCGCAACTGCCCGCGCGGAAGCACCGCTCACCGCATTGCTCGCGCGCACGCATGTCCACGGACTGGCGGTCGACCGGCAGGACCCGAACCGGCTTCTGATCGCCACGCATCACGGCCTGCACGCGCTCGACATCGGCAGCGGATTGACAGAGCAGGTCTCTGATCACCGCGACGACCTGATGGGTTTTGTCGCCCACCCCTTGGAGCCCGGCATCTTCCTCGCCAGCGGCCATCCCGCGCGCGGCGGCAATCTGGGCGTCATCGCCAGTTCGGATGGCGGCGAGAGCTGGGTGAAGCTTTCGGACGGCGTGAACGGGCCGGTGGATTTCCACCAGATGGATATCAGCAAGGCCGATCCCGCCGTGGTCTGGGGCAGTCATGGCGGGCTCCAGCGCAGCCGCGACGGTGGTGCGACCTGGGAGCGGGTGGCCGATGCGCCGACCGGGCTGATCGACATCGCCGCTTCGGCACGCGACCTGGAACGGCTCTATGCTGCGACCGAGGGCGGGCTCTGGGTCAGCGCCGGCGATGCACGGAACTGGCAGCGCGCCCATCCCGCACAGGCGCCGGTGAGCTTTGTCGAGGTGACGGCCGATGGCATCCTTCATGCCTTCATCCTAGGCGAGGGCCTCGTGCGCCGGGCCGAGGATGAAACGGCTTGGGAGAGCCTCCACCCCGGCTTCCAGGATCGGTTCCTGCTTTATTTCGCCGCCGATCCGCTGACACCGGAACGCGTCTTCGCGGCAACCCAGCACGGCGAATTGCTGGCTTCCGAGGATGGCGGACGCAGCTGGCGCCGACTGGGCATCGAATAACCCCGCCGCGCGCGGCTCTCATCCGCGCGCGACTTCCACGACCAACCCCGATGTACGGAGAGAGACCATGACGACCAGAACCGCACTGACCGGCCTGCTAGCCGGCGCTGCCCTGTTCGCGATGAGCATGAGCGCCACGGCGCAGACCACTGATGACGACCATGGGGCCCACCACCCCGAGGTCGAGACGACCGCGCCCGAGGGGGATGCGGGACCTGCCGACGCCTCCGGGATGCCTGGCATGATGGGCATGATGACGCCCGAGATGATGCAGATGATGATGCGCATGATGGGCGAGGGCGGGATGCCCGGGATGATGGGTGGCATGCGCGGCGGCCCGATGGCCGAGGGAATGCCGGGCCGCGGCATGATGGGCCAAGGCATGATGGGGATGGACGGCATGCCGATGGGCCCGATGATGCACGGCCTCCATGGGCAGATGGGCGGCCACGCCCTCGGCCCCGGCGCGCTCTATGGCATGCACCACGGTGCGCCCAGCGAGATGACGCCGGCCAGCGTCGAGACGTACCTCGCGCATCTCCTCGAGCGCCACGGCAACCCGCGCCTCGAGATCGGCGAGATCACTGAGGCCGAGGATGGTAGCATCATCGCCGAGATCGTCACGGTGGACGGCTCGCTCGTCCAGCGCCTCGCCTTCAACCGATATCCGGGCCTGTTCCGGCAGATCGACTGACGCGGGCCTGCCCGGCCAAGGGCCAACAGTAGCACCAATCCGAAAGGAGACTGCCATGATGAACGGATGGGGAATGGGGTTCGGCGGGATCTGGATGATCCTGATCCTGATCCTTGTCGGCCTCGCGATCGCGGCGCTGATCAAGTATCTGATGAAATGAAAGGAACGGACCATGAGGTACACGCATGACCGGACGATCACGGATGCCTCGATCGACGATGTGGACGGGCGCACCCGCAAGGCGCTGGGCGCGCGGGGCTTCGGCGTGCTGACCGAGATCGACGTCAAGGCCACCCTGAAGGCCAAGATCGGCGCCGAGGTCGATGATTACCGCATCCTCGGCGCCTGCAGCCCGGCCATGGCCTACAAGGCCATTCAGGTCGAACCGCGGGTTGGCGCGATGCTGCCGTGCAATGTGATTCTGCGTGCAGTGAAGGGTGGCGTGGAGATCAGCGCCATCGACCCCGTCGCCTCGATGCAGGCCATCGACAACAAGGACCTGCAAAGGATTGCCGACGAAGTGCGGCAGATGCTGGTCGAGGCGGTCGAGGCCGCCTGATGGGCGCGGGTTCCAGAAACGCGGCGCGCGCCGAGGCTACTGGCACCGGCGCGCGCCCGGCCGGTCTTTGGGAGGCGCCGGAATTGCCGGTCGCTTTCTTTTCCTTCCTGCTGCACTTCGTCTGGGAGTTCGTGCAGGTGCCGGTCTTCGCAGACATGGCCGAGATGGCGCATTGGGAGGCGATCAAGCTCTGCATGTCGGCAACCTTTGGTGATGTCGGTTTCGCACTGACGGCCTTCTGGGTCGCAAGCATCGCGGCGCGCAACCGGGAATGGCTCCTTGGACCGGCGAGGCTACCCATCGTGATCTTCGTGGGTGTCGGCATCGCCCTGACTGTCGGGTTTGAATACTATTACACCAACGTCAGCCTGCGCTGGACCTATTCGGACGCGATGCCGCTGGTGCCGCCGTTCGGCACCGGATTGAGCCCGCTCATGCAATGGCTGATCGTCCCGCCGCTCGTGATCTGGCTGACCCGCCGGCACCTGCTGGGGGCGCGAGCGATCCGGGAAGGCAATGCATGAACCATGGTGATCTGCCGCCAGCTTTGGGCCTGCTGCGACCGCTGGTCACCGCAGTCGTCGCCGGGCTTGCCGGGTTGGCGGTGCATAGCACGCTGATGCTGGTCAAGGACGCCTTTGGCATTCTGCCGGGCTTTCAGCCCTACGACGATTTCCAGCGCCTGCTGGGGGGCTGGGCGGGTGCGCGGCTGGGAAGCCTCGTGCCCTATCTGACCGGCGCGATGATCTGGGGGTTCCTCTATGCCCGGCTGCACCCCCATCTCCCCGGCGAGAGTTTCTGGGCAAAGGGTCTCGGTTTCGCGCTCATTGCCTGGGGCGCGATGAGCACGGGGTTCTTCCTCCTGGCAGGGCATGGCCTGTTCGGACTACGCATGGGTTATGGGATCTGGCCGGCCCTTTTCATGCTGCCGATGCTGGCAACTTTCAGTCTTGCGTTGAGTTTCACCCATTCCCGTCTGCGGGCAGGATGATCTCGTCTGTGCCAGGCAGCATGGTGCCGGATCAGAAGTACCCAGCCAGCAGTGCCGAGAACCCCGTAAGCAGCACCGCCTGCAGCCCGAAGATCGCCAGCGCCAGCGCGATCAGCAGCGGCATGGTTGGCGTCGACAGGGCACGTGTCTGCATCGCCCCGCCAACCATAGCCATATGCAGCGGGAGGGCACTGATGAGCGTGGCATAGAGATAGACGCCGGAGAGGTTCGCGAAGGCAGCTGACTGGGTCAGCGTCGGGCCGACGACACGAAGCCCTTGCGCCGGGTCGCCGCCGAACGAGCCGAACATCAGCGCCGAAGCCGGATAGATCACCAGATGCAGCGCGATGAAGGCGCCGATGCGGGCAGGAAGGTCGATGGCAAGTACGCGCGCCGGGCTCAGCCGGCGGCTCCGCAGTTGCGCAAAAAGGATCAGGCCGAAGGCATTGACGACAAGGACAACCGGCAGGCCATTGGTGGCGATCTGCCGCAGGAAACGCGCCAGTGCCGCGTCTGTGGCCAGCAGATGCGGCCACAGTCCTGGCGTCAGCACGATGTAGAGCGCGAGGGTCGGCGCGAGGCCGGCGAGCGAGAGCAGAACGACATTCCGGGCAAATCGCAGGAATGGCAGCTCGACCGAGAAATGCCGGTCGAGCCAGGCGAGCACAGCAGATTGCGGCTTGGTTGCCACGTCGTTTTTCTCCTGCGTCGGGCGGCCCCTCGGCTCGTAATCTGTGCCTTACCTAATCTGCGCCCTCCGCTGCGGTGCGCTCTGCCTGAAAAGCGCGCATCCGCTCGGGCCAGGTTGACCTGATATAGGCCAAGATCGCCTCGATCTCGGCGTCACTCAGTACGTCGTCGAAGGCGGGCATGCCGGAATCGAACCTCACCCCCAGGTCGTCGAGAAAAGCCTGCCCGCCGCGGCGCGTGTAGTCGAACAGCATTGCGTCGCCATGATGCCAGGTGTGGCCGGTCTCGTTATGCGGCGGGGCGGGAAAGCGGCCATCCGGTCCACGGCTTTGCCAGTCAGGGGCACCTTCGAGATTTACACCATGGCAGGCCGCACAATGTTCAACGTAGAGCGCTCGGCCTTCAGCAATCTCGTCTGCGCTGACCGGAGACACCAGGACCATGGTGCCGAGCAGGGCCATAAGGACGAAGGCAGCGCCCGGCGCTCCAATGCCGGGCGCGTAGCGTTCACTGCAAGCCACGGGCGGCCAACCATGCGCGCATCATGGCGATCTCGCCTTCCTGGGCACCGATAACCTCTTCGGCGAGGGCCCGGATCTCGGGGTCGGAGCCATGTTCCAGCACCACGCGGGCCATGTCGATGGCGCCCTGGTGGTGGGGGATCATGCCGCGAACGAAATCCACATCGGCATCGCCGGTGAACTCGATGGCCATATCGGCGTGCATCCGGTCATTGGCGGCCATGTAGGCGGCGATGACCGGATTGTCGCTGGTCGCGACCTGGGCGCCGTGCGCTCCATGATCCATGGCGCCGTGGTTCATGGCCCCGTGGCCACCTTGGCTCATCTGTGACTGCGCGTAGGTCAAGCCGCCGGCCGCAATCGCGGCACCAAGCAGAAATGCGAAGGACAGTTTTTTCATCAGGTTTCTCCTTATTGGATCGTTGCCGAAAACCCGGCCGCTTCAAGGGCGGGCAGGAAGGCGGTACTGGGCTGGCTGGACTGGACCGTGACCCTGCGCGAGGCAGGATCGGCGTCGACGGTCGCGGTCGGATCCACGGTCTGAATGGCCCGGGCGACGCCCCGAACGCATCCGCCGCAGGTCATGTTCTCGATATGAAACTGCATAAGGCGCCCCTTTTATCTGGTTGATGAAAAGGCAGATAGGGCTTCCCACCGTTGGAAGGTCAAGGGCGCAGAAGCAAGTTTCAGCTTTTCTGACACAGGGCTTGACCTTCCCATTGTTGGAAGGCTCATCTTGGGCGCTGACACCTTCCCTGCTGCTGCGAGAACCCCATGAACACCGCCCTGAGACCGCTTCCAACGCAAGTTCTGGATATCGAAGGGATGACCTGCGCTTCCTGCGTCGGGCGAGTAGAGCGTGCTTTGCTGGCTGTCCCGGGTGTCGCGGAGGCCAATGTGAACCTCGCCACTGAAAAGGCCGAGGTCAGGCTGTCCTCCCCTGTGAGCCGCGCCGATCTGGTCAAGGTGATCGAGGGGGCGGGCTATGACGTGCCCGCCGCGCGGGTGGAACTGGCCATCGAGGGGATGACCTGCGCCTCCTGCGTCGGCCGGGTCGAGCGCGCGCTGGCCGCCGTGCCGGGCGTGACCGAAGCGCAGGTCAACCTTGCCACCGAACGCGCGAATGTCACCGGCACCGCCGACATCGCCGCCCTGATCGCAGCGGTCGAGGGCGCTGGTTACACTGCCCGCCAGCGGCAGGCGGCCAGCGACGACAGTGCCGCCGAGCGGCGCGAGGCCGAGGCGCAGGGGCTGCGCCGCGATGTGCTGATCGCCGGGGCGCTGACCCTGCCGGTCTTCGTGTTGGAGATGGGCGCACATCTGTTCCCGCCCGTGCACCATCTGATCATGGCCACCATCGGCATGCAGGCAAACTGGCTGATCCAGTTCGCCCTGACCACGCTGGTCCTGGCCTTTCCCGGCATCCGCTTCTACGCGCTCGGCTTTCCGGCGCTGGCGCGCGGGGCGCCGGACATGAACAGCCTGGTCGCGGTCGGCACAATGGCCGCCTATGCCTATTCCATGGTCGCGACCTTCGCCCCCGGCCTGCTGCCGCCGGGCACGGTGAACGTGTATTACGAGGCTGCGGCGGTGATCGTCACCCTGATCCTGCTGGGCCGCTATCTGGAGGCCCGCGCCAAAGGCCGCACCTCGCAGGCGATCGGGCGCCTGATCGGGCTGCAGGCGAAGACCGCGCGGGTACGGCGGGACGGGGTCACACAGGAAATTGCGGTCGATCAGGTACGACCCGGAGATGAGGTCGAACTGCGCCCCGGTGAACGTGTACCGGTGGATGGCGAGGTGATCGAGGGCGAGAGCTGGGTGGACGAGTCGATGATCACCGGCGAGCCGGTCCCGGTGGAAAAGCGCGTCGGCGCCGTGGTCGTCGGCGGCACCGTCAACCAGACCGGTGCGCTGGCCTTTCGCGCGACTGCAGTCGGGGCCGACACGATGCTCGCGCAGATCATCCGCATGGTCGAGGCCGCGCAAGGCGGCAAGCTGCCGATCCAGGCGCTTGTCGACAAGGTGACGATGTGGTTCGTCCCCGCCGTCATCGCGGTTGCGCTGCTGACCTTTGTCATCTGGTTCGCCTTCGGCCCCGAACCGGCGCTGACCTTCGGGCTGGTCAATGCGGTGGCGGTGCTGATCATCGCCTGCCCCTGCGCGATGGGGCTGGCCACGCCGACCTCGATCATGGTTGGCACCGGGCGCGGGGCTGAAATGGGGGTGCTGTTTCGCAAGGGTGAGGCGCTGCAACTCCTGTCGGGCACCCGGGTCGTGGCCTTTGACAAGACCGGCACCCTGACCGAGGGCAAGCCGCGCCTGACCGATCTGGAGCTTGCGCCGGGGTTCGAACGGGCCGAGGTGCTGGCCCTTGTCGCGGCGGTCGAGGGCAAGTCCGAGCACCCCATCGCGCAGGCTATTCACAGGGCGGCGCTGGAAGAGGGTCTGTCTCTGCCCCCGGTGACGGGGTTCGAGGGGCTGACCGGCTTCGGCGTCGCGGCCGAGGCCGGGGGCTCCCACATCCAGATCGGCGCGGACCGCTACATGGCGCGGCTGGGCCTCGATGTGGGGGCCTTCACTGCTGCGGCCGAACGGCTGGGGGACGAGGGGAAGACCCCGCTTTATGCCGCCATCGACGGCAAGCTCGCCGCGATCATCGCCGTGGCTGACCCGATCAAGGAAACCACCCCCGCCGCGATCCGAGCCCTGCACGGGCTTGGCCTGCGCGTGGCCATGGTGACGGGCGACAACGCCCGCACCGCGCAGGCTATCGCGCGCGAGCTGGGCATCGACGCCGTGGTGGCCGAGGTCCTGCCCGATGGCAAGGTGGAAGCTGTGCGCGAGTTGAAGGCCGCACATGGCCGACTGGCCTTTGTCGGTGA
This sequence comes from Pseudotabrizicola sp., assembly GCF_030656345.1. Classification (GTDB taxonomy): domain Bacteria; phylum Pseudomonadota; class Alphaproteobacteria; order Rhodobacterales; family Rhodobacteraceae; genus Pseudotabrizicola. The sequence continues at coordinate 8,738 of NZ_JAUSNR010000045.1, read as the reverse complement.
CGGGATCAACGACGCACCCGCGCTGGCCGAGGCTGACGTGGGCATCGCCATCGGCACCGGCACCGATGTCGCCATCGAAGCCGCCGATGTGGTGCTGATGTCGGGCTCGCTCAAGGGTGTGCCAGCTGCGATCGCGCTGTCAAAGGCCACGATCGGCAACATCCGGCAGAACCTGTTTTGGGCCTTCGCGTACAACACCGCGCTGATCCCGGTGGCGGCGGGGCTCTTGTGGCCAGCATTCGGCATCCTTCTGTCGCCAATCTTTGCGGCGGGGGCGATGGCACTGTCGTCGGTCTTTGTGCTTGGTAATGCGCTGCGGCTCAGGCGTTGGACACCCCCGGTGCAGGAGGGCACGGCATGAACATCGGCGATGCGGCCAGCGCCTCGGGCGTCTCTGCCAAGATGATCCGGTATTACGAGGAAACGGGGCTGATCCCACCTGCTGCGCGGACAGCTTCGGGCTATCGGATCTATTCGGATCAGGACGTGCACATGCTGCGCTTCATTCGCCGCGCGCGGGATCTGGGTTTCAGCGTCGAGGGCATCGGCGAGTTGCTGGGCCTCTGGCGCGATCGCGCGCGGCAAAGCGCAGACGTCAAACGCCTGGCTCTGGCCCATGTCGCGGACCTGCGCCTGAAGATTGCCGAGCTTCAGGACATGGCCGCCACCCTCGAAAACCTCGCTGACTGCTGCCACGGCAACGATCGCCCTGACTGTCCTATCCTTAAGGAGCTGGAGGCGCCCGAAGCGGAGTCCAACAGGCTGGAGAAACGCACTGGTGCAATTGACTCCAGGCCGCGGGGCAGGCGACGGGCAGTCCGGCGCAGTTTGCCCGGCTGATGTCGGCTTTCGCATCGGCGTTAACCTCTTGCGATTGTTTCGATGTGCCGCACGGGCGCGCCCCCTCCCCTGGCGACCTTGGTTGACAATCCTGTCCTGAAATTGGATTTTCCGTTCATGGGGTTTGCGACCGCCCCACGAGGCGCCAGCCGAAGATCGCGTTCCCGCATATCCTGACCTGAGGAGGAACGCAGATGCCTGCGCCTAACGCTATTTCATCCGAGAAACTTGCCCGCATCATTGGAACACCTCGCGCGCCGCTCTTGCTGGATGTGCGGTCCGAGGAAGACTTCGCCACCGATCCGCGCCTGTTACCCGGTTCCATAAGGACTGACGACCGGGATCTTGCTGCACCTGCCGTGCAGCTTGGCGGGCAGGCGTCCATCGCCGTTTGTCAGGCCGGCCATCGGCGCAGCCAAGGCACAGCCGCGATCCTGCGCGCCGAAAGCTGCCCTTCGGAGTATCTCGAGGGTGGGTTCGAAGCCTGGCGAACGGCCGGGCTGCCGCTGATCGATCCAGCGAAGCTGCCCGCGCGCGATGCGCAGGGCCGAACCATCTGGGTCACCCGCGCGCGCCCCAAGATCGACCGCATCGCATGTCCCTGGCTGATCCGGCGGTTTCTAGATCCACGCGCGGTCATCCTGTTCGTGGCGCCCGTCGAGGTTAACGGCGTCGCCGAACGCTACAACGCCGCGCCCTTCGACATCGAGGACGTATTCTGGAGCCATCGGGGAGAGCTTTGCACCTTTGACGTCCTGCTTGGCGAATTCGGCCTGAACATCCCCGCGCTCGACCGGCTCGCGACAATCGTGCGCGGAGCCGATACCGCCCGGCTCGATCTCGCGCCCGAAGCTGCGGGGCTGCTGGCCGCGTCGCTCGGTCTGTCGCGTATGTTCTCCGACGATCTGGAGCAGCTGGAGGCCGGGATGCTGCTCTATGACGCCTTCTACCGATGGGCGCGGGACGCAACCGACGAGATCCACAATTGGCCCACCAACAAGCCGAAGGCAGACTGATGCAGGACCGTGCTTATCCCACTCTGGCCGAGGCCATCCGCATCTGGGCCCGCATCGGCCTCCTGAGCTTCGGCGGCCCCGCCGGACAGATCGCGCTGATGCACCGCATCCTTGTCGAGGAACAGCGCTGGCTGGGCGAGAAGCGGTTCCTGCATGCGCTGAACTACTGCATGCTGCTGCCGGGGCCGGAGGCCATGCAGCTTGCCGTCTATATCGGCTGGCTGATGCACCGCACGCTCGGCGGCATCATCGCCGGTGTCCTCATTCGTGCTGCCCGGCGTCATCGCCATCATGGGCTTGAGCTGGATCTATGCGCTCTATGGCAATGTCGGACCTGTCGAGGCGCTGTTCTTCGGGCTCAAGGCCGCGGTGCTGGCGATCGTGGTGCAGGCGGTCATCCGCATCGGCTCGCGCGCTTTGAAGAACGGCGCTATGATCGCCATCGCCGCCGCTTCCTTCGTGGCAATCTTCGGTTTCGCCATTCCGTTCCCGCTCATCATCCTCGTTGCTGGCGTGATCGGGTTCTTCGGCGCTCGCGCTGGCCTGCCCGCCTTCCACGGGGGCGGCGGACACGGCAAGGTGGGCAAGGTCCAGGTCGATGATGCCGATACGCTGCTTGGCGAGGAGTCGCCCGAGCATACTGAGGTCAGTCGGAGTTACGCTTTCCGTATCTCGGCGGTGTTCCCCATCCTCTGGCTGGCGCCGGTCGCGCTGCTGTTCGCAGCACTTGGTCCCGCCAATGTCTTTGCCCAGATCGCAGGCTTCTTCAGCATCATGGCCGTCGTGACCTTCGGCGGCGCCTATGCGGTGCTGGCCTATGTCGCGCAGGAAGCGGTGCAGAATTTCGGCTGGCTGGCGCCAGGCGAGATGCTGGACGGCCTTGGCATGGCCGAGACCACGCCCGGCCCCCTGATCATGGTGACGCAGTTCGTGGGCTTCATGGGCGCCTTCCGCGAGGCGACCGGCCTGTCGCCGCTCGCGGCGGGAACGCTGGGCGGGCTGCTGACCACATGGGTCACCTTCACGCCCTGCTTTCTCTGGATCTTCCTCGGCGCGCCCTACATCGAGCGGCTGCGCGACAACGTGGTTCTGACGGCGGCGCTGACCGCCATCACCGCAGCCGTGGTCGGCGTCATCCTGAACCTCGCTGTCTGGTTTGGACTGCATGTGGTTTTCGACGAAGTGCGAACGATCGCATCCTTCGAGCTCGATCTCGATGTGCCCGTCTGGTCGTCGATCAATCTGGCGGCTGCAGCACTGGTGCTTGCCGCGCTTGTGGCAGTGTTCCGATCCAAGCTTGGCCCGGTGATAGTGCTGGCAGGCTGTGCGCTCGCGGGGATGGCGCTTGCTGCGTTCGGCTGGACATGAGCCTTCAGATTATCCACCGCGGAGATGTCGGGCGCCGTGCATATCTCGTCGACGGTTTCGCGATGGCATGGGCTTGCCAGTGTCCTGCTGCGTCCTTCAAGTGATCCCTAATTCCTCTGCGGTCTTCCCTGCCTCCAACGCCTCCACGAACCACTGCGGTTTCCTTCCCCGGCCGGACCAGGTGAGCGCCGGATTCTCAGGATGCCGGTATTTTGCCGCGGCAGACGCGCGCTCGGATTTCGTATCGGTGCCGACGAGTTCGGCCAGGGAGTAGCCCAGGTCCCGGGCGAAAGCTTCCACCTTGGCGCGGGCTTCCGCCTTCTGTCGATCCTGATAGGTGGAGATCGCCTTGGCGATGTCCTTTTGCAGTTTCTTCAGTTCGCTGAGCGACATGCCTTCGAGATTGAAATCAGCCATCTATGCGGTCCGTGTCCTGAATGCTCCGGTATCGATACCCCGTCGAGGCAGGGGGCCGCAACTCCCGAGGACAGGGCAGGGGGCGGGAAGCGGTGATCGACATTTCCGCCGCCAGTGAGGTGCTGGGCTTGGGGGCAGGTAATCCCGATGGGCGGGGTGACAAGGTCTGGCAGGGGCTCCCCGCGCCTCTCTGTCTCCTGGGCCATCCCTTCGACTGACAATCCCCTAATCCCGTTCGGTTTCCTGCGCGCAACCCCGCGTCAGCCCGGGCCGTGTTGCCCCTTTGGGGCTGCCCGCTCCACCCCGGTCCTCTGGGGGTTTCCGGCGTCCGTTCCGTCCACCGTGCACGCGTCACCCGACGGGCTTTTTCCGGGTCTTGTCGAAGGGACGGTCCCGAAGACAGGAAACACAGGAGCTTACCATGCAGAACATCGTCATCCTCGCCGGCAACATCGGTCAGACCCCCGAAGTCCGCACCACCCAGGGCGGCACCAAGATCACCAACTTCAGCCTCGCCACCTCCCGCCCCCGCCTCTCGGAAGGTCGCGTCCTGCGCGACGAGAACGGCTACCGGGTCATGGACACCGAATGGCACCGCATCACCTGCTTCAACGGTCTCGGCAAGACGGTCGCGGAGCATTGCGAAAAGGGCATGAAGGTCCTCGTCCATGGCCGCATCCACTACACCAAGTGGACCGACAGCATGGGGAACGACCGCTACGGCTGCGAGATCATCGCCGAGAAGGTTGACTTCCTGAGCCGCCCGAAGTCGGCCGAGAGTGAAAACCCCGAGCTGGTCGACCGCGACGACGAGATCCCGTTCTAAGAACGGGGGCTCCCCCATGGGCCCGGCGGGGGAACCCGCCGGGTTCGGGGCGTTGAGGACGAGACGTCGAACGCTCCGTGCCGGATCACCTGAGTTGCTCTGCGATCTCGCAACATCGCTGTTGTTCAAATCAGGTTGTAGTCGTTCATGTTGTATCGTATCGATCGAACAATTTCGCAGGGAGTCGATACATGAAGCATCCGTTGACGTCACTCGCAGCAGCCGGGCTCGCACTTGCGATGATCACGCCGGAGCCCGCTTCTGCGCAGAGCTACCAGGTCGACTGCGCCATCCTGCTATGTCTCGCGGGTGGCTGGCCAGCATCTGCACCCTGTGCACATGCGCGGGCTGTTTTCATCCGCAGGATCACGCCCTGGCCGGTCGAGCCGCCGCTGCAGATCTGGCGTTGCCCAATGGGAGCCTCGTTCGACGCCCCTGCCCCACTATCGCCGATGGAGCGCCTCTACGATATCACCTTCCGCGTCCGGCCTGAGATCAGCCTCCCGGATGCGACAGGTCCGTTCGTGTTGGCGCAGGCCGATGAACGCGCCGATATCGACATCTCTGGCAGCGCCTTCGACTTCGTTCGGAGCATCCGCGTCTACCATGTCCAGTTCAGCCAACATCAGGATCGTGACGGTGATTGCATCCGCTACGACTCGACTAGGCTCGGCTCCTACGGTGTGCAGGGCGATTATCGCTGGCAGAGATCGAGCGTGGGAGCTGTTCCACCTGCCTCGCTTCTGCCCCGTCCCGAGCACTGTGGTTGGGTGAGTTATCGCTCGGTCTTCGTCGATTGGCGCGACCATGAAGGAAACTACGGCTTCGAAGAGGTCCGATACTGAACCCCATGCGGGCCAGCGTAGCACTGGCCCGCTCCGATCAACTTGCACCGGAGGCAGTGCATCACCCCAAAAAAGGGAAACGACGCCAGACCGAGAAGCCTGACGCCGCGCTAGAAAAAACCCCTGAACACGGTCTTTTTAGCGCAGTGTCCGAACCCCTGCAACCAGCAAAGTGTTTTTGCTGGCAAGAATGTTGTTTGCTCTCGACATGGCATCGTCTCTTAGGAGATACGACCATGGAACCAACGACCGGCCTGATCCTCAGGCGAATCACGCAGACAGACCTCTCCGTTTCGGCGCACAAGCTGGCCACGCTCATCCTCGACGGAATTGCGTGGAAGGATGGGTATAACGGCCTGCCCCGCGGCACGGCTGCCTTCACCCTGTCCTCTCTGGCGGCGAAGATGGGCGTCTCGCGCCAGTACCTGAGCGTTCTGCTGAGTGAGCTTGAAACTTCTGAACTGAAGCTTGAGCGCGAGAAATCGAACGGCAAGTTCGCCCCCTGGCTTTTCCGCTTCGCGGCCTTTGACGACGGCGAACAGACCCACGATCTCGTGTCAGGCGGAGGCGACACATCACTATCTAGAGAAGAATCTAACAAAACTATATTCATGGGACAGATCAACATTGACGGTTGCTCGAACGTATTCCGAACATGCTGGGCCGAGCTGATCAAGGCCGCGAAGAGCGCCCTACCCTGCTGGAACGTCGACACGCAAGTGATCTGGGAACGCTTCCTTGCCTTCAACCGGGCCCGCGGGAACAGCAAGGTGCCGGCCGCTTTCCTGCTTGGCTTCATGCGCCGGTGGCGTACCTCACCTAGCGCCGGGGCGAGCCCAGAGGCTCCCCCCGCACCACAGCCGGCCCAAAATCCACGGGAGCGCGAGCTGCACGAACAGATCAAGGCTGCGCCAAGCTCGAACCGCCAGTTTCACGCGTCAGACCTGTGTCGCGTCATCGGGCAAGCCGCGTACGATGCGCGCATTGCCGCCGTGATCCGGCAGTTCGGTTGCCCGAGGTTCACTGCGACGCTCGCAGTTCACGGACGTGCAGTGCTGGCGGGCGAAATTTCGCGGTGACGAGGGATCGGGTGCCGCAACTCTGGCCAGAACGTATTCAGTCAGGGCAGTTCTGGGGTCAAAGCAGATCAGCGAATTGTTCCAGGTCGGCAACCGTGGCGACCAGGCCTTGCTGCGTCAGGATCGCGAAATACTCGTCGACACTTTTGGGCGGATTCTTGAGGCGCGCGCGAACTTTCCGCAGCGCGGAACAGACCAGACCGGGCGCGAGGGACAGTTGGTTCCGGAAAAAGTCGTCAGGGTGCTGGGTCTCGATGCCGAAGGGCGCAAGTGCCTCTCGTGGGAAGTCCTTCAGGTTCTGCGTGACGATCGCGTCACAGCGCCCAACGATTGCCGCCGCCAGAACGTGCCGATCGTCAGGGTCCTGCAGTGTCAGGGCCGGAACCAATGCCTCGTAGCCGGTGACCAGACAGTCGCGTGTGGCCCTGTCCATCAAGTCGCGGGTTCGTTCCAGCGCGGCGCGCTCCCGATGAGGTTCATTGCGCAGAAGCGCATCAATCCATTCCCGATGAATGTCAGCCGTCCACTTTGCCTTGAAAAGGTCTGTGACCGCCAACTGCATCAGTGCATCGCGCATCGGCGCGGGATAAAGGACGTTCGCATCGAACAGGACAGTGTACTGGCTCATTTCGAGCGATAGCCCATGTCCTGCTCTTGAGCGTCGGCGGCCAGTTGATCGAGCACAGCTTCGCGCTCGGTGTCGATGGCAGCCTTGTAGGACATCACGTCTTCCATGCGGACGCGGCGATGCTTGCCGACCTTCCGATGCGGTATGGCACCATCCTCGAGCAGCTTGATCAGGAACGGACGCGAGACGTTCAGAACCTCAGCGGCCTGTACGGTCGAGAGTTCGGCGTTCTCGGGGATGAGGGTGACCCCGCGCCCCGCTGCCATCGCCTCGAGGATCTCCATGAGCAGCGATACGGCGCCCGCAGGAAGCTCGATCGGCTCCATCTGCTCGGAGTCCGTCACACGAAGCTTCAACGGCGCGCGCGCCTGGGCGAAGCGTGACAATGCCTGCCCAGAGACGCGCGCAATCGCTGCGTCCTGCGGCGTGGGCGGAAGATGTCGGTGTGCCAGCATGTTCATGGTGGTCTCCTCTCCGTTTTCTGCTGTCTACCACCATATATGAAATAAGTGCAACAAATGCATTAGCTGCAAACGGTTTTCTTCGCACCCTACTGGCGCGCGGGTTATGGAGTACACCTCTGCCGTCAACAAGATCGGCGAAGTCTGCCGCATCCTTCAGTTCGTAATACGCCACATCCGGTAGCGGCCCTGCCCGGTCAATTCGCGGATCAGACCACGCGCTTCCATCCAGGCGAGGTTGCGCTGGACGGCGGCGCGGCTGGCACCAGTCAGAGCTTCGGCCATCGGAGCGGAGACGAGTGGCCATTCCGTTAGCACGGCGCGTAAGGCGCGTGGGGTCTTGCCCGAGAGTGGGGTCATCTCGGTTTCCGCCCTCGCTGACCATGCCTCGATATCGTCGAGGTGTCGCATTGCGGTCAGACATCCGGTCTCCATCCCGTCAAGCCAGCGCGCTAGACGTTCAGCAGGTGGAGCACCGGCGCGCAGCCCCCCTGCCCCACCCATAGCCAGAGGCGCAAAGACTGCGCCCTTGCCCTCGCTAGCGGCGGTCCGCGCGGCCGTGACTGCCGCTTCCATTCGGTCGCCCTGCTGCCCAAGGCCCGCGAGGCTCCAAAAGTGAAAGCCCACGCAGGCGCGGGTTATCGGGTGAAGATCGGCGACTTGTGCGATCAGGTCGAGCCAACCACCCGCGCGATCCGCGAAGGGCTCGGCTTCATCTACCATATTCTCGGGATCGCGGCGGTCGAGAAAGGCGGCCAGGTCCACCTCTGGGCCTGGCCCACCTGTCAGACGACGTACCGCCCAACCGACACGTGCAAGGGCTGCGGTGTCGTCGTGCGCGCCGGACAGGCGCATGGATATCCAGAGCGCCAGTCGATCCGGGCCGATGCGGTCACCCGCGAACCAGCTGAGGTCGGCAGCCTCGATCAGGGCAAGCCTGTGCCGCCATCCTTCCGGGCTGCGCTTCAGCCGGTCGTCCAGCGCGCCGACACGACCGGCCACACGAGCAAGACGCGCGGCATGACCCGCCTCTGCTTTCCGCCAATCATCGAGGACCTCGGCTTCGCGCGGTTCGGCCCGCGGTCCGGGCGGCAGATAATCCGGCTCCTCTTCCATCGGACCGGGCAGGAACCAATGTCGCTTTTCCTTCACGATTTCACTGCGTGGTTTTCACATGATTTCCGCAAGGTACCTCCGGAAGTGGCGCGGGTTTCTGCTTTGCGATTTCAATTTCATTATGGACTTCAATAGGTTTTGA
>NZ_JAUSNR010000010.1 GCF_030656345.1 Pseudotabrizicola sp. | reverse complement strand
AAATCTCAATGCGGTAGTCTCCGGGCAGGGCCTTGATCTGCTCGATCAGGCCCGCCTCGACGTTGGGTGGATGCCCACCGGCCCACAGCAGCGCCAGCACCAGCGAGGTGAACTCGTGGCCCAACGGCACGGCGGCAAAACGCAGATTGCCCGGCTGGCCCTGCCCTTGCACGGTGAAGGATGGCACGCGTGCGTCTTGCCCGTCGGTGCGCAGTGCGATTTTGCTCGACAGCGCAGCGATGGTTTCGAGCAACTCACGCATCTCTAGCGATGCGCTAGAGCCGTCGAGCGAAGCCACCAACTCAATCGGCTGCTGCAGGCGCTCCAAGTAGGCTTGGAGCTGGGCTTTGAGGGTATCGTCGAGCATCTCTGCAATCCTTGTGGTGCGGGCGGGGCCAGTGGGCTTTGGGGAACGCGCTTAGATCTTGCCAACCAGTTCCAGCGACGGGGCCAGGGTTTTGGCGCCTTCGTTCCACTTGGCCGGGCAGACTTGGCCGGGGTTCTTGGCCACGTACTGGGCCGCTTTGAGCTTGCGCAGCGTTTCCTTCACGTCGCGCGCAATGGCGTTGTCGTGGATTTCGGCGGTCTTGATCTGGCCTTCGGGGTTGATGATGAAGGTGCCGCGCAGCGCCAGACCTTCGGCTTCGATGTGCACGCCAAACGCACGGGTCAGGGTGTGGGTCGGGTCGGCCACCAGCGGGAACTTGGCCTTGCCCACAGCGGGCGAGGTTTCGTGCCACACCTTGTGCGAAAAGTGCGTGTCGGTGGTCACGATATAGACCTCGGCCCCAAGCTTTTGGAACTCGGCGTAGTTGTCGGCGGCGTCTTCGACTTCGGTCGGGCAGTTGAAGGTGAAAGCGGCCGGCATGAAAATCAGCACCGACCATTCGCCCTTGAGCGTTTCGTCGGACACTTGCACAAACTTGCCATTGTGGAAAGCCTGGGCTTTGAAGGGCTGGACTTGGGTGTTGATGAGCGACATGGAAACTCCTGAAGGGAAGGGTTGAGTGTTTGCGAGATTGGTGAAAACCCTAGTCATCATAGCCCAGCCGATAGCCATCGTTTATTGAAACTGGCTATCGCGAACATTGATGCACCGCAGCAAGATGCGCGGGTGGGGGGTGCGGGCGGGGCCGCCTACTTCATCGTCGGCATGACGAATTCGGGGTCACGCACGCCGGTGGGCCAGCGCGCGGTCACGGTCTTGAGCCGGGTGTAGAAGCGCACGCCGTCGGGGCCGTGCATGTGCAGCGGGCCAAACAGGCTGCGCTTCCAGCCACCAAAGCTGTGGAAGGCCATGGGCACCGGGATCGGCACGTTGATGCCGACCATGCCCGCCTGCACCCGATGCGCAAACTGGCGCGCGGCGTCGCCGTCGCGGGTAAAAATGGCGCTGCCGTTGCCGTATTCGTGCGTATCCACCAATTTCAGGGCGGACTCGAAATCGGGCACGCGCAGCAGGCACAGCACCGGGCCAAAAATTTCTTCACGGTAAATGTGCATCTCGGGGCGCACGCGGTCAAACAGGCAGCCGCCCAAGTAAAATCCATCCTCAAAGCCGGGTACGCGCAAGCCCCGGCCATCGACCAGCAGCTCGGCGCCCTCGGCCACGCCAGAATCGACGTAAGCGCGCACGCGCTCGCGGTGCGCCGCTGTGACCAGCGGGCCCATGTCGGGTGCGGCTGGGCCGCCACCGTCATTGCCTTGGCTTTCGCCTTGGCCGCCTTGGCTGCTCGGTTGGTCTGGCTTGCCCGGGTTGCCAGGCCCAATGCGCAGCCCCTCGATCAGGGGGCGCAGTTTGGCGATCAGCGCCTCGGCGGTGGCATCGCCCACGCAGACCGCGACCGAGATCGCCATGCAGCGCTCGCCCGCCGAGCCGTAAGCGGCCCCCAACAGCGCGGCGGCAGCTTGATCCAGATCGGCATCGGGCAAGATCACCATGTGGTTCTTGGCCCCACCCAAGGCCTGCACGCGCTTGCCCAGCGCGCTGCCACGGGCGTAGAGCGCTTCGGCCACGGGCGTCGAGCCCACAAAGCTGAGCGCCTGCACGCGCGGGTCGTCGAGCAGCGCATCGACCGCCACCCGGTCGCCCTGCAGCACATTGAACACGCCGTCGGGCAGGCCGGCTTCCTTGAGCAGCCGGGCCAAAATCAGCGCCGCGCTCGGCACGCGCTCGGAGGGCTTGAGCACGAAGGTGTTGCCGCAGGCGAGTGCCACCGGAAACATCCACATCGGCACCATGCAGGGGAAATTGAAAGGCGTGACGCCCGCCACCACCCCCAGCGGCGCGTACTCGGTGTATGAATCGACCCCGCGCCCAACGTTGATCGAGTGCTCGCCCTTGAGCAGGTGCGGTGCGCCGCAGGCAAATTCGACCACCTCCAGCCCGCGTGTGAGCTCGCCGTGCGCGTCGGCCAGCACCTTGCCGTGTTCGGCGCTGATGGCGGCGGCGATCTCATCCGCATGGCGCTCCAGCAGTTCTTTGAAGCGAAACAGAACCCGTGCGCGCTGCAGCGGAGGCGTTTCGGCCCACGCCGGGAAGGCCGCTGAAGCGGCGGCCACGGCTTGCGCCGCTTCAGCGGCCGTTGCCAGCGCAACTTGCGCCTGCAACCGGCCCGTGGCCGGATCATAGACTTCGCCCAAGCGGCCGCTGCGGCCAGCCACGCTTTGGCCGTTGATGAAATGGGGGATGTGGCGCGGGGTGTGCATGCGCTATGATCGCAGATTCAGGGCTGATGCATAATTTCAGGCAAAGGCAACAGCATGAAACCAATCCAGCTCTTTGACGCCGACTCCAGCACCTACACCTACGTGCTGTTTGACGAGGCCACGCGCGAGGCGCTGATCATCGACCCGGTGGACGAGCAGATCGAGCGCGACTTGGCCACGCTGCGCGAATACGGTCTCAAGCTGGTCTGGACGGTTGAGACCCATGCGCACGCCGACCACATCACCAGCGCTGCCAAGCTGGCCGAGCTGGCGGGCGCACGCACGGCGGTGCCGGCAGGTTGCGGCATCGGAACTGCAGGCACACAACTGGCGCACGGCGACACCCTGCGTTTCGGTGGCGAAACCCTGCTGGCTTTGCACACCCCGGGCCACACAGCGGGCAGCATGAGCTTTGTCTGGCGCGAGCACGTGTTCACCGGCGACACCTTGCTCATCAACGGCTGCGGCCGCACCGATTTCCAGTCCGGCAGTGCTGCTGCCCTCTACCACAGCCTGACTCAGGTGCTGTTTGCGCTGCCCGACCGCACCACGGTTTGGCCGGGGCACGATTACCAAGGCCGCAGCCATTCCACCATCGGCCAGGAAAAGACCGGCAACGCGCGCGTGGCGGGCAAGACCGAGGCCGAGTTCGTGGCCCTTATGGAGAGCCTGAACCTGCCCAAGCCCCGACGCATCGATGAAGCCGTGCCGGCCAACCTGAGCTCCGGCATCCGACACGATGCCGATGGCGCGCTGCTCATGCAGCCGCGCCCGCCGGCCTCAACACAATCAGGCACTTATGCCGGCGATGTCTCGCCCCAACTGGCTTGGCAATGGGTGCAAAAGGGGCAGGCCGTGCTGGTGGATGTGCGCACCGACGCCGAGCGCGAGTGGGTGGGCTTTGTGCCGGGTGCCGTGGCGGCGGCCTGGAAGCAGTGGCCGGGCATGGCGCCGAACCCGCAGTTTGACGACGCCGTGCGCCAGGCCGCCGCCGGGGGGCACAAGCTGGTGCTGCTGTGCCGCAGCGGCGTGCGCTCCATACCCGCCGCCCAGCGCGCCACCGAACTGGGTCTGGAGGCCTACAACATCCTCGAAGGCTTCGAGGGCGACCCGGATGCCCAGGCGCAGCGCGGGCGCAAAGGTGGCTGGCGCTACCACGGGCTGCCTTGGCGGCAAAACTGAGCCGGTTCAAGACCCGTTTTGAACCGAGATTGCCCGCGCGCCCCATCAACGCACCGAATCGGGCCTAAACTATCGGGGCTGCTAGTCGAGCACGCCGTGGCAATGCCGCTAAAGCGCTAAACTACTACAAGTCCCCAGCGAATAGACGCCTCCACTGCCCGCCCAAACACCCCCATCCTAGGAAAACCACCATGCAAGGCGACACCCAAGTTATCGGCCACTTACAGGCCCAGCTCAAAAACGAGCTCACCGCCATCAACCAGTATTTTGTGCACTACCGCATGCTCAAGCACTGGGGTTTGGACAAACTGGCGCAGAAAGAGTACCAAGAGTCGATTGGCGAGATGAAACACGCCGACCGCCTGATGGACCGCATTTTCACGCTCGACGGCCTGCCCAACCTGCAAGACCTGGGCAAGCTCAACATCGGTGAGAACGTGCCCGAGATTTTGCGCAGCGACTTGGCACTCGAGCGCACCGCCCAAGCCACCATCAAAGACGGCATCGCCCACTGTGAGAGCGTGCGCGATTACGTCTCGCGCGACCTGCTGCTCGAAATTCTGCAAGACACCGAGGAGCACATCGACTTCCTCGAAACCCAGCTTGATCTGCTCGAGAAAGTCGGGGTGCAAAACTACCTGCAGAGCATGATGGGCAGCGTCGAATAAGGCCCCACCTGAAGAAGGCTTAATCAGAAGGCCAGATCAAGGCACACCCATGGCCCCGTTTGGCGGGCGATCCGTCCACGCTCTCATGGCCGCCCCCTACCGCATCAACGCCTGCACGGGCATCGACCAGGGTGATCGCCCTTATCAACAAGATCAGCTTGGTCTGATGGCGCATCGCTACATCAAGGGCTGCGTGCTGGGCGTGATCGCCGACGGCATGGGCGGCCTTGCGGGGGGACGCAAGGCGGCGGAACAGGTGCTGCTGACGGCGCAACAGGTGTTTGAGCAATTCGACCCACGCACCGACGACGGCGCGGCCTTTTTGCTTCGTTTGGCGCAAGAGGCCCATATCGGCATACGCCTGACGGCTGCCACCGCCGACCTGGAGCCGCACAGCACCCTGGCTGCCTTTTTGGTGTTGCCCAGCGGCCACTGCCATTTCGCGCATTCGGGCGATTCGCGGCTCTACCATTTTCGCGGGCCGCAGTTGCTGCACCGGAGCCAGGACCATTCGCTGGTGCAGGCTTTGGTCAAGCAAGGTCTGTTGAGCGACGAACAGGCCCGCACCGACCCGCGCAGCAATCTGTTGCTGCATTGTCTGGGCACCCAACAAGCACCCACCATCGATAGCCACCGCTGTGAACCGCTGCAAGTGGGCGATGTGCTGCTGGCTTGCAGCGACGGCATCTGGCAGTGCTTTCCAGACGCCGAGCTCAACGCCTTGGCGCACCAAGCAACACCCCGCCAGGCGTGCGAAGAACTGGTGGCGCAAGCGCGAGTGCGTTCCTTTGGCAGTTGCGACAACCTGAGCCTGATCGTGCTCAAGCTCGACGCTGCCCCCTAGCACTCCCCGCTGGCAGGGATTCAGGGGGCTTTGTGCTCGGGGTTGGGGTTGGGGCTCGCTTCAGCCTTGGGTGCATCCACGAGCACATACAAACCCGAGCGGCTTTGTTTGGCGTGGTGCTTGGCACTGGCGGCGGCGTTGGCCACGTTCTCGGCCTCGGTGTAGGATGGCGTCGATTTCGGTGACCTGCTCGTGCTCGGTCAGCTCCAGCACCAGCGACGAGAGCGACAGCCCCAAGGCCTGCGCGTGGTCGAACAGGCGCACGATCTGCTGGCGCTCGGCGGCCTTAACCAGCACCGAGGCGCTGACGTTGAGAAACAGCCGCCCGACGCGCGCGCTGCGGCTCCAGTACCACAGGGCCCGAAACAGGCATTCGAGCTCAAATTCAAGCGTCAAATTTTCGCTTTGCGCCGAGGTCAGCAACTCGAGCGGGCCGTTCCACGGGCTGCCGGTGGGCGGCCGCACCAAGGCTTCGTGTGCATAGACCGAAATCCCGGCCAAATCGCCGGCATGACAGGATGGTGAAACCCGCAGGTGCGCTAAGATCAGCGCCGTCGCAGCAAAGCCACGAACAGCGCCAATGCCAGCAGCGCCATGCCTGTGAACACCAGAAACGACCAGTTGGCGATCGTCAGGCCGAGAAAGGTCCAGTCAACTTTGGCGCAATCACCGCTGCCGCTGAACAACATCGGGATCAGGCGCTCGAGCGGGAAGCTGGCGATCATGCCGTAGAAATCGCGCCCGCAGGTGACGAACTCGGGCGGGTACCACTGCAGCCAGCTCTGGCGCGCGGCGGTGAAGGCCCCAAAACCGGCCATCAATACGATAGCAGCCAAGCCCACCAGGTGCACCAGCCGCTGTGCAAAAACCGCCGTAAGCAAGGCCAGCAGGCCTACACCCATCAGGGCGTAGCGCTGCACCACGCACATCGGGCAGGGCTGCAGGCCCACCACGTGCTGCAAATACGCGCCATAGGCAAACATGCCCGCGCACACCAGCACCAACAGCAGCAGCCAGCGCCGTGGGTGGTGTGCCAAAGAGTCAAACCAAGTGCTCATGGGCGCCAAGGATAGCGCATTAGCTCTCGACGAAGGCGCGCTCGATCACATAGTCGCCTGGCGTGCTCGTGTTTCCTTCGACGAACTGGCGCTGCTCCATCATGCGCTTGAGGTCGCGCAGCATCTCGGGGCTGCCGCAAATCATGACCCGGTCATGTGCTGGGTCAAGCGCTGGCAGGCCCAGATCGGCGGCCAGCTTGCCGTTTTCGATCAGGTCGGTAACGCGGCCGCGGTTGATGAAGGGCTCGCGCGTCACGGTCGGGTAGTAGCGCAGTTGCTGACTCACCATCTCACCCAGAAACTCGTGCTGCGGCAAGTCCACCGTGAGGTAGTCGTAGTAGGCCAGTTCCTTGACCTCGCGCACCCCGTGCACCAGCACCACCTGCTCAAATTTTTCGTAGGTGGCCGGGTCGCGGATGATGCTCATCCACGGTGCCAGCCCAGTGCCGGTGCCCAGCAAATACAGGCGCTTGCCCGGCAGCAGGTAGTCGATCAGCAGCGTGCCGGTGGGCTTGCGCCCCACCACAATGATGTCGCCAGGCTGGATGTGCTGCAAGCGGCTGGTGAGCGGGCCGTCGGGCACCTTGATGCTGAGGAACTCGAGGTGCTCCTCGTAATTGGCGCTGGCGATGCTGTAGGCGCGCAGCAAAGGCTTGCCGCCCTCTACCCGCAGCCCGATCATGGTGAAGTGGCCGTTGGAGAAACGAAGCGAGGGGTCGCGCGTGGTGGTGAAACTGAACAGCCGGTCGGTCCAGTGGTGAACGGTGAGTACCCGTTCTTCGTTGAATGCGCTCATTTTTGCGATATTTGGCGGAGTGAGAGGGATTCGAACCCTCGATGCGGCTCTACACCGCATACTCCCTTCGCAGGGGAGCACCTTCGGCCTCTCGGTCATCACTCCAGAACTTTGGATTATGCCCCAAAACCGCTGCGATCTGGGGCAGGCTCTGCGCAAAAGTCTCAGGCAGTGGCCAGGCTGTCGGTGGGTTGATCGAGGTCGAACTCGCGGTGCAGGGCGCGCACGGCCAGCTCCATGTATTTTTCGTCGATCACGACCGAGGTTTTGATCTCGGAGGTGCTGATCATCTGGATGTTGATGCCCTCCTCGCTCAGGCAGCGAAACATGCGGCTGGCCACGCCCACGTGGCTGCGCATGCCGATGCCGACGATGCTGACCTTGCAGATGCGCGCATCGCCTTGCACCTCGGCCGCACCCAGCTTGGGTACCACCTGGCTGCGCAGCAGCTCCAGTGTTTTGGCGTAGTCGTTGCGGTGTACGGTGAAGCTGAAATCGGTTTTGCCGTCTTTGCTGATGTTTTGGATGATCACATCCACTTCCACGTTGGCCTCGGCCACCGCACCCAAAATTTGGTAGGCGATACCGGGCCGGTCGGGCACGCCGAGCACGGTGATTTTGGCTTCGTCGCGGTTGAAGGCGATGCCGGAGACGACGGCTTGTTCCATGGTTTGCTCATCCTCAAAAGTGATCAGGGTGCCGGATTGGGCTTCTTCGTTCAGATCGACGTCCCAGGGCGTAAAGCTCGAGAGCACGCGGATCGGCATGCGGTATTTGCCGGCAAACTCGACCGAGCGGATTTGCAGCACCTTCGAGCCCATGCTGGCCATTTCCAGCATTTCCTCGAAGCTCACGCGCGGCAGGCGGCGCGCCTCGGGCACCACGCGCGGGTCGGTGGTGTAAACGCCATCAACGTCGGTGTAGATCAGGCATTCGAGCGCGCCGATGGCCGCCGCCACCGCCACCGCCGAGGTGTCGGAGCCGCCACGGCCCAGGGTGGTGATGTTCCCCTGCTCATCCACGCCCTGAAAGCCGGTGATGATGACCACCTTGCCAGCCGCCAGATCGGCCTGGATGCGATCTTTTTCGATGGATTCGATGCGCGCCTTGGTGTAGGCGCTGTTGGTGCGGATCGGCACCTGCCAGCCGCAATAGCTCACGGCCTGCAGCCCTTCGGCTTGCAAGGCGATGGCCAGCAGCGCCGACGAGGCCTGCTCGCCGGTGGCGGCGAGCTGGTCGAGCTCGCGCTCGGTGGCGCTGCCGGGCTGCGCCGGGGCCAGCTCTTTGGCCAGCGCCAGCAAGCGGTTGGTCTCGCCGCTCATGGCGCTGGGCACCACCACCATCTGGTGCCCGGCGCGCTGCCATTTGGCGACGCGTTTGGCCACGTTGCGGATGCGCTCGGTCGAGCCCATGCTGGTGCCGCCGTATTTGTGAACGATGAGTGCCATGAGAGGGGGTGCGATGGGTGTGGTGTGGCCGTACCGTGCAGCCAAGGCTGCCAGCCAGTGAGTCAAAGCCTCAAATTATAAATGGCGGCATGGCAGCATCCGACTCAAGATCCAAGTGCGCACCGCAACGCCGCACCCGCCCCTGCCCCACCTTGATCTCGATTTGGTGGCCCCGGGTGCGACAGGCGGCCACTTGGTGCAGCAGTTGCTGCAGTTGGGCGGCGCTGGCCTGGGTGCCGTGCTGGCTGCGCAGCCAGTGGCGCAGCAGGTTGGCTTGGCGGTCGGGGCTTAAGGCTTGTACGGCGGCGATGGCGGGCGGGTTGCCCACCGCCAGCAAGTCCTGCGCCGCCAGCTCGTCCAGCAGGCGCTGCGCCTGGGCAATCTGGCTGGTGCTGCGCGCCACCGTGCGCAGGCTGGCGGGAAAGTGCTGCAGCAGCGCAGGCAGCAGGTGCGCGCGGATGCGGTTGCGGGTGTAGCGCAAGTCTTGGTTGCTCGGGTCTTGCTGGTAGGGCACGGCTTGGGTGTCGAGCCACTGGCGCAGCGCCGCGCCGTCTTCGTGCAGCCAAGGGCGGCCAAAGCAGACCCCGTGGCGCTGCATGGCCTCGGGCATGGCCGCCAGCCCCGGCAGCCCGGCGCCGCGGCTGAGCGCCAGCAGCAGGGTTTCGATCTGGTCTTGCGCCTGCTGCCCCAGCAGCACCCAAGCCGCGCCGTGGGCTTGGGCCAGCCGCGCCAGCGCCGCGTAGCGGGCTTGGCGCGCCGCCTCTTCCGGGCTTTGGCCGCGCGCGGGCCCAGCTTGCACCCGCTCGATGCGCAGCGGCAGCCCGAGTTGATCGCAGCAGCGCTGCGCGTGCTCGGCAAAGCCTTCGGCCGCCGGCTGCAAACCGTGGTGGATGTGCAAGGCCTGCACCCGGCCGGGCCAGAGCGCGTGCGCCGCCCGCAGCAGCGCGGTGGAATCGGCCCCGCCGCTGTAGGCCACGGCCCAAGGCTGGGGGGCGGCCTGCGCTTGCGTGGGCAAGCCGTGGCGCTGCGCCCAGGCGCGCAGACTGGCCAGTCCGGGGGGTGGTGGAGCCGGGGCCGGGGCCACCACCGCCTCAACCCGCGTGGCTGTCGGCGCGACCGCTGCCGCTGCGGCTGTCGGCCTTGGTGTCGGTGTAGCGGCCAAAGCCGTTGAGGCGGGCGTGGCGCTGCTCCAGCAGCTCTTTGGGCTTGTAGTCGGCCACCTGGCGCAGGGCATCGGTGAGCGCGCGCTTGAGGAACACCGCCATCTGCTTGGGGTCGCGGTGCGCGCCGCCCACCGGCTCGCTGACGATCTTGTCCACCAGCCCGAGCGCCTTCAGGCGGTGCGCGGTGATGCCCAGCGCCTCGGCGGCGTCGCTGGCGCGTTCGCTGGTTTTCCACAAGATCGAGGCGCAACCCTCGGGGCTGATGACCGAATAAACCGCGTATTGCAGCATCAGCACCTGATCGGCCACGGCAATGGCCAGCGCGCCGCCGGAGCCGCCTTCGCCGATGATGGTGCTGATGATCGGTACTTCGAGCTGCGCCATCTCGTAGATGTTGCGCCCGATGGCTTCGGACTGGCTGCGCTCCTCGGCATCGATGCCGGGAAAGGCTCCGGGGGTGTCGACAAAGGTGAACACCGGCAGGCGGAACTTCTCGGCCAGCTTCATCAGGCGCAGCGCCTTGCGGTAGCCCTCGGGGCGCGTCATGCCAAAGTTGCGCAGCGTGCGCTCCTTGGTGTCGCGGCCTTTTTGCTGACCCAACACCATGCAGGGCTGGCCGTTGAAGCGCGCCAGCCCGCCCACGATGCTCTGGTCATCGGAAAAGTGGCGGTCACCATGCAGTTCGACGAAGTGCGTAAAAATCTCGCGCACGTAGTCGAGCGTGTAGGGGCGCTCGCTGTGGCGGGCGATCTTCGTCACCTGCCACGGCGTCAGGTGGGTGTAGATGTCCTTGGTGAGTTGCAGGCTTTTCTTGCTGAGCTGCTCGATCTCTTGCGAGATATCGACCGCCGATTCGCTCTGCACGTAGCGCAGCTCTTCGATTTTGCTTTCCAGCTCGGCAATCGGTTGCTCGAAGTCGAGGAAACTTTTTTTGGCCAAGATTGGGCTCCTGGGTCGGTGAGGGGAAAAATTAATGCGGGCCGTGAGGCTCAGCGCGTACGCGGGCGGTCAATACGCCACCGGCAGCGGGTCCAGCGAGCGCCAAATATACCAAGTCGCCACGCTGCAATAGGGGCCCCAGGGGGCGGCGACTTCGCGCGCGTCGCTGCGGCTGACCGGCTCGCCCGAAAAATAACTCTGGCTGATGCCCCGGATCAGGCCCACGTCGTCGAGCGGCAACACGTTGGGGCGCAGCAGGTGAAAAATCAGGAACATATCGGCGGTCCAGCGCCCGATGCCGCGAATCGCCACCAGTTGCTTCACGATGGCCTCGTCGTCCATGCCCGGCCAGTCTTCGGGGCGCATCTGGCCGCTGTCGAAGTGCAAGGCCAAATCAACCAGATACTCGACCTTGCGCGCGCTCAGACCGGCGGCGCGCATCTCATCCACGCGCAGCCGCAGCAAGGCGGCGGGCTCGAATTGGGGCAGCAGCTTTTCGAAACGCTGCCACACGGCTTGCGCCGCCACCACCGAAATCTGCTGCCCGATCACGCTGCGCACCAGGGTGACGAAGGGGTCGCCGTGCGACTGCAAGCCCGTGTGCGGCGTGTGGGGGATGAGCTTGCATAACACCCGGTCGCGCTCGCTCAGGTGGGTACAGGCGTCGGCCCAGTAGGGAGGCACCCGGCAGGCCGCAACCGGGCTGGGCGGCTGCGCGTTGGGCAGTGGCAGGGTGGGCGGTAGCGCGGCGGCGGACGAGCACAAACCGGCGGCGGCAATCGACCTAGGGCTGCTGGCCTTGGCGCTGCGTGCGCTGGCGGGTGGGCGCACGGCCTTGGGCACGCGCAGGCTGGCCATCAGGCGCGCACCCAAGTCGTGCCCTGGGCGCTGTCTTGCAGCAGCACGCCCTGGGCCTGCAACTGCTGGCGAATGCGGTCGGCCAGGGCAAAGTCGCGCGCGGCCTTGGCGGTGCTGCGCTCGGCGATCAGGGCCTCGATGGCGCTGGCCGACAAGCCTTGCGCGGCCTCGGCCGCCCCCACGCCGCCTTGCAAAAAGGCCTGCGGCACTTGTTGCAGCAGCCCCAAAATGCCGCCCAGCGCCCGGAGCAGCGCGGCCAAGGCGGGGCTGCGGCTGCGGTTGACTTCGGTGGCCAGCTCGAACAACAGCGCCACCGCTTCCGGGGTGCCGAAGTCATCGTCCAGCGCCGCCTTGAAGCGCGCTGCGTGCGGCTCGGCCCAGTCGATGGCGGCATGGGTGGCCGCCGGTGGCAGCGGCACCGCCGCCAGCGCGGTGTAGAGGCGCCGCAGGGCCGCGCGGGCGTCGTCGAGGTGCGCGTCGGAGTAGTTGAGCGCGCTGCGGTAGTGCGCACGCAAAATGAAGAAGCGCAGCGTTTCGGCCTCGTAGCGTTGCAGCACCTCGCGGATGGTGAAAAAATTGCCCAAGCTCTTGGACATTTTTTCCTCATCGACGCGCACGAAACCGTTGTGCATCCAGACCGTGGCCAGCGGCTGGCCGCTGGCCCCTTCGCTCTGGGCGATTTCGTTTTCGTGGTGCGGAAACTGCAAATCGGCCCCGCCGCCGTGGATGTCGAAGGGCTCGCCCAGCAAGGCGCAGCTCATGGCCGAGCACTCGATGTGCCAGCCCGGCCGCCCGGTTCCATACGGGCTCGGCCACTGCGCTTCGGCGGGCTCGTCGGGCTTGGCCGCTTTCCAGAGCACGAAGTCGAGCGGGTCGCGCTTGTCGTCGGAGACCGCCACGCGCTGGCCGGCGCGCAGCTCATCCAAGCTCTTGCCCGAGAGCTTGCCGTAACCGGCAAAGGCGCGCACGGCGTAGTTCACGTCGCCGTCGGCGGCGCGGTAGGCCAGCCCCTTGCTTTCCAGCCGCTCGATCAGGGCCAGCATCTGCGGCACGTAGTCGGTGGCGCGCGGTTCGTGGGTCGGGCGCTCGATGCCCAGCGCGTCGGCGTCTTGGTGCAGGGCCTCGATCATGCGCTCGGTCAAGGCGCGGATGGTCTCGCCGTTGCGCAGCGCACGGGCGATGATCTTGTCGTCGATGTCGGTCACGTTGCGCACGTAGCTGACGCGGTAGCCGCTGGCCTTGAGCCAGCGCTGCACCACGTCGAAGGCCAACATGGAGCGCGCATGCCCGAGGTGGCACAGGTCATAGACGGTCATGCCGCAGACGTAGAGGCGCACATGGCCGGGCTGCAGCGGCGAGAAGGTTTCGGTGCGGCGCGTGAGCGTGTTGTAGATGCGCAGGGTCATGTGATGGGGGCGGAGCGGGCAAGGGCGGGCGTGGTTTGGGGTACCGCAGATACAATCGGGCAAGTATATCGGCGCCGCCGCTGCGGCCACCGATCCCCGCATTCGAGCCCCTGCCTTGCCCGTTCACATGCCCTTTGCCCTTCCTGACCGCGTTTGGCGGCCGTTGCACCCGCCCCACGCTTGGCGCCTGTTGGCTGCCGCCCTGCTGGCGCTGCTGCTCGGGCTGGGCAGCGCGAGCGCTTGGGCTCAGGACGCCCCCTACGACGCGGTGCAGCGCCAGACCCAGGCCGGTGACTGGGCCGCCGCGCTGGCGCAGGCCGAGGCCTGGCTGGCGCAGCACCCGGCCGATGCGCAAATGCGTTTTTTGCGCGCCGTAGCGTTGCAACGCCAGGGCCAGACCGAGGCCGCCCAAGCCGCCTTCACCGCCCTGACGCAAGAGCACCCGGAACTGCCCGAGCCGCACAACAACCTGGCGGTGCTGCACGCCGCTGCCGGTCGCTTGGCCGAAGCGCAACAGGCGCTCGAACAGGCGCTGCGCCTGCACCCGCACTACGCCATCGCGTGGCGCAACCTGGGCGATGTGCAGTTGCAGCGCGCGGCCGAGTCCTACCGCCGCGCCCTGCAACACGCCCCGCACGCCGCTGGCCTGGCGCAGCGCCTGCAGACCGTCGAAGCCTTGCTGGCCCCGGCTGCGGCGCGCTAAAACTCCTCCCCACAGCAGCCCCACATCTCTACACCCATACCATGCAACGCCGCCAACTCGCCCCCCTGCTGCTCGGCTCCGTCGCGCTGACCAGCGCCCTCTGGCTGGGCAGCGCCCATGCCCAGGCCCCTGCTGCCGCTCCCGCTGCGGCACCGGCCCCTGCCAGCGCCCCGCGCGTCACGCTGCAAACCAATCTGGGCACCATGGTGCTCGAACTCGACCCGGTGCGCGCACCGCTGACGGTGCAAAACTTTCTGCGCTACGTGCGCGAAGGCCATTACAACGGCACCGTGTTTCACCGCGTCATCCCCGGCTTCATGATCCAGGGCGGCGGTTTCACGGCCGATATGCAGCAAAAGCCCACCCGGCCCCCGATTGCGCTGGAGTCGCGCAACGGCCTGAGCAATTTGCGCGGCACGGTGGCGATGGCGCGCACCAATGTGCCCGATTCGGCCACGGCCCAGTTCTTCATCAACACCGTGGACAACCCCTGGCTGGACCAACCGCGCTCGCCAGACGGGCACGGCTACGCGGTGTTTGGCCGCGTCGTCACGGGCCTAGACGTACTCGACCGCATCCGCGCCGTGCCCACCGGCCGCCAAGGCCCGCACAGCAACGTGCCGCTGCAACCCGTCACCATCCTCAACGCCACTTTGGAGCAATAACCCCATGGCCAACCCGCAAGTTGAACTGCACATCGCCGGACGCGGCGTCATCACGATCGAGCTCGACGCCGAAAAAGCGCCCATATCGGCCGCCAACTTTCTCGCCTACGTGCGCAGCGGCCACTACGACGGCACCGTGTTTCACCGCGTGATCGACGGTTTCATGATCCAAGGCGGTGGTTTTGCCGTGGGCATGACGCAAAAACCGACCCTCGACACGATCGAAAACGAGGCCAACAACGGCCTAAAAAACAAGCGTTACACGCTGGCCATGGCGCGCACCTCGGCCCCGCATTCGGCCTCGGCGCAGTTCTTCATCAACGTGGCCGACAACGGCTTTCTCGACCACAGCGCGCCCACGGCGCAAGGCTGGGGTTATGCCGTGTTTGGCAAGGTCATCGCTGGCACGGAGGTGGTGGATGCCATCCGCAGCGTAAAAACCGGGCGCAAGGGCTTTCACGACGACGTGCCGCAGGACGATGTGGTGCTGGAAAAAGCCGTGGAGCTGCAAGCCAGCGCAGCCTAAAGCGGTCTGTTGAAGCGGGGGGTCTGCCAATGCAAAGCCGCACTGCGTTGCGCCCCGTTCTTTGCCTCCCCTGATACGCTCAACCCTGCGACCATGAACCAAGCCACCGTGCCCACGGCGCACCCGCAAGCCCTGCCCGAACCCGACCTCGTCTGCTCCGCCCCGGGCTGGGAGCGGGTCGAGTTCATCTCTGACCTGCACCTGCGCCCCGAAGACCCCGCCACCGTGTCGGCTTGGCTGCGCTACCTGGAGCACGGCCGCTTCGACGCCCTGTTCATACTGGGCGACCTGTTCGAGCTCTGGTTTGGCGACGACATGCTGCAGCGCCCGCCCGAAGCTCCCGGCAGCGAGCTGTTGCAGCGCAGCA
This sequence comes from Pseudotabrizicola sp., assembly GCF_030656345.1. Classification (GTDB taxonomy): domain Bacteria; phylum Pseudomonadota; class Alphaproteobacteria; order Rhodobacterales; family Rhodobacteraceae; genus Pseudotabrizicola. The sequence goes on along the minus strand of NZ_JAUSNR010000010.1, from coordinate 479,974 downwards.
TCCAGGCGCTGCAAAGCGCCAGTGCGCGCGCCCCGGTCTATCTGATGCACGGCAACCGCGACTTTCTGCTCGGCAGCGCCTTTGCCCAGCACAGCGGCGTGCGCCTGATCAGCGACCCCTGCGTACTCGAATTCGCCGAGCAGCGCTGGCTGCTCAGCCACGGCGACGCCTGGTGCCTAGAAGACCGCAGCTACCAGACCTTTCGCCAGATGGTGCGCGCCCCGGCCTGGCAGCAGGGCTTTCTGGCGCGCCCGCTGCCCGAGCGCGAGGCGCTGGCGCGCATGGCGCGCCACGCCAGCGAAAGCCAAAGAAGCGCCGGCAACACCGCAGCGACCAGCGCGCCCGACGCCCCCGACTACGGCGACGTGGATGCCGCCACCGCCTGCCAGTGGCTGCGCGCCACCGGCTGCCAGACCCTGATCCACGGCCACACGCACCGCCCCGGCCAGCACGATCTGGGCGCCGGCTTGCAGCGCCTAGTGCTGAGCGACTGGTGCGGCCTGAGCCAGCCACCGCGGCGCGAGGTGCTGCGGCTCGATCGCCAAGGCCAGGTCCACCGCCTCAGCCCCGAGCAAGCGGCCGCGCCCACACCCGCCGCGCAGGCCCCCGTGCCAGCGGCATGAGCCCGGCCCCGCGCTGGCTGCGCGTGCTGCGCCACAGCCGCTGGGTCCGCACACTCACACGTTGGTTGGGCGGTGCGCCACCCATTCCATCTGGCCTGTGGCGGCGTGTATTGCAAGCGCAGCCCTTCCTGCAGCACCTCGAGCCGGCGCAACGGGAGCGCTTGCAGCTTTTGTGCCGCCATTTTTTGGCGCACAAAACCTTTAGCGGCGCCAACGGCCTGCAGATCAACGACGAAATGGCGCTGCAGATTGCCACCCAAGCCTGCCTGCCCTGGATCCACTGGGGCCTGCCGGGGCTGGACTGGTACCGGGGTTTTGTCGGCATCGTGGTGCATCCGGATGAAGTCTGGGCGCAGCGTGAAGAAACCGACGCAGCCGGCGTGGTGCACCGCTGGCGCGAGGCGCTGGCCGGCGAAGCCATGCACGGCGGGCCGCTGATGCTGGCCTGGTCGCACGTGCGCGCCGCCAACGACAAGGTTCAGCACGGCCACAACCTGGTGATCCACGAATTCGCGCACCAGATCGACATGCGCCACAAATCGCGCCACCAGGCCGCCGACGGCTGCCCGCAGTTGCCGCGTGGCTTTCTGGGGCTGGAGCCGCGCGCCGCCGCGCAGCACTGGCAACAGGTCTGGAGCCAGCAATACCGCCACTTTGTGCGCCAGGTGCAAATGGCCGAGCGCTTCGGTGCCCACCTGCCCTGGCTCGACGCCTACGGCGCCACCGATGCGGCCGAGTTCTTCGCCGTCGCCTGCGAGGCCTATACGGTGCAGCGGGCGCGCTTCGGGGCCCAATTCCCGGCTTTGTTGCCGCTGCTCGATGCTTTTTTTCGGCATCCGGCGGCGGCGGGGTTGGCGCCACCAGCCCGCGCTTGCGCCTAGGCTTTCAGGACACCGGTAGCGGCGGCCTAGGGCACGCGCGGCTCAGCCCTCCCGGTGCCGGGGGGCAGATCCCGGGCTCAACGCCGCAGCAGCACCTTGAGCACCGCCTGCAAGCGCTCGGCGGCGGCGGCATCAAAGGGGCTAGCCAGCACCTGGGCCACGTCTTGGGCCCAAGTTTGCGCCGGGGCCGGGTCGTGGCGGCGCGTGAGCAGTTGCAGTTGCAGGGCGCGTCGCGCTTCGAGGTGCGCGGCCGGGGTGGGCAGTTCGGCCGCCATTTCGAGCCGCAGCAGGTGCGTGCTGCGCGCGGCCTCGGCTGCGGGTGCGGGGGCTTTGCCCAAGGCGCTGGCCCAAGCAGAGCGCGCCGCAGCCGCCGCCTTGCCGCCCAAGGCTTGGGCGCTGGGCACGGCCTCGGGGTTGCGCTGCTGCCAAGCGCCGAGCAAGCCCATCAACGCTTCGCCGTGGGCCTGGGTGGCGAGTTTTTTGAGTGCCAGCTCGGCCTGCTCCAGCGCCTGGCGCTGGGCCCGGAACGCGGCATCGCCCAAGCGCGGGCCGCGCTCTTCGCGCTCGCTGCGCCAGTCTGGGCGCTCGCCGCCGCGCTCGCCGCCGCGTTGTGGGCGCGCATCGCCGAAGCCGCCATCGCGTGGGCGGCGGTCGTCGCGGCCCGCACCCGGGCGGCCGGATTGCGGCTGCGCCCGCGCCATGCCGGGCCGGTCGTCGCCGCGCATGGCCACCAGCTTGCGTGGGGCGGCGGCGACTGCAGCTGGGGCTGCTGGGGCTTTGCCCGCGGCCTCGGAGGGTGTGGCGGTGGTCTCGGGTTCGGTGATGCTGGTGACCGAGTCGGCGTTCGAATCCGGGTTGGCTCCAGCGTCCGCACTGGCTTCGGAACTGGCTTCGGCCACGGCAGCATCTGGCGCAGCAGCATCTGGCTTGGCCGCCTTGGGCGGCACGGCAGGCGGGGTTTGCCCGCGCAAACAGGCTTGCAGGGCCTCGCTGGCGGCGCGGATGCGCTGCGCATCGCCCGCCGCACAGGCGGCTTCCAGTGCCTGCGCGGCTTGCAGCACCGCCTGATCGTGGGCGCCCAGCGAGGCGGAAACCTGCTCGCGCTCGGCCGTCTTGCGCTCAAAAGCGGCGTCGATGGGCTGGCGAAACGCCTCCCAGAGTTTTTGTTCCAGGCGCCGATCCAGCGGCACCGCTTGCGCTTCCTGTTGCCAGCGCTGTTGCAAGGCCTTCACGGCGTCGATGCGCAGCGGCACCACTTGAGCCAGGGCCTGCGCCTCGGCAATCAAGGCCTGACGGCGCTGCACGCTCTGATCTTGCGCCGCTTCTAGGCGCGCATGGGCTTGGCTGATGGCCGCTTTCCAGAGCGGTTGCAGCTCGGCAAACAGCTTTTCGCTCAGGTGGCCGCTCTGGCGCCAGCGCTCGGCATAGGCATGCAGGTCGCGCAGTTGCAGCTTCCAGTCGGTGTGGGTGGCATGCGCCGCCGCCCAAGCCTGCACTTCTTCGATCAGCGCCAGGCGCTGGGCCCGGCTGGCCTGGTTTTGCTGCTTGAGTTGCTCCAGCCACGCTTCAACCTGTTTGTGCGCCTCGTTGCAGGCTTCGTCGAATTTTTTCCAAAGGGCTTGGTTGGGTGCCCCCCCTTGATCGGTGGCTTTCCATTGTTCGCGCAACTGGCGCAGCGCCTCTTGCACCTTGCGCCCACCCAAACGCTGCCCCTCAGGGGCGAGGTTGAGCGCCACCGCCTTGGCCAGCAGTTCTTCGCGCAACTGGTCGGCGCGCCAGCGTTGCCAGCCTTCGAGTTCGCTGCTGCTGACCAGCGCCGCCTGGGCCTCGGCCTCGAGGGCGGGCGGGATGTGGCGAGCATGGTCTTTGAGCAGCTGGCGCAAAGCAGCGGCAGCCTTGGGTGCCGTTTTGCTGTGCCCTTGTGCCAACTCTTGCTGCAACGCGGCCACAGCCGCAGCCACAGCCAAGCTGGCCTGTTGCTGCCGACCCGATTGCTCGAGCGCATCGACGGCGGGTGGCGTGGCCTCACCCCGCAGGGCGCGCAATTCGTCGGCCCAAACCGGTACCGCTGGCAGGGCCACCTGCGCGTCGCTTGCAGCGGCCAGGGCTTGAGCGAGCGCGGCGTCAAAGGCTTCCCAGACCAGGTGCAACTGGTTGCGCGAGGTGTCGAGCTGCAAGGCGTATTTGGGTTCGAGGCTTTCCCAGACCGGGTCGGCTGACAGCCCGCTGGCATGATGGGTCCAGGCCGCCACGTCGGAGCGCAAGGGCTCGCGCTGGGCCTGTGCCTCGGCCAGTGCCTTGGTCGAGAGCAACTCGATGCGCTGCGCCAGCATGACGGCGGCTTCGCGCTGCACCTGCACCTGGTGCTGCAGGTCTTCGAGCGCTTTCATGCGCTCACTCAAAGCCAGCCGCAAGCCCGCCAGCGGCTCGCGCGACAGCGGGGCCCCGGCCTTGGCGGCATCGCGCTGCCAGCCCATGGCGTCGGCCAGATTCAGGCGCGGCTGGGCCAGCAGGGCCTTGGCCTTGGCCGCCCACTCTTCGGCAATGGCATCTTGCGCCTTGGTGCGCTTGAGCTCGTCGAGTTTGTCCTTGAGCGCCTTGGCCGCGCCTTTGTCGCGGTGCGAGAGTTCGCGAAAAACCTCGGTCATTTGCTCGAGGCTGGGCTCGCTGGCCAGCCATTCGCGCAAGCGGGCGGCGCGCTCGCCAGAGGTCGGCGCCTTGAAGGCGCCTCCGGTCAGGGCGTCGAGTTGCGACAGATCGGCGGTGGGTTGGGCGGACTTGACAGAGGCGTTCACGGCTTCGGGGGTAGGCAAGGCAACCCGGCTCCCATAGGAGGCAAACGGGTACATCGGGTTGATCGGGATGAATAAAAATCAGCTGCCTATTGTCGCCGCATTCGCAGCCCAAATGGGCTGTGGCTGCCCGCAATTCGGTTTTGCCTGCACCCCGACCCCCGATTTGCAACAGCGGGGGGCGCAAACACGGCCCACGAGCGGCAAAAAACCGCGCTTTGGGTCTCAGGCCTCAACCCGCCCACAAGTCCAGGGGCGGATCGTGCACCACGGCTTTCAGGATGTCGGTGCGGGTGACGAAACCCTCTACCCGGCCCTCGCCATCGACCACCGGCAGGCCTTGCAAACCGGTGTCGAGCAGCACCAGCGCCAAGCGGCGCAGCTCCACTTCGGCGCTGACCGCAGGCACGGGGCTGAGCATGACTTGCGTCAGGGGCTGCGCCATCAGGGCCTGCCAGACCAGGGCGTGCCCGTCGGGGGTGGGCAAGCGCTCGGGCTGCATCAGTTCGGCACGCGACAGCAGCCCGATCACCAGCCCATCGCGGCCCAGCACCGGGGCCTGGCCAACGCCGCGCTGATACAAGACCCACCAGCCTTGGCGCACCGTCATGTCGTGCGAGAGCGTCACCGGGTTGCGGCTCATGACATCGGCCACGCTGCGCAAGGGCCGTCTGGCCAGCGGCGCCCGCTGCAACTGGCTGTAGGCGCTCAGGGCGTGGGCACTGCCTCGGTGCTCGGCATCGGGTGGGGTGCCGGTTTCGGGCACTTGCAGCGGGCGGTCGAACTCGGGCTCGAGCGCGCGCGTGCGCGCACTGCGCAAGGTGGGTACGACGCGGCGCAAATCCTCCGCCAAGCCGCGGTACATGAGCCCAGATGTGCCGTAAATCGCAAACATGATGCACCCCTCGTTCAGACGCAACCCTGTGCATTATGGCGGCATACCAGGTGCCACGGCCAAAAACCAGGCGCCAGCGCACGGCAGCAGCGCGACGGCCGCCGTCAGGGCGAAAACATCAGGGCAAAAACAGGGCTTGCAGGTCGTTGAGAAAATCAAAACCGCGTGCGCTGGGCCGGATGCGCCAGGCGTCGCGCTCGATCCAGCCCTTGGCCTCGGCCTCGGCCAATGGGGCCTGGATGGCAGCCAGCGGCAGGCCGGTGCGGGCACCAAAATCGGCCACCGCAAAGCCCTCGCGCAAGCGCAGCGCGTTGAGCATGAATTCAAACGGCAATTCGCTGGCGGGCACTTCGTTTTCGCTGGCAACCGGCTGGCCCTGCAAGGCCTGCTCCATGTAGCGCTGCGGGTCGCGCCAGCGCACCTGGCGCAGCACGCGCTGCGCGAAACTGAGCTTGCCGTGCGCCCCCGCCCCTATGCCCAAGTAGTCGCCAAAGCGCCAGTAGTTCAGGTTGTGGCGGCACTGGTGTTCGGCCCGGGCGTAGGCCGACACCTCGTAACGCTGCAGCCCGGCGCTGGCGCAGCGGGCGCCGATGGCATCGAGCATGTCCCAGGCGCTGTCTTGGTCGGGCAAATGCGGCGGCGGATGCTTGGCAAAGGCGGTGTTGGGCTCGAGCGTGAGGTGATAGAGCGACAGGTGCGGGGGCGCATAGTCCAAGGCGCGCTCCAGGTCCTGCTGCAAATCGGCCAGCGTCTGGCCCGGCAGCGCATACATCAGGTCGAGGTTGAAGGTTTGGAAATGCTGCGCCGCCTCTTGCACCGCCGCGTGCGCCTGGGCGGCGTCGTGCACCCGGCCCAAGGCGTGCAAAAAGCGGTCGTCGAAGGATTGCACGCCCACGCTCAGGCGCGTCACGCCCACGGCGCGGTAGGCAGCAAAGCGCTGGCGCTCGAAGCTGCCGGGGTTGGCCTCGAGCGTGATTTCGACCTCAGGCAGCAGCGGCAGCAAGGCGCGCAGGTCGGACAACAAACGCTCCAGTGCCTCGGGCGGCAGCAGGCTGGGGGTGCCGCCGCCGATGAAGACGCTGTGCACGTTACGCCCCCACACCAGCGGCAGACTGGCCTCGAGGTCGGCGCGCAACGCTTGCAGATAGCGCTCCCAAGGCGGGGGGGCCGCGCCTTGCAGAGCATGCGAATTGAAGTCGCAGTAGGGGCATTTTTTCAGGCACCAGGGCAGGTGCACATACAAGGCCAGTGGCGGCAGGCTGGTGAGCTGGATGCGGCCGGGGCGCTCTAGGCGCACAGTCTGGACCGCGCTCACGACTCGCCCGCCCAAGGCAGCCAGCGCTGGCGCATCAGATCCAACAGGGCGCGCGCCGCTTGGCCACGGTGGCTGAGGCTGTTTTTGAGCGCGGGCGGCAACTGGGCGCAGGTTTGCCCGTATTCGGGCAGATAGAGCACGGGGTCGAAGCCAAATCCGTGCGTTCCGGTGGCTTCGGTGGCAATCAGGCCATGCAGGCGCCCGCTGGCCACCAATGGCTCGGGGTCGTCGGCCGAGCGCAGCGCCACCAAGGTGCTGACCAAGGCGGCGCGCCGGTTGCTCTGGCCCTGCATCTGCTCCAGCAAGGCGCGCACGTTGTGGGCGTCGCCCTTGGGGTAGCCAAAGCGGGTCGCGTAGAAGGCGGTGTCCACCCCCGGCTGGCCGCCAAAGGCCTCGACGCACAGGCCGGCGTCGTCGGCCAACGCAGGCAGGCCGCTGGCGGCGCTGGCGTGGCGCGCCTTGGCCAGGGCGTTTTCTACGAAGGTGCGGTGCGGCTCGTCGGCCTCGGCAATGCCCAGCTCAGACTGGCTCAGCAGCCGCACGCCCAAAGGCTGCAGCAGCGCTTGCAATTCGGCCAGTTTGCCGGCGTTGTGGGTCGCCAGCACCAGGGTCAGCGCCGGCTTCACGGCTGCGGCAGGGCCAAGCCGGGCACGGGGGCCGCCACGGCGGCGCGTTGCAGCGCGATCAGCTCGGTGATGCCGCTTTCGGCCAGGCGCAGCATCTGGCTCATCTGCTCGTGGCTGAAGGGCTGGCCTTCGGCGGTGCCCTGCACTTCCACGAAATGGCCGGCGCCGGTCATGACCACGTTCATGTCGGTGTCGCAGGCCGAATCTTCGTCGTAGTCCAAATCGAGCAGCGCCAGCCCCCGCAGCAAGCCGACCGACACCGCCGCCACCGGTTGCAGCAGGGGCGAACGCACCAATTGCCCACTGCGCAGCAACTGCTGCACCGCATCGTGCGCCGCCACCCAGGCGCCGGTGATGGCGGCGGTGCGGGTGCCGCCATCGGCCTGCAGCACGTCGCAATCGAGCGTGAGGGTGCGCTCGCCCAGCGCCGCCAGATCGAACACCGCGCGCAGCGAGCGCCCGATCAGGCGCTGGATCTCTTGCGTGCGCCCACTTTGCTTGCCCTTGGCGGCCTCGCGCGCGCTGCGGGTGTGGGTGGCGCGCGGCAGCATGCCGTATTCGGCCGTGACCCAGCCGGCGCCGCTGCCTTTTTGGTGCGGCGGCACCTTGTCTTCGATCGAGGCGGTGCACAGCACCCGGGTGCGGCCAAACTCGACCAGCACCGAGCCCTCGGCGTGGCAGGTGTAGGCGCGCGTCAGGCGCACCGGGCGCAGGGCATGGGCTGGGCGGGCGTCGAGGCGGGCGGGGGTGGGGTGGCTCAAGGGGTTTGCAGTCATGTGAAATTGGCTCAGGTGTTACGGACGGTTGCGGCGCAAGGCGGTGCGGCGGATGGCGGCGTTGATTTCATCGATGGATTGCTCGATGCGCTCCAGATCGAACACATCATCACCCTCCTCTTGGGTTGGCTGGGTGTCGGTGCTTGGGGCCAAGGCATCGATTCGAGCGCCTGCATCGAGCGCACCGGCGCCGCCGAGGTCGACGACCTGACCGAAGCTGGAAATCGACGAGCCCTCAAACAAATCGGCCTGCGCCACCCCGGGCCCCGTTGCGGCCGCGCCATCGCCGCCCCACTGCAGCGCCAACAACGACACGTTGTCGCTGCGCGGGCCGGCCTTGTGCAAAGCCTGGCGCACCAAGGCCGGCACACTGTGGCGCAGCGCCCGGCCCTGCAGGGCCGCCACCAGATCGGCGTCGGATTGGGTAGACCACAGGCCATCGGAGCACAGCAGCAGCTGATCGCCGGCCTGCAAGGCCAAGGGGCCGGTGTGGTCGAACAAGGGCGTCGATTGCGAGCCCAAGCAGGTAAACAGCAAATTTCGATTCGCCAAACGGGACGGCTGCTGAAACAGCTCCGGTTTGTCTTGGAAGCTGTGGTCGCGGGTGCGAAACCACACCCGTTCGGCGCGCAGCCCGTACAGGCGCGAATCGCCAGCGTGCACCGCCCACAGTTGCCCGTCTTGCAGCAGCGCCGCCACCAGCGTGGTGCGCGGCTGCTCGGACAGGTCGTTGGAACGGGCGTAATCGACAATGGCGCGGTTGGCTTGCAACAGGGTCTGCTGCAAAAAAGCCGGCGGATGGGCCAGCCGCGGCCGGGCCTGCGCCAAAAAGGACTGGGTGAACACCCGCACCGCAATTTCAGCCGCCTGCTCGCCCCCGCTGTACCCCCCCATGCCATCGGCCAAGGTGAGCAAAATTGCCTCGTGGGTGTAGGTGTAACCGAGGCGGTCTTCGTTGTCGTCGCGCCCCCCTTGGCTGCTGGCCTGAAAAACCGAAAACTTCATGACTCGGGATGAAAACTGGAGCGCCCAGAAGGGGTGACGGGAAGTTTGGAGGAACCGGGCCAAAAACGACCGACTTGCTGGCGCAGTTTGTCGGCTAGGCTGGGCGGGCTAAAGACTGGGGTGGGCTCGCGTTGCAATTCTTTTTGCAACTCGAACACCGACTGCGGCCGCGCCGTGGCCTGCAGCGCCATGCACCACTGCACCACCTCGATCAGGTTGTCGGAATAGAGCCCGCGCAAGCGCGTCATGGCCAGCGGCAGTCGGTCTTTTTCAAGGCGCTGCGGGGCGTCGTGGGGTGGGTAGCCTTGCATGCAGGAGTAGAGGCAGGCGCCCACGGCATACATATCGGTCCACGGGCCCAACTGGGCGCCGCGCTGGTACATCTCGGGGCCGGCAAAGCCGGGCGTGTACATGGGGCGCACGAAATTGCCTTCGGCGCTGAGCACCTCGCGGGCCGCGCCAAAATCGATCAAAATGGGTTTGTTGGCGTCAGTAATAAAAATGTTGGCCGGCTTGATATCCAAGTGCAGCATTTTGTGCTGGTGCACGATGCGCAAGCCACGCAGCAACTCGTCGTAGAGCGAGCGGATGGTGGCTTCACGAAAAATCTTTTTGCGCTTGAGCGCGCGCGCCGTGACGATGAACTCCTGCAGCGAGGCGCCTTCGAGCAGGTCCATGACCATATAGACGGTCTCGTTTTCTCGAAAAAAATGCCGCACCCCGACCACCGATGGGTGCGAAATTTGCGCCAGCGCCCGCCCTTCTTCAAAAAAGCTTTTGAGCCCGAGCCGGTACAGGGAGAGCTTTTCGGGCGGCACCTGCGGCAGCAACTCGCCCGGCGCGCGCAAGGCCAAGGCAGCGGGCAGGTATTCCTTGAGCGCCACCTTCTGCCCGGCCGGGTCGAGCGCCAGATAGACCAAGCCAAACCCGCCACTGGCCAACAGACGCAGCACCCGGTAGCCGCCAATCAGGGTTTCGGGGGGCAAGGGAGCGGGCTTGGTCTTTGACATAATCGGAACAGAGCAAAACCCGCATCGTTGCAACAAGAAAAGAGTGAATCCGTGCCAGTTTACAGCATGACCGGCTATGCCTGCGCCACCCAGCGCCTGCGCCCCACCGAGGCCGCCCCCCACTCGCCCGAGCTCGTGCTGGGGGTGGAGATTCGTTCCGTCAACAGCCGCTTTCTGGACTTGGGGTTTCGCTTAGGCGATGAACTGCGCGCCTGCGAACCCGCGCTGCGTGAGCGCCTGCAAGCCAGCCTCAAGCGCGGCAAGGTCGAGTTGCGGGCGTGGGTCGAGGGCCGCACCGAGGCCGCATGGCGCGCTCCCAACAGCGCCGAACTGCAAAAATTGCTGTCTATGCAAGACCAGATCCGCACTTGGCTGCCCCATGCGCGCGAACTCTCGGTGGCCGAGCTGCTGCAATTGCTGGCGCGCACGCCGCCACTGCCGGCCGCCTTGACCGAGGCCGCGTCCAGCTTGGCCGCACAGGTGCTCGACGAGCTGCGCCACGCCCGCCAACGCGAGGGCGAACGGCTGGTCCAAATGCTGCACGAGCGGCTCGCACAGTTGCAGGCGCTGGCGCAACAGGCCCAGCCCTTGGTGCCGGCCCAGGTCGAGCAGCAGCGGCTGCGTTTTCTGGAGCGCTGGAACGAGGCCATGGGCCACACCGGCGCCGACTCCAGCCCCGCCCCGGCGGCGGCCCACGAGCGCGCCCTGACCGAAGCCACCGCCTACGCGCTGCGGCTTGACATCGCTGAAGAACTGACGCGCCTGCAGTCGCACCTGAGCGAGATCGGCGACGTGCTGCAGCGCGGCGGCGAGGTCGGCAAGCGGCTCGATTTTTTGATCCAAGAACTGCAACGCGAGGCCAACACCTTGGGCAGCAAATCCTCCAGCCTCACCCTGACGCGCATTGCGGTGGAAATGAAAGTGCTGATCGAGCAAATGCGCGAACAGGTGCAAAATCTCGAATAAAGATGGATTACCCCGGCAACCTTTACGTGGTCTGTGCCGCCAGCGGCACCGGCAAATCGAGCCTCGTCAAGGCGTGGCGGCAAGCCGATACGCTGCTGGCCTTGTCGATCTCGCACACCACCCGGGCCCCGCGGGGCCAAGAGCGCAATGGGCGCGAATACCACTTTGTGAGCGCCCAGACCTTTGACCAGTTGCTGGCAGCGGGGGCCTTCGTCGAGTGGGCGCACGTGCACGGCCAGCGCTACGGCACCTCGCACCTGGCGCTGGCCGAGGCGCTGCGCAACGGGGCCGACCTGGTGCTCGAGATCGACTACCAGGGCGCCCTGCAGATCAAGCAACAATTCCCGCATGCGGCCCTGATTTTCGTGCTTCCCCCCAGTTGGGAGGAGCTGCGCACCAGGCTGCAACGGCGCGCCGAAGACAGCGCCGAGGTGATCGAGCTGCGGCTGCGCAACGCCGTGCAAGAGGTGGCCCAAGTCGATCGCTTCGACTTCGTTATAATCAATGATTCATTTGAGCGCGCCCTGTCTGATCTGCAGTCGATCGCCCACGCCCAGCGCTTGCGTGTGGCCACCCAGCGCCGCCGGCGTGCGGACACCTTCAGCGCGCTGCAAATCGCTTGATCCCTCTCCCCATCCTCCCCACACAACCTTTTTGCACACCCATGGCCCGCATCACCGTCGAAGACTGTCTGGAAAAAATCCCCAACCGCTTCCAGCTCGTGTTGGCCGCCACCTACCGGGCGCGCATGCTCAACCAGGGCCACACGCCCAAGGTCGAGAGCAAGAACAAATCGGTTGTGACCGCCCTGCGCGAAATTGCCGACGGCAAAATCGGGCTGGAAATGCTCAAAAAAGTGCCTTCCTGAGCCCCCAACCCGGGCTGCGCTGCCGCTCAGCGCCGGGTAAATTTTGGCGTTGGTTCTGCACGCCAGCGCCGTTCCGGCTAAAGTAGGGCTTACCATGAGCGACGAAGTCATCGCAAGCCCACGTGCCAATGCCCCAGCGGCACCGTCGGCCGCTGTTGCGGCCAGTTTTTCTGCGCTCGAATCGGCCCTAGATTACCTCAACGCCGCCGAAATCGAGCAGGTGCGGCTAGCCTTTCGCTTTGCCGACCAAGCCCACTTGGGGCAGTTGCGCAACAACGGCGATCCCTACGTGACGCACCCGATTGCCGTCGCGCTGCAGTGCACCGAATGGAAACTCGACGCCCAAGCCCTGTGCGCGGCCCTGATGCACGATGTGCTCGAAGACTGCGGCTGCTCCAAAGCCGACTTGGTGCAACAGTTCGGCCCCCAAGTGGCCGATCTGGTCGATGGACTGACCAAGCTCGACAAGCTCGAATTCGACAGCCGCGAGCAAAACCAAGCCGAATCCTTTCGCAAGATGCTGCTGGCCATGGCGCGCGACGTGCGCGTGATCCTCATCAAGCTGGCCGACCGCACCCACAACATGCGCACCCTGGGCGACATGCCGCGCCGCAAATGGAGCCGCATCAGCACCGAAACGCTGGAAATCTACGCCCCCATCGCGCACCGCTTGGGCCTGAACAACAACTACCGCGAGTTGCAAGATCTCGCCTTCAGGCACCTGCACCCGTGGCGCTACCAGGCGCTGTCCAAGGCGCTGGAAAAATCGCGCAACCGGCGCCAAGACTTGGTGGCCAAAGTGCGCGGTGAAGTCGAGGGGGCCTTGTTGCGCCACGGGCTGGAAGCGCGCATCGTCGGGCGCGAAAAAACGCTGTTTTCCATCTACAACAAAATGGACAGCAAGCACCTGTCCTTTGCCCAAGTCACCGACCTCTACGGCTTTCGCGTCATCCTGCCTGAGCTGCTCGATTGCTACCGGGCGCTGGGCATCTTGCACCAAATTTACAAACCGCTGCCGGACAAGTTCCGCGACTACATCGCCATCGCCAAGATGAATGGCTACCAGTCGCTGCACACCACGCTGGTGGGGCCGTTTGGTGCCAACATCGAGTTCCAGTTGCGCACCCCGGCCATGGATGTGGTGGCCGAATCGGGCGTGGCCGCGCACTGGCTCTACAAGGCCAGCGCCGCCGATGGTCCGGTGCAGCAAGAACCCGACGCGCGCTGGCTGCAATCGCTGCTTGACATCCAACAAGTCAGCCAAGACGCAGCCGAGTTCTGGGACCACATCAAAATCGACCTGTTCCCCGATTCGGTCTATGTGTTCACGCCCAAGAGCCGCATCCTCACGCTGGCGCACGGGGCCACGGTGGTGGATTTTGCCTACACCATCCACTCCGACGTGGGCAACCGCGCCATCGGGGCCAAAATCAACGGCGAACAGGTGCCCTTGAGCACCCGGCTCAAAAATGGCGATATGGTAGAGATCCTCACCTCGCCGCACGCGCAGCCCAACCCGAGCTGGCTCGGTTTTGTCAAAACCGGGCGTGCACGCTCCAAGATCCGGCACCACCTGAAAACGCTGGCGCTGGAGGAGTCGCACGCGCTGGGCGAGCGGCTGCTGCTGCAGGCCTTGCGCGCCGAGGGCTTCATCGGCCTGCCCGACGAGACCGATGCCGCCCACCAAGCCACATGGGACAAGCTGCTGCGCTTTACCGGCAACCGCAACCGCCGCGAACTGCTCACCGACCTCGGGCTGGGCAAGCGCATTGCGGGCATGGTGTCCAAGAAGCTGGCGGCGCTGCTGGGCGAGATCGGCCACAAGCCCGATGTGCTTTTAATCAGCCAAGAGCGCTACGGCATAGCCGCCGAAGACCAAGCCAGCCAAGGCGTGGTTTCGCTCGACGGCAGCGAAGGCGCCTCGGTGCAATACGCCGACTGCTGCCTGCCCATTCCGGGCGACCGCATCGTGGGCTACTTGGGCAAGGGCGACGGCTTGGTGGTGCACACCGACGACTGCCCCACCGGCAAACGCCTGCTGCACCGCGACAGCGAGCGCTTCCTAGAGGTCGAGTGGGCCGAGGAACCCACGCGCGCCTTCGAGACCAGCGTGCTCGTCACCGTCAACAACGGCACCGGCGTGCTGGCCAAGGTGGCGGCGGCGCTGGCGGCGGCGGATGCCGACATCACGCACCTGCACATGGGCGACGAGCGCGGCCAGAGCACCATCGACCTGCGCTTTGCGCTGGCGGTGCGCGACCGGGTGCATTTGGCGCGGGTGCTGCGCCAGCTCAAGCGCACGCCGGCGGTGGTGCGGGCTCAGCGCCTGCGGCCGCAGCGGCCGGGTAGCTGACCTCGATCACCTCCAGCAGCTCCCAGCCTGCCGGGGTGCGCAAGCGCACCTCGTCACCCACGCGCGCCTTCAGCAGGGCCTGCGCCACCGGGGCCACCCAACTGATCTGACCCAGACTGGGGTCGGCTTCGTCGATGCCCAGAATGGTGACGCAGGTCTGGCTGCCGTCGGCGCGGGCAAACACCACGCTGGCCCCAAAAAACACCTGTTCGCTGCCGTGCTGCAAAGCGGGATCGACCACCACTGCGATTTCCAGGCGTTTGCACAAAAAACGGATGCGGCGGTCGATCTCGCGCAGGCGTTTTTTGCCGTACAGGTAGTCGCCGTTTTCCGAGCGGTCGCCGTTGCTGGCGGCCCAGTGCACCACCTCGACCACGCGCGGGCGCTCGACGTCGAGCAGATGCAGCAGCTCGGCGCGCAGCCGCGCATGGCCGGCGGGCGTGATGTAGTTCTTGCCGCCGGCAGGCAGCGGCGCTGCGCCAGCGGTGGCATCGTCGTCGTCGTCGTGATCGGTTTCTTTGGTGAAGGCTTTGCTCATGGGGCGGGTGCCATTTTGGGGCGTTCTTTCAACAGCGCATTGTCCCGGATGTGGTGGCCACCTGGGCGACCGCTTCGGACGCCCTTCTAGGCGAAAATCCCAGCTGCACCCATCACCCGAAACCCAATCCATGTCATCGACCGATTCCCTAAGTGCCTCCACCAGACCCCGGATCGTGTTTTCACACGCCAACAGCTTTCCCGGTCCCACCTACCGCGTGCTGTTTGAGCGCTTGCAGCAACTGGGCTACGCGGTGCGCGCGCCCGAGAAGTTTGGCCACGACCCGGCCTACCCAGTCAGCAGCAACTGGCCGCACCTGGTGCAGCAACTGGCCGATTTCGTGCTGCGCGAGTACGCCAGCGCGGCCGATCGGGAGTCCCCCCTGTATCTGGTGGGCCATTCGCTGGGCGGCTACCTGAGCCTGATGTGCGCCGCCAAATTCCCGCTGCTGGGCGGCCGGCCGGTGGCCGGCGTGGTGCTGCTCGACTCCCCGCTGCTCAGTGGCTGGCGCGCCCGCGCGCTGCAAGCGGCCAAGCAGACGCGGCTCATCGGTGCCGTCTCGCCGGGGCAGGTCAGCCGCAAGCGGCGCAACAGCTGGGCCAGCGCCGAGGAAGCGCTGGCGCACTTCGCCCACAAAAAAGCTTTTGCGCGCTGGGACGAACGGGTGCTGCGCGACTACATTGCCCACGGCACGCACGAGGCCGCCACGGCGCAGGGCAGCAAGCGCGTGCTCAGCTTTGAGCGCGAAGTCGAAACCGCCATCTACAACACCTTGCCGGACCACTTCGACCGGCTGCTGCGCCGCCACCCGCTGGCGTGCCCGCTGGCCTTCGTCGGCGGCAGCGAATCGGTGGAGCTGCGCCAAGTGGGCATGGGGCTCACGCACAAGCTGGTGGGCCACACGCCCAGCGACCGGCTGCAAACCCTGGAGGGCAGCCACCTGTTCCCGATGGAGCGGCCCGAGGAAAGCGCGCTGGCCATCGACCGGGCGCTGCGCAGCTTCGCCGGCGGCTCCTGAGGGGGGCTTTCAGCGCGTCCAGTCCACCCAGCCCATGTAGGCGGTGAGCAGCACCAGCAGCCCGAAGGCAATCCGGTACCAGGCAAAGGGCACGAAGGTGTGCTGCGCCACGTAACGCAGCAGCCAGCGCACGCAAGCCCAAGCCGAAAGCCAGGTCACGATCATGCCGACGGCGAAAAACGGCAGATCGGCGCGCGTGAGCAGGTCTAAATTTTTAAACAAATCGTAGCCCGCCGCCCCCAGCAGCATCGGGATCGAGAGAAAAAAGCTGAACTCGGTGGCGGCGCGGCGCGAAAAGCCAAAAGCCATGGCCCCGATGATGGTGGCGCCCGAGCGGCTCACGCCCGGCACCAGCGCCAGGCACTGGATCAACCCGACGGTGAGCGAGTCGCGCCAGCCCACCGCGTCCACCTCTTGGATGCGCTGCGGCGGCTGGCGTGCCTGCCGCGCCTCCACCCACAAGATCACCAGCCCGCCCGAGATGAACGTGAAGGCCACCACCAGCGGGTTGAACAGCACCCCGGTGATGAAGTCGAAAAACAACACTCCCAGCAGCACCGCCGGCAGGCAACCGATAAACAGGTTGCTGGTGAAGCGCCACGCCACCGCGTCGCCGCGCGGTAGCCCTTGCGCGGTGGCCCACAACCGCTCCAGAAAGACCGAGACGATCGCCAAAAGCGCCCCAACCTGGATCACCACCTCGAACAGCCGCACCTTCTCGCCATACAGCCCGAGCAGCGCCGAGGTCAGAATCAGGTGCCCGGTAGATGAAATCGGCAAAAATTCGGTAATGCCCTGCACCAACCCCATCACGGCGGCCTTGAGCAATAAAACGATGTCCATCGAGCGCTACAAAAACAAAAGCCGCAGTGTAACGCCCACCCTCTGGCCTGCGCACCCAGCGGCCTTAAGCGCACTCGCCTGCGCGCACTCAGCACATTGGCATACAATCGACCCCGACGGGCCTTCCCGCATGGAGAAGCGGCCAACCGGGTCAGGTGGGGACCCAAGCAGCCCTAACTGTGAATCCAGTGCCGGGGTCGAGGCTCGTCACCCCCCCCCCATTTTTCCCGAACCCGCCCTAAGTTCCGCAGCGACTCAAAATAGCGAGGCAATCCCACATGGCCAATCCCCTGATCAAGCAAGTCACCGACAGCAGCTTCGATGCCGACGTGCTCAAGTCCTCCCTGCCGGTGTTGGTCGATTTTTGGGCCGAGTGGTGTGGCCCCTGTCGCACTGTGGCGCCCATTCTGGATGAACTGGCCACCCACTACCAGGGCAAGTTGCAGATCGCCAAAATCAACGTCGATGAAAGCCGTGCGGTGCCGGCCCAGTTCGGCATTCGCGGCATCCCTACGCTAATGCTGTTCAAAGACGGCAAAGTGGCGGCCACCAAGGTGGGCGCCCTCAACAAGTCCCAACTGAGCGCCTTCATCGACCCCAACTTGGCCTAATTCGGGCCCTGCTGCAAGCTGCAAAGCCTCGCCATAGCCGGCCCAACCGACAGACTGGCGCTAGCTATTGCAGCCTCGGGCCAGCCCTACCCAGTTTGGCTCGTGGGCGTGTTTTCCTGTCATAATCAGACCACGCAGCGAACAACGCGGCTTCTCAAGAAAGCCGCCTTCGATCTGCCCGCCCCCAGTCTGCCTTGGGTTGCGGCCCACCCATCCGGGTCGCACTGTCCTGCAGCCAAATCCCTGTATTTCCGTACCCCTATTTCCCCGACTCCTCGCAGGAGCTCACCCCATGCACCTTAACGAACTCAAGGCCTTGCACGTCTCGGAAGTGCTCAAGCAGGCCGACGCGCTGGAAATCGAAAACACCGGCCGCATGCGCAAACAGGAGCTGATGTTTGCCATCATCAAAAAGCGCGCCAAGACCGGCGAGCAGGTGTTTGCCGACGGCGTGCTCGAGGTGCTACCCGACGGCTTTGGTTTCCTGCGCAACATGGACACCAGCTTCACCGCCTCCACCGACGACATCTACATCTCGCCCAGCCAGATCCGGCGCTTCAACCTGCACACCGGCGACATGATCGAAGGCGAGGTGCGCACGCCCAAAGACGGCGAGCGCTACTTCGCCCTCAACAAGCTCGACAAAATCAACGGCCTGTCGCCCGAGCACAACCAGCACAAGGTGATGTTCGAGAACCTCACGCCGCTGTTTCCGCAGCAGCAGATGCGGCTCGAGCGCGAGATCAAGACCGAAGAAAACATCACCGGCCGCGTGATCGACCTGATCGCGCCCATCGGCAAGGGCCAGCGCGGCCTGATCGTGGCCCCGCCCAAGAGCGGCAAAACGGTGATGATGCAGACCATCGCCCACGCCTTGGCGGCCAACTACCCCGAAGTCACGCTGATGGTGCTGCTGGTCGATGAGCGCCCCGAAGAAGTCACCGAGATGCAGCGCACCGTCAAGGGCGAAGTGATCTCCTCCACCTTTGACGAACCGGCCACACGCCACGTGCACGTGGCCGAAATGGTGATCGAGCGCGCCAAGCGCTTGGTCGAGCTGAAAAAAGACGTGGTGATTTTGCTGGACTCGATCACCCGCCTGGCCCGCGCTTACAACAACGTACTGCCCTCGTCGGGCAAGGTACTGAGTGGCGGGGTGGACTCCAACGCCCTGCAGCGGCCCAAGCGCTTCTTTGGCGCTGCACGCAAAATCGAAGAAGGTGGCTCGCTCACCATCATCGCCACCGCGCTGGTGGACACCGGTAGCCGCATGGACGAGGTGATCTTTGAAGAATTCAAGGGCACCGGCAATTGCGAGATCCACCTGGACCGCCGCCTGTACGAAAAGCGGGTTTTTCCATCGATTCAGCTCAACCGCAGCGGTACCCGCCGCGAAGAACTGCTGCTGCAACCCGAGATTCTGCAAAAGACCCGCATCTTGCGCCAGTTCATGTACAACATGGACGAAATCGAGGCGATGGAGATGGTGCTCAAGAGCATGAAGTCGACCAAGAACAACTCCGAGTTCTTCGACATGATGCGTCGGGGCGGTTGATTCCGGATTTTCCATTTTCCCTGGCTATAATCAAAGGCTTTGCAACTTGCTGGCAAGTACGGGAAAACGGTTTTCCCGCGGCTGTCGCACCTGAACTTAAGGAAACGTCATGAAAGACGGCATTCACCCCAACTACCGCGAAGTCTGCTTCGTTGACCTCTCCAACGGCTTCAAATTCGTGACACGCTCTTGCGCCAACACGAAAGAAATGGTCAAAATGGAAGACGGTCGCGAATTGCCGCTGTTCAAGCTGGATACCTCCAGCGAATCGCACCCCTTCTACACCGGCACCCAGAAGAGCGTGGACAACATGGGCGGCCGCGTTGAGCGTTTCCGCAACCGTTACGGCAAGGGCACCGCTGCAGCCGCTGCGCCAGCACCTGCCGCCGAGTAAGCCGGTCAACGTCCGAACCGCACCCGGTTTTCGGTACGCTCCCGCAAAAAACAGCCGGTTCACCGGCTGTTTTTTTTTACCTTTTCGACCTTGATCAGCCCGCACGCATGCCGCGGGCCCGGCCCCTATACCGGTTGCTCAGGCCCATGAAACGCCCTGTATATTCTGCGCAGTGAACACCAGCACCCCTGCTATCGTCAGCCAGTCGGCTGTGCGCCGCCTGCCACGGCTCGCGCTCATTCTTTTCTGTGTGGCCTATGTGCTGCCGGGCTTTCTCGGGCGTGAGCCCTGGAAAAACGCCGATGTCACCGCCTTTGGCGTCATGCTGGAAATGGCTGCGGGCCATTCCAGTTGGTGGCAGCCGCAGGTATTGGGTATCGCGGCTGAAGAAGCTGGTCCACTGCCTTACTGGTTGGGCGCGCTGTTCATCCAACTGCTGCCGTTCTTGCCCGCCGATATGGCGGCGAGACTGCCCTTTGGTCTGCTGCTGGCACTCACCCTGGTTTGCACCTGGTACGCCGTGTACCAGCTGGCGCGCCAACCCGCTGCACAGCCCGTGAGCTTTGCGTTTGGCGGTGAAGCGAAGCCCACCGACTACGCACGCGCCATGGCAGACGCCGGCCTGCTGGCTCTGGTGGCTTGCCTGGGTTTGGCCCAGTTGTCGCATGAAACCACGCCAGACTTGGCACGGCTCGCCATGGTTTCAGCCATGTTGTACAGCGCAGCCACGCTGGCACAAACCGACATGCGCACGGCAGCACGCACGCTCGCTGTGTGGGCGCTGTCGGCTTTGGCACTGGTGCTCAGTGGAGCGCCCTGGATCACCGCATGGCTGGGCTCAGGCCTTTTGTTGGCTGTGTTTCTGGCACATCGCGCCCGGCAAGCAGCGAACGACCTGTCGGGCTACGGAGCGCAAGACAAGGGAACTCCGACATGGCACAAGCCCTTGTTGTGGGCGACTTCGCTGCTGGTGCTGGTGCTGCTTGGTTCGGCTTTGGCCGGACTGGTGCCTGCGGCCAAACTTCAAACCCCTCTGAGCGATGTCAACTGGAGCAGTTGGGGGCGCCTGCTGCTCTGGTTCACTTGGCCAGCATGGCCACTGGTACTGTGGACGCTGTGGCGCTGGCGCCAGAAATTGCTTCAACCCCATGTCGCACTGCCGTTGTGGGCTGCAACAGTCAGCGTGGTTGACAGCCTCTTGTCGCCCGAACGGGACCGCGCCCTGCTGCTGGCACTGCCTGCGCTGGCTGCGCTGGCTGCCTTTGCACTGCCCACGCTGCGGCGCAGCGTATCGGCGCTGATCGACTGGTTCACACTGCTCTTCTTTAGCGGCTGCGGGCTGATGATCTGGGTGATTTGGTTCGCCATGGTGACGGGGGTACCCGCCAAGCCGGCAGCCAACGTGGCGAAACTGGCGCCCGGCTACGTGCCCGAGTTCTCCCTGTTTTTGTTTGCGGTAGCCGCGCTGGCCACCGGGGCCTGGATCTGGCTCGTGGCCTGGCGCGTAGGCAAGCACCGCGAAGCCATCTGGAAAAGCCTGGTGTTGCCCGCCGCAGGCAGCACCTTGTGCTGGCTGTTGCTCATGACGCTGTGGCTGCCGCTGCTGGACTTTGGACGCAGCTACGGCCCGATCTCGCGCCGCATTGCCAGCATGGTGCCACCGCAAACCTGCGTGTTGGTTGACGGGCTCTCGCAGGCACAAATTGCTGCACTGCAGTACCACGGCAGTCTGACGCTGAAACGCAGCACCAGCGGCCCAGCGCCTGCTTGCCGTACGTTGGTGGTGACCCCCAGCAACCGACACACGCTGGACCAACGCGTCGACCTCACGCAATGGGCTTACAAGGCCACCATACGGCGATTGAGCGACAGCAAGGAAAGCTTGCTGGTTTATCAGCGGGTGGACGGGTAAGAAACACCTGCGGTGACGATACCGAAGGGCAGCACGGTGTAAAGATCAAGCATCAGCCCGTCACCCGAGCACGCACACGCGTAGGCGGTAGAACAATCACGAACGTGGAGCCTTGGCCGAGCACACTTTGCACCTCCACCTGCCCGCCGTGGCGCTGCGTCACGTGTTTCACAATGGCCAGGCCGAGGCCCGTGCCACCGGTTTCGCGGGACCGGCTGCGGTCCACACGGTAGAAGCGCTCGGTCAGACGGGGCAGGTGCTCCGCTGCAATACCGGGGCCGGTGTCTTGAACAAAGAATTCGCCGAAACCATCTTTCCGCAAACGCCAACCCGCCTCGATACGCCCTCCCCCTGGGGTGTAGCGCACCGCATTGCTCAACAGATTGGACATGGCGCTGAGCAATTCGGTTTTGGCACCGGAAACCCAGAAAGCTGTCGTCTCCAGCGGCGCAATGGCATGCGGTGGCTTGGCAATGGCCTGAGAAAGCCCACGTGCTTCCTGGATCACGTGGCCCAGCAACTCGTCGCTGGATATCCACTCCCCTGGACCCGGGGCCGGACTGCCTTCAAGCCGGGAGAGCGTTAACAAGTCGCTCACCAACGTTTGCATGCGCTGCGCCTGCTGGCTCATCAGGCCCAGGTAGCGTTCGCGGTCAGGCTCTTCCAGAGGAATGGTCTGCATGGTTTCCACGAAACCACTCAACACGGTGAGCGGCGTCCGAATTTCATGCGAAACGTTGGCCACAAAGTCCCGGCGCATAGCTTCGGCCAATTGCACGGCCGTCACATCGCGGGTGAGCATGAGCTTGCGTTTTTTGCCGTAGGGATGGATCTGCAGTGAAATCTTGGAGGGCTGCGACGGCCGGACGCCTGGGCCGTCAATCTGGATCTCGGAAGAAAAATCGCCCCCAGCCAGATAAGACACAAAAGCCGGCGCACGCACCAAGTTGCGAACGTACTGCCCCAGATCGCGCTGCGGATCAAAACCCAGTTGGCTGGCTGCGGTCAGGTTGGACCATTCGATGCGACCCGCCGAGTCAAGCAGAATCACGCCATTGGGCGATGCCTGAATAGCGGCAAGAAAGTCTTCCAGCCGAGCGTCGCTGTTCTGGGCTTTTTTCTCCAGCTTCTTGATCAGCTTTCGGATGCGCTCCACCACTTCACCCCAGGTGCCCGAGATATTGGGGGTGCGTGCAGCGTCGGCTTTGTTAAGCCAAAGCAGCACATTGCGCGCCCGCAAGCCGTCAAAAATACTCCAGACCAAGGCACCCACCAAGGCGCCCGCAAAGGTCCAGGACGCGGCTTCTTGTGCCCAACCCCACACCGCTCCCAGCGCCACCAGGAACAGCAACTCAATCGCACGACGGGTCATGCGATCGGCGAATTGGTGTCCTGTGCCGGGCGACCCGTGTGATTGACTGCCGTGATGCGGTAACCCGCACCCCGCACGGTCTCCACCATAGTGGCGGCTTCACCCAGTGATTCCCTCAAACGTTTGACGTGCACATCCACAGTTCGCTCCTCGATAAAGACATGGTCCCCCCATATCTTGTCAAGCAGCGTACCACGGGTATGCACCCTTTCTGCGTGCTTCATGAGGTAGTGCAAAAGCTTGAATTCGGTCGGTCCGACCTTGAGCTCCTGTCCACGAAAACTGACACGGTAGGTGCCAGCATCAAGCATCAGTTCACCGACCTGTACCGAGTCGTTGACAATCTCAGGCGCACGCCGGCGCAACACAGCGCGGATGCGCGCCAACAATTCCTGGGTGGAAAACGGCTTGGTGATGTAGTCGTCGGCACCCGCGTCCAACCCCTGAACCTTGTCCGACTCATCGCTGCGCGCCGTGAGCATGAGGATGGGTACGGTTTTTGTACGTTCCTGCTTGCGCCACTGGCGCGCCAGTGAAGCGCCACTCTCTCCAGGCAACATCCAGTCAAGCAAGATCACGTCGGGCAACACCGCATCGACTTCACGCTGCGCGGCTGCACCGTCGAACACCACCGTAGGCGCAAAACCGTTGTGGCGCAGGTTGACCGCGATCAACTCGGCAATGGCCGGCTCATCCTCCACCACCAAGACACGGGGGAGCTTCCTCATGACTCCCCTCCCAAGCTGCGTACTTCACTCATCTGGCGACCGATTCCACGTTGTGCATCGACGTGTGACGCACATCTTCGCCTTTGACGATAAAGATGATCTGCTCGGCGATATTTTTGGCATGGTCACCCACGCGCTCGATCGATTTGGCCAGGAACAGCAGGTCCAGGCTGGGGGAAATGGTGCGGGGATCTTCCATCATGTAGGTGATGAGTTTGCGCAGAAAACCGTCGTACTCCTGATCAATTTCATCGTCGCCTTTGATGATGGCCACCGCCATGGTGGTGTCGAGCCGGGCGAACGAGTCGAGCGATTTGCGCAGCAACGCGGCGGCCAGATCGGCAGCCACCCGCAGTTCGGAGCTGGGCAGGTTGCGCGGCGAACCGCTTTCAATAATCGATTTGACCATGCGCGCAATGCGCGCCACCTCGTCGCCGGCACGCTCCAAGTTTTGGGTGGTGCGCGAAATGGCCATCAGAAAACGCAAATCGCGTGCGGTGGGCTGGCGCCGCCCAATGGTTGAAATGATCTCGTGGTCAATCTGCACTTCCATCTGGTTGATTTTTGCCTCGTTTTCCAGCACCTGATGGGCCGATTCCAGGCTCAGGTGCACCAGTGCGTACACCGCCTGGTGCAATTGCGATTCAACCATTCCACCCATTTCGAGCACATGGGTGGAGATGGAGTTCAGTTCAGCATCGAACTGGCTGGAAATGTGTTTGTCGCTCATAAAAGCTCTCCCGAAACAAAATAAGTGGGCACAGCGAAGGTCGAACCGGATCAGCCGAAACGGCCAGTGATGTAGTCCTCGGTCTCGGTGCGCTTGGGTTTGAAGAAAATCTGCTCTGTGGCACCGAATTCGATCAATTCACCCAGGTACATATAGGCCGTGTAGTCGCTGCAACGGGCGGCCTGCTGCATGTTGTGCGTGACGATGGCGATGGTGTAGTCGCTCTTGAGTTCATGAACCAGCTCTTCCACTTTGCCGGTAGAAATCGGATCGAGCGCCGAAGTGGGCTCATCCAGCAAAAGCACCGAAGGTTTGACCGCCACGCTGCGCGCGATGCACAGACGCTGCTGCTGACCACCCGAGAGACTCATGCCATTTTGGCCAAGCTTGTCCTTGACCTCGTTCCACAACGCAGCTTTGGTCAGCGCCCATTCCACACGCTCATCCATGTCGCCCTTGTTCAGGTTTTCGTACAGCTTCACGCCAAACGCAATGTTGTCGTAAATGGTCATGGGAAACGGCGTGGGCTTCTGGAACACCATGCCAATGCGGGCACGCAGCAAATTCAAGTCTTGCTTGGGGTCCAGGATGTTCTGGCCATAGAAGTTGATCTCGCCTTCGGCCCGCTGGCCAGGATACAGGCTGTACATGCGGTTGAGCGTGCGCAGCAGGGTGGACTTGCCACAACCTGATGGACCGATGAAAGCCGTTACCTTGCGCTCCTCTATGTTCAGGTTAACGCCTTTGAGACCTTGAAATTTCCCATAAAAGAAATTGAGGTTGCGCACTTCCAGTGCGTTTTTTTGCGGCGCGTCAGCCGTTGGGAAAGGAGCCTGTGCACGAGCGGTTGCGTTCATGATGATGTCCAAAGTCGAAGATGGGGGTCAGGCGCGAACTTTTTCGCGGAAGAAAACGCGAGCCAGGATGTTGAGCGCCAACACGGCCAGCGTGATCAGCAGCGCACCGCCCCAGGCAAGATCGATCCAGTTGTCGTAGGGGCTCATGGCGAACTGGAAGATCACCACCGGCAGATTGGCCATCGGGGCACCCATGTTGGTACTGAAGAACTGGTTGTTCAGCGCCGTAAACAGCAAAGGTGCTGTCTCACCACTGATGCGGGCCACAGCCAACAGCAAACCAGTGATGACGCCGCTCTTGGCAGCCCGCAGTGTCACCAAAGTGGCGACCTTCCAGCGGGGTGCGCCCAGCGCAAAAGCCGCTTCGCGCAAGCTGCCGGGTACCAAGCGCAGCATGTTTTCAGTGGTTCGCATGACCACCGGAATGGCGATCAGCGAAAGCGCCAGGCTACCGGCGTAACCCGAGAAGTTACCGACCGTGGCAACAGCAATGGCGTAGACGAACAGGCCCAACACCACAGAAGGCGCCGAAAGCATGATGTCGGTCACGAAACGGGTGAACTCGGCGGTTTTGCTGGTATCGCCGTATTCGGTAAGGTATACGCCAGCCAAGATGCCAATGGGTGTAGACACCAGCACGGCAAGGCCGACGATCATCAGACTGCCGACAATGGCGTTGCGCAGTCCGCCCCCCTCCGAGCCGGGCGCTGGAGTGTCCTGCGTGAACAGGCTAAGTTCCAGTGCAGCGAGGCCATTGGAGAACAGCACAAACAGAATCCAGAGCAACGCGACGAGACCCAGCACCATGGCCGTCATGGACAAGGACAGACCGACAAGGTTGGTGCGTTTGCGGCGCTTATAAAGGGGTGTAGCGTTCATTTGCATGGTGTAACCCGTTTCATGACGGTGTGTTGGAGCGGATGGGACCGGGCTCAAGTGCCCTTGGCCCGTTCGGCGCGGATGATCAACCACTTGGCCATCGCCAAGACCACGAATGTGATGCAGAACAGCAGGAAGCCCAGCGCAAACAAGGTATTGAAGTGCAAACCTTCGGCTTCCCCGAACTCGTTGGCGAGCACCGAGGCAATGGACGTACCGGGCGAGAACAACGAGGTGGGCATCCGATTGGCGTTGCCAATCACAAAAGTAACCGCCATGGTTTCACCCAGCGCCCGACCCAGCCCCAGCATGATGCCGCCGATCACGCCCTTCTGCGTATACGGCAACACGACCTTCCTCACCACCTCCCACGTGGTACAGCCCAACCCGTAGGCCGACTCGCGCAGAATGGGTGGGGTGATTTCGAACACATCGCGAATCACGGCAGCCACAAACGGCAGCACCATAAAAGCGAGGATGATGCCCGCCGCCAAAATACCCAGGCCGTTGGTGGCACCACCAAACAGCCAGCCCACCAGCGGCATGCCACCGAGCACAGACTGCAGCGGAACCTGCAGGTAATCGGCATACACCGGGGCGAATACAAACAAGCCAAACATGCCGTAGATGATGGACGGTACAGCCGCCAACAGCTCAATGGCGGTACCCAACGGGCGACGCAACCACACGGGGCAGGTTTCGGTCAGAAACACCGCAATACCAAAGGCCAGTGGAACCGCGATCAGCAGCGCAAGGCCGGCACTGATGACGGTGCCGACGATGGAAATCGCGGCACCGAATTCATCGTTGATGATGTCCCACTCCACGTACCACAGAAAGTGGGCGCCGAATTTGGCGAACGTGGGCCATGCGTTGATGAAAAGCGAAACGATGATGCCCACCAGCGCCACCAGCACCAACAGCGAAAAGGTCTGCGTCAGGCGGTGGAAGATGGCGTCTTGCAGACGCTGCTTCTTGGCCACAGCCACCATGGAGGCACTGGGCAGGTCGGTGGCGGATGCGGTGGTGAGGGTCGGGTTCATGGTGGCTGCTGCAGGCATAAGGGCTCCCTGAATGGACGGTGAGGGAACAAGAAACCACCAGCAGCCTTATGGCATGCTGGTGGTCATGGGCCGGTTATTGGCCGGCCCGCTGAACAATCACTTGGTGTTGATCTGCGTCCAGACGCGCTCGCGGATCTGCTTGGTCAACACATCGGGCAAAGCCACGTAATCCAGATCGGAAGCCATTTGCTTGCCGTTTTTGAATGCCCAGTCAAAGAATTTCAGTACCTCAACAGACTGCGCCTTGTCGGCCGGCTCCTTGTACATCAGGATGAACGAAGCAGTGGTCACAGGGTAGGCATTGGCACCCGGCTGGTTGACGATGGACAGCCCCATGCCCGGCACGCTGAACCAGTCGGCACCGGCGGCGGCGGCAGAGAAGGTCTCATCGCCTGGCATCACGAAGTTGCCGTCTTTGTTTTGCAGCGCCATCACCGAAATGTTGTTCTTCTTGGCGTAGGCGTATTCCACGTAACCCAGTGCACCTTTGGTGCGGGTCACGTTCGCGGCCACACCTTCGTTACCTTTACCGCCCACAGAGGTCGGGGCAGGCCATTTGACTGCAGCGCCACGGCCCACGGTATCAAGCCACTCTTTGCTGACCGTTGCGAGGTAGTCGGTCCAGTTGAAGGTGGTGCCCGAACCGTCGGCGCGGTGCACGATGGTGATGGTCTGGTCGGGCAATTTTTTGCCAGGGTTCAGTGCAGCCAGCTTGGGGTCGTTCCACTTGCTGATTTTGCCCAGGAACATCTCAGCCAGCACAGGACCACTCACGCGCAGCTCGCCTTTGCCAAAACCGTCCAGGTTGAACACCGGCACGGTGCCGCCGATGATGGCGGGGACTTGAACCATGCCATCGCGGTCAAGATCTTCACCCTTCACCGGAGCATCCGATGCACCGAAGGCCACGGTTTTGGCGCGGATCTGGCGGATACCGCCCGACGAACCGATGGACTGGTAGTTCAGGCCGGTGCCCGTGGCTTGTTTGTAGGCTTCGGCCCACTTGGCGTAAATGGGGAAGGGGAATGTGGCGCCCGCACCCGTGATGTCGGCAGCCAGGGCAGAGCCCATGGCCATGGTAGCAAAGGCGGCAGCGGCCACGGTCTTGAGCAGGGTACGTTTGGTGTTCATGAGAGTCCTTTCGGTTATTGAATCAAATCCACAACCGCGACTCTAGGGAGCCAATGTGACAAGCTTGTGACAGTCACGCAGCGAGTTCATGCTCGCAGCCTCAGCAGGCGAATCCCCTTGGCCGCTCATCCTCTCAGAGCCGTTGGGCAATGGCGTTCACATCTTCGACAAGCACCTGACCGCGTTCGACCCGCAACAACCGACCATCGGGACGCCGCAACAGGGTGGTCGGCAGCCCATGGCCGAATCGGCCGATCGGTGCTGCAGGCATTGGACCGGTGCAATGCGTCACAATCCGGGCAATTCAACGATATGCACAATGCCAGCCCGGGTATTTTTGGCTGGCGGTAACTCTCCATGCAAAACGGTACCCTCCTCGCGGCCATCGATCTCGGCTCAAACAGCTTCCGACTTGAAATCGGTCGCTACCATTCGGGCCACATTGAGCGCATTGAATACATCAAGGAAACCGTGCGCCAGGGCAATGGCCTGGATGAGAACAAAAATCTGAGCCTGGCCGCCATGCAGCGCGGCTGGGAATGCCTGGCCCGCTTTGCCGAGCGCCTGCATGGTTTCAAGAGACAGCAGGTGCGTGCTGTGGCCACGCAAACCCTGCGTGAGGCCAAGAACCGCGACGACTTTCTGCGCAAAGCCCAAGCGATTTTGGGGTTTGCCATTGAGGTGGTGTCGGGACACGAAGAAGCGCGCCTGATTTACCAAGGCGTGTCTAGACTACTGCCCCAGTCGGACGAAAAACGGCTGGTGGTGGACATCGGTGGCCGCTCCACCGAAATGATCCTGGGGCAAGGCTACCAAGCCAACCGCATGGAGTCGTACCGATTGGGCAGCGTGGCCTGGTCCACCGGCTATTTCGCCAAAGGCCTTTTTACCGCAGCGGCCTTCAAAACGGCCGACATTGCGGCCAAAGCCGTGCTGGACCAGGCGCTGGACAGTTTCCCCCCGGCGGATTGGAGCGTGGCCTACGGATCATCGGGTACTGTGGGCGCTGTGGCCGACCTGCTCTCGGTCAACGGCTGGGCTTCCGGGGTGATCACGCGTTCCGGGCTTGACTGGTTGGTTGAGCGGATGATCAAAGCCGGTCATATTGATCAATTCAAGGTAGAAGGCCTGAAAGAAGACCGCCGCCCGGTGCTCGGCGGTGGCGTGAGCGTTTTGCGCGCCATTTTTGACCTGTTTGACATCCAGCAAATGGTGCCCGCACAGGGTGCGCTGCGCCAGGGCGCACTGTACGACCTGATCGACCGCGACACCGACGGCGGCGATGTGCGCGAGCGCACGGTGCGCTGGCTGGCCACCCGCTTTTCTGTAGACGAGGCACAGGCGCAGCGCGTCAGTGCGGTGAGCACGGCGTTGTTTGCCCAAATGGCGGCGCTGGACGCTCAGAACGAACGCTATTCGCAAAAGCTGGCCTGGGCTGCGCGCTTGCACGAGATCGGAACCCACATTTCACACGACCGTTCCTACCACCACGGCGCCTACATTCTGGACAATGTGGATGCACCCGGGTTTTCGATTCCCGAATTGCACCGCATGAGTGAGTTGGTGCTGGGACAGCGTGGCAAGCTGCGCAAACTGGAGCAGTCGCTGACCGACGATCTGTTTGCCATGCAACTCATGAGCCTGCGGCTGGCGGTGCTGCTGTGCCATGCCCGGCAAATGCCCGAGCACGAGTCAATCAAACTCAGCTTCAAGTCCGGCGCGTTCAAACTGTCAACCAACCCGGGCTGGGCCAAGCGCTACCCACAGTCGGCCTGGCTGCTGGGCGAAGAAGTGCTGGCATGGCAGAAAACCACCTGGAAATTCACTGCCGATATCCGTTGATACGGCAGATCGGGCACGCTGAGTAACGCCACTTCGGCGTTGGCTGACGAGCGCACGGGCATTTCTTATCGTCTGCCGGGTGGGTTCACACGTCTGTCACACAGGCCCGCTATGTTCTCGCACTGCACCACTGGAACATCTGCCATGAACATCAGCCCACCCGAAGACCTGATCCGCCGCATAGAACGCGACTTGCTGGACAGCTACGACGAAGAACTGGAACTGGAAATAGAAGACCGCAACCTGCTGGACGCCACAGTCGGCCCAGACGGCGTGGCATCGCGGCACACCGACGACGAAAAAGCCCAACGGCTGGCGTATTTCCGGGAACTGTTCCGCCTGCAAGGCGAGCTGGTGAAGCTGCAAGACTGGGTGGCCCACAGCAAGGAAAAGGTGGTGATTCTGTTTGAAGGCCGCGACGCGGCGGGCAAGGGCGGCGTGATCAAGCGCATCACCCAGCGGCTCAACCCGCGCGTGTGCCGCGTGGTGGCGCTGCCCGCGCCCAACGACCGCGAGCGCACGCAGTGGTATTTCCAGCGCTACGCGGCCCACCTACCCGCAGCGGGCGAGATGGTGCTGTTTGACCGCAGCTGGTACAACCGCGCCGGCGTGGAAAAAGTCATGGGCTTTTGCACCGACGACGAGGTCGAAGAGTTCTTCCGTTCGGTGCCCGAGTTCGAGCGCATGCTGGTGCGCTCGGGCATCCGGGTGATCAAATACTGGTTCTCGATCACCGACGACGAACAGCACCTGCGCTTTCTGGGGCGCATTCACGACCCGCTCAAGCAGTGGAAGCTCAGCCCGATGGACCTGGAGTCGCGCCGGCGCTGGGAGGAATACACCAAAGCCAAAGAAACCATGATTGAGCGCACCCACATTGCCGAGGCACCGTGGTGGGTGGTACAGGCGGTGGACAAAAAGAAGGCGCGACTGAACTGCATCCACCATTTGCTGGAGCAGTTTGACTACACCGAAGTGGCACGGCCCGAGGTGGTGCTGCCGGGCCGGGTGCGCAACCCCGACTATTTGCGCCAGCCGGTGCCCGATTCGATGGTGGTGCCTGAGCGGTATTGAGAACTGTCAAGTTCCGCCTGTTTAAAGCCCGCTTGACACGCTTGATGGAGAGGGCGTTCAAACGTTTCAATTATTCTTGTATAGTTGAATCATGAACACCAGCACACCTCAAGAAGACAACACCTTGCGCGCCCTGGCCGCGCTGGCCCAGGTGCAGCGCCTGCGGGCGTTCAGGGAACTGGTCGTGGCCGGGCCCGAGGGCCTCACCCCCGGCACCATGGCAGAGCGGCTGGGCGTGTCGCCCAGCGCCTTGTCCTTTCACCTGAAAGAGCTGGCCCACGCCGAGTTGGTGAGCACCGAGCCGCGGGGGCGCCACCTCATCTACCGTGCCAACTTTGACCGCATGAACGACCTGCTGGGTTACCTCACCGAGCACTGCTGTGCGGGCGAGCCCTGTGAAGTGGTGCCTGCTTGCAGCAGCAATGTGTGTGGGGAGGTTCAATGAACCTGGCCGACACCCTGAACGTGGCCTGCGCCTGCCAGACGCTGGAGCCCAACCGCTTGCGCGAGCAACTGGAAATCGGCCCGTCGCTGCAAGGCCTGACGGCCCAGCTGGCACGAACCCACCCGCACCTGTTTTCAGCCACCGCCGTGTTTCTGGATGCCACCGTGCGGGCCCAGATAGAAGACGCGGTGACCGCCTTGGAACGGGTGGTCGCCCTACCCGCCTGGCAAGCCCAGGCCTTGGCCCGTGCCCACCCGATGGCCCAGCGGAACTGGGGCCCTGCGGGCGTCTTCATGGGCTATGACTTTCACCTGGCCGCCGATGGCCCCAAGCTGATCGAGATCAACAGCAACGCGGGGGGCGCCTTGCTGAACGCCGCGCTGGCCCGCGCCCACCGCGTGTGCTGTGGTGCGGTGCAAGCCCCGCCGGGCGAGGCGCTGACGCCACCCGAAGCTGAGTTCGTAAGCATGTTCCGCTCGGAATGGCGTGCCCAGCGCGGCCAAGCCCCTCTGCGCAACGT
This sequence comes from Pseudotabrizicola sp., assembly GCF_030656345.1. Classification (GTDB taxonomy): domain Bacteria; phylum Pseudomonadota; class Alphaproteobacteria; order Rhodobacterales; family Rhodobacteraceae; genus Pseudotabrizicola. The sequence goes on along the minus strand of NZ_JAUSNR010000010.1, from coordinate 448,351 downwards.
GGTGATCGTGGACGACGCGCCCGCACAACAATACCTGGCGCCCGAATTTGACATGGCCCGTGTGCTCTTTGCGGACCATGGCTTGCTGGCTGTGGTGGCCGACCCGCGTGAACTGCAATGGCGCGATGGCCTGCTCTGGCACCCTGCCCTGCCGCCGGGCATGGCGGTGGACCTGGTCTACAACCGACTGACCGACTTTTACCTGCAAGAGCCCGAACACGAAGCCCTGCAACAGGCCTATCTGGCTGGAACGGCGGTGGTCACGCCGCATCCCCGCGCGCACGCGATCTACGCCAACAAGCGCAACCTGATCGCCCTGTCCGACCCCGCCCAGCTTGCAGCCTGGGGTGTCTCCAGCGCTGACCGTGCCATTTTGCAGGCCGTGGTGCCGTCCACACAGGAGGTCACCGCTGAAAATGCCGAGACCCTGTGGGCCCAGCGGCGCCAGCTGTTCTTCAAACCCGCTGCCGGCTTTGGCGCCCGCGCCGCCTACCGGGGCGACAAGCTCACCCGCCGGGTGTGGGCCGACATTCTGGCGGGCGATTACGTGGCGCAAACCACCGTGCCGCCCAGCGAACGCCTGGTTCTGGTAGACGGGCAAGCGGTCCGGCTCAAGCTCGACCTGCGTGCCTACACCTACTGCGGGCACATTCAACTGCTGGCAGCCCGCACCTGGGCCGGCCAGACCACCAACTTCCGCACCGAAGGCGGTGGTTTCTCACCCGTGGTGGTGGTGCCCCACCTGACGTTGAGCTTGATGGACACGAACCGCCTGAACAGCACCGCATGACACCAAGCCGCAGGGGCGCCAGATGTCACATGCCTGTCACAAAGCACCGCAACAATTCAATATTTATTGAATTGTTTTTTCTTCAACGCGCATTTTTTCCCTCTTGAGGATCAGACACATGAAAGTAGGCATCAATGGCATGGGTCGCATCGGCCGTCTCGCCCTGCGCGCAGCCCTCGGCGCGGCCGAGCGCGAAGCCACCGACCCCCGCAACACCAACCGCCTGGAGGTGGTGCACCTGAACGAACTCAAGGGAGGTGCTGCCGCCACCGCCCACCTGCTGGCTTTTGACAGCGTGCAGGGCAAATGGCGCGCCGACATCGCCGCCGTGGGCGAGCAAGCCATCCGTATCAGCGGCCAGCGCCTGTCCTTTAGCAACCACGCCACCCCGGGCGACATTCCCTGGGGCGACCTGGGCGTGGACCTGGTGCTCGAATGCACCGGCAAGTTCCTCACACCTGAAACGATCCAGGGCCATCTGGACCGTGGCGCCAAGCGCGTGATCGTGGCGGCCCCGGTGAAGGTGGGCGAGGTGCTGAACATCGTGGTCGGCGTCAACGAACACCTCTACAACCCGGCGCGCGACCGCATCGTGACCGCCGCCAGCTGCACCACCAACTGCCTGGCGCCCGTGGTCAAGGTGGTGCACGAAGCCATCGGCATCAAACACGGCCAGATCACCACGCTGCACAACCCGACCAACACCAACCTGGTGGTGGACGCGCCGCACTAGTACCTGCGCCGCGCCCGCAGCGCCATGGTGCACCTGGCGCCCACGACCACCGGCAGCGCCACCGCCATTGCGCTGATCTACCCCGAACTCAAGGGCAAGCTCAACGGTCACGCGGTGCGCGTGCCCGCGCTCAACGCCTCACTGACCGACTGCGTGTTCGAACTGAACCGCGCCACCACGGCCGAAGAAGTCAACGCCTTGTTCGACGCCGCCGCCAAGGGTCCGCTGGCCGGCATCCTGGGCTACGAACGCCGTCCACTGGTGAGCGCCGATTACGCCCGCGACACGCGCAGCTCCATCGTCGATGGGCTGTCCACCATGGTGACCGACGGCACGCTGCTCAAGGTCTACGCCTGGTACGACAACGAAATGGGCTACGCCTGCCGCATGGTGGACCTGGCTTGTTACATGGAAGCCGCTGGTCTCTGATGAACATGCCCAACGCCACCGCATCACCGCCAGGCGCCAGCAGCGCCACCCGCAACTACGCCATCGTCACCGCCGCCTACTGGGGCTTCACGCTCACCGATGGCGCGCTGCGCATGCTGGTGCTGCTGCACTTCTACCGCCTGGGTTATTCGCCGTTCACGCTGGCGTTTTTGTTCCTGCTGTACGAAGCGGCGGGCGTGCTGGCCAATCTGATTGGTGGCTGGCTGGCCACGCGCTATGGCATCCAGCGCATGTTGACGGTGGGCCTGGTCACGCAAATCATCGGCTTCACCCTGCTCTCGCTGCTCAACCCGGCGTGGACGGCGGCGATGTCGGTGGCCTGGGTGGTGGTGGCGCAAGCCATTTGCGGCGTGGCCAAAGACCTGACCAAAACCGCCAGCAAGTCGGCCATCAAGATCACCGCCGACCAGGCCAAAAACCAGGGCTCGGGCCAGCTGTTCAAGTGGGTGGCGTGGTTCACCGGCAGCAAAAACGCCATGAAAGGCTTTGGCTTTTTCTTGGGCGGTTTGTTGCTCGACGCGCTGGGTTTCCAGCACGCGCTGTGGGCCATGGCCGCTTTGCTGCTGCTGGTGTTGGCCGGTGTGGTGGGCTTTGTGCCGCCGCTCATGGGCAAGAGCAAGGCGTCCAAGTCGGCGAAAGAGCTGTTTGCCAAAAACGCCGGCATCAACGCGCTGGCCGCCGCTCGCGTGGCGCTGTTCGGCGCGCGCGACGTGTGGTTCGTGGTCGGCGTGCCGGTGTTTTTGTATTCGCAGGGCTGGACCTTCACCATGGTCGGCGGCTTCCTTGCGCTCTGGACCATCGGCTACGGCCTGGTGCAGGCGCTCGCGCCCAACATCGTCAAGCGCAGCCCGGACGGCCTGAGCGCCGAGGTGCCGGCGGCGCGCTGGTGGTCGCTGGTGCTGGCGCTGATTCCGGTGGGCATCGCGGCGGCCGTGCTGCTCGAAGCACCGCATTTGCAGTGGTGGGTGGTCGGCGGCCTGGGCCTGTTCGGCTTCGCCTTCGCCGTCAACTCCTCGGTGCATTCCTACCTGATCCTGGCCTACGCTGGCAGTGAGAAAGCGGCCGAGGACGTGGGCTTCTACTACGCCGCCAACGCGCTCGGCCGCTTCTTCGGCACGCTGATGTCGGGCCTGCTCTATCAGTGGGGCGGCTTGCTGTACGCGCTGACGGGCTCGGCGCTGATGCTGCTGGTGTGCTGGCTGCTCACACTGGGTTTGCCCACGCAGCGGGCCTTGCCCAGCCCCAACCAACCCTGAAAAGTCACCGTGAACGACCACCCCTCCGTACAGGTGCCGGGCGTTCACAGCTTTCCCTGCTCAAAACACCGTTCCCCCAACCCTTGCAGCTGAGGCACTTATGAACCCGTCCATCTACAACGTTCTTTTTATCTGTACCGGCAACTCCGCCCGCAGCATCATGGCGGAAGCCCTCCTCAACCAACTGGGGGCTGGGCGCTTTCGGGGCTACAGTGCGGGCAGCCATCCCGCGGGACACGTGAATCCGTATGCCATTGAACTGCTGGAGCGAAACCGCTACAAAACGGGCCAGTTGCGCAGCAAGAACTGGAGCGAGTTCGCCGCACCCGATGCGCCGCAAATGAACTTTGTGCTGACGGTCTGCGACAAGGCTGCCGGCGAGGTGTGCCCGGTCTGGCCGGGTCAGCCCATGTCGGCGCACTGGGGTGTTGAAGACCCCGCTGCCGTCAAGGGTAGCGACGACGTCATCAGCAAAGCATTCACAGACACCTTCATGGTCCTGAACCGGCGCATCACGCTGCTGACCACCCTGCCGATCGAAAAACTGGACAAATTGAAGCTTCAGCAAGAACTCAAGGACATTGGGCTGGTAAGGTCCTGATCGCATTCGCGTTCTTCTCGGCCTGGTGCACGCAAGCGACCAGGTTTTTTGCTTCTCAGGACTTGCGCAAAGCCGGCCGTACGCAGGGTTGACATGGCGTTGCAACAACGCCATGTCGGTTTTTCGTCAGTCCTGTTTCTATTCGGGTGGTGTGTATGGGGTTGTTTGAACGGTATTTGTCGGTATGGGTGGCCCTGGGCATTGCCGCCGGTGTGGGCCTGGGGCTGGTGGTGCCCAGCGTGTTCCAGGCGGTGGCGGCGCTTGAAGTGGCACAGGTCAACCTGGTGGTGGCCGTGTTCATCTGGGTCATGATTTACCCGATGATGATCCAGATTGACTGGCACGCCATCAAAGACGTCGGCAAAAAACCGCAAGGTCTGGTGCTCACGCTGGTGGTCAACTGGCTGATCAAGCCCTTCACGATGGCCGCGCTGGGTGTGCTGTTTTTCAAGTATCTGTTCGCCGACTGGGTCGATCCGCAGTCCGCCAGCGAATACATTGCCGGCATGATTTTGCTGGGTGTGGCGCCCTGCACCGCCATGGTGTTCGTGTGGAGCCAGTTGGTCAAAGGCGATGCCAACTACACCCTGGTTCAGGTGTCGGTGAACGACCTCATCATGGTGGTCGCCTTCGCCCCGATCGCCGCTTTTTTGCTGGGCGTGACGAACGTCTCCGTGCCCTGGGAAACGCTGGTGCTCTCAACCATTCTGTATGTGGTGTTGCCCTTGCTGGCCGGCATGGCCACCCGCCAGATGCTGCAAAAGAAATCCAGCCACGCGGTCAGCGATTTCGTGGGCCAACTCAAGCCCTGGTCCGTGGTGGGCTTGATCGCCACCGTGGTGCTGCTGTTCGGCTTTCAGGCGGGCACGCTTGTCGAAAAGCCCGGCATCATCGCGCTCATTGCGGTTCCACTGATCATCCAAACCTACGGCATCTTCTTCATCGCCTGGTGGGGCGCCAAGCTGCTGAAGCTGCCGCACAACATCGCCGGCCCCGCCTGCCTGATTGGCACATCCAACTTCTTCGAACTCGCCGTGGCGGTGGCCATCTCGCTGTTTGGTCTGAACTCAGGCGCCGCGCTGGCCACGGTGGTCGGCGTGTTGGTCGAAGTGCCGGTGATGCTGTCGCTGGTGGCCTTTGCCAACCGCACGCGGGAAAGGTTTCCGGGGTGAGCTTTCCAGTTGTCATCCATCATAACCCGGACTGCGGCACCTCGCGCAATGTGCTCGGGATGATCCGGGCGGCGGGATATGCGCCGACGGTCATCGACTATCTGGCCGAGGGCTGGACGCGGCCGCAGCTCTTGGCGCTGTTCGCCGCCGCCAACCTCACGCCGCGGCAGGCCCTGCGCATTGCCCGGTCCCCGGCCGGGGCGATGGGGCTGACGGCCCCGGATATCACCGATGAACAGGTGCTGACGGCGATGATCGCCCATCCGATCCTTGTGAATCGCCCCATCGTCTGTACCCCGAAGGGCGTGCGCCTGTGCCGTCCGTCCGAGTTGGTGCTGGACCTGCTGCACCAGATGCCGCCCGGCCCGCTGGCCAAGGAAGACGGCCAACTGATCATCGACTCGGAAGGAAATCGCCTTGTCTGACACGCCCAATATTGACGATGCCCTGTTCCCCGCACTGGACGAGGCTGCCCTGCTGACGCCGCCGCACAAAACCCATGCCCCGCGCATTCTGATCCTTTACGGGTCACTCCGCCCGCGCAGCTTCAGCCGCCTGTCGGGCGAAGAGGCCGGGCGAATCCTGACCCGGATGGGGGCCGAGGTGCGGTTCTTCGACCCATCGGGCCTGCCGCTGGTCGATGATGGTGTGGACGCCACACACCCGAAGGTGCGCGCGTTGCGCGATCTGGTGGCGTGGTGCGAGGGGATGGTGTGGTCCTCGCCCGAACGGCACGGGGCGATGACAGGGCTGATGAAAACCCAGATCGACTGGATTCCGCTGTCCGAGGGGGCCGTGCGGCCAACCCAAGGCAAGACGCTGGCCGTGATGCAGGTGTCGGGAGGGTCGCAGAGTTTCAACGCCGTGAACCAGATGCGGTTGCTGGGGCGCTGGATGCGGCTGATCACCATTCCCAACCAATCCTCAATCCCCAAGGCGTTTCAGGAATTTGACGAGGCCGGCCGCATGCGCCCCTCACCTCTCTATGACCGGATCGTCGATGTGATGGAGGAACTCATGAAGTTCACCCTGCTGACCCGCGACCGCGCCGACTATCTTGTGGACCGCTATTCGGAACGCAAGGAAACGGCCCAGGCGCTGATGAAACGGGTGAACCTGTCGGCGGCGACCTGATCCGGGCAGGGTCAGCCGCGCTGCTTCATCATCAACTGGGCGTCGCGCACCAACCACATGGCGCTGGCGGAGCATCTGGTCTGCGACTTGGCCTGTGCGGTTGCAAGCCAGTCGCGCGCCTGACCCGGTGTCAGGTGATTTGGGGCGGCACAGACCGACAAACGCGCAGATCGGATGTCCGGCGGCCAGCGGCAGCGCGCCGGCATCGCGCGGGTGCTGAGCCAGAGGCGGAGCTGTTGCTGGTGGACGAGCCGACCGTCAGCCTTCACCCCAAGACCAGCCGCCAGATCATGCGGCTCTTGATCGAGATCTGTGCCGAACGTGGCTTGCCCGCGATTTTAAACATCCATGACGCGCCGCTTGCGCAGTAGTTCATTCAGCGCATAGGCAGTGTCGAGGTCAACTGGCAGCGCTTCGTTGAGGGTGGATCGGGCGGCTTGATGGCAGACCCCAGGCCCGCCGTCCGTGGCGACCGGCTCCCGCTCAAAGCGACGTCCAGAGCTGGAACAACAGACCTGAGGCAAAGGCACCGGTCAGCGACAACCCGATATAAAGCGCAAAGACCCTTGGCCGGGCCAGCGCCCAGACGGCCATAGCCGCCGGAATAGAGGTGACGCCCCCGGCGACAAGGAAGGCCATGCCTGCACCGGGTGCCATGCCATGATCGATCAGCCCGGCCACAAGCGGCAAGGCTGCATACCCGTTCAGATAGGCCGGAACGCCGATCACCGTCGCCGTCAGAATGGGAAGCAGGCCATCGCCCCCAAGTGTGGCCGTGACCATTTCGGCGGGAATCCAGGCCACCATCAGGCTTTCCAGAATGAAGGCCAGCGTCAGCCATTTGGCAAGGAACAGGGTTGTGGAAAGGGCGGTCCTGGCGAATTTCGCCCGGCGGGCAGGGTCTTGCCAGAAGCGCCACGCCACGTCCTTTGGCGCGCGAACCCGCGCCCCGCCGCAGCCCCCATTGCCAATGCCGTCGCGCAGCGGATCTGCCAGCGCGCCGCTGCGCGACAACACCAGCACAACCAGCCCGCCAAAAACCCCCAGGCCGATGGCGGCAAGGGTCTTGCCCACCGCGAACTCCAGATTCAACACGCCGGTCGTCAGCACGAACATCGACGGGTCCATGATGGGCGAGGCCAGCCAGAACGCCATGACTGCCGACAAGGGCACGCCCATGGTCAGCAAGGCGGCAATCAGCGGAATGACGCCGCAAGAGCAAAACGGCGAGATGCCCCCGGCCAGTGCGCCCAACCCGATCATCAGAAGCGGGGCACCAGTGAAAGCCCTCGCGATCAGGTTATCTGCCCCTGTCGCACCCGCCCATGCGGCGATGGTGATCGACAGGATCAGAAAGGGCGACGTGTTTAAAAGCGCGCGCCCCGCGAACTGCGCGGACGTGGCAGCCTGTCCGGGATCAAAAGCCGCCAGCCCGCACAGGATCAGCGCCGAGGCGAGCCAGACCCGTTGGTCGTGCCAAAGATGTCTGAGCAACGAACGCAGGCTGGCTGTGGAAAGGGTCGTGTCAGTCATCACCACATATCCGGATTTTTGGTTGTTTTAAGGCTGAAAAAACCGACCAGATGCGTCATGCCGCATCCGCCGCAGGCTGAACCGTAACGCCAGAGCAGCATTCCGACGTGAGAAACCCGACCACCCGGCGCATTGCCGGATAGTCCACCTTGTTGAACACTTCGCGCCCCTGCTTGTCCTGCACCACAAGCCCCGCATCGACCAGGGTGGACAGGTGATGCGCAAGGGTCGAAGGCGCCAGCCCGAGATGTTCGCCGATGTCGCTGACCCGAAGGCCATCGTCCCCGGCCTTTACCAGCAGGCGAAAGATCGACAGGCGGGCGTCATGGCCAAGGGCGGCAAGCGCGCGTGCGTTGGGGCTGATCGTTGTCATGCGCCCAAAATAACTACAAATCTGGTTTTGTAAATGATTCGCACAAAGCTGATGCCGCGCGTTGAGGCGCAGCCCCTTGCGGCATCAGCGGTCAGCTTTATGGGGCATTTCGATTTTGGACAGCGCTCGACCAGCTGTCGGGCGCTTCAAGCGGCGTGTCGGAGGTCCTGCAGTCCGTCACGTGCCAGCCCTGGCCCTAGTCCGGCTGGTAACCGCTGATCAGCTGGCGCAGGCCGAACAGGGCACCGGCGACAACTGCCATCAGGGTGACAGGGCCGGACCAGGCCAGCGCGGCAAAGGCAGTCACGCCCTGACCCACCGAACAGCCCATAGCGACCACGCCGCCAATGCCCATCAGCACCGCGCCACCGACCTGACGGCCCAGCTCGCGCGGGTCTTCGCAGGCTTCCCAACGGAACAGCCCCCGGATCATCGACCCGATCAGAGATCCTGCCATGACCCCCACCACCGCGCCCACCGAAAAGGTGATGCCCCCAGCGGTCGAGGTCATCAGAAAAATCAGCGTGCGGCCGACTGGCGCGGTAAAGGACGGCCCTTCAACGCCAATCGCCCCAAGGCTGGTTTCGCTGACCCAGGTGGTGCCGGCAAAACACCACACCACTGCCAGACCGGCAGCCACCCCCCAGAACAGGTTGCGCGGCGCGTGGCGCAGCGGCGCATAAGACAGCGCCCAGAACAGGCAGCCAAAGCCGATCGCAACGATGATCAGGCTTGCCGGCAATCCGGTCAGCAGGCCGACATCATGCACAATGCCCTGTGGCCCGGTCGCATCGGGTTGTGGAAACAGCATCTGGCGCAGCGGGGCCAAAGGCCCCGACAGGGCGACAAAGCCAAAGATCCCCATCACCACCACCACGACCAGTGACCGCAGATCGCCGCCGCCAAACCGGACCAGCGCGCCAAAGCCACAGTTGCCGGCCATCGCCATGCCATAGCCAAACACCAGCCCGCCAAGGACAGAGCCGAGCGGATTCCACATGATGGCATGATAAAAAGTGCTGCCCAGATCAATCCATCCGGCCAGCGCGCCAAATTGCGTGCCCAGAATCGCCACGCCCAGCACAATGCCCCACAGCCGCATCCGCTGCTGGTCCTTGCCGTAGACCGCCGATTCCAGCGCGCCGAGCGTGCAGAAATCCCCCAGCCGCGCCGCCAGCCCCAGCACCATCCCGCCCGCCAGCCCGACAAGGGCCGCCAGCAGACCATATGGAAGCATCTCCATCGCCATCCTCCCTTTGCAGTCCCATCCCGCAGCACAGCCCGGGCGGGGTCGTCTTTTTCCGTCCGGACTTAGGCCGGCTTGCAGAACAGTTTTGCCAGCACCCCGATCACTTCGGAAACCCGGGGGTCCAGAATGGAATAAAAGATTGCCTGCCCCTCCCGGCGGGCGCTTACCAGACCTTCCAGCCGCAGACGTGCCAGTTGCTGGCTGACCACGGCCTGACGCGAGGACAAAAGGTTTTCAAGCTCGGTCACGCTTTTGGGACCCGACTCCAGATGGCACAGGATCAGCAGCCGCCCGTCATGGCCAAGCGCCTTCAGAAAGGTCGCGGCCTCATTCGCGCCTGCAACCAGCCCCTCCAGATCCAGAGGCGTATCCTGATCCTTATAATCCCTGTCGCCCAATGGCATTGTTCCGGTAACCCTTTCCTTCCCTTCATGCCGGGCAGCAGGGGCGGGGGCAATCAAAACCCGCCTGTAAGGCGGAATTCCCAGCGAAAAGGCGTCAGACTGCGTCATTGTCCGGCACCCTCGCCCGGCCCGGCGTCCCGGATCAGGGCTGCCAGCATTGGCCAGAAGAAGTCTTCGCCCGGATAGCCCTCGATCCGCCCGCTTTCGTGGCCGTCGTTCAAAAGAACGAAGGTCGGGGTAAAGGTGGCAGGGCGCGACAGGGTGATATCCCCGGGCACGTCATCGCGCAGCTGCAGCCGGGTCAGGGGGGCGGCCTTGCCCTCGACCGTCAGCGGATATTGCGGCGCAATCTCGGCGTCCCATCGGGCGCAATAGATGCAGCCCGGCTGTTCAAACATCAACAGGCGCAGCTCTGCCGCCGCAAGCGGCTGTGCCAGAGCGGCGCTCAGAGCCAAGGTCAAGCCGCAGAAGATACGCCACATGTTGACAGCCTCATATTTACATAGAAATATACTAATGTATCGCGACGCTCAGAGCAAGACGCGGGCAGAGCAGGAGGCCCATGCTGGATATCACCTATACCGGCGCGGCGCTTGCGGGGCTTTTGTCGTTTCTGTCGCCCTGCATCCTGCCGATGGTGCCGTTCTACCTGTCCTATATGGCCGGTCAATCCGTCAAAGAATTGCGCGACGGCGGCAGTATCGCGCCGGGCGCACAACGCCGTCTGGTGGGGCAGGCGCTGGCCTTTGCCATTGGCGTCACATCCGTGTTCGTGATGCTGGGGCTGGGGGCCACTGCGCTGGGGCGGGTGTTCCTGCAATGGCGCGAAACCCTGTCCTGGATCGCGGGCGGCGTGCTGATCCTGTTCGGGCTGCACTTTCTGGGCATCCTGAAAATCGGCCTGTTCTACCGCGAGGCCCGGGTGCAGACCGACGCCAGGCCCACCACGCTGATCGGGGCCTATGTCATGGGCCTTGCCTTCGGCTTTGGCTGGACGCCTTGCGTCGGCCCGGCATTGGCGGCCATTTTGATGGTGGCCAGCGGCATGGGTGATCTGTGGCGCGGTGGCTTGCTGCTGCTGGTCTATGGCCTTGCCATGACCTTGCCTTTTGTCGTCGCCGCCCTGTTCGCCGGACCGTTCCTTGGCTTCATCGCCCGCCACCGCGCCATGATGGGCCATGTGGAAAAGGTGATGGGCGTGATGCTGATCGTCTTTGGCATCCTGATCGCCACCAATTCCGTCAACCTCATTGCCGACTGGATGATCCGCAATTTCGACTGGACCGCCACCCTGAGATAAGGAGACCCGCCATGCGCCGCCTGCTTGCCATTGCCGCCCTCGCGCTCTTGCCCGGCATCGCCCAGCCTGCCGAACTGGGCGACGACGGGTTGCACAAACCCGACTGGATGCGCGAGACCTTCAAGGATCTGCGCGACGATCTGGCCGAGGCGAACACGGAAGGCAAACGCCTGCTGCTGATGGTCGAACAGCGCGGCTGCATCTACTGCACCCAGATGCACGACTCGGTCTACCCCGACCCCGCCATCACCGCTCTGCTCCGGGACCATTATTTTGTCGTCCAGATCAACCTGTTCGGCGATGTCGAAGTCACTGATTTCGACGGCACCACATTGCCGGAAAAGGCCATGGCGGTGCGCTGGGGCGTCATGTTCACGCCCACGATGATCTTTCTGCCCGAAGAGGTGCCCGTCGGGGCCACAGCGGCAGAATCGGCTGTGGCTCTGATGCCGGGTGCTTTCGGGATCGGCACCACCGGGGCGCTGCTGACATGGGTGCGCGACCACGGCTACGACTCCGGCGAGCACTTTCAGAAATACCTCGCCACCCGCGCAAACACCGAAAACGGCGGCTAAGTCTCTGATGCAAGCTGAGACATATGAATATTCAAGGATACATATATTTCTGTTGCACACGACGGCATGCCAAAGGTATCGTAGCAACAGGGAGAGATCTGGGAGGATCGCAATGATACGCCAATTCTGGTTGGCCACGGCGGCCGTGCTGTGCATCACCGCACCAGCGTCAAGTGAAACAGCGCCGACAGCGGTGGCCTTTGACGACGGCGCGATCGAGGCGTCGCTGACAGGTGGCCCCGGCGATGCTGCGGCGGGAAAAAAGGTGATGACCACCGCGTCCCTGGGCAACTGCGTGGCCTGCCATCAGATCGGCACCATCCCCGAGGCGGATTTTCAGGGCGACATCGCCCCGCCGCTTGATGGTGTGGCCGACCGCTATTCCGAGGCCCAGCTGCGCGGCCTTGTCGCCAACGCAAAGATGACGTTCGAGGGCAGCTTCATGCCGGCCTTCTACAAGACCGAAGGCTTCATCCGTCCGGGTGCGGCCTATAGCGGCAAGGCTCCGACCGAGGCTTTGCCACCCATCCTGACAGCCCAACAAGTCGAAGATGTCGTGGCCTACCTGATCACGATGACAGAGTGACCGGGCGTCCCGACCAGAGGAGATGACAATGAACCTTTCGAGAAGAGATGCCCTGTGGGCTGGCCTTGGCGGCATCGCGGCGGCGACGCTTGCAAACCCCGTGTTCGCCGCCACGGTTGACGAACTGACCTCTGCCTTTACCGGCGGCGCGACTGCGGGCACCGGGGGCATCACCATCACCGCGCCGGAGATCGCCGAAAACGGCAACACCGTTCCGGTGTCGGTCGATGCCCCCGGCGCCGTGGCCATCATGCTGCTGGCCGCAGGCAACCCGACGCCGGCAGTGGCCACCTTCACCTTCGGCCCCGGTGCCGGCAGCCAGATGGGGGCCACCCGCATCCGGCTTGCCACCACGCAGGACGTGATCGCTTTGGCCAAGATGGCTGACGGCAGCATCGTTCAGGCGTCGACCACCGTCAAAGTCACCATCGGCGGCTGCGGCGGCTGAGCTCAGGAACAGGAGAAATACCATGGCAGAAGACGCAAAACCCCGCGTGAAAGTTCCGAAATCAGCCAAGGCTGGTGAGGTGTTCACGATCAAGGCCCTGATCAGCCACAAGATGGAATCCGGTCAGCGCAAGGATGCCGCGGGCGAGCTGATCCCGCGCTCGATCATCAACCGTTTCACCTGCGATCTGGGCGGCGTGAATGTGATCGACATCACGGTCGAGCCCGCCGTTTCCACCAATCCCTACTTCGAATTCGATGCCGTAATGGCAGACTCCGGCGAGATCAAGTTCACCTGGTATGACGATGACGGCTCTGTCTACGAAGACGTCAAAACCATCGAACGCGCCTGATCGCCACAGATGTTTAAGGGAGGAGACATCATGCAGCGACATACCGTGCGTCTGGCCACCACGCTGGCCCTGGCTCTTGCCCTGACGGGCGCAGCCTATGCTGATCCGGTGGAAGACAGCCTCAGCATCGAAACCGAAGAAGGTATGCTGGACATTGTGACCACAACCGCCGCTCCGGCGCATTTGTCGGACACGATGGATACCATCTATTCCGGCTGGCACTTCCGCGAAGACGAAACCCGCGACCTGCAACGCGATGATTTCGACAATCCCGGCATGGTCTATGTCGACCGGGCGCTCGACAGCTGGAACGCGGCGCAGGGCGCAAAAGGCGAAAGCTGCGCCGGGTGCCACAACGGCCCCGAGAGCATGACGGGCCTGCGCGCGGTCACCCCTCGGGTCGATGCGGAAACCGGCGAACTGATGACGGTTGAAAACTACGTCAACCGATGCGTGACCGACCGCATGGCGCTGGACCCCTGGGGCATGACCGGCGACAAGATGAAGGACATGCTGGCGCTGATCTCGATGCAGTCGCGCGGCGCGGTGGTGAATGTTGCCATCGACGGCGCGGCGGCACCGTTCTGGGAAGCGGGCAAGGAAATCTACTACACCCGGTTCGGGCAGCTCGAAATGTCTTGTGCCAATTGCCACGAAGACAATCAGGGCCGCTACATCCGCGCTGACCACCTCAGCCAGGGTCAGGTCAACGGCTTCCCGGTCTATCGTCTGAAAGACGCGGGCATCCTGTCGGCCCAGCAGCGCTTTGTCGGCTGCGTCCGCGACACCCGGGCCGAAACCTTCAAGCCGGACTCGGCCGAGTTCAAGGCGCTGGAGCTCTATGTCGCCTCGCGCGGCAACGGGCTGTCGGTCGAAGGCGTCTCGGTCCGCCACTGAACACCCGGCCCTCCGTCCATGGCGGGGGGCGCATCCACCTCATGATAGACGGGCCAAAGGCCACCGCGCCCGCGCGGCCGCCCCCGTCATGCCGAAACACAAGGACATGCCGATGATCAGCCGCCGCGAATTTCTGCAAGCCTCACTGGCCGCCACCGCCATCGTCGGCGTCTCCGGCTTTGGCAACTGGTCGCGGCTGGCAGCCCAGCAGGCGCTGACCGAAGATCAGCTGTTGCAGTTCGACGATTTCGGCAATGTCACCCTGATCCACATCACCGATATCCACGCCCAGCTTAAACCGATCTGGTTCCGCGAACCGGAATGGAACATCGGTGTGGGACAGGCCAAGGGCAAGCCGCCGCATGTGGTGGGCCGCGCGTTTCTGGACATGTTCAACATCACCCCCGGCACGCCGGAAGCCTATGCGCTGACGCATGAGGATTTCACCGCACTTGGCAAGACCTACGGCAAGATGGGCGGCATGGACCGTGTGGCAACGGTCATCAAATCCATCCGCGCCGCCCGGCCCGAGGCGCTGCTGCTGGATGGCGGCGACACCTGGCACGGGTCGATGACCAGCCTGCTGACACGCGGTCAGGATATGGTCAACGTGATGAACGCCCTGACCCCGGACGCGATGACCAGCCATTGGGAATGGACCTTTGGCACCGAGCGCGTGCAGGAAATTGTTGAGACCCTGCCCTTTGCCTTCCTTGGCGCCAATATCTTCGATGCCGAATGGGACGAACCCGCGTTTGAGCCCTACAAGATCTTCGAACGTGCCGGAACCCGCATCGCCGTCATCGGTCAGGCCTTCCCCTATATGCCGATCGCTAACCCCGGCTGGATGTTCCCGGAATACTCCTTCGGCATCCGCGAAGAGCGTATGCAGACGGTGGTGAACGAGGTCCGCGCACAGGGCGTCGATCTGGTGGTTTGCCTGTCGCACAACGGCTTTGACGTCGATCAGAAAATGGCCAGCCGCGTGCAGGGCATTGATGTGATCCTGACCGGCCACACCCATGACGCCATTCCCGAGCCGGTTCTGGTCGGCCAGACCATCCTGATCGCCTCTGGCTCCAACGGCAAATTCGTCTCCCGCGTCGATCTCGACGTGCAGGGCGGGCAGATGATGGGCTACCGCCACAAGCTGATCCCGGTGTTTTCGGACGTGATCACCCCCGATCCCGAGATGGCAGCACTGATCGACGCCGAACGCGCACCCTACAAGGACCAGCTGGAGGAAAAGATCGGCACCACCGAAAGCCTGCTGTACCGCCGCGGCAATTTTCAGGGCACCTGGGACGATCTGATCTGCGACGCGGTGCGCAGCGAGCGCGATGCGCAAATCGCCCTGTCCCCCGGCGTGCGCTGGGGGCCGTCGCTGATGCCCGGCGACGACATCACCCGCGAGCATATCCACAACGCCACCTCGATGACCTATGGTCAGGTCTACCGCACCGAAATGACCGGCGAGACGCTGCACATGGTGCTGGAAGACGTGGCCGACAACCTGTTCAACACCGACCCCTATTACCAGCAGGGCGGCGATATGGTGCGGGTGGGCGGTATGGGCTTTGCCATCGACATCGCAAAACCCATCGGCAGCCGCATCACCGGCCTGACCCTGACCGATACGGGCGAGGCAATTGACGCTGGCAAATCCTACACCGTCGCCGGCTGGGCGAGCGTGAACGAAGGCACCGATGGCCCGCAGATCTGGGATGTGGTCGAAGCCCATATCCGCAAGCTCGGCACCGTCAGGCTGGACCCCAACACCTCGGTCACCGTGACCGGACTTTAAGCAACAGGAGCGTTCGCCACATGACCGACGAACCACAAAACCACCCCTCGCGCCGCAGCTTCCTGCGCAGCACTGCCGCCGCCGGGGCCGGGCTGATGGCCACCAGCGCACATGCCCAGACCGCCGATCCGCTGATCACCGAAGTGCAGGACTACGCGTCGGCCTTCGGCGACCCGGTCGATGCGGCACCCTATGGCACGCCAATTTCACACGAGGCGCATGTCGTGCGCCGCAACGTGGAATGGCTGACCGAAAGCCCGGTCAGCTCCATCAACTTCACCCCGATCCACGCGCTGGAAGGCACGATCACCCCGCAGGGCTGCGCGTTCGAGCGTCACCATTCCGGCGCGATCGACCTGACCAAGCAGGACTATCGCCTGATGATCAACGGGCTGGTCGACACGCCCCTGGTCTTCACCTTCGAAGACCTGATGCGCTTTCCCCGCCACATCACCACCGCGTTCTGCGAATGCGCGGCCAATGGCGGTATGGAATGGGGCGGCGCACAGCTGGAGGGCTGCCAGTTCACCCAAGGCATGATCCACAACATGGAATACACCGGCGTCATGCTGCGTGACCTGCTGGCCGAAGCAGGCGTGCAGACCGCCGGCAAATGGGTCTATGTCGAAGGCCACGATGCAAGCTCCAATGGCCGCTCGATTCCGCTGGAAAAGGCGCTCGATGATGTGATGGTCGCCTTTTTCGCCAATGGCGAGGCGCTGCGCAAGGAACACGGCTACCCCGTCCGTCTGGTCGTGCCGGGCTGGGAAGGCAACATGTGGGTCAAATGGATCCGCCGCATCGCCGTCTATGATCAGGCGGTGCAAAGCCGCGAAGAAACCTCGAAATACACCGACCTGATGCCCGATGGTCGCGCGCGCAAATGGACATGGGTGATGGATGCGAAATCCGTCATCACCTCGCCCAGCCCGCAGGCCCCGATCCGCCACGGCGCAGGCCCTCTGGTCGTGACGGGTCTGGCATGGAGCGGCAATGGCCGCATCACCCGCGTGGATGTGTCCACCGATGGCGGCAACACATGGGTGCCTGCCCGCATTTCCGGTGACGCGAAATCAAAGGCGCTGACCCGGTTTCACTATGACATGACATGGGACGGGTCTGAGATGTTCATCCTGTCGCGTGCGGTGGATGAAACCGGCTACGTCCAGCCCACCAAGCAGGCGCTGCGCGATATCCGTGGCACCAATAGTGTTTACCACAACAACGCCATCCAGGTCTGGTGGGTGCGCGCTGACGGAGAGGTCGAGAATGTCGAAATCGCCTGAGTTCCCGACAATCCTGCTTGTCACCGGCTGGGCCACCGCCGCCACAGTCGCCGCCTTTGTCATCGTCACCACCGGCCACAGGCCGGGGGAACCTGTCGGTGTGCCAATGGCCGCTGTGAGGGCCGAAACTCCGGCGGCTCCTGCGGCAGAAGTAATCGCAGAGGCCGAGAGTGATGCGGCCCCGGCAAAAGCCACGCCCGAACCCATTACGGCTGAAATCATCCTCGCGCAGGCGGCCGCCGTCACTGATCCCATTCCGGCCCCCGTCGCTGCGGAACCGCAGCTTGCCGCCGCTCCGTCCACCCCGCTTGGCCTTGGCCGCACCGCCCTGACCGAAGAGATCTCAGCCTGGGATGTCACCGTGCTGCCCGATGGCACCGGCCTGCCCGTAGGGTCTGGCGATGTTGAAACCGGGGATGAGGTGTTTGCCGCAAATTGTGCCTCGTGTCACGGTGACTTTGCCGAAGGGCTGGACAGCTGGCCGGTGCTGGCCGGGGGCGACAATTCCCTGACCGACCCCCGCCCGGTCAAGACCGTGGGCAGCTACTGGCCCTATCTGTCAACCGTGTTCGACTATGTTCACCGCTCGATGCCCTTTGGCGGGGCGCAGACGCTGACGCCGGATGACACCTATGCGATCACCGCGTTTCTGCTCTATTCGAATGGGATCGTCGAAGATGACTTCGTTCTGACGCATGAGAATTTCACCTCGATCGTGATGCCCAACGTTGATGGCTTTTACGAAGATGACCGGCCCCAGACCGAATATCCGCTGTTCACCGGCGCGCCCTGCATGGAAAACTGCCTGCCCGCCGCCCCACAGGTGACCAAACGCGCCATTGACCTGAAGGTGACGCCCACGGGCGAAGATGGCAAACCGGCGGGAACCCTGCCGGTGCTGGGGGCCGATGCCGGTGACGCAGCGGTGACGCCCGCGACATCGGAAGCGCCCGCCGGGGCCATTGCCGAGGCACCTGCTGCTGAACCCGAAGCAGAGGCTGCGGCACAGGCCGCGCAACCCGCCGTCGCGCCAGAGCCGATCCTCTCTGCCGCCGCCGATCAGGCGCTCATCGCGGCGGGCGAGGCGGTGTTCAAGAAATGCTCCGCCTGCCACAAGGTCGGCGAAGGCGCAAAAAATGCGGTTGGCCCGACGCTTAACGGCATTGTGGGTAATGCGGCAGGGGCGGTTGCAGGCTTCAACTACTCCAAACCCCTGCTGAGCATGGCCGAAGGCGGACTGGTCTGGGATGCAGAGAACCTCCAGGCCTTCCTCGAAAACCCCCGCAGCTTCATGAAGGGCACCAAGATGGCCTTTGCCGGGTTGAAATCGGCAGACGAGCGCAACGCCGTGATTGCCTATCTGGCCAGCCTTGGCGGCTGACCGGGAATGTCCCGCGCGCTGCTCCTTGCCCTCGCGGTCAGTGGGCTGGCCGCACCGCCGGTCGCCGCCGAAAGCATCGGCGACCCGGCGCGCGGGGCCTCGCTCTTTGACCGTCAGTGCAAGGCCTGCCACCAGATCGGCGCGGGGGCCGTGAACCGGGTCGGCCCTGTCCTCACCGGCCTGTTCGGGCGCAGGGCAGGGGGGGTGGCTGGGTTCACCTATTCGAAACCGATGACCCGCATGGGCAATGATGGCCTGACGTGGACGCTGCAAACCCTTGACGCCTATATCGAAAACCCCAAGGCGCTGGTCTCGGGCACCCGGATGAACTACCGCGGCATGGCCGATCCCGCCGCCCGCGCCGACCTGATGGCGTTTTTGCGCGATTACTCCGACAAACCGCGCGACATCCCCGAAGCCGAACCCACGGCCCGCAAGACCGAACCGGGGCTCGACCCCGCCATCCTCGCCATTGAGGGTGACCCCGAGTACGGCGCATACCTGTCGTCCGAATGCTCGACCTGCCACCGCACAGACGGCACCGACGCGGGCATACCGTCGATCACCCGGTGGCCGCCCGAAGATTTCGTCGTCGCCATGCACGCCTATAAATCCAGACTGCGCCCGCATCCGGTGATGCAGATGATGGCCGGCCGTCTGTCGAATGACGAGATTGCAGCCCTCGCCGCCTATTTTGCCACGCTTGAATGACCCGAGGGGCGGCTGAACCGCCCCCTTCACATCCGAAGGGAGGAACCCAAGATGAGCCTGAACAGACGCCAATTCCTCGGCACCGGCCTTGCCGCTGCCTCGATCCTGTCGGCCCCCATGGTCTGGGGGCAGAGCAAACCGCGCGTCGTCGTCATCGGCGGGGGGGCAGGCGGGGCCACCGCCGCGCGCTATCTGGCCAAGGACAGCGCGGGCGGCCTTGAGGTCACCCTGATCGAGGCCAACCCGGTCTATACCACCTGCTTTTTCTCGAACCTTTACATCGGCGGCTTCCGCGAGTTCGAGTCGCTGCAACATGGCTATGACGGCATTGCCGCAGGCGGCGTCACCGTCATCAACGACATGGCCACCGGCGTTGACCGCGCGGCCCGAAACGTCAAGCTTGCGGGGGGGCAGACCGTGCCCTACGACCGGCTGATCCTGTCGCCCGGCATCGATTTCCGTGACGGTTCCGTGCCCGGCTGGTCGGCTGACGCGCATGCCGAGATCATGCCGCACGCCTACAAGGCCGGTCCGCAGACCCAACTGCTGAAATCCATGGTCGAGTCGATGCCGCAGGGCGGCACCTTCGCCATGATCGCGCCGCCCAACCCTTACCGCTGCCCGCCCGGGCCCTATGAGCGGATCAGCATGGTCGCGCATCTGCTGAAGCAGACCAACCCGACCGCCAAGATCCTGATCCTTGATCCGAAGGATAACTTCTCCAAGAAAGCCCTGTTCGAGGAAGGCTGGGGCAGGCATTACGACGGCATGATCGACTGGATCGGCCCCGAATTCGGCGGCGCTGCGGTCGAGGTGCGGCCCGACAGCATGGAAATCGTGGTCGAGGGTGAGGCGCAGAAAGTCGATGTCTGCAACGTCATCCCCGGCCAGATCGCAGGCAAGATCGCTGCCATCGCCGGTGTCACCGACGAGTCTGGCTGGGCCCCCGTCCACCCCGACAGCATGACGTCAAAGGCCGATGAAAACGTTTATGTGCTGGGCGATTCCAGCGCGCAGGGCGACATGCCGAAATCCGGCTTTTCGGCCAATTCGCAGGCCAAGGTCGCGGCGATGACCATCCGGGGCGAGCTTCTGGGCACCAAGGTCTTTCCGGCGAAATATTCAAACACCTGCTGGTCGCTGATCGCGCCGGATGATGGGGTCAAGGTCGGGGCGTCCTATGAGCCCAACCCGGAAAAGATTGCCTCGGTCGAAAGCTTCATCAGCGCCACCGGCGAAGATGCGGCCCTGCGCAAGGTCACGTACGAGGAAAGCATCGGCTGGTACTCCGGCATCACCGCCGACATGTTCGGCTGAACATCATTCCCGACGGGCGGGCATATCTGGGTGCCCGCCGTTTTTCCAATGAAAGCATCACCATGCTGACCCGTCGTCACATCCTTACCTCTGCCGCTGCCAGCCTCGCGCTGCCGTTTGCGCCCCGTACGCTCTGGGCTGCATCCACCCTGACCATGGGGCAGATGCAGATCGACACCCTGTCCGATGGCCATCTGGTGCTGCCGGGCGACTTCATCCTTGGCGGCATGCCGCAGGCGGAAATGGCGCAGATCATCACCTCTTACGGCCTGCCGACCGACCAGCTGACACCGCCCTGCAATGTCACCCTGATGCGCGACGGCACCAACACTGTGCTGTTCGATGTCGGGGCTGGCCCCGATTTCCAACCCTCGGCGGGAAAGCTGACACAGGCGCTGGACGCCGCCGGGCTGTCGCCCGAAGACATCACCCATGTCGTGTTTACCCACGCCCACCCCGATCACCTCTGGGGCCTGCTGGATGATTTTGACGAGCCGGTTTTTGCCAATGCGGAATACCTGATGGGACAGGCCGAATTCGACTACTGGACCGACCCGGACACGGTTTCCACTATTGGCGAGGCCCGCACCACCTTTGCCATCGGGGCCCAACGCCGGCTGATGGCGATTGCCGAAACCTTGCGCTTTGTCTCGGATGGCGAAGAAATCCTGCCCGGCATCGCGGCCCGCCTGACCCCCGGCCACACGCCGGGGCATATGGCCTATGAACTGCGCGCGGGGTCCGACGCTGCCATGGTCGTGGGCGATGCCTTGGGCAATCATCACGTGGCTTTTGAACGCCCCGACTGGGCCTCCGGCTCGGATCAGGACAAGGATCTGGCGGCGCAGACCCGGCTTGCCCTGCTGGATCAGATCACCGCCGCGCAGATGCGGCTGGTCGGTTTTCACCTGCCTGGTGGCGGCATCGGCCGCGCCGAAAAATCGGGCTCTGGCTACAGGTTTGTTGCAGAATGACCCGCGCCGCCATTTTCGCCCTGCTGCTCGGCACGCCCGCCTTTGGGTCCGAGGATATCCCCGACCAGTATCCGCAATCGGTGCTGTATTCCAAACCGGTCGAGGTGATCCCGCATGTGTTTTCTGCCATCGGGGCCACCGCACCACCCACTTACGAAAACGCGGGCCATAACAACAACCTGTCCTTCATCGTCACCGGCGACGGGGTGATCGTGGTCAACTCCGGGGCCAGCTTCAAACTGGCGCAGGCGTTGCATGATGAAATCCGGGCGGTGACCGATCAGCCGGTGAAACTGGTGATCGTCGAGAACGGTCAGGGCCATGCCATGCTGGGCAATGGCTATTGGGCGGGGCAGGGGGTGCCCATCCTGGCCCATGTCGAGGCTGCGGCCGAGTTCGAAGATGGCAGCGCGCAGGATCTGGCCAGCCTGCACCGCTATGCCCGCGAAAATGCCGAAGGCACCGTGATCGCCCTGCCAACCGAAACCTTTGCCGAGGCGAAAACCATCACCATGGGTGATGTCACGCTACAGGTGATGCACCTTGGCCCCGCGCATTCCCCCGGCGACACGCAGGTGTGGATTCCAGCTTGGGGCATGATGATCGCAGGCGACATCGCCTTTCACGAACGCATGCCGCCGATATTCGAGGGCACCTGCACCGCCTGCTGGATCGAGACATGGGACAGCGCGCTGATGCCGCTGAACCCCACCTATGTGATCCCCGGCCATGGCCACCCGACCAACCTTGCGCAGGTCACCCGCTATACCCGCGACTATCTGGTGGATCTGCGGAGCAAGATCGGGGCCCATCTGGAAGACGGCGGCGATCTGGCAGGGGCGTATTACGTTGACCAGTCCCGGTGGCAGCACCTTGATACTTTCGAAGAACTGGCCACCAAAAATGCTGGCGTCGTGTTTGCCGAGATGGAATTCGAATAGGCGCAACCGCAGGCGAGGTTAAAAATCTGTTGAAGCGCAAAAGCCTAGTGCTTGATAGCAAAGGGCCGATCCTCTTGTAACATAAGAGGCAGCCCTATTGCCGCACCCGTGCCCCAGCCTGATCCACCAGAAAGTCGGTCAGGACAGCCCCCACCCACATCGACAGCAGCGCCAGCCAGGCCGTCGCCACAAAGACCGACCCGCCGGTCACCCCGGCCCCGATGGCACAGCCCCCGGCCAGCATCGCCCCGAACCCCATCAGCGCCGCCCCCGCCATCGACCGCCGCATCTGGCCTTCCCCTTCAAAGCCCTGCAGCTTCAGCTCCCCCGCCCATGCGGCGGCAAGCAAGGCCCCCAGAAACACCCCCGGCACCAGCCCGACATCAAAGCCCAAGCCCCGGTCGGGGGTCAGGAAAAACATCAGCGTCGCCGCCGACGGCCCCGAAAACGTGGCCGAGGTGACAGCCACCGGCTCGAACGCCTGCTGCGACAGGGCAAAGGTCAGCACCCACCCCAAAGCCACCGCAAACCCGACGCCCGAGGCAAAGACCAGCACCCGCGCGCCGATCCGGTTGCGATACGCCAGCCCCAAGGCCAGCCCTGCCGTGACCAAGCCAATCACCAGCCCCGACCATGATGGCAGCGACAGCGCGGCCGGCAGATCGACATTCCTCCCGCCCGGCGTTACCCACAGCCCTGCCAGCGCCTGACGCAGCGGGGCCAGCCAGCCCTGCAGTGCCATCTGGGCCACCACCGCAAAGATCAGCCCCGACACCACCGACCGCAGGTTGCCCGTCGCCGCCAGCACCAGAAGCCGCCCCGAACAGCCGCGCGCCAGAACCATGCCCACACCGAACATCAGCCCGCCGATCACCGCGCCAGACCACGACCCCGTCACCGCCATCATCCGCGCGTCACTGGCCCGGAACAGCCCCAGCATCTGCGCCGCCTGAACCCAAATCACCGCCGTCGAAAACGCCAGCAGCCAGACTGCCACCCTTGGCCCCAACTGCCCGCGCGCAAACTCGACCGTCGCGGCCCGCAGGCAGAACGAAGACCGTTGCGCCGCGATGCCGAAAACAGACCCGACCAGCAGCCCGAACAGCGCGGCCAGCGTCGGTTCGTCCACATGGTCAAGAAGAAAACTGATCTGCATGGCGCACCCTCGTTTTGCGCTATTCTGACGGCAATGTCCGCAAGTGCCATGATCCAGATCACATGCCCCGGTCAGCCGCAGCTTTGCCCCCGGGCGGTGCCGGGGCGTTCTCTCAGGGCGCTGTGCGGCCCGACGGTGTTGGAGCGGCACCATTGCCGGGGGGGTGATCTGCCCCTTACGCCATGCTTTCCTTGCCCCGATGATGATGATAGCCCTGCACGGTCAACCGCAAGGGTCAGTCAGGGTCTTGGATCGCCGGAACATGCCAGCAACTGTCACCATCGATCAGGCCGATGCCGGCACGTCCCTGCGTCTTGCGGGCAGTTTTTCGCTGGCCGATCTGACCGGGCTGCATGGTCAGTTGACGCAGGCGGCGGCGGGGCCGGTGAGTGTGGATCTGACCGAGGTGACGCGGCTGGATACGGCGGCGGCCTGGGCGATTGTCGAGGCGGAACAGGCGGCGCAAGCCGCCGGGCACAGGCTGCGCCTTGTCGGTGCCAGTGACCACGCCACCGCCCTGATCGACACCGTGCGCAAGGCGCTGCCAGACCCGGATATCCAAGCCAAACCACCATTTTCCCTGATGGTCTGGCTCGACGGCTTTGGCCGGTCGGTTGCGGCGGGCGCGGTGTTTCTGGGGCAACTTCTGGGCTTTCTGGGGGTGTTCATCGCGCGGCTGGGCCGGTCTGTGATCCATCCATCCGAATTCCGCCTGACATCGCTTGTCCATCATTGTCAGGAGGTCGGGCTGAAAGCCGTGCCGATCGTGGCGCTGATGGCGTTTCTGATCGGCGTGGTGCTTGCGTTTCAGGGTGCGGCACAGCTGCGCCAGTTCGGGGCAGAGGTGTTTGTGGTCGATCTGATCGCGGTGTCGATCCTGCGCGAGCTGGGCATTCTGCTGACCGCCATCATCGTGGCAGGGCGGACGGCCTCGGCCTTTACCGCCGCCATCGGGTCGATGAAAATGCGCGAAGAGATTGATGCCATGCGCACGCTGGGCATTGACCCGGCGGCGGCGCTGATCGTGCCGCGCGTGCTGGCGCTGCTGCTGATGCTGCCCATTCTGGGGATGATCGCCAATGCGGCGGGCCTTTTGGGTGGCGGGCTGATGAGCTGGGTCGAGCTTGGGATTTCGCCGGCGCTGTTTGTGTCGCGGCTGATCGAAAACACCGGGGTGTCGCATCTGATGGTGGGCATGATCAAGGCACCTTTCTTTGCCATCGTCATCGGAATCGTCGGCTGCCACGCCGGGATGCAGGTCGGCAACAACGCCGAATCGCTGGGGCAGAAAACCTCATCCTCGGTGGTGACGGCGATCTTTTCGGTGATCGTGATCGACGCGTTGTTTTCCATTTTCTTCGCGCAGGTGGGGCTATGACGGTGGCGGACGCGCACGATCCGGTGATCAGGTTGCGGGGCATCCGCACCCAGTTCGGCAGCCATGTGGTGCATGACGGGCTGAATCTGGATGTGTATCGCGGCGAAATCCTGGGCGTGGTCGGCGGATCTGGCACCGGCAAATCGGTGCTGCTGCGCGCGATTGCCGGGTTGCTGCGCCCGGCGGAGGGCGAGATCGAGGTGCTGGGCACCAATGTGCGTGAGGCCAGTGAAGAAGACCGCGCCGCGCTGGAACGGCGCTGGGGCGTGATGTTTCAGGATGGCGCGCTGTTTTCCTCGCTGAACGTGCGTGAGAATGTCGAAGTGCCGATGCGCGCGGTTGCAGGGCTTGACCCTGCCTTGCGCCGGGCGATGGCGGATCTGAAAATCTCGATGTCGGGCTTGCCTTATCTGGCGGGCGACAAATATCCGTCAGAGCTGTCGGGCGGCATGCGCAAGCGCGCCGGTCTGGCGCGGGCACTGGCGCTGGACCCCGAGATCGTGTTTCTGGACGAGCCGACAGCGGGGCTTGACCCCATAGGTGCTGCCGATTTCGACACGCTGATCCGGCGCTTGAGCGATACGATGGGGCTGACGGTGTTTCTGGTGACGCATGATCTGGACACGCTGCACGCAATCTGCGACCGGATTGCGGTCCTTGCCGAAAAGAAGGTTCTGGTAACAGGAACAATGGACGAGATGCTGAAAGTCGATCACCCTTGGGTTCACGATTATTTCCACGGGCCGCGCGCCCGCGCGGCACTGGCTGCAAAAGACGCCCAGAAAGGCAGTTGATCCGTTGGAAACCAAGGCAAACTATATTCTGATCGGTGCCTTCACGCTGGCCGGACTGCTGGGCATTCTGGGCTTCTTTTTGTGGTTCGCGCAGGTGCAGCTGGACCGGCAGTTCAGTTATTACGAGGTGCGCTTCACCTCGGTTTCCGGCCTGTCGGGCGCGTCGGATGTGCGCTTTGCCGGTCTGCCGGTGGGGCAGGTGGTGGATGTGCGGCTGTCGCCCGATGGCAATGGCACGGTGCTGGTCCGGCTGGAAATCGGGGCCGAAGTGCCGGTGCGCACCAGTTCGGTTGCCACGATTGAATCGCAGGGCGTAACCGGCGTGTCGTTTGTCGGCATCAGCCCGGGTGATCCGGCAGATGCGCTGCTGCGCGTCTCGGACGCCGGTGATGTGCCCGAGATCGAGGCGGGGCGGTCGATTCTGCAAAGCCTGTCGGAAGATGCGCCGCAGCTGGTGGAACAGGCGTTGCAGGTGATGCGGGACCTGACCGAGCTTGCCAGTGCCGAGAATATCCAACACATCAACAACATTCTCGACAATGCCGAAACGGCCTCTGCCGGCCTGTCCAAGGCGCTGGAGGATTTTTCGGTGGTGGCCGCGGCGGTGGCCGATTTTGCCGACAACATCTCATCCTTCAGCACCACGGTGGAAGGGCTGACCGGGCAGGCGGAAAGCCTGTTTGCCACGGCGGAAAACACGCTGACCAATCTTGATGCGCTGATGGCCGACACGCGCACCACTGTGAACAGCGGCACCGCCACATTGGATCAGGCCACCACCACCCTGTCGTCTGCCGACAGCTATATTCAGGACGAGCTGCGCCGCACCACCGAAGACCTGCAGACCGGAATCGCCGAGATCCGCGCGCAGATTGACCAGATCGGCAGGGAAGCGCGCGAAACCGTGGCCGAATTCCGCCGCACCGGCGAGGCCGCGACCGCCCGCCTGACCGAAGCCGAAGCCACAATCCGTGCCACCGATGCGATGATCGCCGATCTGACCTCGACGCTCGAGTCGGTCAGTACGGCTGCCGACAATTTCGACACGCTGATCACCGTGGATGGTGCGGCCCTGGTGGCCGAGGCGCGCGCCGCGATCCGCCCGATTTCCGAAGCGGCCAATGCCGATCTGCCGGCAGTGGTCGCCGATATCCGCGCCGCCGTGAAAACCGCCAACCTGACGATTGCCGAGGTGGGGCAAAGCCTGACCGATGCCAGCGGCAAGGTGGATGGTCTGGTCGACAGGGCCGGCACCGCCATGGCATCGGTGACAGAGACCTTTGCCAACGCCAATGTGACCTTGGGCGCGATCAACTCGGCGCTGGAGGTGGGGGAGCGCACACTGTCTGCCGCAGAGCGCACGTTTGACGGGGCGGACCGGGTGATCAACAACGATGTGGCGGCGATCACCACCGATCTGCGCCGCACGATTGACGCGCTGGATCAGGCGATTGCGCAAGTCTCAGCCGATATTCCCGGCGTGACCGCCGATCTGAAGGCGGCGAGTGAATCGGCGCGGCAGGCCTTTGACGAGGTGGCGCGCACGGTGGCGGCCTCGGGCGGGCCGGTACGCGACTTTTCGGCCAATGCCCTGCCGCAGTTTACCCTGCTGGGCCGTGAAATGCGCGGCCTGATCACCAATCTTGACCAGCTGACCCGCCAGATCCAGCGCGATCCGGCACGGTTCTTCCTTGGCGGGACCAATACCCCCGCTTACCGCCAGTAACGTCTGTCGCCCTTAACGAAAGAGCACTGCCATGCTTCGGCCGATCCTGACTATCCTTGCCGCAACAGCGTTCCTGTCCGGTTGTGCGGCGATTTCGGCGCTGAGCGGGGCGGCGACACCGCTGGAAAGCTATGACCTGCAGGCCCCCGCCGACGGGCCGGTGGCGCGCAGCAGCCTTGCGCGGCAGCTGGTGGTCGAGGTGCCCTCGGCCCCCGGCGGGCTGATGACCGACCGGATCATGATCCGCCCGCGCCCGTTGCAGGCGCAATATCTGACCGATGGCCAATGGTCGGCAGAAACGCCCGAGATGATGCAGACGCTGATCGTGCGTACGCTGGAAGACAGCAACGGCCTTCGCTATGTCGGGCGCCGCCCCTTGGGCAGCTTTGGTGATTACGTGCTGATCTCTGAACTGACAGACATGCAGGCCGAAGCGGCCCCTGCGGGGCAGGGCGCCAATATCCGCGTGCGCCTGACGGCGCGGCTGGTGCGCGAAAGCGATGCCTCGGTCCTGTCGACCCGCACCTTCAACGTGACCTATCCGGTCGCCAGCACCGACACGATTGTTCTGGTCGAAGGTTTCAACGCGGCGACGCAGATCATGCTGAAAGACCTGTCGGGCTGGGTGCTGAACACGCTCGGGCTGCGGGTGGGGTAGGGGCCGGTGCTGGCGGGATGAACCGCCAGACCCCTGCCATCGCCCTGCCCGATGCCTTTTCCAACCCTTCAGCCACGGATCGGTTCACATGTTCGATGTTCTGACCCCCTTGGCCCATGCGGCGGGTGATCTTGCCCTGAGCCATTTCGGCAGCCTGTCGCAAGGCGACATCAGCGCCAAGGGGCCGCTGGATCTGGTCACCGAAGCTGACCGCGCGGTCGAGGCGCTGATCGTCGCCCGCCTGCGCGCCGCCTTTCCGCAGGATGGCATTCTGGGCGAAGAGGGCGGAATGCTGCCGGGCACGTCAGACCGCGTATGGGTCATTGACCCGATTGATGGCACCTTCAACTTTGTCCGGGGCGGCCGGCAATGGGCGGTGTCAATCGGGCTGTGGCAGGCCGGGGTGCCGGTGGCGGGCATCATCCATGCCCCGGCACTGGGCCTGACGCTGGCGGGCGGCACCACCCATGCGCCGACGCTGAATGGCCGGGTTCTGCCACCGCTGAGCGCCTTTCAGCCGGACCGCGCAGTGGTGGGGGTGGCGCTTGGCCGCGCCCTGCCGCTGGCCGAGCGCATCGAGGCGCTGCGCTATCTGGCCGAGGACGCAGGCGTGCTGTTCCGCTGTTGCAACGCATCGACCATCGCCCTGCTGGAACTGGCGACCGGAGAGGTGGACGGCCATGTCGGCTATGGCGAAAGTGCCTGGGATGTCATGGCCGCCTGGCCGGTCCTGGTGGCGCTTGGTGCCGTTTCCACGCTGGACTGGCCGCAAACCCCGCTGGATGCAAAGCTGCGCTATGTCATCGGCAAGCCCGCTCTGGTTGCCGCGATTGCCTCGCTTGGCGCTCCGGCGATACGATCCGGGGCATCAAAGCCGCAGTCGTGAACTAATTTAGTCAACAATACCATTCCTGCTGAACATGCACTTGCATGTATCGCTGCGGCGCGCTAGCCGCAGGCGCAGAACGCAGCCACGGTCCTCCGCAGCCACGCATCCCCACAGAATGCAACGGAGCGGTCCATGACCAGTTTGAAACTCACGGGTGCGCGCGGGCTGTTGTTCGCAAGCGTCAGCCTTCTTGCCCTGCCGGTGATGGCGCAGGACATCAGCCTTGATCCGATCCTTGTCGCACAGCAGGATGAACAGGCCGGGGCGGCCGACCGGGCCACCACGCAATACGTGTCGCAGGCCGAGCTTGAACGCGCCCGCACCGGCGATCTGAAAGACCTGTTCGCCGGGATCGCGTCGGTCTCTGTCGGGGGCGCGATGCCGGTTGCGCAGAAGATCTTTGTCAACGGCGTCGATATGCTGAACCTTCGGGTGACGATTGACGGCGTGGCGCAGAACAACCGCGCTTTTCATCATGTCTCTGCCAACGCGATCGACCCCGGTCTGCTGAAGGCGGTGCGGGCCGATGCCGGTGTGGCCGCGGCAGATGCCGGGCCACACGCGATGGCGGGGTCGGTGGTATTTGAAACCGTCGATGCGGGCGATATTCTGGAGGACGGGCAGCCCATCGGCGGCAACCTGCGGCTGGCCTACGGCGACAATGGCAACACCTTTACCGGGGCGCTGACAGTGGCCGGGCAGCACAATGGCTTTGAATGGCTGGGCTATCTGAAATCCGCGCAGGGCAAGGATTATACCGCAGGGGCGGGTGACAAGGTTTCCGGCACCGGCGCCGATCTGCAAAGCGGTCTGGTCAAGCTGGCCTATGAAAGCGACTCCGGTGACCGGATCGAGTTTTCGGCCCAGCGGTTGCGCGACGCCGCCTTCCGCCCGTTCCGCGCCAATATGGGGGGTGTTGCCGGCCCGGTGCGGCATGACCGGCTGTATGACACCACCCGCACCAGCGTCTCGGTCAGCTATGAAAACACCATGGCCGCTGGCATGTGGGACCCCAAGCTGGTGGTCGGCTTTTCCGAAAGTCTGGTGAACGTGCCAAACCCCTGGCAAAGCGAAGGCACCTCGGCCACCTGGTCGCTGACCGCGCAGAACACCTTCAACCTGAGCGAACGCGATACAGTGACGGTGGGCCTTGATGCCTATGACCGCAACGGGCTGTATGAGGCACCGGGGGTGCGGCTGGAGGAAACCGCGCGCAACATCGGCATCTTTGCGCAGGCGCGGCTGGAGCCGGTGGACCGGCTGAAACTGTCCTTTGGCCTGCGCGCCGACCGGCAGCGCTTTACCGGGGTGAACGGCTGGCAGGATACGAATTCCGGCCTGTCAGGCAATGCATCGGTGTCTTATGGCCTGACAGAGGCGCTGACCCTGCGCGCCGGTGTGTCATCGGTGTTCGGTGGCATCGACATTGAAGACAACTACATCTATGAGCGTTCGCCGCTGTGGAGCTACACGGGGCTGCAACCATCGCGGTCGGAAAACATCGTGGCAGGCGTGGACTGGACCGATGGCACCCTGACCCTTGGCGGTGAGGTGTTCCAGACCAAAATCAACAAGGCCCGCGGCGCAGAAGAGAACTTTGACTTCGAAAGCCGGGGCTTCAACCTTGGCGGCACCTATGGCTGGGACGGCGGCTTTGCGCGGCTGACCTATTCCAACAGCAAGGTCCGGGTGAACGGCGCGGTGTCCAGCAGCTATGAGGCGCAGGACTTCGGCGCGCCATTGGGTCAGGTTCTGGCGTTTGAGGTGCAGCAAGAGATCGGGGCCACCGGCTGGAAGCTGGGCGGCAGTCTGGATGTTGCGTTTGATTACAATGACCTGCCAGCCGATGCTCAGAACACGCTCAAAGGCTATGAGGTGGTGAACGTCTTCGCAGAATACGTGCCGCCCAGCATGCAGAATCTGCGTCTGCGGGCCGAGGTGACGAACCTGTTTGACACCGATTTCGCCGACCGCGCTTCTTATGGGGCGGATTTCAATTCGGTCACTCCGCTGCGTGAACCGGGCCGCACCGTGACCCTGTCACTGGTGTCGAAGTTCTGAAACCTTCTGAAGGCGGGGGCGCTGCTCCCGCCTTCAGCCACTATGGATACAGCCGGATCAGCACGCGGCACAGCGCGTAAGCCTCATCCGTGCTGACCCTATGGGCGAATTCGGACTGGATCGCGTCCATATAGGCGGGCCAGATCGCATCATTTGCCAGCCGCCCGGCCTCGGTCAGGAACAAACGTTGCCCGCGCCCGGCCCCCGGGCTGCGCTCGCGGCGCACAAGGCCCGAGCTGACCATGCGGGTCACATGGCGCGACAGCGTGTATTGCGCGACATGCAGCCTGCGTTCCAGTTCGGCCATCTGCATCCCCTCGGCGGCACTCCGGTCAATCTCCAGCATGATCTCGTGCCAGATGGGGTCTTCCATGCCATGGCGGCGCAGCGCGCGCGCGATGCGGGGAAAAGCGGTGCGCTGGATGCGCAGCAGGTTGAACCACACCCGGTTATAGGCGATGCGCGGATCGTCATCACCGAAATCAGGGGCGGGGGGCAGGGCGTCGCTGGATATCACTGGCAGGTCCATCGGGGCAGGGGATGGGGCAGCATAGGCTGCCTGCCATCGGTTTGTCAGCCTTGCGGCGGGATTACAGGTGATGCAGCACCAGCGGCTTGCCATCGACCTGCATCACCCGCAGGTCCATATCATAGATCGCGCCCAGCGTGGGGGCGGTGCAGACCTGGGACGGCGGACCCTCGGCCACAATGCGCCCGTCCTTCATGGCGACGATATGGTCTGCCCAGACCGCCGCATGGTTGATGTCATGCAGCACCACGACCACGCTGCGACCCGCATCGCGCAACCCCGCCAGCCGCGCCATCACGCCGCGCGCATGGGCCATATCAAGCGCCGCAAGCGGTTCATCCAGCAGCAGCCAGTCTGCGCCCTGCGCCAGCGTCATCGCGATAAACGCCCGCTGGCGCTGACCACCCGACAGCGCATCGACAAAGCGGTCACCGAGCTGGGTCAGGTCCATATCGTCCAGCGCCCGGCTTACCTGTGCCGCATCCTGCGGGCCGGGGCGGCCCTGATGATGCGGCCAGCGGCCAAAGCTCACCAGCTCGCGCACCCGCAGGCGGCTGCCCAGCGGGTTGGATTGCGACAGGATCGCCATCTGTTTCGCCAGCTGGCGGGTGTCGGTGCGGGCAATGTCGGACCCGTCGACCGTTATCTGCCCGGCCTGCAGCGGCATCAGCCGCCCCATCAGCGACAGCAGGGTGGATTTGCCCGCGCCATTCGGCCCGATCAGCGCGGTCAGCCTGCCCTTGGGCAGGCGCAGGCTGATGTCTGACAGGATCGGGGTCTGGCCGATCCGGTGGCTGACGCCCTGAACCTCGATCATCTGATGCGTCCCTTCAGCAGCAACCACAGGAAAAACAGCCCGCCGGCAAATTCGATCACCACCGACAGGGTGGATTGCAGGCCAAGCGCGCGTTCGAACACCGTCTGTCCGCCGACCAGCAGCAGGCCGGCGATCAGCATCGCCATCGGCAACAGCCGGGCATGGCGGGCGGTGCCCGCCGCCTCATGCGCCAGTCCGGCGACGATCAGGCCAAAGAAGGCCATCGGCCCGACCAGCGCGGTGGCGACCGACACCAGCACCGCGACGATTCCCAGTGCCAGCAGCAGCAGCCGGTCATGCTTCAGCCCCAGCGACACCGCAATGGGGCGGCCAAGCGCCAGCACATCCAGCCGCGGGGCCAGCCACAGCGCCAGCCCGATGGCCGCGCAGGTCAGCGTGGGGGCATAGGGCAGCAGGTCGGTGTTCACCCGGGCAAAGCTGGCGAAGCTGGCGTATTGCACCACGGCAAAGGCATTCGGGTCCAGCACGCGTGCCAGAAACCCGGCGGCAGACCGGAACAGCACCCCCAGAATCACCCCGGTCAGGATCAGCCGCGCCACATCCTGCCCGGCGCGGCCCAGCAGGGTGCCGAACAGCAGCAAGGAGGCCGCGATCATGATCGCCACCTCGACCCCGAATTTGGCGGGCACCGGCAGACTGGCAAAGCCGGTCAGGCCCAGACCGGCAACAAGGGCTGTCTGCATCAGGATATACAGCGCATCAAACCCCATGATCTGCGGCGTCAGAATCCGGTTGCGGCTGACGGTCTGAAACAGCACCGTCGCCACCGCCACGGCAGCCCCCACCAGCAGCATCCCCGCCAGCTTGCCTGCGCGCAGCGACAGCACAAACGGCCACTTCGGCCCCAGCCCCCACAGCAGATAGGCGGCGCAGGCCACGGTCAGCGCCAGCGTCAGAAAGGTGGCGCGCCTATCCACGGGCGGGTTCCCGGTACAGCAGCCACAGGAACAGCAGGCTGCCGACCACGCCCAGCACAGTGCCCACCGGCACCTCGTAGGGGTAGCGCACCAGCCGCCCGGTGATGTCGCAGGCCAGCACCAGCGCAGCCCCCCCCGCAGCGGTGACCGGCAGGGTGGCGCGCAGGTTGTCGCCCATGCGGCGGGCCACGATGTTGGGCACCACCAGCCCGATGAAAGGGATCATCCCCACGGTCACGATCACCAGTGCTGTCACCACCGCCACCACCACCAGCCCCAGCCGCATCACCGCATCGGGGTTCAGGCCCAGCCCGGTTGCCGTCTCTTGCCCCAAGCCCAGAATGGCAAAGCGGTCGGCGGCAAACCATGCCAGTGCGGCGGCGGCGGCGGCGATCCACAGCAGCTCATAGCGTCCGGCGATCACGCCGGAAAACTCCCCGGTGAACAGCCAGATGCCGATCATCTGCAGAAGGTCAGTCTGCCAGCCGATAAAGGTGACCATGGCCCCAAGGATCGACGCCAGCACGATGCCGACCAGCGGCACCAGCAACACCTCACGCGGGGGCAGGCGGCGGATCAGCCGCAAGAACAGCGCGGTGCCCGCCATGGCGGCAAGGCTGGCCACCACCATTTTGACCCAGATCGGCGCAGCGGGCGCGATCAGTGTCACCGCCAGCAGGCCTAGGGCCGCACTTTCCGCCGTGCCGGTGGTGCCCGGTTCGACAAAGCGGTTGCGCACCAGTTGCTGCATCACCACCCCGGCAATCGCGAGCGCCGCGCCGGTCAGGATCACCGCCGCCGTGCGCGGCACGCGCGATACGGTCAGGATCAGCGCCGCCTGCGGGTCATGGCCAAGGCTGGCCAGATCCATATCCGCCGCCCCGATCAGCAGGCTGGCGGCAGAGAGCGGCACGAGCAGTAGGGTCAGGGCAAGGGCCGGGCGCATGGCTGGGCAGGTCTGCGCGTTACTTGGAAAACGCGGCGGTCAGCTCTGCCAGCGTGGTGGTGATCGAGGTATAGCCGCCCCCCGCAATATAGACCGGGCCCGACGACAGATAAAGGATCTGCCCCTTTTGCCCGGCGGTGGTGCCTGCCACCAGCGGGTTGTCCAGCGTGGCCTGCGCCGAAGCCGTCTCGCCAATCGCCGCCGCACGGTCGACCACGATCAGCCAGTCGGGATTGGCCTGCGCGATGAACTCGAAGGACACCGCATCGCCATGGGTGTCGGGGGTCAGGTTGGCGTAGGCCTCTGGCAGATCCAGCGCAGAGTGCAGCCAGCCAAAGCGCGATCCCTTGCCATAGGCGGAAACCTTTGGCCCGTTGGTCTGCACGATCAGTGCGGTGCCTTTGCCCGCCACGGCGGCGCGGGCGGCGGTCAGGGCCGCGTCGAATTCTGCCAGCAGGTCTGCGGCCTGTTCCGGTTTGCCGAACAGGGTGCCATAGGCCTCGATCCGCTGCCGCGCTTCACCGGGAATGTCTTCCCAGATGGTCATGTCGATGGTCTGCGCGATGGGGGACAGCGCGCCTACCTGTGTTGAGGACCGACCGCCGACGATGATCAGATCGGGGGTCAGCCCGGCCAGCGCTTCCAGATCCGGCTCGAACAGGGTGCCCATCGGGGTCACGGGCACAGCCGACAGATAGTCGAGGTACAGCTTGTCCGGCGTGCCATCGGGGATGACGCCAAGGGCTGTCAGGGTGTCGATGGCCGCGATGTCGAACACGGCGATCTTTGCCGGGGTGGCGGGCACCGTCACCGCGCCCTGAGCGGTCAGCACGGTGAGCGGTTCGGCCTGTGCGGTGGGGGCGGCAAGCATCAACGCGGCCAGCAGGCCGGAAAGGGGGGCACGGATCATCAGCGGCTCCTGCAGGGTGGCGTGTGGCTGATGATCTGGCTTCACGCGAGGGGGATGCCGGTTCCTTACCGTCTTGCCCCGCGCAGTTCCAGAGGATATTCCATGTAAAACAGTTGGGAATGCCGCATGCTCGTATCAACAGCCCGTTATCCGACGCCGCACGCGTCAAAATACCTGCAACAACTGTGCAAGCACTTTGCCCACAAGGTCGCTGTGGACTTCGATGACCGGCAGGGCACCGCCGCGCTGCTGTCGGGCCCGGCAGATCTTGCCGCTGATAATGAGGCGCTGACGGTCCGCGTCACGGCGGACGACATGAAGGGGTTGATTCAGGCCCGCTTTGCCATCGACGTGCATCTGGTGACCTTTGCCCATCGTGAGGGGTTTTCCGGGCTGAACTGGCAGCTTGAACGCGGCACAACAGACTGAGGCACAACAGACTGAGGCGGGGCAGGCTGAGGCGGGGCTGGATTTGCAGGCGCAACATCGCTTTACTGCGACAGGGGCAAGATGCGCCAGATCAGCTTGCACAGCGCAGGCCCTGCCGCTGCCCCATGCTGTTGCGCAATAAAGGGACTGGCCGATGATTTTTGACACCCATCTGCATCTGGTGAACCGCAGCCGGCTGTCCTATCCGTGGCTGGAGGGTGCCCCGGCGCTGAACCGCGACTGGAGCTATGAAGAGTACGAATCCACCGCCCGCCGCATCGGCATCACCGATGTGCTGCATATGGAGGTGGATGTGGCCGAGGCCGATATCGAGGCGGAAACCGCCTTTATCGCGGACCTGATGCAACGGCCCGGCAGTCTGATCCGCGGGGCCATCGCCGCGGCCCGCCCCGAATCCCCTGGCTTTGCCGCTTGGCTTGAGCGGGTAGATCGCAGCGTGGTCAAGGGCTTGCGGCGTGTTTTGCATGTTGTGCCCGATGCGGTGTCGCAATCTGAGCTGTTTCGCGACAACATCGCGCGTCTGGGCACCGTGGGGCTGCCGTTTGATATCGTGATGCTGGCGCGGCAACTGCCGCTGGCCATTGAACTGGCCGATGCCTGCCCTGACACCGTTTTCGTGCTGGATCATTGCGGCGTGCCAGACATCGCGGGCGGCGCGTTTGAGCCTTGGGCCGCCAGGATCACCGATCTGGCCCGCCGCCCGAATGTGATCCTGAAACTGTCGGGCATCACCGCCTATACCGGCGGCGACTGGACACTGGACACGCTGCGGCCATGGGTCACCCATGTGCTGGAGCAGTTCGGGGCCGACCGCATGGTCTGGGGCTCTGACAGTCCGGTCTGCACATTGCAGTCCAGCCTGCCCGAATGGGTCGCGACCAGTCAGGCCCTGCTGGCCGACCTGTCGGTCAGTGAGCGCGGCGCGATCCTGCACGCCAATGCCTGCAGGCTGTGGGATATCGCGGTGCCGGACCGGCGGTCGGCCTGATGGCTGCGAAAGCCTGCCGGGCGGCTGCCGCGCCGGTGAGTTCAGCTTGCATTGCGCCGGTGTCACGATCATGCAGTCAGACATGACCCAGAACACAGACCTAGACGCCACGTCCCAACCCGCCCTTGGCTGGTCCGCCTTTTTTGACGATCAGCTGGGGCCAGAGGAACAGTCCCTCGACCGGATGCGCATTGCCACGGTGCACCGTGCCCGGCTGACCGCCGTGGCGGGCGGCGATCCAGTCCGCCTGACGCTGTCGCCGCAGGCCAGCACTGCCGATTACGCGGTCGGCGACTGGGTGCTGGTGGACCCGCAGACCCGGCTTCTGCTGCGGCGGCTGGACCGCAGATCGGTGCTGCAGCGCCATACCGAAGGCGCGCGCGTGCCGCAGCTGATTGCCGCGAATGTCGACACGCTGTTCATCGTCACCTCTTGCAATGACGATCTGAACCCGGCCCGGCTGGAACGCTATCTGGCCTTTGCCAATGAAGCCGGGACCAACCCGGTGATCGTGCTGACCAAGGTGGATCAGGTGCCTGATCCGGCCCCTTATATCGCGCAGGTGGCGGGATTGCAGCGCGGGCTTGCGGTGGTGGCACTGGATGCAACCTCTGCGCAGGCCGCAGGTCAGCTGGCGCAATGGTGCGCGCCGGGGCAGACCGTGGCGCTTGTCGGCTCATCCGGGGTGGGCAAGTCATCGTTGCTGAACACGCTGGCCGGAAAAACCGGGGCAGAGGCGCAGGAAACCGGCAGCATCCGCGAGGCCGATGCCAAGGGGCGGCACACCACCACCGCGCGGTCGCTGCACCCGATCACCGGAGGCGGCTGGGTGATCGACACGCCGGGCATGCGCACGCTGCATATCAGCGACACCGCCTTCGGGCTGGACCAGCTGTTTGCCGAAATCACCGAACTGGCCCCGGCCTGCCGTTTTCGCGACTGCACCCATGCCCATGAACCCGGCTGCGCTGTGCAGGCTGCGATTGCGGCCGGCACGCTGGACCCGGCGCGGCTGGACCGCTGGCGCAAACTGCACGATGAGAACCGCGCCAACACCCCGGTTCAATCCGGCCCGCGCGGCAACCGGACGACAAAACTGCCGTCAAAACGCTGGTAGCCTGCCGGTCATGGGTCGTAGCCAAGCTGCGCGCACAGCCGCAGATAGGCCGGGTCGCCCCGCTGCGCCTCAATGGCGGGCGGCACCGCGCGCCGGGGGCGGGGGGTGATGTTGCTGCCCGACCGCCCGCTGTCGCCGCTGATGGCGACGGCCCCGATCAGGTCGATCGAAAGCGGTTCATAGGGCAGATCCAGATGGCCGCAAATCCGTTCCAGCCCAGCCTGCGGCTCTGCCACAAAGTCTTCGTAGCGCAGCACCGGCAGACTGGCATGCCGCGTCAGGAAGGCAAGATAGCGTTGGCCGTAGGCTTCCAGCGTGAAGGGTGAGAACTGCCGCCACCCCAGCGCGTCGAGCGAGGCAAAGCTGTCCAGCGGGTGGCGCACGGTGACCAGCGCTTTTACCCGGCAGCACTGGACCAGCATCTCGTGCACGGTCTGGCGCGAAGCCGCGTCCACTCCGGTGCAGAACTGCGAATGCGGATGATCACGCAGCACCAGTCGCTGGCCCCGCCGGGCCAGCGCCGTCAGCGTCGTCGTGATGGCGGCCTGAAATGCCTCGACCACCACGGCCTGATCCACACGATGGTCGGCCCGCAGCAAGTGCAACAGAATATCATGTGGGGCGAATTCGGTTTTCGGATACGTCGGCTCCAGCTTGGCGCGGCTGAGCGGATCAATCTCGCTCAGCAGCACGGTGTTGGGCAGCGCCGCCACGCAGCGTGACAGCAAGGTGCCGCCGGTGCAGGCAAAGTGGTGGATGCTGCGCATCGGCTGCGGTTCAGGGAACCCGTCGCGCATCGCTACACATTGCGCCAGCAGGCTGGGCAGCGGCTCTGCCCCCGCGTCGCCGTCATCGCGGCCGCGATAGTCGGCCAGCAGATCCAGCGCGGCCTCCAGATCGGCTGCCACGCTGCGCGCGCTTGGCGTCAGGGTCATAGCGCCGGTCCCGCCTTTGCTTTGCGATGCTTGGGGTCCTTGGCGGGTTTTGGCAGCTTGCCGGGTTTTGGTTTCGCAATTCCCTTGCCGGACTGTGGCTGCCCGGGGGCGTTGGTCTGGCCAATCTGCAAAGCCTGCAGATGCGCTGCGGCCTGCGCCAGTCTGGGTGTCAGCTTGCGCAGCAGGTCTTCCTGACGCTGCCGCTCACGCTCGCTGTGGTCCAGTTGCGTGCGCAGGTCGCGCAGGTCAAGCGCCTGCATCGCCTGAACCCGCGCTGACAGGGCCTGATCGGCCAGACACTGATCCCGCTTGCGGATCGCTTCGGCCGCGGCGGTCTGTTGGGTGGCAAGCGACTGGCGCGCCGCCTCGGTCTCTGTGCGAAAGCTGGCAAAGGCCTGATCGACCGCGTCTTTCGCCGCCTGCAAGGACTGGACCTGCGCTACCAGCTGCGCTTCGCGCGCATCAGACCGGGTTTGCGCGGCGGTCAGATCGGCCACGGTTTGCGACAGGTCGTTCAGCTTCACCTGCAAGTCGGCGATCTGCCTGACCTTCGGGTCAGGCTGAAAGCTGAGGACGGGCCAGTCCGGATCACTGGTGTCAGATCCTGTCCGCCCAAAGCCCTGCGCCTGCAGCATCTGCGCGACCCCGGTCCGCCCGCTGGCACCGTGGAAGAACGCCTGCGCGCCGCAGCGCAGGGTGATCCGGGTGATCCGGTCCGGACCGATACAGCGCCACAGCGCGTCCAGCACCCCGGCCTCGGCCCCCGGACAGTCCATCGCGACGGCAATGTTGCCTTGGGCAGGCAGCAGGGGGGCCAGATCCTGCGGCCCCAGCCGGTGAACAGGCACTCGCCCGGTGATCTTCAGCCCCGGCAGCAGCTCCCGCAGCGCGGCGGTGGGTTCGCCAAGGCTTGCCAGCCCGGGCATATTGAACCGCAGCGCCTCTGCCTCCGTCGTGGCCGGGCCGGGGATAGCGGGGATATGGCGGAAATCGGGGGCGGATTTCAACGGCGTGCCGGCCTCTGGCGGGTCTGGCGAAAACAGCAGGATCTGCGCGGCGTTGATCGGGCCGAGACCCCTCGCGGCAGAGCCATGCAGGCAGATCATCAGCAAGGTGGCTTCCGGCACCGGGTGCCCGTTGGCAGAGGTATGGACTTGTGACATCGAGTTGCCCACCATCAGTTGTTGTCCGGAGTGCCAGGTCCGGGGGTGACGTCAGGCCAGCGGTCAGTCGGATGCGGCATTGCGCAACCCGAACGCTGCACCGAACAGCCCCATGATCGACGTGGCGGCCACAATCGGCGATTCCGTCACCAGAATGGTGTCTTTGGGATTGATCTCGAACGACCGGGCGGCGAACAGGCCTGCCGCACTGGTCAGATCAATCGTGAACACCACCTGCGTTTTGCCCGGCCCCGACCCGTCTGTGCGCAGGTCTTTTGCGGCATAGTTGCGCAAGATCAGAATGCCCTTCGGGTCGGCACGCGAATCGACCAGACCGCCGATATGCGACAGCGCTTCCATCGCGCTGATGTTATCGCGTTCGAAATACAGCAGCTCTTCGCGCCCGGCCGCCCCGATGGCGGTGAAATAGCGGCGGTCTTCTTCGACAAACACCTTGTCGCCGCCCTTCATCAGCACATTCTTCGACCCGTCGGAAAACAGGCTTTCCGCCCGGATCTCATAGGTCCGCCCGTCGCGGATCATCCGCACCAGCGGGTTGCGCAGGGTGGAGGAGATGCCGCCGGCCTGCGCAATCAGCGACAGGATGGTGGTGTTGCGGTCCATCAGCGGATAGGCCCCGGCGCGACCGACGCCGGTGACAATATCGACCGAGTTCAGCCGCCCCACCTCGACCGTCAGCTGCACCTGCGCTGAGGGCACGGTGGGGGCCAGCGCGGTTTCAATTTCTTGCCGCACCTGCGACGGGGTTTTGCCGCGCACCATGATATCGCCGACATAGGGCACAAACAGCGAGCCTTCGGGCGATACCGTCAGATTGGGCAGCGCGACCGACCGCTCACCCGCTGCAGCGATCAGCGAATTGCTTTGCGGGTCCCAGATCACCAGCGAAATCCGGTCCCCGGCTGCGATCAGCGGGCTGTTCGCGCCCGACCCGTTGGGCAGCCAGTGGTATGACCCCGCCCATCCGGTCGTGGGCCAATGCGCAACCTGACTGACCGAATCGCGCGTGACCTCTATCACCTGAAACTCTGCGTTTGCACTGTTCTGGCCGCGCAAAACCTCGCTTTGCAGCGCGGCACCGCGGGGGGCGGAGCATCCGGCCAGAACGGACAGGACCAGCAAGGCCGCAGCCAACCGGAAGACGGGTCCGGTCAGTGTCTTTTGCTTGCCCATTCTTGCCACGCCTAGCGAACCATCTTCCTGTTGTCCTGACGGACCGAACAGCAAGACTACCCCCTGTTCACCGGTGTTCCGTGCTGCGACAGCCCAAGCTGACGCAGCCCCCACACAGGACTGCGTGCAGCAAATTGGTTAACAAATGGTTTCCAGAAATCCGAAACGTCAACGGCACGCGCGACCCGGCCAGATCTCAGCCTTGCTGCGCAACCGTCAGCAGGTATTTGCCGTAGTCGTTCTTTCTGAACACCTCGGCCCGCCGCATCAGGTCATCTGCGGTGATCCAGCCCAACACAAAGGCGATCTCATCCGGGCAGCCGACCTGCAACCCCTGCCGCCCGGTCAGGGTGCGCACGAAATTGCCCGCATCCAGCAGGCTTTCATGGGTTCCGGTATCCAGCCAGGCATAGCCGCGGCCCATCTGCTGTACTTGCAGGCTGCCCTCGGTCAGGTAGACCGACAACAGATCGACAATCTCCAGCTCACCCCTTGGTGAGGGTTTGATCTGGCGGGCAAATTCCGGGGCGCGGCCATCAAGGAAATACAGGCCCGTCACCGCGTAGTTTGATGGCGGCACGGCGGGCTTTTCGATGATCTCCTTCACCGTGCCGTTGCCGTCAAAGGCCACCACGCCATAGCGTTCCGGATCGGTGACGCGGTAGCCAAAGACCGTGCCGCCAGTCGCGCGGTCATCTGCGGCTTTCAGCAGTTCCGGCAGGCCGTGGCCGAAAAAGATGTTGTCGCCCAGCACCATGGCCGATGGCGCGCCGTCCAGAAACGCCTCGGCCAGCAGATAGGCCTGCGCCAGACCGTCTGGCGAAGGCTGGAGGATCCATTCAAACCGCAGCCCCCATTGCGACCCGTCTCCCATCAGCCGCTGAAACTGCGCCTGATCTTCCGGCGTGGTCACAATTGCAATCTCACGGATGCCTGCCAGCATCAGCGTCGACAGCGGATAATAGATCATCGGCTTGTCATAGACCGGCAACAGCTGCTTTGACACACCCATGGTGATGGGCCAAAGCCGCGTGCCCGAGCCGCCTGCCAGAATGATCCCTTTGCGTTGTGTCATGCCAAAACCTTCAAATCTGTAAGAACATCACGCAGACCCGCGTGCCAGTCAGGCCGCGCCAGTCCGAAAGCGGAGTGGGTGGTGGAACAGTCCATCCGCGAATTCAACGGTCGCTGTGCCGGGGTGGGGTAGTCTGATGTGGGGATATCCGCCACTTCGACCGTGCGGCCCGACAGCGCAAAGATCGCGCGGGCAAACCCGGACCATGTGGTGTCGGGTGCGCCGGAAAAGTGATAGCTGCCCGACAGGGCGGGGTCGGCGCGCAGTGCATGTGCCATGGTCAGGCAGGCGCTTGCAATCGCCGCCGCCGGGGTCGGGCCGCCGACCTGATCGCCGACAACCGTCAGCCGGTCGCGGGTTTCCGACAGGCGCAGCATGGTTTTCACAAAGTTCGCGCCATCGGCCGAAAACACCCAGGATGTGCGCAGAATGCCATGCACTGCGCCGGTGGCACGCAACAGCGCCTCGCCTTCGGCCTTAGTGCGGCCATAGGCCCCCAGCGGGGCCACCGGGTCATTCGGCAGAAACGGTGCTGTGCCCGTGCCATCAAAGACATAATCGGTCGAGATATGGACCAGCGGCACCTGCAGGTCTGCACAGGCGCGGCCCATCGCCTCAACCGCCAGCGCATTGACCGTGCGTGCCACCGCTTCGTCGCTCTCGGCCTTGTCCACCGCCGTATAGGCGGCGGCGTTGATCACGGCATCGGGGCGGGCCTGCGCAATGGCAGCGGCGCAGGCGGCGGGATCGGTCAGATCGGCGCGGTCGCGGCCCAGAAACGTGGCCTCCGGCATCAGCCGCGCCAAGGCGCGCGCCACCTGTCCGGTCTGGCCAAAGACCAGCAGCTTCATGCGGTTTTCCCCAGACGTTCGCCCACGCCCTGCCGGTCAAGCAACGGGCGCCACCAGCTTTCATTGTCCAGATACCAGCGCACGGTGCGGCGCAGCCCCTCCTCGACCGTCACCGAAGGCCGCCAGCCCAGTTCTTCGCGCATCCGGCTGGGGTCGATGGCATAGCGCGCGTCATGGCCGGGACGGTCGGTGACAAAGCTGATCAGCCGGTCATGCGGCGCGCCTGCCGGGCGCATCTCGTCCAGCAGCTCGCAGATCGTGCGCACCAGATCGATGTTGCGCCGCTCATTCTCGCCGCCGATGGCATAGCTGCGGCCCGGCACGCCCTTTTCCAGCGCAATCAGCAGGGCGGTGGCGTGATCTTCGACATAAAGCCAGTCGCGCACATTCTCGCCCGCCCCATAAACCGGGATCGGGCGGCCATGCAGAGCGTTCAGGATGACCACCGGGATCAGCTTTTCGGGAAAGTGGAACGGGCCGTAATTATTGGAGCAATTGGTCAGCACCACCGGCAGGCCGTAGGTTTCGTGCCAGGCCCGTACCAGATGGTCACTCGCCGCCTTTGACGCCGAATAGGGGCTGCGCGGATCATAGGGCGTGGTCTCGTCGAACTGGCCGGTGGGACCAAGGCTGCCGAACACCTCATCTGTCGAGATGTGGTGAAAGCGGAACGTGTCGGGCCGACCGGCGGCCTGCCAATAGGCGCGGGCGGCCTCCAGCATGTTGAAGGTGCCGGTGATATTGGTGTCTATGAAATCGCCCGGCCCGTCGATCGAGCGATCGACATGGCTTTCCGCGGCCAGATGCATCACGGCATCGGGGGCATGGGTTGTGAAAATCCGGGACAGCGCGGCGCGGTCGCGGATATCGGCCTGTTCGAACTGGTACAGCGGCGAATTGCCGACCGAGGCCACATTGTCCAGATTGGCCGCATAGGTCAGCGCATCCAGATTGACCACATGATGCCCAAGCGCCACCGCCTGCCGCACCACGGCCGACCCGATGAAGCCTGCGCCGCCGGTGATCAGTATTTTCATGGCTGTGTTCCTGTAGCGAAAGGAGTGTCGAAATCTGCAAAGCGCTGCGCCGCGCGGTCCTTGTCGGACAGGACCGGCTGCGCCACCGGCAGGGGCCAGTCGA
This sequence comes from Pseudotabrizicola sp., assembly GCF_030656345.1. GTDB lineage: Bacteria > Pseudomonadota > Alphaproteobacteria > Rhodobacterales > Rhodobacteraceae > Pseudotabrizicola. The sequence goes on along the minus strand of NZ_JAUSNR010000010.1, from coordinate 404,369 downwards.
TGCCGCAGCTGTCCCACAGCACTGCGCCGTCACAGTCAGGCGCATAGCCGTCGGTGCATTTGTACTGCACCTCGGTATCCGCCACCAGCGTGACAAAGCCGTGCAGAAATCCCTTGGGCAACAGAAGCTGATGGCCATTGTCGGCGGTCAGCTCTGCCCCGGTCCACTGGCCGTAGGTGGGCGAGCCCCGGCGGATATCTACCGCCACATCAAAGATCGCGCCGCGCGTGCAGCGCACCAGCTTGTCCTGCGCGCGGGGTGGCTTTTGGTAATGTAGGCCGCGCAAGGTGCCCGGCTCCGCCGAAAACGAATGGTTGTCCTGCACGAAATGCAGGTCCAGCCCCGCCGCCGCCATCCGCTCGGCGTTCCAGCTTTCGGTGAACCAGCCACGGGCATCGCCAAAGCGCCGGGCTGTCAGCAGCATGACCCCCGGCAACGAGGTGGGTTTGACATCAAGCATAAAGGTTATTGCCCCAGAGTCTTATGGGCCGCGTGGCCCGGCAGGCGGGTCGCGGCGTGGTTACAGATGGTATGAAAGGCTGTCCCCGCAGCGCAGCTTGCGCCCGGCGCAATGCCTGTTGTGGCGACCGTCATCTTGTTTCTCCGCGGGCAGGGGCGGGGCCGTTTGTGCCCGACATTCACTTGTTCACACATATTGGGGGTCACTTTATCTGGTCAGACGTCGAAAGCGTGAAGAAATGGTAAAAAGATGCTCAAATTGGGGTGGATTGCAGTTCCGCGCCGAAAGTGATCAAAAAAGAAACAGGCTTTGGTGTCAACACAGGCGCCGCAGGATTTCCGGGCAGTGCGGCGGGCGGTCTTTCACCCCACGCGCCGCCCCCACAGATCATACTCCCCCGCCTCGTCCACAGTGACCGGGATGATGTCGCCGGGGGTCAGACCTTCGAACCCTTCGTCAATGAACAGGTTGCCGTCGATTTCCGGCGCATCTGCCATAGTGCGGCAGGTGGCACCATCGGCATCTACCTCATCGACGATCACTTGCAGGGTGCGGCCGACCTTGGCAGCCAGCTTCGCCTCGGAAATACCTTGGGCTTTTGCCATGAAACGATCCCAGCGGTCCTGCTTTTCTTCGGCAGGCACATGATCCGGCTGGTCATTGCTGCGGGCACCGGCGACGTTTTCATATTGAAAACAGCCCACACGGTCCAGTTGCGCCTCGTCCATCCAGTCCAGCAGGGTCTGGAACTCGGCCTCGGTCTCGCCTGGGTAGCCGACGATGAAGGTCGACCGCAGGGTGATGTCGGGGCAGGCGGCGCGCCATGCGGCGATTTCGTCCAGCGTCTTTGCCGCCGCTGCGGGGCGCGCCATCCGGCGCAACACGTCCGGGTGGGCGTGCTGGAACGGGATATCGAGATAGGGCAGGATCAGCCCGTCTGCCATCAGCGGGATCAGGTCGCGCACATGCGGGTAGGGGTAGACGTAATGCAGCCGCACCCAGGCCCCCAACTTGCCCATTTCGCGCGCAAGGTCGGTGATATGCGCCCGCACCTCGCCACCCTTCCAGGGGGACTGATCGTGCTTGCGGTCGACGCCGTAGGCGCTGGTATCCTGTGAAATCACCAGCAGTTCGCGCACCCCGGCCTCGACCAGCTTTTCCGCTTCGCGCAGCACGGCATGGGCCGGGCGGCTGACCAATCGGCCGCGCATGTCGGGGATGATGCAGAACTTGCACTTGTGATTGCAGCCTTCCGAGATTTTCAGATAGCTGTAGTGCCGTGGCGTCAGGCTGACACTGCGGGCGGGCAGCAGGTCGATGAACGGGTCGGGCGACGGCGGCACCGCGATGTGGACCGCATCCAGAACCGCCTCGTACTGATGCGGGCCGGTGACGGCCAGCACTTTCGGATGGGCACCGGTGATGTATTCGGGTTCCGCCCCCAGACAGCCGGTGACGATCACCCGGCCATTCTCAGCGAGCGCCTCGCCGATGGCGTCAAGGCTTTCGGCCTTGGCACTGTCGAGAAAGCCGCAGGTGTTGACGATCACCGCATCCGCGCCCTTGTAATCTGGGCTGATCGCATAGCCTTCGGCGCGCAGCCGGGTCAGGATACGTTCGGAATCGACCAGCGCCTTGGGGCAGCCAAGGCTGACCATGCCAATGGTCGGCTGACCGGGGCGCGGGGCCTCGGTGAACGTGGCGCGCGGGGCCAGATCGGGGCGGAGGTTGGGCGGATTGTGCGACATGGCGCGGTCTATACAAGTGTTTCGCGCAGGCGGATAGGGGGGAATACCCGCCTCAGGCACCTGCCACCCGCCCACCCCGGCGCGCCTGAGGTGGGTCTTTGGGCGCGGTTCTCTCTTCGGTGGGGTGTGCGGCCAGCGGCGCAAGCCTCCGGCGGGAGTATTTGGGAAAGCTGCAAAGGCTGGGGCTTGCGCTTTGCGGTGGGGCGCGGAAGGGTGGGGCAAAAGGGAGGGGTGAGGATGCAGGATATCGAACGGCCACTTGTGCTGTGCTGCCCGTTGCCGCGTACGTTGGAGCTGATCTTCACGCCGGCCCGTCTGGCAGAGCTGCGGGCGCGCTACCGGCTGGTCGAGACCACGGATGAAGGTTTGCCGGGGCTGGACGATGCGGTGCTGGCGCAGGCGCGCTATATCATCGGGCAGCCGCCGCTGGACCCGGCCACGCTGGCGCGGCTGAGCGGGTTGCGCTGCATCTTCAATGTCGAATCCAACCTGATCAACAACATGCCCTATGATCAGGTGTTTGCGCGCGGCATTCATGTGGTGACCACCGGCGCGGTGTTTGCCGAGCCGGTGGCCGAGATCGGCCTGGGCTTCGCGCTGTCTTTGCTGCGCAACATCCACGGGGCCGATGCCGACTTCCGGGCCGGGCAGGAGCTTTGGGGCGGGGCGGGCAATACGGGGGCGCGGTTGCTGACCGGGGCCGATGTCGGGATCATCGGCTTTGGCGATCTGGGCCGGGCGGTGGCGCGGGTGCTGCAGGGCTTTCGCCCCCGGTTGCGCATCCACGACCCCTGGCTGCCGGAGGCGCGGATCGTGGAGGCGGGGGCAGAGCCTGCCACACTGGACCAGTTGATGGCGGGGTCGGATGTGGTGTTTGTCACGGCGGCGGTGACATCGGAAAACCGGGGCTTTCTGGGGGCCGATGCCTTTGCGTCGATGCGCAAGGGGGCGGCGTTTGTTTTGCTGAGCCGGGCCGATGTGGTGGATTTTCCGGCGCTGATGGCGGCGGTCGGGTCGGGCCACATCCGGGCGGCGTCGGATGTGTTTCCCGAGGAACCCCCCGCTGCGGGTGATCCGGTGCGCCGCTTGCCGGGCCTGCTGTTGTCGGCGCACCGGGCGGGGGCGCTGGACGTGGCGTTTCAGCGGATGGGCGAGATGGTCTGGCAGGATATGGCGCTGCTTGACCGGGGCCTGCCGCCCAATCTGTGCAAGCGGGCAGAGCGGGAAACCGTGGCCCGGATGCGATCACGCCCGGTGCGCGTGAACTGAGCCGGCCCGTGGCCCTGATCTGGTTGCAAGGCGGGGGCAGGCGCGCGTAGACTCGGGGAATGTCTCTGGGGAAGGCCGTTGTCATGCGTTGGATGATCCGCTCTGTTCTGGCCTTGTCTTTGCTGGTGTTTCTGGGCGTTGCCGCCGTGGTGATGATCCCGTCCGAGCGGATTGCGGCGCTTGCGACCGAGCGCTTTTTCGAACTGACCGGGCGCCGGCTGGTGATTGAGGGCGCGGTGCGGCCCACGGTGTTTCCCACGCTGGGGGTGCAGACCGGGCCGGTCACGGTGTCGAATGCCGACTGGGGCGTTGAAGGCGACATGTTGCGCGCCGAGGGCTTAAGCATCGCGCTGGACATGGCAGCGCTGATCGGCGGCGAGGTGAAGATCACCGGCATCACGGCGCAGGCCCCGCAGCTGGTGCTGGAACGCGCGCGGGACGGGCGTGAAAACTGGGTGTTCGGGGGGGCAGACGGTGGCAGCGGCGGCGGGTCCGGGGCACAGACAGTCCGGACGGATACCCCCGTCACGCTGGATCTGGCCGAAGTGACGGATGGTCGCTTTAGCTTTGTCGATCACGGCACGGGGCGCAGGGTGGTGATGACATCCATCACCGGCGAGGCACGGATCGGCACGTCGCAGGGACCGGCCACTTTCGATTTTGAGGCCATTCTGAACGGTCAACCCTTCCGTTCCAGCCTGCAGATTGCAGAATTTGCACCTTTCATGGATGGGCGGCCGGTCGGGCTTGATCTGACGCTGAAGGCCGGTGACGCGGATCTGCATCTGGCGGGGAGGGGCGGCTGGAAGCCCCTGGCAGTTGAGGGCAAGCTGACCGCCAGCCTGGCCGATCTGTCGGCCATCACCCGGCTGGCGGGTGTGGGCCGGCCCGCCCTGCCGCAGGGTCTGGGTGCGCGGCGGGTGGATGTGAGCGGGCAGCTGACGCTGACGGACGCCGCGTCGGTGCATCTGCGCGGTGGCGCGGTGCGGCTGGATGACAACCAGCTGCGGCTGGATGCGGATCTGACCACCGCAGGCGACCGGCCCAACCTGTCGGCGCAGGTTTCGGCCGGGGCCTTGTCGCTGGCGGGTGCCTTGGGCGGCGGTACGGGCGGCGGTGGCGGTGGCGGCAACGGCGGCGGGGCGGCGGCGGATGGATGGTCCACCGCGACCATTGATGTCTCGGCGCTGGATCTGATGGATGCGTCGATTGCCCTGACGGCGGACAGCGTCGATCTGGGCAGGCTGCGGCTGGGCACCACGCGGGTGGTGACCACGATTGACCGCTCCCGCGCGGTGTTTGATCTGCGCCAGATCGCGGCCTATCAGGGCAATGTCAGCGGGCAGTTTGTGGTGAACGGCCGCTCTGGCCTGTCGGTCGGCGGCGATCTGGTGCTGGCCGGTCTGGCGATGCAGCCGATGCTGTCGGATCTTGGCGATTATGACCGGCTGATCGGCACCGGCGATCTGCGGCTGAAGTTTCTGGGCGTCGGCGGGTCGGTGGATGCGATCATGCGCAGCCTGTCCGGTTCGGGCAGCCTCAGCCTTGGCAAGGGCGAGCTGCGCGGCCTGGATGTCGCAGGCATGCTGCGCACGCTGGATGCGGGCTATGTCGGCGACGGGCAGCGCACGATTTTCGAAGCGGTCACCGGCAGTTTTCTGATCGACGCCGGGGTGTTGTCGAACTCCGATCTGGCGTTCCGCGCGCCATATGTCACCGCCACCGGCGACGGCGCGGTCAATCTTGGCGCGCGCACGCTGGATTACCGCCTGCGCCCGGTGGCACTTGCGGCGGTCGATGGCACCGGCGGGGTGATGGTGCCCTTGCTGATCACCGGCCCATGGGCCAGCCCCCGGTTCCGGCTGGATCTGGAGGCTTTGGCGCGGGAGCGTTTTGAAGAGCAGGCCAAAGAGGCCGAAGCGCGGGCCAGGGCAGAGCTGGCACGCCGGGCCGAGCAAGAGCTGGGCATCGTGCGCGAGGACGGGGAACGTCTGGAAGACGCCGCCCGCCGCCGCGCGCAAGAGGCGATTGACGCCGAGGCCGGGCGGTTGTTCCAGCGGCTTCTGGGCGGGAACTGACGCGTTTGCAGCAGACGGAACGGGCGGCACGAAGGCCGCCCGCTGGTTTGAGTGCTGCGAGGGTTACTTCACTTCGGACGACGGGCGCGGCGTGGTGGCCGTTTCCGCCGGCAGCACCGGCAGAGTGACAGGCGGCAACGTGCCCGTCAGGCTTTCCAAAAACGCCACCAGTTGCACAGTCTCTTCTGGCGCGAGCTTTTCGCCCAGCTGGCTTTCGGCCATGACCTCAATCGCAACCGACAGATCCCAGACCTTGCCCGAATGGAAATAGGGCGCGGTCAGCGCGATGTTGCGCAGAGGTGAGGCCCGGAACACGTATTCATCATCCACGGTTTCGGTCACGGCAAAGCGGCCCTTGTCACCCGGGGGCAGGATTTCTGCGCCGGGTTTCTCAATCAGGCCAAAGGGGTAATAGCCGTGGCCACCGACATTGACGCCCGAATGGCAGGACGAACAGCCCTTGTCCATGAACAGGTTCAGCCCGGCCTTGGCCTCTTCGGTCATGGCATTGTCATCGCCGTTCAGCCAGGCATCAAAGGGGGCCGGGGTGATCAGCGTGGCCTCAAACGCCTCGATCGCCTTGGCCATGTTGTCGAAGTTGACCGGGTTTTCCTCTGCCGGGAAGGCATCGGTGAACCATGTCACGTATTGCGGCATGGATTTCAGGGTGACTTCCACCTGCTCGGGCGTGTTCGCCATTTCGACCCCGGCCTGAATTGGGCCCTTGGCCTGTGCGGCAAGGTCATCGGCGCGGCCATCCCAGAACTGCGCCTCGTTCAGCACCGCGTTCAGCACGGTGGGCGAATTGCGCGGCCCCTTTTGCCAGCCATGGCCGACACTGGTTTCCATGTTGTCATCGCCGCCGGTCGCAAGGTTGTGGCACGACGCACAGGAAAACACACCCGAGGCCGACAGGCGCGGGTCAAAGAACAGGGCCTTGCCCAGCTCGATTTTCTCGGGCGTGACCGGGTTGTCTTTGACCGCCGGGATGGTCGAGGGCAGGGGCTTGAACTCTGCCGCCGCCCGGTCGCGCAGGTCGTCGGCCATGACCGGCCCGGCAAGGGCCGAGGTTATCAGGGCAAGAAATAAGGTATGTCGCATGGCATATCTCCGTGTTGTTGATATCGCTCCGCGAGTATTAGAATCGTTCCAGACACGGCACCGTGATCTGGATCAAGTTAAATCATTGATTTTGAATGTGTCGTTTGGTGACCCGTTGGACGGGCACGGCTGCAGCCCTTGGGCTTTGGCGCGATACGCCGAGAGCGGCGAAAGTTTTGGCGGGGGGGCAGGTCAGACGCGGCCACTGCGCACCGCAGGTCTGAAAGGACCGCTATGGTCCTTCAGGCTGCGCCAGAGCGGGCCATGCCCGCTCTGCGCCAGTTGTATGGATCAGCGGCGGCGGTCGCGTCGCGCGCTCATCGGCTGGAAGGCCACGCCGACATGCGCCTCGCAATAGGGTTTGCCGGGCAGGCTGGGCAAGCCGCAGAACCAGAAGTCATCGGTTGCCGGGTCGCCGATCGGCCATTTGCAGGTGCGTTCGGTCAGTTCCATCAGCGTCAGGCGTTTGGCGTGCTTTTCCACCTCACGCACCGAGGCCAGGGCTTCGGGGCTGATCTCATTGGCCGACGGCTGCGGCGGCAGCGGCTGACCGGCAGGAATGATCGCCTTGCGCACCGGCAGCGGCGTCACGTTCGACGGGGCCACGGGGGCGGCAGCCGGGCGTTCAGGGGCCGGGCGCGGGGCTGTGGCAACAGGCTCGGGGCGCGGTTCCGGCGCGGGTCGGGACGCCGGTTCGGGCTTGGCCGCCACCACGGGTGCCTCTTCCTCTGCCTCATCCTTGCCGCCGCCGACACGGTTCGACAGGCCCAGACGGTGCACCTTGCCAATCACCGCATTGCGGGTAACACCCCCAAGTTCCTTGGCGATCTGGCTGGCCGACTGGCCTTCGGCCCACATCTTCTTGAGCGTTTCAACCCGCTCATCCGTCCAGGACATGGTGATCTCCGCTGTTGGGCTGTGCAATGGTCATGTGCCGCGCATTCTAACCGCGACGGCACGGGATACAAGCAGGCGGGGCGAAGATCAAGCGCTGGCGGGCGAAACAGCCTGCCAGATTTCCGTTTACAGACGGCCGATCTTCGCCTATCGACAGGATATGACCAGACGGCACGCCCTTATCCGACGTCCCCGACGCTTCTGAGCGAATGGTTACGCCTGGCCCGGCGCACAGGGCCATCCCCAGATTGACACCCCCTGCGGCCACCCGCTACGCCTTGGCTTCCCGCCGTTGTTCAGGGAAGACCCATCGTTCCGGTTCCGCCAGACCCCGAAAGGCATGTGCCATGATTTCCGCCGTCCTGCCCACCTATAACCGCGCCCCCCTTGCCTTTGTGACGGGGGAGGGCAGCTGGCTTACGTCCGAAGATGGTAGCCGATACCTTGATCTGGGGGCGGGCATCGCCGTGAACGCGCTTGGCCATGCCCATCCGGCATTGGTGGAAACCCTGACGGCGCAGGCGCAAAAGCTGTGGCATGTGTCCAACATCTACCGCATCCCGGAACAGGAGCATCTGGCCGAACTGCTGGTGGACCGGACCTTTGCCGATACGGTGTTCTTCACCAATTCGGGGACCGAAGCGGCAGAGCTGGCCATCAAGATGGCGCGCAAGCACCATTATGACGCGGGCCACCCCGAGCGCACGCAGATCATCGCGTTCGAAGGTGCGTTCCATGGCCGGTCTACCGGGGCGATTGCCGCCGCCGGGTCGGAAAAGATGGTCAAGGGCTACGGCCCCTTGATGCCGGGCTTTACGCAGGTGAAATGGGCCGATCACGATGCGATCCGTGCCGCGATCACAGACCAGACCTGCGCCGTGATCATCGAACCGATTCAGGGAGAAGGTGGCATCCGTGTGGTCCCTGATCAGTGCCTCAAGGGTTTGCGCGACCTGTGCGACAGCACCGGCACGCTGCTGATCTTTGACGAGGTGCAATGCGGCATGGGCCGCACGGGGCGGCTGTTCGCCCATGAATGGGCCGGGGTCACCCCCGATATCATGATGGTCGCCAAGGGCATCGGCGGCGGCTTTCCTTTGGGCGCGGTGCTGGCCACCGAACATGCCGCGTCGGGCATGGTTGCGGGCAGCCACGGTTCCACCTACGGCGGCAACCCGCTGGGTTGTGCTGTGGGGGCAAAGGTCACCGAGATTGTCAGCGATCCTGCCTTCCTCGATGCCGTCAGCCAAAAGGCGGCGCAGTTCCGCCAAGGCCTTGAAGGTCTGGTCGCCAGCCACCCCAAGGTGTTCGAGGCGGTGCGCGGGCAGGGCCTGATCCTTGGCCTGAAATGCGTGGTGCCCAATACCGACGTGGTCAAAGCGGGCTACGCACAACACATCCTCACCGTCGCCGCCGCCGACAACGTGCTGCGCCTGCTGCCTGCCCTCAACATCCCCGAGACGGATATCACCGAAGCTCTCTCCCGCCTCGACGCCACCGCCACTGATCTGGAAGCCGCCCTCTGATCCGCTTGCACCTTTGATAAATACTCTCGGGGGTCCGGGGGCAGACAGCCCCCGGCGCTTGCCGCCAAAGAAACGAAATGACATGAAACACTTCCTTGATATCCACACCACCGACGCCACCGAGCTCAGATCCATGATCGACTCGGCCCATGCCATGAAAACGGCCCGTCTGGGCCGCCCGCGCGGTGCGCCGGATGATGACCAGCCGCTGGCCGGTCACATGGTTGCGCTGATCTTTGAAAAACCCTCGACCCGCACCCGCGTGTCGTTTGATGTCGGCGTGCGGCAGATGGGCGGCCAGACCATGGTGCTGTCTGGCAAGGAAATGCAGCTGGGGCATGGTGAGACCATCGCCGACACCGCCCGCGTGCTGTCGCGCTATGTCGATCTGATCATGATCCGCACCTTTGAAGAGGCGACGCTGCTGGAAATGGCCGAACACGCCACCGTGCCGGTGATCAACGGCCTGACCAACCGCACCCATCCGTGCCAGATCATGGCCGATGTGATGACCTATGAGGAATTTCGCGGCCCGATTGCCGGGAAAAAGGTGGTCTGGGCCGGCGATGGCAACAATGTCTGCGCGTCCTTCCTGCATGCCGCCGGACAGTTCGGTTTCGATTTTACCTTTACAGGACCGGAAACGCTGGACCCGGAGCCGAAGTTCGTCCAGTTCGCCCGCGCCAAGGGCTCGGATGTGCAGATCGAACGCGATCCGCATACCGCCATCATCGGGGCCGATCTGGTGGTGACCGATACATGGGTCAGCATGCACGACCCGGAGTCGGCGAAAGAGCGCCGCCACAATCAGCTGCGCGGCTATCAGGTGAATGAGGCTTTGATGGCAAAGGCCAAGCCAGACAGCCTGTTCATGCATTGCCTGCCCGCGCATCGCAACGATGAGGCGAGCAGCGCCGTGATGGACGGCCCGCATTCGGTGATCTTTGACGAGGCGGAAAACCGGCTGCACGCGCAAAAGGCAATCATGCGCTGGTGTCTGGGGAAATAGGCGCTTTGCGCACGGCACGCTTTTGCAATCCGTTGCGCACCGGGTTGGCACCCGCATCCTCTGGCTTTTGGCCCTTCGTGGGCCAAAGCTTGCTATAAACGGCAGAGGCCACATCTCCCGCGATGCCGGGCAAGGTGCCGACCGCGCTGCGGCTTATGTTTCCAGCAGGTCGATTTCCCGCTCGAGAAGGGCCGCAAATTTCGCCGCCGCGACGGGAAGGGTGCGGCTGCGCAACTGGCACAGATAGAGCCGCCCGGAAGGCACATCCCGGGGGTCAATCGGGCGCGTGACGACAGAGGGGTAGGAGTCTGGAAGACCAACCTGCATCTGAAAGCTGATGATCCATTCCTGTTCTGGATAATGCCGCATGAAATCGAAGCTGTCAGTTTCTATCATCGAGGGCAGCTCGATGGACAACCGGACCAGCGCGACGTCGATCAGGTGGCGCACGCCATAGACCGCCGTGGGAAGTGCCACGGGGAACAGGGCGCAATCGCGCAGCCGGACCACGGCCTTGCTGGCAAGCAGATGGTCCGCCGCCATCACGGCATGGAACGGTTGCCGAACGCTGGCAAGCACCTGCACCTCGGACAGACGGACAGGCTCGAAGATCAGGGCAATGTCGGCGCTGTGATCGGCGAGCGCGGTTTCCGCCGCCGCCCGGTCACGGACCCGCACGCTGAAGCTGACGCCAGGGTGATCGCGGCGGTAAGTCCCGATGCAGTGGCGGGCAGGAAATAGGGAACGAAGGCCTGCGAACAGGCGATGGCAACATGGCCGCGCCGCTCGCCCCGCAGATCGGCGATCTGGCCCTTGAGCTTTTCGTAATCCGCTGCCTGCCTTCTGGGGGCGAGGGCGGTCGATCCGTCGATCACCTGCCAGGTGATCTTTACCGGGGAATGGTCACTGGCCGTGAAAGAGGCCGAAGCCACGAATGCGCTGGCGGATGCGGGCTGCGATGTCATCACCTGCCATGTCGACGGGCCGAAAGTGGTGATGGAAACGGCCGCGCGGCGTGGCGCGTTCATCTGTGGCTACCACGCCGACCAGTCCGCGCTTGCCCCCGAGAAGTATTTGACCGGGGCCGAATGGAACTGGGCGGGCGTCTATACCGGCATGGTTCAGACCGTGCTGGACGGCGGGACCATCGACAATTTCGTGCGCGGCGGGCCGGCGGAGGGGTTCATCAAGATGTCTTCGCCTGGTGCCTCCGTCAGCGACGCCGCCCGCGCGCAGTTCGAAGCGGTGAAGGCCGAAATCATGGCGGGCGGATTCGCGGCCCTGAAGGGACCTTTGAACGACAATACCGGCAAGCCCCTGCTGGCCGCAGGCGAGGCTTTGGTCGAGACCGACATCGCACTGGAAAGCATGGATTATCTTGTTGAAGGCGTTGTCGGGTCAACGTCGTAGGGCGGGCTTGGGAACCGGGGGGGCGGCATGGCAGATCAGGCAATCATCGAATCAGGGGGGCTGCCGTCCTTCCCACTCTTGCCCGCAGGGCAGAGCCTGTGGCCATCCCGCTCCTTGCGCTGATGGCGGGCTTTGCCGTGTTCAGCCTGTTTCTGCTGACGCAAGGCAAGTCGCCGGTCCAGTATTTCACGCTGGTCTGGCGTGGTGGATATGGATCGGCTTTTTCGTGGCAGAACACGCTGTCACGGACTGCCCCCTGCTGTTTGCCGTCCTGTGCGTGGCTTTGCCTCCGCGGCTTGGCCTTGTCGTCATTGGCGGCGAAGGTGCGATCGTGCTGGGCGGGGTGGCCGCCGGGGCCTTGGGGGGGCGCTGACCGGAACCGCGCCTGTGGTTGCGCTGCCGGTCATGGCTGCGGGGGCAATGCTGGTGGGGGGCCTGTGGATCGGCCTTGCCGGGGGATTGCGCCACTACCGGGGCGTGAACGAGACGATCTCTTCCCCGCTGCTGGCCTATATCGCCATTGCGCTGATGAACCATCTGGTGCGCAACGCCTGCGCGGCCCGGATGAGCATGGCCGAAAACATCGCCTTCCGCAGTTTTGACCGGAACGGGACGGGCCGCCGCTTCTGGCTGTCAGGCCGCGACATGCGCAGGCGACGAAGTTGCCATGGGCCGCATCCTGATCGCGGGGGAGCCCGGTGCCGACATCATACCCGCCCTTGCCCCTTTGCCCGGAGAGGTCGTGATCGACAAGCCGGGAAAGGGCGCATTCTACGCCACCCTGTTGATGGAGGTGCTGACCGGCCTTGGCATCACCACGCTGTTTTTCGCCGGTGTGACGACAGAGGTCTGCGTGCAGACGACCATGCGCGAAGCCAAAGACCGGGGCTTTGACGCGCTGTTGGTCGAGGATGCGACAGAAAGCTACTTCCCCGAATTCAAGGCAGCGGCGCTGGCGATGATCCGCGCGTAAGGCGCAATCGTGGGATGGACCGCCACGACCGATCAGGACAGGAGGGCGCTGAATGTCTGAGCCACTACACTTTCCCGGATTCCTGCCGGAAGACTGGACCAACGCCGCGTTCAAGCCCTTCCGCGACGGGGTCGAGATTGCGAAGATTTATGATGGCCCGCCAGATGTCGCGTTGTTACGCTATGCTCCGGGCGCGAGCATACCGGCCTATTTTCACCCGGGTCTTGAGACGATCCTTGTCCTGAGCGGCGCGCAATCGGACGAGCGGGGCACTTATCGCGCGGGCGCACTTGTTCTCAATCCTGCGGGCACCACGCACCGAACCCATAGCGGCGCGCAGCGATGGCGGGCCCGGAAACGTGACGCTTCTGGCACGGTCGGGTCAGGATGCGCTGACGGAAGGGCTGGCGCAGGCGCTGCAGGCCGATGCGCAGGTGCCGATGGGGGCGACCGGCAAGCCACTGCCCGCCACTGCCCTGCCACAACCCGCGCCCCTGCCGGGCGAGACGGCCATCGCGCCTGTCGGGGCACATATGGCGGGCCTGCCGCTCAACCCCCAGATCACAAGCCTTGGCGGGCGGTTTCTGGAAGCGACCGAAACCGCGCCCTGCTACCGGCTTTTCGCTCTGGCCGGGGGACCACCTGCGCGTCCCGGGCTTTTCCGGGTGGCGGCACAGGGCGCGTCGGTTGCTCTTGAACTCTGGTCCGTGTCGACGCCGATGCTCGGTGCGCTCCTCGTGCAGATACCGTCTCCGCTCGGGCTGGGGCGCGTCGCGCTTGCCGATGGTCGGAATGTGGTGGGCTTTGTGGTCGAGCAGGCAGGGCTGGACCAATCCGAAGACACAACCAGCTATGGTGGCTGGCGCGCATTTCTTGCTGCACGATTGGATTGAACGGGTCCGTGTCCGCCAGTTGCTGCATGGCTCCGGCTCTTCGCGACGGTGCCAACCGCCTGACGGATCGTCGGGTGCCGGTCTTGCCCGCCAAACCAAAAAGGCGGGGCCATTGTCCCGCCTTTCCACAGGCCGCGAAGGCCCGGATCAGTTCGCCGCTTGACGCGCTTCCTGCGTGATCGTCGCACCGGCGACCTGAAGGTCGCGGCCGGCCCCGGCGACAGTGCCGCAGGCGGAAAGGGTCAGGGCGGCGAGCAGGGACAGAAGGGTCAGGCGGCTTTTCATCGGGTATCCTCTCGGTGATTTCGCGGGCCAACGCGCGGGCGGGACTTTGGTTCCACGCATGGGGCGGCTTGGCAGAATTATTTCGCTGTTTGTCGGTTCAGCCGGGCTTTAACGGGCGGTTAACCATCCTGCGCGCAAACTGCCCGGTATGCGTGCCCTTGCCCTTGTCCTTTTTCTCTCCGCCTGCGGGCCGCAGCCCGCGCCACAGTTCTTTGGCGCGGATCGCACCGATGTGGTCCGCGACGGTCGCAAGTATACGGTTTACCAAAAGGGCACTGCGGTGGAGGTGATCCGTCTGGGCTATGCGCGGCGGGGGGAGCATCAGGGCATCCGCGCCACGATGATCGCGCTGATCCCCGAGGTGACTGGCTGTGCGCTGATCGCATCGACCCTGCAGGGCGACAGTGGCGAAATGCGGGGGCGGCTGCGCTGCTGAACAGCGCCCATGGCTGGCATGACATCCTTGCCCGCCCGGTCCGGCCCGCCCTATACAGACGGCAGCCAAAGCCGAGGATGCCAGATGATCACCAACCCGCCCAGCCTTCTGCGCCGCCTGCTCGACCGCGCGGTCGAGGTGGCCGATCCGATGCGTTCGCTGGCCGGGCATCTGCCGCCGCGCCCTGCGGGCCGCGTTGTGGTGGTCGGCGCGGGCAAGGCCAGTGCGCGCATGGCCGAGGCGGTGGAGGCGGAATGGGGCCCGTGTGAGGGGCTGGTGATCACCCGCTATGGTTATGGCCGCCCCTGCCGGGGAATAGAGATTGTTGAGGCCGCACACCCGGTGCCCGATGCCGCCGGGCAGGTGGGCACCACGCGGATGCTGGATCTGCTGGGCGGGCTGGGCGAGGGGGATTTTGTGCTGGCGCTGATCTCGGGCGGTGCCTCGGCTTTGCTGGTGGCCCCCAGCCATGCGGTAACGCTGGCGGAGAAACAGGCGGTGAATGCGGCGTTGCTCGCCTCTGGCGCGCCGATTGACCGGATGAACACGGTGCGCAAGCACCTGAGCCGGGTCAAGGGCGGGCAGTTGGCGGCCGCCGCGCATCCGGCGCAGATGATGGCGCTGATGATTTCCGACGTGCCGGGGGATGATCCGGCCTTTATCGGGTCCGGCCCCACGGTGGGCGATGCCAGCACCCCCGCTGATGCGCAGGCGATACTGGATCGCTGGCAGATCGCCGTGCCGCCATCGGTGCAGGCGGCGTTGCAGGCCGGGTCGGGCGTGGTGCCGCCGGGGGATGCCCGCCTGTCACAGGTGACCAACCGGATCTATGCCGCGCCCATCCAGTCGCTGGAGGCCGCCGCCACCATCGCACGCGAGGTGGGCTGCGACGTGCGCCTGCTGGGCGATGCGCTGGAAGGTGAGGCGCGCGAGGTGGCTGCCGTGCAGGCGGCCGAGGCGCTGGCGGTTAAGGCCAGACTGCGCCCCGGCGACGCGCCGGTTCTGCTTCTGTCGGGGGGCGAGCTGACGGTGACGCGGCGTGGTGACGGGATCGGCGGACCGAATGCAGAATTTGCGCTGGCGCTGGCCATCGCGCTGGATGCCGCGCCCGGCATCCATGCCATTGCCTGCGACACCGATGGCGTAGACGGCGCGGCCGAGGTGGCGGGCGCACTGATCGGCCCCGGAACCCTTGCCCGCGCGCAGGCCGCAGGCGTTGACCCCGCCACCGCCTTGGCCCGCAACGACGCCCACAGCTTTTTCGGCGCCATCGACGGGCAGGTGGTCACCGGCCCGACGCTGACCAATGTCAACGATTTCCGCGCCATCCTGATCACGCCCTGACCAACCACAGCCGCGCCTGATTGACGTACCTCAGCCTTTGGCGATATGCGTAAGAAATGGGCAGGCCAACCGTTACAGATATCGCACGCGAAGCCGGGGTCAGCCTTGCCACGGTGGACCGGGTGCTGAACGCCCGTCCCGGCGTGCGCGCCAAGACCATTGCGGCGGTGCAGGAGGCGATTTCCCGGCTGGGCTATGTGCGTGACATGGCGGCGGCGAACCTCGCGCGCGGGCGCAACACCCGGGTAGCGGTGCTGTTGCCCGATACCGAAAGCCAGTTCATCCAGACGCTGGAGGATGCACTGACCGAAGCCGCCGCATTGTCGACATCCGCGCGGATGCAGGTGGATCTGCTGCGCTATCCGGCGGCAGACCTGCACCGGCTGGCCGCGATGCTGACCGATCTGGCGGCGGCGGGCATCTCGGGCGTGGCACTGATGGCCCCGGAAACCCCGGTGGTACGCGATGCGCTGCGCGCCCTGCATGTCGCTGCAATCCCGGTGGTGGCGATGGTGGCTGACCTGCCCAATTGTGGGGCCGCGCATTATGTCGGAATCGACAGCCACACCGCCGGGCGCACGGCAGGGGTGCTGATGGGGCGGTTTCTGGGGGCGAAAATGCCGCGTGTGATGGTGATCGCCCAATCCATGCTGCTGCGCGACAGTATTGAACGGCGGCGCGGGTTTGATGCGGTGATGCTGGCCGATTTTCCCGGCGTCACAGTGGGCCAGACGCTGGAAACGCACGGCGAGGCCGACACCCTGCGTCAGGTGATGCGCGAATCGCTGCGCTCTGACGGGCCGGTCGGCGGCATTTATCTGCTCGGCAGCGGCCACCGTGCCCTGGCGCAGGTGCTGTCGGAACTGGGACTGCTGGGCCGCGTCGTCACCATCGGGCATGAGCTGACGCCGCACACCATTGCGGCGCTGCAATCGGGCTGGCTGGATGCGGTGATTGCGCAGAATGTCGGCCATGTGGCGCGCAGCACCCTGCGGGTGTTGCAGGCGAAGGCCGATCATCAGCCCATTAACGAATCGCAGGAACGCCTGCGGTTGGAGATCATCCTGCGCGAAAACCTGCCTCAGGCGGTGTGATCCGCAGAATCAAAGCGGTTTGATCCGCCCGTCGCGTCAAAATGATGTGCGTACCTCAAAAATGATGGACAGGGCGGATTTGAGTGCCTATCGTCTGGTTCAGCACTCACGATGGCGGCCAGAGGAGGGGCGCCTTGCGCGTTTGCATTCAGGGAGGATAACCAATGAAGGCAAGATTTTTGACCGCAACCGCGGTCGGCGCTGTGCTGTCTGCCGCCGTGCTGACGGCCAGCGTCGCCTCGGCCCAATCCAATGAACTGACCTTGTGCTGGGCCGCATGGGACCCGGCCAACGCGCTGGTGGAACTGTCCAAGGATTTCGAGGCACAGTCCGGCACCAAGATGACCTTCGAATTCGTGCCATGGCCCAACTATGCCGACCGCATGCTGAACGAGCTGAATTCGGGCGGGCAGCTGTGCGATCTGCTGATCGGCGACAGCCAGTGGATCGGCGGCGGCGCGGAAAACGGCCATTACATCAAGCTGAACGATTTCTTCGAAGCTGAATCGATCAGCATGGATGATTTCGCCCCCGCCACGGTTTACGCCTATTCGACCTGGCCCAAGGGCGAGCCGAACTATTACGCGCTGCCCGCGATGGGTGATGCGAACGGCTGGTTCTACCGCAAGGACTGGTTTGAGCGCGAAGACATCAAGGCCGCCTTCATGGAGGCCACGGGGCGCGAACTGGGCGAGCCGCAGACCCAGAAAGAGCTGCTGGAAATCGCCCAGTTCTTCCAAGGCCGCGAGATTGACGGCCAGACCGTCTATGGCGCGTCGATCTTCACCGAACGCGGGTCCGAGGGCATTACCATGGGGGCCACCGGGGCGCTGTATGCCTGGGGGTTCAAGTATGAAAACACCCCCGGTGCCTATGACATGGAAGGCGCGGTAAACTCACCCGAGCAGGTCGAGGCGCTGGAATTCTACAAGGAGCTGTACAAGACCGCGACGCCCCCCGGCTATGACAACGCCTATATGGAACAGTCGCTGGATGCGTTCAAATCCGGCCAGGTGGCGATGGCGATGAACTGGTTCGCCTTCTTCCCCGGCCTTGCCGCAGATCCGACCGTGGGGGGCGACAAGATCGACTTCTTCGTCAATCCTGCCCAGAACCAGCCCGCGTCGACCCTTGGTGGGCAGGGCATCTCGGTCGTCAGCTATTCCGACAACATCGACGGCGCGCTGGAGTATATCAAATGGTTCGCCCAGCCGGATGTGCAGAAGAAGTGGTGGTCGATGGGTGGCTATTCCTGCCACCTTGCGGTGCTGAACGATCCTGATTTCGTCAACTCTGCCCCCTTTGCCGCCGACTTCCTGGCGGCGATGGATAACGTCTATGACTTCTGGCAGGAACCGGCCTATGCGTCCTTGCTGCTGGCAATGCAGGACCGGCTGCACAATTATGTGGTGGCCGATCAGGGCACCGCACAAGAGGCGCTGGACGGTCTGATCGCCGACTGGACCGAAGTGTTTGAAGACGAAGGCAAGTTGTAAGCCGCCTTCCGGGTGCGCCGAGGCCATCGGCGCACCCACCCCTCATGTCCCCCGCAGGACCATCCCCATGACCGATACGCCGATCGACCGAATGGCGCGCGCAACGCCCGCCCCTCTGGCACGCCGCGTGCGCGGGCTGTCTGACCGCGCCATTGCCTGGCTGTTCGTGGCCCCCACGATTTTCCTGCTGCTGGCGATCAACATCTTTCCGCTGATCTGGACGGTGCGGCTGTCCTTCACCAATTTCGCCGCCAACCGCCCGGGGCGCGAGGTGGAATGGGTCGGCCTGCGCAATTACGAACGCATTCTGACCAGTGAAGGCATCTGGGCCAATATGCAGACCACGGCGCATTTCCTGATCTGGACCATCACGCTGCAGGTGCTGATCGGCTTTACCCTCGCCTGGCTGATCAACCGCAAATTCAGGGGCAATGACCTTCTGACCACGCTGATCGTGCTGCCGATGATGCTGTCGCCGGCGGTGGTTGGCAATTTCTGGACCTTTCTGTACCAGCCGCAGATCGGGTTGTTCAATTACATGGTCGAGCTGTTCACCGGCATCCCCGCCAGTTCGTTTTCCATGCTGGGCGCGGGGGGGCTGGCGAAATGGTCGATCATCATCGTCGACACCTGGATGTGGACACCGTTTGTGATGCTGATCTGTCTGGCCGGGCTGCGGTCAATCCCGGATTATATTTATGAGGCCGCCGAGGTCGACCGCGCCAGCAAATGGCGGCAGTTCTGGACCATCACCGTGCCGATGG
The DNA here is from genome assembly GCF_030656345.1 of Pseudotabrizicola sp. Lineage (GTDB taxonomy): Bacteria > Pseudomonadota > Alphaproteobacteria > Rhodobacterales > Rhodobacteraceae > Pseudotabrizicola. The sequence continues at coordinate 385,586 of NZ_JAUSNR010000010.1, read as the reverse complement.
TGCTGCCCTTCCTGATGCTGGCTGTGCTGTTCCGCGGGATCGAGAATTTCAAGATGTTCGACATGGTGGTGCTGCTCACGGGGGGCGGGCCGGGCAATGAAACGCTGCTGGCATCGATCGACCTGAAGCGCGAGGCCTTCGAGAAATGGCGCACCGGCTATTCAAGCGCCTATGCAATCATCCTGTTCGTGACCGTGTTTGGTCTGGCCTCAATCTACGTCAAAGCCCTGAATAAGGTGAAGGAAAGATGAGCGCTTATTCCGTCACCGAACCCTCGCGCGCGTCCAAATCCATCGCCGCCGTGCTGGTGGTGGTCTATGCCATCATCACCCTGCTGCCGCTGTTGTGGATCATCTCCACCGGGTTCAAATCCGGCCCCGACAGCATCAGCTATCCGCCAAAGGTTCTGTTCGAGCCGACCCTCGAAGGCTACGTTAACCTGTTCACGACCCGCACCCGCATCGGGGCTGAACAGTTCGCCGCCCTGCCACCGCCCGAGACCTGGTATGATGAGATCGTGCGGCAAAGCGGCACTGTGATTGCCGGGAAAAGCCGGTTCGGCGAGCGGTTCATGAATTCGGTGATCATTGGTTTTGGCTCGACCGCGCTGTCGATCTTTCTGGGCACGCTGGCGGCCTATGCGTTTTCGCGCTTCCGGGTGCCGTTCAAGGATGATCTGCTGTTCTTCATCCTGTCGACCCGGATGATGCCGCCCATCGCCGTCGCCATCCCGATCTACCTGATGTACCGCGAGCTGGGCCTGTCAGACACCCATCTGGGGATGATCCTGCTTTATACGGCGGTGAACATCAGTCTTGCGGTCTGGCTGCTCAAAGGCTTCATCGACGAGATTCCGCGCGAATACGAAGAAGCGGCGCTGATCGACGGCTACACCCGGTTTCAGGCCTTCCGCAAGGTGGTGCTGCCGCAAGCCGCCACCGGCATTGCCAGCACCGCAATCTTTTGCCTGATCTTTGCATGGAACGAATACGCCTTTGCCGTGCTGCTGACCTCTGGCAAGGCGCAGACCGCCCCGCCGTTCATCCCCACCATCATCGGCGTCGGTGGTCAGGACTGGCCGGCGGTGGCCGCCGGGGCGACCTTGTTCCTGCTGCCGGTGATGATCTTCACCATCTTGCTGCGCAAGCACCTGCTCCGCGGGATCACCTTTGGCGCGGTGCGCAAATGACACGATTTTTCTGCGAAAAATCCGGCCCGCCCGGATCTGCTGCTTCCGCATTCATCTTGATAAAAATACTCCCGCCGGAGGCACCTGTGGCCTGCTTTAGGAGCCTCCGGCGGGGATATTTGAGAACAGATGAAGGGGCAGGGACATGAGCACATTTGTATCCGGGCTTATGCGGTTGCGGCGCGGGCCGTGGGAGAACCTGTCGACGGTTCTGATCGCGCTGGGCGTGGTGATGCTGATGCAGCCGTTCTTTCTGTGGGCGTTCACCTACAGTTTCATCGTGACCCTTGTTGGCACCGTGATGTTCATCATCACCAGCCATTTCCCGGAGTAATCCCTTGGCCGAAATCGTGATCCGCAATCTGCGCAAGGAATTCGGGGCCTTTACGGCGGTGCAGGGGTCGTCCTTCACCATTGCTGACGGCGAATTCTTCATGCTGCTGGGGCCGTCGGGTTGCGGCAAGACCACAACGCTGCGGATGATTGCCGGGCTGGAGCTGCCGACCAGTGGCAAGATCCTGATCGATGGCGAGGATGTGTCGCAGCGGCCGGCCTCAAAGCGTGATATCGCGATGGTGTTCCAGATGTTCGCGCTTTACCCGCATATGAACGTGCGCCGCAACATCAGTTATCCGCTGGTCAGTCAGGGCGTGCCGCGCGCGCAGGTGCAGGCCAAGGTGGCCGAGGTGGCGCGGATCTTGGGCATCACCGATATTCTCGACAAGCCTGTCGGGGGCCTGTCGGGCGGCGACCGGCAGCGGGTGGCGCTGGGTCGCGCCATTGTGCGCAACCCAAAGGCGTTCATGATGGATGAACCCTTGGGCGCATTGGACGCCGAGTTCCGCGAGCATATGGCCGAGGAATTGCGGGCCCTGCATGACCGGATGGGGGCAACAACGGTCTATGTCACCCATGACCAGCTGGAGGCGATGCAGATGGGCGACAAGATTGTGGTGATGAACCACGGCGTGGTTGAACAGTTCGGCACGCCGCAGGACATCTATGACCACCCCGCCACGCTGTTCGTCGCTGATTTCATCGGCAGCCCGTCGATGAATGTGCTGCGGTTTCAGGGGGCTGCGCAGGCCGGTGACACTTCTGTCCGTCTGGGCGATGTGGTGCTGACCCTGCCGCAGCTGCAACAGGACCCGGCAGGCCGCGATCTGGTGCTGGGGGTCAGGCCCGAGCATGTGACGCTGGCCGATGATGCGGCCTATCGTGGGTGCATTCTGGCCAGCGAATATCTGGGCACCTCGCAGATCATCACGCTGGACACTGCGCATGGCGTGGTCAAGGCCCGCGCGCCCTCCGCTCAGGCGGTGCGCAGCGGCGATACCGTGGGGCTGGCGTTCCGGGCGGATACGCTGTCGCTGTTTGATGCGGGCACCGGGCGGGCCTTGCGCACGGCGGCCAATGCGGGGGTGTTCCATGGCTGAGGTTGTGCTGTCCAACGTATCCAAGTCGTTTGGCGCGACCCGCGCCCTGATGGATGTGTCGCTGACCATTCCCGACGGGGCTTTCGTGGTGCTGCTGGGGCCGACCGGGGCGGGCAAGACCACCACCCTGCGGCTGATTGCCGGGCTGGACCGGCCTGACAGCGGCGATATTGCCATCGGCGGGGCCTCGGTGCTGCCCGACATGCCGGCACAGCGCGATGTGGCGATGGTGTTCCAGCAGTACTCGCTGTATCCGCATCTGTCGGTGCGCGACAATCTGGCCTTTCCGCTGCGCAGCCCGGTCATCAACATGCCCGAGCCGGATGTCGCTATCCGCGTGCAGGCGGTGGCCGAGTCGCTGCGGATCGCGCACAAGCTGGACAACAAGGCGACCGCGCTGTCGGGGGGCGAGATGCAGCGGGTGTCCATCGGGCGCGCTTTGGTGCGCCAGCCCCGGATCTATCTGATGGACGAGCCGCTCAGCAGTCTGGATGCCAAGTTGCGCGCCGATCTGCGGGTCGAGCTGAAGCGCATTCATGCCGAGCTGGACGCGACCTTCCTCTATGTCACCCATGACCAGATCGAGGCGATGACCATGGCCACCCATGTCGGCGTGCTGGATCAGGGCCGTCTGGTGCAGTTCGGCACCCCGCGTGAGATTTACGAGGACCCGGTCAGCACCTATGTTGCCAGCCGTCTGGGCCAGCCGCGCATCACCCTGCTGCCCGCAGGTACCTTTGGCCCCGGTGCGCCCGCAGGGGCCACGCAGATGGGCCTGCGCCCCGAACATATTGTAATCGGTGAGGGTCAGCCCGCAACGGTGCGTCGGGTAGAACGGCTGGGCGATCAGACCCGGCTGCACCTTGGCCTTGGCCCGCATGAGATTGTCACACTGGCCGATCCCCACACCCCGCTGGGGCCGGGGGACAGCATCGCCATCCGCCCGCAGACCCCGCTGTGGTTTGACGCCAGCGGCAACCGACTTCAAGGATCACGCCCATGAAACAGTTCATGAATTCCCGCGAAAGCCTGGTCACCGATGCCATTGACGGGCTGATCTGTGCCTCGGGCGGGGCCTTGGTGCGCCTGGATGGCTACCCGCATATCCGCGTGGTGCTGCGCGCCGACTGGGACAGATCGAAGGTCGCGCTGGTGTCTGGTGGCGGGTCTGGCCATGAACCCAGCCATGCGGGCTTTGTCGGGCGGGGGATGCTGACGGCGGCGGTTTGCGGCGATGTGTTTGCCAGCCCGTCGGTGGATGCGGTGCTGGCGGGTATTCTGGCGGTGACGGGTCCCGCCGGGTGCCTGCTGATCGTCAAGAACTACACCGGCGACCGGCTGAACTTCGGCCTTGCGGCAGAGCGCGCCCGCGCCTTCGGGCTGAAGGTGGAAATGGTGATCGTCGATGACGACATAGCCCTTCCCGACCTGCCACAGGCGCGCGGGCTGGCGGGAACGCTGTTCGTGCACAAGATTGCGGGCGCGATGGCCGAAGCCGGGGCCGGGCTGGATGCCATTGCCACCGCCGCGCAGGCGGTGATCGGATCGGCCCTGTCGATCGGCATGTCGCTGGACACCTGCACGGTGCCGGGCAGCCCCAAGGAACAGCGGATTGACCCCGGCAAGGCCGAGCTTGGCCTTGGCATCCATGGTGAGGCTGGGGTGGAACAGGTGGCCTTTGCCGGGGCCGCATCGGCGATGACACAGGTGGCAGACCGTCTGGCCCCGCATCTGGGCAGCGCCGACCATGTGGCGCTGCTCAACAACCTAGGCTCCACCACGCCGCTGGAAATGAGCGTGCTGGCGCAGGAGCTGTGCCGGTCGTCGCTCGCCCCCCGGATCAGGTGGATCATTGGGCCGGCGGCTCTGATGACCTCGCTCGATATGCATGGGTTTTCGCTGTCACTGCTGCCGGTGACGCCGGAGCAGGAACAGGCGCTGGCCGCCCCGGTCGGGCCGGCGGCATGGCCGGGGCTGCACCGGCTGGGCAAGCCCGGCCTGCGCCCCTTGCCCGACGGGCTGACCCCGATTAAGCCCGAGCCTTCGGGCCATCCGGCGCGCGCCGCGCTGATCGCGCGCTGCTGTCAGGCGCTGATCGCGGCCGAGGCGGATCTGAACGCGCTGGATGCCAAATCGGGCGATGGCGACACCGGGTCGACGCTTGCCGGGGCCGCCCGCGCCTTGGCGGGCGCGCTGGACCGGATGCCGCTGGCCGACACCACGCAGCTGTACCGCGCCATCGGATCGGCGCTCAGCCAGACCATGGGCGGGTCTTCGGGTGTGCTGCTGGCAATTTTTTTCACCGCCGCGGGCGATGCGGCGGCAAGCGGCAGGAACTGGATCGGCGCGCTGTCCGCCGGGCTGGACCGGGTGCGGCAGGTGGGGGGCGCGCAGCCGGGCGACCGCACGATGATCGACGCACTCGCCCCGGCGCTGGCGGCCCTGCCGCAGGGCGTGGCCGCCGCCGCCGCCGCCGCGCGCGTCGGGGCTGACAGCACCGGCACGATGACCCGGGCCAAGGCCGGGCGGTCCAGCTATCTGTCGGCTGACAAGCTGGCCGGTCACAACGATCCGGGGGCAGAGGCGGTGGCGCGCCTGCTGGAGGATCTGGCCCGCCCCGGCTGATTTACCAAGCCCGGCTGATTTAACATACCCGCGTGATTCACCATAAACGCACTAATCGCTGCCGGGATGCCGATGCCATATTGATTGTGTTAACAAATTCGGTCTCTGTAGGCGCAACGCCAGAACCGAGTTTTTACCATGAGCCCCACAATCGCGCTGGAATCGCCACTTGGCAGCGACCTTGCCGTGCTGATGCACCGCCACACGCTTGAAATGCACGCCGATACGCCGCCTGAAAGCATCCACATGATGGATGCCAGCCAGCTTGCCAGCCCCGGCATCTGGTTTTTCGTCATGCGTGAAGAGGGTGACCCCATCGGCATGGGTGCCTTCAAGCGGATCGACGCAGGCCATGCCGAGATCAAGTCGATGCACATCCTGTCCGAGGTGCGGGGCAGGGGCCTGTCGCGCCGGATGCTGGAACATCTGGTCGATGCCGCCCGCGCCGAAGGCTTTGCCCGCCTGTCGCTGGAAACCGGGGTGCAGCCCACCTTTGTCGCCGCCCGCGCGCTCTATTCCAACGCAGGCTTCACCGAATGCCCGCCGTTTGAAGGCTATACCGACGATCCGAACTCGGTTTTCATGACGCGCAGCCTTGTCTAACGCCCGCGCTTGCCGCAAAAAGGGCGCGTCGGTCCCGTAGCTCAGCTGGATAGAGCAGCTGCCTTCTAAGCAGCGGGTCGGGGGTTCGAGTCCCTCCGGGATCGCCAGTCCTTTCGCCCGCTGCCAAACCGGCATAGGGAGGCACGGGTTTGGCGGTTTTCCGACAGCGCAGCTGCCAAGATGGCGCCTTCCGCCTCTTGCGGGCACACCCATTAACTTTCCGGCATGGTCTCGAATGCTTTGTGGCAACACTTGTGCAGCGCGCGGACGTAAGAGTTGTTTCCCAGAAAAGCCGTGTGGGCGAACCAGAGTTTCATCGGCGCAATTCCGTTGAGCACGCATCGACTGACGCCAAGCGCCTCATCAGAGGCTGCCCATTCCGGAACGACCCCAAACCCAAGTCCTGCCTCGATCAGCCGCATGACACTGGTGGTTCCGGACGCTGAAGTCGCCAGTCTTGGCGGGGCGCCCATTTCCCGCGTCAGGTGGTCGAACGCGCGCTCTCTGACGATCTGCCCGCTTTCGTAGGAAATAAAGGGCCGTTCTCGGAACGCGCTCAGTTCGGGGGCGGTTTCGGGAATGTCCCATGCTTTTGGCCACACAAGAGCCAGTCTGTACGTGCCCAGAAGATGTTGTGTGATCGCAGGATGGCTGAAGCTCCGCTCGCTGACCGCTGCATCAAGCGCACCTTCCATCATCATCTTTTCCAGAGTTGTATCGCGCTCGAAAAAGGCCAGCTCAATTTCGGACGATACGGCACGGAAATCCTGCAGGATGCCGGGGAAAAAATGATGGAACAATGCCTGGGGCACCCCGACGCGCAGAACGGATCTGACGTCATGCAACAGCACGGATATCCGGGAAAGAATGGTTTCCAGTTCCTCGCCAAGCGATGCATGCAGAGCGCGGCCCTGAGGCGTCAGTGTGATCTGGCGCGAACCTTTTTCGGCTTCGATCAGGCGCGCACCATAAATCTGTTCCAGTCGGCGCACATGGTTGGCCGCTGACTGGTAAGAGATATTCAGCTCACGTGAGGCCGCCGAGAATGATCCGGTGCGCGCCACAAGGTGAAACGTCTGAAGCAGCGAAATATCGATCTTTGGCCGCTTCTCATCGGATGGGACTGTTGCACTTTTCGGCGTTTTGCTGGTTCTCCGGCTGTTTCGCTCCATGTCGTCCTCTGTGCAGGTCATCGGGCTGGACTGCCGCATTCACAGGGTCCAAGTGATCGAGGAAAGCCGACATCTGCAAGGCCTTTAGCGCAATTGCGCCGGGGGCGACAAAGCCGCCTCCGGTCCGGCCCTGAGCGATCAGATCCAGCGTGGCGCAGACATGCGCTGCCGTCGCAGTCGATACCGCGCTGACAAGCGTGCCTTTGGCATCAGGCCGGGCGGCAAGTGTCAACGTGCGGGAGCTTTCAGTATTGCCTGAACGGCGGCGGATGCAAATCAGTACCCGGTCATCTTCAACATGCGGCATCGCGGTCGAGAGCAGGCTGCGAAACAGATAAAGCCGTTTTGCCAGTCCCATATCCTCCAGCAAAAAGCGGACATAGTCGAGATGGCCGGGATAGCGCAATGTCTTGAAGACAAGACCACCAACACGGCCCTGATGCGATCGTGCCAGTGCGTCCAGACTTCCGGCTGTGGTGAAGGCTTCGAATGCCGTGCCGTCGAGGGAAATCGCCTCGGGTTCACAAAGCGGCCTCACTTCGATCAGGCGGCCGTTGCGCAGGGCAAGACAGGGCGTGGAGTATTCGCTGATCAGGCCTTCGATGCCCCAGATGTTGGCATAGCCCAGACGGTTTTCCGGGCGGGCGGGCAAGACGCCGACAAACACCGTGATGTCTTCATCCGGCGCCGCGGACTCCAGCGCCTCGGCGGCCAGGGCGGTCACGAACCCCGGTGCAAGTCCGCACCCGGGCGCGAGCGTCACCCCGGCCGCGCGCGCGGCGTCCCCAAGGGCGGCCACGCCTGCGCCCGAGGCTGCATTTTCGGAAATATCAAGGTAGTGGCACCCGGCACTGATGGCCGCGCGCGCGACGTCAGAGGCTGGCAGTGACGGATCTGCCAGAATGACCGCGCGCTGTCCCCGCAGCGCGCTTGTGAGGAGGTCAGGCAACGTGCCGGTCAGCGGGGGCAGTCGTGGCAGCGTGTCATCTGCTGGCGCGGCATCGCCCCCACGCGTCCCGATGACCGGGGCAAATCGTGTGCTTTGCGCAAGCATGTGCCCGATGCGGTTTGCCATGCGGCCCGCACCGAGGATCAGCACCGGAAAAGGAGTGTTCATTGGGTCGGCTTCATCCATGAAAGCGCGAAAGAAAGCCACGCAGCCGGTCGGATTTCGGGTTGCGCAGAATGTCTTCGGGGCTGCCCTCTTCTGCGATGCTGCCTTGCTCCATGAAAATGACCCGGCTGGCAATATCGGCAGCAAAGCCCATTTCATGGGTGACCAGAACCATTGTCATCCCTGTATCGGCAAGGCGCCTGATGACCGTCAGAACCTCACCCACCAGTTCGGGGTCAAGCGCAGAGGTGACTTCGTCGAGCAGCAGAACGGCCGGTTTCATGGCAAGGGCGCGGGCGATGGCGACGCGTTGTTTTTGCCCGCCAGACAGATGCGCCGGATAGGCCTTTGCCTTATCCGCCAGTCCCACCTGCTCCAGCAGATCCATGCCCACTGCCTCGGCCTCTGGCCGCGATTGCCGCAGCACGGTGCGCGGGCCCTCGGTGATGTTGTCGATCACGCTCAGATGCGGAAACAGGTTGAAATGCTGGAACACCATGCCGACATTGCGGCGCAACTCGCCCATGCCGATCTTGCTGCCGGTTCCGCGAAACCGGCCGGTGACCTCGCGGCCCCGGAACAGAACGCTGCCCGTGGTCGGCGTTTCCATCATGTTCAGACAGCGGATCAGCGTGGATTTTCCAGATCCGGACGGGCCGATCAGGCCCAGCACTTCGCCGGGCATCAGGGTCAGGTTGATGCCCTTGAGCACTTCGAGTGTGCCAAAGGATTTGGTCAGGCCGCGTGTGGCGATTGCGGGGACGGTATCTGTCATCTGTGTTCTCCCGTGTCAGTCGCTGCGCCGCATACGGCGTTCGAAATGGTCTGCAATCTGCGTCAGCGGGAACAGCATCACGAAATACATGATTGCCGCCAGCGAATAGGCCTCCAGCGGGCGGTAGGTCTCAGAGTTCACCACCGCAGTCATATAGGTCAGTTCGGCAACCGAAATCGCATAGAGCAGCGAGGTGTTCTTTACCTGGATCACGGACTGGTTGATGAACGCAGGCAGCATTTTCTTGACCGCCTGTGGCAGAACGATCCGGCGCATGGCCTGCGCGCCGGACATGCCGATTGCCGCAGCGGCTTCGCGTTGGCCCTTGTCGATGGCATTGATGCCGCCGCGAAAGATTTCGGCATAAAACGACCCGACATACAGCGACAAAGTCAGCAATCCGGCGGTGGTGTTCGAGATGCTGACCCCCAGCAGCATCGGCAGCGCGTAATAGGCCCACAGGATCTGCACCAGCAGCGGTGTGCAGCGAAACAGTTCCTGATAGCTGCGCGCGGTTATGCGCAGCAGCGCAAAGCGGGACAGGCGCGCGAAACAGGCCGCAAGGCCAATGATCACACCCAGTGCAACCGAGCCCACCGTATAAAGGAACGTGATCCAGATCCCGTGGACGAAAAGATCAAAGGATTGCAGGACCGTATAGAAATCCCAGTTGTACATTCGGCCTGTCTCCTCCCTGTTTTCGGTGGGCGCGGGCCTTGCGGCCCGCACAGCCCTGCTCAGCCGTTGATGTCAAAGCCTTCGGGCAGGTCGTCTATCGTGATGTCAAAGGGCTCAAGGCCTTTGAGAATCCAGGTCTGATTGTTCCCCACCCGGCGGTTGTAATCGGCCCAGGCCGAAACAAAGCCCCGGAACACATCGTCCGTCTCATGGCTCATGCCGATGACCGAGGGCGAGGACAGGATCGGGGTCGGCACATAGACCGCACCGATCTGCGCGTTTTTCTTGGTCATCACCATACCGTTGAAGACGGTGTTGATGATCGCGTCCGCCTTGCCGGTGGTGACCGCCAGAACCGCCTCGTCGCGGGTCTTGAAGCGCAGGATGTTCGCCCTGGCCAGATAGGCCTTGGTGATCTGGTCCTGAGACGACCCCATATCCACGGCAATGGTGACAGCCGGATCGTTCAATTCTGCCCAGGTCTTGCCTTTCAGCTCGGCATTCGGCGAGATGATGACAAAGCTGTTGTAATAGGTCGGGGCCGAAAACTCCACCGACAGGGCGCGTTTGGGCAGCGCGGTCAGGGCAAAGGCCAGATCGACCTTGTTCGACTGCACATCAAGGATGGAATTCGCCCAGCTGGATTCGACAACCTCCAGCGTGACACCCAGCTCTGCTGCCATGTCATTGCCCATTTCCACCACAAACCCACGCCATTCGCCGGTGCGCGGATCTTTCGAGAAATAGGGGTCTTCGTTCAGGATACCCGCAATACGCAGCACACCCCGGTCGCGGATTTCATCGACCTTGGATGCTTGCTGCGCCTGTGCGGTGCCAAAGCTGGCACCCAGTGCGATCGCCGTGGCGGCGACCCCCGTCGCCAGTCGTTTCAGGAAAGCCGTCATTGTCATCATCCTCCTTGTTGGCGCGATGCGTGGTTCCGATCCGGAACGCCGCAGATGCCGCGCGGTCTTTTGTTTTGTATTGGACCGTGAGGAACAGACCACCGTGTTTCCGGTCGCCGATCAATACAAGATTGCCGGGTCATCATATAAATTATTTTGCAGAGCGCCGTAATTTACTCGCCATACCCGAAGCTATACCTGCATTGATCCAATTTAATTTGTAACTACGCTGCGTGATTTTGCATCGTGCGTGCTGACAAACCGGGCTAGCCTTTTTGAAACGGGTGCCTGCGTCACCGCTTTGGTGCCCACCCGATCTGAAAGCGGAGTCCGCCTTGTCCAACCCATTGCACCATGATGTCGCGATTGCGGGTGCCGGAATAGTCGGTGCTTCGGTGGCGTGGCATCTGGCAAAAGCCGGGCTCCGCGTTGCGGTGATTGACGCCGAAGGCCCGGCGGCGGCGGCGTCGGGGGCCTCGGATGGTGCCGTTTCTGTGGCATCCAAGAAACCCGGCCCGCTCGCGCGGCTGGCCTCGGCCTCTTTGCTTTACACCCGTGATCTCGCGGCACAAGGCCTGTTGGCCGAAGCGTTTCATGCACGTCCCTCTTTTGTCTTTGGCCGGGGGACCGCAGAACTTGCCGCACTCGACACCCTGATCGACAAACTCCGCCAGATCGCCGGGCCGGTTCGTGTGACAGGCGATGGCACGGCGGCCGCGCTTCCGGGTCTTGGCCCCGAGGTAGAGCGTCTGGTGACAATGACGGGAGAGGGGCATATGCCCGGCCACAAGGCGGTGCGCGCCTATCTGGACCATCCGGCGATCACCCCGATCTGGCCTGCAAAGATCGTCGAGATCGGTTCCGATGATGCCGGCGTCACCATCGATCTGGGCAACAGGCGCTTGCGCGTCGGGCAGCTGGTGGTTGCCTTGGGGGTTTCCACCTCAACCCTGTTTCCGTTTTTGCCGATCTCGCCCCGGGCGGGGCAGTTGTTCGTGACAGATCGCGGGCCGGTCGATGCCTTGCCGGGGTCGCTGACTGCGGCCGCCTATCTGGTGGCCAAGACAGAAACTTGCGGCAATCTGGACCTGCCGCCGGTGGTCATAGACCCGTTGCGCACCGGGCAGTTTCTGGTCGGGTCAAGCCGTGAAAACCATGCCGATCCGCACCGGGTCGATTTCGCCACCTTGTGTCAGCTCATGCGCCGGGCGGCAGGGGCTTTTCCGGCCTTGTCCGAGCGTCGGGTGATCCGGGCCTTTGCCGGGGTCCGCGCCGCGGTTTCTGACAACCTGCCCATCGTCGGCTGCCGTTCGGGTGATCCGCGGATCACCTTTGCTACGGGGTTTGAAGGTGACGGCATTTGTCTGTCGGCGCTGGTTGGTCATGAAGTGGCCCGTATGGTCCGCGGTCTTGCCCCGACCGAGGCGCTTGCCGCCGATCTGGCCATGCTGTCGCCCGACAGATTCTTCTCGATTGCCAGAGAGGTGCGGGCATGAAGGGTGCGATGGTGTGGAATGGCGTTCCGGTTCCCTTTCTTGCAGGCGACTCGGTTGCCAATGCCTTGATGCGGCACGGTATCGTCTCTTTTGGCACCGGACCCACGGGGCAGAGCAGATCGGTTTTTTGTGGCATCGGTCTGTGTCAGAGCTGCCTGATCCGCGCCAACGGGCACCTGACCGAGGCCTGTCTTTTGCCAGCCCGCGCTGGCCTGAACCTGACCTCAGAGACCGGAGCGACAGATGTCTGACTCTCCAGTGCTTGTTGTCGGGGCGGGGCCCGCAGGTCTGACAGCGGCCACCGAACTGGCCCGTGCCGGAGTGTCTGTTCTGGTGGTCGATCAGGCCCCGACACTGGGCGGCGCGGTGTTTCGTCAGCCGATGCCGGGCGTCGAATCCATCGCTGTGGGTGCCCCTAAGAAACGTTGGCAGACCGTCATGACGGCGTTCAATGCACAAAAGGGCCGGATAACAATCAGCACGTCCACCAAATTCGGCGGGCTTGATCACACCGGAACGGTTTTTCTCAGCGGAGAGAAAACCTGTCTTCTCCGCCCCCGTGCGCTTGTTCTTGCCCTTGGCGCGCGCGAGTCGGTTCAGCCCCGACCCGGCTGGACCCTTGCGGGTGTGGAAACGGTGGGCAGTCTTCAGATCCGCATGAAAATCGAGGGAAAACCGCCGGAAGGCCGGGTTCTGCTGGCCGGATCAGGGCCGCTGCTGCTGGCTTTGGCGGCAGAGATGACAAGGCTGGGCAATCCGCCCGTTGCCGTCATCGAGGCCGCATCGCCGTTTGCGCACCCGCTGCAGTCGCTTTGCCTGCCGCCCGGCTATCTGGCCGAAGCGTGCCGCTATCTGTCCCGGCTTTGGCGTTCCGGGGTGCCGGTCCTGACGGGGGCGCATGTCAGCCAGATCTGCGTTCAGGATGGGGCGTTGCAGATCAGCGTCGACAGCCGGCGCGGCCCCAGGCAGTTCACCGCAGATCGTGTCGGGCTGCACGACGGGATACGGTCCAATGACATTGGCCTGCCGCCCTGTGCAATGCTGCCGGTGATCCGTGTCGGTGATTGCCGGGAGGCGCTGGGGGCGCAGGCTGCAGTCGCGGACGGACGGGGGCAGGGGCGGGCTCTGGCGGCAAAACTGCTGGGCCGACCGGAGCCCGCAGAGGACCCAGAGATCGGCCGGCAGCGCGCGGCCCAGACCCGGCTTGCGCGGATCTATGCCAGCGACAGCCTGGCGCGCCTGTCGGACTTGCCGGGCGACACCGTGCTGTGTCGCTGCGAAGGGCGCACCGTCGATGATCTGCGCGCCCTTGGACCGGCACCACGGGCAAGACAACTCCGGCTCGACGGGCGCTTTGCCATGGGGCCGTGTCAGGGCCGGTTCTGCGCCGACTGGGTTGCGCGGATGATTGATCCGCAAGCCGTTTCATCCGGGATCGGCGCGCCGCGATGGCCCGCCCGACCCATTGCCGTTGCGGACATTCTGGCCGCAACCGACCAGACATCAGGAGATGACCGATGACCCTTGCCACCCCTCTGCGCAGCGTGAAGGCAGACTGCTTTGACATTCGCAACCCGTTTTCCGGCGCAGTGGTGGGCCAATTGCCTGCCACCCCGCCTGCCGAAATTCATGTCAGGGTCGCGCGCGCCCGGGCCGCCGCCGCAGAGTTCCGCATCTCGGCCCCATATCAACGCCGCGCCTTGCTGAACCGGCTTGCTGATCTGGTGGCCCGTGATGCCGAGGACCTTGCGCAGATGGTTTGCGCAGAGATGGGCAAGACCATCACAGAGGCGCGCAACGAAATCCGCCGGGCGCAGAATACCCTGCGGCTGTCAGGCGACGCTGCCACCTTTCTGGACGGCGAAGTCATGCATTGCGCCATCGTCTCGGGCGGCGTCGACCGGCAGGCTGTGGTCACCTACGCGCCAACGGGCGTTGTCGCCGCAATCACGCCGTTCAACTATCCGATCAACCTGTTGTGCCACAAACTTGGGCCAGCGATTGGTGCGGGCAATGCCGTGGTGGTGAAGCCCTCGCCAAAGGCACCGCTGGCGGCCGACATGCTGGTCCGGCTGACGGTCGAGGCGGGTTTCCCGCAGGATCTGGTGCAGATCATCCACGGAGGCGCAGAGGCTGCGCTGACGCTGGCTCAGGCCCGGATTGACCTGCTGTCCTTTACCGGCGGCCCGGATGCAGGTCTTGCGCTGAAACGCGCAAGTGGTCTGGTGCGCTGCCTGATGGAACTGGGCGGCAATGACCCGTTGTTTGTCTTGTCAGATGCAGATTTGGATGCCGCTGTCGAAACTGCGGTCGGCCATCGCTTCGAGATTGCAGGTCAAAGCTGTGCGGCGGTCAAGAAGCTGTATCTGCACGCCGATATCGAAAAGAGCTTTACCGAACGGCTGCTGGCCAAGGTTGCAGCGCATCACTTTGGCGATCCTTCCGACAGCGCCACCCAGATGGGCCCGGTGATTGACGCGGCAGCAAAGAATGAAATTCTGGCGCGGCTTGGTCAGGCACAGGCGATGGGTGCGCGGGTGCTGACCGGCGGCACAGCCGAGGGCAATCTGATCGCTCCCACCGTTGTTGCAAAGGTTCTGCCGGACATGAAGCTGGTGGCCGAAGAAACCTTTGGCCCGGTTCTGGCGCTGCGGCCCTTCTCGGATCTTGATGCGGCGATGGCCGAGGTAAACAGTTGCGAATACGGGCTGCAGGCCGGGATCTTCAGCAATGATCACGCCGCGATCCGCAAGCTGACGCGGGGGCTTCAGGTCGGCGGTATCATGGTGAACGAAGGCCCTGATTTCCGCGCCGAACATGTGCCCTTCGGGGGCATCAAACGATCGGGTCTGGGTCGCGAAGGCGTTCGCATCGCAATGCGCGAGATGTCCGAAACCCGTGTCGTGATCGACTGATGCGGGTCGCGGTTCTTGGGGCCGGTGGCAAGGTCGGGCGCGAACTGGTCGCGCAGATCACAGCTGCCCGCGATCTGTCGCTGGCCGGGGCAATTTCAGGCCGGACCGGCACGACACTGGCTGCAGCCGGGTTTGATGCCGATGTTCTGGTCGATTTTTCGTCGCCTTGCGCAACGATGGATCTGCTGGACGCGCTGGCAGGGTGCCCCTTGCCTCTCGTGATCGGCACCACGGGTTTTTCTGCCGATCAGACCGCACGGCTTCGGGCAGAGGGCGCGCGCAGGCCCATCCTTGTCGGTGCGAACTTCACACTCGGGTTCGAAGCCTTTCGTCGCTGCGGCTTGCAGCTTGCCGCGGATCTGTCCGGGGCGGATCTGACCGTCGAGGAAACCTACAACATAGCCAAGAAGCCTGTCGCCTCTGGCACGACGCAAGGCCTGATTGCGGACCTTGCTGCAAACGGCCGCACCGTCGCCACGCAGATCAACCGCCTGGGCGACACGCCCGGCATCAACACCATTCGCCTGGATCTGGGCGTTGCCGAAATCTCGCTGACCCTGAAAGTGGGCAGTCGGGCAGCCTATGCAGCCGGTGCGCTGGTGGCTGCCCGCTGGCTCTGCGCTCAGGCAAACGGTGCCTACACGCCCGCCGACATATCCTGAAAGGACATCCAATGACCCGATCCACCCCGTTCAACGGTGTTTTCACCGCCCTTGTCACCCCGTTCACCGAAGGCGGCAGCATAGACTGGTCGGCCTACGACCGCCTGATCGATCAACAGCTCGAGGCCGGGATTGTCGGCCTCGTGCCCGTGGGCACCACAGGCGAAGCGGCGACGCTGGACGAAGACGAAGCGCTGGCCGTGATCGCCCATACCGTCAAACGTGCGGGAAACCTTTGCTATGTGCTGGCCGGAACTGGCAGCAATGTGACGAAAAAGACGGTTGCAGCCACCCGGAAAGCGGCTGACGCTGGCGCGCATGGCGCGCTTCTGATCACGCCCTATTACAACAAGCCGACGCAGGACGGTCTGATCGCCCACTTCTCAGCCGTCGCCGAGGCGACATCTCTGGATCTGATGCTGTACTCTGTCCCCGGTCGCACCGGGGTTGCCATCGAGGCGCAGACCGCGTCACATCTGGCCCGGACATATCAGAACATCGTGGCACTCAAAGAGGCTGGCGGTGATCCTGCCCGCGTCACCGCTCTGCGTGCCGCCTGCGGTGCCGGGCTTGCCGTTCATTGCGGCGATGACGGGCTTGCGCTGCCATTCTTTGCGCTTGGTGCGGTGGGGCTGACTTCGGTGCTTTCCAACTATGCGCCCAAAGAGGTGGTTGCGCTTTATACCGCCTGGAGCGAGGGGCGTTGGGCAGATGCCCTGACGCTGCACGAACGCCTGTCGCCGCTGGCGGCTGCGATGTTTATCGAAAGCAGCCCCAGCCCGGTCAAACGCGCGCTCTCCTTCTCTGGTCTGATGGGCGACCATGTGCGCCTTCCCCTTGTCCCCCTGTCGCCAGCGGGGGATGCCAGTCTTCGCAATGCCATTCTGAATGCGGGTGCGACGGGGCTGTAGAAGCACCACCTGAGGCCCCAGTTCGGGCGGCGCAGTCCTGCGACCGACCTGTCACAAGCGCGGTCCCTGCGGAACCCGGCAGGGGCCGGGGCGTTACCTGTCAGCTTTCGGTAAAAAGCGCGTGGCAGGGGGATGCACAGACATGGACCGCGACAGGCACCCCGGTCACCGGATCAGGACCGACACGATCCTTCTGACGGCGGGGCTGCTGCTGCTGGTCTACCTGCTGGGGAATGTGCTGCTGCTGATCTTTGCCGCGGTGCTGCTTGCGGTGGGGCTTGACGGGCTGGGACGCGTGGTCTCGGACTGGACGCGCCTGCCGCGCGGTTGGGCGGTTACCGGGGTCTGTCTGGGGATCACCGCGTTCATCCTTGGCGCGTTGGGTCTGTCCGCCGTCAGCCTGTTCCGGCAAATGCGGCAGGTGGGCGACAAGGTCGGCGATCTGGCACAACGCCTGCACCGCTGGGTGGACGATCTGGGCGCGATGGAGGTGGTGGAAAACATCGATGCAGAGAGCGCGGGCCTTGCCGGTTCGATGGGCGATCTGGCCGGAACGGTCATGACATGGGGCATGGGCGCGGTCGGCGCGGTCAGCAGCCTGAGCCTTATCATCATCCTCACGCTGTTTCTGGTGGCAAACCCGGGGCTGTATCGCAGGGGCGCCGTCATTCTGGTGCCGCCGGCCCGGCGCCCCGTGGTGCAGGAAACCCTTTCCGCCATCGCGCTGGCCCTGCGCTGGTGGTTTCTGGGGCAGGTCGTGGCGATGGTGATGCTGGGGGTGACGGTGGGGCTGGGGCTGTTCCTTCTGGGCATCGAGCTGTGGCTTGCGCTTGCGGTGCTGACGGCGCTTCTGGCTGTCGTGCCCTTCATCGGCCCCCTGATTGCCACGGTGCCCATCGTGGCGGTGGGCTTTGCCGAGGGCGCGGTGACCGGGGCGATCGTGCTGGGCGGCTATATCGTGATCCAGACCATAGAGGGCGAAATCCTGACGCCGCTGATCCAGCAACGGGCAGTCAACCTTGCACCGGCGCTGCTGATCGCGGTGCAGGTTGTTCTGACCCTGATCTTTGGCGTGGCCGGGTTGATCCTGGCCGCCCCCCTGACGATTGTGGCGATGGTCGCCGTGCAAAAACTTTGGGTCGAGCATACGCTGGGCGAGCCGCCGTCCTGACTCGGGGCGCATGCGTCATTGCCGGTCACACCGTTGCGTTTCAGGGGGGCTTTCCGACCCGGCTGGACGGATCGCCGGACGCCGCCGGGCCGCCTGGACGGTTCCGGGACAAGCGCTGCCGCATCCGGGCGGCTTTGCAAGACCACCGGACAGAGACTGTCACCGTAGTTTCACAATACCGAAATATGAATGTCACGCAGTCACCCTATGGCCGGGTCAGGCCATCTAGAAGGGCCACGAGACATTCAGGAGAGTCACATGAAACTCACTCACATCACCGTTTCGGGCTTGCGCTGATCGCCGCTTCCGCGACCGTCGCTTCTGCCCGCGACCAGATCCGCGTCACCGGCTCGTCGACCGTGTTCCCTTATTCGCAGGCTGTGGCCGAAGAATTCGCCAACCAGACCGGCGCTCCGGCTCCGATCGTTGAATCGGTCGGCACCGGCGGCGGCTTTCAGGCCTTCTGCGGCGGCATCGGCGAAGCCCATCCCGACATCACCGGCGCTTCGCGCGCCATCAAAAAGTCGGAATACGATCTGTGCGTCTCGAACGGCGTGACCGATATCTCCGAAGCCCTGATCGGCAACGACGGCCTGTCGATGTCAGTCTCGCGCGCCAACACCTTTGACTGGGATATGACGCTGGGCGAAATGTATATGGCTCTAGCTGCTCAGGTTCCGGTTGACGGCGAGTGGAAAGACAACCCGTACACGATGTGGAGCGAAGTGAACCCGGCGTTCCCGGCCACCCCGATCACCGTTTATGGCCCGCCACCCACCTCGGGCACCCGCGACGCCTGGGTCGAAATCGCGATGCACAAAGGTTGCAAGCAGCTGGACTTCGTGAAAGCCGGCGGCTTTGACTCGGCCTGGGTCACCGAAAACTGCTCGCGCATGCGCACCGATGGCCCGTTCATCGAAGCCGGCGAAAATGACAACCTGATCGTTCAGCAAATTGAAGCCAACCCGAACGCAATGGGCATCTTCGGCTATTCGTTCCTGTATGAGAACAACGACAAGCTGAAAGGCGTGAAGTTCGACGGCATCGAGCCAAACTTCGACACCATCGCCGCCTACGACTACGAAGTGTCGCGTCCGCTGTACTTCTACGTCAAGAACGCCCACCGCGGCGTGATCCCGAACCTTCAGGAATTCATCGACGAATACATGTCGGATGCCGCCCTGCAGGCTGGTGGCTATCTGGCCGAGCGCGGCATGACCCCGCTGCCGGAAGCCAACATGAAAGAGTATCAGGCCAGCGTGACCGGTGCCGTCAACATGGCACCTGTGACCCAGTGATCCTGCTCTGACCTAGCGTGCCGCCCGGAGCCTCCGGGCGGCACGTTCTTCCATGTCGGCCCATGAAACCCAGAGTCCGGAGCGACCATGACATCGCTTGCATTTCTTATTCTTTTTGTCGTCGTCGTGTTTGGCTACATGCTGAACCGCGCGGCGGCGAACCAGTTGCGCGCCAAGGGCTTCCGGCTGCATTCCCTTGCAGGGTTTCACGGGCTTTATGCGGCGCTGATGGTGCTGGTTCCGACGCTTGTGTTCCTGCTGCTTTGGCAGATGCTGCAAGGCAATGTGATCGATCGCATGACGATGGCGGGTCTGCCTGTCGGCGTGACCGATGGCCTTGATACGGGCGGCGTGCAGCTGATCCTGTCAGAAATCAAACAGATTGCCGGCGGGCGGATGTTCGGAACCCCCGATCCGTGGAAAATCGAAGCGGCCGAGCGGATGACCGCGCTGCGTTCAACGGCGTCGACCCTAATGGTGGTGCTGACGCTGGCCATCGCGGGCGGGCTTGCCTTTTTCTCATGGCGCCGGGTTGCGCCGGATTTTCGCGCCCGTCAGGGTGCCGAAGGCATTGTGTCGGGGCTGATGATCTTTTGCTCGACGGTCGCGATCTTTACAACCGTCGGCATCATCGCCTCGCTGATGTTCGAGACCTATCACTTTTTCACCCTGGTGCCCTGGTACGAATTCCTGTTCGGCACCAAGTGGGAACCGCAGATCCCGCTGCGGGCCGACCAGATTGCGGCTGCGGGTGCCTTCGGATGGTTGCCGGTTCTGCTGGGTACGCTGGTGATTTCCACTGTCGCCCTGTTCATCGCAACGCCTGTGGGCCTGTTGTCGGCGATCTATCTGAACGAATTCGCTTCGCCGACATTTCGCAAGATTGCCAAGCCGGTGCTGGAAGTTCTGGCCGGAATCCCGACGGTTGTGTACGGGTTCTTCGCCGTGCTGACCATTGCACCCGCCCTGCGCGGCTTTGGCGAATGGTCGGGCCTTCCCATTGCCCCCAATACCGCGATGGCGGCGGGGATTGTCATGGGGGTCATGCTGATCCCGTTCATCTCGTCCTTTGCCGATGACGCGCTGTCGGCTGTGCCGCGCTCTTTGCGCGATGGCTCGCTGGCGCTGGGTGCCACCCGTGCCGAAACGGTCACCAAGGTCCTGTTTCCGGCGGCCATTCCGGGCATTGTGGGTGGTGTGCTTCTGGCGGTCAGCCGGGCCATTGGTGAGACGATGATTGTGGTGATGGCAGCGGGCCTGATCGCCAAGATGACGATCAACCCGCTCGATTCGGTCACCACGGTAACCGTGCAGATCGTGACGCTGTTGATCGGCGACAGTTCCTTCGACAACCCTAAAACCCTCGCAGCCTTCGCGCTCGGCATGATGTTGTTCATCGTGACGCTGGGGATCAACGTTCTGGCACTGCGCATCGTGCGCAAGTACCGCGAAGTCTACGATTGAGGATCAGGAAATGACCGATACAACCTCCGCGTCCGCCGCCTCTCCGTCCGGCAAGATCAACCTGACCTCGTCTGCCAGCAGCGCACTCGTCAAAAAGCGCAACCGGTCTGAGGCCAGGCTGAAATACATCGGCCTTGGTGCCATCGGCTTTGCCTTTGCCATGCTTGCCATTCTGATCGGCTCGCTGGTGCTGACCGGGCGACATGCCTTCACCCAGACCCACGTCACACTGGACGTGACCTTCAGCCCCGAGTTCATCAACCCTGACAACCTTGCACGATCCGATTATCGTGGGCTGATGCAGGCCTCGGTCGCGGCCTCGCTGCCCGGTCTGGCCGCAGATGAGCAGCGCAAGGCCGTTGGCGTTCTGTCGAATGCGGCGCAATTCACCGCGCGCGACCGGATCGTCGCTGAACCGGGGCTTATGGGGCAGACAGTCAAGCTGAACGTGCCGACATCCGACGCGTTCGACCAACTGGCCAAAGGCCTGATCGACCGCGAAACGCCCGAGCAGTTCCGTCGCCTCAAGGATGATGAGATTGCAATCTTTGACCGGATGATCGCCGACAACCGGGTGACCAAGCCGCTCAACACTGCGCTGATCAACAACGCAGATTCCCGCTTCCCAGAGCTTGCCGGTCTGCGCGGGGCGATCATGGGGTCCTTCTGGGCGCTGCTGACCTGCTTTGTCCTGTCATTCCCGATCGGAATCGGTGCCGCGATCTATCTTGAGGAATTCGCCCCCAAGAACAAGATCAGCGATTTTATCGAGGTCAACATCAACAATCTTGCGGCTGTGCCGTCTGTTGTGTTCGGTCTGCTGGGGCTTGCGGTGTTTGTGGGGGCCTTGGGGATGGGCCGGTCGGTTCCGCTGGTCGGGGGTCTGGTGCTGGCGCTGATGACGCTGCCCACCATCATCATCGCCACGCGCGCCGCCCTCAAGGCCGTGCCGCCGTCGATCCGCGAGGCAGCCCTTGGCGTGGGTGCCTCCAAGCAGCAGGTCGTGTTCCATCACGTTCTGCCGCTCGCCATGCCGGGTATCATGACCGGCACGATCATCGGGCTGGCGCAGGCGCTGGGGGAAACCGCACCGCTGCTGCTGATCGGCATGAACGCTTTCGTCACGGCCGCACCCTCAAGCCCGTTTGACGCATCGACCGCCCTGCCAACCCAGATCTTCATCTGGGCCGACAGCCCGGAACGCGGCTTTGCCAGCCGGACCTCTGCCGCCATTCTGGTTCTGCTGGGCTTTCTTGTGATGATGAATGCTGCGGCGATTTACCTGCGATCGCGGTTCGAGCGTAACTGGTAGGCGCACCGCCAACAGGCGGTGTTGCACAACGCAGGGCTCAGCAGCAATCGCGGCGTCAGCGTCGCGATTGCTGCGCATTGGCGCACCACTTCGGCGAGAGGCTCCCCCGGCATCCCGGTCCCTCCGCGCCGTGCGCCCTGCCGGTGCCAGGGTCGCCGCCCCGGCTGAGGCAGCTTTGCCACAGCCCTGCAAAGCAAAGCGTGACCTTTCTCTTCTGCGACCTATCATCGTGGAAAAGGGAGTTTCCGATGCAACTTGTGACCCTCTATCTGTCCACCGCGCTGGTGTTTCTGATCGTCGATGCGATCATGCTGACGCTGGTGATGAAGCCGTTGTTTACCCGCCACATCGGCGCGCTGATGGCTGAACCGATCCGCTATGCGCCCGCCGGGCTGTTCTATGCGGCCTATGTTGCGGGTCTTTTGTATCTGGTCAGCCTGCCCGCCCTGCGCGACGGCGCGCCGTTGATCCTGCCCGCCGCGATCATCGGGGCCATGGCTTACGGCACCTATGAATTCACCAGCTATGCCATTTTGCGCGACTGGCACTGGTCGATGGTGATCACCGATACGCTTTGGGGCACCGTGCTGACCGCGTTTTCCGCTTGGGCTGGGGTGACGATCACCCGCGCACTGCTCGGCTGAAAGCGCAGGGGGGTGGCCGCGCGCGCCACGCCGGGTTACACATCCCCCAGACCAGATCTTATGAGGCCCCCAATGATCCTGTACGGCATTTCCACCTGCGACACCTGCAAAAAGGCGATCAAGACGCTGGAGGCCGCAGGCCACCCCGTCACCTTCCGCGACGTGCGCAAAGATCCGCTGAATGAAGCCGAGATCGACAAGATTGTCACCGAATTCGGTGACCGGATCATCAACAAGACCTCGACCACCTACCGGGGGTTCAGCGATTTTCTTAAGGCGTCAGACCCCGAGGCACAGATCAGCAGCCAACCCGCCGTGATGAAACGCCCGGTAATTGATGCGGGTGGCAAATGGTATCTGGGCTGGGATCAGGCCACCATTGATGCGCTGACCACCGGCTGACGCCGCCCGAAATGCCAAACGGCCCGCACAGCGGACCGTTTGGTTTGTCGAATCAGTCCTGAAAAGGCCCGTGTCTTCACAGGCCGACAGTCAAAGGAGCCGCAGGTCGCTGGCCGATTCCCGGCCATCACGGCCCGACTGCAGTTCATAGGCAATCTTCTGGTTGTCGTTCAGGCCTTGCAGCCCGGCGCGTTCAACCGCAGAAATATGAACGAAGATGTCCTTGCCGCCATCATCGGGTGCGATAAAGCCGAACCCCTTGGTTGCATTGAACCATTTCACTGTGCCGGTGGGCATGCCGTCTCTCCTCTCAACTCACCTCGCAGCGGAATTGCCGCAAGCCGTTCCGCCAGATTCTACGGCCTTCGGTCTGCGAGGCGGTCAGAAAGTCTGTCATCACTTGACCCAAGGATGACTCACTTTCGCTTAAAATCAAGAGGTTTCGCGGTTTCATCTTCCGCAACATTGCCCCGGGGGCAGGTTTTCTGGTCCGTCGGCAGTTTTCTGCGCAGTTTGCGCACCCACCGACCCGCCAAAAACCGATCCACCCGGCCCCCCATCAGCGGCAAGGGGACTACCACAACGTCCGCACACGACCGGGTCGCCTTAAAGGGCCCATGCATCTGGCAAGATCGGGCCGACCTTCCTGGCCCTTATTTTCGGTCTGAAAATATCCCGCGGGGGTCCGGGGGGCGCGAAGCCCCCTGGTCTGTGATCACCCGCAATCGCCTCAGCGCAGATCGGGCGGCAACGCCTCGGCCTTCAGCTCTGCCACCAGCGCATCCAGCGCCGCCACGCGGGTCTGGGTCTCTCCAAGGCGCCGCACCGAAACCGTGCGCTCTTCCACTTCCTTCATCCCGATGGCGAGGATGACCGGCACCTTACCCACCGAATGCTCACGCACCTTGTAGTTGATCTTTTCGTTGCGCATGTCAGCCTCGGCCCGGATGCCCGCCAGCGTCAGCGCCGTCACCACCTCTTCGACAAAGGGGTCGGCGTCCGACACGATCGACGCCACCACCACCTGACGCGGGGCAAGCCAGAACGGCAGCTTGCCGGCAAAGTTCTCGATCAGAATGCCGATGAACCGCTCAAAACTGCCCAGAACCGCGCGGTGCAGCATAAAGGGCCGGTGTTTCGCGCCGTCTTCGCCAATATAGGCCGCATCCAGCCGTTCGGGCAGGTTCGGGTCCAACTGCAGGGTGCCGCACTGCCAGTCACGGCCAATCGCGTCGGTCAGCACGAATTCCAGCTTGGGCGCATAGAACGCGCCTTCGCCGGGGAACAGTTCGAACTCATAACCAGCCGCGCGGCAGGCATTGGCCAGCGCCTCTTCCATCTTGTCCCAGATCTCATCAGACCCGACCCGCTTTTCCGGCCGCGTCGACAGCTTCACCCGCCATTTGTCAAAGCCAAGGTCCGAATAGACCCGCGCCAGCAGCTGGATGAACTTCTTCGACTCTTCCTCCACCTGTGCCAGTGTGCAGAAGATATGCGCGTCATCCTGCGTGAACCCGCGCACCCGCATGATGCCATGCAGCGCACCCGAGGGTTCATAGCGGGCACAAGACCCGAACTCCGCCATCCGGATCGGCAGATCACGATAGCTTTTCAGGCCGACGTTGAAGATCTGCACATGGCAGGGGCAGTTCATGGGTTTGAGCGCGTTCACCGTCTTTTCGCGGGCATGTTCCTCGTCAACTTCAACGATGAACATGTTTTCCTGATAGTTCTCCCAGTGACCCGAGGCTTCCCACAGCTTGCGGTTTACCACCTGCGGCGTGTTCACCTCGACATAGCCATCGGCCCGCTGCCTGCGGCGCATGTAATCCTGCAAGGCGACATAGATGTTCCAGCCGTTCGGGTGCCAGAAGATCTGGCCCGGTGCTTCTTCCTGCATGTGGAACAGGCCCATCTCACGCCCCAGCTTGCGGTGGTCGCGTTTGGCGGCCTCTTCCAGCATGGTCATATGGGCTTTCAGGTCGTCGCGGTTGCGGAACGCCACACCGTAGATGCGCTGCAGCATCGGGCGCGTGGAATCGCCCAGCCAGTACGCCCCCGCCACATGGGTCAGCTTGAAGCCATCGGCAGGCACTTGCCCCGTGTGTTGCAGATGCGGCCCCCGGCACAGATCCTGCCACGGCCCATGCCAGTACATGCGGATGTCTTCACCCGCCGGAATCCGGTCCAGCAGCTCCAGCTTGAACGGCTCGCCGCGCTCTTCATAATAGGCGCGGGCGCGGGCGCGGTCCCACAGCTCGGTCTTCACCGGCTCGCGGGCGTTGATAATCTGCTTCATCTTCGCTTCAATCTGGCCCAGATCGTCGGGCGTGAATGGCTCGGCCCGGTCAAAATCGTAAAACCAGCCGTAATCGCGCACCGGGCCGATGGTAACCTTTACATCGGGCCAGATCTCCTGCACCGCGCGCGCCATGATATGCGCGCAATCGTGGCGGATCAGTTCCAGCGCCGCTGCATCATCCTTCAGCGTGTTGATCGCCAGTTTCGCATCACCCGGGATCGGCCACGCCAGATCCCAGTGCTGGCCATCGACCTGCGCCGAAATCGCGGCCTTGGCGAGGCTGGGCGCGATAGATGCCGCCACTTCGGCAGGCGTCACGCCCGCGTCAAACTCACGCACATTGCCATCGGGAAAGGTCAGAGAAATCGGTGCCATATCGGCCTCCTCGTCGTTTTGGCGCCTACGAAACGCCCGGTTGCGGGTTATATCGGGCGCGTTTCTGCCCGCCGCGCTTGGCAAAGTCAACGCCCCTCGCGTAGAAGGGCGGGGACAGGGGGACGCCATGACACAGCCGCAATTTCTGACCACCCCGCAGGACCGGCGCATCGCCTTTCACCGGATGGCAGGGCAGGGGCCGGGTGTGGTGTTCCTCGGCGGGTTCAAATCCGATATGACCGGGACCAAAGCGCTGTTTTTGCAGGACTGGGCGGCACAGCAGGGCCGCGCCTTCCTGCGGTTTGACTATTCGGGCCACGGCCAGTCTTCGGGCGATGTTCTGGATGGCGCGATTGGTGACTGGTTTGAAGATGCTCTGGCCGCCATCACCACCCTGACCGCCGGGCCGCAGATCCTCGTCGGATCTTCCATGGGCGGCTGGATCGCGCTGTTGCTGGCGCGCGCCATGCCGCAGCGCGTGGCTGGTCTGGTCGGCATCGCCGCCGCGCCGGATTTTACCGAAGACAGCATGTGGGCCGGGTTTTCCGATGCACAGCGCCAGACGCTGGAAACTGCGGGCCGGGTCGAGTTGCCCTCAGACTACGCCGATCAGCCCTATATCATCACGCGCCGGTTGATTGAGGAGGGCCGCAGCCGTCTGGTCCTGCGCGACGATTTGGATTTGCCGTTTCCGGTCAGGCTGTTGCAAGGCACAGCTGATACCGATGTGCCGCCCTCGGTGGCAGTGCGGCTGCTGGATCACGCCACCAGCCCCGATCTGCGGCTGACTTTGGTCAAGGGCACAGACCACCGCTTTTCCACCCCCGACTGTCTGGCGATGATCCCGCAGGCGATCACTGATATTCTGAACCGGGTGTCGGAATGATCTTCAGCGATTGTCATTTTCCAATATTTTCGGTTAAAATTTTGTTAACTTCCCGCCATCGCTTGCCACATTCGAACATATCTGTCTTCTTCCGGACCAGGGCAGCTTGATGCCGGACCCCATCCTTTTCATCCCCGGGTTGATGCAGGACGCCCGCGCCTTCCTGCCGCAGGTTGTGGCCCTTGGCACATGTCATCCCGCACAGATCTATCTGCCGGTGCAGGATTCGGTCGAGAAGATGAGCGAGGATGCCTTGCGCCACGCCCCGCCACGCTTTGCGCTGGTCGGCCATGGTCTGGGCGGGGTTGTGGCGCTTGATATCCTGCGCCGTGCGCCTGACCGGGTGACCCATATCGTGCTGATCGCCACCGACCCGCTGGCCGAGGCACCGCAGATGGCCGCACAGCGAGAGTCGCGGATGGTCGCCGCGCAATCGGGCCGGATCAAGGCCGCGATGGCCGAGGATGTGCCCGCCAACGCCCTTGCCGATACGCCGGACCGTGATGCAGTGCTGGCGCTGCTGCAGGATATGGCGCTGGGGCTGGGCGAAGGGGTCTATCTGCGCCAGTGCCGCGCCCTGCAACGCCGCCCGGATCAGCAACGCACCCTGCGCCGCGCCACCGTGCCCGCGCTGCTGTTGACCGGCATCCATGACACCCTGTTGCCGCTACGCCGTCAGGAATTCGCGCGTGACCTGATGCCGTCGTCGGTGTTGAAACGGATTGAGGAGGCAGGCCACCTGCCGATGCTGGAGGCCCCCGATGCCGTGACCACGGCGATCGAGGGCTTTCTCTCCGGTCCGATGATCCTACGCTGACGCGAGGTTGATCACGTTTTCCCCTTGGTCCGGCTTTGCAGCAGGGGTCTTTTCCTTGGCCGTCTTCGGCGCGTCGGAATTTGCGTCGATGAAGGCCAGCACCAGCGGCCGGATGTTCAGCCGCCAGGACTTGCCTGCAAAAATCCCGTAATGCCCCGCGCCGGGTTCCAGGTGTGCTGCCTTCTTGTTGTCGGGCAGGTTGGTCAGCAGGTCCAGCGCCGCAAGGCACTGTCCGGGCGCGGAAATATCATCATTGGCCCCTTCGACGATCTTGACCGCCACATCGGTGATCGCGCCGAAATCCACCTTGCGACCGGCAACCACGAATTCGTTCTTCGCAATTTCACGGTTCTTGAAGATCCGCTCCACTGTCGAAAGATAAAATTCCGCCGTCATGTCCATCACGGCCAGATATTCATCGTAGAACCGGTTGTGCCCGTCGTGATCCGACGCTTCGCCGCGCGCGACCCGCATGATCTGTTCGCTGAACGCCTTGGAATGCCGCTCGCCGTTCATCGAGATAAAGCTCTGCAACTGCAACAGCCCCGGATAGACCAGCCGCCCCGCGCCCTTGAACTTGAAGCCGACGCGCTGGATCGCCAGCTGTTCCAGCTGGCCCATCGTCACCCGGCGGCCGAAATCGGTCACCTCGGTCGCGGCGGCATCCGGGTCGACCGGCCCGCCGATCAGCGTCAGGCTGCGCGGCTGCGCGCTGGGGTCTTCCGCCGCCAGATAGGCGGTGGCGGCCAGCGCCAGCGGCACCGGCTGACAGACCGCGATCACATGGATATCCGACCCAAGCTCGCGCATGAATTCGGCCAGATACAGCGTATAATCCTCAATATCGAACTTGCCGGCGCTGACCGGAATGTCGCGCGCATTGTGCCAGTCGGTGATATAGACATCACAGTCGGGCAGCAGCGACAGCACGGTAGAGCGCAGCAGCGTGGCATAGTGCCCTGACATCGGCGCCACCATCAGCACCCGGCGCTTCATCGGCTCCCGCCGACGCACGTCGAATTTCATCAGGCTGCCAAAGGGCCGTTCCACCACCGGGACCACATCGACCAGATGGTCGGTGCCATCGGCCCCGACGATCGAGCGGATGCCCCAGTCGGGCTTGGCGACCATGCGGTCGAACGTCCGTTCCGTCACCTCACCCCAGGCGGCCATCAGCGGCAGCATCGGGTTCATCGACAACGCAAACACCGGATAGGATGCCATCGCCCGCGCGGTTGCCCCCATCCAGGCATTGGTGTTGCGCGCGGTTTCCATCATGTCGTAAGTGGTCATGTATTTCATCTGCATCTCCATTCCGGGCCATGGTGCCCCGGCAATTCGTCGCTTTCCCCCCCAGTCCGGCGACGTTATGCTGCACGTGGGCAGGTTAGGGGGGATTTGGTATCATGACAACTGACGACAGCGACGCGGGACTAAAGTTGCAGAGAATGCAAGCCAATCTGGCACGGGTGGAGGAACTTTCTCAACGTCTGCTCGCCGCATTGGCGCATCGCAAACAGGCCGATAATGCACTCTCCGGCCCCTCGAATGAGGTGTATATGAAGGCTGCGGCCGCTTATGTGGCCGAAATGATGCAAAATCCGTCCAAGATCCTGGAACAGCAGATCAGTTTCTGGGGCAAAAGTTTAAAGCATTATGTCGATGCCCAGCAGGCGCTTTTGTCGGGCGAGTTGAAGGCCCCCGCCGATCCCACCCCGAAAGACCGCCGATTCTCCAACCCGCTGTGGGAGACTCACCCGGCCTTCAACTACATCAAACAGCAATATCTGATGAACGCCGAGGCGATGACCAATGCCATCGGCGATCTGGAAAAGCTGGAACCGACAGACCGTCGCCGGGTCGAATACTTCACCAAGCAGATCATCGACATGTTCTCACCCACCAACTTTCTGGGCACCAATCCCGATGCGCTGGAAAAGGCCGTGGCGACCGATGGCGAAAGTCTGGTGCAGGGCTTGGAGAACCTTGTCCGTGACATCGAGGCGAACAATGGCGACGTGCTGGTCACGCTGGCCGATCCGGCGGCGTTTCACGTCGGCCAGAACATCGCCACCACGCCGGGCTCTGTTGTCTACCGCAACCGGATGATGGAGCTGATCCAATACGCGCCCACCACCGAAAAGGTGCATGCGACGCCCTTGCTGATCTTCCCGCCGTGGATCAACAAATTCTACATCATGGATATGAAGCCCGCCAATTCGTTGATCAAATGGATCGTCAATCAGGGGTACACCTTGTTTGTCGTATCCTGGGTCAACCCCGACGCGTCCTATGCCGATGTCAGCATGGACGACTACATCCGCGACGGGTTTTTGCGCGCCATGGCAGAGGTGCGGCGGATCACCGAACAGAAGCAGATCAACGCGGTCGGCTATTGCATCGCGGGCACCACGCTGGGCCTGACGCTGGCGCATCTGGACCGGGTGGGCGATACTTCGGTTAAATCCGCCAGCTTCTTCACCACCCTCGCCGATTTCTCTGATCCGGGCGAAGTGGGCGTGTTTCTGGAAGATGATTTCGTCGATGGCATCGAGCGGCAATCAGCGCGCGATGGCATCTTGTCGAAATTCTTCATGGGCCGCACCTTCAGCTTTTTGCGCTCCAACGATCTGATCTATCAACCGGCGATCAAAAGCTACATGATGGGCGAAGCGCCGCCCGCCTTTGATCTGTTGTTCTGGAATGGCGATGGCACCAACCTGCCGGCCACCATGGCAGTCGAATACCTGCGGGGCCTGTGCCAGGGCAACGGCTTTGCGCGCGGCACCTTCCCGGTATTTGGCGAGCCGGTCAGCCTGTCCGGCGTCAAGGTGCCGCTCTGCGCCATTGCCTGCGAGACCGATCACATCGCGCATTGGCGCGGCAGCTTCAACAGCATCAAACAGATGGGGTCGAAGGACAAAACCTTCATCCTGTCGGAATCCGGCCATATCGCCGGGATCATCAATCCTCCGTCAAAGGACAAATACGGCCATTACACCTCTGACGCGCCCGTTGAAGGCGTGCCCGAAGAGTGGAAGGCCACGACCAGCTTTAACAAAGGCAGCTGGTGGCCGCGCTGGAATGACTGGCTGAAGGGCAGATCAGGCAAGATGATTCCCGCCAGAATTCCGGGCGATTCCACCAATCCGGTGCTGTGTGACGCCCCGGGAACTTACGTAACGGCAACGGTGATTGCGGGAAATGATTAAGCGCCAAGGGGTTAGGCCTTGCCTTCCGGAATAAATGCTGCATTGCAGAAAAATGGTTGAAATGCTGCAGTGCAGCATCTATATTGCGTTCATGGAAAACAGGTCGGACCCTCCGGCCAAGCAGGAGAAGACCTATGACCAAGACCCCGGATTTCGCAAAAGTGATGCAGGACATGATGGCTTCCTTCCCGGTTGACTCGTCCGCGATGCAGAACGCGTTCAAGACTCAGGCTGCTCTGGCCGAAAAAATGTCGAAAGTGGCTCTGGAAGCTGCTGAAAAGTCGACCGAAATCACCGCCAAATGGACCAAAGACACCATCGCCAAAATGAGCGACGTGTCCAAAGCCAAAACCGAACCGACCGATTACACCAAATCGGTCACCGATTTTGCATCGGCTGCGGCTGAAATGGCTGCTGAAAATCTGGCCGCTTTCGCAGAAGTTGCGAAAAAAGTGCAGATGGAAACCGTCGAGCTGATGCTGGCTGCCGGCAAGGACATGTCGGAAGACGCGACCGCCGCCGTGAAAAAAGCGACCAACGACGTGACCGTTGCCGCCAAAAAAGCCACCTCCACCGCTGCCAAGTGATCATCAGGGCCTGATCCGGCCTGTCGGACCGGGTTACTTGTGTTGTGCCAGTTCGGATCGTGTTTGATCACTGCTGATTTGCGCTCTCCTCCTCCCTCGGCGCAAATCGGCGAAAGGCGGGTCCTCCGGGGCCCGCCTTTTTGCTTGTCCCGAAGGCGGCACAAGCTGCGCCCTGCAGCATTCTCCGTCCCGAGGGATCCCGCGAGGAGCCGCGCCGCGGCGGGGGCTTGTCTCCTGCGCACCCTCCACCATCCCGCCATTCGTTAATTTTTCACCAAAACGAAAAATCCAAGCCATTGAATTAAAACACTATCGCCCTCTGTAACACAGGGGGAAGCCCGGCTGCCCCCGTCAGGCCCACCAGTCAGGCTTCCCTTTTGTCCGGGGCCTGATAAGCTTCTCTGCACGTGCACAACCGAAGGGGAGGGTGGCCATGGCCGACACCGACAAGCCGCTGCTGATCAAACGCTACGCCAGCCGCCGCCTGTACAACACCGAGACCTCCGATTACGTGACCCTGGAGGATATCGCAGGCTTCATCCGCGCAGGCCGCGAGGTTCAGATCGTCGACCTAAAGTCCGGCGACGACCTGACCCGCCAGTACTTGCTGCAGATCGTGGCCGAGCATGAATCCAAGGGCGAAAACGTCCTGCCCATTGCCGTGCTGACCGACCTGGTCCGCAGCTACACCACCAACGTCCATTCGGTGGTGCCGCAATTCCTCGCCGCCAGCTTCGAGATGCTGCGCGAAGGCCAGTCCAAGATGATGGGCAACCTTGGCGTGCTGCCGAACCCGATGGCCGCAATGCCGGGGTTCGATCTGATGCGCAAGCAGCAGGAAGCCTTCATGAAGACGATGATGAGCGGTGTTCCGGGCTGGTCCGGCTCTGGCCCCGAGCCGGACAAGGAGGACGCCACCAGCGCCGAGGATCTGGCCCAGATCAAGAAGCAGCTGGCCGAGCTGCAAAAGAAACTCTCCAAGCTGTAAGCCATCATGGCCGATCCGCAGACCCGCGTCACCCTGTGGGGGATAGAGGTCTTTCTGGCCGTCGCGGAAGAAGGCACGATTTCAGCCGCCGCCCGGCGGCTGGGCGTGTCGCCCCCGGCGGTCAGCCAGCAGCTTGCGTCGACAGAGGCCACGCTGGGCGCGGTCCTGTTCGACCGCACCGCCCGCCCCTTTGTGCTGACCCCGGGGGGCCACCTGTTCCGCCGCCATGCGCAGGTGATCCTGAACACCGAAGCCGAAGCCCGCGCCGACCTTGCCCGCGCCGACATGGCCCGGCTCAGCACCCTGCGACTGGGGATGATCGAAGATTTCGATGCCGAAGTGACCCCCGCCCTGCTGTCCGGCCTCGCGCAGGACATGACCGACTGCCGCTTTTTGTTGGAAACCGGGGCCAGCCACCGGCTGCTGGATAAGCTGGAAGCGCGGGCGCTGGATCTGGCGGTCGCGGCGGAGCTGGGGTCTGAGGGGTCTGACGCCGGCTGGCGCGAGGTGCATCCGATCCTGACCGAACCCTTTGTCGCGGTGCGGCCCAAGACGGCAGGCCCGAAATCCAGTGCCGAGGTGCCGCTGATCCTCTATTCCGCCCGCCATCTGATGGGCCGTCAGATCGCCGGCCATCTGGCCCGCGCCAACCAACGCCCGCAGGTCCGGTTTGAACTCGACAGCTATCACGCCATTCTGGCGCTGGTGGCACAGGGTGCGGGCTGGACAATCCTGACCCCGCTGGCGCTGCACCACGCCGCCCGGTTTCTGGGTGAGGTCGAGGTGCTGCCGCTGCCCGGCGCGCCGCTTGCCCGCAGCATTTCACTGTCCGCCCGCGCCGGGGTGATGGGAGATGTGCCGGAGCGGGTAGCGCAGGATCTGCGCCGCCTGATCGGTGCCTCGATCGTGACGCCTGCCGTCAGCCTCTGGCCCTGGCTGGGGCCGGATCTGCATCTGTCCTGACGCGTCGCTCTTCCAGCCTGACGGCTGTCATCGCTGAGCTGTGGCGGGCTTCGGAGCGAAGACGGCGGTCACGCCGGATGAGCGGCCCGTGCAGCATCGGTCAAGGCGTCGGCGATGTAGTCCAGTTCCGGCAGCGTCAGCCGGGCGGGCAGCCGCACATCGCAGGCCCGCATCAGCATGGCGCGGGTCAGCGGCAGGTCGGGCGCATCGCCGAGAAACTGCCAGTTCCAGAACGCACGCGCATTCCCCTCGGACAGGCCAAAGATTTGCACCGACACGCCGCGCGCCTTCGCCTCGACCTGAAACCGCAGCGCCTGTGCATCGGTCCATCCGCTCACCAGCGTGAACTGGATCGAATCCGGGGCGCGCAGTTCGGGTGGCAGGGCAGGGGGCACCTGCAGCAGCCCGCAAGCGTTCAGCGCCGCTGCCACATGATCATGATTGCACCGCCCGTCCGCCACCCGCCGGGCGATCAGCGGCAGCTGTGGCCGGATCACCGCCGCCGACAGGTTCTGCATCCGCAAGTTATACAGCGGCAGCTTGTTCTGCCAGTCGCAGTAGCTGTTCTGAAAACCGGGGTGCTTTTTCCAGTTCTCCTCATAGGCGCCCGACATGATCACCGCCCGCGCCGCGATTTCCGGATCGTCGGTGACCATGATCCCGCCTTCGCCTGCGTTCACCATCTTGTAGGACTGAAAGCTGAAGCAGCCCACCTTGCCGATGGTGCCAATATTGCGCCCGGCCCAGAGCGTGCCCAGCGAGTGCGCCGCATCCTCGATCACCGGGATGCCTGCGGCATCACACAACGCCATGATCGCATCCATGTCAGACGTGTGGCCGCGCATATGGCTGACCAGCACCGCCGCAGCCCCCGGCAGTTTGGCGGCGAAGTCATCCATATCAATGCGGTAGCTGTCGCCAACCTCGACCAGCACCGGCACGCAATCGGCGTGGACCACGGCAGAGGGGACGGCGGCAAAGGTGAAGGCAGGGATCAGAACGCGTGCCCCGCGTGGCAGGTCCAGCGCCTTGAGCGACAGGAAAAGGGCAGCGGAACAGGACGATACCGCCAGCGCATAGCGGCTGCCCAGCAGATCGGCAAATTCCTGTTCCAGCAGGCTGACCGGCGAATCCTTGGCAGCGGTATAGCGGAACAGATCGCCCGAGCTTAACAGCCGGTCAATCTCGGCGCGGGCGGCGTCGGGGATCGGTTCGGCGTCGTAAACGTTCGGGGGCAGGGTCTGGCCGTCATGCGCCATGTGGCAATCCTTAAAGTCAGTTTAAGCATTGCTTAATCTTTGGCAGCCCTCAAAGCCAGTGACAAATCCATGACGTGGCGGCGGTTTGCCTATATGCCCAGCCGGTCGCGCAGCGAATACCATGTCATCGCGGCGACCAGCAGGGGCCAGCGCAGGGCTGCCCCCCCCGGAAAGCGGCGTTGTGGCAGGCGCGCCATCAGGTCAAAGCCGCCAGCCTGTCCCTGCACGGCCTGTGCCATCATCTTGCCCGCCAGCGTCGCCATCGCCACGCCGTGCCCGGAATAGCCCGACGCCGACAGCACATTCGGCGCGACCTTTGCAAAGCAGGGCATCCGGTTCATGGTGATGGCCAGCGTGCCACCCCAGGCATAATCGACCCGCACATCGCGCAGCTGTGGATAGACCTCAAGCATCGGTTTCATCACCGTGCGCGCGACATCTGGAAAGCGGTAGCCATAGCTTTCGCCCCCGCCGAACAGCAGCCGGTTATCTTCCGACAGCCGCCAGTAGTTGACGACGAATTTGGTATCGGCCACGGCAATCGGGCGCGACAGAATACCGGCGGCGCGGTCGCCCAAAGGCTCGGTCGCCAGAATGAAATTGTTGATCGGCATGACGCGGGCCGCCACCTTGCGGTCCAGCCCGCCCAGATAGCCGTTGCCCGCGAGGATCACATGGTCGCAAGTGACCTGCCCGCTGGCGGTTTGCACCACCGGCTTGTCGCCGTGGGTGAGGTGATGCACTTCTGCACGCTCAAACAGCCGCGCGCCCGCATCGGCTGCGGCTTTTGCCAGCCCAAGCGCGAAGTTCAGCGGGTGCAGATGGCCCGCGCCCCTATCCAGATCGCCGCCGTGATAGGCGTCTGATCCGATGATGGCGCGCATTTCTTCGCGGTCCAGCGGCTCGATCTGGGTGTAACCATAATCGCGCGCCAGTTTCTCGGCATAGGCATGGGCGTGGTGCACTTCGGCGGCAGAGCGGCAGGCGTGGGCGATGCCGGGGTGGAAGGTGACCGGCATCGCGTGGCGGTCGATCAGCCCACGCACCAGCGTCTTGGCGTCTTCGCCCATGTCCCACAGCCGGTGCGCATCTTCACGACCCACGGCTGCCTCAAGCCAGTCCTGATCCTGCCGCTGGCCGGAGCCGACCTGCCCGCCGTTGCGGCCTGAGGCGCCAAAACCCATCCGGTGCGCCTCCAGCAGCACCACGTCCAGCCCCGCCTGCGCCAGATGCAGCGCCGCCGACAACCCGGTATAGCCGCCACCGATGATGCAGACATCGGCGCGGGTCTGGCCCTGCAGCGTGGGGAAGGGGTCCAGCGGCGTGGCGGTCGCCGCGTAATAAGACGGCGGATACTCCCCAGCCCGGTCGTTGGCGTGCAAAAGGTTCATACGTTCAGCAGCAGGTGTTCACGCTCCCACGGGCTGATCACCTGCAGGAACTCTTTGTATTCGTTGCGCTTGACGGAATCGTAGACCTTGCAGAACCCGTCGCCAAGCACCGCTTTCAGCGCTGCATCCTCATCCAGCAGATCCAGCGCATCGCCCATGTTGACCGGAATCTCGTCACTGTCGATGTAGGCTGATCCGATGAACTCCGGCCGGGGATTGCGTTTTTCCATCAGGCCAAGGTAGCCGCAGGCGAGGGTGGCTGCGATGCCAAGGTATGGGTTGCAATCCATCCCCGGCAGCCGGTTTTCGACCCGGCGCCCGCCGGGGGTCGAGATCGGCACCCGCAAGCCGGTGGTGCGGTTGTCGCGGCCCCATTCCAGATTGATCGGGGCGGCAAAGTCGGGGACATAGCGGCGATAGCTGTTCACATAAGGCGCCAGCAGCGCGATGCCCGCACCCAGATGGTTCTGCAAGCCGCCGATGAAGTGCAGAAATGCCTCTGTCTCCACCCCCTTGGGGCCGGAAAAGATGTTCTTGCCGGATTTGCTGTCCACCACCGAGGTGTGGATGTGCATCGCCGACCCCGGTTCGCCTGCAATCGGCTTCGCCATGAAGGTGGCAAAGCAATCATGGCGCAGGGCGGCTTCGCGGATCAGGCGTTTGAAGAAGAACACATCATCGGCCAGCCGCACCGGATCGCCATGGGCGAGGTTCAGCTCGATCTGACCCGCGCCGCCTTCCTGCAAAATCCCGTCAATCTCCAGCCCCTGGGCTTCGGCGAAATCATAGATGTCGTCGATCACCTTGCCATATTCATCGACCGCCGACATCGAATATGCCTGCTTGCCCGCCGCGCGCCTGCCAGAGCGGCCCATGGGCGGCAACACCGGCATGTTGGGGTCAATGTTGCGGGCGGTCAGGAAGAATTCCATTTCCGGCGCGACCACGGCCTGCCAGCCCTGTTCGGCATAGAGATCGACAATCCGGCGCAGCACATTGCGCGGCGCATAGGGGATCAGCACGCCGTTCTGATCCTTGGCGTCGTGGATCACCTGCAAGGTCACATCTGCCGTCCACGGCGCGGCAGTGGCGGTGGTGAAGTCCGGCTCAAGGATCATGTCGGGTTCGGTGAAGGCGTCGAACGGGTTGTCCGCCCATTCGCCGGTGATCGTCTGCAAAAAGATCGAATTCGGCAGGAAATAGCTTTTCTGAGTGGCGAATTTGGCGGCGGGCATGGCTTTGCCCCGTGCGACCCCGGCGATATCGCCGATGATGCATTCCACCTCATCCACGCGGCGGTCGCCGATAAAGTCACGCGCGGCTTCGGGCAGTTTTTCGGTCCATTTGGACATGGGGTTGGTCCGTGTGTTTGCCCCCGGACGTCAGGTCCGGGGCGCTTTGAAAAAGGCCGCGATCCTGGCGGCGACAGAGGTATCGTCCAAGGGTGTACCCAGTTTTGTCGCGGCTGTCTGCAACAGCGGGTCGGGCACCACGCCGATGGCACGGGTTTTCATCAGCCCGTCGACAAAATCGGCCTGAAACTCGGGATGCGCCTGAATGGTCAGCGCCCGGTCGTCATACAAAAGCGCGGCGTTTTCGCAGAATCCGTTGCTGGCAATCACCGTGGCACCTTCGGGGCGTTTGACCACCTGATCCTGATGCCAGGCGTTCAGGGTCAGGGTCTGACCGTCAAAATCATACTCGGTGGGGCCGACCGACCAGCCACCGGCATATTTCTCAACGCGGCCCCCCATCGCCTGCGCGATGATCTGATGGCCAAAGCAGATGCCCACCACCGGCACGCGGGCGGCAAAGGCTTGCCTGATGAAATCTTCCAGCGGGGGTATCCACGGATGATCCTCATAGGCCCCGTGTTTGGACCCGGTGATCAGCCAGCCGTCGCAGTCGTGCACGCCACCCGGAAACACCCCGTTGACCACCGGAAAGGTGCGGAAGGCAAAGCCGTGCCCGTCCAGCAGGCGGGCGAACATGTCAGGGTAATCGCCCATGGCGGGGGCCAGAGCATCGGGGGCGAGCCCGGTTTGCAGAATGCCGATCAGCATGACCTGTCCGAAGTTAAGGGTGTGAAAGCTTTGTGCCGCGCCCCCCTGTCAGGTCAAGGGGGCGCGGAAGGTCTGGCGTCAGACCGTATCGAGATAAAGCTCGATCCGCTCTTCCGGGGTCAGTTCCGCGATGTAGTGCATTTCCTGCCGCTTGGTCAGCACGAAATTGCGGATCAGCTCTTTGGGCAGGAACCGCGACAGCATATCGCTGTTCTCAAACGCATCAATCGCCGCTTCCCATGTGGCGGGAATCTGCGGCAGTTCCATCGCATAGGCGTTGCCGCTGACAGGCGATGGCGGCTCCATCTCGTCCTCCATCCCCATCAGCGCGGCACCAAGGATGGTGGCCAGCATCAGATACGGGTTCACATCGCCGCCCGCGACGCGGTGTTCGATCCGCCGCGCTGCCGGGTTGCCTGCCGGAATACGCACAGCTGCGGTGCGGTTTTCATAGCCCCAGCAGATCGCGGTGGGGGCGTGCTTGTCGGGCACCAGACGTTCATAGCTGTTTTCATGCGGCGCAAAGACCAGCGTGGAATCGGACATCGCGGCCAGACAGCCGGCAACCGCCTGCTTCAGCGCCGCCGTGCCCTTGGGCCCGCCAGAGTCAAAGATATTGTCGCCATTGGCATCCAGCACGGAAAAATGCGTGTGCAGGCCCGATCCGGAATACTCGGCATAGGGTTTGGCCATGAAGCTGGCGGCAAAGCCATGGCGGCGCGCCAGACCCTTTACCAGCAGCTTGAACAACCACGCATCATCGGCGGCGCGCAGGGCGTCGTCGCAATGCATCAGGTTCACTTCGAACTGGCCGAGGCCGGTTTCGGATGTGCTGGTATCGGCGGGAATGTCCATCGCCTCACACGCGTCGTACAGGTCGGTGAAGAACGTATCAAACGCGTCTAGCGCCCGGATCGACATGGTTTCCGCCGCCTTGCGGCGCTTGCCCGACCGGGGCGAGGACGGCACTTGCAGCGTCTTGCCGGAATCGTCGATCAGGAAAAACTCCAGCTCCATCGCCACCACGGGGGTCAGCCCGCGCTTCTTGTATTGCTTGACCACCGCATTCAGCGCGTGGCGGGGGTCGCCGTCATAGGGGGTGCCGTTTTCGCGGAACATCCAGATTGGCAGCAGCGCGGTTGGTGCCTCCAGCCATGGCATCGGCATGAAGCCGCGTTCGGTGGGTTTGAGCACGCCATCCTGATCGCCCTGTTCAAAGACCATCGGGCTGTCGTCAATATCTTCGCCCCAGATATCCAGCGACAGGATCGAGAACGGGAAACGGGTGCCTTCCTTGACCGCCTTGTCGGCATAGCGGGAGGGGATCCGTTTGCCACGGGCCTGACCGTTCAGGTCGGCGGCGGCGACGCGGATCGTGCGCACTTGCGGGTGTTTACGCAGGTAGTCCTTCATCATGATTGTTGGTCGGGGCCTAGCACCGGGCGCGGCCCTTGTTCCATCCTTGGTTTGTGATCTTTCCTCCCGTGCAGGGCACGGGTCCGGACGGGTGCCCGAATAATTTGATCAAATAGACGCTACTATCTGATCACCTGAGGACGCAAGCGAATTTTACCCCCCATATTAGATGGCAAATGCCGGTTAAGCCGGGTGTTGATGGCGCTGAACAGCCAGATCAACAGCAATGTCAGCAGGATGAAGTAACCGGCCACGATCGGATATGACACAAAGGGGTTAAAGGTTTTGTCTGCAAAATAGCTGGCGTAATACAGCGCATCCCCCCGTTGCTGAAACGCCGGAAAGCCTGAGAAAAACACCAGCGTGGTGGAATGGAACAGAAAGATCGCCTCATTGGTATAGGCGGGCCATGCCAGCCGCAGCATGGTCGGCCATTGAATGCGGCGGAATTTGGCAAAACCTGACAGGCCATAGGCGTCGGCCGCCTCCAGATCGCCCTTGGGGATCGACCGCAGCGCGCCGTGGAAAATCTCGGCCGAATAGGCGGCGGTGTTGAGGAACAGCACAAACAGCGCCCCGGCCCAGGCTTTCGTCGTCCATGCGGTCTGCACCGTGATGCCGAACACGTCGATCCCGGCGCGGGGCAGCATCTGCAGCGCCTCATAGGCCAGAAAGAACTGGATGAACAAAGGCGATCCGCGGAACAGAAAGATGAACCATTCCGCAGGCTTGCGCACCAAGGGGCTGTGCGATGCCTTGGCGAATGCGATGGCATTGGCCAGAAGGAACCCGAACGCCAGCGCCACCACGCCGAAATACACATTCCAGATCATCCCCGACCCGATCAGCGTGAACTGCTGGCACAGGGTGAAATCGGTGCGCGGCAGCAGGCGTTCACCGTAGCCGAGCGAGCGGAAGGCATAGGCCCCGATTGTTTCCCAACAGGTCATATGCCGGCCTTCCGCATCGCTTCGCCCGCTGCGGTGGCCTGCCCCTTGGACAGACGGGCCGACACCCGGTTCAGCACGATTTCAGACACACGGGTGAAGGCGAGGTAGAACACCAGAAGCGCAAGGAAGTAGTACAGCCGCCAGTCGGGGTGCGGATAGTCAAAGGCCTGCGTTTTGGCGCTGCCCAACTCGCGCGCCCAATAGACGATATCCTGCACGCCCAGCAGGAACAGCAAGGGCGTCGCCTTGATCAGGATCAGCCACAGGTTCGACAGCCCGGGCAGGGCATAGACCCACATCTGCGGCACCAGAACCCGGCGGAACACCTGCGCGGGCGACAGGCCATAGGCCTCGGCGGTCTCCAGCTGCGCGCGCGGCACCGCCTGCATGGCCCCATAAAGCACGTTGGCGGCAAAGGCCCCGAACACCAGCGCGAATGTCAGCACCGCCAGCATGAAGCCGTAAAACTGATGCACCACCTGCGGCGCGGAATTCAGCGGCACCTTCGCCTGCGGGCAGACCCGGAATTCCAGCCCGTTGCGCACAGGGTCGGTCCAGTCCGGGCAGCGGACAATATGCATCAGGTATTCGATGCCCTGATCCAGCGCGATGACGAAGAACAGGAAAAACACGATATCGGGCACACCGCGCACCATGCCGGTATAGCCCTTGCCGATCAGGCGCAGCACAAAGAACTGGCTGCGCGCCGCCATCGCCCCGACAAAGCCGAACAGCATGGCAATGGGTGCGGTGACCGCCAGCAACAACAGCACGGTGCCAAAGGCCCAATACATGTTCATGTGCTTGCCTGAGGTCAGGTAGCACGACAGCCATGTCAGGCCTTCCAGCGATTTGGGATCAGCGCAGATTTCAAACATGGGGATTTGCCCCCGCACCGCAAAAGCGCGGGGGCATTGTCATCAGAATACGTCCGCGTCGTCGCCGAACCACTTGGTGATCAGGGTGTTCAGCGTGCCGTCTTCCTTCATCGAGGTGATGGCGGCATCAAACTTGCCGCGCAGCTCGGTGTCCGACTGGCGCAGGCCCATGCCGACACCGCCACCCAGCACCACGTCTTCGCCGACAAACACCAGCGCGTCGCCTGATTCGGCCACGATGGGTGCCAGATAGTCCTTGTCGGCAAACACCGCATCTGCCTCGCCGTTGCGCACGGCAGCGACCGTTTCATCCGGGGTCGCGAATTCCAGCAAGGTGGCGCTGGTGGATGCCAGATAGCCGGACTGGATGGTGTTGACCTGCGCCGCAATCACGCCGCCTTCAATATCAACATCTGCCGTCAGCCCGACATAGGCCGACGGGGCCGGTGGGGTGTAGTTCTGGGTGAACGAGATCACCTTGGACCGTTCCTCGTTGATGTTCATCCCGGCGATGATGGTGTCATAGTTGCCGGACTGCAGGTTCGGGATGATCGAATCCCAGTCGGTCGTGACCCATTCACAGGTCAGCTCGGCGCGGGCGCACAGCTCGTCGCCCAGCTCGCGTTCAAACCCGTCAACCTGGCCGTTGTCATTGATGAAGTTGAAGGGCGGATAGGCCCCTTCGGTCCCCATGCGGACGGTTTGTTGTGCAAGGGCACCTCCCGCCGTCAGCGCGACAAGCGCGGTTGCGATCAGCAGCTTTTTCATATGTGTCTCCCCATTGGTAAGCTGTTGTTATGGTTCAAGTGTAACCTCAGGCTGTGGCAGAAAGAAAGCCACGCAAGCGGGTGGTTTGCGGGTTTGTGAACAGTGCCGAGGGTGGCCCCTGTTCGGCAATCAGCCCCTGATGCAGGAAAATGACGTGGTCTGAACAATCGGCGGCAAGCTTCATGTCATGCGTCACCAGAATCATCGTGCGCCCTTCTTCGGCCAGCGCCTTGATCACGCGGACCACCTCTTGCTCCAGCTCCGGGTCCAGCGCAGAGGTCGGCTCGTCAAACAGCAGCGCGCGCGGTTCCATGCACAGCGCCCGCGCGATGGCGGCGCGCTGTTGCTGGCCACCCGACAGCATCGCAGGCCAGGCATCGGCCTTGTCGGCGATGCCGACCTTGGCCAGATATTCGCGCGCCTTGGCTTCCACCTCGGCCGGATTGCGTTTCAGAACGGTGATGGGGGCCTCCATCACGTTTTGCAGAATGGTCATGTGGGACCACAGGTTGAACTGCTGGAACACCATCGACAGGTTGGTGCGGATGCGGGTGACCTGCGCCCGGTCTGCCGGGTGGCGGTTCAGCCCTTGACCCTTCCAGCGTACGGATTCGCCTTCAAACCGGATCTCGCCTTGCTGGCTGTCCTCCAGCAGGTTGCAGCAGCGCAGCAGGGTGGATTTGCCCGAACCCGATGATCCGATCAGGCTGATCACATGGCCGCGGGGGGCTGTCAGATCGACGCCCTTGAGCACCTCCAGCGAGCCATAGGCTTTGTGCAGGCCATGGATATCAATCACCGGAGTGTCTTGCATGGCCGGACTGGGGGGCAGGGGGGCAGCGGTCACTGGGCCTCGCTTGGAATTAAGGTTGATCAAATAGGGCGCAAGTTCCGCGCCATTGCAACGCCCTTTCTGACAAACCCTGCGGCATTTGCCGCTGCTTTGGTCAGACAGTGCCGCCAAATTGGGCAGGCGGGGGCGGGACGGGCAGGGCAAGGTAGGCGTTTGCGGGAATACGGACCAGCCCATGCAAGCACAGCGTGTGTCGCTGATCGTCATCAAGCGCCGCAATCGCCTCTGCCACACAGTCGAACAACGCAGCGGCCTGTGCCACTTGCGCGGTGATCAGGGGCAGGCCCGGCGTCGGCGCGGTCTGGCCAAAGACGCGCAGGCTGCGGGTGACATCGGTGTGCCGGGTCAAAAGCGCCCATGTCACGGCATCCACAGCGGCAAAGTCGGCCCGTCCCTCGGCCACCGCCAAAGCGCTGGCCCGATGCCCTCCGGTCTGGAGAGTGGGTGCCACGCTGAGGCCCAGATCGTGAAAGTGCTGATACACCGCCGCCCAGCCCGATTGCGACAAAGGCTCGTTGATCGCCAGCCGCGCGGGTGCGAAATCCGGCTCAGAGGCGCGCGGGTTATCTTCGCGGGCAATCAG
Source organism: Pseudotabrizicola sp. (assembly GCF_030656345.1). GTDB lineage: Bacteria > Pseudomonadota > Alphaproteobacteria > Rhodobacterales > Rhodobacteraceae > Pseudotabrizicola. Next base: position 342,523 of record NZ_JAUSNR010000010.1, on the reverse strand, counting down.
GACAGAGCGGTAAAACCCGGGCGGGCAACCTTCCACCCCATAGTCAGGCGTGCCGATCAGCGTGACATGGGGGTGCAGCTTTGCCCGGAACGGCAGGCCACAGGTCTGGGACAGCAGCAGATCAGGCGACTGCCACGCCGGCCAATAGGCCCCATCGCCGCGCGTCAGTGCATCCGGCACCGCGATCCCGCGCGCCCGTGCGCCGTCGCGGATCAGGGACCACAGCGCATCATTTGCTGCCATCATCGGTGGCAGGTCATACATGCCGAGTGAGGCGATCACGCCTTGGCCGCCCGCTGCCGCGCCAGGGCCGAGTCAACATCCGTCAGACCCAGCAGATTGGTCACCAGCCGCAACAGCCGGTCTTCCTCGGCATCGCGCGCGCCATCGGACAGCGCAACCGACCACAGCGCCTGCAACAGACCTGCGCGGTCTTCCTGTGCGGTGGCGGCCTTGATGGCGCGGGTAAAGCGCACGGTGTCGGGGGCTTCGGCCTCCAGCACCTCGGCCCGCGCGCGCAGGTCGGCGGCGGCAAAGGGCGACAGACCATGCAGACAGGCAAGCACCCGGTCGATCTGCGCGATCTCGTCATCGGCATAAATGCCGTCAGACCGCGCAACGCGCACCATCAGCGCCGCAAGGGCAAGCTGCGCATCCGGCTCTGGCAGGCGCGCGGGGACGGGGGCCAGAAGGCCGGAGAGGAGACGTTCGAACATTGTAGTGACATAGAACCTGAGGGAGGCCCCGACAAGACGCTCAGCTTGTGCAATAGGATTGTGACTTGGTCCAACCGGCGATGTCTGACCGTTTCGCAGCCGACCGGAACGGCCCCCAGTCACGCCCGATACCCTTGTTGCCGCCGCCCGCGACCACCCCGTCACGTCCGACCTGTTTCGACATGATCCGGATCGCGCAGGCCAGATTGGCCTCGCCGTTCTTCAGGTCCGACGGGTTGGTGGCGGCACACCCATAAGCGCGCGCAGTCTGCGGCGAGATCTGCATCAAGCCGATATAGCGCCCGCCCCCGCCCGAGGCTTTGGGGTTCCACGTGCTTTCATGCTTGGCGGTCGCGGACAGAAGGCCCGCCCAGAACGCCCGGCGTTCGGTCATCGTCGCGTCATCATAGCCGGGGCACCAGCCTTCGATATCGGCAGGCACCTTGGCCGCAAGAACCGCATCATTGGCGGCAATCATGTTCATCGAGGTCTGGGTCCATGTCGCCGCCTCGGGCCGGTGGTCCCAGCGCATTGCCGGCTGGTCGCCTGTATCCTTTCCGGTGGCCCCGGCCACACAGCCGGCAAGAGCAAGGGCCGAAACGACAACAAGCGAGATTGGGAAACGCATCAATAGGACCATGGGCAGCACCGCACCTTTGTGCACGGCCCTGTGGCGTTAAGCCGTCTGACCGGGGGGCGGCAACCCCGGCCCCGGCTGATCGGCGTCAATCCGCCCGCACCACCCCTTGCTCCACGGCGCTTCGCCGCCTAAACACGGGGCAAACGCCCCATGGAGGGGGCTGTGAAGGAGTTCGCCATGCTGGACCTGACCTATACCGCGCCGACGCCCAAGGTGATTGCCGGGGCAAAGCACGATTGGGAACTTGTCATCGGAATGGAAATCCATGCGCAGGTTGCGTCCAACGCCAAGCTGTTTTCCGGGGCCTCCACCACATTCGGGGCAGAGCCGAACTCCAACGTCGCCTTCGTCGATGCCGCCATGCCGGGCATGCTGCCGGTGATCAACGATTTCTGTGTTGAACAGGCGGTGCGCACCGGGCTGGGGCTGAAGGCGCAGATCAACCTGTTCTCGGCCTTTGACCGCAAGAATTATTTCTACCCCGACCTGCCGCAGGGCTATCAGATCAGCCAGCTCTATCACCCCATCGTCGGTGAAGGCGAAGTGCTGGTGGAACTGTCGCCCGGTGTGGCCCGTCTGGTGCGGATTGAACGCATCCACCTTGAACAGGACGCGGGCAAGTCGATTCATGACATGGACCCGGCGATGTCTTTTGTTGACCTGAACCGCACCGGCGTCGCGCTGATGGAAATCGTCAGCCGCCCCGATATACGCGGGCCAGAGGAAGCGGCGGCCTATGTCGCCAAGCTGCGCCAGATCCTGCGCTACTTGGGCACCTGCGACGGCAACATGCAGAACGGCAACCTGCGGGCAGACGTGAACGTAAGCGTGTGCCGCCCCGGCCAGTATGAAAAGTATCAGGCCACGCAGGATTTCTCGCATCTGGGCACCCGCTGCGAGATCAAGAACATGAACTCGATGCGGTTCATCCAACTGGCCATTGATGTCGAGGCGCGGCGGCAGATTGCGATTCTGGAAGACGGCGGCAAGGTCGATCAGGAAACCCGGCTGTATGACCCTGACCGCAACGAAACCCGCTCGATGCGGTCCAAGGAAGAGGCGTTCGACTACCGCTACTTCCCCGACCCCGACCTTTTGCCGCTGGAGATTGAACAGGCCTGGGTCGATGACATTGCGGCATCGATGCCTGAGTTGCCCGACGCCAAGAAAGCCCGCTTCATGGGTGATTTTGGCCTGACCGATTACGACGCCAATGTGCTGACCGCCGATCTGGATTCCGCCGGGTTCTTCGAGACGGTCGCGCAGGGGCGCGACGGCAAGACCGCTGCCAACTGGGTCATCAACGAGCTGTTTGGCCGTCTGAACAAGGTTGGCCTTGCGATTGCCGACAGCCCGGTTTCTGCCGCGCAGCTTGGTGGCATGCTGGACCTGCTGGCCAAGGGCGAGATCACCGGCAAAATGGCCAAGGACCTGTTTGAAATCCTGTGGACCGAAGGCGGCGACCCTGCCGAGCAGGCCGCAAAACACGGCATGAAGGCCGTGACCGATACCGGAGAGATCGAACGCGCGCTTGACGCCCTTATCGCCGCCAACCCGGAACAGGTGGAAAAGGCCAAACTCAATGCAAAGCTGGCAGGCTGGTTCACCGGACAGGTGCTCAAAGCCACCGGCGGCAAGGCCAACCCTGCTGTCGTGAATGCCATGGTGGCGCAGAAACTGGGGCTGTGACATTGCCGGGCCGCATTCGCGCGGCCCTTGGCCGTGACGATGCCTCGCTTCTGGCGCGGGCGCGGGGCGATGTGCGGATGGGGCTGGCGCTGAACCCGCCGGCCTGTCTTGCGCCGCTGAACCGCGCGATTGCCGCGCTGGAACGCCTGCCGAACACGCCAGAGGTGGCGCTGCTTCTGGGCCGGGCCTTGCGCGCCAAGGCACAGGTTCTGACCGGCAAACCCGCGCGCGACCTGCGGGCGCGGTCTGTCGCCAAGCTGCGGACGATGATCGAGGCCCCGCAAACCACCGCGACCGAACGGGCAACCCTTTGGGCGGCCCTCGCACAAGCCTGGCTGCCGCTGCCCGAGGATGCCGGGGACGCTGACCTCAGCTACCGCCAGCTGCTCCGCGCGCAAGAGGCGCAGACCGAAGCGCTGGTCCTGCCCTCTGCCGCCGCGCATCTGGGAATGGCCGAAATTGTGCTGGCCCTGTGCCGATCCCCCTTGTGCCCTGACGCGCGCAGACTTGCGATGACCCTGCGGCAACACCTGCAGGCCGCCCGCAGCCTTGCCCCCGATGCCGAGGAAACAGGCACCGCTGACGCGCTGGACGCCGCTGTGCAGAAGCTGCTTTCCGACACACCCGGTGGCGCACCCACCATTTAGTGTGCTTTGACTGGCAGACCCAACCAGATATGGTGTATGTGGCGTGACTGCCGGTGATGCCGAAAAAGTGCGCCCAAAGCTTGGCCCTTGCCGCTAAAACCGGCTATTCTGCCCATTGGAAATTCTGCGGGAGCCATCATGCAGCGCTTTGAATACAAGGTCATACCGGCACCTAAACGGGGCGAGAAGCTCCGTGGTGTCAAAACGACCGAAGGCCGGTTTGCCCTGACCCTGACCGAGTTGATGAACGCTCTGGGGGCCGAGGGGTGGGATTATGTGCGCGCCGATACCTTGCCCTGCGACGAACGCGCGGGCCTGACCGGAACCAGAACCACCTATCAGAACATGCTGGTGTTCCGCCGCACCCTTGCCAGTGCAACGGTGGCAGAGGCACCGGCCGCCCTCAGCCCCCTGCGCGCGCTGCCCGAGGCAGAGCCGCCCGCGCTGAAACTTGGCTCCGCGCAGGTGCCGCCCGGGCCTGCCCCGGCAATCGGTTCGGCAAAGCCGGAAATCGCGGCGGAATGATCAGCCTGCCGCAGCGATGGCCTGCGGCAGCACCTCTTCCAGCACATCCAGCGCCGCATCGTCGCCAAGGCTGATGCGGATGCAGCGGTCCAGCGGGGCCACCCCCGGCATCCGGATGAACACCCCCCGCGCCACCGTCTCGCGCAGGATGGCGCGGGCGTGGTCACCGTCGCGTCCGCAATCTACCGTCACGAAATTGGTGGCCGAGGGCAGGGCGCGCAGCCCGTTGGCCGCCGCAATGGCGGTCACGCGGGCGCGGGCGGCGATGACGCGAAGGCGCACTTGGTCCAGCCAGTCCTGATCAGCCAGCGCTGCCAATGCTCCGATCTGCGCCACCCGGCCCATGCCGAAATGATCCCGCACCTTGTCAAACGCCCGCGCCAGACCGGGCTCGGTGATGGCATAGCCGACCCGTGCGCCCGCCATGCCATAGCCTTTGGAAAACGTGCGCAGGCGGATGACTTGCGGATGATCCGCCGGAATATGCGGCAGGCTGCCTTCGGGGGCCAGATCGGCGTAGGCCTCGTCCAGCACCAGCAGGCAGTGGTCGGGCAGGTCGGCCACCATCGCCTCGATCACCGCGCCTGCGTGGTGGCTGCCCATCGGGTTGTCGGGGTTGGCCAGATAGATCAGCCGCGCCCCTGTCTGGCGGGCGGTGTCAAGCAGGGCCTGCGGGTCTTCATGATCGCCCCGATAGGGCACGCGGTGCAGCGCCCCGCCGAAACCTGCCACGTGGAAACTGAACGTCGGATAGGCCCCAAGCGAGGTCACCACAGGCACCCCCGGCTCCAGCGTCAACCGGCAGAGCAGACCCAGCAACCCGTCGATCCCGCCGCCCACCACGATATGGGCTGGGGTCACGCCGTGGTGGTGGGCCAGCGCCTGTTTCAGGTCATGGCTTTCGGGGTCGGCATACATCCAGACCCCCTCCACCGCCGCCGTCATCGCGGCGATGGCGCGGGGAGAGGGGCCGAACAGGCTTTCATTGGCCCCCAGCCGGGCGCGGAAGGGCTGGCCTTGCTGCCGCTCCATCGTCTCGGGCCCGGTGAAGGGGACGGTGGCGGGCAGGCTGGTGGCGAGGGGGGTGAGAAAGCGGGTCATCATCGCGGCAGAGTGGCTGGAAATGCGGCGCGGGGCAAGGGGGCTTCCCCCTGTGTTGTAGGGGAATGTTCATAATGATATCAATGAGTTAGGTTTATATCTTGAGGTGGTCTTAACACATTTGGTCTGTCAGCGCCTCATGGTCAGTGTTGTAAAGGGGGGCTGTCTGCCCCCCTTCGTCGCTTCGCTCCTCATCCCCCCGAGGATATTTGTGAACAGATGAAAGCCGATGATTTCATCTGTTCTTAAATATCCCCGCCGGAGGCATCCCCCGCCCGTCCGGGGCGTTCCGGTCAGCCGATTTCGGCCAGACGGGCCATGGCGGCGGACAGTTTGGCGGCCTCATCCTCGCGGGCGTCCAGATTGGTGCGGCATTCCTCGACCACCTCTTCCGGTGCGGAGGCGGCAAAGGCGGGGTTGTTCAGGCGGCCCTTGAGCCCGCCGATTTCCTTGGCCAGCTTGTCGAGGGTCTTTTGCAGCCGCGCCTTTTCCTCGGCAATGTCGATCACGCCTTCCAGCGGGATGGCGAAGGTGGCGCCTTCGGCCGCCACGGTGATCGCGCCTTTGGGGGCGGTGCCGGTGCGGGTCAGGGTCTCGATCCGGGCGAGGCGGCGGATCAGCGGTTCGTTATTGGCCCATGCGGTTTGTGCCGCATCGGTCATCGCGGTGGCGACCAGATCGAGTTTCAGGCCTGCGGGCACATGCACCTGCGTCCGGGCCGAGCGGATGTCGTCGATCAGCGTCGTCACCCATGTCATTTCCGCCATCGACGGCGCGTCGATCAGATTGCTGGGCAATTCGGGCCAGTCGGTGTGGACCAGCAGTTTTGCCCGCGTGCCGGTGGTGGACCACAGCTCTTCGGTGATGAAGGGCATCATCGGGTGCAGCAGGATCATGCAGTGATCCAGCACCCAAGCCATGGTTTGCCGCGTTTCATCCGCCTGTTCGCCATCAAACAGCGGTTTGGCGAATTCCACGTACCAGTCGCAGACCTTGCCCCAGACGAATTTATACAGCGTATCAGCGGCCTGATCGAAACGGTAGTTTTCCAAGGCTTCGCTGACTTCGGCGGCGGCCTTGGCGGTCTCGCCGATGATCCATTTGTTCACGGTGGCGCTGGCCTGCGGGGGCTGGGCCTGCGTGGCATGCCCCTCCCACACGCCGTTCATTTCGGCAAAGCGGCAGGCGTTCCACAGCTTAGTGCCGAAGTTGCGGTAGCCCGCGATGCGCGCTGTGTCCAGTTTCAGCACCCCGCCAAGGCTCGCCATGGCGGCATTGGCAAAGCGCAGCGCGTCGGCGCCGTATTCGTCGATGATCTCCAGCGGGTCGATGACATTGCCGAGCGATTTCGACATCTTCTTGCCCTTGGCGTCGCGGACGAGGCCGTGCAGGTAGACGGTTTTGAACGGCACCTGATCCACCACGGCAAGCTGCATCATCATCATCCGGGCGACCCAGAAGAAGATGATATCCTGCCCGGTGATCAGGGTGGAGGTGGGGAAATACCGTTGCAGTTCCGGGGTTTGCTCCGGCCAGCCAAGGGTGCCGATGGGCCAGAGGCCGGAGGAGAACCATGTGTCGAGCACGTCTGGGTCTCGCCAGACCGGATAGACCAGATGGGTAGGGTCCTGATTTACGGTGTAGTCAGCAAGCGCGGCGGCAAAGATATCCACCGCCGCCTGACGGTCGGAAACCTCGACTACGCGGGCGGTGTTGAGCGGGTGCGGCAAGGCGGCCAGATCGTCGCGGAAGCGTTCTGCGGCCAGTTCCAGCGCCGCTGCGCAGTGGAAGCGCGACTCACGGTCAATGTAGCCGCCATCGCCTAGGATGGTCAGGAGTTCAACCTGATCCAATGCGTTGTCCCCTTCGTCATCGACAAAATCGGCGGCCTCGATGGACAGGCCATACCACACCGGAATCTGGTGCCCCCACCAGAGCTGGCGGCTGATGCACCATGGCTCGATGTTTTCCAGCCAGTGGTAATAGGTTTTCTCGCCCGATTCCGGGATGATGCGGGTCGCGCCTGAACGCACCGCCTCCAGCGCGGGTTCGACAATCTTGGCGGTATCGACGAACCATTGGTCGGTCAGCATCGGCTCGATCACCACTTTCGAGCGGTCGCCGAAGGGTTGCATGATCTTTTTTGCCTCGACCACCGGCTCGCGGCGCAGGTGCTCGCTGCCGGTTTCGGGGTCGGTTTCCTTGATCAGCGTGGTCACCGACAGGCCGATGGCATTGATATCGGCGACCACGGCTTTGCGGGCGTCAAACCGATCCATCCCGCGGTACTTTTCGGGGACGAGGTTGAGGCTGTCGACCTCCGCTTCCGTCGTCTGCGAGCCCGCCGCGATCTCGCGGGCGCGGGCGACGGCTTCCGTATAGGGCGCGCCATCGGCGCGCATCGCGCCACGGGTGTCCATCAGGCGGTAGCAGGGCAGGTTTGCGCGTTTGGCCACCGCATAATCGTTGAAGTCATGCGCGCCGGTGATTTTCACCGCGCCCGAGCCAAAGGTCGGATCGGGGTATTCGTCGGTGATGATCGGGATCAGGCGGTCGCAGAGCGGCAGGTGGACCATCTTGCCGACGATGGGCGCATAGCGTTCGTCCGATGGGTGCACCGCCACCGCGCCATCGCCAAGCATGGTTTCGGGCCGGGTGGTGGCGATGGAGATATAGTCGCGCGTCTCGCGCAGGGTCACCGCGCCGCTTTCGTCTTTCTCGACATACTCGTAGGTTTCGCCCCCGGCGAGGCGGTATTTGAAGTGCCACATATGGCCCGCGACTTCGATGTTTTCGACTTCGAGGTCCGAGATGGCAGTTTCAAAATGCGGGTCCCAGTTTACCAGCCGTTTGCCGCGATAGATCAGGCCCTTGTGGTACATATCCACAAAGACCTTGATCACGGCGTCGTGGAAGTTGGGGCCTTTGCCGAGGTCGGGATCGCCCATTGCACCGCCCATGGTGAAGGCTTCGCGGTCCCAGTCGCAGCTTGCGCCAAGGCGTTGAAGCTGACCAATGATCGTGCCGCGTGAGGATTGCTTTTGCTGCCAGACACGTTCGATGAATTGCTCACGCCCCATGTCGCGGCGCGAGGGCTCGCCGTTCTTGGCCATCTCGCGTTCGGTCACCATTTGCGTCGCGATGCCGGCGTGGTCGGTGCCGGGTTGCCACAGCGTGTCGTCGCCCTTCATCCGGTGCCAGCGGGTCAGGATATCCTGCAGCGTGTTGTTGAAGGCATGGCCCATGTGCAGGCTGCCGGTGACGTTGGGCGGCGGGATCATGACGGAAAAGGCGGGGTGGCCGGGTTTGGCATTGGCCCCGGCGCGGAACGCTTTTTCCGAAAGCCAGAGGGCGGAGATCCGGGCCTCGGCCTCGGCGGCGTTGAAGGTCTTTTCCATCGGCATGGGTGTGTTCCTCTGCGGTTGCAGGGGACTTAGCGAATAAGGGCGCAAAGGCCAAGGGGGGAGGCGTTTGTGCCGTGCTCAGGGCGGGCCGACAAGGCCGAAAGCCGCGCCCTGCGGGTCGGCGGCGTAGCAGACGAAGGCGCCGCCGGGCACCTCCATCGGGCCGTGCAGGACCGTGCCGCCTTGCGCGCCGATGCGGGTCATGGCACCCGCGATGCTGTCGGTGCCGAAGATGGGCAGCCAGTGTGGCGGGATGCCCGGTTGCGACAGCGCCATGAGGCCGCCGATGTCGCCCTGAGGGAGAGAGACCAGCTGGTAGGTGCCGATCGGCCCCATGTCCATTGCCTGCCCGGCGGTCCAGTCCAGCAAGGTGGTGTAGAATTTGAGGGCTGCGGCGGGGTCGGAGGTTTGCAGCTCGTGCCAGTTGACATGGCCGGGTTTTTGCTGGTCAAAGGCCGCGCCGGGCTGGCCATCCTGTGGCTGCATCAGGCCGAAGACCGCGCCTTGCGGGTCGGCGGCGATGGCGAAACGGCCGGTGCCGGGAATGTCTTCGGGCGCGCGGTGGAGGGTGCCGCCTAGGGTGGTGACGCGCCCGGCGGTGGCGTCGCAGTCATCGACGGCGAAGTAGAGCATCCAGACATCCGGCATCGGGGCATCCGGCCCCATCAGGCCCGCGACCATATCTGTGCCATGGCTGGCGATGGTGTAGTCGAAACCGGGCATGCCCGAATCCTTGAACGCCCAGCCCATCACCGGGCCGTAAAACGCGCCGGAGGTGGGGATATCGGCGGCGGTGAGTTCGTACCAGAACGGCAGGCCCTGCACGGTCATTCCGTGGCCCCCTTGACCAAAACCGGGACAAAACCGCCAAAAATCATGCGTTTGCCGTCAAACGGCATATCGGCCATGTCTTCGGCTGACATAGCATCTTTCATGGCTGCATGGGCGGCGTCGCGGGTGGCCTTGTCAGGCCATGTCATCCAGCAGACCACCACGGTTTCGCCCCCGGCCAGATCAACGGCGCGCTGGAAATCGGTGTGTTTTCCGGCGGGCACATCCTCGCCCCAGCCGACCACACAAGACAACGCCCCCAGCTTCCGAAACGGGGGCCACCACTTTTCCTCATGCGCGATGTAGTCGTCGCGGCGGGCGTCGGGGACGGGAATCACAAAGATATCGAGATAATTCATGTCAGAATCCTTTCACGCTTGCAGGGTCAGGCTGACAAGGTTAGTTATAAAAAGCAACTGAAAGTTAATAAGAGTGACTGAATCCCGCCGAAGCTATGACGAAGGCTGCATCGCGGCCCATGCGCTGGACCTGATCGGCGACCGCTGGGCGCTGCTGGTGGTGCGCGAACTGATGCTGGGGCCGCGCCGGTTTGGCGCGATCCGCGAAGGCTTGCCGGGGATCAGCGCCAATGTCCTGACGCGGCGGCTGGAGGATCTGGAGGCGGGTGGCATCGTGGTCCGTGAGCAACTGCCCGATCCGGTGCGGGTGCAGCTGTACCGTCTGACCGACGCAGGGCTGGGCCTGTGGCCGGTCATCCGGGCGCTGTGCCGTTGGGGGGTGGGGATGCCGGGGCATGACCCGCGCCTGTTCATCAGCCCGACCGCGCTGATGCTGTCGATGCGGGCGTTGTGCGCCCGCAGCCGGGCAGGCGTGCATCAGGTGGCCATGGTGCTGGGGCCAGAGCGGTTTGTGATCCGCACCGCGCCGGGGGACTTCCGGGTAGAGCGGAGCACGGCAGAAGCGGCGCTGCGGTTTGAGGGCGGCACCAATGCGATGGCGGCGGCGATCTATGGCCCAATACCGCTGGCGCAGACGGCGCAGGGGCTGATCGGCTTTGATGGCGATCTGGGGGCGGGGCAGGCGTTTGTGGATCTGTTTGCCCTGCGGGCGGAGCCCTGAGGCTCAGACCGCGCGGTCAATTTTCGTGCTCAGGTGGATCAGGCTTTCCGACGAATGCACGCCTGTCATCGCGCCGATCTGGTCCAGCACCTGATCGAGCACTTGGGTATTGGGGCAGGCGATCTGCAATAACAGGTCGACCCGGCCAGAGGTGGTAAAGACCCGCTCCACCTCTGATATCGACTTCAGCCGGGTCAGCAGGGCGGCCTGCGTGCGCGGCTCTATCGTCAGCAGCACTGTGGCGCGCAGGCGGTTCGGGTCGGCCCCTTCGCCCAGTTTCAGGGTGTAGCCGGCGATGGTGCCATTGTCTTCCAACCGCTCCAGCCGGGCCTGAATCGTAGAGCGCGCCACCTTGAGCCGACGCGCCAGCATGGCCAGTGACAACCGCGCATCAGCCCGCAGCAGGGCGATGATGTTGCGATCCAGATCATCCATACGATTTGACCGATGATTTCGTCATTCTGACAGGACCAGACTCCGATTATGTAGTTTTGTTCGGTGCGATTGTGCCCCATATGCCCCATCCTACGTTGCAGGAAAAGGGCGGTTCATACGCACCTGGCCTGGTTTTAAATAACCACGCTGGTGCCCGGCCCCGTTTACGCCAACGGTCAAGGGCTCTGCGTCTTGTTGGCAGGAAAGGAAACTGCAATGGGACTCTCGAAAACGATCTGGACGAACCCGACCGAATTTCTGCGCGTTGAACAGCCGGTGAACCCGGTGCTGTTTTTTGCGCCCACCGTGGTGCAGGCAGCAGCCCGTCGGTTCATTGACGGCTTTCCCGGCATGGTCACCTATGCCGTGAAGTCGAACCCGAACGATGAGATGGTGGAAAACCTGTCCGCAGCCGGTGTGCGCGGCTACGACTGCGCGAGCGGGTTCGAGATTGACCTGATCCGCCGTCTGGCCCCCGATGCGGCTATCCATTACAACAACCCGGTGCGCGCGCGGCACGAGATTGCCTATGCGGTGACGCGTGGTGTGAAATCCTACAGCGTTGATTCGCGGTCGGAACTGGACAAGCTGATCGAGATGGTGCCAGCCGAGGGCACCGAGATTTCGGTGCGCTTCAAACTGCCGGTGGCAGGGGCTGCGTACAACTTCGGGGCCAAGTTCGGTGCCACGGCAGAGGTGGCGGTGGACCTGCTGAAACTGGTGGCCGAGGCCGGGTTCATCCCGTCGATCACCTTTCACCCCGGCACACAATGCACCGACCCCAAGGCGTGGGAGTCCTATATCCTTGAGGCGGCAGAGATTGCCCGCAAGGCTGGCGTGACCATTGCCCGGCTGAACGTCGGTGGCGGTTTCCCGAACCACCGTCTGCACGGCGTGATGCCGCAGCTGGAAGAAACCTTTGCGCTGATCGACCGCGTGGCGACGGAGGCCTTTGGGGATGACCGCCCGCTGCTGGTGTGCGAACCGGGGCGCGCCCTGTGCGGCGATGCGTTCACGCTGGCGGCACGGGTCAAGGCGGTGCGCGACGACAGCCATGTGTTCCTGAACGATGGCGTCTATGGCACGCTGACCGAACTGCCGCTGATCGGGGTGATCGACCGCATGGAAGTGCTGTCGGGCACCGGCGAAAAGCGGGTGGGCGAAGAGGTGCCGCGCATCATCTTTGGCCCGACCTGCGATTCGGTGGACCGTCTGCCGGGCGATATCCCGCTGCCATCGGATATTGCCGAGGGTGATTTCGTGATCGTGCATGGCATGGGGGCCTATTCCACCGTGACCAATTCGCGCTTCAACGGTTTTGGCGATCTGGCCGTGGCCACCGTGCTGTCGCTCAAGGTCTGACATCCGGGGTCTGACACTGCGGCACCATTCGCTTGCTCCCCTTGCGCCTTCGGCTGGACAAACCCGGCCGGGGGCGTAACTCTTTGTACCGCAAGGCATGGGGGCGGGTATGAGCAAGTTTGGCAAGGCGCAGGGCGTGGGGCGGCATGAGGATCTGCGGTTTCTGACCGGGCAGGGCCGCTATGTCGATGACATAGCACCTGCGGGGGCGCTACACGCGCTGTTCCTGCGGTCCGATCATGCGCATGGGCAGATCACCGGGCTGGATCTGGACGCAGCGCGGGATGTGCCGGGGGTGCATCTGGTGCTGGATGCGGATAGGCTCGAAGCTCTGGGTGTGACGCTGGGGATGAAGGGCGCGCAGCTGCGCAACGCAGGTGGCAGCATGGGCGCGGGGCCGGAACGGCCGGTGCTGGCGCGGGGCCGGGTGCGGTTCGTCGGCGAAGCGGTGGTGATGATCGTCGCCGAGACGATTGCCGCAGCGCAGGACGCGGCGGAACTGGTGGCGCTGGAGATCGACGGGCTGCCAGTGGCGCTGGCGCTGGCCCCCGGAGGGCCGACAGTGCATCCGGAGGCCCCGGAAAACCGGGCCTATGACTGGCAGATCGGCGACCGGGCGGCGGCGGATGCGGCGTTTGAAGCCGCCACGCACCGGGTGTCGCTGGAGGTGATTCACAACCGCATCATCGTCAACGCGATGGAGCCGCGCGGCTGCTTTGCCGAATGGGACAAGGGTCGGCTGCATCTGTGCGTCAACGGGCAGGGGGTGTGGAATCAGCGCAACGAACTGGCGCGGATGCTGGGCTTGGGGCGTGAGGCGGTGCGGGTCACCAATCCCGATGTGGGCGGTGGCTTTGGCATGAAGGCGATGACCTATCCGGAATATGTCTGCGTGGCGGCAGCAGCGCGCACGCTTGGCAATCCGGTGCGCTGGACGGCGACGCGTGGCGAATCGATGCTGACCGACAATGCCGGGCGCGATCTGGTGGCACTGGCCGAGCTGGCCTTTGATGCCGATCTGAAGATCACCGGGTACCGCGTTAACCTGGTGTCCAATCTTGGGGCCTATAACTCACAGTTCGGGCAACCCATTCAGTCGGAGCTGTTTTCCAAGGTGCTGACCGGCGTTTACGACATATCAGCCGCGCATCTGCGGGCGGTGGGGGTCTATACCAACACCACGCCGGTTGATGCCTACCGCGGTGCCGGGCGGCCAGAGGCGATTCTGACGATTGAGCGGGCGATGGATGAAGCGGCGCGGCAGCTGGGGGTGGACCCGTTCGATCTGCGGATGCGGAATTTCATCCGTGATTTTCCCTATCGCAGCGCCACGGGCGAGCTGATCGACGTGGGCGACTTCCCCCGCGTGCTGACCCGTGCGCGCGAAATGGCAGATGTGGCGGGCTTTGCGGCCCGCCGCGCCGACAGCGCCGCGCGCGGGATGCTGCGGGGTATCGGGCTTGCCACCTATATCGAAAGCATTCTGGGCGACCCGGACGAAACCGCGCGGCTGGTGCTGGATGCGGGGGGCGGGGCGACGCTGTACGTCGGCACCCAGTCGAACGGGCAGGGGCATGAAACCGTATACGCCCGCATGGTGGCGGAATGGACCGGGCTGCCGGAACATGTCGTGCGGATCGTGCAAGGCGATTCCGATGCGATTGCCAAGGGCGGCGGCACCGGCGGGTCACGCTCTGTCACCGTCCAGGGCACGGCAATGCGGGCGACGGTCAAGGTGATGGTGGCGGGCTTTACCGCCTTTCTGGCCGAGGAATGGGCGGTGGACGCGGTGGGCTTTGACGGCACCACCTTTGGCGCGCCCGACAGCAACACCCGGCTGACGCTGGCCGAGGCGGCCGATCTGGCGCGTCTGCGTGGGCGCACCGATTTGCTCGATGTCAGCCAGACCACCACGCTGGACGGGCGCAGCTACCCCAACGGCGCGCATATCGCCGAGGTAGAGGTGGACCCCGACACCGGCGCGCTGGTGATGGACCGCTACACCGTTGTTGATGATTTCGGCACCCTGATCGCGCCGGATCTGGCGATCGGGCAGGTGCATGGCGGGGTGGCGCAAGGCTATGGTCAGGCGGTGTGTGAGGCCGGGATCTATGATGATCAGGGCCAGCTGCTGGCCGCCAGTTTCATGGATTACGCGATGCCGCGCGCATCCGACCTGCCGATGTTCGGCTTTGCCAGTGAACCCGTGCCATCGATCATGAACCCCCTCGGCATGAAAGGCTGTGGTGAGGCGGGAACGGTGGGCGCGCTGGGCGCGATTTCCAACGCGGTGCGCGATGCGCTGGCCCCGCGCGGGGTGACACGGGTCGATATGCCGTTCACGCCGCAGCGGATCTGGCACTGGCTGAAGGAGGCTGAAAACGTCGCTTCTTGACCGGATCATACATTGGTTTCGCGCCTATCCGGTGGTGGAAACCGAAAGCAGCGCGCCCCCCGCAGGGCCGGGGCGCGGCCAGATGGATCATATCATCGTGCTGGATGGCACGATGTCATCGCTGCTGCCGGGATATGAGACGAATGCCGGGCTGGCCTTTCACCTGCTGAGCGAGCAGACAAACGGCCAGCGGCGGCGGCTGTATTATGAGCCGGGGCTGCAATGGGAAGGCTGGGCCAATGTCGGCGCGGTGGCGCAGGGCCGGGGCATCAACCGTCAGATCCGCCGGGCCTATGGCTGGCTGGCCACGCAATACCGCCCCGGGGACCGGATTTTCCTGCTGGGCTATTCGCGCGGGGCCTTTGCCGTGCGGTCTTTGGCGGGGGTGATCGACCAGATCGGGCTGCTGCGGCAGGATGAGGCCACCGAACGCAATGTGACGCTGGCCTACCGCCATTACATGAGCGGCCCGCAAAGCCAGGCGGCGCGGATTTTTGCACGCGATTCCTGCCACCCCGCCGCCCCGATCGAAATGGTGGGGGTCTGGGATACGGTCAAGGCGCTGGGACTGCGCCTGCCGCTGTTGTGGATGCTGACTGACGGGCGGCACGCGTTTCACAACCATCAGCTGGGTGGGTCGATCCGCCACGGGTTCCACGCTCTGGCGTTGCACGAAACCCGGGCGGTGTTCGCGCCGGTGTTGTGGGACTGTCCCGAAGACTGGCAGGGCAATGTCGAACAGGTCTGGTTTGCCGGGGCCCATGCCGATGTCGGCGGGCAGGTCGGCGGGTTTGCACCAGCGCGACCCCTGGCTAATATTCCGCTGGTCTGGATGCTGGGGCGGGCCGAGGCGTGCGGGCTGGTGCTGCCCGATGGCTGGCGCGCGCGGTTCCCCTGCGATCCGCAAGCGCCGATGGTGGGCACCTGGCGGTCATGGGGCAAGCTGTTCATGCTGCGCGCCCGCCGGGTGGTGGGTGATGACCGCAGCGAAAAGCTGCACCCCAGCGTGGCCGAGCGGGAGCCCGGCGGGTCGCTGATGATGACGGTCATGCAGCGCGCGCGGGTCTGGCGCTAGGGACCGCGGCGCGGCACCCTCCCCCACGAGGGGTGGGCGCTTTCGCGGCTTTTGGGCGGCTTGCGGGCAATTTGGTTTGCATGGAGGGCTGGCGGCGGCTTTGCAGCCTGTGCGCAGCGGTTCCCCCAATTCAGCCCTCCCCCACAAGGGGGAGGGGATTTTCCGGTTCAGGCCGGGGCTTAGCGCTGGCCCACGTCGACATAGGCGCGGTGCGCTTCGCCGATATACAGCTGGCGCGGGCGGCCGATTTTCTGGCCCTTGTCGCCGATCATCTCTTTCCACTGCGAAATCCAGCCGACGGTGCGCGAGATGGCGAAGATCGGGGTAAACATCGAGGTGGGGAAGCCCATCGCCTCAAGAATGATGCCGGAGTAGAAATCGACGTTGGGATACAGCTTTTTCGAGATGAAGTATTCATCCGACAGCGCAATCCGCTCCAGCTCCTTGGCGACTTGCAGCAGCGGGTTGTTTTCCACCCCCAGCAGCGCCAGCACCTCATCGGCGGATTCCTTCATCACCGTCGCGCGCGGGTCGAAGTTTTTATAGACCCGGTGGCCAAAGCCCATCAGGCGGAAGCCGGAATCCTTGTCCTTGGCCTTGGCCACGAATTCGGGGATGCGGTCAACGGTGCCGATTTCTTTCAGCATTTCAAGGCAGGCCTGATTGGCCCCGCCATGCGCGGGCCCCCAAAGGCAGGCGATGCCGGCGGCGATACAGGCGAACGGGTTGGCGCCCGAAGATCCGGCCAGACGCACCGTGCTGGTCGACGCGTTCTGTTCATGATCGGCGTGCAGCATCATGATCCGGTCCATCGCCTTGGCGAGGACCGGGTTGACCACGTAATCCTCTGCCGGGATGGCAAAGCACATGTGCAGGAAGTTGCCAGCGTAATCGAGGGTGTTTTTCGGATACACAAAGGGCTGGCCGACCGAGTATTTATAGGCCATCGCCGCAATCGTCGGCAGCTTGGCGATCATGCGGATCGCGGCCACTTCGCGCTGCCAGGGATCGTTGATATCAGTTGAATCGTGGTAAAATGCGGCCATGGCACCGACCACGCCGACCATGGTGGCCATCGGGTGCGCGTCGCGGCGGAAGCCCCGGAAGAAATAGTGCATCTGTTCATGCACCATGGTGTGCCGGGTCACGCGCTGTTCGAAATCTTCCAGCTGGGCGGCGGTCGGCAGTTCACCATAAAGCAGCAGATAGCAGACTTCGAGGTAATGCGACTGCTCGGCCAGTTCTTCGATAGAATAGCCCCGATGCAGCAACTCGCCCTTGTCGCCGTCGATATAGGTGATCGCGCTTTCGCAGGCGGCGGTGGAGGTGAAGCCGGGATCGAAGGTGAAGACATCCGCCTCGGCATAAAGTTTCCGGATGTCAAGGACATCGGGGCCAAGGGTGGGCGAAAGCACCGGCAGGTCAAAGGACTTGCCGTCAAGGGTCAGGGTCGCGTTCTTTTTCGTCTCGGCCATTGTTCACATCCCTCATTTTCGCCCCGCCGGACCGTCCCGGCTGGTGGCGCATTCCGTTTGCGGTGGCAGGGTGCAGCCCGATCAGGCCGCGGCGTCCTGCAACCGCGCAATCGTTTCCGTCTGACCGATGACCAGCATCATGTCGTAAACACTTGGGGTGGCACTGCGCCCGGCAAGGGCGGCCCGCAAGGGTGCGGCCAGTTTTCCGAAACCGATGCCATGGGCCGTGGCAACCTCAGTCAGAATGGACTCAAGCCCGTCTTTCGTCCAGCTAGCATTTTGCAGCCGCAGCGTCAATTCTTTCAGTATACCACGGGATACTGGGTCCAGAGCCTTGGCTGCCGCCTCATCCACATCTACCGGCCGGGAGGTCAGCGCAAAGTGAGCCTTATCAAGCAGTTCGGGGAAGGTCTTCGCGCGGTCTTTCACGCAATACAGCGCTGATGACAGCAGATCGCGCTGCCCCTGCGTCAGCGCGGGGCGGCCCGCAGCTGCCAGATAACCCTCAACCTCATGCAGCAGCGCAGCATCATCCGTGCGCGCCATATGCCAGCCGCAGGTTGATTCCAGCTTCTTGAAATCGAGCCGCGCCGGGCTGCGGCCGATTCCGTCCAGCCCGAACATGTCCCTGGCCTGATCGGTGGTAAACAGCTCGGCGTCGCCATGCGCCCAGCCCAGACGGGTAAGGTAATTGCGCATGCCCGCCGCCGGATAGCCCTGCGCCTGATAGTCGCCCACGGCGGTGGCACCGTGGCGCTTGGACAGCTTCTTGCCATCCGGCCCGTGGATCAGCGGAATATGCGCCCAAACCGGCACCTGCCAGTCCATCGCGTCATACACCATCTGCTGGCGGGCAGCGTTGTTCAGGTGGTCATCGCCCCTGATCACATGCGTGACCCCCATGTCGTGATCATCGACCACGACAGCCAGCATATAGGTGGGGTTACCGTCGGATCGCAGGACTATCATGTCGTCCAGTTGATCGTTGCGAACTGTAACGATTCCCTGAACGGAGTCAGTTATTTTTGTCTCGCCCACGCGCGGGGCCTTCATGCGGATGGCGTAGGGCGCGTCGGGATGGGTCGCCGGATCGGCGTCGCGCCACGGGCTTTGGAACACGGCATAGCTGGCACCCTCGGCCTCGCGGGCGGAGCGGAAGGCGGCGATTTCCTCTTGCGTGGAAAAGCACTTGTAGGCGGTGCCGCGGTCCAGCATCTGATGCGCCACCTGCGCGTGGCGGTCGCGCTGGTCGAACTGGCTGACCGCGTCGCCGTCCCAGTCCAGCCCCAGCCACGTCAGGCCTTGCAGGATGGCCGCCGTCGCCTCGGGCGTGGAGCGTTCGCGGTCGGTGTCTTCGATCCGCAGCAGGAACTTGCCGCCCCGCCCGCGTGCGTAGAGCCAGTTGAACAGCGCGGTGCGCGCGCCGCCGATGTGCAGGTATCCGGTGGGCGAGGGCGCAAAGCGGGTGACGACGGGGGAGGACATTGGACTTAACCTTTCGGAAACCATCTGGGCGGTAGGCTTGGCCCGGTTCTAGGCGGTGAAAGGGCGGGAAACAAGGTGGCGGTCCTGACTGGCTGGCTGGCCCGGCCCTTTGCAGCGTTGGCGATGGCGCGGGGTACCTTGTTCCCCTGGGTGCCGATCTTTATCGGCGCGGGCATCGGCGGCTGGTTTTCCCTGTCGTGGGAGCCGGGGGCGGAGGTTTATGCCGGGGCGGTGGGGGTGCTGCTGCTGTGCCTGATCCTGCGGCTGTGGGGGCCTGAGGCGGGGCATCCGTTTGCGGCGGCTTTGGGGTGCGTGGCCATAGGGGTGCTGGCCTGCGGGCTGCGCCTGCACGTGGTGCAGGCCCCGATGCTGGATTTCCGCTATTACGGCCCGGTCACAGGCCGGGTGATAAACATCGACCGCAGCCAGACCGACGCCATGCGCATCACGCTGGACCGGGTGCAGCTGGACCGGGTGCGCGCCAGCCGCCTGCCAGAGCGGGTGCGGATATCGTTGCGCGGCAAGGTGCCGGGCCATGCGCCGTTTCCGGGCGAGGTGGTGATGGTGACAGCCACCCTGCAGGCCCCCGATGGCCCGGTCGAGCCGGGCAGCTTTGACTTTCGCCGCATGGCGTTTTTTGACCGGCTGGGCGCGGTGGGCTATACCAATGCGCCGGTGGTGTTGTGGCAGGCGGCCCCGGACGGGTGGTCGGTGGCCAGCGTGCGCCGCGATCTGGCGATGGCGCTGATGCGCGCGGCCCCCGGTGATGCCGGCGGGTTCATTGCCGGGATCATGACCGGCGACCGATCAGGCCTGAGCCGCGAGGCGGTGCAGGCGCTGCGCGACACCAATATGGCGCATCTGCTGGCAATTTCGGGGATGCATATGGCGTTCCTGACCGGGTTTGTCTTTGCCGGGCTGCGGATGGGCATTGCCGCCGTGCCGCCGCTTGCGTTGCGGGTGAATGGCAAGAAGCTGGCGGCGGTGGTCGCATTGGCGGTGGCGGCGTTCTATCTGGCGCTGTCCGGGGCCAATGTGGCGACCGAGCGCGCCTTTATCATGGTATCGGTGATGCTGGGGGCGGTGCTGCTGGACCGCAAGGCGCTGACCCTGCGATCGGTGGCGTTGGCCGGGGTGATCCTGCTGCTGTGGCAGCCGGAAACGCTGCTGGAACCGGGGTTTCAGATGTCTTTTGCCGCCACGGTGGCGCTGATCGCCGGTTTCCGTGCGGTCAATCGCCGGGTGGTGGCGGGGCATCTGCCGAAATGGGCAATGCCGGTGTTCACGTTGGTGCTGTCGAGCGCCATTGGCGGATTTGCCACCGCACCCTATGCCGCCGCGCATTTTAACCGCTATGCCGATTACGGGCTGATCGCCAATCTGCTGGCGGTGCCGGTGATGGGGTCTGTGGTGATGCCGGCGGGGGCGGTGGCGGGGCTGCTGGCCCCCTTCGGGCTGGCCGGTCTGCCGCTGTGGGTGATGGAACGCGGCAGTGCCTGGATCTTGTGGGTCGCGCATTGGGTGGCGGGGTGGAATGGGTCGGTCACCGCTGTTGTGGCCCCGGGCCCTTGGGTTCTGCCGCTGGTGACGGTGGCCGGGGCGTTGCTCATCCTGCTGCAGGGGCGGGCGCGGGCGGTCAGTGTGGTGCCGGGCCTGCTGGCGGTGCTGCTTTGGTGGGGGACAGAGCGGCCCCTGGTGCTGATCTCGGCCGATGCGGGGCTGGTCGGGGTGCTGGGGGCAGACGGGCGGGCGCTGTCGGCCCCGCGCGGCGCAGGCTTTGCGGCGCAGAACTGGCTGGAAAATGACGGCGACCTTGCCACACAGGACATCGCGGCGGCGCGCAGTGGCATGGCAGGGGATATGGGTCTGCGCCGGTTTGTGGCGGGGGGGGTGACGGGCGTTGCACTCAAGGGCAAGGGGTCGGCGGACCGGGTGGCAGAGGCTTGTGCGATGGCGGATCTGGTGGTGATCTCGCTGCCGGTGGCGCAGGTGCCCGAAGGCTGCCTGCTGCTGGACCCGCAGCGGCTGCGCGGGTCTGGCACGCTGGCGCTCTATGCGGTGGAAGGCGGGTTGCGGGTGGAGCCGACCTTTGGTGCGGAGCGGGTCTGGTCTTCGCCGCGCCGGCCCGAGGGGCTGGCAGAGGTGATCCGCCCGAAAGCGATGCGGATGGCGTTGGGGGATTGAAGGCGGGGGTGCGGATTGTTATCGCGCCCCGCGTCTGCCGTTTGCGTTGCAAACCCATGCGGGGGCAGTGGCGTGCCGCTGACGTAAAAGGTTTGTGCAGGGGCGCAGATGCGCCCCTGCACAAGGGGGAAGCCAATATCAGTAGCTGCGGATCAATCCGACCAGACGGCCCTGCACCTTGACCTGATGGTCGGGCAGCATGCGGGTTTCATAGGCGGGGTTTGCCGCCTCCAGCGCGATCATGTTGCCCTTACGGCGGAAGCGTTTCAGCGTCGCCTCGGTGTCGTCGACCAGCGCCACTACGATATCGCCATTTTCGGCGGTGGTCTGTTCGCGGATCACCACGATATCGCCATCGTTGATCCCGGCTTCGATCATCGAGTCGCCCTTGACCTCAAGCGCGTAGTGGCTGCCCTGGCCTGACAGCATCGATCCCGGCACGGCGATGTGATGCGAGATTTCGGAAATCGCCTCGATCGGGACACCGGCGGCGATGCGGCCCATCACGGGCAGTTCCATCGCATGCACCGCTTCAACCACCATGGCACCACGTGGGGGTGCGGCAGGTTTGTCGCCTTCGATCACGCGGGGAATGAAGGCGGGTTTTTCCATCGCATCGGGCAGTTTGATGATTTCCAGAGCGCGGGCGCGGTGGGCCAGACGGCGGATAAAGCCGCGTTCTTCCAGCGCGGTGATCAGCCGGTGGATGCCGGATTTCGACCGCAGGTCCAGCGCATCCTTCATTTCGTCAAAGGACGGTGGCACGCCGTCCACGTCCATGCGGGCCTTGATGAAATTCAGAAGTTCCAGCTGTTTGCGCGTAAGCATATCCCACCCTGATCTGCATTCGTTAACGCAATGTTCTGCCCGTGTTCCCGGTTTGTGTCAAGGGGCTAGGCGCAGTGCAACTGATGGTTGTGGGCGCGAAGCCACAGCCGGTGCCGTCAGATCGGCAGGTAGCTGACCGTTTCGCCTGCCGTGCGCGGGCCGTCGCCTGCGGGGCGGATCAGCAACGCATCGGCCGAGGACAGGATCGACAGCAGCGAACTGTCCTGCCGGTCGAACGGGGTGATCTGGGGCAGGCCATCGGTCTGTGTCAGCGTGGCGCGCATGTAATGCGTGCGCGGGCCGGTCGGGCCGGTATCCTGCATCAGAATGGCAGGGCGGGGCCGGGGGGCAATTGCATCGGCGGGCAGACCCAGTGCCGCGCGGATCATTGGCAGCAGGAACAGATGCGCGCAGACCACCGAGGAAACCGGGTTGCCGGGCAGGCCCAGCATGGCCGCCCCGCCAAGACGCCCGGCCATCAGCGGCTTGCCGGGGCGCATCGCAATTTTCCAGAACGCGCGCTGCATGCCAAGGCTTTCTGCGACCTGTGCCACCAGATCATGATCGCCCACCGAGGCGCCGCCGGTGGTGACGATGATATCGGCATCCGCCGCCAGCCCCAGAACATAGGTCAGCGATTCGATGGTATCGCGAGCGATGGGCAGCAACCGCACCTCGGCCCCGGCCTCTTCGGCCAAAGCTTTGAGCGTGAAGGAATTTGACGCGATGATCTGGTCGGGGCCGGGGCTGTCGCCCGGCATCACCAGCTCATCCCCCGTCGCGATGATCGCGACGACAGGGCGGCGGGTGACGGGCACCAGCGGTATGTTCATCGACGCCAGCAGGGCCAGATCATTGGGGCGCAGCAGGCGCGGCGACAGCGTATCGCCCGCCCGGAAATCCTGGCTCGCGGGGCGGATATGGGGGCCGGAATCGGCACCCTGTTGCACGGTGATGATGTCGCCGTCGCGGGTCACGTCTTCCTGAATGATCACACGGGTGGCCCCTGCAGGCAGGGGTGCGCCGGTAAAGATGCGCGCGGCCTGTAGCGGGCCAAGGGTGCCTTGCCAAGCATGGCCTGCCCCCGCCTCACCCACCACGGTAAAACGGTCGCCGGCGGCGGGGTCGCCCTGCACGGCGTAGCCATCCATGGCAGAGGCCGCAAAGGGCGGCTGGTCACGGGTGGCGGTGGCGGGCTGTGGCATATAGCGGCCGCAAGCCTGCGCCAGCGGCACGGGTTCGGCTGCCAGCGGGGCCACAAGCGCCAGACAGTGCGCAAGCGCCTGTTCGACCGGAATCATGGCTGATCCCCGGCGACATAGCGGCCCGATTTGCCGCCATCTTTAAGAACCAGCCGTATCCCCTCGATGCGCATGGATTTTTCGACCGCTTTCACCATGTCATAGATCGTCAGGCAGGCCACCGACACGGCGGTCAGCGCCTCCATCTCTACCCCGGTCTGGCCGCCGGTTTTTACCGTCGCCTCGACCACCACGCCGGGCAGGGCGGTGTCTGGCGTCAGGGTCAGCGCGACCTTGGTGATCGGCAAAGGGTGGCACAGCGGGATCAGGTCGGCGGTTTTCTTGGCGGCCATGATCCCGGCCAGACGGGCCACGCCCAGCACATCACCCTTGGTCGCCTGACCGCTGGTGATCAGCGCCAGAGTGGCCGCCGTCATCACCACAGATCCGCGCGCGACGGCCACACGGTGCGTCACCGGCTTGTCCGAGACGTCAACCATATGTGCAGCACCCGTGGCGTCAAAATGGGTCAGGCCGGTGGGGTCGGTCATACGCCACCTTGCGCGGTCAGCGGGCGGGACAGGATGGCGCGGGTGGCGGCGGCCACATCCTCCTGCCGCATCAGCGCCTCGCCGATCAGGAAGCAGCGCGCGCCGTATTGCGCCAGATCGGCCAGATCGGCGGGCGTATAGAGGCCAGATTCCGACACGATCAGCCGGTCTTCGGGCACACGGCGGGCCAGATCGCGGGTGGTGTCGAGCGAGACCTCAAAGCTGTGCAGACTGCGGTTGTTTATGCCCAGCAGGGGCGATTTCAGCAAGGTCGCCCGCTCCAGTTCCGCCCGGTCATGCACCTCGATCAGCACATCCATGCCCCAGTCTGTCGCCGCCGCCTCCAGCTCTGCCGCCTGTTCATCCGACAGGGTGGCCATGATCAGCAGGATACAATCGGCCTGCAGGGCGCGGGCTTCGGCCACCTGATACGGGTCATACATGAAATCCTTGCGCAGGCAGGGCAGGGCGGTGGCCTGCGCGGCCTGCGTCAGAAATTCGTCCGCACCCTGAAACGAGGGCGTATCGGTCAGCACCGACAGGCAGGTCGCGCCGCCTTCTTCATAGGCGCGCGCCAGTGCCGGAGGGTCGAAATCAGCGCGGATCAGGCCCTTGGAGGGGCTGGCCTTCTTGATCTCGGCAATCAGGCCATAGCCGGAGCCTGCCGCCAGCGACAGCGCCTTGCCAAAGCCACGCGGGGCCGGGGCGCTGCGCGCGGCGGTCTCTACCTCGGCCAGCGGGCGGGCGGCTTTGCGCGCGGCGATCTCTTCCAGCTTGTAGGTTTTGATGCGGTCGAGGATCGTGGTCATGACAGTCTTCCTTGCCCTGTTGGGCGGTCAGGCGTTGGTCAGGCGGGCCAGCGCAGTGATCTTGCCCTTGGCGGCACCGGAATCAATGGATTGGCGGGCCATCTCGACCCCTTCGGTCAGGGTCTTGGCCTTGTCGGCCACGACCAGAGCGGCGGCGGCGTTGAACAGAACCGCATCGCGGTAGGCCCCCGCAGCGCCATCCAGCAGGGCGCGCAGGGCGACGGCGTTTTCCGCCGGCGTGCCGCCCATGATTTTTTCAAACGGGTGATAGCGCAGGCCCGCATCTTCGGGGTGCAGGGTGAATTCGCGGATATGGCCATGCTCGACCGCCGCCACCTGCGTGGGGGCTGCGATGGAAATCTCATCCGTGCCGTCGCCGCCATGCACCAGCCACGCCTTGATCGTGCCAAGCGCCAGCAGGGTTTCGGCCATCGGGCGGATCAGGCTTGCTGAAAACGCGCCCGTCAGCTGGCGCTTTACGCCAGCGGGGTTGGTCAGCGGGCCAAGGATGTTGAAGATGGTGCGGGTGCCCAGTTCCTGCCGGACCGGCATCACATGGCGGATGGCGGGATGGTGCATCGGGGCCATCATGAAGCCGATACCCGCCTCGTGCAGGCATTTTTCGACCAGCGCCGGGCCGACCATGACGTTCAGGCCCATTTCGGTCAGCGCATCGGCTGCGCCCGATTTCGATGACAGGTTGCGGTTGCCATGCTTGGCCACCACAACGCCCGCGCCCGCCACCACAAAGGCGGTGGCGGTCGAGATGTTCAGCGTGCCCTTGCCATCGCCGCCGGTGCCGACGATGTCCATCGCACCTTCGGGCGCGCGCACTTTGTTGCATTTGGCGCGCATCACGCTTGCGGCGGCGGCGTATTCATCCACCGTCTCGCCGCGCGTGCGCAGGGCCATCAGGAAACCGCCCATCTGCGCCGGGGTGCCTTGCCCGTCGAACAGCGCGCCAAAGGCGGCTTCGGCTTCGCCCCGGGTCAGCGGGCGTTCGGCGGCAAGGCCGATCAGCGGGCGCAGGATATCGCTCATGCAGGCACCCTGACGCCGGCCTCATCCAGAAAATTGCGCAACAGCTGGTGGCCGTGTTCCGAGGCGATGGATTCGGGGTGGAACTGCACGCCCTCAATCAGGTGGGTCTTGTGGCGCAGGCCCATGATGGTGCCATCGTCCAGCCATGCCGTGACTTCCAGACAATCGGGCAGGCTCTCCCGTTCGACGATCAGGGAATGGTAACGGGTGGCGAGGAAGGGCGAGGGCAGGCCCGCGAACACGCCGCGCCCTGCGTGGTGCATCGCCCCCATCTTGCCATGCACGATTTCATGGCAGCGGATGACGCGGCCGCCGAACGCTTCGCCAATCGTCTGATGGCCAAGGCAGACGCCCAGCAGGGGGATCTTCGCCTCATAGGCCGCTGTGGTCAGCGGCAGGCAGATGCCCGCCTGCGCCGGATCGCAGGGGCCGGGCGACAGGATGATCGCCTGCGGGGCCATGGCCAAAACGTCCTGCACATTCAGCGCATCATTGCGTTTTACAACGACATCCGCCCCCAGCTCGCCAAAATAATGCACGAGGTTGTAGGTAAAGCTGTCGTAGTTGTCGATCAGAAGCAGCATCTTGCTTGGGCCTGTCGGATAGGGGATGAAGCGCGGGGCGGGTCGGGCTATAGATGGTCAGACCGGGGCAGGGGCGTCAAGACCGCTTGATCACCCAGCCTGAATGGGCACTTGATCAGCAGTGACGGATCGGCACAATGTCCGGCAACGAAAAAAGGGGCAAGGCAGTGCGCGGGTTTGTTCGGGGAGTGTTGTGGGGAAGTCTGGCCGCCGCAGGGGGGCTGGTCGTGGTGTCGCAGGTTGCAGGGCCGGTGCAGCGCGCCGGCTTGGGGCAGGATGTGGTGCCTTTGGCGGTGCCGGGGGGCGTTGTGCCGGAAGTTGCTGCCCCGGTCGAGAGTGTGGTGGCCGAGCCTGCTGCGCCGGACATCGTGGCAGACTCTGCGCCTGACCCCGAGCCCGAGCCCGCTGCGCCCGAGGCTGATGTGCCCGCTACACCCGTCGCCGTGTCGGAATCCCCCACTGCGGCCGACAGCACCACGCCTTCGGCTGACCTGCCGGTGGTGCCTGCCCCGGCAGATGGCCCCCCGGTCACATCCCTGACCGGGACTCCTGTCGCGCCACAGGCGGACAGAGCCGCCACCGCCGCGCCGCCTTCGGCAGAGCCGCCGCTGGCCCCGCCGAGTGAGGCCCCGTCGGAACGGATGGCGTCTGCCGGGCAGGTCAGCCCGCTGCCCGATGCTCCGGCCCCCGGCGATGCGCCTATGCCGACGGCTCCGCCCGGTGCGCCCGGTCTGCCGCAGGCCGAAGGCGCGCCTGCGCCTGCCGACCTGCCACCCCCACCGCCGCTGACGCCCGAGGAAGAAGCGCTGCTGCTGCCATTGCCCGATGCGGTGCCAGAGGCCGCGCCTGAGCCCGAGGCCGCGCCAGAGACAGCCCTTGTGGACCCGACCCCGGAACCGATGCCGCTGCCAGAACCGGAGCCAGAGCCTGCAGAGCTGCCGCCCGCAGGGCAGGGCAGCCTGACCCCGGCCCCGGGGTTGGACGACCCCGCCGCAGGCGTGGTTACCGGGCGGTTGCCGCGTATCGGCGCCGACCCCAGGGCGTCAGCCGGGGCGGACCCTGCCGCGCCGGAAGCGGTGGCCGAAGAAGACCTGCCGCCGTTGCAGCGCTATGCCCGGCCCTTTGACAACGCCGCGCAAAAGCCGCTGTTCGCGATTCTGTTGGTGGATGACGGAGGTGAAGGCGTGAACCGCGCCGACCTGGCAAGCCTCGATATGCCGCTGTCGATCGTGATCGATCCGCTTTCCGAAGGCGCAGCCGCGCGCGCCGCGATCTGGCGTGCGGGCGGGCAAGAGGTGGTGATGGCGGGCTCTGGCATTCCGCAAGGGGCTGGCCCCGGCGATCTGGAGCAGAGCTTTCAGGTGCTGTCCAGCCGTCTGCCCGAAGCGGTGGCGGTGATTGATGCCGATGGCACCGCGTTCCAGAACGACCGCCCGCTGGCCACGCAGGTGGTGCCGATACTGGCCGAACAGGGCCGGGGGCTGGTGACCTTTGATCAGGGGCTGAACGCCGCCGATCAGGTCGCGCGGCGCGAAGGACTGCCTGCCGCGACGATCTTTCGCCGCATCGACGGGGACGGAGAGGACAGCCCGGTGATCCGCCGCTACCTTGACCGCGCCGCGTTCAAGGCAGCGCAGGAAGGCCGGGTGATCGTGATCGGCACGCTGCGGCCCGAAACCGTGGCGGGCCTGTTGGAATGGGCGGTGGAAGGGCGGGCGTCGACCGTGGCGCTGGCCCCGGTGTCGGCGATGCTGCGGGACTGAGGCTTACGCCTCTGGCTGCGGTGCCTGCATCGGGCGCAGCAGGCCAAGGGTGGCGCGCAGGATCAGCACGATGGCGGCCCCGGCCAAGGCGCCGGGCACAAAATCCATCATCGCGCCGATCACCCCGCCAAGGACCGCGCCGGTGGCGGCGGCGGGCAGCCAGCCGAACCAGCCCAGCCGGATCAGCAAAGAGGCCACCGGCAGCGTCAGGATCATCCCCGCGAGGCTCAGCAGCGGCGACAGCATCAGCGCGGTGCCGACAGCCCAGAGGGTCACCCCGGCGCTGGCGGGCAGCACCGGCTGGACAAGGCTGACCAACCCCAGACACAGCAGGCCAAGGGCCGATGGCAATACCACCGCCACAACCGCCGCCGTCAGCAGGTCGCGCCAGGGCGTCTGCATGTGCTCGGGCGAGCGGATCAGGCTCATGCCGCAGAGCCACCCACGGTCAGCCCGCCGATCATCAGTGTGGGCTGGCCGACGCCGACCGGCACCCATTGCCCGGCCTTGCCGCAATTGCCGATGCCGGGGTCAAGCGCCAGATCATTGCCGATGGCGCGGATCTGTTTCAGCGCGGTCGCCCCGTCACCGATCAGCGTGGCCCCTTTGACCGGCGCACCGACGACGCCGTTGAGCACCCGGTAGGCTTCGGTGCAGGAAAACACGAACTTGCCGTTGGTGATGTCGACCTGCCCGCCACCGAAACCCACGGCGTAGATGCCGTCTTTCAGCCCTGCCAGAATGTCCTTGGGGTCATCCGGCCCTGCCAGCATATAGGTGTTGGTCATACGCGGCATCGGGATATGGGCATGGCTTTCGCGCCGCCCGTTGCCGGTGGGCGCGACGCCCATCAGCCGGGCATTCTGCCGGTCCTGCATGTAGCCGGTCAGAATCCCGTCCTCGATCAGCACGTTGCGGCGCGATGCTGTGCCTTCGTCATCGATGGAAATGCTGCCGCGCCGGTCTGGAATCGTGCCATCATCCAGCACCGTGACCCCGCGTGCCGCGATCTGCTGGCCCATCAACCCGGCGAAGGCGCTGGTTTTCTTGCGGTTGAAATCGCCCTCTAGCCCGTGGCCAATCGCCTCGTGCAGCAGGATGCCGGGCCAGCCGGGGCCAAGCACCACATCCATCACGCCCGCAGGGGCCGCCACCGCGTCAAGGTTCACCAAAGCAATCCGCAGCGCCTCGCGCACCATCGGCTGCCAGCGGCCGGGTTCCATCAGACCCGCCAGACCATACCGCCCGCCGCCGCCCATGCCGCCCTGTTCGCGCCGCCCGTTGTGTTCGACGATCACCGAGACATTCAGCCGCGCCATCGGGCGGATGTCGCGCAGGCGCAAGCCTTCAGGGCGCAGGATTTCAACCTCCTGGTACGAGGCCGACACCGTGGCCGAGACCTGAATGACGCGCGGGTCAAGGTCGCGGGCAAAGGCATCAATCTCGCGCAGCATGTCGATCTTTATGGCGAAAGTCGCATCGGCCATCGGGTCGGTATCGCCATAGAGCTTCACATTGGTGCCCTGCGGCGGAGCGGCCATCACGCCGCCGCCGTCACCCACCGCCAGCCGGGCGGTTTCCGACGCGCGGATCAGGGCCTTTTCGCTGATCTCGGTCGCATGGGCATAGCCCGCCACTTCGCCCCGTACGGCGCGCAGACCGAAGCCTTCGGACGCGTCGTAGGAGGCGGTCTTGATCCGCCCGTCATCCAGCACAATCGCCTCTGACCGGCGGCGTTCCAGATACAGCTCGCCATCATCGGCCCCCAGTGTGGCCGCGCGCAGGATTGCCAGGGCCGCTGCCTCATCCAGATGGGTGTCGAACGGGCGGAAGGGCTGATCGGTCATTGGCATGTCCTTGATCTGAGTCAAATGGCGCTGCTTTGTCGCAACGGTTTCTCTTGTGGCAGAGGCCCTAATATGGTTTCAAGACAGCCGGAAACAACGGGATTCTTCTGTGCGTCGCACGATGCGACATTGGCGGAATTCTGACAAGCGGCACCCAAGCCGTAAGGATAGCGGGAACAGAACATGCGTCTTTGGAACCAAATCGGCGGGGTGGCCGCCAGTGTCGCAGGATTGATGGCGGGCACAGCTGCGCTTGCCCAAGGTCTTGAAATCGTGGGACGTCCTGTTGACCGTGGCACCGGGTTTCAGCCCGCCGCCACCGAACTTGCCCGCGATCTGCACGGGTTGGACACGATGCTTCTGGTGATCATCGCCGTGATCACTGTCTTTGTCACCGGCCTGCTGATCTGGGTGATCATCCGCTATAACAAAAAGCGCAATCCCGATCCGGCAACCTTCACCCACAATTCCCCGCTGGAAGTGGCGTGGACCGTGGTGCCAATCCTGATCCTGGTGTTCATCGGGGCGTTTTCGCTGCCGGTGCTGTTCAAACAGCAGGAAATTCCGGTCGGGGACATCACCATCAAGGTGACCGGGCTCCAGTGGTACTGGAATTATGAATATGTCGACGATGGCATCAACGACCCCAATGCCGAAGGCACGACCCCGGTGGCGTTTGACAGCTTCATGATCGGCGCGCCAGCGACCGGCGGCGACAACCGGCTGACGCCGGAAGTCTCGGCGCAACTGACCGCCGCTGGCTATACCGACCGTGACTTCCTGCTCGCCACCGATACTGCCGTGGTTGTGCCGGTCGGCAGAACCATCGTCATGCAGGTCACCGGGGCCGATGTGATCCATTCCTGGACCATCCCGGCCTTTGGTGTGAAGCAGGATGCGGTGCCGGGCCGTCTGGCGCAGCTGTGGTTCAATGCCGAGCGTGAGGGCATTTATTTCGGCCAGTGCTCGGAACTTTGCGGCATCGCGCATGCTTATATGCCGATCACGGTCAAGGTCGTGTCGGAAGAGGTTTACGCCCAATGGCTGGCCGCCGCGCAGGCCGGTGATGTGGTGCTGTCGGCGGCTGACGTCGAAGCCTATTCCGCGACCCGTCTGGCCGCGACCAACTGAGCCCGTAGCAGCGGGCAAGCGATGTGGATGGCCCCGTGACCCGGGGCCATTTCCCTAAGCCAAGGAAATGCAATGAGCGATGTTCAGGCCTACCCCGACAGCGCAGAGGCGCAGTTTGGCGACTATGTCGCGCTTCTGAAACCGCGTGTGATGTCGCTGGTTGTGTTCACCGCATTGGTGGGCCTGCTGGTGGCCCCGGTCGGCGTGCATCCTGTGGTGGGTTTTGCCGCGATTCTGTTCATCGCTTTGGGGGCAGGGGCCTCTGGCGCGCTGAACATGTGGTGGGACGCCGATATTGACGCGATCATGAAGCGCACCCAAAGCCGCCCGGTGCCTGCCGGCAAAGTGCAGGCGGGTGAGGCGCTGGGTCTGGGTATGGCGCTGTCGGGCATCGCGGTGGTGATGCTGGCGCTGACGTCAAACCTTGTGGCGGCGGGGCTGCTGGCCTTTACCATTTTCTTTTATGCCGTGGTCTATTCGATGTGGCTCAAACGCCTGACCCCGCAGAACATCGTGATCGGTGGCGCGGCCGGAGCGTTTCCTCCGATGATCGGCTGGGCGGTCGCCACAGGCGGCGTGTCGCTCGAATCGGCGCTGATGTTCGGGCTGATCTTCATGTGGACCCCGCCGCATTTCTGGGCCCTCGCGCTGTTCATGAAGGAAGATTACCACAAGGCCGGCGTGCCGATGCTGACGGTGACGCATGGCCGCCGCGAAACCCGCCGCCAGATCCTGATTTACACGGTGCTGCTGGCCCCGGTGTCTGTCTGGTCGGCGCTGACCAGCATCGGCGGGCCGTTCACGCTGGCCACGGCTTTGGTGCTGAATGCGATTTTCCTGAAAGGGGCCTATGACATCTGGAAGCGCCCCGAGGCGCAGGCCGAAGGTGACAAATATGCGGTCGAAAAGCGGGTGTTCAAATTCTCGCTCGCCTATCTGTTCCTGCATTTTGCCGCCTTTCTGGTTGAGGCGTTGCTGAAGGTCTACGGTCTGGGGGGCTGGGCATGAGCTTTCGCCCCGACCACGACCTGCACCGCCGCCGGTTCTCGCGCAATGTGGGCCTTGGGGTCACGCTGGTGGCCTTTGTCGTGCTGGTGTTTGCGCTGACCGTGGTGAAGGTCACGCGCGGCGATCCGATGCAGGCGTTTGACCATACCGTGCGGCCGGAACTTGTACCTGCACAAACCGGGGGGACGCAGCCATGAACAACACGCTGAAAACCGCAGCCAAGCTGGTGGCCGTGGCGGTGACGATGGCGTCGCTGTCCTTTGCCGCCGTGCCATTCTACGACTGGTTCTGCCGGGTGACCGGATTTGGCGGCACCACCGCCGTGGCCTCGGCCGCACCCGACACGATTCTGGACCAGACCATTCAGATCCGGTTTGACGGGTCCACCTCGGGCGGGATGGCGTGGAACTTCAAGCCGATGCAACGCACCATGACGGTGCGGATCGGTGAAAACGCGCTGGCGTTTTATGAGGCGCACAACCCCACCGACCGGGTGATTGCCGGCACCGCGAGCTATAACGTGACACCGGATGCGGCCGGCGGCTATTTCGCCAAGATCGCCTGTTTCTGCTTTACCGAACAGGTTCTGCAACCGGGAGAAACCGTGCAGATGCCGGTCAGCTTTTTCGTCGACCCGGCCATCGTGACCGACCGCGAAGGCAAGTTCGTCAAAGAGATCACGCTGTCCTACACCTTTTACGAAACACCCTTGTCGGAAGAGCAGGCAGCCCTTGCCGTTCCGCCTGCCGACGCTGTAAACTGACAAAAAGAACCGAGGGATGCGACCATGGCCCACGCCAAGAACCACGATTACCACATTCTGCCGCCGTCGATCTGGCCGTTTCTGGCCGCAGTCGCGGCCTTTGTCATGCTGTTCGGCTCTGTGCTGTGGATGCACGGATCGGGGCCATGGCTGGGCCTGATCGGCTTTGTCGGTGTGCTCTATGTGATGTTCGCCTGGTGGGCGGATGTGGTGAAGGAAAGCCAGGACGGCGATCACACCCCGGTTGTGGTGATCGGCCTGCGCTATGGCTTCATCATGTTTATCATGTCGGAAGTCATGTTCTTTGCGGCATGGTTCTGGTCGTTCTTCAAACACGCGATGTACCCGATGGGGCCGCTGTCGCCGATTCAGGATGGCGTCTGGCCGCCTGCGGGGATTGAAACCTTTGACCCCTGGCACCTGCCGCTGATCAACACGCTGATTCTGCTGTGCTCCGGCGCGGCCGCCACCTGGGCGCACCATGCGCTGGCGCATGAAAACAACCGCAAGGATCTGGTGAACGGGCTGATTCTGGCGATTGTGCTGGGCGCGTTCTTCACCATCCTGCAAATCTACGAATACAGCCACGCTGCCTTTGGTTTTGCCGGCAACATCTATGGCGCGAACTTCTTCATGGCGACCGGGTTCCACGGCTTTCACGTTGTGGTCGGCACAATCTTTCTGGGTGTCTGCCTGATCCGCGCGCTGAAGGGGCATTTCACCCCGGAACGCCATGTCGGGTTCGAGGCGGCGGCCTGGTACTGGCACTTTGTCGATGTGGTCTGGCTGTTCCTGTTCGCGTCGATCTACGTCTGGGGCCAGTAACCCCCGGGGGGGCCTTGCGGCCCCCTGACAGCATCACCGGGCGCGGACCATAGGTCCGCGCCTTTCGTTTGGAGACCGCCCGCCGATGACCACCCAAGCGCCGCGCCGTATGATAATCCCGTTGTTGTTCGGCCTGATCGGGGCGGCGGTTCTGATCGGGCTGGGCCTGTGGCAGCTGGACCGGCTGGCGTGGAAAGAGGCTGTTCTGGCCGATATCGCGGCGCGGATCGTGGCTGATCCGGTGGCCCTGCCCGCCGCACCCGACCTGGAGGGTGACCGCTATCTGCCGGTCACCGCCAGCGGCAGCTTTACCGGGGAATCGCTCGATGTGCTGGTCAGCCGCCGCGAGATCGGGGCGGGCGTGCGGGTGATCGGGGTGTTCGAGTCCGGGGACCGCCGCGTGCTGGTGGACCGGGGCTTTGTGCGCGAGGGTGACCGCGCCGCCGCGCGCGGCGCGGATGCGACGACAGTCACCGGCAATCTGCACTGGCCCGATGAGGTGGACAGCTTTACCCCGCCGCCAGATGCCACCACCGGGTTGTGGTTCGCCCGCGACGTGCCCGCTATGGCGGCAGCCCTGAAGACCGAACGGCTGCTGATCGTCGCCCGCGCCCCCACCGCGCCGGGGATCGAGCCGATGCCGGTCGATATTTCGGGCATTCCGAACAACCATCTGGGCTATGCCGTGCAATGGTTCGGGCTGGCGGTGGTGTGGTTGGGGATGACAGCGTATCTTCTGTGGCGTATCAGGCGCAGGACAGTTTGAAGACAGGCTTTGTGATGAAATACATCTCTACGCGCGGCACCGCCCCGGTTCTTGGCTTTGGCGAGGCGATGATGACCGGCCTTGCCCGCGATGGCGGGCTGTATGTGCCCGAAACCATTCCGGTGATGACGCAGGATGAGATCGCGGCGCTGGCGGGTCTCAGCTATGAAGAAATCGCGTTCCGGGTCATGCACCCGTTTCTGGGCGACACTTTCACGGCTGACGAATTTCGTGGGTTGCTGACGGCGGCCTACAAACCCTTTGGCCATCTGGCCCGCGCGCCCTTGGTGCAGCTGGGACCGAACCATTTCCTGCTGGAGCTGTTTCACGGCCCGACGCTGGCGTTCAAGGATTTCGCCATGCAGCTGATCGGCCAGATGATGCAGGCCGCCTTGGCAAAAACCGGCGAGCGGATCACCATCGTGGGGGCCACCAGCGGCGATACCGGCTCGGCGGCGATGGAGGCGTTCCGGGGGCTGGCGAATGTGGATCTGTTCATCCTGTACCCGCATGGCCGGGTGTCAGAGGTACAGCGCCGCCAGATGACCACGGCGTCGGAGCTGAACGTGCATGCCCTCGCCATGGATGGCGATTTTGATGATTGTCAGGCCCGCGTGAAGGATATGTTCAACGATTTCGCCTTCCGCGATGGCGTGCGGCTGGCCGGGGTGAACAGCATCAACTGGGCGCGGGTTCTGGCACAGGTGGTGTATTACTTCTTCTCTGCCGTATCGCTTGGTGCACCGCATCGCGCGGTCAGCTTTACCGTGCCCACCGGGAATTTTGGCGATATCTTTGCGGGCTATATCGCCCGCAAGATGGGGCTGCCGATTGAGCGTCTGGTGATCGCCACCAACCACAACGACATCCTGCACCGCGCGCTGACCTCGGGCGATTACACCAAAGACGGCGTGAAACCCTCGCTCAGCCCGTCGATGGATATTCAGGTCAGCTCCAACTTTGAACGCGCGTTGTTCGATGCGTATGGCCGCGACGGGAAGGCCGTGGCCCAGCTGATGGAAGAGTTGAAATCCGGCGGTTTCCACATTTCGCAGGGCGCGCTGCAATCCCTGCGCGACACCTTCGCCTCGGGCCGCTGTTCCGAAGATGAGACCACAGCCACCATCACCCGCGAATATGTGCGCACCGGCGAAGTGCTTTGCCCGCATTCCGCCGTTGGCGTGAAGGTTGCGAATGACTATCTGGGCAGCACGCCGATGATCACCCTGGCCACCGCGCATCCGGCAAAGTTCCCTGATGCGGTGCTCGATGCCATTGGCGAACGCCCCGCTTTGCCCGCCCGCATGGCCGATCTGTTCGACCGGCGCGAACGGCTGACCCGAGTGCCCAATGATCTGGCACGTCTTCAATCTTTGATCCGCGAAAGGATCGCATCTTGAGCCTGCAAATCTCGACCCTGCCCAATGGCCTGAAGATCGTCACCGAACATATGCCGGGGCTGCAATCGGCCTCTGTGGGCGTCTGGGTGATGGCAGGCGGGCGGCACGAGGCCGCCGCCCAGAACGGCATTGCACATTTTCTGGAACATATGGCGTTCAAGGGCACGGCAAAGCGCACATCCCTGCAGATTGCCGAAGAGATCGAGGATGTGGGCGGCTATATCAACGCCTATACCTCCAAGGAAATGACCGCCTATTACGCCCGCTGTCTGGTCGCCGATGTGCCGCTGGCGCTGGATGTGATTTCCGACATCGTGCTGAATCCGGTGTTCGATCCGAAAGAGATTGAAACCGAACGTCATGTGATCCTGCAGGAAATCGGGCAGTCGCTGGACACGCCCGATGACATCATCTTCGACTGGTTGCAGGAAGTAAGCTATCCCGACCAGCCGTTTGGCCGCACCATTCTTGGCCCGACCGAGCGGGTCAGCAGCTTTACCGCCGACGATCTGCGCGGCTTTGTCGGCCAGCATTATGCGCCCGATCAGATGATCCTGTCGGCCTCGGGCGGGGTGGACCACGAAGCGATTGTGCATCAGGCGCGGGAGATTTTCGGCCATCTGTCCGCGCGTGGTTTGAGCGTGGTGGAACCCGCCGCATTCATTGGCGGCGAGAGGCGCGAGGTGAAAAAGCTCGAACAGGTACACTTCGCCCTGTCGCTGGAAGCGCCGGGCTATCGCCACCCTGATGTCTACACTGCGCAGGTGTACGCGATGACGATGGGCGGCGGCATGTCCTCTCGCCTGTTCCAGAAGATCCGTGAGGAGCGCGGCCTGTGCTATTCGATCTTCGCGCAATCCGGGGCCTATGAGGATACGGGGTCGATCACGATCTATGCCGGTACGTCGAAGGAAGAAATCGCGGCGCTGACCCAGTTGACGGTGGACGAAATGAAACGCGCCGCAGATGACATGACCGAGGCCGAGGTCGCCCGCGCCCGTGCGCAGTTGAAGGCCGGGCTGCTGATGGGGCTGGAAAGCCCGTCGAACCGGGCCGAGCGCAATGCGCGGTTGCTGGCAGTCTGGGGCCGGGTGCCGACACCGGAAGAGGCGGTGGCGCGGATCGATGCCGTGAACATGGCCGATGTGCGCCGCTTTGCCGGTGAACTTGCGGGTGCCAAAACCGCGCTGGCGATGTATGGCCCGGTGGCCAAGGCCCCCGGACTGGCCAGCATCCGCGACCGGCTTGCCGCCTGATGCTGCCCTTCCGCCGTCGCCCCAAGCTGGAGACAGAGCGCATGACCCTGCGCCTGCCCGTGCATGGTGACTGGCGGGCCTGGGCGGAACTGCGCGAAAGCAGTGCGGGGTTTCTCACCCCATGGGAGCCGGTCTGGTCTGCCGACCATCTGTCGCGGCGGTCGTTTACCAACCGGGTCTACTGGGCGCAGCGGGCCGAGGCGCAGGGCACGGCGGTGCCGTTCCTGCTGATCCGGCGGCAGGATCAGCAACTGCTGGGCGCGATCACGCTGGACAACATAAGGCGCGGCCCGGCGCAATGCGGTACCATCGGCTATTGGGTGGGCGAGCCGTTCAGCCGCCGGGGCTATATGCGCGAAGCCATCCTGTCGGTGGTGCACCACGCCTTTGCAACGCTGGACCTGAGCCGGGTAGAGGCCGCCTGCCTGCCGGAAAACGCCGCCAGCCGCGGGGTGCTGGAAAAGACCGGCTTCAAATATGAAGGTGTGGCGCAAAGCTATCTTCAGATCAACGGGCGCTGGCGCAATCATGTGCTGTATTCGGCACTGCGCGCTGACCGGCGCGGCCGTACCGATGTGGGCTGACCGCTGACGCAAGCGTGATCGGCCTTCATGGCTGACCCATAGGAAAGCCGTGCTACCTTTCAGGTTCAACCCGGAGGTGCCTGATGCGTCTGTCGATCCTGCCCGCCCTGTTGCTTGCTGTCTGCGGCACGCCCGCGCCCGCACAAGAGCGCATCCCGGCTGCGCAAGAACGCATCCCTTCGCACTGCTTTGCCGTCGCGCAGGGCATTGCCCGTGTGATGCCCGCCAGTTTTGCCAGCGATCTGGCGCAGGATCAGGTCCGCATCCATTTCATCGATCATGCCAGTTTTGCCATCGCCTCGGGCGGCACAACGGCGGTGACTGATTTTACCGGCTACACCGGCATGCGCGACTGGGTGCCCGATGTGGTGACGATGAACAACGCCCATTCCACCCATTGGACCGCCAACCCCGACCCGCGCATCCCGCATGTGCTGCAGGGCTGGGCGGATGAGGCAGGACCAGCGCAGCACGAGCTGGATCTGGGGGCGATGCTGGTGCGCAATGTGCCCACCGATGTGCGCTCGCGTTGGGGCGACGGGGCGCGCAAGGATGGCAATTCAATTTTCGTGTTCGAGGCCGGGGGCCTGTGCATCGGCCATCTGGGTCACCTGCACCACGCGCCGGATGAGGCGCAATATGCCAGCATCGGGCGGCTGGATGTGGTGATGGTGCCGGTCGATGGCGGGTTGACCATGGCGGTGTCGGAAATGGCCGAGGTGGTGAAGCGCCTGCGGTCTTCGATCGTGATTCCGATGCACTGGTTTTCGGGCGCGTCCTTGCGGGTGTTCCTCGACAATATGCAGACGGAATTTGACGTGGTGGAGACGGGCATGCCGTCGCTGGATGTCTCGCTGCGCAACCTGCCGGGGCGGCCGACAATCATGGTGCTGCTGCCGGAAGGCATCAACTGACGGGCCTCTTCGCGGCTCGCTGCCGTGATGACGGCAGGCGGGCGGCAAGCGTGGGTTTTCTTGGTGCCTTTGCTGGCGTAAAGCGGGGGAAAAAGGAGCCGCCCATGCTGAACGCCTGCACCCCCGACCTGCTCTCTGCCTTGGACGGCGCCCATCCGGGCCTGCTGCGCGCTGTGGCTCCGCATGATGTGGAAGAACCGCGCGGGCGGTGGCGCGGGCAGGCGGGGGCGGTGGCTTGTCCCCGTTCAACCGCCGAGGTGGCGGCTGTGGTCCGCGCCTGCGGGCAGGCCCGCACCGGCATCATCCCGATGGGCGGCGGCACCGGGCTGGTGGGCGGTCAGGTGATGCCGCAGGGCCCAGCACCGCTGATCCTGTCGCTGGAGCGGATGACGCGGCTGCGCGGGGCATGGCCGGACGAAAATGTGCTGGTGGTCGAGGCAGGGATGATCCTGGCCGATGTGCAGGCCGAAGCCGGGCGGATCGACCGGCTGTTCCCGCTCTCGCTGGCGTCTGAGGGGTCGGCCCGGATCGGTGGCAATCTGGCGGCGAATGCGGGGGGCGTGAATGTGCTGCGCTATGGCAACACGCGCGATCTGTGTCTGGGGCTGGAGGCGGTGCTGCCCGATGGCAGCATCTTCAACGGGCTGAGGCGGCTGCGCAAGGACAACACCGGCTATGACCTGCGCCACCTGCTGATCGGGTCCGAAGGCACGCTGGGCGTGATCACCGCCGCCAGCCTGCGACTGTTCCCCAAGCCCGCAGCCACCGTTGTGGCGCTGCTGGCGGTGCCCAGCCCACGCGCGGCGCTCGACCTGCTGGCACTGGCCGAAGGCGAGCTGGCGGGTCTGATCTCGGCCTTCGAGCTGATCCACCGGATGGGCTATGACTTTCTGGCCGAAACCATGCCGGAGGTGACGGTGCCCCTGCAGCCCTTGCCGGAGTGGTCGGTGCTTGTCGAGCTGGGTCTGCCGCAGGGCGTGGCCCCGGAAGAGGCGATGGCTGGCCTGTACGCGCAGGCAGCAGAGGCGAATCTGGTGCTGGACGGGGTGATTGCCACGTCAGACGCACAGGCGGCAGGGTTGTGGCGCATCCGCGAGAGCATCCCCGAAGGCAACCGCCGCATCGGGGCGGTGTCGAGCCATGACATCAGCCTGCCTTTGTCGGAAATCCCCGGCTTTATCCCGCGTGCGGGGGCAGCACTTGCGGCGTTTGGCGACTGGCGGATCAATTGCTTCGGCCATTTGGGGGACGGCAACCTGCACTATAATGTCTTCCCGGTTCCGGGCCGCAGCCGCCACGACCACGACCACCAGCGCGACGCGGTGAAGGCCTGCGTGCATGACATCGTGCATGATCTGGGCGGGTCGGTCAGCGCCGAGCATGGCATCGGGCGGCTGAAGGTCGGCGATCTGGAACGCTATGGCGATCCGGCCAAGCTGGCGGCGATGCGGGCGATCAAATCGGCGCTGGACCCTGCGGGCATCATGAACCCCGGCGCGGTTCTGCGCGGCTGAGGGCAGAGGGGGGCCAGCCCCCCGCCTTCGGCCCCCCCGGAGTATTTGCATCAAGATGAAACGGCAGACAGGCGTCTGGGTTCATCTTGACCCAAATACTCCCGCCGGAGGCATCTTCCGTCAGCCCAAAGCGCAACGGTCAGCAGTTGGGCACATTCACCGCCAGCCCGCCGAGCGAGGTTTCCTTGTACTTCTCGTGCATGTCACGGCCGGTCTGGCGCATCGTCTCGATGCATGCGTCCAGACTGACCAGATGCTGGCCGTCGCCGCGCATCGAGAGCGACGCAGCAGAGACTGCCTTGATCGCCCCAAGGCCGTTGCGTTCGATGCAGGGCACCTGCACCAGCCCTTTGACCGGATCGCAGGTCATGCCAAGGTGATGTTCCAGTGCGATTTCAGCCGCGTTTTCCACCTGTTCCGGCGTGCCGCCCAGCACCGCGCACAGGCCCGCAGCCCCCATTGCGGCGGCAGAGCCCACCTCGGCCTGACAACCGCATTCGGCGCCCGAGATGCTGGCATTGTGCTTGCACAAGCCGCCGATGGCGGCGGCGGTCAGCAGGAAATCGGCAATGCGCGAGGGGGCAGCGCCGGGCACATGGTCCAGCCAGTAGCGGATGACCGCAGGCACCACGCCCGCAGCCCCATTGGTGGGGGCGGTGACCACCTGGCCCCCGGCGGCGTTTTCCTCATTCACGGCCATGGCATACAGGCTCATCCAGTCGTTGATGGTGTGCGGGGCCTGCATATTCAGCCCGCGTTCGGCCATCAGCTGATCGTGGATGCCCTTGGCGCGGCGGCGCACCTTCAGCCCGCCCGGCAGGATGCCGGTGCCTTCCATGCCCCGGTCGATGCAGGCGCTCATCACCTCCCACAGTCTTGCGATGCCGCGATCCAGTTCGGCGGCGGTGCGGAAACGCAGCTCATTGGCGCGTTTCATTGCGGCGATGGACAGGCCGCTTTCCTTCGCCATGGCCAGCATTTCGGCGGCGGACTCAAAGGGAAAGGGCACGTCGGCGCGCGTTCTTCCCTTGGCACCGGAGGAAACCGCAAGTTCTGCCGCTGTCAGGACAAAGCCGCCGCCGATGGAGTAATAGGTTTCCTCCAATATCACATCGCCCTGCGCATCGGTGGCGCGCAGGACCATGCCATTGGCATGGCCGGGCAGGGCGGGGCCGTAGTCGAAAGCCAGATCCTTGCCGGGGTCGAATTGCAGCGCCTTGAGGCCGGGGGGCGTGATCTGCCGCGTCTGCCTGATCTCTTCCAACGCTGCATCGGCGCGCTCTGCATCATAGGTTTCCGGCACAAACCCGGCGAGGCCGAGGATGGTGGCGCGGTCGGTCGCATGGCCGACGCCGGTAAAGGCCAGACTGCCGTGCAGCGAGGCGCGCAGCCCGTGCGCCTGAAACGGCGAGGCGCGCAAGCTGTCCAGAAACCGCGCCGACGCCACCATCGGCCCCATGGTGTGGCTGGAGGACGGGCCGATCCCCACCTTGAACATATCAAAGACCGACAAGAACATGCGGCATCCCTTTGCACTGATGCCGCAGTGTGCGCCAGATTGCCCGCCCTTCACCAGACGAAAGCGACATTGCGCGGGCACCAGCGGCATCGCCCTTGGGTAGGGTTTTGCGCGGCTTGCGCGGGGTGTGCGGCGGTGTGGCGGTCACTTCACGCTCGCACGTGCGGGCAGCATTGCCTATAACGCGGGCAGTTGCATCGCATCATTCACAGGGAATCGCCCATGGCTGCCGAACTCTCGCCCATCGACAAGGCCAAGTTTCTGGCCGCCAAGCGCGCCATCGACTTTGTCGAAGACGGGATGAAGCTGGGCCTTGGCACCGGGTCCACCGCTGCGTGGATGGTGCGCTGTCTGGCCGAACGCATCCGCGAAGAGGGGCTGCGGGTGACCGGGGTGCCGACATCCAGCCGGACGGCGCAGCTGGCCACCCAGCTGGGCGTGCCGATCACCACGCTGGATGAAGCGAAATGGCTGGACGTGACCATCGACGGCGCGGATGAGTTTGACGGCAATCTGAATCTGATCAAGGGTGGCGGGGCCGCGCTGTTGCAGGAAAAGATCGTGGCCACCGCGTCGGATCAGATGATCGTCATCGCCGATGCCGCCAAGGACGTGACCCAGCTGGGCGCGTTCCCCCTGCCGATAGAGGTGATCCCGTTCGGCTGGCAGACCACCAAGGCGCTGGTCGAGGAGACGCTGGTTTCGCTCGACGTGCTGAACCGTGATGTGACGCTGCGGATGAACGGGGCGTCCCCGCTGGTGACCGACGAGTCGAATTATATCCTTGATCTGCATCTCAAGCGGATCGGCAATCCGCGCCAGCTGGCGCTGGTGCTGAACCAGATTCCCGGTGTGGTGGAAAACGGGCTGTTCATCGACATCTGCGACATTGTGGTGATCGGCCATGCCGATGGCCGGGTGACGGTGCGCGACATCAACTCGGGCGAGACCGAGGATGAACGGGTGGAATTCGTGCCCACCTCCAACATCTTTGCGGATATGGACTGATGGCGTTTGACGTAGACCTGTTTGTCATCGGCGGCGGCTCGGGTGGGGTACGCGCCGCGCGGATGGCGGCGGCCACCGGGGCTTCGGTGGCATTGGCCGAAGACAGTCGCCTGGGCGGCACCTGCGTTATCCGGGGCTGCGTGCCGAAAAAGCTGATGGTTTTCGCGTCGTCCTTCCGCGACATGCCGGCAGAGGCGCGGGCCTATGGCTGGGATATTGCCGATGGTCCGTTCGACTGGACCATGTTCCGCGGCAAGCTGCATGCGGAACTTGACCGGCTGGAAGGCGTGTATCGCCGCTTGCTGGACGGGTCGGGCGTGCGGGTCTATGACGCGCGGGCGCGGTTGAGCGACGCTCATACCGTGGTGCTGTCCAGCGGCGAGACGGTGACTGCCAAGCATATTCTGGTCGCCACCGGCGGTTGGCCCGAGCGGCCCGATCTGCCCAATGCCCACCTTGGGCTGGTGTCGGATGATGTGTTTTTGCTGGAGAAATTGCCGAAATCCATGCTGATCGTCGGCGGTGGCTTCATCGCCTGCGAGATGGCCTGCATTCTGGCGGGTCTGGGCGTGAAGGTCACGCAATTCTACCGTGGGGCGCAGATCCTGCGCGGCTTTGATGATGAAGCACGCGGCTTGATTGCCGAGTCGATGAAGGCGCAGGGGATCGAGCTGCATCTGGGCACCAATGTGGTGGAAATGGCCGAAGCCTCGGCCATGCCCGATGACGACAGCAATATGGGTGCGGGCGTGGAGTCGGCGGTGGATCTGCTGCCGCAATCGGGCAAGCGCGGTTGCCCGGTCTGGGTCAAGGCCACCAACGGGCTGGAGCAGACGTTTGAGTCTGTGCTGTTTGCCACCGGGCGCCGACCGACCACGGCTGACATGGGACTTGAAGATCTTGGCGTAAGCCTCGGGCGGCGCGGTGAAATTGTCGTGGACGAATACAGCCAGACTGCTGTGCCATCGATCTATGCCATCGGCGATGTGACCAACCGGGTCAACCTGACCCCGGTGGCGATCCGCGAAGGCATGGCCTTTGTCCGCACCGTGTTCGAGGGCGAGCCGACGGCGGTGGATCACGACCTGATCCCCAGCGCCGTGTTCACCCAGCCGGAGCTGGGCACCGTGGGCCTGACCGAAGAGGCCGCGCGTGAGCAGGAGCCGATTGAGGTCTATTGCACCAGTTTCCGCCCGATGCGCTCTGCCTTTGCCGGCAGTGAGGCGCGGGTGCTGATGAAACTGATCGTCAGTCAGGCGACCCGCAAGGTGCTGGGATGTCACATCGTCGCACCTGATGCCGGGGAAATGATCCAGCTGGCGGCGATTGCCGTCAAAATGGGGGCCACCAAAGAGGATTTTGACCGTACAGTGGCCGTTCACCCGACAATGGCCGAAGAACTGGTCACGATGCGGACAGCGACTCGCAGGGCATGACCGGATTCGCTTGATTTTCGCGCCGGAATGACCAGTTAAAAGACATAAACGAAGAAGAAGGGTTTCAGCGAATGGCAAGTGGAGGTCCCTGGGGGGGCGGTGGCGGCTCGGGCGGCGATGATCGTGGCAACAATGGACGTGATGATGAACGCAAGACGCCTGGCCGCAGGCCGGAAAATGCGGGACCGCAAATTCCCGAAATCGATCAGATCGTCAAAAAGGGTCAGGAACAGCTGCGGGTCCTGATGGGCGGGCGTGGCAAGAACGGCGCGAATGGCGGCGGTGGCGGCGGGCGTGGCCCGAACACGCCACGGGTGACCAAACAGGGCGTCGTGCTGGGGGCTTTGGCGCTGGTGGCGGTGTGGTCGTTCATGTCGTTCTACACAGTGCGCCCGGAAGAACGGTCGGTCGAACTGTTCCTGGGTGAGTTTTCCACCATCGGCAGCCCCGGTCTGAACTTCGCGCCCTGGCCACTGGTCACGGCGGAAATCATTCAGGTGACCAACGAACGCACCACCGATATCGGTGTCGGTCGCACCGGCGAAGATGCCAGCCTGATGCTGACCCGCGACCAGAACATCGTCGACATCGGGTTTCAGGTCGTCTGGAACATCAATGATCCGGCAGCTTATCTGTTCAACCTTGCCGATCCGGCAGACACGATGCGGGCGGTGTCGGAATCGGCGATGCGCGATATCATCGCGCGGTCGGAACTGTCGCCCATCCTCAACCGGGACCGGGGCGCGATTGCTGCCGATCTGCGGGCCGCGGTTCAGGGCACGCTGGATACCTATAACGCCGGTCTGAACGTCATCCGGGTCAACTTCGAAAAAGCCGACCCGCCGCGTGAAGTCATCGACGCCTTCCGCGCCGTGCAGGCCGCACAGCAGGAACGTGACCGGCTGGAAAAAGAAGCCGACGCCTATGCCAACCGTGTGACGGCTGGTGCGCGTGGTGAAGCCGCCCGTATCGTCGAAGCCGCCGAAGCCTACCGGGCGCAGGTCGTCAACGACGCCTCGGGTGAGGCGAGCCGCTTCCTGTCGGTCTATGAGGAATATGTCAAAGCGCCGGAAGTCACCCGCAAACGGATGTATCTTGAAAC
Source organism: Pseudotabrizicola sp. (assembly GCF_030656345.1). Lineage (GTDB taxonomy): Bacteria > Pseudomonadota > Alphaproteobacteria > Rhodobacterales > Rhodobacteraceae > Pseudotabrizicola. The sequence goes on along the minus strand of NZ_JAUSNR010000010.1, from coordinate 297,589 downwards.
CATGGAACGCGTGCTGGGCAGCATGAACAAGGTTATTCTGGATGGTGTTCAGGGTGGCGAAGGTGGTCAGGGCGTTGTGCCGTTCCTGCCGCTGAATGAACTGGGTCGTCAGACGCCGGTTGCGGCCCCTGCCGCTGCGGCAACGACCGGAGGTAACAACTGATGAAAGCGCAAATCATTCTGCCCATCGTGGCGGTTCTTGGCGCGGTTGCGCTGTCGTCGATCTTTATCGTGGACGAGCGTGAAAAGGCGCTGGTGCTGCAGTTCGGTCAGGTCAAGCAGGTCAAGGAAACCCCCGGTCTGGGCTTCAAGATCCCGCTGATCCAGGAGGTCGTGAAATATGACGGCCGTATTCTGGGCCTGCCGACCCAGCCGATGGAGGTTACTCCGCTGGATGACCGCCGTCTTGTGGTCGATGCCTTCGCCCGCTGGCGGATCACCAATCTGGTCGAGTTCCGCGAAGCGGTTGGTGTGGGCGGCGTCGATGCCGCACAGACCCGGCTGGACCGGATCCTGAACGCGGCCATCCGTGAGGTGCTGGGTTCGGTGCCGTCAAACCGGGTGCTGTCCGAGGACCGGACCGCGCTGATGAACCAGATCCGTGACCGCGCCCGTGCGGAATCGGGGGCTTTGGGCATCGAGGTGATCGACGTGCGGCTGACCCGCACCGACCTGCCCGAACAGAACCTTGCCGCCACTTTCGCCCGGATGCGGGCCGAACGTGAACGCGAGGCGGCAGATGAAATCGCCCGTGGTGGCGAGGCCGCGCAGCGGGTGCGGGCAACCGCAGACCGGACCGTGGTCGAACTGACCTCGGACGCCAGCCGTATGGCCGAAGTGGCCCGCGGTGAGGCTGATGCCGAACGCAACGCGATCTATGCCGAAGCCTTTGGCCGCGATCCCGAGTTCTTTGCCTTCACACGCTCGCTCACGTCATACGAGCGGTCGTTGCAGTCAGGCAATTCGTCGATCGTGATGCAGCCGGACAGCGAGTTCTTCACCTATCTGCGCAGCGATCTGGCCCCGGCTGATCGGGCAGGGGCACCTGCGGCCCCTGCTGGCGGACCAACGGCTGCGACGCCCGCGGCTGCTGCGCCCGAAGCTGCGACGCCAGAGGCTACAACGCCTGCTGCTGCGCCACCGGCTGCGACGCAGCCATAAGGTCCGGCCGATGGGACGCAGGCCATGATATGGGTTCTGCTGGCCATCGGGCTGGTGGCCGTTGCCGAGGGGCTGGTGCTTGCACTGGCCCCTTCGCGTCTGGAACAGGTGCTGGCAATGCTGGCCAGCCTGTCAATGGAAAACCGGCGTCTGGTAGGGCTGGTGTCGGTGGCGTCAGGGGCCACGCTGATCGCGCTGGCGCGCTGGATCGGGTTTTAAAGCGGCTTGTTTCGGGGGTGCATTCAACGGACCGCGACAGGCGTCATGGGCAGACCGTCAGATCCGGCCCTTGCGCGGGCCATGGCCCGATATCAGTCGCGATTACGGCGTCTGACCCAAGCCGCACCTCCATCATCCGTGACCAGTCTGCCGAGGCGACCACCACAGTGTCGCGCGCGTTGCAGCGGCGGGTGCCGCCCGCAATCGCGCTGTCGCCAATGCGGTGATTGGTGAAGCCGGGCGCGCGGGCGAGTTCAGTCAGCCGGTCACCCGTCAGCCGCACGAACACCAACTCGCGGGCCAGATGCGGGCGGTCGACATAGGCAATCTCGATCCGGCCATCGCCGTCAAAATCGCCCCATCCTGCCGGGGCCAGCCAGCGGTTCGGCTGGCCGATATAGGGTGTGGCGGCACGTCTGCCATCGGTGTCATAGATCGCAAGGGCGGCCCCATGGGTCAGCGAGGTTTCGACCACCAAGACCTCTGCCCGGCCATCGCCATCAAAATCACCGACCCGGGCGGTGATGTCCTCGAACACGTGGCTGTCCGGAAGGGTGAAGCGCAACCGCCGGGCATCTGACAGGGTCAGCTCCAGCCCGCCCCATTCCAGCGCATCGCCCAGCACCGCATGGGCATAGCGGTCGGTCGGGGCGATCAGCCGGGCGGCAACAATCTCTTGCGCCATGGCCGGGCCGGTCAGCCCCACCAGCAGCGCAAGGGCCAGACGCATCAGATCTGTTTTTCCGGCATGTGGACAACCAGACCGTCCAGCGCGTCAGACACCTTGATCTGGCAGGTCAGGCGCGACCGGGCCGGGTCGGGCTGATAGGCGAAATCGAGCATGTCTTCTTCCATGCTGTCCTTTTTCGGCAGCCGGTCCACCCAGTCTGGCGAGACATAGACGTGGCAGGTCGAACAGGCGCAGGCCCCGCCGCAATCGGCCTCGATTCCCGGGATGCCGTTGTCACGCGCGCCTTCCATCACGGTCAGGCCATTGGCCACATCCACAATATGTTCCTTGCCGCCGTATTCCACATATTTGATCTTGGCCATCGTCTGTCCCGGTCCCTTTTCGCAAGCTGGTGCCTTTGCTTGGACATAGGCCACAATCAGGCTCTTTGCCAGAGGCGGCGGCGGTGGAAATCCGCGTGACGGCGGGTTGCGGGCCGGGGTTGCCGGGCTGCAACGCCCGTCCGGCCATTGTCCTGCCATTGCTAGGCCCGGGCGATCAGATGTGCTAAGCCATGCGGCGAAAGCCGGATCAACCGGCGCAGGCAGGATATGATACCCCGATGATGCGCTGCGCGCCCCTGGCCCTGTTGGGGGCTGCCCTGTTTCTTGCGGCCTGCCAGCAGGCCGGCACCCCGCAGGCCCCCGGCCGCGCCGATCTGTCCGCGGATCTGGTGCGGCTGACGGTCGCTGGCCCGCCGAAAGGGCCCGAAGGCGTGTGCTGGGCCTCTGACGTCACCCCGATGGTGATCGAGACGGTGACCGAACAGGTGATGGTGTCTGATGCCCGGCGCGACAAGGACGGGCGCGTGGTGGCACCCGCCGTGTTTCATTCGGAAACCCGGCAGAAGATCTTGCAGGACCGTGAACAGGTCTGGTTCCGCAGCCCTTGCCCACAGGAGATGACGGTCGAGTTCATCGCCAGCCTGCAACGGGCGCTGAAGGCGCGGGGGCTTTATGTGCTGCCGCTGACAGGCGAAATGGATGCGCCGACCCGCGCCGCCCTGCGCCGGTTTCAGGCTGAACGCGGGCTGGAAAGTGACCGCCTGTCGCTGGGGGCCGCGCGTGAGCTGGGGCTGGTCACCACGGATCTGGGCCGATGACGGCGCTGGCAATTGCGGCCCGGGCAGAGCTGATCCGGCTGTGGCATGGCGCGCAGGATGCGGCGCATGACCTTGGCCATATCGACCGGGTCTGGGCGAATGCGAAAGCGATCATGGGCGACGAGCCGGGGCTGGATGCGCAGGCGCTGCAGATGGCGGTGATCTTTCACGATGCGGTCAACCTGCCCAAGGATGCGCCTGACCGGGCGATGGCCTCGACCCTGTCGGCCCGCGCGGCGGCTGACTGGCTGGCGGGGCAGGGCTGGGGGGCAGAGCGGATTGCGCTGGTGGTTCACGCCGTTGAGGCGCACAGCTTTTCCGCCGCCATCCCGCCCCGCAGCCCCGAGGCGCGGGTGCTGCAGGACGCCGACCGGCTGGAGGCATTGGGAGCCATCGGTCTGGCCCGGATGTTCGCGGTGACCGGGGCGATGGGCGGGGCTTTGTTCCATGCGGGAGACCCGATGGCGCAGCACCGCCCGCTGGATGACCGGGCCTATGCGCTGGATCATCTGGAGGTCAAGCTGTTCGGGCTGGCACAGACCATGCATACCGCCACAGGCCGCGCCATGGCCGAGGAACGCACCGAATGGATGTTCAGCTTCCGCGCCCGCCTGCTGCGCGAAATCGGCGGGGCTGCGTCGTTCTTCTGAACTTTCCGGATGCCAGGCGGCCCCCCACGCCGACCCTCCCCCCGAGGCGGATGGAGGCGCTTTTTCTGACCGGCAGGCGCGGGTGTGTTCTGTGGACAAGGGGGCGTGCCGCCCCCTTGAACCCCCTGCGAGTATTTGGGTCAAGATGAAGGGGGAGGGTTGACGCTGGATCATCTGGCGCAGCCAGTGCCATATGTCACTGCCCTGAATGCAAAACGCGCGGCAGATGGCCTGCCGCGCGTTTGCCTTTTCAGGTCCTGTCGTTACTCGATGGCAAGCGCCACAAAGCGCGGATCGCCGGCGCGGCGGACCAGCAGCAGGATGGATTTGCGTCCGGCGTCGCGGGCTTCCGAGATGCGGTCCTCAAGATCTTTCAGGCGCACCACTTGTCGCTGACCCGCTTCGGTGATGATGTCGCCGTCGCGCAGGCCCTTGGCATAGGCCTCGGAGGTCTGGTCGACCGCGCCCACGACCAGCCCTTCGGCGTCAGCGGGCAGGTTGAGGGACTGTTTCATTTCATCCGTCAGCGGGGCCAGTGTCATGCCAAGGATTTCGGCTTCGACCGGATCTGCGGGTGCCTGGGCGGCGGCGGGGCGGACTTCGGCGGCTTCGGCCTCTTCCCGGCGGCCAAGGGTGACCTGCAGGGTTTCGGTCTTGCCATCGCGCTGCACGATCACCGGCACCGCTTCGCCGACCGGGCTGTCGGCCACGCGGCGGGTCAGGTCGCGGGTGTCACGGACCGGCTGGCCATCGAACAGGGTGATGACATCCCCGGCGATGATGCCGGAGGCCTTGGCCGGACCATCCGGCACATCGGTGACCAGTGCGCCCGACGCCTCTGCCAGACCCATCGCTTCGGCGACATCGGGGGTCACATCCTGAATGCGTACGCCCAGCCAGCCGCGACGGGTTTCGCCGAATTCCTTCAGCTGATCGACAACCTTGGTGACCACATTCGACGCCATCGAAAAGCCGATGCCGATCGACCCGCCATTTGGCGACAGGATTGCGGTGTTCACGCCGATGACCTGACCATCCATGTTGAACAACGGCCCGCCCGAGTTGCCGCGGTTGATGGCGGCGTCGGTCTGGATGTAATCGTCATAGGTGCCCGACAGCGCCCGGTTGCGGGCCGAAACGATGCCGGCGCTGACCGAAAAGCCCTGACCCAGCGGGTTGCCCATGGCCACGACCCAATCGCCCACCCGGCTCAGGTCCGAATTGCCGAAGGCCACGAAGGGCAGGGGCGTCGCGCTTTCCACCTTGAGCAGCGCGATATCGGTTTTGGGGTCGGTGCCGACCAGTTTGGCCTTGAGCCGTGTGCCCGAGAAAAACTCGATCTCGATCTCATCGGCGTTTTCGATCACGTGGTTGTTGGTGACGATATAGCCGTCTTCGGAAATCACGAAGCCTGACCCCAGCGCCTCTGACCGGCGGGGGGTGTTTTCGCCGCCCCGGCCGTTGCGGTCCATGAAATCGCGGAAGAAATCTTCAAACGGGCTGCCCTCAGGCACCATGGGCGCGCCCGAAGCCGGGGCTGACACCACGGCCGAGGTGGTGATGTTCACCACCGACGGGCTGATCTGCTGCGCCAGATCGGCAAAGCTGTCGGGCGCGCGGGCAAAGGCCCCCTGCGCCTGACCCAAGGCAAGCGCCAGACCAAGGCCGATGGCCATGAGCGTGGCCCGGCCCCGGGCGGCAATGGCCGGGTGACTGGAATAGAATATGGCTTTGGACTGCACTCCCGAACTCCTCATTGTTTGGACGGCAGGCCCAAGGCGCGGTGATACGCGCCGGGTCGCCAGCAGGCTGTAGCTATCATCAAGTAAGCACGCTGAAACGCAATGCAAACCCTGTTACGATCTGTCAAAGCCTTGTGATAGCCCTGTGTGCGGGCGTGTCAGCGATTGCCGCTTTGTGCAAACAGGCCCGCATCTTCGGCCGCGCGGCGCAAGGCGCGGGATTTGTTGACGGTTTCCTGAAACTCGGCTTCCGGGTCGCTGTCATAGACCACGCCGCCCCCGGCCTGCACATACAGCGTCTCGTCTTTCAGGACCGCGGTGCGCAGGGCGATGCAGAAATCCATTTCGCCATTTGCGGCGAAATATCCGACGCCGCCGCCGTAAACGCCGCGCTTTTCCGGCTCCAGCTCGTCAATGATTTCCATCGCGCGGACCTTGGGCGCGCCCGAGACGGTGCCCGCAGGCAGACCGGCCAGCAGCGCCGACAGCGCGTCTTCGCCGTCCTTGATCTGGCCCACCACATTGCTGACGATGTGCATGACATGGCTATAGCGTTCGATGGTGAACTTTTCGGTCGGATGCACGGTGCCGACGCGGCTGACCCGGCCCACATCATTGCGGCCAAGGTCCAGCAGCATCAGGTGTTCGGCCAGCTCTTTCTGGTCGGCCAGCAGGTCCAGTTCCAGCGCCTTGTCCTCTTCCAGCGTCTCGCCGCGTTTGCGGGTGCCGGCGATGGGGCGGATCGTCACCTCGCCATCGCGCAGGCGGACAAGGATTTCGGGGCTGGCCCCGATGACCTGAAAGCCGCCGAAGTTGAAAAAGAACAGAAACGGCGACGGGTTGGTGCGGCGCAAGCTGCGGTAGAGCGCAAAGGGCGGCAATTCAAACCGCTGCGCCCAGCGTTGGCTTGGCACCACCTGAAAGATATCCCCGGCGCGGATGTAATCCTTTGCCTTTTCGACCGCCTGTTTGTAGCCGTCATGCGTGAAGTTCGACACCGGCTCACCCACCGGCGCGGCTTGTCCCAGATCGCGCTGCGCAGGGGGGGCGCGGTCCAGATCGCGCAGGGCGTCCATCACCCGTTCAGCCGCCTGCGCGTAAGCCGCACGCGCCGACAAGCCACCTGCCACCCAGGCGGGCGAGACCAGCGTCACCTCGCCCTTCACGCCGTCGAGCACGGCAATCACCGTGGGGCGCATCAGCACCGCATCGGGCAGGCCGATGGGATCGGGGTTCACATCCGGCAGGTTTTCCACCAGCCGGATCATGTCATAGCCCAGATAGCCGAACAGCCCGGCCGACACGGCGGGCAGGCCGTCGGGCATCTCGATCGCACATTCGGCGATCAGGTCGCGCAGGGTTTTCAGCGGGTGGCCATCCAGCGGGCGGAACGCGGCTGCATCAAACCGCGCTTCGCGGTTGATTTCAGAGAGCTCGCCGTTGCAGCGCCAGATCAGATCGGGCTTCATCCCCACGATGGAATAGCGGCCCCGCACCTCGCCCCCGGTCACCGATTCCAGCATGAAGGTATCGGGCCGCGCCTCGCCCAGTTTCAGCATCAGGCTGACCGGCGTATCCAGATCGGCGGCCAGCCGGGCCCAGACCAGCTGGTTCTTTCCCCGGCTCCAGTTGCGTTCAAACTCTTCAAAACTGGGGGAAAGGATCATCGGTCAGGGCTTTCGGCCAAAGGTATGGGCGGTCAATTGAACTGGGCGTTGACGGCGTTGATGGCGTTCTGGTCAAGGAAGATCCCGGCCTCATCGGTCAGCGCGTTGGAAAACAGTTGCAGCGCATCCTGCGACAGGGCCTGTTCGACCTGTGCCGCAATTGCGGCCTTCAGCGCGGTTGCATCTTCGCTGTCCTGCGGGGCGGGCATCACCTCGTCCAGCCGCACGACGCCGGTGAACCCCGGGCCTTCGATCACCCGCACGTCGCCCGGTGCCATCGCAAAAACCGCTGCCAGCAGTTCCGGCGGTGCGCCTTCGACAAAACCCTCGCGTGAGATGTTGGCGGTGCGCTGCACAATGCCGAAGGCCCCCAGCGACGCGCCGCCCTCAACCTCGGCCTTCACCGCGATGGCGCGGTCGGCCAGAGCCTTCGCGGTGGCATCGGCGGTATAGGCTGCCAGCACATCGTCGCGGGCGGCGTCAAACGGGATCGGGGCCGCTGGCACCAGTTCGACAAATTCCATCGCCACGACACCACCATCGGCCAGCAGGACCGCTTCGGGGAAGTCACCCGCGGCCAAGGCATTCGCCGCGGTGCGGAAGTTGGGATAGGCGGCAATGCCTTCGGGTGCGGTTTCAGCGGCGACATAATCGACCGTATCGATGGTCATGCCCTGTTCCTGCGCCACTTCTTCCAGCGATGATCCACCGGCCAGCATGTCATCAATCGTCTCGACCCGGTCGGCAATATTGCGGCGGGCGGCGTCGGTCTGCATTTCGATGGCAAGATCGCTGCGCGCATCTTCAAAGCTGATTTCCTGCGCCGACAGGATGGCATTCATCCGAAACAGCGCCGGGCCAAGATCGCTGTCAAACGGACCCACCACGCCGGGGGCGTCCAGCGCGAACACACCGTCACCGGCATCCCCCAGCTCGGCCCGCGAGACATCGCCAAGATCGATGTCCTCCAGATCAAGCCCGCGCTCTGCCACCAGCGTCTCAAACGCTTCGCCCGCATCCAGCCGGGCCTTGGCGTCGGTCGCGGCCTCAGCCGACGGGTAGATCAGCCGTTCGACCAGACGCCGTTCGGGCTGCACGAATTCGGCGATGCGTGTGTCATACATCCGGCGCAGGGTGTCTTCATCGACCGGCTCATCGGCGGCGATTTCATCCGGCAGCAGGGCGGCATAGCGGATGCGCTTGGCCTCTGGCGCGGTGAAGGCGGCGATATTGGCGTCGTAAAACGCCTGCAGCGCCGCATCATCGGGTGTGGCAAGCGGGGCTGTCAGATCATCGCCGGTCAGTTGCAGCAGTGAAAAGCCGCGCCGTTCGCTGACCCAGTTGTACAGCGTATCGGTCAGGGGCGCAGGGGCGACAAAGCCGCCCGCAACCGCGCCGGTCAGCAGCTGGCGCGCGACATCGGCGCGCAGCCCGGCCTCAAAGGCGTTTTCCGTCAGGTTGTTGCGGCCCAGCACAAAGCGATAGCTTTCGCGGTCGAACTGGCCGGAGGTGCCCTGAAACGCCGGGGTCTCGGTGATGCGCTGCGCGATCACCGCGTCGCCCACCGACAGGCGGACCCGGTCCGCCTCGTTGTCCAGCGCGGTCTGCGCGACGATGGATTGCAGCACCTGCCGGTCCACCCCAAGGCTTTGCGCCTGCGCAAAGCTGACATTCTGGCCGAACTGGGCGGTCAGCGCCGCCAGTTCCTGTTGCAGGGCGCGGGCATAGGTGTTGGTGTCGATCTCGCGATCACCCACCCGGCCGATGCTGGTCAGACCACCGCCAAAATTGGTGACGCCAAAGCCGCCAAGGCCGACGACCAGCATGGCCATCAGCGCCCAGACCACAATCTGGCTGCCCTTGCCTTTTTTGCGCGGGGTATCTTCGCTGTCTTTGGCCATCATCCGCCCCTTTGGAACCTGCTTTGCGACTGTCTATGCGTTAAGGCATAAGGGAACAAGAGGGGGGCGAAACAAGAGCATGTCAGGCGCGAAAGGCTTTCAGCCGGGCAAACAGCTGCGTGATGCCCGCAGCATCGACATTGGCAAAGGCGATGCGGATCTGCTGCCTGCCCGCCGCAGAGCCTGCAGGCTGGAACATGGTGCCGGGCAGCATCAGGATGGACGCCTCTGACACCAGCCGTTTGCACAGCTGATCCGACGGCAGATCGAACGGATGCGCGACATAGGCGAAATAGGCGCCGCAGCCCAGAAGCTGCCAGCCGTCCAGCTGTGCAAAGCCGTCGATCATCGCGCGGCGGCGGCTCAGGATCTCATCCCGTTCGCCCGCGACCCATTGGCCAAGGTTGCGCATGCCCCACAGCGCTGCAATCTGGCCCAGCTGGCCGGGGCAGATCGCGACGGTGTCGAGGAATTTTTCCACCTCGGCCAGCCGGGATGTGCTGGCCACAACTGCGCCGACGCGGTGGCCGGTCAGCCGGTAGGCTTTGGAAAAGCTGTAAAGGTGGATCAGCGTGTCAGACCAGTCGGGATCGGCGAACAGATCATGCGGCCGGCCGCCCAGTTCCACCGAATGGCGGCTGTCAAAATCGCGGTAGGTTTCATCGACGATCAGCGCAATTCCATGGGTGCGGCACAGATCGCGGAAATCTGTCAGTGTCTGCGCCGGGTATTCCACCCCTCCCGGGTTATTGGGCGAGACCAGCACGATGGCGCGGGTTTTCGGGGTGATCAGCTGGCGCGCAAGATCAGCATCGGGGATCAGCGTCGGCCCGGTGTCCAGCGGCACGGTGTGTACGCCCTGCATGTCGAACCACATTTTATGGTTGAAATACCAAGGGGTTGGCAGGATAACTTCATCCCCCGCACCGGCGAGGGTGGACATGACGGCGGTAAACGCCTGATTGCAGCCTTGCGTGATCGCCACCTCGGCGGCATCAATGCTGCCGCCATAGAGCGCGGACCATTGCCCGGCAATTTCGGCGCGCAGTTCCGGCAGGCCCAGCACCGGACCGTAAAGATGTGCTGCATCATTGGTCAGCGCCGCATCCGCAATCGCTTGGCGCAGGGCAAGGGGCGGCGGCTCGACCGGGGCGGCTTGGCTGACATTGATCAGCGGGCGGTCGGCGGGATGGGTGACACCCTGCAACCAACGCCGCGCCTCCATCACCGGGGGGGCTTCGGTGGCAGCCATGGCGGGGTTGAGCGGGTGGGTCATCGGCGGCGCCTTTTGGCTTGTGGCGGAACCGGGGTATCACACCCCCGGACCCCCGTGGGATATTTAGAAACAGATGATAGGAGGGGTCAGGTGCAAGTTCAGTCCGTCCCGCGGTAGGGCTGCACGTATTGCAGGGCCATGTCCCAGGGGAAGAAGATCCAGGTGTCCTGGCTGACCTCGGTGATATAGGTGTCGACCTGCGGGCGGCCCGAGGGTTTGGCGTAGACGGTCGCGAAATGCGCCTTTGGGTACAGGTTGCGCACCAGTTCCAGCGTCTTGCCGCTGTCGACCAGATCATCGACGATCAGGATGCCGGTGCCATCGCCCATCAACTCGGGTTGCGGCGATTTGATGACCCGCGCCTCGGTCTGGTTCTGATGGCTGTAGGATTTCACGCTGATCGTGTCGACCACGCGGATATCGAGTTCGCGGCTGACGATCATCGCGGGCACGAGGCCACCGCGCGTGATGCCGACCACGGCGCGCCAGCCGCCATTGTCCGGGCCCTTGCCATCCAGCCGCCATGCCAATGCGCGGGCATCGCGGTGGATCTGGTCCCAGCTGACGTGGAAGCCCTTTTCATGCGGCAGGCGGTCATTCATGGCAGGCTCCTTCAGGTGGCGGCGATTTTGGCACCGAGCAGGGCGAGAAGACCGCCAAAGCTGCGGTCCATGGCGGATTTCGCGCCGACATAGGCGCGGCGGGTGGCGGGCAGGGAAAAGACGCGGGCGACGATTGTGTTCCACAGCGTTTCCACCGTGAACAGAAAGCTCAGCAGGCAGACCAGCACCCAGAACGGCGTGCCGGGTGGCACGGTGCCGATGAAGATGGCCGACAGCACGATGGCGGGTTTGGGGTTTGACAGCTGCGTGACCAGCCCCAGACGAAAGGCCGACAGGGCAGAGCGCGGCGGCAGGCCGGTGGTGTCGGGCAGCGGGTCAGCGGCGTGGCGCCACATCTGCACCGCCATCCAGATCAGATAAAGCCCGCCCGCGATCTTGAAGGCCCAGAGCAGCGCCGGGGCGATCTTGAACAGCGCCGCCAGACCCGACAGCGCGAGTGCCGCCCAGATCACCGCGCCAAGGCCGATGCCAAGGGCAAGGAAAAACCCGGTGCGCAGCCCTTCGGTCACGCCGGTGCGCGCCGACATCAGCACAGCCGGGCCGGGGCTGACCGCGCCCATGGTCAGCAAAGCCGCCACCGCAAGAAACGCCGCCAGTGTCATCGCGCCCGCCTTTTCCTACCGCCCGGCCTTAGTCGCCACGCCCCGTCACCACGTCGATATCGGGCGCATCCACCGCCTTCATGCCCACCACATGATAGCCCGCATCGACATGCAGGTTCTCGCCCGTGGTGCCTGAGCCGAGGTCGGAGATCAGATAGAGCGCGGCCTTGCCCACCTCTTCCTGCGTGACATTGCGGCGCAGCGGGCTGTTCAGCTCGTTCCATTTCATGATGTAGCGGAAATCGCCGATGCCGCTGGCGGCCAGTGTCTTGATCGGTCCGGCGCTTATGGCATTGACGCGGATGCCATCCTTGCCAAGGTCTTCGGCGATGTATTTCACCGATGCCTCAAGGGCTGCTTTGCACAGGCCCATCACGTTGTAATGCGGCATGACCTTTTCTGCGCCGTAATAGGTCAGGGTCAGCAGGCTGCCGCCTTTTGTCATGATTTTTGAGGCGCGCTGACAGACGGCGGTGAACGAATATACCGAAATATCCATAGACATCAGGAAGTTGGCGCGGCTGGTTTCAACATAGCGGCCGCGCAATTCGTTCTTGTCGGAAAACCCGATGGCATGGACCACAAAGTCGATCGTGCCCCATTGCTCTTCCAGCCAGGCAAACAGCGCGTCCATGCTGTCCTCGCTGGCGACATCGCATTCATACAGCCGCGGCTCACCCAAGGATGCCGCCAGCGGGCCCACGCGTTTTTTCAGCGCCTCACCCTGATAGGAGAACGCTAGTTCGGCCCCATGCTCGGCGAGGGTCTTGGCGATGCCCCATGCAATGGACTTGTCATTGGCAAGCCCCATGATCAGCCCGCGCTTGCCCGCCATAAGTCCTGTTGACATCTGTTGCCCCTCGCACATTTCTCGCTTTGAGATAGACGTGTAGGCGAAAGGCAAAGCGCGTTCAAGCCAGAGGCTGCGGGCGGCTTTCGCGCAAGGGAAGGACAGATATCATGGACCGGGGCGGAATTTTTGCGGGCGATGACCCGTTTGCCATTGCAAGGGCCTGGATGGCCGAGGCCGAAGCGCGCGAGCCGAACGACCCGAACGCCATTGCCCTGGCCACGGTGGACCCGGACGGGATGCCCAATGTGCGCATGGTCTTGCTGAAAGAGATCGAGGACGACGCCTTTGTGTTCTACACCAATTACCAGTCGAAAAAGGCGGTTGAGATAGAGGCCTCGGGCAAGGCGGCCTTTGTGATGCACTGGAAATCACTGCGTCGGCAGATCCGGGTGCGCGGTGTGACCGAGCGCGAAGAGGGGCCGAAGGCCGACGAATACTACGCCAGCCGCAGCCTGAAATCGCGGCTGGGAGCCTGGGCGAGCCAGCAGTCGCAACCCCTGTCCAGCCGCGAACACCTGATGGCCGAGGTGGCTAAGCTGACGGTGACCAAAGGCACACATCCGCCCCGACCATCCTTTTGGGGAGGTTTCCGTCTGCACCCGGTTGAGATAGAGTTCTGGGCGGATGGGGCTTTCAGGCTTCATGATCGTTTTCGTTGGAGTCGCCAGACGGCGCAGGATCCGTGGGGGATTGTGCGTTTAAATCCTTGACCGCCGTATTTTTCGGCACGAGGATATAGCCAAATCTTCCGGAAATATGCTTGAAACTTGCTCTGGAATAGCGTCAAGACGGCGCTGGGGGTCAATCTGGGGAACGGCTCTGTTATGACTGAGGAAGATACGGTCACGCATATTGTGCATGGCCACGTGAAATGGTTTGACCCTGCAAAAGGGTTCGGGTTCATCGTCTCGAACGAGACGGAAAGCGATATTCTGCTGCATGCCAATGTGTTGCGGAACTATGGCCAGAATTCGGTGTCCGACGGGGCGATGATTACGGTGCGCGTGCAGCAAAGTGCGCGCGGCGCGCAGGCGGTTGAGGTTGTGTCGGTGCAGGCACCGGCGGGGGCTGTTCTGCCCCTTGCCGATGAAGGCAATCTGATGACAGCCGAAGAGATTGCCGTGCTGACGCTTGAACCCGCCCGTGTGAAATGGTTCGACAAGGCCAAGGGATTCGGCTTTGCCAATGTGTTTGGCCGCCAGGATGATGTGTTCATTCACGTCGAAGTGTTGCGCATGTCGGGCTTTGCCGATCTACAAGCAGGCGAAGCGGTTTGCCTGCGGATCATCGACGGCAAGCGCGGACGCATGGCGGTACAGGTGGCATCATGGGAAGCAGCATCGCGCACAGAGCGCTGACCGGGTACCGGCTCCTCGGGGCCGTTGCGGCCCTTGCCCTGACGGTGGGAACCGTCTCGGCCGGGTGTCGCGACGATCAGGTGGAACTGCGCTGGCCGGGCGGTCAGGCGCGGTTTGCTGTCGAGGTTGCCGATACCGATGCCGAACGCAGCCGCGGGCTGATGTTCCGCGAGTCCATGGCACGGTCGGCGGGGATGCTGTTCGTTTATGAAAGCCCCCGCCGCGCCACGTTCTGGATGAAGAACACGCTGATCCCGCTGGACATGATCTTTGCCGATGCCTCGGGCCGGGTGACAAAGGTGCATGCCAATGCCCAGCCGCAGGATCTGACCACGATCGACGGCGGCGACGGGGTCAAACTGGTGCTGGAAATCAACGGGGGGCTGGCCGCGCGGCTGGGAATTTCTCCCGGCGCGGAACTGCGGCACCCGGCAATTGTCGATCCGGCATGGTCTTGTGCACAATAGCCCTTTTCATCCCCGGCGGCATTCGCTAAGACCCCTCTCAGTCGGGGCGTAGCGCAGCCTGGTAGCGCGACGGTTTTGGGTACCGTAGGTCGAGAGTTCGAATCCCTCCGCCCCGACCATTTTCCATCTTGTCAGAATTGTCTTAACCCCGGCCCGATGGGCATGGGCAAAGCGTCAGGCTGGTCGCTGGTCTTTTCGCTGCGCACTGCCATGCCCTGACGCCAAAGGCGTGGGCAGACCTCTGGCGGGTGTGAGAAAAGCTGCCGCGCGGGGCCTTGGTTTTACCGCGCAGGCGAGTCGGTGGCTTCTGTTTCGCGCGCGAAACGCAGCACCGGGTGCCCGGGGCCTTGCCAAGCGCGCCGGGGCCGCGATGATGCGGCACTGCGGACGCAAAGGAAGACCCGATGACAGCTGAACAGATTCTGGCCGATCTGGTGGCGATCCCAGACCTGCCCGGCCAGTCCAATGCCCGGATGGCCGCTTGTGTGCAGGGCCATCTGGCGCGGCACGGGGTGGAGTGCACGGTGATTGCGGGGCCAGAGGGCGACCGGGTGAACCTGTTCGCCACCATCGGCCCGCGCGATGTGCCGGGCTATATCCTGTCAGGCCATATGGATGTGGTGCCGGTGGAGGGGCAGGTCTGGACCTCCGATCCGTTCCGGCTGCGGGCCGAGGGGGACCGGCTGTTTGGCCGGGGGACCAGCGACATGAAGGGGTTTCTCGCCTGCATGATCGCCATGGTGCCCGCCTTTCAGGCGATGCCCTTGCAGCGCCCGGTCCATCTGGCGTTTTCCTATGACGAGGAAATCGGCTGCCGGGGCGTGGGTCACCTGATCGCTAGGCTGCCGGACCTGTGCGCGCCGCCGCTGGGCTGCATCGTGGGTGAGCCGACCGATATGCGCCCGGTGCTGTCGCACAAGGGCAAACAGGCGGTGGAGCTGGTGATAGAGGGCCGCGCCGCGCATTCGGCGCAGCCCGATCTGGGGCTGAACGCGCTTTATCCGGCGGCGGAGCTGATGCTGTTCATCCGCGATCTGGCGGCGCGGCTGGCCGAGGACGGCCCGTTTGATGCGCGCTTTTCGCCGCCCGGTTCCACGCTTGTCGCCGGGGTGGTGCAGGGCGGGTCGGCGGTCAACATCATCCCCGACCGCTGCCGGGTGCAGATGGAGGTGCGTTCGGTCCCCGGCACCTCGCCGCAGGCGATCACGGCCCAGGTGCTGGAGCGACTGGCAGACCTGGTGGCAGAGGGCAAGGCGCTGCGGGGGACGCATAGCGAGCTGAGCAGCTACCCCGCCCTGCCACCACCGGAAGACCCGGCGCTGGCGGACCTGCTGCAACACCTGAGCGGTCAGCCGGTGCTGCCATCGGTCAGCTATGGCACCGAGGCCGGGTTGTTCCATGCCGCAGGTGTGCCGTCGATCATCTGCGGTCCGGGGTCGATCCTGCGCGCCCACCGGCCCGACGAATTCATCACCCGCGCGGAACTGGCGGCCTGCTGCCAGATGCTGCAGCGGCTGGGGGAGGAGCTTTGCTAGGTGGTGCCAGTGGTCCGGCCCCTTGCCACGCGCCATAATTTGCAGGACTCTCGCCCGATGGACCAAGACCCCCAAAGCCCCCGCCTGCGCATCCGTATCGTCTTTGGCGAGGCCGAGATGATGGGGCCGGGCAAGGCTGACCTGCTGGAGGGGATTGACCGGACCGGGTCCATCGCGGCGGCGGGGCGCGAGATGGGGATGAGTTACAAACGCGCGTGGGAGCTGATCGGCACGCTGAACGCCATGTTTCACACGCCTGTCGTCAGCAGCACACGCGGCGGGCCGGGCGGTGGCGGCGCGGTGCTGACCAATACCGGGCGGCAGGTCCTGCAGCTCTATCGCGGGTTCGAGGCAGACTCGGCCAAGGCGGGGGCCGCGCAGCTGGCGGCGTTCACGGCGCTGCTGCGCGATATTCCCGACGGAAAATAACGCTTGTGTCACAGCGCTGCTTCCTGCGATATGTTTTCCAGACCATATCAGAAACCCAAAGCAGGATGGCCCCATGACCCGCGCCCGGACATCGCTGCTTGCCTGTGCGGTCAGCCTGTCCCTTGCCGCCCCGGTGAAGGCGGAGGAGGTGGTGGTCTTCGCCGCCGCCGCGCTGAAGACCGCGCTGGATGCGGTGGCGGCGGATTTTGAGGCCGCAACCGGCCATAGGGTGACCATCAGCTACGCCGGATCAAATGCGCTGGCCCGCCAGATCATTGCCGGTGCGCCTGCCGATATCTTCCTGTCCTCCGCCGAAAACTGGATGGACGCGGTGGAACAGGCCGGGCTGCTGGTGCCACAGTCGCGGCGCGACCTGTTCGGCACTGAAATGGTGCTGATTGGCGGGCCCGATGCCGCCCCGGTTGAGATCATGCCCGGCTTTGATCTGGCCGGACTGCTGGGCGATGACAAACTGGCGATGGGAATGGTCGATGCGGTGCCTGCCGGGCAATATGGCAAGGCGGCGCTGCAAAGCCTTGGCGTCTGGGACGCGATAGCCCCATCGGTGGCGCAAGCCGACAATGTGCGCGCGGCCCTTGCCTTTGTGGCGGCGGGCGAGGCCCCTTATGGCATCGTCTACGCCACCGATGCGGGGGCGGACCCGCGTGTCAGGATCGTCGGCATCTTTCCCGCGGACAGCCATCCGCCCATTGTGTTCCCCGGTGCCCTGCTGACCACGGCTGCAGACGCGGCGGACCGGGCGTTTTTCGATGCGCTCAGCACGGACGCGGGCAAAAGCAGATTTGCCGACCAAGGCTTCAAGATCCTGAACTGAAGGCGCGCGCATGGCTGACTGGCTTTCCCCCGACGAATGGCGCGCAGTTGCGCTGTCGTTGAAAGTGTCGTTCTGGGCGGTGCTGCTCAGCCTGCCGCTGGGCATCCTGACCGCGCATGCGCTTGCAAGGTGGGAGTTTCCGGGCAAGCAGGTGCTGAACGGGCTGGTGCATCTGCCGCTGATCCTGCCGCCGGTGGTGACGGGGTATCTGTTGCTGATCACCTTCGGGCGGCGCGGGCCGGTGGGGCAATTTCTGGAGGAATGGTTCGGCATTGTCTTTGCCTTCCGCTGGACCGGGGCGGCGCTGGCGGCGGCGGTGATGGCCTTTCCGCTGATGGTGCGCGCCATCAGGCTGGCCATTGAGGCGGTGGACCCAAAGCTGGAACAGGCGGCGGGCACGCTGGGGGCCTCGCGCCCTTGGGTGTTCCTGACCGTTACGCTGCCGCTGATCCTGCCCGGCATCATCGCCGGGGTCATTCTGGCCTTTGCCAAGGCGATGGGGGAGTTCGGGGCGACGATTACATTCGTGTCCAACATCCCCGGCCAGACCCAGACCCTGCCCACCGCGATCTACAGCCTGCTGCAGGTGCCCGGCGGCGATGCACAGGCGGCGCGGCTGGTCTGGGTGGCGATTGCCATCGCCATGGCGGCGCTGCTCCTGTCGGAATGGGTCAGCCGCGCGGTGGCCCGCAAGATTGCGGGGGCGTGATGCTGCGGGTGGCGCTGACGCATCGGATCGGGGATTTCAGCCTGGACGTGGCCTTTGACGCGCCCCCCGGTGTGACGGTGCTGTTTGGCCGGTCGGGGTCGGGAAAGACCACGATTGTCAACGCAGTGGCCGGGCTGCTGCGGCCCGGATCGGGCCTTGTGTCGGTGGACGGCTGGCACCTGTTGGATACGGGCAAGGGCGTGAACCTGCCGCCGCACCGCCGCCGTCTGGGCTATATCTTTCAGGAAGGGCGCTTGTTCCCGCATCTGACCGTGCGGCAGAACCTGTCCTATGGGGCATGGTTCGCGCCCAAATCTGCCCACCGCGAAGATATGGGCCGCGTGGTCGACATGCTGGGCATCGGCCGCTTGCTGCACCGCCGCCCCGCTGGCTTGTCGGGGGGCGAGCGGCAGCGGGTGGCGATTGGCCGCGCGCTGCTGGCCGCACCACGGCTGATCCTGGCGGATGAGCCGCTGTCGGCGCTGGATGAAGCGCGCAAGGCGGAAATCCTGCCGTATTTCGAGCGGTTGCGCGATGAGGTTAAGGTGCCGATCCTCTACGTCAGCCATTCCCCCGCCGAAGTGGCACGGGTGGCAACGACGGTGGTGGCCCTTGATGCGGGACGGGTGACCGGCATTGGCCCTGCGTCTGATGTGCTGGGCGATCCGGCGCTGATGCCCATTGGCGTGCGCGGGGCCGGTGCGGTGATCGGCGCAAGGCTGGTACGCCACCACCCGGACGGGTTGAGCGAGCTGGACGCGGGCGGCATCCCGTTGTTCCTGCCGCATATCAGTGCCGCGCCCGGCAGCCCGGTGCGGCTGCGCATTGCGGCGCATGATGTGATCCTGTCGCGCGCGGCCCCTGTCGGCCTGTCGGCGCTGAACATCCTGCCCGGCTCCATCGAGTCGTTGCATCAGGGCGACGGCCCCGGTGTCATGGTGCGCCTGATCACGCCCGCCGGTGCCGTGCTGGCCCGGATCACCCGCCGCTCGGCGGATATGATGGGGCTTGCGCCCGGGATGCGCGCCCATGCCGTCATCAAATCCGTCGCCCCCGCGCCCGAGGATGTGACCACCCCGACCGGCATTGCCGGTTAGTCCCGGCTGTCCCGGTTTGCCTCGGCGGGCCTTGCCCGGCACGGCGCGGTGGCACTTGCGTTGACTTGGCAGTGCAATTATGCGTGTTTTCCCACAGATCCGGCGTTTTCCTATGCGTTTGGATAGGAGATCAGCCGGAACTGATCCGCTATCCCAAGATCTGTGCAAGGGGAGAAGCGCAATGATGACTCGGGGTCGCTGGACGGGATGGGGACGGGCAACTGTTCTGGCAGGCTGTGTCACCGGGGTGTTTGCCGGAACGGCCATGGCCGAGTCTGCGCCGGGATCGCTGCCCGCGCCCAGCGGTGCGGTTATCCTGACTGTGCATGGCGATATTGCGCGGACCAATGGCAATGCCGAAGCCGCGCTGGACAAGGCCATGATCGAAGCAATCGGCGTGGTGACGATGCACACCGGCACGATCTGGACCGATGGCACCAGCGAGTTTCAGGGCGTGGAACTGGCGCGCCTGCTGGCGCATCTTGGTGCCGATGGACGTACCCTGCGGTTGACGGCGCTGAACGATTATGCCGTCGAAATCCCCGTATCCGAGGCGGTGGATGGCGGTCCGATGCTGGCGTTCCGCATGGATGGAAAAGACCTGTCGCCGCGCGACAAGGGGCCGTTGTGGATGATCTACCCCTATGATGTGAATAGCGCCTACAAGAATGAGGTCAGCTATTCCCGGTCGATCTGGCAACTGACCCGGATCGAGGTTCTGGACTGACGGGTTGCGTTTGCCCGCCCATACCCCATATCGGCAGGAACGCAGCTGCGCTGCCTGCGATAAGGATATCAGCACCGATGACCGACCAGACACCGCATTCTGCCCTGCGCCACAGCGGGTTCCGCTTTGACAATTCCTGGGCGCGAGATCTGCCCGGCACCTGTGTCGCGCAAGACCCCGATGCCGCGCCTGCGCCGCAGATCCTTGTCCTGAACCGGGCGCTTGCGGCAGATCTGGGGCTGGCAGCGGATGTGCTGGCGCAAAACCCCGGCTGGTTTGCCGGGGGCAGCCTGCCGGATGGGGCCGCCCCGGTGGCGCTGGCCTATGCCGGGCACCAGTTCGGCGGGTTCTCGCCGCAGCTTGGCGACGGCCGGGCGCATCTGTTGGGCGAACACATCGCGCCCGACGGGCAGCGCTGGGATATCCAGCTCAAAGGCTCTGGCCGCACCCCGTTTTCGCGCGGCGGCGATGGCAAGGCAGCACTTGGCCCGATGCTGCGCGAATATGTGATATCCGAGGCGATGGCGGCGCTGGGCGTGCCCACCACCCGCAGTCTTGCCGTGGCACTGACCGGCGAAGATGTCCGGCGCGAGGCGGGGCGTCTGCCGGGGGCCGTGGTGGCCCGTGTGGCCGCCAGCCACCTGCGCGTCGGCACGCTGCAGTTCTGGGCGGCACGGGGCGATCATGACACGCTGGCGCGGGTGGTCGATTATGCCATCGCGCGGCATGATCCTGACCTTGTGGGGCAGGAGGGCAGGGTGCTCGCGTTCTTTGACCGGGTGATCGCGCGGCAGGCCCGGCTGGTGGCGGCGTGGATGGGGCTTGGCTTTGTGCATGGGGTGCTGAACACCGACAACGTGGCGCTGTCGGGCGAGACCATCGACTACGGCCCCTGCGCCTTCATGGAAGACTATGCTCCGGGCACGGTGTTTTCGTCCATCGATCATCAGGGGCGCTATGCCTATGCCAACCAGCCGCATATTCTGGCCTGGAACATGGCCAAGCTGGCCGAAAGCCTGTTGCCGCTGATGGGTGACGCCGATGCGGCGGTTCAGGTGCTCAATGACCGGCTGTCGGGCATCGCTGCATTTTATCAGGCCGAATGGCTGGCGGTGATGCGCGACAAACTGGCGCTGGACGGCGCACAGGATGGCGACGCCGATCTGGCCACCGGGTTTCTGGCGGCGATAGAGGGGCAGGGGGTGGACTGGACGCTTGCCTTCCGCCGTCTGGCCGATGCCGCGGCAGACGACATCACCCCGCTGCGCGCGCTGTTCACTGATCCGGCAAAGCTGGATCTGTGGTTGCCGCTGTGGCGCGCCCGGCTGCGTGCCGGGGCCGCTGACCACCTGCGCGCCACCAACCCGCTGGTGATCCCGCGCAACCATCTGGTGGAAGCGGCGTTGCAGGCCGCCGAAGCAGGCGACCTGGCCCCCTTCACCGCGCTTCTGGCGCAAGTGACAGACCCCTACGCCGACCGCCCGGGACGCGAGGCCTACGCCCTGCCAGCCCCCAGCGGCTTTGGCGACTACGTCACCTTCTGCGGCACCTGAGCGCTAGTCCGGCGCGGGGTCCGAGTTCATCAGCCGCTCGGCCTTCTTGCGCACCAGAACCGTGCGCAGATCGTGCATCGCCAGCAGCAGCGTGTCGGTCACCGCGTCCAGTTGCGCATCATCGGCCTTTGACTGTGCCCATTGCGTCACCAGATTGAGGTGATCGACCGCGCGGTGAATGTCATCGACATCGCGCGCTGCCAGAACCGCGCTGCGCTGCGCAATCCAATTGGTGATCACGGCGGTTTCCTCAGGCGTCAGCTTGCGGTCGCCATGCGGCTTGATATTGCCATTGCGCACATTGGCGATGGCAATCTCTTCCATCTCGATCCGGCGCTGGCGGTTTTCGGTATCCACCCTGAACACCGCAGCACCGTTTTCCCGGATGCGGAAGTAATACTCCGGCAGATCACCTGACATCATGCGTCCCTATTGTCGAGAACCCGCAGCAACGACCCGTCCGGATCGATCAGAGCGAACATGCGCGGCGCGTCGGGCAATTTGCACAGGCCGGTCATCCGGGGTATGGCAGTACGGTCGGACGGCAGCCCCAGCTTTGACCAGTCATTATGCAATTGATCCGGGTCATCCACCCGGACACAGGCTGAAAAGCAGCTTGACCCCGGATCCATATCCGGGTGTGGGAAGAACTCCACCTCCAGATCACCGCGCGACAGGATCATCCAGCCGTCGTTGCGGAAGTCGACTGCAAAGCCAAGCTGAGCATAGAACGCGGCCGTCGCATCAAAATCCCGGCTGGGCAGATTTGCAGTGATCCGGTCGGCCATGAAACCCCCTCAGGTCAGCGCGGCGCAGAACGCCTGAATGCGGCTGCACGCCTCACGCAACACCTCGTCTGCGGTAGCGTAGCTGACGCGGAAGTTGGGCGACAGGCCAAAGGCCGCGCCGAACACCACCGCCACGCCGGTTTCCTCCAGCAGGGCAGTGGCGAACACTTCGTCATCGGTGATCAGCGTGCCGCCTGCCGTCACCTTGCCGATGCAGGCCGAGATGTCGGGATAGACATAGAACGCGCCTTCGGGGTTCGGGCAGGTCACGCCCTTGGCCGCATTCAGCATCGACACCACCAGATCGCGACGGCGCTCAAACACCTTGCGGTTTTCGGCCAGAAACTCCTGCGGCCCGGTCAGCGCCTCCAGCGCCGCGTATTGCGACACCGAGCAGGGGTTCGAGGTGGATTGCGACTGTATCGTCCCCATCGCCCGGATCAGTGCCACCGGCCCCGCGGCATAGCCGATCCGCCAGCCGGTCATGGCGTAGGATTTCGACACCCCGTTGCAGGTCAGCGTGCGGTCATAGAGCGCGGGTTCAATTTCCGCCGGTGTGCAGAATTCGAAATCGCCGAACACCAGATGTTCATACATGTCATCCGACATGATCCAGACATGCGGATGGCGCAGCAGCACATCGCACAAGCCCCGCAATTCGTCGCGGGTATAGCCCGCGCCGGTGGGGTTCGACGGGCTGTTGAAGATGAACCACTTGGTTTTCGGCGTGATCGCCGCCTCAAGCTGATCAGGCGTGATCTTGAACGCGGTGTCGATTCCCGCCACCACCGCAACCGGGGTGCCGCCTGCCAGCAGCACCATATCGGGGTAGCTGACCCAATAGGGGGCCGGGATGATCACCTCATCACCCGGATTGCAGGTCGCCATCAGCGCGTTGTACAGCGTCTGCTTGCCGCCGGTGCCCACGGTGATCTGCGACGGGCTGTAGGTCAGCCCGTTTTCGCGCAGGAATTTGGCACAGATCGCGGCCTTCAACTCCGGGATGCCATCGACGGCGGTGTATTTGGTGCGCCCGGCATCAATCGCCCGTTTGGCCGCGTCCTTGATGTTCTGCGGCGTGTCGAAATCCGGCTCGCCGGCACCAAGGCCGATCACATCCTTGCCCGCCGCTTTCAGCGCTTGCGCCTTGGTCGTCACAGCGATGGTCGGCGAAGGTTTCACGCGCGCCAGCGTGTCGGACAAGAACGGCATTTCCGGCTCCTGATTTGTCATTTCCGGCTTTTGGTCTTATGGGTGCCCCCTGACCCGATCAAGCGATATCGACGTAAAGGAGAGGCAAGATGGCGGAAAGTGACACAGCAGCGGCATGGTTTTCGGCAGAGGTCGCCACATTCGGCGACCGGCTGGCAGGCGCACGCGAGGCGGCGGGCCTGTCGCAGCCCGATCTGGCCAAGCGCCTTGGCGTGCGCCTGACCACGGTGCAGGGCTGGGAGGATGACGCGTCAGAGCCGCGGTCAAACCGGCTGCAGATGCTGGCGGGCATGCTGAACGTGTCGATCCGCTGGCTGCTGACCGGCGAAGGCGATGGTCTGGATGCCCCATCCGCCCCCGGCACCCATGATGCTGCAACGCTTGAGGCGTTGGCCGATCTGTCGCGGATGCGCGCGCAGATGCTGGCGCTGGCGCAGGATATGGGGCAGATGGAAACCCGGCTGCATCATCTGTTGCGCCGCGAAGAGGTGGATGCAGAATGAGCCCGACAGAGACCCCGGATGCACGGCTGAAGCGCATGAAAATGCGGTCCTGGCGGCGCGGCACCAAGGAAATGGATCTGGTGCTCGGCCCCTGGGCCGACGCGCATCTGGCGAATCTGTCGCCCGAACAGCTGGAGGTGTACGAGGTGCTGCTGGAAGAAAACGATCAGGATCTGATGGCGTTTATCTTCGGACAGGCCCGTCCCGCGCCCGCAATCGCGCCCTTGCTGGACCAGATCACAGCCTATGCCCGCGACAGATTGCGTAAGGTTTGAGCGAAACCTGACTCGGGTTTACCGAATGTTGTCTGTTTGTGCCGATTCTGCAGTCTGATTGGTAGAAGGCGGAGACAAGCATGACGCATCAGGCCCCCGTTCTGGACGGCTCGCACAAGGTTCTGACGGTTGGCTATCTGGATAGTCTTGCTTTGGTCGAACGGCTGCACCGCCTGCTTCTTGATGTCATCAAGGATGAGTTTGAACGCCTTGCGATTCTGGAAATCAATTCGGTTCAGGCGCTGCTCTTGTTCAACATCGGCGACAATGAGGTGACGGCGGGCGAGCTGAAAAGCCGCGGCTATTATCAGGGCAGCAATGTCAGCTATAACCTGAAAAAGCTGGTCGATCTGGGCTATATGCACCATCAGCGGTCAGAACTTGACCGCCGGTCGGTCCGCGTGCGGCTGACGGAAAAGGGGCGGCGGGTGCGGACTGTGCTGAACGAGCTGTTTTCGCGCCATGCCGAGGTGTTGCTGAAAAAAGCGGTGATCGACGCGGCCGGAATGGAAGAGGTGAACCATTCGTTGAAACGGCTGGAACGGTTCTGGACCGATCAGATCCGCTATATCTACTAGCGCCGCCACAGCCGCGCATGGGTGGCAAAGCGCCCCTGCAGCTTGGCCAGCAGCCGGTTGCCCAAGCCCGGATGCGGCACATCACCGCTTGCCAGCCGGTCCACCGCCACCTCTGCCGGACAGGGGCGGCGGCTGACAGGATCATAATAGCGCGGATAGGCGATCAGCGCGGCATGCACCAGATGGTCGAGGCCGGGGCGCGGCAACAGCCCGCCATCAAGGCCCCGAACCCGGCGCCGCGGCACTGGGCCAAGGTCGCGCGTCAGCCCCCATCCGGCATAAAACGGTGCGCCCAGACAGGTGACGGGCTTGCCGCGCAACAGCGCCTCGAACCCCAGCAGGCTGGTCATCGTCCAGACCTCATCACAGGCGGCGATCAGGGCCACCGGGTCGGCATGGGTGGCAACAACATCGGCCAAACCGTCGAGTTCGCTGGCGGAAACCGCCCCGGGCCGCAACCCGGCCTCGACATCCGGGTGGGGTTTGTAGACCAGAACCGCACCCGGATGCGCCGCCCGGACGGCCTGCAACAGGGCAAGGTTGGTCCGCACCGCGCCGCCGCCTGTCAGGACCGACGCGTCATCCTCGACCTGCCCCGGCACCAGAATGCGGTGACCGGGCGGCAGGTCGGGTTGCGTGCCTTGCAGATTGTATTTGCTCAAGGCCAGCCCCACCAGCCGTTCGCGCAGCCGCGCCGCGCGGGCAAGGCCACCGGGCGGGGGTGGGGTCAGCAACAACCGCTCCAACCGGCTTTCGCGCTGGGGGTCATAGTAGATGCCCAGATCGTCGGTCACCAAAGACAGCGGCGGCACCAGATCGGCCCCCAACCCGCGTGAGCGCAGGAAACCATCCTCTACCCGGCGCAGCGGCACGCCGGGCGGTGCCAGCCCATCCACCTCTTTCCCCGCCCAGACCAGAATGCCGCGCCCCTTGATGTCGCCCGGCACATCGCGGAACACCACGGGTTTTTCCTGCCCGAACACCGCCTGCAACCGCGCGCGCTTCCACAGCCGCATCCCCACGGCCACATGGCCCGCGCGGTCTTCACGGTAGGCGCGCACCTCGGCTTCCAGCTGATCGACCGCTTCTTCAAAGCTGCACAGCCGGTCGCGGCACGGGTCGTACCAGTGCGGGGCCAGAATCATCGCGGCGGCGAACAGCTGCACGCGCGTCAGGCTGCGCCCGCGCCGGGGCAGGGGGTGGGCGTCATGGGTCAGGCCCCATCCGGCATAAAAGGGCTGGCCATAGACATGCGGTCGGTGCCCGGCCAGAACAGCCTCAAACCCCAGTTGCGACGAGACGGTGTAAACCGCAATCGCCCCGTCAAGCAGCGCATAAGGTGAAACCGGCGAAGACAGCAGCGTCACCCGGTCAGACAGATCCGCCGCCGAGTAATGCCCCGCCCGCAAGCCAAGCGCGGTTTCGGGATGCTGCTTGATCACGATGCGGGCCTGCGGATGGGCGTCCATCGCATCGCCCAGCATCTGCGCAAAGCTTTGCGCCGTGGCCCCCCCGTGCCGGATCGAGGCATCGCCGCGCGTCTGATCGACCACCAGCACATAGCCCGGCGCGGGGGCGGGCAGCGCAGGATCGTGCATGTTGTACTTTGACAGATCGGATGCCCGCAACCGTGCCATCCCATCGCGCGCCCGCGCCAGAACATGCGCATTGTCAAGCGGGTCGGTCGCCAGAATCCGCTCCAGCCGCGACGGGCCTGCGCTGTCGAAATGCACCCCCAGCGGGTCGATCAGCACCCCCAATGGCCCGCCCCCCAGCCGCCCCGGACGCACGCTGCGCAGGAACGCATCCTCGACCCGGATCAACGGCACGCCCCGCTTTGCCGCCACAGCCTCCCCCCGGTGGGCATAGGGGCTGCGGCCCCAGACCACCACGCCATCACCCGGCCCCGGCAGGCCCAGCTTCAGCTGATGGCCGCACAGCTGCAGGATGCGGCGCAGATGCCGGTCGCGCAGAAAGCCCGCGTTGTAATGATAAAGCCGCCGGGGACTGTCCCCGGCGGCGTCTGGTCTGTCATCCGGGCGCGGTGCCAAGCCCTGCCTCAGCCGCCCGAGCCCACGTCGGACAGGGAGCTGGCTGCCCCGGCGGTGCCGGTAATGGCGCCAAGGGTTTTTTGCCATTGCACGAAAGGCGCTTCGGTGACGTAAACCGTGTCGCCGTCGCGCACCACGAAATCGCGCGCCTCGAACATGCCGGTGGGTTGCGTCAGATCCAGCACATAGACCATGCGCTGCGCGCCGCGCAGATCCTTGCGGCCCATCACGGCATTGGCAATTTCTTCCGGTTCATTGCGGAAGACGAAGACGCCGGTCGGATCGGCAAGGTTGGTGTTCAACCCGCCGACAATGGCAATCGCCTCTATCGCCGAAAGGGTCTGGGTTTCAAACGGCACGCGGTTCTGCGCGCCGGTGGCACCAAGCGCGACAAAGGCCCGCGTGTCACGTTCCACCACGATCTTGTCGCCGGGGCGCAGCGCGATATCCAGCGCCGGGTTGGCATACAGATCCTGCAGCCAGACCCGTCCGGAATGGGCGCCGCGCGTGACGCGGATCACCGCGACAGCGGGTTCAATCGCCACGCCACCGGCGCGGGCGATCATCGCCGACAGTTTGCGGGTCGGGCGTTCGATGGGGAACACCCCGGTGGTACCGACAGCGCCCTGCACCGAAACGGTCGACCCGTCGCCCGCCAGCCGGGTCACGGTGACCTGCGGGTCGGGGGTCTGGGTGTCGAGCTTGCGGGTGATGGCCTGACGCAGGCCTTCGGGGGTTTGGCCCCCGGCCTTGATCCGCCCGGCATAGGGCACGAAGATATAGCCCTGACCGTCAACCTGCACCTCTTCCAGCGCAGAAACCCGCTGGCCGGTGTTGCCCAGCAGCGGGTCGTCACGGACGTTTTCAAATATGGTCAGCCCCAGCGTGTCGCCGGGGTTGATGGTGTCTGACCCCACTACGCCCGCATTCAGGAACCCGGAGGAAAATCCGAAGGCAGGGATGACGGCGGTGGCCCGGGTCACGCGCGGGTTGACCGAGACGATGAAGGCATCGCCGTCCTTAAGCACCGACCCTTTGAAAATCTCGGATTTGCTGGGGCCGGATCGCGGCAAGCCGCAGGCCGCCGTGGTTGCGACCAGCGCAACAAGACAAAGGGCTTTCGCCCCCTTGGATGTAAGCACGTTCACTGCTCGGGCTCCTTTAACTGGATTTGCCTCAAGTTTTGCCTGCAAGGCTACAGAACGATTTGAGAAAATGCCAGCGCCGGGTTTTGCGTTCAGTTCACCAGCCGCAACTGTTGCCGTGGTGCCGCGCTTCCTGAAATCAGCGCGTCATAGGGGTCTTCGGTTGACAGCATCATGTCGACCACCTGCCGCAGCACCTCTTGCCGGCCGCGGGTGCTGTAAAACCCGCCGGTGATCTGGCTGGTTTCCAGCAGATAATGGCGGAAGTTGCGATAGGCGCGGCCATCGGGGCGGGTAGGCTTCGCAAAGAACGTGGCCAGCGGCTGATCGGACACGAATTCGGGCTTGGCATAGACCGCCGCGCCAAAGGTTTTGAGCGGCATCCCGCGCCACAGCACCTGTTGCCCGGCGGTGGAATTGACCGTCACTGCAGACCGGGCGTGGTTCAGCAACTGCGCCAGCTTGCCGCCGCGCACGAAATGCACCCGGCCCAGCACGCCATGCAGGTGCGACAGGCGGCGGATTTCGGCCTTCAACGGCGCGCGCCCGTCTTCCAGCGGGTGGGCCTTGAACACCAAGTGGTGGTGCGGGGCGGCCCCTTGGGCAAAGCCCTCAACCACCACGGCCAGAAACTCGGCCATCGTGCGGAACGGCGAATGCATCTGAAAGCTGGAATCGTGTTCCAGCTGCAACAGCACCAGATGATAGGGAAAACCGCCGTGCCGGATGCGGTATTGCGCGATCATCCGTTCCCAGCGGTGAAACGGCAACAGCACAAGCCGCCGGCAATACAGCAGAAATTCCTGGCGCACGGTGTGTTTGCGATGGGGGCGGAAGTGGCGGAAATCCCAGAATCCGGTCAGCACGAACCAATGATACAGCGCGCCCCAGAAGATATGCTGGCGCATGTCGCCCCAGCTTGCCGGGGCTTCGATCTGGTCAATCTCGGCCTGCGCCAGGGCGTTCTGCATGTCGGAGACCGACATCTGCATCAGTCTGGAATGCCCGTTCGCGCCGCCGCGTTCATAGGTTACCCAATGCGGGCGCAGATAGCCTTCTTCAAACACATGCACCGTCACCCCGGCGGCATGGGCGGCGCTGATGGCCTGCGCATGGACCGGGCGGGTATCGCCGTACAGCACCAGATCGGTGATGGCATGGTCGCGCAGCAGGGCGGCAATCCGGTCGGGCCAAAGGTCCAGCGGGTCGCGGAACGCGATGAAACTGTCGGCGGGCCAGAACGCCCGGTCGCCCCGGTTAAAGCCCACACGCCAGACCTGTGCCCCCGCCGCCTGCAACATCTTGCCCAGACGGCTGAAAAAGGGCCCGTGTGGCCCTTGCAGAAACAAAAAGCGGCGTGTGTCACCCGTGGTTCGCATGGTTCCCGTCAAAGCGCGTTGGCGGCAGGATACCGGCGCAACACTTACCCTTTACTCATCCGCCATGGTCAAAGCACGGCAAAATTCAGGCACCTTTCACAACCTTGCGTCGTCATCAGCCGCAGGTTACGCATTGCAGCAAAGGAGAGCGACCATGTTCACAGGGATCGTCAGCGATATTGGTGAAGTGCTGGAGACTGAACAGCAGGGCGATCTGCGCGCCCGTATCGGCACGCGCTATGATGTCAGCGGGATTGAGATCGGGGCATCCATCGCGTCAGACGGGGTGTGCCTGACGGTGATTGCCACCGGCACACAAACGCGATCGGGTCCGCGCAACTGGTATGATGTGCAGATCTCGGCGGAAACCGTCAGCAAGACCAATCTGGCGCGCTGGGTGCCCGGTGCCCGGGTCAATCTGGAACGCGCGCTGAAGGTCGGCGATGAGCTGGGCGGGCATATCGTATCGGGCCATGTCGATGGTGTGGCCGAAGTGGTGGCGGTGGTGCCCGAAGGCGACAGCCTGCGCGTGACCTTCCGCGCGCCGCGCGATCTGGCCCGGTTCATCGCGCCCAAAGGGTCGGTGGCGCTGAATGGCACATCGCTGACGGTGAATGAGGTGGATGGCACCGATTTCGGCATCAATTTCATTCCGCACACCCAGAAGGCCACGACATGGGGCGATGTCGCGGTGGGCGATCTTGTCAATCTGGAGGTGGATACCATGGCCCGCTATGTCGCCCGGTTGCGCGAATGGGAATGACCGCAGGGATCGGCCACAATCACGGGCCGGAAATGACCGGCCTGTCATGGCGCACCCATTGCTGGCGCGCCGCGCGCACCCGGCTGGTGCCGGTCCTGCCGCTGGAGGTAGTGCGCTTGCGCGTGCGCCGCGCGGCGGAACTGGGGCTGGAGTACAAGACCTATGCCGGCATCCGTGCCAGCACCGGGCATGATCTGGTGGCATTCCTGTTTTCGTCCAACGCGCTGCGGGTGCTGCGCGCGGGGCAGGTGGTGCCGCTGGACCGCGCGGAGAAGCTGGCGGGCATCGCCAACACCGGCCTGATCGGCCTTGCCATCCCGCCCTTGCAGGCGACAGCACTGGCGCAGGCGGTTCCGATGCTGACCCGAAGCCACGCAGCGCCACACCATCTGGCCAGCTTTGCCGATGCGCGCCTGCGTCTGCGTGAGGTTCTGGGCAAAACCCCGTCTGACACCGTGCTTCTGATCGGCGATCACGGGCTGGAGGCGGAGTGGTGTGCGGCGGGCCGTCTGGCGGGATATTTGCCGGCAGAGCGGTATTTCACCGCCTGACCCGTGCAAGGGACGTGATGTCACGCACAGGATCTCTGCACTGCCCGCCTCTGGCTTTTGGGTGGCTGTCGCGGTAAAGCCGGACGAACCCGATCAGGAACCCGAGCCATGACCGAATATTCCGACGCCATCTCTTCTGTCGAAGACATCATCGACGACGCGCGCAACGGGCGCATGTTCATTCTGGTCGATCATGAAGACCGCGAGAATGAGGGTGATCTGGTGATCCCGGCGCAGATGTGCACCCCGCAGGCGGTGAACTTCATGGCGACCTATGGCCGGGGCCTGATCTGTCTGGCGCTGACCGCAGACCGGGTCGACCAGCTGGGCCTGCAACCGATGAGCCCTAAGAATTCGTCGCGGCTGGCTTCTGCCTTTACCCTGTCGATCGAGGCGCGCGAGGGCATTTCGACCGGCATCTCCGCCGCTGACCGGGCGCGTACCGTTTCGGTGGCGATTGACCAGACCAAGGGCCCGCAGGACATTGCGACACCGGGCCACGTCTTTCCGCTGCGCGCGCGTGATGGCGGTGTGCTGGTGCGTGCGGGCCATACCGAAGCGGCGGTCGATGTGTCGCGTCTGGCGGGGCTGAACCCGTCTGGCGTGATCTGCGAGGTGATGAATGACGACGGCTCAATGGCGCGTCTGCCCGATCTGATCGTGTTCGCGCAAAAGCACGGGCTGAAGATCGGCACGATTTCCGACCTGATCGCCTATCGTCGCCGCAACGACAATCTGGTGAAGCTGACCGAAGAGCGCGCCGTCACCGCCGAGTTCGGCGGCGACTGGACGATGCGGATCTACACCGATGTGACCGAAGGCGCGGAACATGTGGTGCTGATCAAGGGTGACATCACCACCCCCGGCCCGGTGTTGACCCGGATGCACACGCTCGACCCGCTGCTCGACGTGGTGGGCCTTGGCGGGGCAGGGCGCACGGCGGAATTTGCCGAGGCGATGAAGCTGATCGCGCACGAGGGGCGCGGCGTGCTGGTGCTGTTGCGCGAGCTGGACCGGCGGCTGATCTCGGACACCGAAGCCTCGCCACAGACGCTGAAACAATACGGCATCGGCGCGCAGATCCTTGTCTCTCTGGGGGTCAACGAGCTGACCCTGCTGACCAATTCGCCGCAGCCAAAGGTTGTCGGGCTTGACGCCTACGGGCTGTCGATCACCGGCACCCGCAAGATTTCGGAGTAAGCCATGGCCAGCGCTGAAATTCATTACACCCTGCCCCTGCCAAGCTTTGACCAGCCAGTGAAACTGCTGATCGTGGTCGCGCCCTATTACAAGGATATAACCGACAACATGATCGCAGGCGCCCGCGCCATTGCCGCCAGCTGCGGGGCCGAGGTCGATCTGATCGAGGTGCCCGGCGCGCTGGAGGTGCCGACCGCCATCGCCATCGCCGATCGGCAGGCGAAATATGACGGCTATGTAGCACTTGGCTGTGTGATGCGCGGCGAGACCACGCATTACGATACCGTGTGCAACGACAGCAGCCGCGCCATCAGCCTGCTGGGTCTGCAAGGGGCCTGCATCGGCAATGGCATCCTCACGGTCGAAAACCGTCCGCAGGCCGAGGTGCGGGCCGATCCGGCCGGGCAGAATAAAGGCGGCGGCGCGGCGGCGGCGGCCTTGCACCTGATCGCGCTTTCGCGCAAATGGGCGGGCCAGACCAAAGGGATCGGGTTCCGCGCATGACTGAAGATACTCCGGCCGCCAAGTCAGGCGCCAAACCAAGCAGTGCCGAGAAAAAGCAGATGCGCTCTGCCGCGCGGTTGTATGCGGTGCAGGCGCTGTTCCAGATGGAAGTGTCGGGCCAGACCATCAAGGCGATCTGCCGCGAATTCGAGGTGCACCGCTTTGGGGCAACTTACGAAGAGGGCGAATTTGCCGAAGGTGATGTGACGCATTTCCGCAATCTGGTGGATCATGCGGTGAACTTTCAGGCGCTGATCGACCAGATGACCGACCGCGCGCTGGTGGCGAAATGGCCGATTGACCGGATCGATCCGGTGCTGCGCGCGCTGTTCCGCGCTGCCGGGGCCGAATTGACGCAGATGCCGACGCCGCCACGGGTGGCGATCACCGAATTTGTCGACGTGGCCAAAGCCTTCTTTCCCGACGGAAAAGAATCCAGATTTGTCAACGCTGTACTGGATCACATGGCGCATGAGGCCAAGCCTGAAGGCTTCTGATGCGTCACAAGCCAGACCGTATCTGACAGGAGCCTGACCATGACCCGCCTGACCTTTGCCTGCGCCGCGACCCTTGCCCTTGCCGCAGGGCTTGGCGGCCATTTTGCCGGGGCGCAAAGCGTGCCCGCAGGCGACAATGCAATCCAGTGGAACCTCGTGGCAATTGACGGTGCGCCGTTTGATGCGACCGCCACCATCGACCTTGCCACGCCGGGGCGGATCACGGGGCAGGGGCCGTGCAACAGGTTTTCTGCCAGCTATGACGGTGCCTTGCCCGATATGCGTCCCGGCCCGGTTGTGGCGACCAGAATGGCCTGCGCCGATCTGGCCGCAGAATCGACGATGTTCGGTGCCCTGTCCCAGATGGTCCGCGCCGAGGTGACGGGGCCGGACACGTTGCTGCTGACCGGGGCAAAGGGCGGCAGCATGGAGTTTCAGCGCGCGCAGCCCTGACCGCAGGCCGGCGATCGCCTCGAATGCCGCATAAATAACGCGGCCTGCGGCGAAATGGTCCTTTCGCTTTCCGATTGCCGCGCTACTCTTGTGGTGTGGTCAGGAGCGCAGACATGCCCAAACTCATCCGCCTTTACATCGTGAATGTCGCCATCGGGTTCGGCATCTCGGTGGCCTTTGTCGCCGGGCTGGTCTGGCTTGATGTCGCCGGGTTGCAGCATCTTATCCTGCACACCCCGATGGGCTGGGTGGCGGCGCTGATGATGGTGATGATGAATGGCGTGGTGTTCGGCGGCGTGCAATTCGCCATCGCCGTGATGCGGATGGCCGAGACATCAGACACCCCGCCGGGTGGAACCCGTGTCTGGCTGATCCCGGTTCCGGTCCGCGCTGCGGCGCAATTGCGCCGTGCCCCGTTTCACCGGCGCTAAACGGCTGCAGGTGCAGCGATTGGGCGGCACGAATGTGTCATAGGACATATTCACCAGCGCTATCAGCGCTTTAGCTTCCACTAGGTCAGTTCACGCCTTGTCACAGGATGGTGATCAGGGGGAACAATCGCGTCTTTCACACGTTACATACGCGACCGGCACGAGAGAGGCCGGTAAGTGTGAAAGGATAGTATATGACAGTCAAACTCCGCACCCTCGGTGCAGGCGTACTGGCTATTGCGGCCGCCCAAGTTGCTTTTGCACCTGCGGCCATGGCTCAGGTCGCCATCGTTGGCATCGAGGCGCTTGATGACCGGATTGACGATATCGAAGATGATGTCCGGGACGATATGCAGCGCGCTGAAGACGCAGCGCGTTTTGGCAACCCGGAATTTCGTCCGGGTCTGAGCGGCAGCGCATCGCTGGGCTATTCCGGCAAGACCGGCAACAACGAATCGCAGGATCTTACCGCCGGTGTGCGTCTGCGCTTTGCCCAAGGTCAGTTCGTCCAGACTCTGGGCGCGGCACTCGACTTTTCCGAGTCGGGTAACACGTCGACCAAAGAAGATGTATTTGTCGTCTATGACGCCAATTACTACTTCGACGACAACTTCTACGGCTTCATCCTTGGCCGTCTGAAGACCGACGGTCTGGCGACCGAGTGGGACAGCGTTGATCCCGTAGACGACCCGCGCGCCGGCAACACCCGTCGTGATGCTTTCCTCGGCTTTGGTCCGGGGTACCGCATCGTCAACACGCCGGACATGACCTGGCGTGTGCAGGCCGGTGTTGGTGTCAGCTATCTCCAGAACGGTCTGAAAGAGTCCGAAACCGAAGTCGGCTATCTGGCCGCGTCGCGGTTCTTCTACAGAATCAACGACAACTTCTTCGTGACGAATGACACCGATGTTCTGAAGTCCGATACCGCTCTGCGGGCCAACAACGACCTTGGCCTGAACGTGAAGATGACCGACGCATTCTCGACCCGCGTCAGCTATCTGACCGAGTATGACGAAAGCCGTGCCATCCGCACGGACAACAAACTGGGCGTCTCGCTGGTGTTCGGCTTCTGAGCCGGAAAACCCCACACAGCAGGAAAGGGGCGGAGAAATCCGCCCCTTTTTCTTGTCTGCCGTCAAAGAAATTGGGTGGCGGGCCCGCAGCAGCCGTGGGTGGCATGGTTTCCCGAGAGCCAGAGGTCTCAGGTGGGCACCAGGTAGCAAGACCAGGATCTTGCCAGAGCCAGCATCCATTCGTTTGCTTATCGGCCACTGGAAAAAAGCCCCAGCACGCGAAGAGCAGCACCCGCCACCACTACAGATAGGCGCGCGATGCGGTCAGGGCAAGAGGCGGTTCACGCGATTGGCCGCCCGGAACGCCAAAGGCCCCACCACCAGCGACAGCACAAAGGCCACCGGCCAGGCCATCAGGAAGCTGCGGCCCCATTGCGTCAGAAATTCCGGGGTCAGTCCAAGGGCAAGGGCACCGAAAATTCCGGTCATCAGACCGGCCATCATGCCGGAAATGAAAAGCTGCGCCAGAATCACGGTGCGGGTTGAATGTGTCATGAGAAGATATCCTGTGGTGACTGTTTCCCCATGGGTTCGCCGGGGCTTCCGGTGACAGTCCCGCGCGGGCGCGGTGCCGGAATAACCAACCGGCCAGACACTTTCTTGGTAGGCGCGGCATAGCCAGAATCGGGTAAAAAGTCAAACCCCTCTTGCCAGATGTTCACGTTTTATTCATACTTAGGGGATGAATATTGCCCTCGATCCACTGCC
Source organism: Pseudotabrizicola sp. (assembly GCF_030656345.1). Taxonomy (GTDB): domain Bacteria; phylum Pseudomonadota; class Alphaproteobacteria; order Rhodobacterales; family Rhodobacteraceae; genus Pseudotabrizicola. Next base: position 262,242 of record NZ_JAUSNR010000010.1, on the reverse strand, counting down.
CCCGATGCCCGGTCAGCGCCTTGCGCGCGGGGTTGCGCGTGCATTGCGCGACATGGGATTTGTCACGGTGGAAGAGCTGGTGCCAACCCCCGGTCTGCGGGTCGACCTGATGGCGATGGGGCCAAAGGGGCAGATCTGGATCGTCGAATGCAAATCCTGCCGCGCCGATTATCAGGCCGACCGCAAATGGCAGGGCTACCTGCCGTGGTGTGACAGGTTTTTCTGGGCGGTGGATGCCGATTTCCCGGCCAGCCTGCTGCCGGACGACACCGGCCTGATTCTGGCCGATGCTTACGGGGCCGAGATCATGCGGATGGGCCCCGATACGCCGCTTGCCCCGGCACGGCGCAAGGCCGTGATGCAGGGCTTTGCCCGCCACGCCGCGCTGCGCCTGCAGGCCCTGCGTGACCCGGCGGGGGTTATTTCCGCCTGGGCTTAGGTTTGCCGCCCGCCGCGCCTTTGGTGCTGCCCATGGCGCGCACCGCTTCGGCGGCGGCACGCAGCTCTTCGGCGATTTCTTCCGCCTCTTCCGGCTCAAAGTCCAGCGGCAGTTCGACGCCGCCATCGGCTTCGATATAGATGCGAACCATCCCGGCCGAGGTCGGCCCGATCTGAAAGTTTGCGGCGATTTCGCTTTCCTTGTCGATGCCCATTGCGGCCCCCTTGCTGATGCAGGCCTTGGCCTAGCGCCCTTTGCCGGCTTTCGCAAGCCGCAGCGCCCGGGACACCGGCCCGGTGTGGCGCCTCCGGGGGGCAGGCCCGCGGTTTTTGCGCCAAACCCTGCTTGCAATCCCGGGGAAGGGAGGTTAAATCGCTCCCACGTGCCGGCTTAGCTCAGTTGGTTAGAGCACTAGATTGTGGATCTAGGGGTCCCCCGTTCGAGCCGGGGAGCTGGTACCATCCTTCCATTCCTGACCGCCCGAAGCCCCCTCGCGGGGGCTTTTGGCGTTGGCACCGTGGCTTTGCCCCGGCCCTTCCCCTCACCGCGGGCCTTGGCTATGGTCACCCTCCGACCAGAGGGGAATGCCACCATGACGCCAGACACCACCCGCCGCATCGCACAGACCATCGCCACCGAGATTAAGGCGCAGACCCCGCAGGTCACCGCCGCCGTGGCCCTGCTGGATGAAGGGGCCACTGTGCCCTTCATCGCGCGCTACCGCAAAGAGGTGACGGGGGGCCTGGACGATTCGCAGTTGCGTCTGCTGGCGGAACGGCTGGTCTACCTGCGCGAGATGGAGGGGCGGCGGGCGGCGATCTTCAGCTCGATCACCGAACAGGGCAAGATGACCGATCCGCTGGCGCTGTCGATTGGCAAGGCCACGACCAAGGCGGAACTGGAAGACATCTATCTGCCCTTCAAGCCCAAACGCCGCACCAAGGCAATGATTGCCCGCGAAAACGGGCTGCAACCGCTGGTCGATGCCATTCTGGCCGACCGCGCTGCCGATCCGGCATCCCTTGCGGCGGGCTTTGTCAGCGAAGCTGTGCCCGACACCAAAGCGGCGCTGGAAGGCGCGCGCGACATCATCGCCGAAGGCCTGTCCGAAAACGCCACCCTGCTGGGCCGGCTGCGCGAGCATATGAAGAAAGTCGCCCGCCTGTCTGCCAAAGGCATCGCCGGCAAGGAAACCGAAGGCGCAAAATTCTCGGACTACTTCGCGCATGATGAACCCTGGGCCACCGCCCCCAGTCACCGGGCGCTGGCCATGCTGCGCGGCCGGAACGAAGGCTTTCTGACCATAGATCTGGAGATCGACCCCGACGCCCCACGCGGGCAAAGCCCGGCCGAACAGGCCTGCGGTGCTGCCCTTTCGGCGGGCTCCAAAGGGCCGGGCGATACCTGGCTGCGCGAGGCGGCAAGCTGGGCCTGGCGCATCAAGCTGAAAACCTCGCTCACCCTCGACCTGATGGGCGAATTGCGCGACCGGGCCGAGGCCGAGGCGATCAACGTCTTTGCCCGCAACCTTAAAGACCTGCTGCTGGCGGCCCCGGCGGGCGGCAAGGCCACCATCGGGCTGGACCCGGGCATCCGCACCGGGGTCAAGGTCGCGGTGGTCGATGGCACCGGCAAGGTGCTGGCCACCGATACGGTCTATCCATTCCAGCCCAAGAACGACCTGCGCGGCGCACAGGTGGCGATTGCGCAGCTGATCGGCAAGCACAAGGTGCAGCTGATCGCCATCGGCAACGGCACCGCCAGCCGCGAGACGGAAAAGATGGTCGCCGACCTGCTGGCCGTGCTGCCCGGCACGGAAAAGCCGGTCAAGGTCATCGTGTCCGAGGCCGGGGCCTCGGTCTATTCCGCGTCAGAACTGGCGTCGAAAGAGTTTCCCGATCTGGACGTGTCCCTGCGCGGTGCCGTCAGCATCGCGCGGCGGTTGCAGGACCCCCTCGCGGAACTGGTCAAGATCGAGCCCAAGAGCATCGGCGTCGGCCAATACCAGCACGATGTCGACCAGCACCGCCTTGGCCGCAGCCTTGAGGCGGTGGTCGAAGATGCGGTGAACGCGGTCGGTGTCGACCTCAACACCGCCTCTGCGCCGCTGCTGGCCCGGGTGTCGGGCGTGGGGGCGGGGCTGGCCGAGGCGATTGTGGCCCACCGCGATGCCAACGGCCCCTTCAGCACCCGGCGCGAGCTTCTGAAGGTCGCGCGCCTTGGGCCAAAGGCCTTTGAGCAGGCTGCAGGGTTCCTGCGCATCGCGGGTGGCAAGGAGCCGCTCGATGCGTCGTCGGTCCATCCTGAGGCCTATGAGGTCGCCCGCCGCATCACCGCCGCTTGCGGGCGCGATATCCGCAGCCTGATGGGCGACGCGGCGGCCCTGCAAAAGCTGGACCCGCGCGCCTTTATCGACGACCGTTTCGGCCTGCCCACGGTGAAAGACATCCTGTCGGAACTGGAAAAACCCGGCCGCGACCCGCGCCCCAGCTTCCGCACCGCGACCTTTACCGAAGGCGTCAATGAGATCCGCGATCTGAAACCCGGCATGATGCTGGAAGGCACCGTGACCAACGTCGCCGCCTTCGGTGCCTTCGTCGATGTCGGTGTGCATCAGGACGGGCTGGTTCACGTCAGCCAGCTTGCCGACCGTTTCGTCAAAGACCCGCATGAGGTGGTGAAAGCCGGCGATGTGGTGCAGGTCCGCGTGGTCGAGGTGGATGCGGCCCGCAAACGCATCGCCCTGACCATGCGCAAGGACAGCAGCGATGCCCGTGAAACCGCCCGCGAGCGCGCCGCCGACCGGGCCGACAAACCCGCCCCGCGCGGCAAGCCCTTGCCAATGCAGGCTGCACCGCAAGGGGCCGCTTCTGGCAACAGCGCCAATCCGTTTGCCGATGCGCTGCGGGGCAAGTTCGGAAAATAAGATGAGTATTTAGAAAAGGTGCAATCCAGAAAAGCGCGGCCTTTGATTGCACCTTTGCTGAAATACTCCCGCGCGGCGCGCATCCGACCGGGACGCAGCGCGCACGCGCCCGTCAGTTCGCCTTGCGCCGGGGCAGGAACGGCAAGGGGGCCACCGGCACGCCGTCTTCGATCAGCTTTTTTGCCTCTTCGGGCTTTGCCTCGCCATAGATGGCGCGTTCGGGCGTGGTGCCGTCGTGCATCTTGCGCGCCTCGGCCGCGAAATTCAGTCCGACATATTCGGAATTGGCCTCGACCTGCGCGCGCAGGGCGGCAAGGGCGTGTTCCACCTCGGTGTTCGGCTGGGACAGGGGTTTGGCGGGTGGCGCAGTGTCAGGGACAGTTGCAGCACTGCGCGCCGGGCGGACGGCGGGGGCCATCAGCAGCTTTTCCACATCCGTCGTGCCGCAGACCGCACAGGTGACATGGCCCGCCGCGCGCAGCGATGCATACGCTCCGGCGGATTGAAACCAGCTGTCAAATTCATGGGCTTGCGCGCATTTCAGGCTGTAGCGGATCATGTCTCGACCAATGCGGAGAAAGGGTCTGTCAGACCACAGCTAACCATCCGGCGGGCGAATTCAAGCGGGGTTTTTGCCGCCGGTCCGGCGGGTCAGGCTTTGCCCGGTGCAGGCAAGCTGCGACAGCAGCTTGCGCAGGTCGGGTTCTGCCACCTTGCGGGCGGCTTTGCGGGCATCGAACCACTTGCGCCGCCGCTGCTTGCGTTCGGGGAATTTGTCGGCCAGCTCTTTCACGCGCAGGGCAAAGACGCTGACCACGCAGGGCACAGGGTCTTTCGGCGGGCGCTGCTTGTCATAGTGATAGACCCCGATCGGGTCGCCCGCCTCCAGCGTGCCGTGCACGCCGGCCTCTTCCCAGGCCTCGATCCCCGCCGTTTCGGCCGCAGTCTTGCCCGGCATCGGCCAGCCTTTCGGCACGATCCAGCGCCCGGTATCGCGGCTGGTGATCAGCAAAACCTGCACCCGGCCGCGATGCATCCGCCAGCACAAAGCGGCATTCTGCAGTGCCGCCCCTTTGGTCCTGATTGGGTCAAACTGATCGGGAGCTGCCTGCTTCATGCCGTTTCTTCTTGTTCTGCCCGTCTGATGCGATTTGTCCGCCGGACCCTCATTGGTAGGTTGCAATTGGAGAGTGGTGTGAAAACGAGACATCTATATGGCGACATTCAGCCGCATATTAAACCCCATGAGCGACCAAACTGGCGCTTTGCCCGACGAAAAAGGCCGCACCCGGGCTTTGACCTTTGCCGGGGCACCGCTAAATAGCATACTGATCCGGACACCGGGGCCGCAGCGGTTGCAGGGTGGCGTGAACAAGGGGCATGGCATGCATCGTCGGGCGGTTTTGCGGGGATGTCTGGCCGGGTTTGGTGTATTGGCCACCGGCGCGGGGGCGGCGACGCCGCCTGCCGCCAGCGGGTTTTCGTTCGTTTCGATTGACGGTGGCCGGATCGCGCTGGATGACTGGGCGGGCGGGCCGGTGCTTGTGGTCAATACCGCCTCGCTCTGCGGCTTTGCCGGGCAGTTTGACGATCTGCAGGCGCTGCATGACCGCTACAGCGGGCGCGGCCTGCTGGTGCTGGCGGTGCCGTCGGATGACTTTAATCAGGAACTTGCCGATGCGCAGGCGGTCAAGGAATACTGCGCGCTGCGCTTTGATCTGACCCTGCCGATGACCGATATCACCCATGTGCGCGGGCCAAAGGCCCATGCGTTCTACCAATGGCTGGCGGCCGAACATGGCTTTACCCCCGGCTGGAACTTCAACAAGGTGCTGATCGGCCCGGCCGGAGAGGTGCTGGGCACCTGGGGGGCCGCAGTCAAGCCGACATCGGCTGCCATCACCGGCCGGATCGAGCCGTTGCTGCGCTGAGCATGGCGCTGTTCATCGGGTCAGAGGTGTATCGCGGATCGTCCTACGGTCCGGCGCATCCGCTGCGCGTGCCGCGTGTGTCTACGGTGATGGATCTGTGCCGCGCGCTTGGCTGGCTTCCCGCCGCGCAATACCGCACCAGCCCGCGCGCCAGGGCGGCGGCGCTGACCCACTGGCACACCCCCGAATATGTCGCGGCGCTGCAACGGGCCGAGGCAGATGGCACCGTAACGGCCGGGGCGCAGGCGCGCTACCATCTTGGCACCCTGTCGAATCCGGTGTTCGGCCAGATGTTTTCCCGCCCCGCCACGGGGGCGGGCGGCGTGATGCTGGCGGCAGAACTGCTGGCCAGCGGCACGGCAGCGGTGCATGTGCCGGGCGGCGGCACCCATCATGGCCTGCCCGACCGCGCCAACGGCTTTTGCTATCTGAACGATCCGGTGCTGGCGATACTTGCCCTGCGCCGCGCGGGGATGGCGCGCGTGGCCTATATCGACATTGACGCGCATCATTGTGACGGGGTGCAGCATGGCTTTGCCGGTGATCCCGAAACCCTGCTGATTTCCACCCATGAACAGGGCCGCTGGCCCTTTACCGGCGCGCTGGACGATGATGGCGGCGGCAATTGCATCAACCTGCCGCTGCCGCGTGGCTTCAACGATACAGAAATGCGCGCGGTGCTTGATGCGGTGATCCTGCCGCAGGTGCAGGCGTTCCGGCCTGATGTGATCGTGCTGCAGGCCGGGGCGGATTCGCTGGACGAAGACCCGCTGTCACGGTTGTCGCTGTCGAACCGTGCCTATGTCGGGGTGTTGTGCGCGCTGCGCCCCTTGGCCCCACGGTTGTTGCTGCTGGGTGGTGGTGGCTATAATCCGTGGAGTGTTGGGCGCTGCTGGTCGGCGCTTTGGGCCACGCTGGCGGGGCTCGATATTCCTGACCACCTGCCAGACACAGCGCAAAGCATCCTGCAGGCCCTGTCATGGGGCGGGCGGCCGCCGCCCGCGCCGCATCTGCTGACCACACTGCTCGACCCCCCGCGTGAGGGGACGGTCAACCCCGATTTGCGGGCAAGGATCGGCCATCTGGCACAGCGCCTGCGGGCATAGGGCTTCCCTTGCGCGGGCGCGGGCGGTAGATCAGGACAAACAGCTTGAGGAACAGCCCATGCGCATCGGCTCCCGTCAGATCGGCCCGGATCACCCGCCTCTGGTCATCGCCGAAATCGGCATCAACCATGGCGGCAGCCTGGATGTCGCCAAGGAAATGGTCCGTCTGGCGGCGGGTGCCGGCTGCGAGATGATCAAGCATCAGACCCATATTATCGAAGATGAAATGACCGATGAGGCAAAGTCGATCTTTCCGCCCAATGCCGATGTCTCGATCTGGCATGTGATGGAGCGCTGCGCCCTGTCGCTGCCCGATGAGGCAGAGCTGAAGCGCTATACCGAAAGTCTGGGGATGATCTGGATATCGACGCCGTTTTCGCGCGCGGCGGCCGATTTTCTGGAAACCCTCGATGTGCCCGCCTACAAGATCGGGTCGGGAGAGGCTGACAACCTGCCGCTGATCCGCCACATCGCCCGCAAGGGCAAGCCGGTGATTCTGTCGACCGGCATGCAGACGATCGAGACGATCCGCGCATCGGTGGCGATTCTGGATGCGGCGGGGGTGGAGTATGCGCTGCTGGAATGCACCAACCTGTACCCCAGCCCGCCGGAAATCGTGTCGCTGCGCGGCGTGACTGACCTGAAAAACGCCTTTCCGAACGCGGTTGTCGGCTTCTCCGACCATTCCATCGGGCCGGAGATGGCCCTTGCCTCTGTGGCGCTTGGCGCCTGCATACTGGAGCGGCACTACACCGACAGCCGCTACCGCAAGGGCCCCGACATCATCAATTCGATGGACCCGTCCGAACTGCGCCACCTGATCGACCGCTCGCGTGAGATCTGGATCGCCGCCAACAACCCCAAACAGCGCACCGGCCCGGAAGAAGATGTCTACCGCTTCGCCCGCGCCTCTGTGGTCGCCGACCGCGACCTGCCCGCAGGCCATGTGATCACCGAATCCGACATCTGGGCCCGCCGCCCCGGCAGCGGAGAGATTGCGGGCTATGAGTTCGACAAGGTGCTGGGCAAACGCCTGACCCGCGCGGTGACGCGCAATACACAGCTGAAGTGGGGGGATCTGGGGTGACCGCAGCACTTTCGCTGCCGATCTGGATGATCAACCTTGACCGGGCCACCGAACGGCGTGCCAGGATGGAGGCGCAGTTTGAAACGATGGGGCTGACGGTCACCCGCATCGCGGCCATTGACGGCAAGGCCGAGGCCGCGCGCATCGCGCCCATGGCCGACACCGCCCGCTTTACCGCGCTGATGGGTCGTCCTCCGCTGGCCGCTGAACTGGGCTGCTATCTGTCGCATCTGGAAGCATGGCGGCAGCTGATCGACTCGGGCGCTGAAGTGGGGCTGGTGCTGGAAGATGACGTGGTGTTTCATGATAACTTCCTGCCCGCAGTCGCGGCCGCGCTGACGGTCAGGGATCAGTGGGACATGCTGAAGCTGAACAGGATACGCGCCAAGCTGCCACTGCGGCAGGGCAGGGTGCAGGACTGGCAGCTGAACGCCTATCTTGGCCCCGCTACCGGCTTTGGCGCCTATCTGATCACAGCCGAACTGGCGGCGCGCTTGTTGCCAAGGCTGCTGCCGATCCGCCTGCCAATAGATTATGAGGCGACGCGGTTTTTTGAACATGATTTCCGTTTGATTGGGCTGGAACCATTTCCCAGCCATGTCGATGACGGGGGCAACAGCACGATCACCGGACAGAACTTTGCCGAGGTGGTCAAACCACGCCGCCACAAACGCCTTGGCAATTATGCCATGCGCGCAGGCAACTACCTGCGGCGTGCGTATTGGCTGTCCCGGCGGGGAATGCTCGCCGCTTGGAAAAGGAATTGGTTGTGACGCAAACAATTACCCGGCTGACTAGTTTGACTATTCCCCCGGAGCTGGGGCTCAGACGCGATCCGCCCCCGCGTGCGAAAGTTACATCCGAAGCATTCTGGGACCTCTACGACTCCACTACTCTATTCTACACTGCGATTTATGACGCAGTGGTGCGCCAACTCCATGTTTTCGCCCCGCCGATGCTGAACTTTTCGTTGGTGGTAAAGCGGGCCCAGTTTTATTTAAATGGCCAGAAGCTTGACGCTCCACATGTTATTCATGCAGAGAAATTCGATCAGCTCATCTTCGTTAATATCCCATCAGGGTCGATCCTGACCATGGCTGTAGATGGTACTGAGAGTGCGATGCCCGTCTTATCCTGTGACAGCGCGCGTTTCGCCGGGCGTCGTGTTGTATACACCATGTCACGGAATAACGATTTAGCATGGATTAAGGATTGGATGATCTGGAATCAGCAGATGCACAAAGCGGATGCGGTGTTGATTGTTGACAATGGTACGACCGCGTATGAAGCAGATGAGCTAGCCGCGACACTTCGCTCGGTTGCAGGCTATAATAGAGCCGAGGTGATGCAGGTGCCTTCCCGCTATGGTCCTGACATTACTACAGCTCACCGCGCTCAGGATGGCGCGTTCTTGCAGACGGCCCTCATGAATGCCTTTTGGATGCTATGGCTGCGTTATGCGAGGGCCGTGCTGAATGTAGATGTAGACGAGCTGATAGTTTCTGCCAGTGGCGAGGCGATATTTGATGCAGTCGAATCTGCCACGTTCGGGCTTGTCATGGCCACCGGCCATTGGCGGTATGCTGCGCCGGGGAGTCCTGTTGTTCGCCACCGCGATCATACTTTGATGCTGCCGGGTGACACAGCTTGTCCACCGAAGTATTGTTTGCGCCCGGACGGTTTGGCGGCGCGGCAGACGCTCAAGGTACATGGTGTTAAGAATTTTAAGCGAGTGCCATTTGTGAATCGCGAACACTTCACTTTCCTGCATTGCCGCAACATCTCGACCTCTTGGAAGTATGATCGCTCGAAGTGTGACTATGGGGCCATGGTTGAGGATTCAGAGACAAAGACATTACTAAAACAGGTTTATTCTGAGACGATTAGGGAATGAAATCTCTCCTCTTCCTCACCGGCACCCGTGCCGATTTCGGCAAGCTGGAACCGCTTGCTGCCGCCGCGCGGGATGCCGGGCATCGGGTGACGTTTTTTGTCACCGGCATGCATATGATGGACCGTTACGGCCTCACCAAGCTTGAGGTGCAGCGCATGGCCGGGGTGCGGGTGCATGAATTTCTGAACCAGCGCCCCGGCGACGGGCAGGATATTGTGCTGGCGAAGACCGTGGTGGGCTTTTCCGACTATATCACCGAACATTCACCCGACCTGATCGTCATCCACGGTGACCGGATCGAGGCGCTGGCGGGGGCGCTGGTGGCCGCCACCAATTACATCGCCTCGGCCCATATCGAGGGCGGCGAGGTGTCGGGCACGATTGACGAGGTGTTCCGCCATTGCAACACCAAGCTTGCGACGCATCATTTCGTGTCCTCCGACAGCGCAAAGCGCCGGGTGATGGCGTTAGGCGAACCCGAGGCGGCGATCCATGTGATCGGCTCGCCGGAACTTGACTTCCACGCCGGGCCATCGGGCGTGACGCTGGCCGAAGTGACGGCGCGCTATGACATTCCCTTTGCCGAGTATGGCATCGCGGTGTTCCACCCGGTCACGTCGGAACAGGCCAGCATGGGCGCGCAGGCGCAGGCGCTGTTTGGCGCGCTCAGCGCTTCGGGGCGGAATTTCGTGGTGATTGCGCCGAACAATGATCCGGGGTCAGAGGCGATTTTCGCGGTGCTGGATGCGCTGCCCAAGGAGCGGTTCCGCCTGATCCCCTCAATGCGCTTTGCGCATTTTTCGGAACTGATGAAACATGCCGCCTGCATGGTCGGCAATTCCAGCGCCGGGGTGCGTGAGGCCCCGTTTCTGGGCCTGCCCTCGCTGGATGTCGGCACGCGGCAGACCAACCGGGCCATGGCGGCGTCGGTCGAATTTGCGGCGGCGGGTGACGCGGCGGGGGTGGCGCAGTTTCTGGCCGCCCGCTGGGGCCAACGCCATGCGCCCGACACGGGCTTTGGCGCAGGCCATGCGGCAGAGCGGTTTGCGCAAACCCTCAGCCGCCCGGAATTCTGGGCGCAGGGCTTGCAAAAGGCCTTCCGCGACCAAGACACGGTTGAAAAAGACGGTGGCTGAGCCTGCGCCCACCGGCCCGGTCCTGCGGGCCTATCTGGCGGCCAGCCCGCTGATCGCCCTGGCAGGCCCGCTGGTGCTGCGCCGCCGTCTGGCGCGCGGCAAGGAAGACCCCGCACGGGTGACGGAAAAGCGCGGCCAGCCTTCGGCCCCCCGGCCAGCGGGGCGGCTGATCTGGCTGCATGCGGTGGGGCTGGGTGAGGTGCTGGCGCTGCGCGGTTTGATCGCGGCGATGGCCCGGCTTGACCCGGCGCTGCAGTTCCTCATTACCTCCTCGGCCCGGTCTTCGGCGCAGGTGATCGGGGCCAACCTGCCCCCCGGAACCCGGCACCAGTATCTGCCGCTGGATGCGCCGCGCTATCTGCGCCGGTTCCTCGACCACTGGCAGCCCGACCTGTCGGTCTGGGCCGAGCAAGAGCTGTGGCCGGGGGCCGTGGTCGCCGCCCATGCGCGCGGCGTCCCGCTGGCGCTGGTCAATGCGCGGATGACTGATGCGGGTTTTGCCCGCCGGGCGCGTGCGCGCGGGCTTTATGGGGATCTGCTGGCCCGGTTCAGGCTGATCACCGCGCAGGACACTCGCAGCGCCGGTCATCTGCGGGCGCTGGGGGCGGCGCAGGTGCAGGTCACCGGATCGCTGAAATCGGCCGCCCCGCCGCTGGCCGCCGACCCTGTGGCACTGGCGCAGGCGCAGGCCGCGGTGCAGGGCCGCCGGGTCTGGGTTGCTGCATCGACCCATCCGGGGGATGAGGCGCAGGCGATGGCGGCGCAGGCCAGCCTGTGGCGGGATGATCCGCGCTGGCTGCTGGTGCTGGCCCCGCGCGATGCGGGCCGGGCCGGGGCGGTGGCGTCAACGCTGACCGAGGCGCGGCTGCCCTTTGCCCGGCGCAGCCTTGGCCGGGTGCCCTCGGCCAGCGATGCGGTCTGGCTGGCCGACACCTATGGTGAAATGGGCCTGTGGTACCGCGTGGCAGAGTCGGCGCTGATCGGCGGCGGGTTCGACGCCATCGGCGGCCACAACCCGTGGGAGGCGGCGCATTTTGGCACCGCCATCCTGCATGGGCCGGACATTTCCAATTTTGAAGGCGATTACAGCCAGTTGCAGGCCAAAGCTGCGGCGCTGTCACTGGCCCCCGGCGGGCTTGCGGCGGCTTTGCAAAACCCCGACCTGCCCGCAATGGCGGGGCGGGCGGCGCAGATCGTGCACAGGGCCGGGGGCGCGCTGACCCCGCTGGCGACCGATCTGCTGGCACTGGTGCGCCCATGATGCGCGGCTTTCTGCTGCTGTGGTCGGCGGTGTGGAGTTTTGGCCTGCCGTTGATCCTGCTGTATCTGTGGCGGCGCGGGCGCAAAGACCCGGCCTATACCGCCGATCTGGCCGAACGCTTTGGCCGCTACCCGGCACCCTTGCCGGGGGCGGTCTGGGTCCATGCGGTGTCGCTTGGGGAACTGCGATCGGCCGTGCCGTTGATCCGCGCGCTGCTCGACCGGGGGGATCGGGTTGTCACCACCCATTTCACCCCCGCCGGGCGGGCAGAGGCGGAGCGGGTGTTTGCTGCCGATATCGCCGCAGGCCGGATGCAGGCGGTCTGGGTGCCGCTGGAAACCGGCTGGGCCTACGCCGGGTTTTTCCGCGCCTTCCGTCCCGCCTACGGGCTGGTGATGGAGATCGAGATCTGGCCGCGCATGGTTTTCGCCTCCGCCAGGGCCGGGGTGCCGCTGTTCATGTGCAACGCGCAATACCCCAGCCGTGCGCTCTCGCGCGACAGCAAGGGGCTGCGCATCCGGCAAGCGGTGATGCGCGGCTTTGCCGGGGCCTTGGTCAAATCCGACCTTCAGGCGCAGCGCTTTGCCACTGTCGGTGTGCGCAACATTGCCGTCACCGGCGAGCTGCGCTTTGACCAGCCGGTGCCGCCCGAACTGGTGGCCGCAGGGCAGGCGGCGCGGGACTGGATCGGCGCGGGCGCGCGCCGCGTGATCGCGATTGCAAGCGCGATAGAGGGCGAGGATGCAACCTATATCCACGCCATGCGCGCGCTGCGCGATGACCATACCGCAAAGGCGTTGCCGATGCCGGTGTTCGTCTACGTCCCACGCAGGCCAGAGCGCTTTAAGGGCGTGGCCGAAGCCCTTGTGAACGAAGGGTTTTCGCTGATCCGCAGGTCAGACCTGCCGGGGCCGTTCGATCCGGCGCTGTGGCCGGTTCCGCCGCAATGCCCCGACATCCTTTTCGGCGACTCGCTGGGGGAAATGTACGCCTATCTGGCCATGGCCGATCAGGTGATTGTCGGCGGCGGCTTCAACCCCAAGGGCGCGCACAACATTTCCGAGGCGCTGGTGCTGGGCAAGCCGGTGATCACCGGCCCGCATACCCATACCATCGAATACCCTTTTGCCGAGGCGCAGGCCGCAGGCGTGGCCGTGTCTGTGCCGGATGCACCTGCACTGGCCGCCCGTCTGCTGGCCAACCCGCAGACCGACGCAGGCAAGATCGCCGCCTTCACCGCCGCACATTCCGATGCGACCCGCAAGACGCTGGACGCCATCCCGTGCCTGCTGGCGCAGGTCAGACCTTCCTGACGCCCGCGTTCAGCTGTTCGGTCAGCAGAAACTCGACCAGCCGGAAATCATAGGGCGTATCAATGTCATGGCAGCGTTCAGACGGCAGCACAAACGGCACGACGCGGCCTTCGTAAATGGTCTTTGCCCGGCGCAGATAGTCGGGGGCCACCACATAGACCACGCCGACATGCTCATACACCACCGGCGCATCCTGCCGCGCCCAGACCCCGCCGGGCAGGGGTTTGGACACCTGCAGCGCCCCCGTGGCATCGGGTTCGACCAGATTGAAATAGGGGTTCTTGCGCGCCTCGCACACGCTCATCACCATGTCCGGGGTGTCGGCTTCAAACGTGTCCAATGCGCCGTCGATGTCTTCGGGGATGCGCAGCGGCGAGGTGCAGTCCAGATCGAGAAAGGCAGACACCGGCCCGCAGATCGGCTCTGACGCCGTCAGCGCATGTTGCCAGACCCCCCATTTCGGCGCGCTGTCGGTGGCAAGCTCTGCGGGCCGCAAGCCGATGTCCAGCGCCCCGCGCGCCCGGGCGTGTTCATAGATCGCCGGATCGTCGGTCGAGACCACCACTGCGCCGACGCGCGGGTTGGCGAACAGCTGGTCCAGCGACCAGTCGATCAGCGGCTTGCCGCACAGGGTGCGGAAGTTCTTGCCCGGCACACCCTTGGAGCCTTTGCGCGCACCGATATGACCCAGGATCATCGCGTTTCCCCGCTGTGTTGAAGTGCCGTGTAATAGGCGGTCAGCCGCGCCTTGACCGGCCCGAGGGCGGCTTCGGACCAGATCAGGCGGCGGCCCTTGCGGTCCACCACCTCTGCCCCGTCGGGCAGGGTCAGCAGGGCCTCACCCTTGACCTCCACGCCCGGAAGGGTCAGCGCGATCAGCCCGGCCCAGCGGCGGCGCACCCATGGCAGAGACGCCCGCAGGTGGATCAGCCAGGGCCATGGCAGCATGAATTCGGTGGGCAGCTTCACCGCCATATCGCGCGGAATTGCCCGCATATGCGGCTGGTGCGACCAGCTGATGAAGCGTTCATCGGCAATCATCGGGCGGAGGCCGTTATATCCCAACTCTGCCACCAAATCGCGGTACCGCGCCGCGATATGGGCGGTTTCTGCGGGATGATAGACCACGATGGAAGAATTGCCGCGCGCATATTTGCGGCCTTTGGTCAGGCGGTAAATCGCGCGGGCCAAGGCACCAAAGGGCAGAATGGCGCTTTGGAAGATTGCCACGGTCTTGGGATTGGTCTGCAGGGCCAGAAACCGGGTCATATCGCCGAACACAACCGTGTCGATGTCGATGAACACCGCTGGCAGATCATCGGGCACCACGCCCGCCTCGAACATGCACAACTTGGTCTGGCAGCCCGCGCCGCGCATCCGCGGGTCCATGAAGACGTCGGGGATCAGCCGCTGCACCACACCTGCGCGCAACCCGTCGCGCAGCCGGTCGGTGATCAGCACCACGCGCGGGGCGTGACTGGCCAGCCGGCAGACGGTGTCAATCAGGTGATTGACCTCGGCCACCGGGTATTTGGTGCCCCACAGGACCAGCACAAGCTGCCAGACCGGGGGCGGGGCGGCTGTCATGTCCGCACACCGGCAAAGCGCACCTGCCAGTCGGCGCGTTCTTCGTCGGTGATCTTGCGGAACAGGTTTTCCGGCACGGCAAAGGGCTGCCCCGGTTCCAGTGCGCGCATCGCGGCGGGCAGATCATCGGGCCATGTCCAGTCATCCGACCCCATCGCCGCCATCATGCTGGCTGACGCATCGGGGATGAAGGGCTGCGACAGGATGGCGTAGACGCGGATCAGGTTCAGCGCCAGCCGGATCATCGCCTGTGCCTGTTCCGGGTCGGTCTTCACAACCGTCCACGGCGCTGCGGCCTGCAGGTATTCGTTGCCGATCACCCAGATCGCGCGCAGCTCGGCGGCGGCCTTGCGCACCTCCATCGCCTGCATCAGCGACTCGTACTCACGGATGCGCGCGCCAAGGTCCGCAATCAGTGCGGTTTCCATCGGGCCGAACTGGCCGCCAGCAGGCACCTGCGCCCCGAATTTCGCGGTGGCGAATTTGGTGACCCGGCTGACGAGGTTGCCCAGCACATCGGCCAGATCCTTGTTCACCGAACTTTGGAAATTCTCCCACGTAAACTCCGCATCCGACGATTCCGGCGCATGGGACAGCAGCCACCAGCGCCAGTAGTCGCTGGGCAGGATCGACAGCGCCTGATCCATGAACACCCCGCGCCCGCGCGAGGTGCTGAACTGGCCGCCATCATAGTTGAGGTAGTTGAAGGATTTCAGGTAATCCACCAGCTTCCACGGCTCTCCCGACCCAAGGATCGTGGCGGGGAAAGACAGGGTGTGGAAGGGCACGTTGTCCTTGCCCATGAACTGGTAATAGGTCACGTCCTCTGCGCCCATATCGGTGCGCCACCAGCGCTGCCATGCGGCATCATCCAGACCATTGGCATCGGCCCATTCGGCGGTGGCGGCGATGTATTCGATGGGCGCGTCGAACCAGACGTAGAACACCTTGCCCTCCATCCCCGGCCAGGGCTGATCGCCGCGCCGCACCGGGATGCCCCAGTGCAGATCGCGGGTGATGCCCCGGTCCTGCAAGCCATCGCCATCGTTGAGCCATTTCTTGGCGATCGATGTGGTCAGCAGTGGCCAGTCCTGTTTGGAGTCGATCCACGCCTCCAGCTTGCCGCGCAGATTGCGCTGCATGAGGTAGAGGTGCTTGGTTTCGCGCAGCTCCAGCTTGGTGCTGCCGGAAATGGTCGAGCGGGGGTTGATCAGATCGGTCGGGTCCAGCTGTTTGGTGCAGTTGTCGCACTGATCGCCGCGCGCCGACTCGTAGCTGCAGTTGGGGCAGGTGCCCTCAACATAGCGGTCGGGCAGAAAGCGGCCGTCATCGACCGAATAGATCATCTGCTGCGTCACTTCGCGGATCAACCCACTGTCGGCCAGCTTGCCGGCGAAATGCTGGGTCAGCACATGGTTGCGCGGGCTGGACGAGCGGCCGAAATGGTCAAACGACAGCCGGAACCCGCGCGCGATGTCCGCCTGCACCGCGTGCATTTCGGCGCAATATTCCGCCACCGGCTGGCCTGCCTTGGCCGCCGCCAGTTCTGCCGGGGTGCCGTGCTCATCCGTGGCGCAGATGAACATCACCTCATGCCCGCGCGCGCGATTGTAGCGCGCGAACAGATCGGCGGGCAGCTGGCTGCCGACCAGATTGCCCAGATGCTTGATCCCGTTGATATAGGGAATGGCCGAGGTGATGAGAATCCGTGCCATGATGCGCCTTTGTCTGATGGTGCGGCCCGTTTAACGCAAGCAGCAGCGCCTTGCCAGAGGATGCGCGGGGGGCTGAGGGCAGCATTTTGAGTATTTGGAAAAGGTGCAAGCCATGGGCGGCCTGCGCCCGTGTCAGCGGTCGCGGCGGCCCCGCAGCAGCTTGCCGATCAGGAAAGAGGTGCGCGGCTCGTAGGTATAGGGGGTGCGGGCCCCCGGCGCGGGGCGGGCGCGCATCCGCGCCAGACCGAACAGGATCAGGGCGATATTGGCGACGGCAATCATGGCGAACATCGCCGGAGGCCCGAAGCGGTCGATCAGCAGGGCCGCGATCAGCGGGCTGGCAATGGCCCCGACGGCATAGAGAAACATCAGCGCGGCAGACAGCTCCACCCGCTCCATCTGGGTGGCGTGGTCATGGGCGTGCGCGGTCGAAACGGAATAGACCGGCATGGTGACGAACCCGAAAGCGCCTACGGCAAGAAAAATCGCCACGATGCCATTGCCCGCCGCCAGAACGGTCGCCGCGCAGGCAGCGGCGGCGGCGACCGACAGGCCGATCAGCACCCAGCGGCGGTCATAGCGGTCTGCCAGCCAGCCGATGGGGTATTGCGCAAAGGCCCCGCCCAAGACGTATGCCGCCAGAAACAGCGCGATCTGATCGGCGCGCAAGCCCACTTCGGTGCCATAAAGCGGGCCGACCATGCGGAACGCGGCGCCCGTCACCCCCGACACCACCACGCCCGCCGAGGCCAAGGGTGACAACCGCCACGCCAGCCCCGGGCGCAGGCGGGGGGCGTCGGGCATCTCGGGTGCTTCGGCCTTGCTGAGCGTCAGCGGAAAGATTGCCAGACAGCACAGCAGCGCCAGAATGTTGTAGGACAGATAGCTTGCAGGCTCCAGCACCCCTATCATCAGCTGCGCGCCCAAGGACCCCACGATATCGACCACGCGGTAAACGCCCATGGCGCGGCCACGGGTTTCATTGGTGACCTTGGCCTGCAACCACGCCTCGATGATCGTGTAGCACCCCGCCACCGCCAGCCCCGATGTCAGCCGCATCAAGGCCCAGGCATAGGGATCGACCAGCATCATATGCGCCAGAATCCCCAGCGTGCCGGCGGCGGTAAAGGCGGCGAATGCGCGCGAATGGCCGACACTGCCCATCAGGCGCGGGGCCCACCAGCAGCCGATGAAAAAGCCGAAGAAATGCGCCGAGCCCAACAGCCCGATCTGCGACGTGCTGAACCCCAGCTGCACGCCCGATATCGCATCCAAAGGGGCGACCCCGCCAAGGCCCAGCTGCAACAGCACGACCGACAGGAACAGGGCGGCAAAGGAGATCAGCAGGCGCATCGCCGCAGCAAAGACGCTTTGCCGGGCAGAGTAAAGGGGTGCCATCCCCGGAACCCGCGCAAAGCGCGGGGGCGATGACGCTTGGCCTTGCCACGGCGGGCAGGGCGGTTAGGTTGCCTGCCAAGTGACGAAAGAGCGAAAAGGGCAGGCAATGGAACGGGTTCAACTGGGGCAGAGCGGGATCGAAGTGTCAAAGCTGTGCCTTGGCACCATGACATGGGGCAGCCAGAACACTGAGGCCGAAGGCCATATGCAGGCCGATCTGGCGATCGACCATGGCGTGACCTTCTGGGACACGGCGGAAATGTACCCGACCAATCCGGTGCGGGCGGAAACCATCGGAGATACCGAAACCATCATCGGCACCTGGCTGGCGCAGCGCGGCGGGCGGTCGGGCGTGCAGATCGCGACCAAGATCACCGGCGCAGGGCAGGCGGCCGTGCGGGACGGCGCGCCAATCACCGGGGCGTCCTTGCGCGCGGCGGTCGAAGACAGCTTGCGCCGGTTGCAGACCGATTACATCGATCTGTATCAGCTGCACTGGCCGAACCGGGGCAGCTATCATTTTCGCCAGTCTTGGCGCTTTGCCCCGCGCGCGACCGACCGCGCGGCGGTCGAGGCCGATATGCTCGATGTGCTGCGCGCCGCCGCCGATCTGATTGCCCAAGGCAAGATCCGCGCCATCGGGCTGTCGAATGAAAGCACTTGGGGGGCGGCGCTGTGGCTGCATCTGGCGCAGGTGCATGACCTGCCGCGCATGGTCTCGGTGCAGAACGAATACTCGCTGCTGTGCCGCCAGTTCGACACCGACTGGTGCGAGCTGAGCATGGTTGAGAACATGCCGCTGCTGGCGTTTTCGCCGCTGGCGGCGGGGTTGCTCAGTGGCAAATATGCTGGTGATGTGGTGCCGGTGGGCACAAGGCGCAGCTTTACCCGCGACCTTGGCGGGCGGATCACGCCGCAGGTGTTCCCCGCCGTGGCCGCCTATCTGGGGATTGCCGCCACCCATGGACTGGACCCCTGCCAGATGGCCATCGCCTTTTGCCTGTCGCGGCCTTTCCCTTGCATTCCGATCATCGGGGCCACCTCGGTCGATCAGTTGGCCATCAATATCGGTGCGGCCGGTATCACGCTGTCTGGTGCGGTGATGGAGGATATCGCCATCGCCCACCGCCTGCACCCGATGCCGTATTGAGCGGGGGGCCGGGCGGGGGGCTTATGCCGGACAAGCCATCAGCGCCATCTGTGGGCTGCTTTGCCACCCCGGGGGCCACATGCGTCTGCACCTGATCCCGCGCGCTCTTATCCTTCTGGTGTTGCTGGCGCTGGCGGGCTGTCAGGCCCTGCCGGGGGTGAAGCGCGGCGGCGACGCAGCGGTGGCGCAAAGCCCGGTCACCGGGGGCGAGATTGTGGTGACCTCGCTGGACAGTGCCCCGCTGCCAGCGGCCGCAGAGGCGGAGGCCGTGCCGTTGTCGCCGGTACCCGACTCCATGCCGGACGCACCTGTCGCCACTGCTGATGCGGCCAACGCGCCGATTGCCGAACCCGTTGGCCCGGTCGCCGTCAAATCCGCAGCCCATCTGGCCTGCGAAAAGCGCGGCGGGATATGGAGCGCGGCAGGCGGCGGCACGGCGGCTTTCTGCCAGACTCCCACCCGCGATGCCGGTAAATCCTGCAAGGCCGCGACCGATTGCACCGGCTATTGCCTGTCACAATCGGGGACCTGCGCCCCGGTCACGCCGATGCTGGGGTGCCACGCCATTCTGGATGAACAGGGAAGGATGCTGACACAATGCATCAACTGACGCGCCGCCTGTCCCGGATCAACCCGCGTCTGGCGACTGGCCTGCTGTGTCTGGCACTGGTGGCCTGTGCCCCCAAACCCGCGCCACAGACCGCACCCTTTCGCGCGGCAAGCGCGCCGATCTGGTCGAATGCGCAGTTCGACCCGGGCCGGATGGTCGGCCAGTGGCGGCAATCGGCGGCGTTTGCCGCCACGGTTGGGTGCTCTGCCGGTGGGGCCGACATTGGCGGGCGGGCGGGGGCGCTGACCATCAATGCCCGGCTGTGCCTGTCGGGGCAGGATGTGCGGCTGTCGGGGCCGATGCCGGGCACCGGGCCGGGGCGGTTCCGGGTGGAAGGGCAGGAGTGGTGGGTGATCTGGGTCGATACCGATTACCGCACGCTGGCCATCGGCACGCCTTCGGGCGCATTCGGGTTCATCCTGAACCGGGGCGGGGCCTTGCCGCCCGACCGGCTGCGCGCCGCGCGCGAGATCTTTGATTTCAACGGCTATGACACGCGGTTTTTGCAGGCCTTCTAGGCCACCCGCGACCGCAGCTCACGCAGATGTGCGGGCAGGTTGCGGGCGCTGACGGATGCTTCGCGCACCAGCCAGTCAAAATGCCGGGTAAAGCTGTCGACCCGCGCGGAATCTCGGAAGGCCAGATAGTGCCGCCCCAGATACAGCACCGCCAGCAGCGGCCCGAACACGGTGATCGGTGCCGAAAACACCCGGCGCGCATCAAACAGCGTGACCCGCAGCGCCGGATACAGCGCCTCGGTCAGCTCGATCATCCGGTCGATCTGCTCCAGCCGCAGGGCGGCGGGCAGGCCGGAATAATAGCCGGTGCCGGTGGAAAACGCCAAAAGCACGTGCTGCGGCAATGCTATTTCATAATCCGACCGCGCGCCGCGCATCCACGTGAGCCGGTCTTCAAACGCGCCGATGGCCTGCGCCGCAGACCGGCCCAGCTGCGGCGCATATTCCCAGTCGACCATGCTGCGCGTTTTCAGCATATCGGGCAGCGTCGCGGGCACATGGCGGATTTTGTAGCCCGCCGCCTCCTGATGCCAGCCAAAGATCGCCTCATCGATCAGCGCGCGCGGGGCCTGCGTCTCGGTCAGCTGCATGGCCAGCAGGTCGGCCATCGGCTCGGGCCGCCCGGACAGACCCAGCAGCCAGTCGGCAGACACGCCCAACGCCATCGCGCAATCGGCGGCCAGTTGGGCATTCGGCATCCGCTTGTCTGACACCAGCAGCTGGCTGATGGTGGACCTGTCCACGCCGCAGGCCCGCGCCAGTGCCGCCTGCGTGATGCCCCGTTCGGCCATCGCCTCGGCCAGCCGGGTGCGGAACAGGGCGGCACGAATGCGTTTGTCGATCATTTCCAACCCTTGGTGATTAAACACAACGAAGGTGATATTTTGTTGCGCATCCTTGGCATTTTCGCCCCCTTTGGCAAGTGATACTCACAAATGAGTTATCATGGATGGACCAAACCCTTGGCGCTTGCCGATCCTGTTCCGACTCACCGCACCCGCACCGCCATCGAATGGCCCACGCTTGCCCTGCTGGCGGCGACCTATGCGCTCTGGGCCTGTGGCACCACCCTGCTGTACACGCTGTCGCCGGTGCTGGGGGTGATTGTGACCGCCGTGGCCATCGCGCAATACTGCTCGCTTCAGCATGAGGCGCTGCATGGCCACCCGTTCCACACCGCCTGGCTGAACGAGGCGCTGGTGTTTCCCGCCCTTTACCCCACGGTGCCCTATGGCCGGTTTCGCAGCACGCATCTGGCACATCATCATGATCCGGTGCTGACCGACCCCTATGATGACCCGGAATCGAACTATCTTGACCCTGCGGTCTGGGCCCGGCAGCCGCATTGGTTGCAGGCTGTGCTGCGGGTCAACAACACGCTGCTGGGGCGGATGACCATCGGCCCGGTGCTGGGCAACCTGCTGTGGCTGCGGTCCGAGGCGCGGCTCTTGCGCCGTGACCGCGCGGTGCAGCGTGACTGGCTGCTGCATCTGGGCGGGCTTGCGCTGCTGGTGCTGTGGCTGAGTGTGGCTCCGATGGGCTGGGCGGGCTATCTGATCGCCTTCTACCTCGCGACGGCGCTGCTGAAAATCCGCACCTTTCTGGAACACCGCGCGCATGAAGCCCACCGCGCCCGCACGGTGATTGTCGAGGATCGCGGCCCGCTGGCGCTGCTGTTTCTGAACAACAACCTGCACGTCGTGCACCATATGCACCCGCAGGTGCCATGGTACCGGCTGCCTGAGCTCTATGCCGCCAACCGCGACCATTACCTGCGCCGCAATGACGGCTATGCCTATCGGTCCTACGCGCAGATCTTTGCCCGCCATTTCCTGCGCGCCAAAGATCCGGTGCCGCATCCGCTGATGCCCGAAGATCCGGCCTATACGATGCGGCGGAATGCCGGTGCGGTGCCCGAGTTGTCAAAGAAAGGCACGCCCTGATCGGGCGCGCCGCGCAAGGCGGCCGTCACCTCGGCCAGCACCACCTCGGTGATGAAGGGCAGGTCCAGCGCCCGCGCCTGCGCCAGCCCGATCCAGTGCAGGTGGGAAAGCTCATCCTCTGCCGCGCTGAAATCTTCCGCTGATCCGGCCAGATGCGCCGCGTCGGCCAGAAAGAACCGCGCGTCAAACCGGCGGGGCCGCCCCGGCGGGGTGATGGCGCGGAACACAAAGCGCAGGGCGGGCGCGTCCGTAGGCGGCAGCACCAGCCCGGTTTCCTCGCGCAATTCGCGCACCGCCGCCCCGGCAAGGGCCGAAGGGCAGGGCGCATCCGGCCCGCACATGGCCCGCAAGCGTTCAGCGCATTGGTTTGTCATCGGCAACGGGTCCGCCACATCGCCCGGATCGACCGCACCGCCCGGAAACACGTATTTCGACGGCATGAACACCGCCGCCGCCCCGCGCATCCCCATCAGCACCTGCGTGCCCGATGGGGCTTCGCGCCACAAGATCACCGTGGCCGCCGCGCGGATCGCGGGCAGGGGGGCCGCGTCACTCATCATGCCCGTCCCCAAAGCCATGCATCCGCCGTGACCATTGCAGCGCCACCATCACCCCTTTCAGCCGGGGCAGCAGATACAAAGACAGCGCCACCGTGCCGACCGAAAACACCGATGCCAGCACCAGCGGATCGGGGCGAAAGGCGGTGAACACATACAGGATCAGCGGGGCCATCAGATGCCCCACGATCAGAATCGTCAGATAGGCCGGGCCATCATCAGCGCGGTGATGGTGAAACGCCTCAGCGCAAACCGGGCAGGTGTCGCGCACCTTCAGGTAACCGCGCAGCATCTGGCCCGCGCCGCAGTTCGGGCAACGCCTGCGCCAGCCGCGCAGCAGTGCCGGGCGCAGCGCCCGTTCTTCGTGCGGCACCACTCCGGCGTCGGGCGGGGCGCAAGCTGTCATCTCCGGCATGGCTGTCTGACTTTTTATATGGGGATCAGGGCCGCGCGGTGGAGGCCCTTTCACTGATGGATACTCCAACCCCGCCCGCAGCTCAAAGCCCCGTCGCCCGGTTGTGCGGCTTTGTCGCAAGCCTGCAACATTCTGCGACGGAAGCGGCAAGCCCCGGCGTTTCACAGTCACAAGGCCCCGGGCAGAACAGCGGGCCGGTCTGAAAAAAGGATGTGACCAATGATCGACAAAAACAAATTCGTGGGTGCCTCGCTGGTGGTGCTGGCCGTTGCCCTGACCGCCGGAGCCGCGATGGCCGACCGCAGCGAGCGCATGGGCGGCCCGATGGGCCCGATGGGCGGCCCGATGGGCGGCATGGGTCAGATGGATTTTGCCGCGATGGATGCCGATGGCGATGGCAAGGTGACGCAAGAGGAAATCAACGCCTTCCGCGCGGCACAAGTCGCCGCCATCGACACCGATGGCGATGGCCTGCTCAGCGCCGAAGAAATCGCGGCCATGCACATCCGTGCTGCCACGATCCGCGCCAACGAACACGCCGCCCGGATGATCGAACGTCAGGACACCGATGGCGACGGCAAGCTGTCCGCCGCCGAAATGTCGGTGCGCCCGATGCCCGCCCGGATGTTCGAGATGCTGGACGCCGATGGTGACGGTGCCATCACCGAAGCCGAAATCGCTGCCGCCAAAGAGCGGATGTCCGAACGGCGCGGTGGCCCGGGCGGCAAAAAGCACCGTGGTCCGCAGGGTGGTCACCATGGCCCGCGCGGCAACAACTGATCCTGCCTTGCCTTGGGGGGTCGCGCCTGCGCGTGGCCCTTCCGGCGGGGGGCAAAAGTCGATAAGCCTGCGACAGGATGGACATGCCACGCGACGACACCGCAGCCCCGCTCTCGGACGAGGCGCTTCTGGTTCTCTATGCGAATGGAGATCCGGGTGCCGCACGTCTGCTGACACAGCGTCTGGCCCCGCGCGCCTTTGGCCACGCCCTGCGGATGCTGGCCGACCGGGCCGAGGCCGAGGATGTGGCGCAAGAGGCGCTGTTGCGCCTGTGGCGCATCGCCCCCGACTGGCGGCAGGGCGAGGCGCAGGTCACCACCTGGATGTTCCGTGTGGTGGCCAATCTGGCGACCGACCGGCTGCGCGCCCGCAAGCGCCGCAGGGCCGATCCGCTGGACGATGCCCCCGAACCGGCCAGCGATCAGCCTGCGGTGGTGCAAAGCATGATAGAGGCCGACCGCATGGCCGCCCTGCAGGCGGCACTGGGGCAATTGCCGGACCGGCAGCGGCAGGCGGTGGTGCTGCGCCACATCGAAGGACTTGCCAATCCGCAGATCGCCACGATCATGGAGATCGGGGTCGAGGCGGTGGAAAGCCTGACCGCGCGGGGCAAACGCGCATTGGCCGCCCTGTTGGCGGGGCGGCGAGAGGATCTGGGATATGAAGACGCAGACTGACATGACACCCGAAGCCGATCTGGACGCCCTGTTTGCGCAGGCGCGGGCACAGCCGCTGGCGGTGGACGATGGCTTCATGGCGCGGGTGCTGGCCGATGCAACTGCGCTGCAACCCCGCCGCGTGCAACGCATTGCGCCCCGCACCAGCCTGTGGACCCGGCTGGCCGCCGCCCTTGGCGGCGCACTGGCGGTGGCGGGGGTCGGCACTGCCGCCATGGCCGGGCTGGTCATCGGCTATGTCCAGCCCGAACCGATGGTGACCCTGGCCGGAAGCATCGGCTTTGGGGTCAGCGAAAGCCTTGACCTGCTGCCCGGATTTGACGCGCTATTGACCGAGGATGTGTCACAATGACCGACCTGCCGCCCCCCGTTCCCCCTAAATCTGCGGGCCGCGGGCTCAAGCTGCTGCTGGCTGTGTCGCTGGCGCTGAACCTTGCGGTGGCGGGCACCGTCGCGGGCATGGCCCTGCGCGTGCATGATCCCGACCGCCCGCCCCCGGCGGCGGTGCGCGACCTGAACTTCGGCCCGTTCACCGAGGCGCTGACCCGCGACCAGCGCCGCGCCATGCTGCGCGGCTTTGCTGAACAGGGGCCGGGCCTGCGTGAAATGCGGACCCAGATGCGCGCCGATTTCGACGCGGTGCTGACCGCGCTGCGCGCCACGCCGTTTGACGCCGCAGCCTTCCGGGCGGCGGTCGAATCGCAAAACAGCCGCGTCACCGCCCGGGCCGAGGCCGGGCGTGACGCGCTCGTCGGGCTGGTGCTGCAGATGTCAGACCCGGAACGGGCGGCGTTTCTGGACCGGCTGGAACAGGCGCTGGAGCGGGGGGGCAAAAAAGGCCGGCCAGAGACACCGCGCAAGAACTGACCGCCCGGTCGCGGCCCGCCCCCGCCTTATGCGGCGCTGCGCGCGCCCGCCTTATGCGGCGCTGCGCGCCAGCGTCACCTGATTGCGCCCGGCCCGTTTTGACGCCAGCAGCGCCTGATCCGCCTGACCGATCAGGCCGTCAACCATATCCGCCTCGGCGCTGCGGCTGCCGCCCGGGTCACCCTGCGACAGCGCAAGCCCGATCGACACCGTGATTGTCAGCGCGCCGCCAGCCACCAGAATCGGCCGCCGCTCTACCTCGTGGCACAGGCGGCGGGCAACGGTCTGCGCCTCATCGATCGTTGTGACCGGCAGGGCGATCAGAAATTCCTCGCCGCCGATCCGCGCCAGCAGATCATCTTCGCGCAGGTTGCTGCCCAGCCGGTGCGCGACCTCGATCAGCACATCATCGCCGACGGAATGGCCGTAACGGTCATTCACCGATTTGAACCGGTCGATATCCACCACCATCACCGCCAGCGGCCGCCCCTCCAACAGGCTGCGGCCAGCCATCGCCAGCATCCGCGCGGCGGCATAGCGGCGGTTGAACAACCCGGTCAGCGGATCGAGCATTGCCATGCGCAGCCCGTCCTGCACCTGTTCGCGCCGCAGATCGGCCCGGCGCTTGCTGCGCAGCACCGCCCGCAGCCGCAAAGCCATTTCCGGCAGCGCCATCCCGGCGGTCAGAATGCCGTTCGCCCCCAGATCAAAGGCCATGATCGTATGGCCCGGCACCGCCGATCCGGTCATCAGACAGATCCCGGCATGCCGGGTCGCCGCCCGGCTGCGCAGGTCAGACAGCAGGCGCAGCCCACGCTCGGACTGCAGGCCATCGGTGTCGATGACATAGATATCGGGGGCGCGCGTCAGCGGACCGGCGTCTGACAGCACGGTGTCATGCGTCAGCACCGAGATTCTGTCGCGCAGCAGCGGCGACAGATCGTGGCGCAGCTTCATGGCCATTTCCGGCCGCTCGGTCACCAGCGCAACGTGACCGGGATGCCGGAACTCCGGCTCCGGCTCGGCCATCCCGAACAGGCCACTGTCGCGGCCATCTGTCAGATCGGCCAGATCCTGACGGCTGCGCAGCAGATTGCGCAGGCGAGCCATCATCAGATCGTCATCATAGGGCTTTACGAAAACATCATCGGCCCCGGCTTCCAGCGCGGCCAGCCGGTCCTGCAGCGTGGTCATGGAAGACACCACAATCACCGGAACATCGCGCGTGGCCGGATCGTTGCGCAACTGCCGCAGCACATCGATGCCCGGCAGATCGGGCAGCATCAGGTCCAGCAGAATCAGGTCCGGCAGGCATCTGCGCGCCAGCGCCAGGCCCTCCACACCGCCAGAGGCGATGATCGGATGATAGGACGCCGCGCCAAGTTTGACCTTCAGGACAATCCTGTTTGTCGCGACGTCATCAATGATGAGGATTCTGCCGTCCATGTCGCTCGCCTAATGGGTTATGACGTCAATCTATCCTACCAGTTGGTTAAGAATTCCTTGAAAAAAGAATAAAGGTTTTCGTTCACTTTGCCTATAATACTCGGTACTTTAGCGGATGACAGCAGGAATATCAGGTTGACCAAGCGAGAATCCGCCGAAACACTGGCCATTCAGGCGCTTGCCTGGCTGGTTGCCAACGAAGACCTGCTGCCGGTGTTCATGGGCTCGACCGGGCTTTCCGCCGATGACCTGCGCAGCCGCGCGACAGAACCGGAGTTTCTGGGTTCTGTCCTCGACTTTCTGTTGATGGATGACGCGTGGATCGTGGCGTTTTGCGATGCGACCGGCCTGCGCTATGACGCGCCGATGCTGGCCCGCGCCGCCCTGCCGGGCGGAGAGGCGTTGCATTGGACCTGACAGCGGGCGCACAAGGGCAGACTGACATGACAGACGGGCGGGCAGCATGATTGACGGCGTGATCTTCGACAAGGACGGCACATTGTTCGATTTCCGCCGCAGCTGGGGCAGCTGGGCCGAAACCTTGCTGCACACACTGGCCCGCGATGCGGACCATGCGGCGGCGATGGGGGGGGCCATCGGCTATGACCTGGCGGCACAGACCTTTGCGCCCGACAGCCCGGTGATTGCGGGCACGGCGCACGAAATTGCCGCAGCCCTCGCTCCGCACATGCCCGGACAAAGCCCTGCCGGAATCGAATCGCAGATCAACGCCGCCGCCGCCCACACAGTCATGGTGCCTGCCGTTCCCCTGCGCCCCTTGCTGGAGGCATTGCGCGCCAGTGGCCTGCGCATCGGCCTTGCCACCAATGATACCGAGGCCCCCGCCCGGGCCCATCTGGCGGCGCATGACCTGACCGATCTGTTCGATTTCATCTCCGGCTACGACTCCGGCCACGGGGCCAAGCCCGGCCCCGGCATGTGCCTTGCCTTTGCGCGGGCCACCGGGCTGAACCCGGCCCGCATCGCCATGGTCGGCGACAGCCTGCACGACCTGCATGCCGGGCGCGCGGCGGGCATGGTCTGCATCGCGGTGCTGACCGGCATTGCCACCGAAGGCGATCTTGCCCCGCATGCCGATGTGGTTTTGCCCGACATCGGCGCGCTCACCGGCTGGCTTGCCCGGCACGCCGCCTGAAAACGACGCTTTTGCGTCGCCGCTGTATGGCGCGCCCGGTCGCGCTTTCGTTCATCCTGCCCTCACGCGGCCCGTCGGGGCCAAAGGAGGCGGGATGATTGACGTTCAGGATCGCAAACGCCGGGCCGGGGGCCGGGCGGGCAACAAGGCCCGCGCAGGGTCAGCCGTGATCGACCAGATGCCATGGCGCATCCCGGTCAACCCCGACCGCCCGACCGAACCGCTGGATGCAGATGGTGTCCAGCGCGTGCATCGGGGGGCCATGACCATCCTGTCCGACATCGGCATCGAATTTCTGAACCCCGAAGCGGCAGAGATTTTGCGCAGCGCAGGTTGCATCGTCACCGGCACCAATGTCCGCATGGATGAGTCGTTCGTGATGGAAATGCTGGCCCATGCACCGGACAGCTTCACCATCACCCCGCGCAATCCGGGCCGCCGGGTGATCATGGGCGGCAAGCATATGCTGTTCGGCAACGTTTCCTCACCGCCCAACGCCTGGGATCTGGAACGTGGCAAACGCTCGGGCGATATGGCGACCTTCCGGGAATTCACCAAACTGACCCAGTATTTCAACTGCATCCACCTGAACGGCGGCTATCCGGTGGAGCCGGTCGATGTGCACGCAGGCGTGCGCCATCTCGATTGTCTCTACGACCAGCTGACCCTGACCGACAAGGTGGTCCACGCCTATTCGCTGGGGGCGGAACGGGTCGAGGATGTGATGGAAATGGTGCGCATCGCTGGCGGTCTCACGCAGGCAGAGTTTGACGCCAGCCCGCGCATGTTCACCAATATCAACTCGGTCAGCCCGCTGAAGCATGACTACCCCATGCTCGACGGTGCCATGCGCATGGCACGGCGTGGCCAGCCGGTGATCGTGACACCGTTCACGCTGGCGGGGGCGATGGCCCCGGTCACCATGGCGGGCGCGGTGGCGCTGAGCCTTGCCGAGGCGCTCGCCGCCATTGCCCTACTGCAATACATCAACCCCGGCTGCCCGGTCGCCATCGGCACCTTCACCAGCAACGTCGACATGAAATCGGGCGCCCCCGCCTTTGGTACGCCCGAATACATGCGCGCAACGCAGATGACCGGCCAGCTGGTACGGTTCTACGGCTTGCCGCTGCGCTCATCCGGCGTCTGTGCGGCCAATGTGCCCGATGGCCAGTCGATGTGGGAAACCTCGAACAGCCTCTGGGCCGCGGTGCAGTCGCGCACCAACCTTGTCTATCACGCGGCAGGCTGGCTGGAGGGCGGGCTGATCGCATCGCCCGAGAAATTCGTGATGGATTGCGAAGTGCTGCAGATGATCCAGCGCTATTTCGAGGAAGCCACCTTCGCCACCACCGACGCCGATATCGCCCTAGATGCCATCCGCGAGGTCGGGGCAGGCGGCCATTACTTCGGCTGCCAGCACACGCAAGACCGCTATCAGACCGCGTTCTACGCCCCCTTCGCCAGCGACTGGCGCAATTATGAGGCGTGGCAGGCCGATGGCGCCCACTGGACCCCGGAACGTGCCCACCGGATCTACAAACAGATCCTGGCCGAATTCGAGCCGCCGGAAATGGATGACACCGCCCGCGAAGAACTGACCCGTTTCGTCGCCCGCCGCAAGCAAGAGGGCGGCGCGCCGACCGACTTCTGATGCCAGCGTCTGCCTGCCCCGGATGGGGCGGGCAGCGGCGCAAGGCAAAAACCCGGTTGAATCCGCCGACGGAATGACCGATGACAGGGCGCAGACCGGGCAGGCATACCTCACACCCAGATCCGTCTTAACCAGACCAAGTGAGACGCCATGGAAAACCAGACCGCCACCCTTGCCGCATCCTTTTCTGACAGCTTCGCCGAGATGCTCGGGTTTGTCGCCATGGGCGGCCCGGCGATGTGGGCCATTGCGGTGCTGTCCGTGCTGACCATTGCGCTGATCCTGTGGAAGGTGATGCGCCTGCTTACGTTCGGCGCATGGTCGGGTGGCCGCCACACCGCCCGCGCGCTGGACCTTTGGGCGGCGGGCCAGACCGATGCCGCGATGGCGGCCCTGCACAAGCGCGGGTCGTTGCGCGCCCGTCTGGCGCTGGCCGCGATGCAGGCCGCGATGAACCCCGGGCTGGACCAGACCGGGGCCGAGGCGGAGACCGCCCGCGTCGCCCGTGGCCTGTTGTCACGCGCCCGCACCGGCCTGCGCGGGCTGGAACTGGCCGCGACCATCGGCCCGCTGCTGGGCCTTCTGGGCACCGTCACCGGCATGATCGCCGCCTTTCAGGCATTGCAAGAGGCCGGGTCGCGCGCCGACCCCGCCGCCCTTGCCGGTGGGATATGGGAGGCGCTTCTGACCACAGCCGCAGGCATGGCCGTGGCGATCCCGGCCTCGGTCGCGCTGACATGGTTTGAAAGCGTGGTCGACGGCTTGCGCCATGATATGGAGGATTCGGCGACCCGCATCCTGCATGGCGCGCGCGTGGCGCCGGGTAATGCCGCCCCCAATGCTGCCAGCCCGATTTCTGTCACCCGCGCCGCCGAATGATCTCGTTTGCGACAGACCGTCCGCGCAGGCGGCCCAACCTGACGCCGATGATCGACGTGGTCTTTCTGCTGCTGGTGTTCTTCATGCTCGCCTCGCGCTTCGGGTCTGACCGGGCACTGCCTTTGTCGGTCGCAGGCGGCGGCACCGCCTATTCCGGCCCGCCGCGGCTGGTCGACCTGTCAGGCGACAGCCTGCGGCTCAACGGCATCGACATCGCGCCCGATGCGCTGGCCGAAGCGCTGCGCGTGCTGACCGAAACCCCCGGCGATGCCATCATCCTGCGCGCGGGCGACGGGGCCGATCTGCAGGCGCTGGTCGCGGTGATGGACCGGCTGACCGGCGCGGGCTTTACCCGGCTGGTTCTGGTGGAATAGCGCCATGGATTTCTCGCCACCCCCCCGCCGCCCCGCGCAGGAAAACCTGCTGCCGATGATCAATGTGGTCTTCCTGCTGCTGATCTTTTTCCTGATCTCCGCGCGGCTGACCCCGCCTGAACCCTTCACCGTCACCCCGCCCGAAGCCTTGGCCGAGGCCGAGGCACAGGGCGATTTCACCCTGTTCATCAGCGCCGACGGCCAGCTTGGCTACCGCGACCTGCTGGACGACCCGGCGCTTGCCGCGATTGAGGCCGCCCGCACCGACCATTGCACCGCCACCGATTGCGATGCGGAACCGCCCCGCCTGACCTTACGCGCCGATACCGCCCTGCCAGCCGCGCGTCTGGCGCAGATCTTGCCGCGTCTGTCGCCGCTTGGCTTTGCGCAGATCGAGCTGGTGGCCCAGCCGGGGGCCACCCCATGAGCGCGCGTCTGCACGCCGGTCTGGCCATCGCCATCGCGCTTGGCCTGCATGTCGCGGTCTTTGCCATCCGCACGCCGCAGGCAGGGGCGATGTCTGCCGGGGCAGGGGGCACCGATCTGGTGTCGCTGCAGGCCGCCGATGCGGTGCTGGCCGAGCTGATCACCGAATGGGACCGCCCGCCCACGCCGGAGGCGGAACCCGTGGCCGAGTTGACCCCGCCCGTACAGCCCGAGACGCCGCCGCCGCTGACCCCGGTGACCGAACCGCCGCCGCCCCTGATGCCCGCCCCTGATGCCATGGCCCTGCCGCCCATGGCCGAGGTCCCGCTGAACGCTGATATCAGCCTGCCGCCCCCCCCACCGCCCGAACCGGAGCCCCTGCCAGAGCCAGAGCCAGACCCGGTGCCGGAACCCGAACCGGAACCCGAACAGCGGCCCAAACCCCGCCCGGCCGATCTGGCCAGGCCCAACCCCCCCGAGGCCCCGAAAGCAGCGGCAAAGCCTGCCCCGCAGACCCCCTCTGCCGGTCAGGCCGCGCAACGCGCCGCAGGCAGCGGCGGCGGGGCGCAGGCCGGTGACAGCGGCAGCGCACAGGCCGCCACCCGCTCTGCCGCGCAGCAAAACGACCTCAAGGCCGGTTGGGGGGCCTCGATCCGCAGCCGGATCGAACGGCGCAAAGCCTATCCCGCCGCCGCCCGTGGGGCCGCTGGCACCGTCACCGTGCGGCTGACCGTCAGCCGGTCCGGCCAGCTGGCCGGGGTGGCCATCGCGAAATCGTCTGGCAATGCCGCCCTTGATCAGGCGGCGGTGCGGGCGGTGCAGTCAGCCCGCTACCCCGCCGCCCCGGCAGGGCTGACCGATGCCAGCTATTCCTTTACCCTGCCGATGACCTTCCAGCGCTGACCCCCACGGCATAGCGCATCAGGGCTGGTGGCACGGGCCGTAACCCTGCGCAGCAGCATCACGCCATGGCCTGACGCAAAGCCTGCGCGTCGGGTGCGCCGTCATTCCGCCCCAACCGTGGTGCCGCTGGTGCGGATCAGCTCGGCAATCTGCGCCAACTGGCTGCCCAGCGGGTTGGTCTTGCGCCAGACCAGACCAATCATGCGCGACGGGCGCGGCGCGGGCAGACGCGCGACTGATACCGCCGCCGACCGGGTTTCAATCCCCACCGCCATCTGCGGGATCAGCGTGACGCCAATGCCCGCGCCCACCATCTGCACCAATGTGGTCAGCGAACTGCCCTCCATCAGATCACGCGGCAGCGCCGACCCCAGCTTGCAGAACGAAATTGCCTGTTCGCGAAAGCAATGCCCTTCCTCCAGCAGCAACAACCGCATCTCGCGCAGGGTTTCCGGGTTGGGCACGGGTTTATCGGCATCACTTCGCGGGCGGACCAGAATGAACTCTTCTTCAAACAGCGGGTATTCCGTCAGCCCCGGTTCCGACACCGGCAGCGCCACCAGCGCCGCATCCAGCCGCCCCTCGGTCAGGTCTTCGACCAGCCGCTGGGTGATCGCCTCACGCGGGCGCAGGTCAAGCTGGGGGTAGCGCGCGGTCAGGTCCTTCATGATGCGGGGCAAAAGATAAGGGGCCACCGTCGGGATGACCCCGATCCGCAGCCGCCCGGTCAGCGGGCCAAAGGACGCGCGCGCCAGATCGCCCAGTTCCTCCACCGCCTGCAAGATCGCGCGCACCCGCAGCGCAAATTCAGCGCCCAACGGCGTCAGGCTGATCTGGCGCGCGCCACGTTCGATCAGCGGCGCGCCCAGTATATCCTCCAGCTCTTTCATCTGGATCGACAGGGCGGGCTGCGAGATGGCGCAGGCCTCGGCCGCGCGTCCGAAATGGCCGTGCTGCGACAGGGCCTCGAAATAACGCAGATGTTTCATCGACAGGGCTTTCATAAGAAAAACATATAGGCATGATTAGAAAATGCAAATTCTTATTATGGAACCGTTATGTTAGAACCATTCCAAGCAGCCCCGGTTCTGCGGGCCGACGATTCGTCCGCCCGATCCGTGGACCGGCTGCGCCAGAAACAAAAAGCGGAGAAGCGACATGGATGGAAACGATATCAAGTCCGGCGGCAAATGCCCGGTGATGCACGGATCTTTGACAACCACGGCGGCCACGGCCACCGATTGGTGGCCAAAGGCGCTTAACCTCGACATCCTGCACCAGCATGACACCAAGTATAATCCGTTCAAGGGGTTCGACTACCGCGAAGCGGTGAAGTCCCTTGACGTCGCCGCACTCAAGGCCGATGTCCACGCGCTGATGACCGATTCGCAGGACTGGTGGCCGGCAGACTGGGGCCATTACGGCGGCTTGATGATCCGTCTGGCATGGCATTCGGCGGGCACCTACCGTCTGGCCGATGGCCGGGGCGGTGGCGGCACCGGCACCATCCGTTTCGCGCCGCTCAATTCGTGGCCCGACAACGCCAACCTCGACAAGGCCCGCCGCCTGCTGTGGCCGATCAAGAAGAAATACGGCAACCAGATCAGCTGGGCCGATCTGATCATCCTGTCCGGCACCATTGCCTATGAATCGATGGGGCTGAAAACCTATGGCTTCAGCTTTGGCCGCGAAGACGTGTGGCACCCTGAAAAAGACATCTACTGGGGCGCGGAAAAGGAATGGCTGGCGCCGTCTGACAACCGTTATGACGATGTGAAAAACCCCGCCACCATGGAAAACCCGCTCGCCGCCGTGCAGATGGGGCTGATCTATGTGAACCCCGAAGGCGTCAACGGCGTGCCCGACCCGGCGCTGACCGCCCTGCATGTGCGCGAAACCTTTGCCCGCATGGCAATGGATGATGAGGAAACCGCAGCCCTGACCGCAGGCGGCCACACCGTCGGCAAGACCCATGGCAACGGCGATGCCGGTGCCCTGCAAGCCGCCCCCGAAGGCGCGGATATTGTCGAAGGCGGCCTTGGCTGGATGAACAACACCAGCCGTGGCGTGGGTCGCAACACCGTCACCAGCGGGATTGAGGGCGCATGGACCACGCACCCCACCAAATGGGACAACGGCTATTTCGACCTGCTGTTCGGCTATGAGTGGGAGCTGCGCAAATCTCCCGCCGGTGCCAACCAGTGGATGCCCATCAACATCCGCGAAGAAGACATGCCGGTCGATGTCGAAGACCCAACCATCCGCGTGATGCCGATCATGACCGATGCCGATATGGCGATGAAGGTCGACCCGATCTACCGCGCCATCTGCGAACGCTTTGCCGGCGACCACGCCTATTTCTCTGATGTGTTCGCCCGCGCATGGTTCAAGCTGACCCACCGCGATCTGGGCCCGCGCACCCGCTACATCGGGCCGGACGCGCCGCAAGAAGACCTGATCTGGCAAGATCCGGTCCCCGCAGGCAACACCACCTATGACGTGGCGGCGGTAAAGGCTGCCATCGCAGCCTCCGGCCTGTCGGTGTCTGACATGGTGACAACCGCATGGGATGCCGCCCGCACCTATCGTGGGTCGGACATGCGCGGCGGGGCCAATGGGGCCCGCATCCGCCTTGCCCCGCAAAAGGATTGGGAAGGCAACGAACCCGCCCGTCTGGCGCAAGTTCTGTCGGTGCTGGAACCCATCGCCGCCCGCACCGGCGCAAGCGTGGCGGACGTGATCGTGCTGGCCGGTTCTTACGGCGTGGAACAGGCGGCGAAAGCCGCTGGCTTTGATGTCACCGTGCCCTTCACCCCGGGCCGTGGCGATGCAACGGCCGACCAGACCGATGCCGCCGCCTTCGACGTTCTGGAACCTGTGGCCGATGGCTTCCGCAACTGGCAGAAGAAAGACTATGTCGTCAGCCCCGAAGAGCTGCTCTTGGACCGTGCCCAGCTGATGGGCCTGACCGCCGCGGAAATGACCTGCCTTCTGGGCGGGATGCGGGTGATCGGCACCAACCACGGCGGCACCGCGCATGGCGTGTTCACCGACCGGGTAGGGGCACTGACCACCGATTTCTTCGTCCACCTGACCGATATGGCGTGGAAGTGGAAACCGGCGGGCAACAACCTCTATCACATCACCGACCGCAAGACCGGCGCGGTGAAGTTCACCGCCACCCGTGCTGACCTCGTGTTCGGCTCGAACTCGATGCTGCGCGCCTATGCCGAGGTTTATGCGCAGGACGACAATGCCGGAAAATTCGTGCACGACTTCGTCGCCGCATGGGTCAAGGTGATGGACGCCGACCGCTTCGATCTGGCCTGATCTGAAAACAGGCAGCTTATCACTGGCCCCCCGCAGGCATCCGCCTGCGGGGGGCATTTCACTTGCCGACGGGCGCAAGCGGTGTCAGGCATGCGCCAGTCACCCCGGTAAGGAGCCCCCGATGCGTCTGGTCAACCGTACCTTTGACGAACTGCGCCCCGGCGAATGCGCGCAGCTGCGCCGCCTGATCACGCCCGATGATCTGTATGTCTTTGCGGCCTCTTCGGGCAATTACAACCCGATGAACCTGCCAAACGGCGATCTGGATGGCGATGGCAAGCCGGAACAGATGGCGGCGGGCATGTTCATTGCCTCACTTGTTTCTGCCGTCCTTGGCACCCATCTGCCGGGCCCGGGCACACGGTTGCAGCACCAGACCCTGACCTTCCACGCCGTGGCCCATGCGGGCGATGATCTGCTGTGTCAGGTCACCGTGCTGGACAAGCATCCGGATGGCACCGTGCGGCTGAAAACCGAAGTCACCCGCCCCGCCGATGCCGCGCTGATCCTGACCGGCGAGGCAACTGTGCTGGCCCCGCAGATCCGGTTTGACCGTGACGATCTGCACATCCCCGGCCTGATCGTGCAGCGCCACCGCCATTTCGACGCGCTGATCGACCGGGCAAGGCCCTTGCCCGCGCTGCCCACCGCCGTGGTCTGCCCCGATGATGCCAATTCGCTGGGCGGTGCGTTGCTGGCCGCCACGCAAAGCATCATCACCCCGATCCTGATCGGCCATGCCGACGCCATCCACGCCGCCGCACGCGCGCTTCGTGCCGACCTGAGCGGCATGGAAATCATCGACGTGCCCGGCGACGATGTCGCCGCCGCCGCCATGGCCTGCCAGCTGGTGCACGAAGGCCGCGCGCTGGCGGTGATGAAGGGGCATCTGCACACCGATGACCTGCTGCGCCCGATGGTGGACCGTGACCGGGGCCTGCGGGTCGGGCGCAAGTTCACCCATGTGTTCCTGATGGACGTGCCCGGCCTGCCCGAACCCGTCATGGTTACCGACGCCGC
Source organism: Pseudotabrizicola sp. (assembly GCF_030656345.1). Lineage (GTDB taxonomy): Bacteria > Pseudomonadota > Alphaproteobacteria > Rhodobacterales > Rhodobacteraceae > Pseudotabrizicola. The sequence continues at coordinate 225,747 of NZ_JAUSNR010000010.1, read as the reverse complement.
CATCAACATCGCCCCCGACCTGATGACCAAGGTTGATATCATCCAGAACGCCATCAACCTCGCCCTGTCTTTGGGCATGGACCCGCGTGTCGGCGTTCTGTCAGCGGTGGAAACCGTCAACCCGGCGATCCAGTCGTCCATCGACGCGGCCCTGCTGTCCAAAATGGCCGAGCGTGGCCAGATCAAGGGCGGTCAGGTCGAAGGCCCGCTGGCGATGGACAACGCCGTCGACATGGCCGCCGCCCGCACCAAAGGGCTGACCGGCGGTGTGGCGGGCCGCGCCAATATATTGGTGGTGCCGGGCATCGACTCGGGCAATATGCTGGCCAAACAGCTGGCCTATATCAGCCATGCCGAAGGGGCCGGGCTGGTGCTTGGGGCAAAAGTGCCGGTCATCCTGAATTCGCGCTCCGACAGCCCGGTGGCGCGGCTGGCCTCCTGCGCCGTGGCCGCCCTGCACCATTTTGCGGGCAAGGCGTAGGGCGGGGTTCACCCCGCCTTGCCCGGCGCGTGGTGCGGCGCGATCGCCTTGTGACCTGCGCACCAACGTCATGACGTTAGCCATACGCAAACCATACCCGCGCCAGACGCGAAACATACGCCGCTGCACCCGGGTGCGGCCACTCCGGGGTAGGGCGGGGTTCACCCCGCCATTGCCCCCGCTCAGCCCGGCTGCGGCGTAAACTCAAACGCCATCAGGTGCCGGTACGTTTGCCCCGGCTCCAGCCGGGCCGAGGGAAACTGCGGCCGGTTCGGGCTGTCGGGAAAGCGCTGGGTTTCCAGCGTAAAGCCGCTGAACGGCGCAATCGGGGCACCATCCTTGCCCGGCAGCCCACCCGCCAGAAAGGCCCCGGTATAGAACTGCACCCCCGGCTCATTGGTCCAGACCTCCATCCGCCGCCCCGAGCCTGCATCCACCGCCTCGGCACAAAACCGCAGCGCCTCGCCCCATTTCGGCTCCAGCGGCCCGGTCAGGCACCAGTTGTGGTCAAACCCCGTATCTGATGGCAAAGCCGCCCCGATCTCGCGCCGCGCGGTGAAATCAAACGCGGTGCCCGCCACCGCCAGCACCTCGCCCGTGGGAATCAGATCGGCATCAACCGGGGTGAAATGCGTGGCCCCCAATCGCAGATCTTGCCCCATCACCGACCCCGACCCCACCATGTTGAAATAACTGTGGTTCACCATGTTCACCACGGTGGCTGCATCAGTCTGCGCCTCCATCGCGATCCACAGCCGGTCGGCCTCATCCAGCCAGTAGCGCACCTGCATCGACAGCCGCCCCGGATAGCCCATCTCGCCATCCGCCGACACCGCCGTCAGTGTCACCGACCGCTCTGATAAGTCAGCAAAGTCCCACGTCTTGCGGTCAAACCCGGCCCGCCCGCCATGCAGATGCTTGACCCCCTCATTCTGGTCCAGATCCACCACCCGCCCGTCCAGCACAAAGCGCCCGTCCGCGATGCGGTTGGCATACCGCCCACAGGTCGCGCCCAGAAACGCCTTGGTCGCCGCGTAGCCCGCCACATCGCCGTGCCCCAGCACAATGTCGGCGCAGACCCCGGCCCGGTCCGGCACCCACAGCTCTGTCAGCCGCGCGCCGTAAGCGCAGACCCGCGCCTGCACGCCGCCCGCGCGGCCCAGCATCACCGACCCGACCTCAACCCCGTCAACCTGCCCGAATGGTTCCACCGTCATCGCATCCCCCAACATTGCCTGTGCAGAGTGTCACGCTTCGGGCAGATCCGCCATCAGCCGTGACAGGTGATGCGCCAGCACCGCCACATTCGGCGGTTGCAGGATCGACAGGTGATCGCCCGGCACGTCGATCACCTCGAACCCCGACGCAGCAACCGGGGCCCAGCCCAGCCCGTCCTGCGTGCTTTCGGGGCTGTCGAAGATATTCGCCTCGGCGCGGAAGATCGTCAGCGGGCGATAGATCGGCTTGACCTCATACTCCTGCACCGCCTGTTCCGCCGCCACCATGAACCTGTCCACCGTCATCGGCGCGCCCCCGGCCTGCAGCCGCATCCGCAGCTTCTTGGCGCGGTAGACCACATCCGCCCAGCGGTTGGTGACAATGCCCGCCAGATGCGACGGCCCGCGCCGCACCAGCTGGCGCAGATGCACACCCACCCGGGCCCGGCCCGAAAGCCGCGTCCGCCCGCCGGGACCGGCGCTGTCGAACATGGCGATCACCCGCACCTCGCGCCCGGCGCGGATCAGCTGCTGCGCCAGATCAAAGGCGACATAGCTGGCCAGCGACACCGCTGCCAGACTGATCGGCCCATGCGGGAAGTTCTGCATGATTTCATCGGCATAGGCGCGGGCAGTGTCCTGCACGCCAATCGGTGTATCTTGCGCCAGCAGGCCCACCGTCAGACCGAACACCGGCTGATCCGGCCCCAGCGCCTCGGCCAGCGGGCGGAAATGTTCCTCATTGCGGCCCAGCACATGCACGCCGAACAGCGGCGGCTGGCTGCCGCGTGGCTGGATCGGGATCAGATAGCGCGGCCCCGATTGCGCCGCCGCCAGCGCGCGGGCCAGCGCGCGCGGCGTCGGGCGGCGGTGCAGATCGGCCACGCCCAGCCGGTGGCCCAGTGCCGCCTCGATCCGCCCGATCAGCTGTACCGCCAGCAGCGAATGCCCGCCCAGATCGTGAAAATCATCGTCCGGCCCCACTGCCGCCAGCCCCAGCGTCTGCGCCATCAGACCGGCGATCTGTTGCACCACCGGATCGTCGCTTGCCGCCACACCGGCGCTCACCGCCACGTCCGGCACCGGCAGGGCGCTGATGTCGACCTTGCCGCCGGGCGTGCGCGGAAAGTGCGACACCGGCACAATCGCGGGCACCATATGCGGCGGCAGCTGTTCGGCCACCGCAGCCCGCAGCGCCACGGCATCGGGCAGGGGCTGCCCGTCGGCACCCGCCACCCAGACCACCAGCCGCGCCGCCGGGGTGCCTGCGTTCAGCACATGCGCCAGCGCCCGGCCCACCCCGGTCTCACGCTCCAGCGCGCGTTCGACGTGGCGCAGGTCGATGCGGAAACCGCGCAGCTTGACCTGCCGGTCACGCCGTCCCAGAAACGCCAGCCCGCCGTCAGGCCGCCAGCGCGCCATATCGCCGGTGCGGTAAATCCGCCCGGTGCCCACAAAGCGGTCGGGGCCAAACGCCTCGGCCGTCTGCGCCGCGTGCCCGATATAGCCATCGCTGACCGCTGGCCCGCCGATCCACAGCGCGCCCGGCGCGCCGGGCGGCGCGAAAGAGCCGTCGGGGGCCAGCACATAGGCCCGCGCATGTGCGGTCGGGCGGCCAATGGGAATATCCTCGTGTGCCGTTGCCGACGGCGGCACCAGCTTTGCACCGGTTTTCGGCAGCGGCTTTGGTTCAAACAGCGTGCAGGTGATGGTTGTCTCGGTCGGCCCGTAGCCGTTCATCCAGCGCACACCGGGTGCGATCCGCTGCCAGGTCGCCAGCGCGCGCGGGCTGATCTGTTCGCCGCCCACGATCACCAGCCGCACCGTCGGCGGCAGCCGCAAGCCATCGCGTGCCATCTCGTCCACCAGCACATGCCAAAAGGCGGTGGGCAGGTTCAGCACGGTGATGTCGCTGCGTTGCACCTCGTCCAGAAACAGCCCCACCGACCCCGCCATGGCCTCAGAGCGCAAGACCAGCTTGGCCCCGGCCAGCAGGGTGGGAATGATCTCTTCAATCGACACGTCAAACGACAGGCTGGCAAATTGCAGCACCCGGTCCGATTGGGTCAGCCCGAAGGCGGCGATCATGGCACTGGCATGGGCCGACAGCGCCCGCATCGGCACCTTGACCCCCTTGGGCACCCCGGTCGAGCCGGAAGTATAGATCACATAGGCCAGCCGGTCCGGGTCGGGCGGCCGGAAATCAGGCACCGGCACCCGCACGGCACCTGCACCGGGCGACAGGACCCGCACAGCGGGGAACGCCGCCGCATCCCCGTCGGTGGGCGCGATCATCAGCGTTGTGCCGCTGTCTGTCAGCATATGGGCGCGCAACGCTTCGGGATAGGTCGGGTCCAGCGGCAAAAAGGCTGCGCCCGCCCGCAGGATGCCCAGCATGGCAACGATGAATTCTGGTCCGCGCGGCAGACAGATCGCCACGATCTGCCCCGGCCCGGCCCCGGCCTGCACCAGCCGCCCGGCCAGTTCTTCGGCCCGCGCGTCCAGCGCCAGATAATCCAGAATATTGTGTCGGCCAACCATGCGCAGCGCCAGCGCATTGCCGCGCTGCCGTGCCATTTCGGAAAAGCGCAGCGCCACGCAGGGGTCGGCGGGGGTCAGCATCCGGTCAGGTTGCGCCAGCGCGATCAGCGCCGCCTGTTCCGGAGGCGACAGCATGTTCAGATCGGTCAGCGGGGTTGCAGCCCCGGCTGCGGCCAGCGCGGCCAGCAGGTCGGCCATATGGTCCAGCATGGCCTGCGCCTTGGGCGCGGGCACCGCCACCGGGTCATGTTCCAGCATCAGCAGCAGCCCGGCATCGCCGTAAGCCGCCAGCGTCAGCGGCATGGCCCCTTCCTCGCGCAGCTCTACCCGGCGGCTTGCCCAGTCCGGCCCCAGACCTCGCATGGTTTCATTCAGCGAGGCGCGCTCGAACATCACCATGGAATCGAACAGCGCTTCGGTGCCGGGTAGGCCGCACCAGCGGCGGATGTCGGTCAGCGCCGCGTGTTCGTGGTCGCGCAGCACCAGCGCGTCGCGGCGCAGCTCTGCCAGAAACGCGTCGGTCGGGCGCGGCGGGCTGATCTGCACCTTCACCGGCAGGGTGTTGATCAGGCAGCCAACCGTGCGCGTGGTGCCGGGCACGATCTGGCGGCCCGACCGGGTGGCCCCGAATACCGCCGTGCTGCGCCCGGTCCAGCGCGCCACCACCATGCCCCATGCCCCCTGCACCATCGTGGCCAGCGTCGCCCCCGCCGCCCCGGCCCGCGCGCTTAGCGCTTGTGTCAGAGCGGTGTCCAGCCGCCGCTCCAGCACGCGCTTGCGCGTCATGCCGCTGTCGTCCGACACATCGGTCAGCGGGTTGGGCTGATCAAAATCAGCCAGATAGCCGCCAAAGAATGCCTCTGACGCGGCGGTATCCTGTGCGGCAAGGCCCGTCGCATAGGCCAGAAACCCGGCGTCCGGGGCCGGGGGCAGGGCGCGGCCCCTCAGCGCGGCAAACACCTCGTCCAGCACGATGGCCATGCTGCGCCCGTCGATCATCGCGTGATGCACGGTCCAGACCATCACCGACCGGCGCGGGCCCAGATGCGCCAGCAGCACCCGCCAGGCCGGGGCCGCCTCCAGATCGACGCCCTGTTCGCGGTCGGCCTCCAGAAACTGGTCGAGCATCCCCGCCAGACGCCGGGGCGGCAGGGCGGACCAGTCCTCGACCGTCAGCGCCACCTCAACCCGGTCGCGCAGCACCTGCACCGGGGCCACCCGCTTGCGCCACAGCACAGACAGCCGCAACGCCTCATGCCGCGCGGCCACCTGCGCCCAGGCCAGACGCAGGGCGTCTTCCGTGACCAGCTCGTCGTCCAGATGCACGACGATCTGCTCCAGATTGACCCAAGGCCGCCCGGCCAGCACGCTTTCGTACACCATCCCCAGCTGCAGCGGGGTCAGCGCATGTTCGACCAAAGCCGCATCCTGTTCGGGTTTGCGCTGGCTGTGCAGGGTCATGGCGCGCTCCGTGCAAACAGGGTCGACAGCTCGGTGATCGCACCGCTGTCCACATACAGCGCCCCCATCGCGATCAGCACGCCCAGAGCGGCAAAGCTCAGGTCATGCAGCGGGTCCCAGGCCCCGTGCCGCCGCGCCAGCCAGATCAGCAGCGGATAGACCGCAATCGCCGCCATGGCCTGCCCGACCAGCGCGCCCACCAACCCCAGATATTCCGCCCCGATGATCAGCCCGCACACCAGCCCCAGCGCCCGCGCCGCGGTCAGCAGGAAAAAGCTCCGGCTGTCCCCCGCCGCCAACGCCGCCTGATCATAGGTCATCCCGATCACCGACGGGATCTGCACCACCGCGATCAGCACCAGAATGGCCCCCGCCGGGGAATAGCGCGGGTCATACATCAGATCGACAATGCCCTCGCCCGCAAAGGCCATCACCGTCAGCAGCGCAAAGATCACCCCGGTCAGCGCAAAGCGCATCTGCCGCAACCGCCCGAAATTTGAGGCCGACGCCCCCGGCGGCCGTTCGCGGTACAGCGGAATCAGGATGCGGCCCACAATCGCCTGACCCAGCAGCATCGGAAACGAGGCCAGAAAAAACCCGATGTTATACAGCCCCAGCTGCTCCAGCGTCAGGTATTTGCCCAGAATAGCCTTGTCGCCCTGCGCCACCAGAAAGCCACAGGCGGTGGACAAAAACAGCCAGGCCCCGAAATGCAGCAGATCGCGGGCCGCCGCAGGCTCCCAGCCCAGCCGGCTGCGCGGCCCGGGCTGCGCAAAACTGACCAGCGCCAGCCGGGTGCCAGACGACACGATCCACCCCGCCACCAGCGCCCAGACCGATTGCGTGGCCCAGGCCAGCAGCACCATGCTGGCAATCCCCACCGCCTGCGAGATCAGATCCAGCGCCGTCAGCCGCCCCAGCCGCAGATGCCGCCCGGCGGTATGCACCCGCGCAGGTTCCAGCCCGTGCAGAAACAGCGAAAACCCCGCCACCGGCAGGATCATCGCCAGCAGCGGCTGGCCGTAGAACAGCGCCGCAGGCCAGGCAATCGCCGCCGAGGCCAGCCACAGCACCGCGCCGCGCGTGACCTGAATGGTAAAGGCCGTGTTCAGAAACGCCGCCTCATCACCGCGCCGGTGTTGCAGGATCGCAGGCTCGGTCCCCATATCGGAAAACATCGTCAGCCCGACGATGAACACCGACACCAGCGCCATCAGGCCAAAGGCTTCGGGAAACAACAGCTTGGTCAGAATCAGGTTCGACGCCAGCCGCAACACCTGACTGGCTCCGTAGCCCAGTGCGGTCCACGCAGAACTGCGCATCACCCGCGCCAAAAGCGCGTCGCCACGCAAACGTGTCATTACCGGGATCATCAACCTGCAAACCTTGAACAATTGTCTTGCAGCGGCCTGCCCCCCGGCAACCACGTTCAACTTCGTTAACTTGCCCCAAAGCAGCCAGCGGGGGCAAGTCCCCGATTTGGCAACGGTGTTTTGCCGGAAACGTCCTTAGTGGGGCGGGCACCGGATTGCCCTGACCGGCTTCGCAGCACCGCGCTGGGGTGGCCGTTGCTACCGACGTTTATATCGGTCGGCACCGCCACCGCCAACCTCGCGGGCCGCACCCACGCCGCCCTCACCCTCGGCACCGACGATCCGCTCACCCGCTTGCCATGGGTCAACCGGACCCCTCGCAGATGGGAACCCGAACCCCTCCGTTGGCTTGGCCTGCACGGCACATATGCGGCCTATGCACTGGCCGACCGCGCCGAGGCCCGGGGAGGGCCGCCCTCACGGCTGGCGGAGTGGGTGAACTGGATGGTGGGGCGGTGAGGGGGTGAGTCTGTTGCGGACCTTGAAAGGTGTTCACTGTTATGGCCTTCTTGCATAATGGAGTCTCGCAAGATCACGCTCATTGGCTACAGATTCAGTGTCTACACACGGATTGTAAAGCTCGTGCTTATCGAAAAGGGTCTGGATTTCACTTACTCTGAGGCGGATCCCTTCGATCACTCCGCTTCGGAAAGTCTGCTGACACTGCATCCGTTTCGGCGCGTCCCGATCCTCATTCATGATGGCTGCAAATTTTATGAGACGGCTGCGATCCTGCGTTATCTGGATCTGGAATTTCCAGACCTGCCCCTGACCCCTGCGGCGCATGTTGCAGTTGGCAGAATGCAGCAGGTGATAGGCATCATAGATTCCTATGGGTATAATGCACTGATCAGGAATGTGTTTTCTAATGCAGTGTTTCTCCCTCTTGAGGGTGAGCGAGGTGACACAGATGCAGTGCAAACCGGGCTAAGAGAGAGCATTCCAGTTCTGCATGCGCTTGACGAGATTGCGGATGAGGGCACAATTCTCAACGGCCTCTCTTGCAGTCTGGCGGATTTCTATCTTGTTCCGATGATTGCGTACTTCCGGATGGTTCAGGCGGGGGCGCAGCTCATGGACGGTCACTTTGCGCTGATGCGGTGGTGGGAAAAAATGGAGACTCGCCGATCCACCGTAATGACGCGTCCTGATATGGGCGAGGTGGTTCCCAGCAATATTCTGCCTTGAGGGGTCCGTCTCGCAACGCGACCAATCCTATCCTTGCCATGTCGTTTCACCTTCAGAAAATCCGCCTCAATCCGCTGCTTTGAACAAGCTGCGGAGCCCCTCACTTTCTTAACAACCAATTCACTTCAAAAACCCAACCCGTTGAAACCAAACAACCCACACCCCTGTTCCAAAGGGCGAAGATTCACCCGCGCCCCTTCCAAGGCACCAGCTTTTTCTCAGCCATCCGCATCAGAATGTCGATGCCATAGCCGATGATCCCGATCAGGATGATGCCCATCACCACAATATCGGTCAGCTGGAATTTTGACGCCGCGATGATCATCATCCCGGCCCCTTTCTGCGCCGCCACCAGTTCCGCCGCGACCACGGTGCCCCAGCACACCCCCATCGCCACCCGCGCGCCGGTGAAAATGTCTGGCAGCGAGTTGGGGATGATCACATGGCGCAGGATCTGCGGCTTGCTGGCCCCCAGCGAATAGGCCGCGTGGATCTTTGACAGCTTCACCCCCGACACGCCGGACCGCGCGGCGATGGTCATGATCCAGAGGGCAGCGAGGAACAGCAGCACCACCTTGCCGGTCTCCCATATCCCGAACCAGATGATCACAAGCGGGATCAGTGCCAGCGGCGGCACGGGGCGCATGAATTCGACAATCGGGTCGAACCAGCCGCGGAACCAGCCCGACAACCCCATTGCATAGCCCAACGGAATGCCAATGAGCGACCCCAGCACAAACCCCGCCATCACCCGCGCCAGCGACGCCCCCAGATGCCCCCAGAGCGAAGTGTTCTGATAGCCGTTGGTCGAGATCTCCACAAAGCGCGCCACCACCGCCTCGGGCGAGGGCAGCCAGATCGGCTCCATCTGCATGCCCTTCGCGGCCTGAAAGTTGAGCGACCCGCGCGGGGTCAGCGTGACCGTGCCGCCGGTCACGTTCACACGGTCATCAACCGCAATGGGCTGGCCGTTGATCGCCACCACCACGGCCCCCTCACCGTCATTTTCCACCGGGCGCAGCAGCACCGACCGCCAGGCCTGCACCACCGCCACATCGCCTTGGGCAAAGCCGCTGGCCTGCGGCACCGACGGCGCCACCGGGGTCACCCCCGCCTCATGCACCGTGATCCGCACCTCGGCCTGCGCCTCGGCCCCATCCGGGGCGCGGGCGGTGTAGGTGAACCCGGCCTCACCCACAAACGGCCCCGGCACATGCAGCGGCACGATGCTCGATCCGGTAAACGCCCCCCAGATCAGAAACACCGACAGCACCGAAATCACGCTGGCCACCCGGTCAGGCTGGATGGCGGATTCATCGCCGAAGGTCACGGTTTTGAGCGAGGTAAAGTCATGCCGTCCGCGATGCGCCTTGATCCGGCCCCAGACCAGCATCGAGACCACGAAGATCGTGACATAAAACACCAGAACCATCATGCGGCACCGTCTTTCTTGCCCATGATTTCCTCTTCCATGCCCCAGATCATCGACAGGATTTCCTCTCGCGTTTCCGCAAAGCCGCTCGATTTCTTGACCTCGCGCAGGTCCATGTTCACGCCACGTTCGGCAAAGGGCAGGTTGTATTCGCGAAAGATCCGGCCCGGGCGCGGGGCCATCACCAGCAGGCGTTCGCCCAGCAGCAGCGCCTCTTCCACCGAATGGGTGATCAGGACCACGGTCTTGCCGGTTTCCTTCCACAGCTTCAGCACCAGCCCCTGCATCTTTTCCCGCGTCAGCGCGTCCAGCGCGCCCAAGGGTTCATCCATCAGAATCACATCGGGGTCATTGGCCAGGCAGCGGGCCAGCGCCACGCGCTGCTGCATCCCGCCCGACAATTCATACACCGCCTTTTCGCCGAAATCATGCAGGCCCACGGTGTCCAGCAGATGATCGGTGATCTGGTCACGTTCCGCCTTTGGCATGCCCTTCATGCGCGGGCCAAAGTCGATGTTCTGGCGCACGTTCATCCATTCGAACAAGGCACCTTGCTGAAACACCATGCCGCGTTCGGGGCCGGGGCCGGTCACCCGTTTGCCGCCCAGCACGATCTGGCCTTCGGTCGGGGCCAGAAAGCCTGCAAGGATGTTCAAAAGCGTGGTCTTGCCGCAGCCCGACGGGCCGAGCACCGAGAGAAGCTCGCCCTGTTTCAGCTCCAGCGAGACGTTCTGCAAGGCCTGCACTGCCGCGCCATTGGGCAGGTCAAAGCGCATCGAGATATTGTCGATGATCAGTCCGGACATAGGCCCTCCGGGGGAATGATGGGCGGCCCGTTGCGGGCCGCCCGATGGTCTTACATGCCGTTTGCGGCGGTCAGTGGCGCGATGTTGACGGTGGTATCATAGCTTGGCAGCGCCGCCGGGATCGAGCCTGCGCCGACAAACACCTCGGCCACCCCTTGCATGAATTCCTGCGCGCCGCCGCCCAGCCATTTGGCCGACAGCTGGTCTTCGACACTGGGGAACACAAAGGTGGCGATGGTTTCCGCCGTGGCCTGTTCGTCCATGCCGGAATCGCCCGCGATCACCGGCAGCATGGTGGCCTGATTGGCAGGGTCGGCCCACATGGCGTTGGCATCAGCCGTGACTTTCAGGAACTTCGCCACCAGATCAGGGTTTTCCGCGACAAATCCGGCGGGGGCCGAGGTCACGTCAAAGACCAGAATGCCAAGTGCCTCTTTTTCCGCCCCGGTCAGCAGGACATTGCCTGCCTCTTTCGCGCGGCGCAGGCTGCCGCCCCAACCGCAGAACATGTCGACCGAGCCTTGGGTAAAGGCGGCAGCCCCATCCGGCGGGGCCATGTCGATGATCTCAAGGCTGGCCAGATCGACACCGAAATGGTCCATCTGTTTCAGGAACCCGTAATGCGCAGCGGTGCCCAGTGGCACGGCCACCTTTTTGCCCGCCAGATCACCGGCGTTGTCCTTGTCGATTTCCAGCGCGTTCTGGACGACGCAGTTGTCATTGTCGGCATAGGACACCGCCACATCGAGGATCTGCAGATCCTGCCCGGCGCTGGAGGCGACCACGAAGGGCGGCACGCCCTGGCTTACCGAGAAATGCACATCGCCTGCCGCCATTGCCGCCGACATGGCGGTGCCGGTGTCGAACGCAACCCAGTTCACCTTGACGCCCATTTCGGCATCGTAGGTGCCTTGCACCTTGGCGTATTGGAACGGCATCGGCCATTCCATGAAATAGGCCACCGTCACCTCGTCCAGCGCCATGGCGCTGGTGGTGCCTGCCAACAGGGCCAAAGTCGCGGCAGCGCTTGTCGCAGCGCTTTTGAATGTCTTGCGGAATGTCATTCTTGGTTTCTCCATGTTGGGGTTATTGCTCTTGTTTGTCTTGCCCTCATTGGTCGGGGCGGGTTTGTATCTGTCCAGCGGCTTGACCCGGTTTCAGGAAATCGGAAGCGGCGCTTCCACGCAACCCAAGTCATCGCCTGCCTGATCTTTGCCCTGCTTTGGCTTGGCGCAAAATGATTTTGTAACTGGCCCTATCGGGGCAGGTGGTCTGGCCCTACGATTGCCTGCTGCAAAGGCGGATGCTGGCGCAAAGGCCGCTCAGACTCTGACACGGCCCGGCAATGATCACAGAAAGGTTCAGCCCATGGACGGCTACAGCAGCAACGATATCTCCGCGGTGGTCGAGGCTGACCGCGCCCATGTCTGGCACCATCTGAGCCAGCACAAAGCCTATGAGACGGTTGATCCGCGCGTGATCATCGAAGGCAAGGGGATGCGGGTCTGGGATGCGCGGGGCAAAGAGCATCTGGATGCGGTGTCGGGCGGGGTCTGGACCGTGAACGTAGGCTACGGCCGCGAGAGCATCGCCAATGCGGTGCGTGATCAGCTGATCAAGATGAACTACTTCGCCGGGGCGGCAGGGTCAGTGCCCGGCGCGCGCTTTGCCCAAAGATTGATCGAAAAGATGCCGGGGCTCGCCCGCGTCTATTATTCGAACTCGGGGTCCGAGGCGAATGAGAAGGTCTACAAGATGGTGCGCCAGATCGCGCACAAGCATCATGGCGGGAAGAAGTGGAAGATCCTGTACCGCGAGCGCGATTACCACGGCACCACCATCGGCACGCTGGCCACATCGGGCCAGGCGCAGCGGGCGGCGCAATACGGGCCGTATCCGGACGGGTTTGTGATGGTGCCGCATTGTCTGGAATACCGGGCGCAGTGGGATGTTGCGAACTACGGTGAGCGGGCGGCGCAGGCCATTGAAGAGGTGATCCTGCGCGAAGGCCCCGACACCGTGGGTTGTCTGGTGCTGGAACCTGTGACAGCGGGGGGCGGCGTGATTGTGCCCCCGGCGGGCTATTGGGAGAAGGTGCAGGCCATTTGCGCAAAGTATGATATCTTGCTTCATATAGACGAGGTGGTCTGTGGTGTGGGCCGCACCGGGACGTGGTTCGGCTATCAGCACTACGGCATCCGCCCGGATTTCGTGACGATGGCCAAAGGCGTCGCCTCGGGCTACGCCGCGATTTCCTGCACGGTGACGACGGAGGCGGTGTTCGAGATGTTCAAGGACGACCCCACCGACACGATGAGCTATTTCCGTGATATCAGCACCTTTGGCGGCTGCACCGCCGGGCCCGCAGCGGCGCTGGAAAACATGCGGATCATCGAGGATGAGGGTTTGCTGGACAACACCACCGCGATGGGCGCGCGGTTGATGGGCAATCTGCACGCGCTGATGGACATGCATGCGGTGATCGGCGACGTGCGCGGCAAGGGGCTGTTCTGCGGCGCGGAACTGGTGGCGGACCGGGGCAGCAAAGAGCCGCTGGATGAAAAACGCGTGCAGGGGATCGTGGCCGATTGCATGGCGCAAGGGGTGATCATCGGGGCCACAAACCGCTCGGTTCCGGGGCTGAACAACACGCTGTGCCTGTCGCCCGCGCTGATCGCCACGCCGGATGATATCGACCAGATCACCGATGCGATTGATCAGGCCCTGACGCGGGTGTGCGGCTGAGGCGTTGTAAAGAAATTGAATCCTCTGCCCCGAAGAGGGGCAGAGGATATTGTTTTTGTGTCGTCGTCGCGTGCCGCTCCTCCTCCGGTCTGCGCTCCGCGCGGGAGTATTTGTGAAAGCTGCAAATGCGGTGGCGGGCTTGACCTTTGGGCGGGGGCGCGGTTTCTGGTCTTATCGTTGATAAGGCCAGATCATGCCCATTCCCGCCGAAGCGTTCTTTTTGCCGCCGGGCACGGCTGGCACCCTGCAAAGCCGCATCCGATCGATGGTGGTGCAGGGAGTGCTGGCGGGGCGGTTGCGGCCCGGCGACAAGATGCCATCGTCACGCGGGTTGGCGCAGCATCTGGGGGTCAGCCGGATTACGGTGACGCTTGCCTATGCCGATCTGGTGTCGTCGGACTATCTGTCGGCGCGCGGGAGGTCGGGGTATTTCGTATCGGACACCGCCCCGCGCGCGCCGGAGTTCCCATCGGCCCCTGCGCGGGATGAGGGCGTGGATTTTGCCGCCCTGACCGGGGCGCGCTATTCGAAGCTGGTGCGGCTGGCCAAGCCCGAGGATTGGGAGCGATATCCGTTTCCCTTCATTTACGGTCAGGCCGACCCTGCGCTGTTTGACCATCAGAACTGGCGCGCCTGTGCGTTGCGGGCCTTGGGGCGGCGCGATTTTGCGGCGCTGACCTCGGACTACTATGAACGCGATGATCCGATGCTGATCGAGCATGTGTTGCGCAGCATTCTGCCGCGCCGGGGCATCGCGGCGCGGGCCGATGAGGTTTTGCTGACCATGGGCGCGCAGAACGCGCTGTGGATCGCGGCGCAGGTGCTGCTGGGGCCGGGCAAGCGGGCGGTGATGGAGAACCCGGGCTATCCGGGCCTGCGTGCCATTCTGGAGCCTTCGGGGACGGACGTTCTGGCGGTGGATGTGGATGAGGGCGGCTTGCCGCCCGAACGGGTGCCCGGCGGCGTGGATGTGGTGTTCACCACCGCCTCGCATCAATGCCCGACCAATGCGACCATGCCGGTGGCACGGCGGGTGGCTTTGCTGGAGGCGGCGTCACGGCAGGGGTTCGTGATTGTCGAGGATGATTATGAATTTGAGATGTCCTACCTCAAACCCGTGGCTCCGGCGCTGAAGTCTTTGGACCGCGAGGGGCGGGTGATCTATGCTGGCTCGTTTTCCAAGTCGATTTTTCCGGGGCTGCGGTTGGGCTATCTGGTGGCCTCACCTTCGTTCATTGCCGAGGCGCGGGCGTTGCGGGCCATGGTGCTGCGCCATCCGCCGGGGCATATCCAGCGCACGGTGGCCTATTTCCTGGCCGACGGGCACTATGAAGCGCTGATCAACCGGATGCGGGTGGCGTTCCGGCGCAGGCGGCAGGTGATGGAGGAGGCGTTGGCCGAGCAGGGGCTGAGCGTGGCCGGGCAGGGCGGCTTTGGCGGGTCCAGCATCTGGATGCGGGCGGCGGACGGGGTGGATACCGAAGTGCTGGCAGCAGCGCTGCGCAGCGAGGGCGTGCTGATCGAGCCGGGGCGGGCGTTTTTTCACCCGGACCGCACCAGTCGCCAGCATTACCGGCTGGCCTATTCGTCCATTGCGCCGTCGCGCATTCCCGAAGGCATTGGCCGGATTGCGCAGGCCTTGGCCCGGATGCGGTAGGCCTGCGGTCTGGACTTAACCGCGCGAAGGCTCTGGCCCTAAGCCCGGTCTGGTGCCGCCGCTAGAGTGGGGCAAAGATCCCCTTGCAGGAGCCTGACCGATGCGCATGACCACCGAAGAAGCCTTTGTGAAAACCCTGCAGCGGCATGGCATCGAACATGCCTTTGGCATCATCGGTTCGGCCTTCATGCCGATTTCCGACCTGTTCCCGCGCGCGGGCATCACGTTCTGGGATTGCGCGCATGAGGGCAGCGGCGGGATGATGGCCGATGGTTATACCCGGGCCTGCGGCAAGATGAGCATGATGATCGCCCAGAACGGGCCGGGGATCACCAATTTTGTCACCGCCGTGAAAACTGCTTACTGGAACCACACGCCCTTGCTGCTGGTGACGCCACAGGCCGCGAACAAGACCATCGGCATGGGCGGGTTTCAGGAAGTCGAGCAGATGGCGCTTTTCAAGGATATGGTCTGCTATCAGGAAGAGGTGCGCGATCCCTCCCGCGTGGCCGAGGTGCTGAACCGCTGCATCCTGCAGGCCAAGCGGCAATCGGCCCCGGCGCAGATCAATATGCCACGCGATTTCTGGACTCAGGTGATTGATATCGAGTTGCCTGCCGTGGTGGAATTCGAGCGGCCATCGGGAGGAGAGACGGCGATAGCGCAGGCGGCGGCGCTGCTGTCCGAGGCGAAGTTCCCGGTGATCCTGAACGGGGCCGGTGTGGTACTGGGCGGGGCCATTGCCGCCAGCATGGCGCTGGCCGAACGGCTGGATGCGCCGGTTTGCGTCGGCTATCAGCACAATGATGCCTTTCCCGGCTCGCATCCGCTGTTTGCCGGGCCTTTGGGCTATAATGGATCAAAAGCGGCAATGGAGTTGATTTCTGAGGCAGATGTGGTATTGTGTTTGGGTACCCGGCTGAACCCGTTTTCAACGCTTCCGGGCTACGCGCTGGACTATTGGCCCCGTGCGGCCAAAATCATCCAAGTCGACATCAACCCGGATCGGATCGGGCTGACGAAACAGGTAACGGTGGGCATTGTCGGCGACTCGAAAAAGGTCGCCGAAGCGGTTTTGGCGCAATTGGCCATCACCGCAGGTGACCATGCGCGTAACGAACGCAAATCCAAAATCGCACAGGTGAAATCGGCTTGGGCGCAGGCTCTATCATCGATGGATCATGAAGAAGATGATCCGGGCACCTCATGGAATCAGCGCGCGCGCGCGGCCAAGCCAGACTGGATGAGCCCGCGCATGGCGTGGCGCGCGATTCAGTCGGCGCTGCCGCGTGAGGCGATCATCTCTTCCGACATCGGTAACAATTGCGCGATCGGCAATGCCTATCCAACCTTTGAGCAGGGGCGGAAGTATCTGGCACCGGGGCTGTTCGGCCCCTGCGGCTACGGCCTGCCTGCAATCGTCGGGGCCAAGATTGCCTGCCCCGATGTGCCGGTGGTCGGCTTTTCCGGTGATGGGGCGTTTGGCATTGCGGTGACGGAACTGACCGCCATCGGGCGCCCCGAATGGCCCGCGGTGACGATGGTGGTGTTCCGAAACTACCAATGGGGCGCGGAAAAGCGCAACTCTACCCTGTGGTATGACGATAACTTCGTGGGGACCGAGCTGGATGAAGGCGTGTCCTACGCTGGAATCGCGCGGGCTTGCGGTTTGCAGGGGGTGCAGGCGCGCACGATGGAAGAATTGCGTGACGCGCTGACGCAGGCTTTGGCGGATCAGAAGGCGGGCAAGACAACGCTGATCGAAGCAATGATCAATCAGGAACTGGGCGAGCCGTTCCGCCGCGACGCGATGAAAAAGCCGGTCGAGGTGGCGGGGATTTCCAAGGCTGACATGCGGCCGCAGGCGGTATGATCCCCTTTGGCCTGACCGGGGCCGAGGCGGCGCTGGTCGCCGCTGGCATGGTGGTGGCGGGCTATGTGCGCGGCTATTCCGGCTTTGGCTTCGCGGCTCTGGTGATGCTGTTTGCCGCACTGGTGACCGACCCGTTGCCGTTTGTGCCAGTGGTCATTCTGGCCGATATCTTCATGACCGCCGGGCAGGCGCGCGGGATCTGGGCGCATATCGACTGGCGTCGGGTCGGCGGACTGTTTGCGGGCTGTCTGGTCGGCGTGCCTGTGGGCGTGGCGGCAGTGCAATGGGCCGGGGCCGATCTGGGCCGGGCGGTGCTGTCGGTGTTTGTGCTGATTATGTGCGGGGTGATGCTGGCGGGCTGGCGGATCGGGCGGCAGGGGCACGCTGCGCATGTGGGTGTGGGGGCGGTGTCGGGCCTTGCCAATGGCATGGCCGTGGGCGGGCTGCCGGTGGCGGTGTTCTTTACGGCCGAAGGACTGGCCCCGGTGGTGTTCCGCGCCACCGTGATTGCCTATTTCACCGCGCTGGATCTGTGGTCGCTGCCGGTGCTGTGGCAGGCCGGGCAGATCACCCGTGACAGTTTCATCGCGACCGCTTTCGGATTGCCCTTTATGCTGATCGGGTTATGGCTTGGCGGGCGGCGGTTTGCCAGCACCAGCCCGCAGGATTTCCGGCGCTTTGCCATCCTGCTGCTGGCGGGGCTTTCGCTGGCCGGGCTTTTGAAATCGGTGATGTGATGCTTCTGGTGGTCAATTCAGGCTCGTCCTCGGTCAAACTGGCGGTGTTTGACGGGGCAGAGCTGTGCGCGCAGGCGCAGGTGGAAAACATCGGCAGTGGCGGGCCGGTGGATCATGCGGCGGCGCTTGATCTGGGGCTGCTGCGGCTGGCGCTGCCAGTGGCGCAGGTGCGGGCGGCGGCGCACCGGGTGGTGCATGGCGGGGCAGGGCTGACGCAGACCTGCCGGATCACGCGCGGGGTTGAGGCGGAGATTGAGGCTTGCGCCGGGCTGGCCCCGCTGCACAACCCGCCCGCCCTGGCGGGCATCCGCGCAGTGGCGCGGCTCTGGCCGGCGATGCCGCAATATGCGGCCTTTGACACCGCGTTTCACGCGACGAACCCGGAGGTGGCGACGGCATATGCCCTGCCATTGGCCGAGCGGGCGCGGGGGTTGCGGCGCTATGGCTTCCATGGCCTGTCCTACGCCGCAATTGTTCGAAAAGTGCAAGAAATGCCGGGTTCTGGCCTGCCAAAGCGGATGCTTTCGTTCCATTTGGGCAATGGTGCCTCTGCCTGCGCCATCCTTGACGGGCGGTCGGTCGCGTCGAGCATGGGGTTTTCGCCGCTGGACGGGCTGACGATGGGCACACGGCCCGGGGGGCTTGATCCGGCGGTGGTGATGGATCTGGTGGCGCGGCACGGGGCCGATGCGACGGAGCAGATGCTGAATCGTGCGTCAGGTCTGAAGGCGCTCGGCGGCAGCAATGACATGCGCGCGCTGCATGGCGCGGGCACGCCGGAGGCGGCTTTTGCCATCGATCATTTCTGCTACTGGGCCGCGCGGCATGGGGCCTCGCTGTGCGCCGCTCTGGGGGGCCTGGATGCCATCACCTTTACCGGGGGGATTGGTGAGAATGACGGTATCATCCGTTCCAAAATTGTGAACCGGCTTGCGTTTCTGGGGCCGGTCCTTGACGGTGATGCCAATGCGCGCGGCGACCGCGCCCTGCATGCGGCGACATCTTCCGTCGCGATCTGGACCGTTCCTGCCGATGAAGAACGCCAGATTGCCATCGAGGCGCGCGCCGTGATCGACCATGAAGAGGGGCTGCGATGAACCAACCGCGTTTGAACACATCGCCGCATGTCTCTGACGAGGTTCGCAAAACCACCTGCTACATGTGCGCCTGCCGCTGCGGCATCAACGTGCATCTGACCAGCGGTAAGGTCAGCTATATCGAAGGCAACCGCGACCATCCGATCAACAAGGGCGTTCTGTGTGCCAAGGGGGCGTCCGGCATCATGCAGGTGACAGCGCCCAGCAGGCTGCGCACCCCTTTGCGCCGGGTCGGGCCGCGTGGGTCGGGCGCGTTTGAGCCGATCAGCTGGGACGAGGCGTTGCAAACCGCGGTGGACTGGATGCGCCCCTTGCGGGAAACCGCGCCGGAAAAGCTTGCGTTCTTCACCGGGCGCGATCAGTCGCAGTCTTTCACCGGCTGGTGGGCGCAGGCTTTTGGCACGCCGAACTACGCGGCGCATGGCGGGTTCTGTTCGGTCAATATGGCGGCAGCGGGGATTTACACCCTTGGCGGCGCGTTCTGGGAATTCGGCGCACCCGATTGGGAGCGGAGCAAGCTGTTCGTGCTGTTCGGCGTGGCGGAAGACCATGACAGCAACCCGATCAAGATCGGCATCGGCAAGATGAAGGATCGCGGCGCGCGGGTGATCGGGGTCAACCCGATCCGCACCGGCTATAATGCGGTGGCCGATGACTGGATCGGGATCACGCCGGGCACCGACGGGTTGCTGATCCTGTCGCTGATCCATTGCCTGCTGCAGGCGGGCAAGGTCGATCTGGACTATCTGGCGCGGTTTACCAACGCGGCCTACCTGATCAACGAAACGGATGGCCCGGAAAAGGGGCTGTTCGTGCGCAATGCCGAAGCGCAGCCCTTTGTGATCGACCGCCGCACCGGCATGCCCGCCCCGTGGGAGGCCAAGGGCGTGCAGCCCGATCTGGGCGCGGTCTGGCAGGGGCATCGCACGGTGTTCCAGCATATGGCGGAACGCTACCTGTCGCCCGCCTATGCGCCCGAAGCGGTCGAGGCGCGCTGCGGGGTAAGCGCTTTGCGCATCCGGCAACTGGCGGCGGAACTGGCCGATGTGGCCTTCAATCAGGCCATTGAAATCGCGCAGCCTTGGGTCGATTTCCGTGGCGACGCACATGACACGATGATTGGCCGCCCGGTCAGCTTTCACGCGATGCGCGGCATCTCGGCCCATTCCAACGGCTTTCAGACCGGGCGCGCGCTGCATCTGCTGCAAATCGTGCTGGGCGCGGTGGAAACCCCGGGCAGCTGGCGGATGAAGCCGCCTTATCCCAAACCGATGGAGGCGCATCCGACCCCGCATTTCATGACTGTACCCGGTAAACCGCTGTCTGGCCCGCATCTGGGTTATGTGCGCGGGCCGGAGCAACTGGCGCTGCTGCCCGATGGCAGCCCGGCGCGGATCGACAAGGCGTTTTCATGGGAAAATCCGTTTTCCGCGCATGGGCTGATGCATATGGTCATCCCCAATGCCCATGCGGGCGACCCGTACCGCATTGATACGCTGTTTTTGTATATGGCGAATATGGCGTGGAATTCTTCCATGAACACCGCGCAGGTGATGGAGATGCTGACCGCGCAAGAGGCGGATGGCAGCTATACCATTCCGCGCATCATCTATTCCGATGCCTATGCGTCGGAAATGGTGGCCTATGCCGACCTGATCCTGCCCGACACCACCTATCTGGAACGGCACGACTGCATCTCGATGCTCGACCGTCCGGTGAGCGAGCCGGATGCGGCGGGCGATGCGATCCGCTGGCCGGTGGTGGAACCGGACCGCGATGTGCGCGGTTTTCAGTCGGTGCTGCTGGATCTGGGGGCACGGCTGGGCCTGCCGGGGATGGTCGCCGAGGATGGCACGCCGAAGTTCAGGGATTACGCCGATTACATCGTCACCCACCAGCGCCGCCCCGGTGTGGGGCCGCTGATGGGCTTTCGCGGCAATGGCGATGGGGAGGGGCGCGGCGCGCCCAACCCCGACCAGATGGCGCGCTACATCGAAAACGGCGGGTTTTATCAGGCCCATGTGCCGGCAGAGGCCAGTTTCTTCAAGCCGTGGAACATGGCCTATCAGGACTGGGCGGTGCAGGTCGGGCTGTTTGACACGCCGCAGCCCTACCTGTTCAACATCTGGTCCGAACCGATGCGCCGCTTTCAGCTGGCGGCCGAAGGCCACGGCCCGGTGCAGCCGCCTGACCATCTGCGCGACCGTCTCAAGCTGGCGATGGACCCGCTGCCGGTCTGGTATGAGCCCTTTGGTGATGCGGCCGGGCCGTTCGGGTTTGACGTGCACGCCCTGACGCAGCGCCCGATGGATATGTATCATTCCTGGGGCAGCCAGAACGCCTGGCTGCGGCAGATCAGGGGGCATAGCCCGTTGTTTGTGCCGACAAAACTCTGGCTGAAGCACGGGTTTGCCGAAGGTGACTGGGCACGCGTCACCTCTCCCACCGGGCAGATCACGGTGCCGGTGGTGCATATGGCAGCACTGAACGAAAACACGGTCTGGACGTGGAATGCGATCGGCAAGCGCAAAGGGGCCTGGGCGCTCAGCAAGGATGCGCCAGAGGCGAAGGAGGGTTTTCTGCTGAACCATCTGATATCCGAGCTGTTGCCCACCAAAGGCGATGGCATGCGCTATTCCAATTCCGACCCGGTGACGGGGCAGGCGGCATGGTTCGATCTGCGGGTGCGGATTGAACGGGCCGAGGCCCCGCCGGATGGCGCAAGCCTGCCCGCTTTCGCTGCGCTGACGCCCGTGGTGCCGGAAGGGGGCAAGCGATGACCTGTCTGCCGGGAAAAACCGACAAAGCGCTGGGGCTGGTGATCGACCTTGACACCTGCGTCGGCTGTCAGGCCTGTGTGACCGCCTGCAAAGGGTGGAACGATCAGGGCTACGGTGAGCCGCTTTCCGATCAAAACCCTTATGGATCAGACCCTTCCGGAACGTTCCTCAACCGGGTGCACAGCTATCAGGTGCAGCCAGCCGACGCCGCCCCGATGATCGTGAACTTCCCGCGATCCTGCCTGCATTGCACCGATGCGCCATGTGTTACCGTCTGCCCGACGGGTGCCAGCTACAAGCGGGTGGAAGACGGGATCGTGCTGGTGAATGAAGACGCCTGCATCGGCTGCGGGCTGTGTGCATGGGCCTGCCCTTATGGCGCGCGGGAAATGGATGCCGATGCCGGGGTGATGAAGAAATGCACCCTGTGTGTCGACCGTATCTACAACGAGAACCTGCCCGAAGAGGACCGCGAACCCGCCTGTGTGCGCACCTGCCCGACCGGGGCGCGGCATTTCGGCGATCTGGCAGACCCTGACAGCAAGGTCAGCCAGTTGGTGGCGGCGCGCGGCGGCTATGATCTGATGCCGGAACAGGGCACCCGGCCTGTCAACAAATATCTGCCACCGCGCAAGAGGGACCGGCCCGATCAGGCCAGCCTGCTGGCCCCGCTGCTGGACATCCAGGCCACCGGCTTTGCCGGGTGGCTGGACCGGGTTTTGGGGAAAATCTGAATGAATCCCGCATCTTCGGTTATCATCTTCACAGTGCTGTCGGGCATGGGTTTTGGCTATCTTGCGGTTCTGGCCACTGTTCATGATTACAGCGGCGTTGCCGCGTTCTGGCATTGGTTTATCGGCTATCTGCTGGCCACGGTGGGGCTTGCGGCATCGGCCTTTCACCTTGGCAACCCGAAACGTGGCTTGCTGGCCTTTACCCAGTGGCGGTCCAGCTGGCTGAGCCGTGAGGCGTGGGGGGCGGTGCTGGCGCTGCTGGTGCTTGCGCCGGTGGCGCTGTCGGACTGGCTGGGCCTTGGTCTGCCGCGCGGCGTGGGCTGGCTGGGGGCGGCGCTTGCGGTGGCAAGTGTCGTGGCCACCGGCATGATCTATGCCCAGATCCGCGCGGTGCCGCGCTGGCATCATTGGGGGGTTCCGGCGCTGTATCTGGCCTTTGCCGCTGCCGGAGGCTGCCTGCTGGCGGGGTTGAAGGGTGCTTCGCTGGTCGCCTTGCCGGTGCTGGGTGTCCTGATGGTGCTGCACTGGCGGGTGGGGGATGGCGCATTTTCACGTGCCGGCAGCACGCTGGGCACTGCAACGGGCTTGGGCGGGCGTGGCCGGCTGAGCGTGTTTGAACCCGCGCATACCGCAGGCAACTACCTGCTGCATGAGATGATCTATGTGGTGGGCCGCCGCCATGTGCCCAAGCTGCGCGCGCTGGCGCTGATACTGGCTGTGGCTCTGCCGTTCCTCGCGATGCTGCTGCTGCCGGGGCGCTTTGGCCCCTATGTGGCGGTGCCGCTGCATCTGCTGGGGGCCTTTGCCCAACGCTGGCTGTTTTTCGCCGAGGCCGAACATGTTGTTGGCCTGTATTACGGCAAACGCTAAGCCCCTTGCACGGTCGCGGCTGCTGGATCATGCTGCCGCCGTCGGTGAGTTCTGATGGAGGACGCACTCTGAACGCTATGGATGGAACGGGTCTGGCCGGAAACACCACCGAAGCAGTGCTTCTGGTGGTGTCTGACGTTGTGGCCGATCTGGCCGAAGCCAGCGTTCTGGGCCTTGGGATGGACCCCGCCGAAGCAGCGATCCAGCATGCCATGGTCCGGCTTTCGGGGGCCTTGCGCTGCCCGCTGCGGCTGACGATTGTGAACAAGGTCTGGATATCCGGTCAGGGCACCGATCTTGCGCCGGGCCGGATTGTGCACGGCGGCGCAGCGCTGGACGGGGTGTCCGATGCGCTGCCTGCGGCCTTGCGCCAAGGGCTTGGCGCAGTTCTGCGCGCGCTGTCGGCCCTGCACCGGGCGGGCAAGGCCGGGGCCGAACGGCAGATGGCGGAACAGCGCGCCGCGAACAAGCTTGCCCGGCGGGACCGGCTGCTGCGCAGCATGTTTGATCTGTCGCCGGTCGGCGTTGTGCTGATCGACTATCCCACCGGCAGGATCATGGAGGTCAACGCCGCCTTTGCCGGCTTTGGCAACTGGACCCGTGGCGATCTGATCGGCGCCACGATCCGCTCGCTGGTGCATCAAGATCACGAGTCCATCATCACCGCCGCCGTCGCACAACTGGAAGAGGGCGGGCAGTTCGGCCCGATTGACCAGCAGTTCATGCGCCCAGACGGTTCAGACTTCCCGGCGGTTCTGCGCGGCCTGATGCTGGGTACGGGCTGCCACAAGAAGGTCGTCTGGCTGTTAATTGAGGATGTCAGCGAGTTGCAGGCGCATCTGGCAGAGGTGCAGGCCGTACGCGATGAGGCGGTGCGCGCGCGCGAAGAGCTGCACACCGCCGTGCAGGCGCTTCCGCACGGGTTCATGCTGCTGGATGCCGAAGACCGTGTTGTCATGGTCAATTCGCAGATGTCAGCGCTTTATCTCGAAATGGCCGGATTGATGGCCCCTGGTGTCCGCTATGAGGACATTCTGCGGGCTGGCGTGGACATCGGCTGGTGGCCCGAGGCAAAGGGGCGCGAGGAAGCGTTCATCGGCGAGGTTCTGGCTGTCCGTCACGATGCGGTCTATGATGCCACGGTCGATCTGCTGAACGGTAAATCGATACGCGTCGTCGACCGCAGAACGCCCTCGGGCGGGCGGGTCGGTCTGCGGATCGACATCACGGCCGAGCGCGAAAATCAGCGGCGTCTGTCACAGGTGATTGAGGGCTCGCAGGCCGGGACCTGGGAATCTGACTTTGTGACCGGCGAAAACCGGGTCAACGAACGCTGGGCGGAAATGCTGGGCTGGACCTGCGCCGAGATGGCACCGATCACCATGACGACGTGGCAAAGCCTGCTGCACCCCGATGATGCAGGGCCGACCCTGTCGATGGTTTGCCGCGTGCGACAGGGAGAGACCGACCGCTTTGATCTGGCGTTCCGGCTGCGGCACCGGGCGGGGCATTGGGTCTGGGTGCAGTCGCGCGGTCATGTCTCGAAGCGTGATCAGAATGGCATTCCGGTATGCATGTCCGGGGTGCATGTCGATGTCTCGGCGCTCAAGGCCGCTGAGCAGCGGATGGAGCAGATCATCGAAGGGGCGGAGGTCGGCACCTGGCACCATGACATGACGGCAGGTCTGTGCCATGTAAACGAACTTTGGGCCGCGATGCTGGGCTACACGCTGGAAGAGCTTGGCCCGGTGACCGATGCGGTCTGGCAAAGCCTGTTGCATCCGGACGACTGGGCCAATCTGAACGGCACCCAGGATTCACGGTTTGCAAAAGGCACGATCCGGTTCGACGACGCGTTTCGGCTGCGCCACAAAGATGGCCACTGGGTCTGGGTCGCCTCTCGCGGGCAGATCACCGCATGGGGTGCCGATGGAAAGCCAACCGCCACCTCCGGCGTGCATCTGGATATCAGCGAGCGCAAGCGGCTGGAGGTCGATCTGGAGGCCGAGCGCGACTTTCTGTCGACGCTGATGGAAACCTCGGGGTTCGGTATTCTGGCGGTGGATGAAACATCGCGGATCGTGTTTTTCAACCGCGAAGTGCAGCGCATTCTGGAACAGCCCGATGAGGCGCTGCTGAATCAGATCTGTGACCCGGTTCGGTTGCATCTGCATGATGCCGCTGGCGAGGCGTTGCCGTTTTCGCGCATGGCCTGCCAGCTTGCGCTGAAAACGGGTGAGGTGATCCGCGATCTGCGGCTGCGCGTGCACATGGCGGACGGGCGGATCAAGGTGCTGTCGATGAACGCGGCTGTCCTGCCTGAGGCCGGAATCGCGGCACGGGTGGTGTGCACCATCACCGATGTGACCGCCGCCGCGCAGGCCGAGGACAATCTGCGCGCGGCAATCCACCGGGCGGAAGAGGCCAGCCGCGCCAAATCGCAGTTTCTGGCCAATATGAGCCATGAGTTGCGCACGCCACTGAACGGCGTTCTGGGCATGGCAGAGCTGCTGGCCGAAGGGGTGAGCGACCCCAAGCAAGGGGCGATGCTGGATGCGATCCGCGAATCCGGGGTTCACCTGCTGTCGGTGGTGAATGACATTCTGGATCTGGCAAAGATCGAAAGCGGCAAGCTGATGCTTGATCTGGCCCCGCTGTCGCTGCGCGATCTGGCAAAACGGATCGAGCTGATGCATGGGATGTCGGCGCGTGGCAAAGGGATTGATCTGAAGGTCAGCCTGGGGTCGGGCACCGGCAAGATGCGGATGGGCGATGCAACGCGGCTGTTGCAGGTTCTGCACAATCTTGTAGGCAACGCGATCAAGTTTACGGAATCCGGTTCAGTCACGGTCATGATTGAAGAAGTGACCGGGGATGATGACAAGCTGCGCATCGTCGTGTCAGACACCGGCATCGGGATGAGCGATGATCAGACGGCGATTGTCTTTGATGAGTTTACCCAAGGCGATGAATCGATCACC
Organism: Pseudotabrizicola sp.; assembly: GCF_030656345.1. Classification (GTDB taxonomy): domain Bacteria; phylum Pseudomonadota; class Alphaproteobacteria; order Rhodobacterales; family Rhodobacteraceae; genus Pseudotabrizicola. The sequence continues at coordinate 199,774 of NZ_JAUSNR010000010.1, read as the reverse complement.
CGGCGCTTTGGGGGCACCGGGCTGGGCCTGCCCATCGTGCGGCGGCTGATGAGCCTGATGAAGGGCGAGGTTGCGTTGGTCAGCGCCTCTGGCAGGGGCACAACGGTGACGCTGACCGTGCCGATGCCGCAGATCGACAACGCGCCGCAATCGCCTGACTTGCCGGATCTGCCGGATGTGGCCGGCCTGCGCGTTCTGCTGGCCGAAGACAATTCCACCAACCGGCTGATCATGCGCGCCATGCTGAACCGGCTGGGCATCACGGTGACGCTGGTGTGCGACGGGGACGAGGCGGTAGAGGCCTGGGCCCCCGGCCAGTTCGATGTGGTGCTGCTGGACATTTCGATGCCGCGCAAGGACGGGCTGACCGCGCTGACCGAGCTGCGCGACAAGGCCGGCGCGGCGGGCCTGCCGCCAGTGCTGGCGGTCACCGCCCATGCGATGGCGCAGAACGTGGCTGATTACCGCGCCGCCGGTTTTGCCGATGTGGTGACCAAGCCGATCTCGCTTCACGCGTTGGCGCGCGCGATTGACCTGACGCGAAAGCCTGTTGCAAACCCGCCCGGAAATTCGGCATCTTTGCGCTGACATGGGCCGCTTTGCCCGTTTCTTCGGCGCTGACGGGGGCGCGAACGATTGCTTGTGGCGAATCGGCGTTGGGTTTTACCGTATGGTCAAACAACAACGAAAACAGGGGGTGATAAGAATGATCGGGATGAAACGGGGCGTCTCACGGCGCGGAATGATCCTTGGCGGCGGCGTGCTTGGCCTTGGCGCGGCGTTCCTGCCGCGCGCGGTTCTGGCCGAGGGGCCGCTGAAGGTGGCAGGCATCTACACGGTGCCGGTCGAACAGCAATGGGCCGGGCGCATCCATCAGGCCGCCGAGGCCGCAAAAGCGGCGGGCGTGGTTGAGTATACCTACACCGAAAATGTGGCCAACACCGATTACCCGCGCGTCATGCGCGAATATGCCGAGAGCGGTGTTCAGCTGATCGTGGGCGAGATTTTCGGGGTCGAGGCCGAAGCGCGCGAAGTGGCGGCGGAATATCCCGAGGTGGCGTTCCTGATGGGATCGTCCTTTATGCCGGATGCGGCGGCGAACCCCAATCTGGCGGTGTTTGACAACTATATTCAGGATGCAAGCTATCTGTCGGGCATCATCGCGGGGGCAATGACCACATCGGGCAATATCGGTCTGGTCGGCGGCTTTCCGATCCCCGAGGTCAACCGGCTGATGCACGCCTTCATGGCCGGTGTGCGCGAAACCCGCCCCGATGCGTCGTTTCAGGTGACGTTCATCGGGTCATGGTTCGACCCGCCGAAAGCCAAGGAAACGGCCTTTGCGATGATCGAGGCCGGGGCGGATCTGCTGTACGCAGAACGCTTTGGCGTGGCCGATGCGGCGATGGAACGCGGCGTGCTGGCGATTGGCAACGTGATCGACACCCAGGCCGATTATCCTGAAACGGTGGTCGCCTCTGCGCTGTGGCACTTTGAGCCGACGTTTGAGGCGGCGGTGGCTGCGGTGACGGCTGGCAATTTTGCCGCCGAGAATTACGGCGTTTACAGCTATATGCAGGCGGGGGGCTGTTCGCTGGCACCGCTTGGCACGTTCGAGGGCAAGGTGCCTGCGGCGGCGATGGAACTGGTCGCGGCCCGGCAGGCGGCGATCATGGATGGCAGCTTTAGCGTCGAAATTGACGACAGTGAGCCGAAATCATCGTGAGCTTTGACAGCGCTGAGGCGGAGGGTGTCCTCCGCCTCGACCGGATTACCAAACGGTTTGGCAGGCTGGTGGCGAATGACGCCATCAGCCTGACCCTGCACAGGGGTGAGGTGCTGGCGCTGTTGGGCGAAAACGGCGCGGGCAAGACCACGCTGATGAACATTCTGTTCGGGCATTATCTGGCGGATGAAGGCACGGTGACCGCCTTTGGCCAGCCCTTGCCCGCCGGGCAGCCGAAGGCCGCCTTGGCGGCGGGCATCGGCATGGTGCATCAGCATTTCACGCTGGCCGATCAGCTGACGGTGCTGGAAAACATCACTCTGGGGACGGAAAGCGTTTGGTCACTGGGCCGGGGGCGGGCGGCGGCACTTGCAAAGGTGCAGGCGCTGAGCCTTGATTTCGGGTTGGCGGTGGACCCGCACGCCCGCGTGGCCGACCTGTCGGTGGGCGAGCGGCAGCGGGTGGAAATCCTCAAGGCGCTGTACCGTGACGCGCGTATTCTGATCCTCGACGAGCCGACAGCGGTCCTGACCCCGCAAGAAGCCGAGGCCCTGTTCCAGACCCTGCGGCTGGCTACTGCGCGCGGGCTGTCGGTGATTTTCATCAGCCACAAGCTGCATGAGGTGATGGGCCATTCCGACACCTGCGTCGTGCTGCGCCATGGCCGCGTGGTGGGGCAGGTGGCGACACGGGACACTGACCGGCGCGCGCTTGCCGCGATGATGGTGGGGGCCGAGATGGCCGAGGCCACGGTCGCCCCGGGCGTGCCCGGCCCGGTGCGGCTGTCGCTGCGCAATGTGCGGGCGGGGGCGCTGCGCGAGGTCACGCTGGCGTTGCGCGCGGGCACGATCACCGGGCTGGCGGGCGTGTCGGGCAACGGGCAGGCGGCACTGGCCGATCTGATCGGCGGCGCGCTGGGGCCAGAGGCGGGGGAGATGCTGGTGGATGGCGCAGCCGTGCCGCACTGGTCGCCGCGCGCGGCTATCGGGGCCGGGGTGGGCCGCATTCCCGAAGACCGTCACAAGACCGGAACGGTGGCCGATTTCACGCTGGCAGAGAACGCGGTGCTGGAAACCTATGCCACCCGGTTTTCCCGCGCCGGATTTGTCGACTGGGCCGCCGTGCGGCGGCACACCGAGAGCCTGATCGCAGGCTACGATGTGCGTTGCCCGGGGCCGGAGGCGCGGATCAGGCTGCTGTCGGGCGGGAACATGCAAAAGCTGATCCTTGGCCGGGTGATGGAAGAACACCCCGGTATATTGATCGCCAATCAGCCGGTGCGGGGGTTGGATGTGGGGGCGATTGCCTATGTGCACGGGCGGCTGGTCGCGGCGCGCGATGCGGGGGCGGCGGTGCTGCTGATCTCCGAAGATCTGGATGAGGTGATGGGTCTGTCAGACGTGATTCATGTGATCAGCGAGGGGCGGCTGTCGCCTGCTTTCCCGCGCGGCGCGCTGACGCAGGGCGAGCTTGGGTTGTGGATGGCGGGGCATGGCTTCGGGCAGGGGCTTGGCGATGCGGCTTGAACCTGTTGCCAACCCGACCCTGCTGCGCCAGCTGGGGCTGCCCGCACTGGCCCTTGGGGCCACGGTGCTGGTCGCCATGGCTCTGGCGCTGTTGGCCGGGGCCGATCCCTTTGCGGTTCTGGGCCAGATCCTGACGGGGGCGCTGGGGTCGCGGCTGGCGGTGCTGGAGACGCTGAACCGCGCCACACCGCTGATCTTTACCGGGCTGGCGGTCGCGGTGGCGTTCCGGGCAAGGCTGTGGAACATCGGGGCCGAGGCGCAGCTGTATGCGGGCGCCATCATCGCGGTGCTGCTGGGGACGGGTGCCTTGGGCGCGCCCTTTGTGCTGCCGGTCAGTGCCGTGGTGGCGCTGCTGGCGGGGGCGATGCTGCTGCTGGTGCCGGTGCTTTTGAAGGTCCGGTTAGGGGTGGATGAGGTGGTGACCACCCTCCTGCTCAATTTCATCATGGCGCTGTTTGTCAGCTATCTGCTGGAAGGCCCGATGAAAGACCCGATGGGCATGGGCTGGCCAAAATCTTCGGCGCTGATCGCTGAGGCCCGCCTGCCGCGCATTGTTGATGGCTTGCGCCTGCACTGGGGCTTTGGACTGGCGCTGATTGCGGCGGGGATCGTCTGGGTGATCCAGACCCGCACCACGCTGGGGTTCGAGATGCGGGCGGTGGGGGCCAATATCCGCGCCGCGCGTTTTGCGGGCATGCCGGTGAATGCGGTGCTGGTGAAAACCGCGCTGCTGTCGGGCGGGCTGGCGGCATTGGCGGGCTGGTCCGAGGTGGCGGGGGCCAAGGGGCACCTGTCTTTGGACCTGTCGCCGGGGTTTGGCTACACCGGGATTATCGTCGCCATGCTGGCGCTGCTGCACCCGCTGGGCGTGGTGGTGACCGCGTTGTTCGTGGCCGGGGTGTTTGTCGGGGCCGATGCCATGAGCCGGAGCGCCGGGGTGCCGACCTATATCGCCGATATGCTGCTGGCGGTGGCGCTGTTGTTCATGGTGTTGGCGATTGCCTTGACCAAGGTGAGGGTCGTGCGTGGATGACGGATGGTGTGCTTTGGGCCGACCGCCGGGGGCTTCGCGCCCCCGGACCCCCGCGGAGTATTTTTGCCAAGATGAACGGGGCAACAGGTGATTGAAATCCTGATCTCGGCCAGTTTCTGGGCGGCAGTGTTGCGCATCGCGTCACCGCTGATTTTCGCCACCATGGGCGAGCTGATCTGTGAGCGGGCCGGGGTGTTGAACCTTGGGATCGAGGGGATCATGGTGATCGGGGCCTTTGCCGGGTGGATGGCGGTCTATCTGGGCCTGCCGCTGTGGGGCGGGGTGGCGGTGGCTTTCGGGGCAGGGGCGTTGTTCGGGCTGTTGCACGGGGTGCTGGTGGTGCCGTTTGGCCTGAGCCAGCATGTAGTGGGGCTGGGGGTGACGATGCTGGCGACGGCAACCGCCTATTTCGCCTATCGGCTGGCTTTGCCGCAGGTGACAAGCCCGCCGAAGATCACGCCGTTTCAGGCGTGGGAGGTGCCGGTGTTGTCGGACATTCCACTGCTGGGTCCGGCGCTGTTTGCGCAGACGCCGCTGACCTACGCAGCCTTTGCCTGTGCCGGGCTGGTGGCCTTTGTGCTGTACCGGACACCTTTGGGGCTGGCGCTGCGGGCGGCGGGCGAGAACCCGGCGGCGCTGGAGGCGCAGGGCGTGTCGGTGACGGGCGTGCGGATCGGCGCGGTGATGGTGGGATCGGGGCTGATGGCGGTGGGGGGAAGTTTTCTGACCCTGTCGGCGTTTTCATCGTTTTTCTTTGAGATGGTCAACGGACGCGGCTGGATCTGCATTGCGTTGGTGGTATTTGGGGCGTGGCGGCCGGGCAAGGCGGTGCTGGGGGCATTGCTGTTTGCCGGGTTTGATGCTCTGCAGATCCGGTTGCAGCAGACGCCAATCGGCGCGGTGGTGCCGTATCAGCTGTTCCTGATGCTGCCATATGTGTTTTCCATTCTGGCGCTGGTGGCAATGTCGCGCCGCGCGCAGGTGCCAGCGGCGCTGATGGTGCCTTATACCAAGGGGGAGCGGTGATGTTTGATCTGATCGTCAAGGGCGGCACTCTGCCCGATGGAAGGGTGGCCGATATCGGCATCCGGGGCGACCGCATCATCGAGGTGGGGCGGATCGAGGCCGAGGCGGGGGCGGTCATTGATGCCACCGGCGATCTGGTCAGCCCGCCCTTTGTCGATCCGCATTTCCATATGGATGCGGTGTTGTCCTATGGCCTGCCACGGGTGAATGCCTCGGGCACGCTGCTGGAAGGCATTAGCCTTTGGGGCGAGTTGCGCGAGCAGGCATCGGTGGACGACATGGTGGCGCGCGCCCTGCGCTATTGTGACTGGGCGGTCAGCATGGGTTTGCTGGCGATCCGCACACATGTGGACACCACGCCCGACCATCTGCGCGGGGTCACGGCGATGCTGGAGGTGCAGCGAACGGTTGCCCCCTATCTGGACCTGCAACTGGTGGCCTTCCCGCAGGACGGCCTTTATCGCAGCCCTACGGGGCGGCAGAACGTCCTGCGCGCGCTGGATATGGGGGTTGGCGTGGTGGGCGGCATCCCGCACTTTGAGCGCACGATGGAGGAGGGGGCCGAGTCCTTGTGCGATCTGGCCCGTATCGCGGCCGAGCGCGGGCTGATGTGGGATGTCCATTGCGATGAGACCGATGATCCGCAAAGCCGCCATGTCGAGACCATGGCGCGTGAGGTGGTGCGGCACGGGTTGGGCGCGCGGGCGGCGGGGTCGCATTTGACATCCATGCATTCGATGGACAACTACTACGTGTCCAAGCTGATTCCGCTGATTGCCGAAAGCGGCATGACGGCGATTCCCAATCCGCTGATCAACATCACCCTGCAGGGCCGGCACGACAGCTATCCCAAGCGGCGCGGCCTGACCCGGGTGCGCGAATTGCAGGCGGCGGGCGTCACGGTGGGCTGGGGGCAGGATTGTGTGCTGGACCCGTGGTACAGTCTGGGCACGGCAGACATGCTGGATGTGGCCTTCATGGGCCTGCACGTGGCGCAGATGACCCACCCGGAAGAGATGGCGCGCTGTTTCCGCATGGTGACGCAGGACAATGCCAGCATCATGGGGCTGCACGATTACGGGCTGGTGCCGGGCGGTCTGGCCTCGCTGGTGGTGCTGGACGCCGGGTCCCCGGTCGAGGCGCTGCGCTTGCGGCCTGACCGTCTGGCCGTGGTGTCCAAAGGCCGGATCGTGGCGCAAAAACAGCGCAACGACACGCGGTTGGCACTGCCCGAGCGGCCGGAACAGGTGCGGCGACGCCATGGCGGGGCAGCCTGACCGGCACCGCCGGTTAGGTCGGAAGCGACTAAAATGCCGTGCGAATTGCGGCGCAGGTAAACCGATCCTTTAGTCTTTGGGCGCTACCTCTGGGTTTGCAGAGGGATGCAGCCGCCCCTCTTTCGCGGGGCAGAGGGTCAGGGAAAGATGCGCACGATCGAACTTGTCGCAAGGGTTACGCCGGATTCGGCACAGGCGCTGTGGTACGACCTCGAAAGCAGGTCCGAAGCGGTGGGGGCCAAACCCGATATCACCATTGATGCCTCGGCCGTCCGGCATCTGAGTGCGGCCGCCGTGCAGGTGCTGCTTGTCGCCCGACAGCGCGCCGCGCGGGATGGCGGTGTTCTTACCCTAACAGCGGCTTCACCCGAATGCCGCGACTCTTTGCGTGTCATGGGCGCGCTTTCCCTGATCACGGAGGATATGGCATGAGCCTGCGCATTCTTGCGATTGATGACTCTCTCACCATGCGCGAGATGCTGCGGCAAACCCTGACGGAGGCCGGTTTTGACGTGGTGCTGGCGGAAGACGGCATTGATGGGCTGAACCAGTTGCCGGATGTCGCGCCCGATCTGATCCTGACAGATCTGAACATGCCCAATATGGACGGGTTCGGTCTGATCGAGGCGGTGCGCAAGGGCGATATCGCCCCACGCGTGCCGATCCTGGTGCTGACCACGGAAAGCGCGACAACGCTGAAAGAGCGCGCCCGTCAGGCCGGTGCAACCGGCTGGATCACCAAGCCATTTGACGAGCAGTCGCTGGTATCAACGATCCGCCGCGTCGCGGCTGTGTGAGGGTAAAATGGCGGGTGCAATTGATCTGAAGGATATCTTCTTTGTCGAGGCGGAAGAATTGCTTTCCGCCCTTGAAGAGGGGTTGCGCGCCATTCAGACCGGCGCCCAGGAGGCGGACACCGTCAACGCGGTGTTCCGGGCGGTGCATTCGATCAAGGGCGGGGCCGGGGCCTTTGACCTCAAGCCGCTGGTGAATTTTGCGCATCGGTTCGAAACCGTGCTCGATGCCCTGCGTGGCGGTCAGTTGCAGCCGGAACCTGCCCTGCTGGGGGCCTTGCTGCATGCCAGCGACCATCTGGCCGATATGATCGGGGCGTCCCGCAAGGGAACAGAAACCGATCCCGAGCAGGATCAGCGCATTATTCTGGCGCTGGAAGCGCAGGCGGGCATGGGCGGCCACAAAGAGGAAGAGGCCTTTGTTTTTGAGCCCCTTGCGCTGGATGGTCCGTTTGCGATGGATCTGTCGGCCCTGCCGCTGACCAGCCTGCTGCGCAAGGTCACAGTGCGGTTCCGCCCGCATTCCGGGGCCTTTGCCTCGGGCCATGATCCGGCCCTTTTGCTGCGCGATCTGTGCAGCACCGATGAGGTTGAGGTCGATCTGGATGAAACCGCCTTGCCCGCGCCGGGCGGCTTTGACCCCGGCCAATCCTATCTGGGCTGGACGGTGACCTTGCACACCGAACGGTCCGACAGACAGATCCTGTCAGTCTTCGATTTTATCGAAGGCAATTGTGATCTGAGCCTTGAAGCAGAGGCGGACGCGCTGCCGGACGCCGCCGCGCCAGAGCCTGCACCGGCCCCCGCCCCCGTTGCGGCGGTGGCCGAACCGGCGAAAGCGCCGCCAACGCCGGTTGCCGCAGCAAAGCCGCCGGACCCGCCGCCGGCGGTCGCCGTGCAGACCGGATCTGCCGCACAAAGCCCCTCAACCGGGCCACGGCCGACCATCCGCGTCGACATTGACCGCGTCGACCGGCTGGTCGATATTCTGGGCGAGCTGGTGATCCATCAGGCCATGCTGACGGAAGCCATCGAACAATCCCCCGGCTTCGGCTCTGTCGAAGTGGACCGCAGCCTGGATCAGCTGCGCCAACTGTCGCGCCAGATTCAGGAATCGGTCATGGCGATCCGCGCCCAGCCGGTAAAGCCACTGTTTGACCGGATGCACCGGATCGTGCGCGAAGCATCGATGGCAGCCGGAAAATCCGCGCGCCTGGTGACCGAAGGCGAAAACACCGAAGTTGACAAGACGATCATCGAACGGCTGGCCGATCCACTGACCCATATGATCCGCAATTCTGTCGATCACGGTCTGGAAAAGCCCAGCCGCCGGGATGAAATCGGCAAGCCGACCGAAGGCGTGGTCAAACTGTCTGCCGCGCACAGGTCCGGGCGGATTGTCATTACGGTGCAGGATGATGGCGCGGGCATTGACCGCGACAAGGTGCGCCAGATCGCCATAGATAAGGGGCTGGTCCCGCCCAATGCCGAACTCTCGCCGCAAGAGATTGATGCCCTGCTGTTCCTTCCCGGTTTTTCGACCGCGACCGAAGTGTCTGCCCTGTCCGGGCGCGGGGTCGGCATGGATGTGGTCCGGTCCGAGATTGCCGGTCTTGGCGGGCGGGTGGCAATTGCATCGGTCCGCGGCCAGGGCACCACATTGACCATCAGCCTGCCGCTGACGCTTGCCGTGCTGGATGGCATGGTGTTCGAAGCCGCCGGGCAAACATTGGTGTTGCCGGTCTCGACCATCATCGAAACCCTGCGCCCCGACCTGTCGATGCGCCACAATCTGGGCAAATCCGACTCTGTCCTTGACGTGCGCGGCCGCTGCCTGCCGCTGATCGATGTCGGTGCCGCCCTTGGCTTTCGCAGCATGCTCAAACCGGGCGAAGGGGAGATTGTCGTTGTGGTTGAACGCGGGGACGACGGGGCGATTGCCTTGATGGTCGATGGCATCCGCGATCAACGGCAGGTGGTGATCAAAGGACTGGAGGCCAATTATGGCCAGATCCCCGGCATCGCGGCGGCCACTGTTCTTGGCGACGGGTCTGTCGCCCTGATCCTTGACCCGGCCGATCTTGCGGCCATCGGCCCGAATGCGTCGCGTCCCAACGTTTTCCTAGCAGCGGAATAAGATCATGCGCTCATCCGGTTTCGCCACCGATCCCGATATCAGAGAACTGGTTGCCTTTCGGACCGCCGGGCAGGATTTCTGTATCGACATCCTGTCCGTCCGTGAGATCCGCGGGTGGAGCCGCCCGGCCTTGCTGCCACACGCGCCAAGCTATGTGCAGGGCGTGATCAACCTGCGCGGGGCGGTGGTGCCGATCCTTGATCTGGCGCGCCGGCTTGGACTGGAGCCGATTGAGGACAAGGACCGCAATGTCATCATCGTCGCCGCGATTCAGAACAGGATCGTCGGTCTGCTGGTCGAGGCGGTGACGGATATTCTGGGTGTCCCCGCCTCCGGCATTCAGCCAACGCCCGATCTGGCGTCGGAAGCGACACGCAGCATGCTGCGCGGCGTGGTGGTGCAGGACAGCCGGTTGATCCGGCTGCTGGATGTCGCGCAGCTGCTGCCCCCGAGCGATGACGCGGCGGCCTGAGGGGATGGGCACCGCGTTGCATTCTGACGCAGATATTCAACTGGGGGATCAGGATTTTTCCCGCATTGCCCAGATTGTGCATGGGCTTGCCGGCATTGTTCTGGCCGATGCAAAGCGCCCTTTGGTCCATTCGCGTCTGATAAAGCGCTTGCGTGCCCTGAACCTGCCGGATTTCGCCACCTATGCCGATTTTATCTCTGCCGATGGCAATGAGGCGGAACGTCAGGCGCTGATTTCGGCTGTGACCACCAATGTCACCTCGTTCTTCCGCGAGCATCATCATTTTGAGTCGCTGAGCTCCACCATTCTGCCGCCGCTGATTGCCAAGGCAAAGTCTGGCGCGCGGGTGCGGATCTGGTCCGCTGGCTGTTCCAGCGGTGAAGAGCCTTACAGCATCGCGGCAACGGTCCTTGCGGCCTGTCCGGAGGTGCAAAACTATGATGTGCGCATTCTGGCCACAGATATTGACCAGGCGATGATCGAGAAAACCCGGCGCGCGGTGTATGGCAGCGAGTCTGCACAGGGTCTGTCAGCAGATCAGTCGCGTCGCCTGTTTGACCATCCCATCACCGGGGACGAGGTGCGCGTCAGTGAACGGGTGCGCCGGCTTGTCTACTGTAATTCATTGAATTTACAAGATAAATGGCCAATAAAGGGGCCGTTTCAGGTCATCTTTTGCCGCAATGTTGTGATCTACTTCAACAAGGCAACACAGGAACGGCTGTGGCAGCGCTTTGCTGATCTGCTGGCGCCCGGGGGGTACCTGATGATCGGGCATTCCGAACGCATCACCGGTCCCGCCCTGTCGGAGTTCACGACCGATGGCATGACAACGTATCGCCGCCGCTGAACAGCGGCACTGAATTGACCTGACAAGGGGGCTGAAATGAAGCGGGAAGATCTGAAAGTGATGGTGGTTGATGACACGGCAGTCAGCCGCGGTCTGATTACGCAAGCGCTGGACTGGATGCAGCTGGAGGGGTATCGCACCTGCGCTGACGGGGATGAAGCGTTGCGCTCTTTGGTGCAAAAGCCGGTTCATCTGGTCATTTCCGATTATCACATGCCGGGGCTGGACGGCTTGGGCTTGCTGGAGGGCATCCGGCGCACCCGGGGGCTAGAGCGGCTTGGCTTTATTCTGGTGACCGGCCGGGCCGATGCCACGGTCGTGGCCAAGGGCCGTGCGCTTGGGATGAACAATATGATCACAAAACCCTTCACCCGTGAGGGGATGCGGGATTGCATCGAAAAGGTTGTGGGCCCGCTTTGATGTCTGACCGTACTGGCATTGCGCCAGAGATCAATCCGGTCTTTGTCGGTGAGAGCCCTGCGTTGAGCGGTCGGCTCGCGGTGCTGCGCAGTGGAAAGCATCTGCTGCGCATCACGCAAAATCTGCGGGAGGTCGAAGCTGTCATGCTGGGGATTGACCGGCAGGATGGCGCTGCTCTGGCCGATCTGAACAGTTTGAGCAGGTCGCGCCTGCAGTCTCTGGATCTGATGATCCAGGAGCTGACAGGTTTGTCCGATATCCTGATCGGGCTGGCGTCACGCCTGCCGGACGACCCTGATCCCCATATCGATGTGCTGGTGGAGCTTCCGCGCCTGCAAAGCCTGACTCAGGCCTTGCGCGACAAGCAGCAGCCGGCGGTCCAGCCCCAGATTGTCCTGTTCTGACCGTCTGACAGCCGGCATCCACCTATGGATGCCGGTTTTCAGAACAGCACGATTTCGGTGCGTGGCGGCGGTGCGACCACCACTTCCTTCACCGCAGTGGTCGGCATCTTCATCTGCTGAACCTGACCCGAAACCGGCCAGACCCGGATCTTGCGCCCGTGATCGCCACCCAGACTGCCGCCGAGGTAGCGGATGCCTTCACGCCGCAGGAATTCTTCGGCAAAGCGCCCGTTGGCAGCGCCGATATCGGTCAGGCCGGGGACCATACGCCCGCCGCCGAACAGCTTGCCTTCAAGCCGGTCCCGCCGTGCGCCGCTGCTGATCAGGCTGTTGATCAGCAATTCCATGGCATTCAGCCCGTATTTCATCGCATTGCGGTCATTCGGGTCATTTCCGGGCAATAGAAAATGGTTCAACCCGCCCACACCCGCCACCGGATCGCGCAGAAACGCGGCGACACAGGACCCCAGAATGGTGGACAGTACATCCTGCGGATCGGACGAGATGATATACTCGCCCTGAATCACAATTCGAAGCCGTTCGCCGCTTTGCATCAGCTGATCCGCCTGTCTGAAATCTGTGGGCCGGCCAGCCGCAGCAAGGCGGCGGCGATGGACGAAAGCGGCAGAATCTGATCGGCCGCCCCAAGGTCGCGCGCGGCACCCGGCATTCCGTAAACGACAGAGCTTGCCTGATCCTGCGCAATGGTATGCCCCCCGGCCAGACGGATCTGCAGCAGACCTTCTGCGCCGTCGCGTCCCATTCCGGTCAGCAAGGCGGCGACCGGGGCGGGGCGCAGCCGGGCGGCGGACAAAAACAGCGGGTCGACCGCCGGGCGGTGGCCATGTACCGGCGGGGCCTCTGTCAGCCGGATCGACAGGACAGGGTTGGCGACAAGACACAGATGCAGGCTGCCCGCCGGCGCGACGTGAACCTGCCCCGGACGCAGCAGCTGCCGGTCCTGCGCCTGAACCACCTCGGCAGCGCAGACCCGGTTCAGCCCGGCGACAAATCCTTCGACATAGCCGGGGCGCATATGCTGCACCACAAGCGTGGGGGGGCAATCCGCGGGGAAACTTGCAAGCAAGGTATACAGCGCTTCGACGCCGCCGGTGGATGCGCCGATGACAATGATGCGGCCCGGGCCGTCGAGGGCCGCGGCCTCTGCGGTTTTCAGCCGGTCAGGTGGCATGGATGGCGCTTCGGGAACGGTTGCCTGTTGCGCAAAGAAAACCCGGACAGCGGCGAAAGCCCTTTGCCTTCATCTTGACAAAAATACTCATATTCCCGGCCTTGCCAGACCCGACGCGGGGGCGGGGCGCAGAGCGCAGGCCAACGGTCACATCAGGCCGTCCAACACCCCGTTTGCGGTTCTGCGCAAGCCAGCCTGACAGGTTTGTCCGCGTCATCCGTCCCCTCCGCACCGAGCCACCCTGCATGGCCGGGCGTGCACATCTTTTGTCGGTACAGGATGCGCCGGGGTCTCTTAAGCTTCGGCTAACGTCGAAACTTCTATTGATTTTGCGGTCGCAGACGCCGAAGAACGGCGGCCGCGATCTGTGTGGCCGGGGTCAGAAAAACGCCTGCAATCCGGTGATGGCGCGGCCCAGGATCAGGGCATGCACGTCATGGGTGCCTTCATAGGTGTTTACCGTTTCTAGGTTCACCATATGGCGCATGATCTGATAATCTTCCTGAATGCCATTGCCGCCATGCATGTCACGTGCCCAGCGGGCGGCATCGAGCGCCTTGCCGCAATTGTTGCGCTTGATGATCGAAATCATCTCGGGCGCGGCGTTGGCCTGATCCATCAGCCGACCCACCTGCAGACAGCCCTGCAGGCCAAGGCTGATCTCGGTCATCATATTGGCCAGCTTCAGCTGGAACAGCTGGGTCTGCGCCAGCGGCTTGCCGAACTGCTTGCGGTCCAGCCCATAGTTACGGGCGGCGTGCATACAGAACTCGGCCGACCCCATCACCCCCCAGGCAATGCCATAGCGCGCCCGGTTGAGACAGCCGAACGGGCCTTTCAGCCCTTCGACATGCGGCAGCAGGGCGTCTTCGCCGACCTCAACATCCTTCAACACGATCTCACCGGTGATGCTGGCCCGCAGGGACAGCTTGCCGCCGATCTTCGGCGCCGACAGCCCCTTCGTGCCCTTGTCCAGCACAAAGCCCTTGATCTTGCCGCCATGCGCCTCAGACTTGGCCCAGACCACAAACACATCGGCGATCGGCGCGTTCGAGATCCACATCTTGGCCCCGTTGAGCACGTAGCCATTGGCGGTTTTCTTCGCCACGGTCTTCATGCCCGCAGGGTCAGACCCGGCATCGGGTTCGGTCAGGCCAAAGCAGCCGATCCATGCGCCGGAAGCCAGTTTTGGCAGGTATTTCTGCCGCTGGGCTTCGGTGCCATAGGCGTAGATCGGATACATCACCAGCGACGATTGCACGCTCATCATGCTGCGATAGCCGGAATCCACCCGCTCCACCTCGCGCGCGACCAGACCATAGGCGACGTAAGACGCGCCCAGCCCGCCGTATTCTTCCGGCACGGTCACGCCCAGCAGGCCCATTTCGCCCATCTCGCGGAAGATCTCAGGGTCGGTCGATTCCTCGCGGTAGGCTTGGATGACGCGTGGCTGCAGCTTTTCCTGTGCGTAAGCCCGGGCGGCATCGCGCAACATGCGCTCTTCCTCGGTCAGCTGGTCGTTGAGGCGGAAAGGATCTTCCCAATCGAAACGGCCCAGATCGGGGGCATCTTTGGCTTTCAGCTTCGGGGTATCAAGGCTCATGGCATCCTCCGGTTCGGATCAGTGTGGCATGGGTTGCGGCGGGACGAAAGGTATCGCTTTGGCGCATGACAAGGTCGCTGGACACGCGGACCCTGTAGTGGCCTGCAGTGACCGCGCGGCCTGCCGGTTATTGCCCGGAAGGCCGGGGGATGCTATCGAAACCAAGTCACTGGTTCATGAGGAAAATGCATGATTGGCCCGCGCCGCTTGTTGCCATCGATGCCTGCCCTGATGGCGCTGGAGGCGGTGGACCGGCTTGGCACCGCATCCGCGGCGGCGGCAGAGCTGTCGCTGACCCAAGGCGCGGTCAGCCGGGCGTTGCAGGGGCTGGAGGGGCAGTTGGGCGTAGCACTGTTCATCCGCGAACGGCAGCGGCTGCGGCTAACACCGGCGGCGCAGGACTACGTGCGCCATGTGCGGGTGCATCTGACGGCGCTGTCACAGGCATCGTTGCGGCTGCGCGCCAATCCGGGCGGCGGCGGGTTGTCGCTGGCGATCCTGCCCGCATTCGGGGTGCAATGGCTGGCCCCGCGCCTGCCGGATTTTGCGCGGCGGCATCCCGGGGTGACGGTCAACCTGTCGACCCGGTTGCGGACCTTTGATTTTGCGACGGAAGGCTTTGACGCCGCCATCCACTTCGGGCGGGCCGACTGGCCGGGGGCCGAGCATCTGCTGCTGCTGGAAGAGGTCGTGCTGCCGGTCTGCGCGCCCGGGGTCTTGGCGGAACCTGTCGCGGAGGTTGAGGCGTTGCTGGCCCTGCCGCTGCTGCAACTGGAAAGCCGTCCCGGGGCCTGGGGCCGCTATCTGGCGCAGCAAGGCGTGCCGGGGCAGCGCCCGGTGGGGATGGTGTTTGACCAGTTCGCCACCATGACGCAGGCGGCAATCCATGGCATGGGGGTTGCGCTGTTGCCGCTGTTCCTGATCGGGGACGCGTTGCACGATGGCAGACTGGTGCCGGCATGGCCCGCGCAGGGGCACGGTCTGGGCAGCTATTATCTGGTCTGGCCGCGCGATGTGCCACAGCGCCCGCCGCTGATTGCCTTTCGCGAGTGGATTGCGGGTCAGGTCGCCTGACCTCCCTTTTTTGTGCGACAGCGCACAGAATCCGTGTTGAAATCGGCCTTATCTGCGGGTGGTTTGCAGCTAACTTAGCTCCAAAGCCCCGCTCCGGGGCGACAGGAGGGCAAAATGACCACCATTCCAGGACTTCACCATGTCACCGCCATTTCTGGCGCACCGCAACCCAATGTCGATTTCTTCACCGAAACGCTGGGCCAGAGGCTGGTCAAGAAAACCGTGAACTTCGATGATCCCGGCACCTACCATCTGTATTACGGCGATGCGGCTGGCAGCCCCGGCACGATCCTGACCTTCTTTCCCTTTGCCGATTCCGGTCCGGGGCGGGCGGGGCCGGGCATGGCTTCGGCCTATGCCTATGCCATTCCGACGGCAGACTTCGACCGGATCACCGACGATCTTGCGGTGGCAGGCCATACCACCGCAGGTGCGGGCCTGCGCTTTGGCGAGCGGGTCGTCACGCTGCGCGACCCAGACGGCGCGCCGGTGGAGCTGATCGAAAGCACCGAGGCCACCGATACGCATGGCTTTCATTCCGTCACCCTGTGGGTACGTGATCCGGAGCGCACGCTGCGTCTGCTGAGCGATGTGTTCGGCTACCAGCTCACGGGCAGCGAGCAGGACGGCGCCACCGAGCGCCACCGGCTGGTCGTGCCGGGGGCCGGGCGCGGGCGGATCGTGGATGTGATCCGGGTCGAGGGCGCGCAGGCCGGCAGGCAGGGGGCGGGCACCATCCATCACGTGGCTTTTCGCGCCCGCGATGATGCGGATCAACTGGAGTGGATGGAGCGGCTGGCAAGTGCCGGCCACCGGACGACCCCTGTGACCGACCGGCAGTATTTCAACGCGATCTATTTCCGCGAACCGGGCGGGGTGCTGTTCGAGATTGCCACTGACCCGCCGGGCTTTGCGATTGATGAAGCCGCCGACCGTCTGGGTCAGGCGCTGAAGCTGCCGCCGCAATATGAACCGATGCGCGCGCGGATCGAGCGGGTGCTGCCGCCGCTGCGGGTGCGGTCGTGATCGCGCATCTGCCCACAGGTGCTGCGCAGGGGCTGGTGATGCTGCACGGGCGCGGCGGGTCGGCGGGTGACATCCTGTCGCTGCTGGACCACGCGGCTTTGCCCGATGTGGCAGCAGTCGCACCGCAAGCGCCGGGAAACAGTTGGTGGCCCAGCAGTTTTCTGGCCCCCGCCGCACAGATGGAGCCCTTTGTGCAGCGCGGACTGGCCGAGGTGGCGGCAGCTGTGGCCCGGCTGGAACAGGCGGGCCTTGCGCGCGGGTCGATCTGGCTTTGTGGCTTCAGCCAGGGGGCCTGTCTGGCGCTGGAGGCCTTTGCCCGCGAAGGGCAGGGGCTGGCAGGCGTGTTCGCGTTTTCCGGCGGGCTGGTCGGGCTGGCGGATCAGGGCGCGCCTGATCCGGCGCTGTATGGCCATGCGGGAAAACGGCTGGACTATCGCGGGCAACGCGGCGGGCGGGTCTGGATGTCTGTCCATCAGCGCGATCCGCATATCCCATTGACGCGGGTTGAGGACAGCGCCGCTGCCCTGCGCGGCATGGGGGCAGCGGTGGACATGCGGGTCTATCCGGGGGCAGGGCACGGCGTGATGCGCGATGACATTGCAGCCCTGCGCCGCTATCTGAACGGATAGGGGGGCCAGACGGCCCCCTTCATTTTGTCAGGATCAGTTTGCCCTGCCGGGTGATGCGCAGCGAATAGACCATGCCATTCAGCAGGATGCGCGCCTCGCGCCCGCCTTCGGTCAGCGCGGTGGCGTCGTGCAGCGGAATCGCGGCGGCAAGCTGGCTCATATCGGTCAGGGCGTTCATGCGCGGCCCTCCAGACGATCAAGCATCGCACCCAGCAGATCATTGGGCGCAAAACCGGCCAGCGACTGGCGCAGAAGTTCAGAGAAATCCGGCACAACCGGCACGGTACGGGCGGGGTGAGCTGTCATGATGTGGGTTCCTTCGGACAGGGATCAATCTTTGCGATCATGGTCTTGGCTGGCCCGTCCGGACTGGCTGTAGGAATACCTTACAAAAATACTTTGGAATGTAAAGCCTCATCCTCAGGTTTTTACAGACGGGCTGTTGAACCGGCGCGCAACCTGCTACATTTCAGACCGACACTGCGAAAGGATCGTGCCATGGCCGAGCGCAAACTGAAACTGTCGCCCCTCGATCCGGTCTGGAACCGGGTCTGTGACGAGGCAGAGACGGCGATCAAGGATGATCCGCTGCTTGGCGGGCTGATCCATTCGTCGCTTTTGCATCATCCGACAATGGAACAGGCGCTCGCCTACCGCTTTTCGTTCAAGCTGGCCTCGCCGGAAATGGGCGAGCAGATCTTGCGCGAAATCGCCGATCAGGCCTACCGCGAAGACCCCGATCTGGGGGCGGCGGCGCGTGCCGACCTGATGGCGGTGTTCGACCGCGACCCGGCCTGCCACCGCTATCTGCAGCCGATCCTGTTCTTCAAGGGCTATCAGGCGGTGCAGGCCTACCGGGTCGGCCACTGGCTCTGGACCCATGGGCGGCGCGATCTGGCCTATTTTGTGCAGATGCGGGTGAGCGAGGTGTTTGGCGTCGATATCCACCCGGCGGCCAAGGTCGGGCGTGGCATCATGATCGACCATGCCCATTCCATCGTGATCGGTGAAACGGCTGTGGTGGGCGACAATGTCTCGATGCTGCATTCGGTCACCCTGGGCGGCACGGGCAAGGAAGACGGCGACCGTCACCCCAAGATCGGCGATGGAGTGCTGATCGGGGCCGGGGCCAAGGTGCTGGGCAATATCAGCATCGGCCATTGCTCGCGCATCGCCGCCGGGTCGGTGGTGTTGCAGGATGTGCCGCCGTGCAAAACTGTGGCCGGTGTACCCGCGCGTGTGGTGGGCGAGGCGGGGTG
The DNA here is from genome assembly GCF_030656345.1 of Pseudotabrizicola sp. Classification (GTDB taxonomy): domain Bacteria; phylum Pseudomonadota; class Alphaproteobacteria; order Rhodobacterales; family Rhodobacteraceae; genus Pseudotabrizicola. The sequence continues at coordinate 181,326 of NZ_JAUSNR010000010.1, read as the reverse complement.
CTCGAACCCGTCGATCACCATGGATCAAGTGATCAGCGGCTAAAGCCGGACCTGCCTATGCTCTGCCGCCCGTGCGCGGATGACGCTGTTGCTATTGAGTATTTAGATCAAGATGAAGCCCGGGGCGCGCGCGCACTCCGGGCTTCATCTTGATCTAAATACTCAATGTCCCGACCTCCCCAACCCGGCGTAGCGCCGGGCGGGGGACATGGATCAGGCCAGCATCGTCATCGGGTTTTCCAGCGCCTCGATCACCGCTTTCAGGAACGCGGCCCCAAGGGCACCGTCGATCACCCGGTGATCAACCGACAGGGTCATCGACATCACGGTGGCCACACCAATCGTGCCATCCGCCTTGACCACCGGCTTTTTCACGCCTGCGCCTACCGCAAGGATCGAGCCATGCGGCGGGTTGATGACGGCGTCGAAATTGTCGATCCCCATCATCCCGAGGTTCGAGATCGCAAAGCTGCCGCCCTGATATTCGTGCGGGGCCAGCTTTTTGGTTTTCGCCCGTCCAGCCAGATCCTTCATCTCGGCCGACAGTGCCGAAAGCGACTTCTTGTCGGCATCGCGCAGAACGGGGGTGAACAAGCCGCCTTCAATCGCGACAGCAACCGCCACATCCGATGGCTTCAGCTTCAGGATCCGGTCGCCAGCCCAGACCGCGTTGCAATCCGGCACGGCTTGCAGCGCCTGGGCACAGGCCTTGATGATGAAGTCATTGACCGACAGTTTCACGCCACGCGATTCGAGCGATTTGTTCAGGTTGCCCCGGAACTCCATCAGCGCATCCAGCTGCACGTCGCGGCGCAGGTAGAAATGCGGGATGGTCTGCTTGGCCTCGGTCAGCCGGGCGGCGATGGTGCGGCGCATGCCGTCCAGTGCCACCTCGGTGAAGTCACGGTCGGCGTACATTTTCAGCACGGTTTCCGTGGACGGGCCGGTGGGCATTGCGCCCTTGGCTGGGGCCGCCGCCGCAGGGGCTGCAGCTGCTGCCGGGGCAGGGGCCGCAGCGGTGGCCTTCGGTGCCGCTTGCGCGCCTTCGACATCGGCGCGCACGATGCGGCCATGCGGGCCGGAGCCCTGAACCGCGGTCAGGTCCAGACCTTTTTCCCTGGCGATCCGCCGCGCGAGCGGTGAAGCGAAGACCCGCGCGCCCGACGCCGCCGGAGCGGCGGCAGGGGCAGCGGGTGCCGCAGCGGCGGGAGCCGCTGCCGGGGCAGCTTCCGCCGGTTTCGCGGCTGCGGGTGCAGCTACAGTGGTAGAGGCATCCTCCCCCTCTTCCAGCAGCACGGCGATGGCGGCGTTCACCTTCACCCCCGATGTGCCTTCGGCCACCAGCAGCTTGCCGATGGTGCCTTCATCGGTCGCTTCAAACTCCATCGTCGCCTTGTCGGTTTCGATCTCGGCCAGAATCTGGCCGGATTTCACCACATCGCCCTCTTTGACCAGCCATTTGGCCAGCGTGCCCTCTTCCATCGTGGGAGACAGCGCGGGCATCAGGATTTCGGTTGCCATGATGCGCTCTCCTTAGCGGTAGCAGACAGATTTCACCGCGGCAGCGATTTCCGCCGGGGTGATCAACGCGAATTTTTCAAGGTTCGCCGCATAGGGCATCGGCACATCCTTGCCGGTGCAGGTGATGACGGGCGCGTCCAGATAGTCGAACGCACGCTGCATGATCGTGCTGGCCATATGGTCGCCGATCGACCCCACGGGGAAACCTTCTTCCACCGTGATGCAGCGGTTGGTCTTTTGCACCGATGCCAGCACCGTATCGTAATCAATCGGGCGCAGGGTGCGCAGGTTGATTACTTCGGCGTTGATGCCGTCTTTCGCCAGTTCATCCGCTGCCAGCAAGGAATGTGCCACACCGATCCCAAAGCTGACGATGGTTACATCGCTACCTTCGCGGATGATCGACGCCTTACCGAAGGGAATGGTGAAATCCGGATCGGTTGGCACGTCAAAGCTGCGGCCGTACAGGATTTCATTCTCAAGGAAGATCACCGGGTTCGGGTCGCGGATCGCCGATTTCAGCAGGCCTTTGGCATCAGCCGCAGAATAGGGGATGCAGACGCGCAGGCCCGGAATGGCCGCGTACCATGCCGAATAATCCTGGGAATGCTGCGCGCCCACGCGGGCGGCGGCGCCGTTCGGGCCACGGAACACCATCGGGCTGCCCATCTGGCCGCCCGACATGTACAGCGTCTTGGCCGCCGAGTTGATGATATGGTCAATCGCCTGCATGGCGAAGTTGAAGGTCATGAACTCGACAATGGGGCGCAGGCCACCCCAGCTGGCCCCGACCGCGATGCCGGCAAAGCCGTGCTCGGTGATCGGGGTATCGACCACGCGCTTGGCCCCGAATTCATCGAGCAACCCTTGGCTGATCTTGTAGGCACCTTGGTATTCGCCAACCTCTTCCCCCATCAGGAAGACATTGGGATCGCGGCGCATTTCTTCCGCCATCGCCTCGCGCAGGGCTTCGCGGACGGTCATCGTCTTCGTCGGCCCTTCTGGCAGGTCGGTGTGCGGCCAGCCTTTGGCGGCCACGACGGGCGCGGGCGCAGGAGCGGCGGCTTGTGCGGGCACCGAAGGCGGGGCCTCTGCTGCCGGGGCAACCGCTTCGGCCACCTTCGGCGCGGGGGTGTCGCTGACGGTTTCGCCTTCTTCGACGATCACCGCAATCGGGGTGTTCACTTTCACCCCGGCGGTGCCCTCGGTGATCAGCAGCTTGCCGATGATCCCCTCATCGGTGGCCTCAAACTCCATCGTGGCCTTGTCGGTTTCGATCTCGGCCAGAATCTGGCCGGATTTCACCGCATCGCCTTCTTTTACCAGCCATTTGGCCAGTGTGCCTTCTTCCATCGTCGGGGAAAGCGCGGGCATCAATACTTCGGTTGCCATGTCGTGTTCCCCCTCAGGCGTAGATGTCGGTCCAGAGTTCCTCAACCGGAGGCTCTGGGCTGTCTTTGGCGAATTCGGCGGATTCGTTGACCTGCGCCTTGATCTCTTTGTCGATGGCTTTCAGGTCTTCGTCGCTGGCAAGGCCGCCTTGCAGCAGCAGGTCGCGCACATGTTCGATGGCGTCCTTCTCAGAGCGCATTTTCTCCACTTCTTCGCGGGTCCGGTACTTTGCCGGGTCCGACATCGAATGGCCGCGATAGCGATAGGTCATCATCTCTAAGATATAGGGCCCCTGACCCGCGCGGCAGGCGGCAACCGCCTTTTCTCCGGCGGCCTTCACGGCCAGCACATCCATGCCATCCACCGCTTCGCCCTTGATGCCATAAGCGGCACCGCGTTCCCACAGGGACGGCGATTTGGTCGACCGTTTGACAGAGGTGCCCATGGCGTAGCCGTTGTTTTCGATCACGAAAATCACTGGCAGGTTCCATAGTTCGGCCATGTTATAGGCCTCGTAGACCTGGCCCTGATTGGCAGCGCCGTCGCCGAAATAGGTGAAGGTCACGTTGTCATTGCCCAGATACTTGTCGGCGAAGGCCAGACCGGCCCCCAGCGGCACCTGCGCGCCGACGATGCCGTGGCCGCCGTAGAAATGCTTCTCTTTCGAGAACATGTGCATCGAGCCGCCCTTGCCCTTGGAATAGCCGCCGATGCGCCCGGTCAGTTCCGCCATGACGCCCTTTGGGTCCATGCCGCAGGCCAGCATATGGCCGTGGTCGCGGTAGCTGGTGACGCGCTTGTCACCCTCTTTGGCCGCAGCCTCAAGGCCCACGACCACCGCTTCCTGCCCGATATACAGGTGGCAGAAGCCGCCGATCAGGCCCATGCCGTACAGCTGCCCGGCCTTTTCCTCGAACCTGCGGATCAGCAGCATCTCGCGGTAGTATTTCAGCAACTCTTCCTTCGAGGCGTTCGGCCTCTCGGCTGGTTTCTTGGCGGCCATATGCGGCACCCTCCCGTCAGTGGCTAGGATAGTTTAGTGTTAAACCATTCATAGCCTATCGGGTTTTATTGGGCAAAACAAAAAATGCGCCCCGGAAGGCGCATGAAAAAGCCCGCCGGAAGGGCGGGCCTGTGGGGCAGGGAAAAGGGTTTAGCGGATCACGATTTCATCGGCACGCACATAGCCCAGCACATCGCGCACCTGTTCATCCAGCAGATCAACATCCAGAAAGCGGTCCGACAGACGCGCGGTCAGGTTGCTGATTTTGGCCAGATCCTGATACAGCCGGTCGCGTTCGACCCGCAGCGCCTCGGCCTCGGCCCGGATCTGGACCTGGCGGAACACGCCGTAATCGCCTTGCACGGCGGCAAAGGTGAAATAGGCCCCCAGCATGAAGGCCATCATCAGATAGAGAATGCCGCCGATCGGCAGGCGTTTGCCCTGTGCCGTCATCTGTCTGCCCCTTCAGGCCGTGTCTTCCGGCCTTTCACAAGTGATGACACATCTGATTCGCAAAGGGAATCCCCCGCGCGGGGAATTCCGATCACATTTCTTAATGCCCCGGGGGCGCGGTCAGCCCGCGACAGAGGCCGCGTGAATGCTGTCGATGGCGCGGCCAAGCACCGCATCAAATTCAGCATCAGATTGCTGTGCCGACAGGCCTTCGGTCAGTGCGCGGCTGAAGCTGGCGATGATGCCCCGGTTGCGTGACAGAATGGCGTTGGCAGCCTCGCGGCTGTGCCCGCCCGACAGCGCCACCACTTTCAGCACCCGCGGATGATCGACCAGCGGCGCATAGAACCCGTCGACCGAGGGCAGCGACAGTTTCAGCATCACCTTGCGGTCGGCGGGCAGGGCGTTGAGGTGCTTGAGGATTTCCTCTTGCAACAGCGCCTCGGCCTCTGGCTTGTCGGCGATGGAAATCGTGACCTCCGGCTCCAGTATCGGCATCAGACCGGCGGCGGCCACTTGTTCCCCAACCGCAAACTGCTGGGCCACAATCGCGGCGATGCCCTTGGCATTGGCCGCATTCACGACCGAGCGTTCCTTGGTGCCGAACACCCCCAGCCCCTTGGCCCGCGCCAGAAGCGTCTCCAGATCCGGCATCGGCTTCATCAGCTGCACGCCGTCGGCCTCTGCCTCCAGCCCTTTGTCGATCTTCAGGAACGGCACCACGCCGCGCTGGTCCCACAGGAACTGCGCGGTCGGAATGCCGTCGATGTCGCGGTCCATGGTCTGCTCAAACAGGATCGCACCCACCACCTTGTCGCCGGTGAAGGCGGGTGATTTGATGATGCGCGAGCGCATGGCGTGGATCATGTCATACATCGCCGCCTCGCCCGAATAGGCATCCTCCGCCATGCCATACAGCTTAAGCGCCTTTGGCGTTGATCCGCCGGACTGGTCCAGTGCGGCGATAAACCCGTTCCCCTTGCCGATCTGGTCAGCAGCCTGCGCGAAAGTCATGTCGGTGATCCTTGTAAAAACACTGTCGATTTGGCTTTGGATACCCCGATGCAGGCGGTCCCGCAATCGTGGTGGCGCTAACACATTGAAATGCGGGCCTTCGTCCGTCGCGCGTTGTCTATGCGGTCAGCGCCGCCACGCCGGGCAGGTCTTTGCCCTCCATCCACTCAAGGAACGCCCCGCCAGCGGTGGAGATAAAGGTGAAATCCGCCGCCGCCCCCGCCTGATTGAGCGCGGAGACCGTATCGCCGCCCCCGGCGACCGAAATCAGCTTGCCCTCGCGCGTCAGCGCCGCCGCCGATTTTGCTGCCGCATTGGTGGCTGCGTCAAACGGCGTCAGCTCGAACGCGCCAAGCGGGCCGTTCCAGATCAGGGTTTCAGATGCCTCAAACACCTTGACGATGGTGGCCACGCTCATCGGCCCGGCATCCAGAATCATCGCATCGGCGGGGCAGGCATCTGCCGCCACCACATCATGCGCGGCATTGGCCTTGAACTCCCGCGCCACCACCACATCGACCGGCAGGTGAATGGTGCAGCCCGCAGCCTTGGCCTTGCCCAGAATCTCGCGCGCGGTGTCGGCCATGTCGCGTTCTGCCAGCGATTTGCCAACCTCGATCCCCTGCGCCACCAGAAACGTATTCGCCATGCCGCCGCCGATCACCAGATGATCGACCTTGGTCACCAGATTGCCCAACAGGTCCAGCTTGGTGGACACCTTGGCCCCGCCCACAACCGCCACCACCGGGCGTTTGGGCGTGCCAAGGGCGGCTTCCAGCGCCTTCAGCTCCGCCTCCATCAACCGGCCCGCGGCGGCTGGCAGCCGCCGGGCAAGTGCTTCGGTCGAAGCATGGGCGCGATGCGCAGCGGAAAACGCATCATTCACAAAGACATCGCCCAACGCCGCCAGTTCGGCGGCAAAGGCCGGATCGTTCTTTTCCTCGCCGGGGTGAAAGCGGGTGTTTTCCAGCAGCACCACATCCCCGGGTTCGGCCCCGGCAATCGCCTCTGCCGCCACAGCACCTGTGCTCTGCGCACTGAACACCACCTTGCGGCCAAGGCTTTGCTCCAGCGCGCCCGCGATGTGGCCAAGGCTCATGTCCGGCACCACCTTGCCCTTGGGCCGGTCGAAATGTGCCAGCAGAACCACCCGCCCGCCGCGCGCGATGATGTCCTCGACCGTGGGCCGGATCTTGTCGATCCGGGTGGTGTCGGTCACGCGACCGGCCTCCATCGGCACGTTGATGTCAACGCGGACCAGCACGGTTTTGCCAGCCAGACCGATGTCGTCGAGTGTTTTCCAGCCCATTTCGGACTCCCCTGTCGAAATACCGCCCCCTGTTTCCGCCGGAATGCCGCGCAGGTCAACCGATCTGCACAAGGCCCCCTTTCCATATCCGGCCCCGGACATTAGGTTCCGGGCCAGACAACAGTAAGGAGCCAACACCGATGGCCGAGATCAAAGACCCAGAAAACACCATCATCCTGACGCTGAAAGACGGCGAAGTGGTGATCGAACTGCTGGCCGATGTGGCCCCCAAGCATACCGCGCGGATGAAGGAACTCGCCCGCGCCAAGGCCTATGACAATGTGTGCTTTCACCGCGTGATCAACGGTTTCATGGCGCAGACCGGCGACGTGGAAAACGGCAATATGGAAAACAACTTCAACCTGCGCCGGGCAGGCACGGGTGGGTCCGATCTGCCGGATCTGCCGGCGGAATTCTCCAAACTGCCGCATGACCGGGGCACCTTGGGCGCGGCGCGCAGCCAGAACCCGAATTCGGCCAACAGCCAGTTTTTCATCAACTTTGCCGACAACCATTTTCTGAACAACCAGTACACCGTCTATGGCCGGGTGATCTCGGGGATGGAACATGTGGACAAGATCGCCAAGGGTGAACCACCAGCAGCGCCGGACCGGATGATCACAGTACGGGTGGCCGCCGATGTCGCGTGATCGTTTCATAGCGGGCGGGATTTTCGCCCTTGGTCTGGCGGTTGTGGGTGGCTATGGCATCAGCCAGTTCGCCACCCCGGTGATGGCGCAGGCCGAAGACGGGCCGGGGCCAAATCTGGTGATCGAGGTTGCGGGCAGCACGTCCGGGCAGATCGTGATCGATATGCTGCCGGATGTGGCCCCCAAACATGTGGAGCAGATCACGGCACTGGCGGCTGAAGGCGCCTATGATGGTGTGGTGTTCCACCGCGTCATCGATGGCTTCATGGCCCAGACCGGCGACGTGGCTTACGGCAAGGCGGACGGGGATACCACGATGGCGGGGATGGGCGGGTCTTCGCGCCCCGATCTGCCGGCGGAGTTTTCCGGGCTGAGCTTTGAGCGGGGCGTCGTCGGCATGGCCCGAAGCCAGAGCCCTGACAGCGCCAACAGCCAGTTCTTCATCATGTTCGCCCCCGGTGAGTTCCTGAACGGCCAGTATACGGTTGTGGGCCGGGTGATCTCGGGGATGGAGGTCGTCGATGCCATCAAGAAGGGCGACGGCGGCAATGGTGAGGTCAGCGATCCCGACCGGATGGAGCGGGTGACTGTGGCCGAGTAAGGCCCCATATCCGGCCTTTCCGGCGGGGGTTTCCCGCCGGAAAGGCTGACCTTGGCCGGGGATTTCCCCCCTGTGCTACACGCGGTCAGGCCCCTATATATCAAGGGCTTGGCCGTTTTGGTTTAACGGATTTTTAACACTTGCCGCTGGTCTGGCTGCCCTTGCCTTTGCGCAGGGGCCGACCGATGATGCCCCCGAAACCAAAGGGGCTTGTCCAGATGGATACCGACATGCAGCGCCGGTTGGCGCAGATGCTGCACCACCGCAGCGACAGCTTGGCCAAGGGCGATCCGGTGTCGCTGCCGCTGACCACATCGACCAGCTATCATCTGCCCGAAGTGCAGGGCGCGCCCTATATCTATGCCCGCAACGGCACGCCCACATGGGAGGCGGTGGAGGCGCAGCTGTCGCTGCTGGAAGACGCGGAAACTGTGACCTTTCCAAGCGGCATGGGCGCGATATCGGCGGCGCTGTTTGCCAGCCTGCGCGCGGGCGACCGGGTGATCCTGCCATCCGACGGCTATTACGTGACGCGGGTGCTGTCAGAGGGGTTTCTGGCCCCGCTGGGCGTCGATGTGGTGCAGATCAAGACGCTGGACTATGCGGACGCAGATTTCTCCGGGGCGGCGGTGGTCTATCTGGAAACCCCGTCTAACCCCGGACTGGATGTGGTGGATATAGAGGGTGTCTGCGCCCGCGCCCATGCGGCGGGGGCCATCGTGATTGTGGACAACACCACGATGACGCCGCTGCTGCAGCGCCCGCTGGATCTGGGGGCCGATCTGGTGGTGGCCGCCGATACCAAGGCACCCGCTGGTCATTCCGATGCGCTGTTCGGCCATGTCGCAGGGCGCGATGCCACCCGCATGGCGCGGGTGCGCGACTGGCGTCGGCTGTCGGGGTCGGTTCCGGGCAGCATGGAGGCCTGGCTGGTGCACCGCGGGCTGGAGACGCTGGAGGTGCGGCTGGAGCGGATGTGTTCTTCGGCTGCCGTCATCGCCGCGCGGCTGGCAGAGCATGGCGCGGTGCGCAGCCTGCGCTATCCGGGGCTGGCGGATGACCCGTCTTATGCGCTGTCACGCCAGCAGATGCAGGGGTTCGGCTTTCTGATCGGCATGACGCTGGAAAACGCCACCGTGGCCGAGCGGTTTCTGGAGCGCTGCCCCTATATGGTGCGGTCGACCAGCTTTGGCGGCACCCATTCGGCGGGCGAGCGCCGGGCGCGCTGGGGCGACGCGGTGCCCGAGGGGTTTTTGCGCCTGTCCATCGGGGTGGAGCCGGTGGAGGCATTGTGGGGCGCGATGGCGGCGGCATTGGAATGACGCAGGCTTGACGGTGGCGGCGGGGAGACCCCCGCCCTACCCAAGAGTGTCAGCCGCGCCTTTTGCCGGTGGGGGGGCGTCAGATCAGGGCGATCAGGCGTGCCGCTTCATCCCGTGGCGCGATCAAGGGTGCGCGGTCTTCGCCGGGGTAGAAGCGGGCGCGCACGGCTGTGGGCATCGGGCGCGGGGTTTCCACCAGCACCCGCGGGCCGATGCGCGCTGATTCGGCCTGCCAGTTGCGGGCCAGCGCGATCTGCCCGGCCTTGCTGGCCCCGTAAGCCGCGCCGAATTTCTGCCCCGCCACCGGATCATCGAAAAACATCGCGGTGCCGGTTTTTGCGCGCAACAGCGGGTCCAGCATGGTGATCAGGAAAGCCGTCGCGCGCAGGTTGGTGGCCAGCGATTTGTCGAGATCCTTCATGTCGAGCGAAGGTGCCGGGGCAAGGGCTGTGGCATGTACCGCCGTATGCGCCCAGAGCTGCAACCCGCCCCAGCGGTCATGGATGGAGCGGCAGAGCTGGCGCATCGCGTCTTCATTGGTCACATCCATCGGGGCGAGCGTCAGGCCCCCCGCGCCGGGCAGGCCTGCGGCTTTGACCCGGTCATCAAGGTCTTCGAGCCCGCCCACGGTGCGGGCGACGGCGACGACATGCCAGCCGCGCAGGGCCAGCTGTTCGGCGAGGGCAGCACCAAGGCCGCGAGAGGCGCCGGTGATGAGGGCGAGTTTCTGGGTCATGTCGCGTCTCCGGTGGCTGATGTCGGACCGGGGGGTTCACACCCCGTCGCCGATTGGGCTTGAACCAATGGCGCACAATCGGCAACCCCCCGTGGGAAATTTAGGAACAGATGAGGGGGAGAAGAGAGGCGCGTTATTCTGCCGCTTCTTTCATCTCGAAACCTTCGGCGATTTTGTCGGACGGGGTGACGGGGTAGTCGCCCGAGAAGCAGGCGTCGCAGAATTTGGGGGCAAGGGCGTCGCGGCCTGCGGCCTCGCCTGCGGCGCGGTAGAGGCCATCGAGCGAGATGAATTTCAGGCTGTCGACGCCGATCCAGTCGCGCATTTCTTCTTCCGTCATGGTGGCGGCGAGCAGTTTGGACCGTTCGGGCGTGTCGACGCCGTAAAAGCACGGCCAGGCGGTGGGCGGCGAGGCGATGCGGAAGTGAACCTCGGCCGCACCGGCATCAAGGATCATGTCCTTGATCTTGCGGCTGGTGGTGCCGCGCACGACCGAGTCGTCGACCAGAATCACCCGCTTGCCCTTGATCAGCGCGCGGTTGACGTTGAGCTTCAGGCGCACGCCCATGTTGCGGATGGATTCCGTGGGTTCAATGAAGGTGCGGCCCATGTATTGGTTGCGGATGATGCCCATGGCATAGGGGATGCCGGATTGCTGCGAGTAGCCGATGGCCGCCGGGGTGCCGGAATCGGGGACCGGGCAGACCAGATCGGCATCAACAGGGGCCTCTATCGCCAGTTCCATGCCGATGCGGTGGCGGGTTTCGTACACCGACTGGCCGCCGATGATGCTGTCGGGGCGCGAGAAGTAGACCTTTTCGAAGATGCAGAACCGGCTTTGCGCGGGGTGGAACGGGCGGCTGGAGATCACCTTGTTGCCCTCGATCACCACCATTTCGCCGGGGTCGATCTCGCGCACGAAGTCTGCACCGATGATGTCGAGCGCGCAGGTTTCCGAGCTGAGCGCCCAGCCCGAATCGCCGATGCGGCCCAGGACCAGCGGGCGCACGCCAAGGCTGTCGCGCACGCCGATCAGTTTGGTGCGGGTCATCGCGACGACCGAGAACGCGCCTTCGCAGGCGCGCAGCGCATCCTTGATGCGTTCAGACAGGTTCTTCTGGATCGAGCGCGCCATCAGGTGAATGATGCATTCAGAGTCGGAGGAGGACTGGAAGATCGAGCCGCGTTCGATCAGTTCCTTGCGGAGCGCAGCCGCATTGGTGAGGTTGCCGTTATGCGCGATGGCACAGCCGCCCATGGAAAACTCGCCAAAGAACGGCTGCACGTCGCGGATGGCGGTGGCCCCTTTGGACCCGGCGGTGGAATAGCGGACATGGCCGATGGCAAGCTGGCCGGGCAGGGTGTCCATCACATCGGCTTTGGTAAAGTTGTCGCGGACATAGCCGAAGCGGCGGGCAGAGTTGAAACCGTGGTCGGGGTGGTAGGCGACGATGCCGCCAGCCTCTTGCCCGCGGTGCTGCAGGGCGTGCAGGCCCAATGCCGTGAAATTTGCCGCATCCGAGACGCCGATGACGCCGAAGATCCCGCATTCCTCCTTCAACTTGTCATCATCGAAGGGGTGGGACAGGAAGGGGCGCATGTGGGCTGCTCCATCTATGTGTGATGGGCCACCCTTTACGGCATGGTGACAGCAGTGTCACGTGCCGAAAGGCACATGCGGCCGGTCAATTTGCTGCGATGCGGCACCTGCGCTGCCGCCGGGGTCAGTTTCCGGCGGGGGCGGCGGCAGGTTCGGTGACCGGCACGGCGCAGGCGGCGGTCAGGTCATTGTAGCGCGACACGATCCAGCCCGGGGCGTCGGCGGGGATGGAGCTGTCGATATTGGCCTGAAAGCTTGCGAACACCTTGGCAGAGCGCGAGGCGTCGACCATGGGAATGGTGTTGGCCGCAACGGCGCGGTCGTAGACGATGAAGGCCACCGCCACCAGTACAACGCCACGCGCGACGCCGAACAGAAAGCCCAATGCCTGATCGATGCCGCCGATGGCGGAGCGCTGGACGAAGCTGGAAAACAACGGCGTGAACAGCGCGGCGATCACAAGACCGATGGCGAAGACGGCGGCGAAGGCCCCGATGATCGACAATTCGCAGCTGTCGCCAAGGAAGTCGCCGACCACCGGCAGTTCGCGGATCAGCGGCTGGGCGGCGGGGGCGAAGATGAAGGCCAGCACCGCCGCGCCGATCCAGCCTGCGATGGCCATCGCCTCACGCACAAGGCCGCGCGAATAGGCAAGGATCGCCGACAGGACGATGACGCCCGCCACGATGCCATCTACCAGAGTAAAGCCTTCCATCATCCGCTCCTTTGTGCCGCGTCAACCTGCGCCGAACATCTCGCCGACAAAGGCGGTCAGATCGGGCATCTCGCGCAGACGCATATCTGTTCCGCCCGCGGTTTTCGACCCCGTGGGCAGGGTGGCTTGCTGAAAACCAAGTTTCGACGCTTCTTTCAACCTGTTTTCGGTCTGCCCCACTGGACGCAGCGCGCCCGACAGCGAGATTTCCCCGAAAAGCACCATGTCTGGCGGAATTGCCACATCCTCACGCGCGGAAAGCAGCGCAGCCGCCACCGCCAGATCGGCGGCGGGTTCGTTGACCCGCAAGCCACCCGCCACATTGAGGAAGACATCAAGCCCGGTAAAGGGGATGCCGCAGCGCGCCTCCAGCACCGCGAGAATCGTCGACAGGCGTCCCGAATCGAGGCCCACCACCGTGCGCCGCGGCGTGCCGAGGGTGGAGGGGGCGACCAGCGCCTGAATTTCGGTCAGTACCGGGCGGGTCCCTTCGATGCCCGCGAACACCGCTGATCCGGGGGCAGGGCGGTCACGGTCGGACAGGAACAGGGCAGAGGGGTTGGTCACCTGTGCCAGCCCGTTACCGGTCATCTCGAACACGCCGATCTCATCCGCCGGGCCGAAGCGGTTCTTGACCGCGCGCAGGATGCGGAACTGATGGCCCCGCTCGCCCTCAAAATAGAGCACGGTATCGACCATGTGTTCGACCACGCGCGGGCCGGCGATCTGGCCCTCTTTGGTGACATGGCCGACGAGCACCACCGCGACGCCACGCTTCTTTGCAAAGGTCACCAGTTCATGCGCCGCCGCGCGGACCTGAGAGACGGAACCGGGGGCGGCCTCGACCGTATCGAGCCACATCGTCTGGATCGAATCGATGATTGCCAAGGCGGGGCGTTCGGCGTCCAGCGTGGTCAGGATGTCGCGCAGGTTGGTTTCGGCCCCAAGGCCCACGGGCGCATCCTGCAACCCCAGACGCTGGGCGCGCATCCGCACTTGCGCGGCGGCCTCTTCGCCGGAAATATACAGGATTTTCAATCCGGTGCGGGCGAAACTTGCAGCAGCTTGCAACAGCAGGGTGGATTTGCCGATGCCCGGATCGCCGCCGACCAAAATCGCCGAGGCGGGCACAAGCCCGCCGCCGAGCACACGGTCCAGCTCATCAATGCCGGATGAGGCGCGGGGCGGCGGGTCTTCTTCGGTGGCAAGGTCGGTGAGCGGGATGGTGCGGCCCTTGGCCCCCAGCGATTTCGGCCCGGCAGACAGCGGGGCCTCTTCCACAATGGTGTTCCACGCGCCGCAGGCGTCGCAGCGGCCCTGCCATTTCTTGTGGGCAGCACCACAGGCAGTGCAGGTGAAGCTGGGGGAGGATTTGCTCATGGCTTTGCTTATCGTGGAAGCGGGGCGCTCTTCAAGCCTTTCGGTTCATCGCCGGGCGCGCGGGTCAAAGCGGCGCGTGATAGCCCAAAAGATTACGCACAAGCGCCACGGCGCTGGTCAGGGTCAGGGTGATCAGGACTGACACCACGATGCCGTTGGCCACCAGCAGCAGCGGTTCGTGCCATTTCGCCTGCCGCCCCCAGGACGTGACCAGCCAGAACCAGCCGATCACCGACACCACCCGCCCCGGCAGCACCAGGTCCGGCGCAAGCGGCAGGGGCCAGAGCATCCAGACCAGATAGAGCGCGACACCCGCCATCAGCACCAGCCCCCGGCGGTCGCCGATGCGCCAGGTGGCGTAAGCCGACAGGGCGATGGTCAGCGGGGTCGCGGTGATCAGGGTCTGGACAAGGCTGCGCCAGAGCGAGGGCTGCTGAAACAGAAAGGACAGATCAGCCTGAAACATGGTGCCCATCTAGCGGATGGCATTGATCGGGCCGGTGGCGCGGCCATGGATGAACTGTTGCACGTAAGGGTCTGTGCAGGCATCCATTTCCGTGACAGGGCCGGTCCATTTGATGCGACCGTCATGCAGCATGGCGACATCATCGGCGATGGCGCGGACCGATGACATGTCATGCGTGATGGTCATCGCCGTTGCCCCCATTTCCACCACAATCTCGCGGATCAGGTCATTGATCACCCCGGCCATGATCGGGTCAAGCCCGGTGGTGGGTTCGTCGAAAAAGATGATTTCAGGCTCAGCCGCAATGGCGCGGGCAAGGCCCACGCGTTTTTGCATGCCGCCCGACAGCTCGCCGGGGTACAGGTCAGCGACCTGTGGACCAAGGCCGACGCGGCGCAGCTTTTCCAGCGCAATGGCGCGCGCCTCTTCCTTGGGGCGGCGTGAGGCCCCGCGCATCAGGCGGAAGGCGACGTTTTCCCAGACCCTGAGCGAGTCGAACAGCGCGCCGCCCTGAAACAACATGCCAAAGCGGGCGAGGAAGGCATCACGTTCAGCGGTTTGCACATCCTGCCCGTCAAGGTTGATGGTGCCGCTGTCGGGGGTGACCAACCCGAGGATGCATTTCAAGAGCACCGATTTGCCGGTGCCCGATCCGCCGATGATCACCATGCTTTTGCCCGAAGCGAGGGTCAGATCAACCCCGCGCAGCACGGGGTTGGGGCCGAAGGATTTTGTGACTCCGGACAGAGTGATCATGAGGTGAAGAACACCTCTGTCAGCAGGTAGTTGGCGGCGAGGATCAGCACCGAGGCGGCGACGACGGCGGATTTGGTGGCGCGGCCCACGCCTTGTGCGCCGCGGCCCGAGGTCATGCCGTGATAGCAGCCCATCAGCGCGATGATGAAGCCGAACACCGCGCCCTTGACGAGGCCGGAGCCGACATCCCAGACCTCCAGAAAGTCGACGGTGTTCTTGAGGTAGGTGACGGAGTTGAAATCGAGCCGCGTCACGCCGACCAGCCAGCCGCCCATGATGCCGATGGCATCGCCCACACCCACCAGCACCGGCACGGTCAGCGTGGCGGCCAGCACGCGCGGCACCACAAGGTATTTCATCGGGTTGGTGGACAGGGTGGTCAGCGCGTCGATCTGTTCGGTCACCTTCATGGTGCCAAGCTCTGCCGCGATCGACGAGGCGACGCGGGCGGCCACCATCAGCCCGCCCAGAACCGGGCCAAGTTCGCGCACCATGCCGATGGCGACGATGCTGGGCACCACAGCCTCGGCATTGAAACGCGCGCCGCCGGAATAAATCTGTAGGGCCAGTGCGCCGCCGGTGAACAGCGCGGTCAGCCCCACGACCGGCAGGCTGAACCAGCCGATCTGCAGCACCTGCGCGCCAAATTCGCGCCAGTAGAACGGCGGGCGCAGCAGGTGGCCAAGGGTGCTGGCCGCAAACAGAACCACGCGGCCAATTGCGGCAAGGGCCGCCAGCGTGGGCCGCCCCAGCCCCCGCAGTCCGGTGGCTGGGCTCACGCCCCGCCCTCCTGATAGCGGCGGGTGTAGCGCGGGCCGAGCGCGGTCAGGATCTCGTAGCCGATGGTGCCGGCGATATCGGCCAGATCATCCACGGTCTGATGCGGGCCAAGGATATCCAGCGCGCGCGGCACATAGGACAGATGGCTGATATCCACCGTGATCAGATCCATCGACACCCGGCCCACCAGCGGGCAGGGGGTATCGCCATCCCACAGCACCGCATTGTTCGACAGCGCGCGCTGCAGCCCGTCGGCATAGCCGCCGGAGACGGTGGCGATCATGCTGGGCGCATCCGCGGTCCAGCCGCAGCCATAGCCGACCGATTCACCAGCCTGCACCACACGGGTCTGGATCACCGGCAGCGACAGGCTGACGACGCGGCTTGCGCCCTCATACGGGCGGCCGCCATAGAGGCCGATGCCGGGGCGGGTCAGGTCGAAATGATACTTCGGCCCCAGCAGGATTCCCCCCGTGGCCGCCAATGATCGCGGCACGCCGGTGCCATCGGTCATGGCGTGAAAGGTGGTGAGCTGCAGGTCGTTGAGCGCGTGATCCGGCTCATCCGCGCAGGCCAGATGCGACATGATCAGTTCCGGCCCGGCCTCCAGCACGAAGGGGGCCACCGCCTCCCACTCCGCCTCTTCCATCCCTAGGCGGTTCATGCCGGTGTCAAGCTGCACGCCGAACGGCAGGCCGGGCAGCGATTCCAGATGGCGGGTGACCTGATCGATGCTGTTCAGCATCGGGCACAGGTCGAGGTCATGCACCATTTCGGTGTCGCCTGCCATATGGCCCCCCATCACGCAGATCTGCGGTCCGGGGCCAAGCGCCTGCCGCAGGGCCGCACCTTCCTCAGCCACGGCAACGAAGAACCGCCGTGCCCCGGCCTGCGCCAGAGCGCGGGCCACGCGGGTGATGCCGAGGCCATAAGCGTCGGCCTTGACCACGGCGGCGGTCTGAACACCGGAAGAGGAAGCACGGTCCAGCGCGCGCCAGTTGGCGGCGATGGCGTCAAGGTCGATGGAGAGGGTCGCTGTTGTCATGGGGGTTTGTTGTCGGATCAGGGGTTACGGTCAAGCGGAAAACGGGGGTCCGGCGGAAAGGGGCGGGCTTGGGGGGCATCGATCCCCCCGCGCCCGCTGCTGCCGCGGGAGGGGTCTTCGGCGGTGCGCCCGGCGGGAAGGTTGAATGCCTCCGGCGGGAGTATTTGGGAAAGCTGCAATGCAGGGGCGTGCAAAGGGCCGGGGATCAGTAGCCGGGGCCGTCGCCCTGCCAGGGTTTGGCGAGGTTGCCGAAGCGGGTGAAGCGGCCTTCAAAGCTGAGGTCGACCGAGCCGATCGGGCCGTGGCGCTGTTTGCCGATGATCACCTCGGCCTTGCCATGCACCTGTGCCATCATCTCCTGCCAAGCATGCATCTTTTCTTGTTCATGTTCGCCGGGCTTTTCGCGTTCCTTGTAGTACTCATCGCGGTAGACGAACATCACGACATCGGCATCCTGCTCGATCGAGCCGGATTCGCGCAGGTCGGACAGTTGCGGGCGTTTGTCTTCGCGCGATTCGACCTGACGTGACAGCTGCGACAGGGCGATCACCGGGATGTTGAGTTCCTTGGCGATGGCCTTCAGCCCTTGGGTGATTTCCGAGACCTCCTGCACCCGGTTGCCTTCGGAGCTTTTGGCCGAACCTTTCAGCAGTTGCAGGTAGTCGATCATCAGCACATCCAGCCCATGGGTGCGCTTGAGGCGCCGGGCGCGGGCGGCGACCTGGCTGATCGGCAGGGCGGGGGTGTCGTCGATGTAGAGCGGGCAGGATTCCAGCTGTTTGGCAGCCTCGACAAAGCGGCGGAATTCATCTTCGCGCATGTCGCCGCGGCGGATCTGCTCGGACGGGACTTCGGAGGCTTCGGAGAGAATTCGGGCGGCGAGCTGTTCGGCGCTCATCTCAAGACTGAAGAAACCGACGACGCCGCCTTCGACCGCACCTTCGTGGCCATCGGGTTTGCGGCCGCGTTTGTAGGCTTTGGCGATGTTGAAGGCGATGTTGGTGGCGAGCGAGGTTTTGCCCATCGACGGACGACCGGCGAGGATCAGGAGGTCGGATTCGTGCAGGCCGCCCAGTTTCTTGTCCAGATCGGTCAGGCCGGTGGAAATGCCCGCCAGACCGCCGCCACGCTGATAGGCGGCGTTGGCGACATTCACCGCATCGGTGACGGCTTTCAGGAAAGACTGAAAGCCGCGTTCGGCCACGCCCTGTTCGCCCAGTTTGTAGAGCCGCTGTTCAGCCTCGACGATCTGTTCGCGCGGTTCCGACGCCATGTCGACCTTGGCGGCCTTGGCCGAAATATCCTTGCCAAGCGCGATCAGCTCGCGGCGCACGGCCAGATCATAGATCATCTGCGCGTAGTCGCGCGCGGCATAGGCCGAAATCGCAGCCCCGGCCAGACGCACAAGATAGGCCGGGCCGCCGAGTTCCTTCAGCCCGTCGTCATCTTCAAAGAACGGCTTCAGCGTGACCGGGCTGGCGAGGGCGTTTTTCTGGATGCGGGCGGCGGATTTCTCGAAGATGCGCTGGTGCACGGGATCGTAGAAATGTTCCGACTTCACCGTGCTGGCGATGCGGTCATAGACATCATTGTTGGTCAGGATCGCGCCCAGCAGCTGCTGTTCGGCCTCGATGTTATGCGGCAGGGTGTCGTTGGTGATGTCGGGGGCGGAGGGGGAGAGATCGGTTCTGATCTTGGCGACTTCGTTCATGTGCTGCCTTTGCCCCCCGGATGAAGCCTGCGGTGTAGCCTGCCCGGTGGTGTGGGGGCAAGCCGTGGATAGGTTTGTGCAAAACGTTAAGGATCGCCTGTGCCGCCCGCAACGGGTTGTGGGCGTTGGTGCGGCCTGGGCAATATGTAGCACAAATCGGGGGCGGCTGTCACGGGATCACGATTCGGGGGCGGGGTTATCCGCATTTCATCCCCGCGTTGTGCCCGGAGTTATCCCCAGCGGGTTTGGCCTTGGGCGAAAAGCCGCCCGAGGCCCCGCGCGCAACCGGGGTTGCGCGCGGGAGGTGGCGGGGATCAGGCCTTGCGTGCGTCCTGCCAGGCGCGGGGGGCTTTGAGAAACGCCTCTACTTCGGTCAGGGTGTTGGCGTCGAAGCTGGCCTGATCGCGGGCCTCGGCCAGCACGTCCCACCAGGTGCACAGGTGGTGCAGGGCGACGCCGTGTTCGGCAAGGCGTTCGGTGGTGCCCTCAAAGATGCCGTAGGAGAAGATCACCGCCGTATGGGCGCAGGTGGCGCCGGTTTCCCGGATGGCATCGACGAACGACAGTTTGGAGCCGCCGTCGGTGGTCAGATCCTCGACCAGCAGCACGCGCTGACCCTCATGCATCACGCCCTCAATCCTTGCGTTGCGGCCGTAACCTTTGGGCTTTTTGCGCACGTAAGTCATTGGCAGCGCAAGGCGTTCGGCCACCAGCGCGGCAAAGGGGATGCCGGCGGTTTCGCCCCCTGCGATGTTGTCGAACGCCTCAAATCCTGCGTCGCGCATCACGGTGACGGCCATGAAATCCATCAGCATGGACCGGATGCGCGGATAAGAGATCAGCTTGCGGCAGTCGATATAGGTCGGCGAGGGCAGGCCGGAGGCCAGCGTGAACGGGGTTTCCGCGTTGAAATGCACGGCCTTGATCTCCAGCAGGGCGCGGGCGGTCAGGCGGGCGATGTCTTCGCGGGGGGGGAAGCTTGCGGGGATCATGGGATCATCCTTTTCGCGATGCGATTTCATCTTGATCCAAATACTCCCGCCGGAGGCTCCTGCCGTTGCTGTCGGAGCCTCCGGCGGGAGTATTTGGATCAAGGTGAAATCAGGCCTCCACGGCCCAGTGGACAGGGAAGCCGGGGTTGAAGACGGTGACGGGGCCAGCCTCGGTGTAGATTTTCTCGGGCCAGGTTTGCGGGGTATCATGGCGGACAAGGCGCAGCTTTGTGTCGTTGACCGGCAGGCCATAGAAGGCGGGGCCGTTGAGGCTGGTGAAAGCCTCCAGCGCGTGCAGTTTGCCGTCATCCTCGAACACCTGCGCCAGCAGGGGCATGGTGTTGGTGGCGGTGAAGCAGCCCGCACAGCCGCAGCCGGTTTCTTTTGCCGCATCGACATGCGGGGCGGAATCGGTGCCGAGAAAGAAGCGGCCTGTACCAGAGGTGGCGGCGGCGCGCAGGGCGAGGCGGTGACGCTCGCGCTTGGCGACCGGCAGGCAGTAGTAATGCGGGCGGATGCCGCCGACCAGAAGGTGGTTGCGGTTGAGGATCAGGTGATGGGTGGTGATGGTGGCCCCCAGCGTATCGCCACCTTCGCGGGCATAGGCCACGCCTTCTTCGGTCGTGATATGCTCCATCACCACGCGAAGCTCTGGCAGGCGGCGGCGCAGGGGGGCGAGGACAGTGTCGATGAACACGGCTTCGCGGTCGAAGATATCGACCTCAGGCGTCGTCACCTCGCCGTGCACGCAGAGCGGCAGGCCGATTTCGGCCATTTTCTCCAGCACCGGCATGACCTTATCCATGTCACGCACGCCGCCGTGGGAATTGGTGGTGGCCCCGGCGGGGTAGAGCTTCACCGCCTTGACGAGGCCCGAAGCATGGGCGGCGGCGACGTCTTCCGGATCGGTGGACTCTGTCAGGTACAGCGTCATCAGCGGCTGGAAGGCAGAGCCTTCGGGCAAGGCGGCAAGGATGCGGTCGCGGTAGGCTGCCGCCTGTGCCCCGGTGACGACCGGGGGCACAAGGTTGGGCATGATGATGGCGCGGGCGAAGTGGCGCGCAGTTTCAGGCAGCACGCCTTGCAGCATCGCGCCATCGCGCAGGTGCAGGTGCCAGTCATCGGGGCGTATCAGCGTCAGATCCTGTGTCATGCCGCCCGGTTACCGTAAAGGCAGCACGGTTTCCAGAGGGCAGTTGCCCCCCGCCGTGGCTGCGTCAGAAATCCCAGTCTTCATCGGTGGTGGCCACAGCCTTGCCGATCACATAGCTGGAGCCGGAACCGGAGAAGAAATCATGGTTCTCGCTGTCGGGTGACAGGGCGGCCAGAATAGCGGGGTTCACCTGCGCCACCTGTTCGGGGAACAGCGCCTCGAATCCCAGATTCATCAGCGCCTTGTTGGCGTTGTAATGCAGGAAGGCTTTGACATCTTCGGTCAGGCCCACCTCATCATAGAGTTCCGCCGTATAGCGTTCCTCGATGGCGTAGAGGTCGAACATCAGCGAGAAGGCGAAATCCTTGGCCTCATCCCGCTCGGCCTGACTGACCCGCTCCAGCGCGCGCTGGAATTTGTAGCCGATGTAATAGCCGTGCACGGCCTCATCGCGGATGATCAGGCGTATCAGGTCGGCGGTGTTGGTCAATTTTGCGCGGCTGGACCAGTACATCGGCAGGTAGAAGCCGGAATAGAACAGGAAGCTTTCAAGGAAAACCGACGCCACCTTGCGCTTCAGCGGATTGGCCCCGGCGGCGTATTGGTCAAGGATCAGCCGCGATTTGGCCGCCAGATGCGGGTTGTCTTCCGACCAGCGGAACGCCTCATCCACCTCCGCCGTCGAACACAGCGTCGAGAAGATCGACGAATAGGACCGGGCATGCACCGCCTCCATGAAGGCGATGTTGGTCAGCACCGCCTCTTCATGCGGGGTGACAGCATCGGGCATCAGGGCAGGTGCCCCGACCGTGTTCTGGATGGTATCCAGCAGTGTCAGCCCGGTGAACACCCGGATGGTCAGCTGCTGTTCCATCGGGCGGAGCGTGGCCCAGCTTTGGATGTCATTCGACAGCGGCACCTTTTCCGGCAGCCAGAAGTTCGAGGTCAGGCGGTTCCAGATCTCCAGATCCTTGTCGTCCTGCAGGCGGTTCCAGTTCACGGCACGCGGGGTGGCGCGCAACGGGCTTTGCATGTTCATCGGTTCGGTCCTTTCACAAGCTGCACGAGACGCAGCCCTGCACTTCGGTCCCTTCAAGGGCCATCTGGCGCAGGCGGATGTAATAGATGGTCTTGATGCCCTTTTTCCACGCCGCAATCTGCGCGCGGTTGATATCGCGTGTGGTGGCGGTGTCGCGGAAGAACAGGGTCAGCGACAGGCCCTGGTCGACGTGCTGGGTCGCCGCCGCATAGGTGTCGATGATCTTGTCGGGGCCGATTTCATAGGCGTCCTGATAGAATTCGAGGTTCTCGTTGGTCATGAAGGGCGCGGGGTAATAGACGCGGCCCAGCTTGCCCTCTTTGCGGATCTCGATCTTCGACGCAATCGGGTGGATCGACGAGGTGGAGTTGTTGATATAGCTGATCGACCCGGTCGGCGGCACCGCCTGCAGGTTGCGGTTGTAAAGCCCGTGTTCCATCACATCGGACCTAAGGGCTGCCCAGTCGGCACGGGTGGGCAGGGCGACGCCCGCCGCGTCAAACAGGGCGCGGACGCGTTCGGTGGCGGGCAGCCAGTCGGCAGAGGTGTATTTGTCAAAGAAGGTGCCGGAGGCATAGGTCGAATTCTCGAACCCCTTGAAGCTGGACCCGCGTTCGCGGGCGATCAGGTTTGAGGCCCGCAGCGCATGGAACAGCACGGTGCAGAAGTAGATGTTGGTGAAGTCGATGCCCTCGACCGAACCATAGTGAATCCGCTCACGCGCCAGATAGCCGTGCAGGTTCATCTGGCCCAGACCGATGGCATGGCCTTCATCATTGCCGCGCCGCACCGATGGCACCGCATCAATCGCCGACATGTCGGACACTGCGGTCAGCGCGCGGATCGCCACCTCAACCGTGGTGCCGATATCGGGGCCGTCCATCGTGGTGGCGATGTTCAGTGACCCGAGGTTGCACGAAATATCGGTGCCCAGATGGTCGTAGGACAGGTCTTCGTGGAAGGTGCTGGCCTCATTCACCTGCAGGATTTCCGAGCACAGGTTCGACATGCTGATGCGCCCGGCAATCGGGTTGGCGCGGTTCACAGTGTCTTCAAAGACGATATAGGGATAGCCGGATTCGAACTGAATTTCGGCCAGAATCTGGAAGAAATCGCGCGCCTTGATCTTGCGCTTCTTGATGCGCGGGTTGTCGACCATTTCGCGGTATTTCTCGGTGACCGAGATTTCCGAGAAGGCACAGCCGTAGACGCGTTCCACGTCATGCGGCGAAAACAGATACATATCCTCATTCGCCTTGGCCAATTCAAAGGTGATGTCGGGGATCACCACGCCAAGGCTGAGCGTTTTGATGCGGATTTTCTCATCCGCATTCTCGCGTTTGGTGTCGAGGAATTTCAGAATGTCGGGGTGGTGGGCGTTCAGATACACCGCGCCTGCGCCTTGGCGTGCGCCAAGCTGGTTGGCGTAGGAAAAGCTGTCTTCCAGCAGCTTCATCACCGGAATCACGCCCGAAGACTGGTTCTCGATGCCCTTGATCGGGGCACCCGCCTCGCGCAGGTTGGTCAGCATCAGGGCGACGCCACCACCGCGTTTGGACAGTTGCAGCGCCGAATTGATGCTGCGCCCGATCGATTCCATGTTGTCTTCCAGCCGCAGCAGGAAGCACGAAATCAGCTCGCCGCGCTGGGCCTTGCCGGCATTCAGGAAGGTGGGCGTGGCGGGCTGGAACCGGCCGGCGATCATTTCCTCCATGAAGCGCATGGCAAGGGCCTGATCACCCTTGGCCAGCGTCAGGGCGACCATGACCACGCGGTCTTCAAACCGTTCCAGAAAGCGCTGCCCGTCGCGGGTTTTCAGCGTGTAGGATGTGTAATATTTCAGCGCGCCCAGAAAGCTGGGGAAGCGGAACTTCTTGGCATAGGCGGCATCGAAAATCTGGCGCAGGAAGGCCGCCGGATAGGCGTCCAGCACCGGGGCCTCGTAATAGCCCTCAGTGACAAGGTAGCCCAGCTTTTCCTCAAGGCTATGAAAGAACACGGTATTCTGGTTCACATGCTGCAGGAAATACTGCCGCGCCGCCATCTTGTCGGCATCAAACTGGATGCGGCCCTCGGCGTCATACAGGTTCAGCGTCGCGTTCAGCGCGTGATAGTCGAGCGTGGATGGGGCGGCGGTCAGGACGCGGTCAAGCATTGATCTCTCCAGAAAGTGGCAAGCCCGGACCTGATCCGGGCGATATCGGTGTCGGTTCCGGCCAGTTCGAACCGGAAAAGGCAGGGCACCCCGCATTTTGCGGCGATGACGGGGCCGGCGTGGCCGAAGTAGGTGCCGAAGTTGCGGTTGCCCGCGCCGATCACCCCGCGCAGATGGGCGCGCGCGGATGTGTCGTTCAGAAAGCGGATCACCTGCTTTGGCACAGCACCCCGGCCTGCACCATCCGAATAGGTCGGGCAGATCAGCACGTAAGGCGCGGCAGGCACCGGCATCGGGTCGGCGGGGCTGATGGGGATACGCGAAGCGGGCAGTCCCAGCCGCGCAACCATCCGCGCGGTGTTGCCCGAGCCGGAGGAGTAATAGACCAATGTGGCAGAATGCTCCGGCATCGGGTCAGCAAAAGGTCAGCACAGCGCGCTAATCTTGTCGGGGCGGAACCCCGCCCAATGATCGCCGCCCGCCATCACCACCGGCACCTGACGGTAGCCAAGCGCCGACACCCGCTCCAGCGCGTCGGCATCCTGCGACAGGTCGATCACGGTGTAATCGACGCCCAGATTGTCCAGCGCCCGGTAGGTCGCCACGCATTGCACGCAAGCTGGTTTTGAATAGACGGTGATGGTCATTGCCCTGTCCTCTTTTGCCTGTTTTGGGGGCGAGGGTCAGGGGCGATACCGATGGGCGACCCGGACGGGCCGCACGCGATGGACGCCACCGGGCCCACCGCCCGCGTGTTTGTTCTGTTCAGGCAGGTCTCCTGGCTTGCGGCCCTGGCCCTTTTGCCCCGCCTTCCCGACCATATGGCCAGTGACGTCTGGGGCAGGCTTGCCGCCTACAGTTGCGGGGGCAGCGCCGGCATGGACCGGCTTCCCTTTTCATCCCTTTCCCGTTCCCGAGTCGGGGACACCTGAACAACTGCATATAGCGGTCAGGAGGGCGATGCTGTCAATATGTTGTTTAGGGTTGACAGCTATTCTATTCCGCCGCCATCGCAGGTGTGGCTTGTGGCACATAGTTCAGAATGGGGCCAAGCCAGCGTTCCACATCCGGCACCGGCATCTGCTTGCGGGCAGCATAGTCCAGAACCTGATCCTGTTCCACCTTTGCCACGCCGAAATAATAGGCCTGCGGATGGCCGATATAAAGGCCCGAGACGGAAGACCCCGGCCACATCGCCATGCTTTCGGTCAGCCGCACGCCGGTGGCGGCCTCGGCATCCAGCAGGTTGAACAGGGTGGTTTTTTCGGTGTGGTCAGGCTGCGCCGGATAGCCGGGGGCAGGGCGGATGCCGCGATACGGCTCGCCGATCAGCTCGGCAGGGGCGAGGGATTCGTCCGGGGCATAGCCCCACAGCTCGCGGCGGACCATTTCATGCATCCGCTCGGCAAAAGCCTCGGCAAAGCGGTCGGCCAGTGCCTTGACCAGAATCGCGTTGAAGTCATCATTGGCGCGCTCAAACCGTTCGGCGATGGCAATTTCCTCGATGCCCGCCGTCACCACAAAACCGCCGACATAATCGGGCGTGCCGATGGGGGCCACGAAATCGGCCAGTGCCACATTGGGGCGGTCGTCGCGCTTGGTGACCTGCTGGCGCAGGGTGTGCAAGGTGGCAAGATCGGTGCTGCGCCCCTCATCGGTGAACAGCCGGATATCATCGCCCACCGCATTGGCGGGCCAGAAGCCCACCACGGCGCGGGGGCGGAACCACTTCTCGGCGATGATCTGCGCCAGCATGGCTTGCGCATCAGCAAACAGCGCGCGGGCGGCGGCGCCCTGTTTTTCATCCTGCAAAATCTTGGGGTAGACCCCCTTCAGCTCCCATGTCTGAAAGAACGGCGTCCAGTCGATGTAGCGGGCCAGATCGGCCAGATCCCAATCGTCAAACACCTTGGTGCCAAGGAAGGACGGCGCGGGCACGTGATAGCCCTGCCAGTCCAGCCGCAACGCATTGGCCCGTGCCGCGGCCAGCGGCAGGCGCTTCTTGGCCAATTCGGCGCGGGCGTGGTTTTCGGCCACCTTTTCATATTCGGCGCGCACTGTTTCCACATAGTCTACAGTCTGATCGGGCGACAGCAGGGCCGAGACCACACCCACCGCGCGGCTGGCGTCGGTGACATAAACTGTCTGGCCGCGCGCGTATTTCGGGTGGATTTTCACCGCCGTATGCACGCGGCTGGTGGTCGCCCCGCCGATCAGCAGGGGGATGTTAAATCCCTCCCGCTCCATCTCGCTCGCCACATGCACCATCTCATCAAGCGACGGCGTGATCAGACCGGACAGGCCGATGATATCGACCTTTTCCTCGCGCGCGACCTGCAGGATTTTCGCCGCAGGCACCATCACCCCAAGATCGATGATGTCGTAATTGTTGCAGGCCAGAACGACGCCCACGATGTTCTTGCCGATGTCATGCACATCGCCCTTCACCGTGGCCATCAGCACCTTGCCCGCCGATTCGCGCCCGGTGCCGCCGTTGAGGCGCTTTTCTTCCTCCATGTACGGCAGAAGC
Organism: Pseudotabrizicola sp.; assembly: GCF_030656345.1. GTDB lineage: Bacteria > Pseudomonadota > Alphaproteobacteria > Rhodobacterales > Rhodobacteraceae > Pseudotabrizicola. The sequence goes on along the minus strand of NZ_JAUSNR010000010.1, from coordinate 155,003 downwards.
ACGGCGACGGCCTGCTTCATCACGCGGGCTGATTTCACCACCTGCGGCAGGAACATCTTGCCCGCTCCGAACAGATCGCCCACCACGTTCATCCCCGCCATCAGCGGGCCTTCGATCACATGCAGCGGGCGGGCGGCTGCGAGGCGCGCCTCTTCGGTATCGGCATCGATGAATTCGGTGATGCCGTTGACCAGCGCATGTTCCAGCCGCTTTTCCACCGGCCAATCGCGCCATTTCAGATCGCGTTCCTTGGCCTCACGCGCGCCGGTGGACTTGAAGCGTTCGGCAATCTCCAGCATCCGGTCGGTGGCGTCCGGCGTGCGGTTCTGCACCACATCCTCACAGGCCTCGCGCAGGTCGGGGTCGATGCTGTCATAGACGGCAAGCTGGCCCGCGTTGACGATGCCCATATCCATCCCGGCCTGAATGGCGTGGTAGAGGAACACGGCATGCATCGCCTCGCGCACGGGTTCATTGCCGCGAAAGCTGAAGGACAGGTTCGACACCCCGCCCGAGACATGCACATGCGGCAGGGTTTGCGTGATGCGCCGGGTGGCGTTGATGAAATCGACTCCGTAGTTGTTGTGCTCTTCAATGCCGGTCGCCACGGCAAAGACGTTGGGGTCAAAGATGATGTCTTCGGGCGGGAAGCCGATGCCTGTCAGCAGGGCATAGGCGCGGGTGCAGATTTCCACCTTGCGGTCTTCGGTATCGGCCTGACCCAGTTCGTCAAAGGCCATCACCACCACGGCGGCGCCATAAGCCCGGCACAGGCGGGCGTGGTGCAGGAAGGCGTCTTCCCCCTCTTTCATGCTGATCGAATTGACGATCGGCTTGCCCTGCACGCATTGCAGTCCGGCTTCGATCACCTCCCACTTGGAACTGTCGATCATCACCGGCACGCGGGCGATGTCGGGTTCGGCGGCAATCAGGTTCAGAAAGTCGGTCATCGCCTGTTTGCTGTCGATCAGCCCTTCATCCATGTTCACATCGATGATTTGCGCGCCGTTTTCCACCTGATCGCGCGCCACATCCAGCGCGGCGGTGTAATCGCGGTTGGTGATCAGCTTGCGGAATTTGGCGCTGCCCGTGACATTGGTCCGCTCGCCCACGTTCACGAAGGGGATGTCCTTGGTCAGCGTAAACGGCTCCAGCCCCGACAGGCGCATCAGGGGCGGCAGGGTGGGGATGGCGCGCGGCGGGTACTTCGCCACGGCCTGCGCGATGGCGCGGATATGGGCGGGGGTGGACCCGCAGCAGCCGCCGACGATGTTCACAAGGCCATCGCGGGCGAAATCCGCGATCTGCTCTGCCATGAACTCGGGCGATTCGTCGTATTGTCCGAATTCATTGGGCAGCCCGGCGTTAGGATAGGCGCAGATCAGCGTATCGGCGGCGGCGGAAAGCTCGGCCAGATGCGCGCGCATTTCGGCAGCCCCCAGCGCGCAGTTCAGCCCGATGGTCAGCGGTGCCGCATGGCGCACCGAATGCCAGAACGCGCTTGGCGTCTGGCCGGAAAGTGTGCGGCCCGAGCGGTCGGTGATGGTGCCGGAGATCATCACCGGCAGGCGGACGCCGCGCGCCGCGAAAGCCTCTTCGCAAGCAAAGATCGCGGCCTTGGCGTTCAGCGTATCAAAGATCGTCTCGATCAGGATCAGGTCGGCACCGCCGTCGATCAGCCCGCGCAACTGTTCGGCATAAGCAATTCGCAACTGGTCAAAGGTAACAGCGCGGTAGCCGGGGTTGTTCACATCCGGGCTCATCGACGCGGTGCGGTTGGTGGGGCCAAGCGCGCCGGCGACAAAGCGCGGGCGGCCATCTTCGGCGGTGGCGCGGTTCAGCGCTTGGCGCACCAACTGCGCGCCGTGGAAGTTCAGGTCATAAACCAGATGCTCCAGCCCGTAATCGGCCTGCGCGATGGAGGTCGACGAAAACGTATTGGTTTCAACGATATCCGCCCCGGCCTTCGCGTAGGCGTAGTGGATATCCTCAATCGCCTGCGCTTGCGTCAGGATCAGCAGATCATTGTTGCCCTGTTGCGGATGCGGCTTGGCCCCGAACATCGGCGGATGGCAGGCGCAGCCCGCGCCATGGGCGGTGAATTCCGCCTCGCCAAAGCCAAGACCCTGAATCTGCGTGCCCATCGCGCCGTCAAGGATCAGTATCTTTTCCCGCGACAGGGCGGCGATCTGGTCAAAAACGGGCGATCTTACGGGGGCAGCGGAGGACATGAGGTTCCGATCAAATGGAAAAGGGCACTTCAAGAGTGCCTGTTCCCAACCTATGCCGCAGTGCTGCGTGACGCAAATTCATATCCCGCAGGAAGATTATGCGTGAAATTCATGTTCAGGGCGCGGCATCACCCGTCAACTGCCCCAGCACCACCGCGATCATCTGCTCCAGCCGGTCCAGGGGCACGGCAGAGATGCGCTTTTCCAGCCCCAGCAGCACAATCCCGTGGACCGATGAAAACAGCGCCCGCGTCATCAGGTCGATGCGCGCAGGGGGCCAGTCGGGGAAGATCCGGGTCAGGGGGGCAGAGATCAGCGCAAACACATCCGCCAGTTCGGCCAGATACCACCCCGGCACCGGGGCATCGACCGACATTTCCAGATCAAACAGCGCCCGCCATGCCGGGGTGTTCGCGGCGGCAAAGTGCAGATAGGCCTGCGACATGGTGATCAGGCAGTCGCGCGGATGCTGGTCCTGCCCGGCGATGGAGTCCGTCACCGCCGCCCCCAACCGCCGGAAGGTGCGGCCGTTCACCGCCATCACCAACTGGTTCAGATCGGCAAAGACGTTGTAGATCGCCCCCACCGAACACCCCGCCTGCGCCGCCAGATCGCGCGCTTTCAGGGCTGCCAGCCCTTGGGTGGCGATGACCTGCTCGGCCTGATCGGTCAGCCTTGCGCGCAGATCATCGCGGCGCAGATCGGTCTTGCTGGGCGCTTTCGCCATCGGCCTCTCGCGAATTTCCTGTGAACTTTGTTCATGGATAGCCGGGACGGCGGGGAAGCGCAAACCGAAGGGTTCAGGTCTTGTGCGGCAAAGTGGACGGCGCACCGCCCTCGAACCGGTTGCCGTTGGTATAGTCGCAAGGGGCCTCCTGCATCTGCAGATGCAGGCCGGTGCCGGTATAGGGGTGGGCGCGGGCGACGTCCTCATCAAAGTCGATGCCCAGACCGGGGGCGTCGGGCGGCAGGATGTAGCCATTTTCCCAAGCAATCGAATTGCGGATCAGCTTTTGGTGGAAGGCCCCGCCGGTCTCAATGGTTTCGGCCAGCAGCAGATTGGGGATCGACGCCGCCAGATGCACATTGGCCGCCCATTCGACAGGACCGGCGTACAGATGCGGGGCCATTTCGGCGTTGAACACCTCTGCCATGGCCGAGATTTTCTTGGCCTCCCAGATGCCGCCCACACGCCCCAGCGCCGGTTGCAGGATCTTGACCCCGCCATGACGCAACAGGGCGCCAAACTCGGCCTTGGTGGTCAGCCGCTCGCCGGTGGCGAGCGGGATGCGCACGGCGCGCGCCACCTCGGCAAATTCCAGCAGATTGTCCGGCGGGATCGGTTCTTCGTACCACAGCGGATTATACGGCTCCAGCTCGCGGCCCAGCCGGATGGCACCTGCGGTGGTGAACTGGCCATGGGTGCCGAAGAGCAGATCCACGCGGTCGCCCACAGCCTCCCGTATCGCGCGGCAGAAGGCGACGGAGCGTGAGATGTCGGACATCGCGGGCTGATGCCCGCCGCGCAATGTGTAGGGGCCGGCGGGGTCGAACTTTACCGCTGTGAACCCCATGTCCATGAACCGTACCGCGGCCCCGGCGGCGGCGTCCGGGTCGACCCAGAACTCGGGGTCTTCGTTGCCGGGTTCGGGGTACAGATAGGTATAGCTGCGGATGCGCTGGTTGATCTTGCCGCCCAAGAGCGCCCAGACCGGCCGGTTGCGCGCTTTGCCCAATATATCCCAGCAGGCAATCTCCAGCCCCGAAAACGCGCCCATCACCGTGGGGTCGGGGCGTTGGGTGAAGCCCGAGGAATAGGCGCGGCGGTACATCAGCTCGATGTCTTCCGGCGAGGAGCCTTCCATGTGGCGCGCGAACACATCCTCGATCACAGCGATCATCGCCTTGGGGCCGACGGTGGAGGCGTAGCATTCGCCGTAACCCACGATCCCGCAGGCGGTGGTCAGCTTGGGAAAGATCCAGTAGCGCCCACCCCAGCCGGGAAAGGGCGGGGCAACGACGAAGATGTCAAGCGCGGCGAGTTTCATGCCAGTGGTCCTTTTGCGGCAAGCGCCGGGGGACTTTGCGTCCCCCGGACCCCCTGCAGAGTATTTTTATCAAGATGAAACTAAGGGGAGTTTGATGTGCGGGCAAAGGTGTTTGCGACATGTTGTGCCGCAAACGGGTGATCAGACGGGCTGTCTTTGGCCGATGCGGGGACCGAGGACGTGCAGGGCCAGGCAGGCCAGCATCATCGCGGCCGCCAGCAGGAACGGCGCGCCGGGGGCGTAGACCGGCGCACCGGGGGCTGTGAAGGTGCTGAAGGTGGTGGTCATGATCAGTGGGGAGGTGATCATCGCGATGGCGTTCAGGCTGGCCAGCACGCCCTGCACCTCGCCCTGCGCATCTGCCGGGGCGGCGCGGCTGGCGATGGCTTGCAGCGCCGGGGTGACGGCCCCGCCAAGGGCGGTGACCGGGGTGAGCATCAGGGCAAGAACGGGCGAGGTGACGAGGCCAAGCCCGGTGAGGGTGATCACATCGACCCACATGCCGTAATGCGCGGCCCGGTGCTCGCCAAAGCGGCGGATCATCGGGCCGACCAGCAGCGCCTGACCCAAGGCATAGCTGATGCCATAGACGGCGAGTGAGACGCCGACCATCTGCGTGCTCCAGCCAAAGCGGGCCTGACCGTAATAGGCCCAGACCGCCGGGTAGACGTTCATTGCGATGCCGAGGATCAGGAAACAGGCGAGGGTGAGGCGCAGGCCGGGCAGGCGGCTGACGGCGCGCAGGGCACCCAGCGGGTTGGCGCGGCGCAGGCTGAAGGGGCGGCGGGTGGCGTCGGTGACGGTCTCGGGCAGGATCAGGAAGCCGAAGGTCAGGTTGGCAAAGGCGAGGGCGGCGGCGGCGTAGAACGGCGCGCGGGTGTCGATGCCCGCCAGCAGCCCGCCGATCAGCGGGCCCAGCACAAAGCCCACGCCAAACCCCGCGCCGATCAGACCAAAGCGCGCGCCGCGCTGGTCGGGCGGGGTGATGTCGGCGATATAGGCGGTGGCGGTGGAATAGGTGGCGGCTGTGACCCCCGCCACCAGCCGCGCGATCAGCAGAAGCCAGATGGTGGGGGCCACCGCCATCACCAGATAGTCCAGCCCCATCACCAGCAAAGACACTAAGAGCACCGGGCGGCGGCCAAAACGGTCGGACAAGGACCCAAGGATCGGGCCGAACAGGAACTGCATCACTGCGTAAGATGTCGCCAGCACCCCGCCCCACAGGGCTGCATGCGCCAGATCCTGCCCGGTAACGGCGCGGATCAGGTCGGGCATCACCGGAAAGATCAGCCCGATGCCGATGGCATCCAGCGTTACCGTGGCGAGGATGAAGGTCAGCGCGAGTTTTGGTGTGGGGGTCACTGCGGGGCCTGTGGCGCTTGGGCAATGGCGTGCAGGCGCTGGGCCAGCAGGTCGGGGCAGGCGAAGAAGGGGGAATGTGAGGCGGGCAGGGTGCTGCGATGTGCCTGCGGGACCGATTGCGCCATGGCCTGCTGATACTCGGGCGGGATGGCGCGGTCGTCTGTGCAGCGGATGTAGTGACGGGGCAGGGACTGGCTGCGCGGCGTCAGGGTCAGCGGGGTTTCCTGCGGGGCAATGGGTTGCGGGGTCAGGCACAGGCTGGCGAGGGTTTGCGCCTGCGGGTCGCAATCGTGGTAGAACAGGGCGTTGGTCTGTGCGGGGTCAAAGCTGAAGGTGCCACCCGCCTTGTCGACCCTGATCGCCGGGGCCAGCGGCTGGCGCGGGCCTGCGCGGCGCATGTCGCCCAGGGTCATCCCCGAGACCGGGGCGTAGGCGCACAGGTAGACCAGTGCTGCGATATGGCCGGGGTCAGCCTCAGCCGCGGCGGTGATCGGGTAGCCTGCCATGGAATGGCCGACCACAATCGTCGGGCCGCTCAGCGCGCCGCAGATGGCCTGCGCATAGGCGTCCAGTGTCACCTCGCTTGCGGGGGTGCGGTCGCGGCCATGGCCCGGCAGGTCGATGGCGCGGACGCTGTGGCCAAGGGCGGCAAGCGCCGGAATCACCCGGTGCCAGCACCAGGCGCCGTGGCACGATCCGTGGATCAGCAGGAACTCAGACATGGCCGATGCTTTCCAGAAAATCGCGTAAAGCGCGGGTGAAGGCGTCGGGCTGTTCCACCATCGGCAGATGGCCCGCGCCACGGATCAGCTGAAACCGGCTGCCCAGGATCAGATCGGCGGTTTCGCGGGCGAGATCGGGCGGGGTGGCACCATCATTGATCCCGGCAAGCGCCAGCGTGGGCAGGGTCAGCCCGGCGGTCGGCGTGTAGAAATCGGTGCCCGCAATCGCCGCCGCCGCCCCCATCCAGCCCTCGGGCGGGGTGGCCAGCAACATGGAGCGCACCGCTTGCAGGTCGGGGTGGTCCTGCCATTTGCGGCCCAGCCAGCGTGCAAGTGTGGCACCGGCAATCGCCTCCATCCCGCCCGCGCGCACGGCGTCGATCCGCGCCTGCCATTGCGACGCAATCCCGATCCGCGCGGCACTGTTCGACAGCACCATCGCGCGCACCAGATCGAGCCGTTTGACCGCCAGCCCCTGCGCGATCATCCCGCCGATCGAATGGCCGACCACCACCGCATCGCGCAGCCCCGCCTGCGCCATCACGCGTTCGGCGTCATGGATCAGCGCCCCCATGGCATAGGGGCCTTGAGGTACATCCGACAGCCCGTGGCCGCGCATATCCATGCGCAGGATGCGGTGACCGGGCAGGCGCGCCACCACGGCGTCCCACAGGCGCAGGCTGGTGCCAAGGCCGTGCAGCAGCACGACGGGCGGGGCGTTCGCGGGGCCGGAGAGTTCCACATTCAGCCGCAGATCGGGGAAAAACATCAGCGACATGGGTCAGCCGAACCGCGCCAGAGCGTCGCGGAACAGCGCCGGGTCGGCATTGCCGCCACTGGCGACGCAGATCACCGGATCAGGTGTCTCGCCAAAAAGTGCTGCCGCCAGCGCGACCGCGCCGCCGGGTTCCAGCACGATGCGCAGATGGGTGAAGGCGAGCGCCATCGCCTGCAGCGCCTGATCATCACTCACCACCATCCCCGGCCCGGCCAGCCGCTGCAACACCGGGAATGTCAGCTCCCCCGGGCTGGGCGTCAGGATTGCGTCGCAGACCGATCCGGTCGTGGCCGGGTTGCGCAACCGCTCCCCCGCCGCGAGCGACCGCGCCATGTCGTCAAACCCCACTGGTTCCACCGTGCGCAGGCGCAGGCCGGGGGCCCGCGCCTCCAGCGCCAGCGCGATCCCCGCCGACAGCCCGCCACCGCCGCAGCAGACCAGCACATCGGCGCTGTCCACCCCGGCCTGCAAAGCCTGCGCCGCAATCTCCAGCCCCACCGTGCCTTGCCCCGCGATCACCTGCGCGTCGTCAAACGGCTTGATCAGCACCAGCCCACGCTGGGCGCACAGGGCCGCGCCCAAGGCATCGCGGTCCTCCGTCCTGCGGTCATACAGCACCACCTCGGCACCATAGGCGCGGGTGTTGGCGATCTTCACCTGCGGCGCGTCGGATGGCATCACCACCACGCAAGGCAACCCATGACGCGCGGCAGCCAAGGCCACGCCCTGCCCATGGTTGCCCGACGAATAGGCCAGCACACCACGCGTCCCCGCAGGCAGGGCCGATACCGCCGACCACGCGCCACGGAATTTGAATGATCCTGTCACCTGCAGGCATTCCGCCTTTATTAACACCCGCTTGCCAAAGGCCGCATCCAGCAGCGGCGCGTTCAGCAGGGGGGTTGCCCGCGCATGCCCCGCCAACCGCGCCGCCGCCGCCTCGATCATCGTGATATTCATGCGCAGGCCCTCAGGAATTCATGGATCACGGCCACCGCCCCGGGTTCATCCAGAAACGGAATATGCGCGCGGTCCGGCACTTGCGCAAACAACATATCGGGCCGCCGCCTGCGCATTTCATCCGCCGTGGCCTGCGACAACAGGTCGGAATTCGCCCCCCGCACCAGCGCCAGCGGCAGACCGGCGCAGGCATCGAACAGCGGCCACAGATCGACCGGCGGGCCGTCAAACGCCGACAGAAACGCGTCGCGCAACGCCGGGTCATAGGTGATGCGCAACCCCTGATCCGTTTCACTATAATGCAAACGCGTCTCTTCCAGCCAGCGGCTGGCGGGCACCCCGGCAAAGCCCGGCATCACGCCGGGCAGGGCGGCTGCCAGCGCCGCATGGGTGCGGGCCGCCGGGTTGCGCCCGACATAGTCGAAAATCCGCTCCAGCCCCGGGCGATGGATCTCCGGCCCCACATCGTTCAGCAGCAGCCCCAGCAGACGCGGGCGCGCCACCGCCGCCAGCATCATCCCGATCAACCCGCCGCGCGAGGTGCCGATGACCGCCGCGCGCTCCACCCCCAGATGGTCCAGCAGCGCAAGCGCATCCCCCGCCTCCACCGGCACGGTATAGCTGCCGGCCCCGGTCCAGGCACTTTGCCCGCGCCCCCGGTAATCCATGCGGATCACGCGGCAGGGTGGCAGATGCGGCAGCATATAGTCGAAATCGCCCATCGTCCGGGTCAGGCCGGACAGGCACAGCACCGGCAGGCCCTCGCCCTCATCCCGGTAGGCCAGCCTTGCCCCATCGGGTGCGGTGAAAAACGCGGTCATCGTCAGCCTCCCCGGTCACAAGGGGCCAACCCCCTGCAGCAGATAAAGCCCAAGTGCCCCGCGCCCGCAAGTTCCCATCCACAGCGCAGCCCTGCCGCCCCCCGCATTCATCTTGACAAAAATACTCCCGCGCGGAGCGCTCCGCCAGACGCCACCAGCACCGCCCTTTGCCACCTCACACCCCCGCCATCCGGGGGCGCGGCAAATGGGGCGCTTGCCCCGCAGGCGCGGGTTGCCTAAACCCGCAGCACAACAAGGCAGGACGATATGGCACGCACACCGACAGTGACCGAGGACCGCGCGACATCAAAACAGGTTGGGGCCCTTGCCGGGCTGGTGCCGTTTCTGCTGCCCTACCGGCGCCTGCTGGTGCTGGCGCTGCTGGCCCTGATCCTGACCGCTGCAGTCAGCCTAGTGCTGCCGCTGGCGGTGCGCCGGGTGGTGGACAATTTCAACGCCGATGTGGTGATCCTTGACCAGTACTTCGGTGCGGCCATCATCATCGCCGGGATTTTCGCCTTCGGCTCGGGCATGCGCTATTATCTGGTGACCCGACTGGGCGAGCGGGTGGTGGCCGACATCCGCCGCGCGCTGTTCGACCGGGTGCTGATGCTGTCGCCCGCGTTCTTTGAACGGATCATGACCGGCGAGGTGCTCAGCCGCATCACCACCGACACCACGCTGATCCTGTCGCTGATCGGCTCGTCCGTCTCGATCGCGCTGCGCAACAGCCTGATCCTGTTTGGCGGGCTGGTGCTGATGCTGCTGACCTCGGCCAAGCTGGCGGGGATGGTTCTGCTGATCGTGCCGGTGGTGGTGGTGCCGATCATCATTCTGGGCCGCCGCCTGCGCATTCTGGGGCGTGAGAATCAGGACTGGATCGCCTCGTCCTCCGGTTCCGCCTCCGAGGCGCTGTCATCGGTGCAGACGGTGCAGGCCTTCACGCATGAGGCGCAGACCCGCAACGCCTTTGCGGAAGTGACGGAAAAAAGCTTCGCATCGGCCAGAACCCGCATCGGCACCCGCGCGGTGCTGACGATTTTCGTGATATTCCTTGTGTTCACCGGCATTGTCGGCGTGCTGTGGATGGGCGCGCGCGACGTGCGCGCCGGGGTGATGACCCCCGGAGAGCTGATCCAGTTCGTGATCTATGCCATCATGGTCGCCGGATCGGTCGGGGCGCTGTCGGAAATCTGGGGCGAGCTGCAACGCGCTGCAGGGGCAACCGAACGTCTGGTGGAACTGCTGCACGCCACCGACCCGGTGAAAGACCCGGCCCAACCCAAGGCGCTGCCGCGCCCGGTGCGGGGTGACATCCGGTTTGAGGCTGTCAGCTTCCGCTATCCCGCCCGGCCCGAAACCTCGGCGCTTGATGCCATCACCCTGCACGTCCGGCCCGGCGAGACGGTGGCACTGGTCGGCCCCTCCGGCGCGGGCAAGACCACCATCCTGCAACTGCTGTTGCGGTTCTACGATCCGCAACAGGGCGCGGTGCTGCTCGACGGCGTCGATCTGCGCGACCTTGACCGCACCGATTTCCGCCAGTCGCTGTCGCTGGTGCCGCAGGACCCGGTGATCTTTGCCACCTCGGCCCGCGAAAACATCCGCTTTGGCCGCCCTGATGCCACGGATGCGCAGGTCGAAACCGCCGCCCGCGCCGCTGCCGCGCATGACTTTATCTCGGCGCTGCCGCAGGGGTATGACACCTATCTTGGTGAACGCGGTGTCATGCTGTCGGGCGGGCAGAAGCAGCGCATCGCCATCGCCCGCGCCATCCTGCGTGACGCGCCGGTGCTGCTGCTGGACGAAGCCACCAGCGCTTTGGACGCCGAATCCGAACGGCTGGTGCAGTCGGCGGTGGAAACCCTGGCCGAGAACCGCACCACCCTTGTCGTGGCGCACCGTCTGGCGACCGTCAAACGCGCCGACCGGATCGTGGTCTTCGATCAGGGCCGCATCGTGGCGCAGGGCAAGCATGAGGATCTGGTGGCCGAGGGCGGCCTTTATGCCCGCCTTGCCCGGTTGCAGTTCACCGACGGCGCGGCCTGACCGGCAAAAACCCCAAAGGCCGGTTCCCCGCCCTCCCGGCGGTTTTCCCCGGCGCGCTCTGACGTTGCGTTGCCAGGTGCCGCCGCCGCTTGGCAAACCCGCCTTTTGCCCACATTGTAGACCGCAGGGAAAACAGGCCCCCCATCAACGGGGCTGCAGAGGACCACCGAGGGAGGGACCAATGGGAAAATTCGTCACGCGCGAGGATATCGCCGCGACCGAGGCCGAGATGCCATGGGCAGACCGCCCGGTGGCGCGCACCATGTATGAAGCCATCAGCGCTGCAAAGGCCAGCCACGGGCACCGACCCGCGCTGAGCTATCAGCTGCTGTCCGGCCCCGACACCAAACGCGAGTCCCTCAGCTGGGCGCAGGTCCACGCGCAGGTCACCCAGGCCGCCAACCTGTTCCGCAGCCTTGGCGTCGGCCCGACCGATGTGGTGGCCTTCGTGCTGCCCAACGCACTGGAAACCGCCGTCACCCTGATCGGCGGCGCGGTGGCCGGCATCGTCAACCCGATCAATCCGCTGCTGGAACCCGAACAGATCAGCGCCATCCTGCGTGAGACCAAGGCCAAGGTGGTCGTCACCCTGCGCCCGTTCCCCAAGACGGATGTGGCGCAGAAGGTGGCCGAGGCGGTGCGCTACGCGCCTTCGGTGAAAACCGTGCTGGAGGTGGATCTGGTGCGCTACCTCTCGGGTGCCAAGAAATACATCGTGCCGCTGATCCGGCCGAAAAACCCCACCAGCCACACCGCCAATGTGCAGAACTTCACTACCGAACTGGCCCGCCAGCCCGCCGACCGCCTGACCTTCGCCGACGAGCCGCAGGACCGCGTCGCCGCCTATTTCCACACCGGCGGCACCACCGGCATGCCAAAGGTGGCGCAGCACAAGGTCTCGGGCATGATCTACAACGGCTGGCTTGGCCATCAGCTGCTGTTCAAGCCCGATGATGTGGTGATGTGCCCGCTGCCGCTGTTCCACGTCTTTGCCACCTATCCGATCCTGATGAGCATGATCGCATCCGGTGCCCATGCCGTCTTCCCGACCCCGGCGGGCTATCGTGGCGACGGCGTGTTCGACAACTTCTGGAAACTGATCGCGCGCTACAAGGCCACCTACATGATCACGGTGCCCACCGCCCTGTCGGCGCTGATGCAGCGCCCGGTGGATGCCGATATCTCGTCCTTGCGCAACGCCTTCTCCGGCTCCTCCCCGCTGCCGGTGGAACTGTACAACCGCTTCAAGAAAGAAACCGGGGTCGAGATTGTCGAAGGCTACGGGCTGACGGAATGCACCTGTCTGGTGTCGATCAACCCGCCGGATGGCGTGAAAAAGATCGGCTCGGTCGGCCTGCCGTTTCCCTATTCCCATGTCCGCATCCTGCACAAGAACGGCGACGGTTTCCGCGAATGCGGCGTGGATGAGGTGGGCGAGATCTGCGTTGCCAACCCCGGCGTGTTTGAAGGCTCGACCTACACGGAAGTCGACAAGAACAAGGATCTCTTCGCCGAAGGCCGCTTCCTGCGCACCGGCGATCTGGGCCGCATCGATGCCGATGGCTATCTGTTCATCACCGGCCGCGCCAAGGATCTGATCATCCGTGGCGGCCACAACATCGACCCCGCCATCATCGAAGAGGCGCTGATGGGCCATGAGGCTGTCGCCGTCGTCGGTGCCATCGGCCAGCCCGACGCGCATTCGGGCGAATTGCCCGCGGCGTACGTCGAGCTGGTCAAAGGCTCCACCGCCACCGTGGCCGACCTGATGGATTACGCCACCAAACACATCCATGAACGCGCGGCCCTGCCGAAATACATCGAGATCCTGCCAGAGGTGCCAAAAACCGCCGTCGGCAAGGTCTTCAAACCCGACCTGCGCCGCATGGCCATCACCCGCGTTTACGACGCAGCGCTGGAAAAAGCCGGCATCCCCGCCCGCGTGGCGCTGGTGGCTGAAGACAAGAAACGCGGTCTGGTCGCCAAGCTGAGCAAATCGGGTGAGGTCGAGGACGCAAAGGTGACCGAGGCTCTGGGTGGGTTTACCAGCCCGTGGGACTGGGCGGCGTAAGCACACCAAAGGACAAGGCGCGCGCCGTACTCCGGCGCGCGCCTTGTCCTTTCATCCTGGCTCTCGCTGAGTGAGCCGAGACAGCAGGCGCGACAGCGCCAGCCCGCAGCCTCCACCGCTATCGCCGCAGCCGGTCCAGCACCCGGCCATCTATGGCCAGCAACCCGGCGCAAATCAGGGCCAGCCCGGCATAGTGGCGTGGTGCCAGCGTCTCACCCAGAAACAGGACGCCAAGCAGAATGGCGCTGGCCGGGATAAGCAGGGTGACAAGCGCGGTATTGACCGCCCCGGCCGAGGCCAGCAGCCGGAAGAAAATCACATAGGCCAGCGCGGTAGAGGCGAAGGCCAGCCCCAGCACCGCCAGCACGACAGACCCACCGGGAAATGCCAAAGTCCATGGCCGGTCCATCAGGCACACCACCGGCACCATCATCATAGACGTGGCCGTCAGCTGGCCAAGCGCGACCTGCGCGGGCGACACCTGCATCGACCGGAACCGGCGGCCATAGGTTCCGGCCAGCCCATAAGACAGCGCAGCACCAAGGCAGGCCAGCATGCCCACCACCGCAAAGCCGCTGCCATCCATCAGCCCGCCGCCCAGAAGCACCACAACACCCACAAACCCGCACCCGACGCCGACGGCCTTGTTCAGCGCCATCCGCTCATCCGTCAGCAGGAAATGCGCAGCGACAATGGCAAAGATTGGCGTGGTGGCGTTCAGTATCGACGCCAGACCGCTGGGAATCATCGTCTGTGCCCAGAACAGCAGGCTGAACGGGACAAGATTGTTCAGCAGGCCCATGATCAGAAAGGCGGGAATGGCCGCTGCCCGGAACGGCCGCGCCTCGCCGCCAAGGCGCAGCACGACCGCCAGTGCCAGTGCGGCCAGGCCGGTCCGCGCCAGCACCAGCGTCAGGGGGGGCAGTTCCTTGACGGCGACGGCAGCGAAAAAGAAGGCCCCGCCCCAAAGGAAAGACAGCATCAGAAGCAATGCCCAATCCTGATAGCCCATCCGCATCCTCAGATCCCCCGGTTCGCACTGTTGCCCATGGACTAGCCGCCCTTGCCGCCGCTGTCTGGCAGGTTTCAGACCTGATCATCCGTTCCGTCTCGCCATGGCAGCGCGATCGGCATATCCTTGGCCCATGTTGGATTTCGACACCTGCAATGACGCCCGCCTGCGCCGCGACCCGGAATTTGACGGCGTGTTTTTCACCGCTGTGCGCACCACCGGCATCTATTGCCGCCCGGTCTGCCCTGTCAAACAGCCGTTGACCCGCAATGTCAGCTATTATCCGACCGCTGCCGCCGCCGAACGTGCGGGCTATCGCCCCTGCCTGCGCTGCCGTCCGGAAACCGCGCCGTTCTGCCCGGCATGGCAGGGCACCAGAACCACGGTCGAACGCGCCCTGAAAAAGATCGCGGATGGCGCGCTGGACCGGGGCAGCGTCGAGGCGCTTGCGGCGGGTCTGGGTGTCGGCAGTCGCCACCTGTCACGCCTGTTCGTGCAGCACATCGGGGCCTCGCCGGTGCAGATGGCCCAGACCCTGCGCGTGGCACGGGCAAAGCGTCTGCTGGATGAAACCGGCCTGCCGTTAAGCGACATCGCGTTTCAAGCCGGTTTTGGCAGCATCCGAAGCTTCAATGCGGCCTTTCTCAAACTCTATGGACGCAGCCCAAACGGTCTGCGCCGGACAAAGGGCCTGTCGCCCCCTCAGCCCGCCCCTCAGCCCACCCCATCGTGACTCGCGCCATTCCTCCCCAGCCTCTTACTCCCATTTTCAGTCCCTAAATATCCTGGGGGGTCCGGGGGGCTGGCCCACGGTCCTGTCCCTTCCGCAGCGCAAACCTTAAACGCCGCCCCCGTTCAGTCCGGCCGGTTCAGCCGGTGGAACAGGTGGGTGAATGTGGCCGCCCCCAGCACCGGGATCAACAGATTGACCAGCGGCACCGACAAAGGTGCCGCCATCAGCGTGCCCGCCAGCCAGACCTTGCCCCGGTGCCGCTTGCGCAGCGCCTTTGCCCCCTCACGCCCCAGCCGCCGCATGGCCACCAGCGTGAAATATTCGCGCCCCAGAAGCAGCCCGTTGACCGCCCAGAACACCACCGGAATGAACGGCCCGGCAAAGGCATAGAGTACCAGCGCCAGCGCATTGACTGCGATCAGCAGGGCCATGAAGTTCGCCGCATCCATCAGCGCATCGCCCAAGGGAATGCGCGGGGCGGGCGGCAGGGCGGGGTAGTGCCGGTCCTCGACCGCCTGCGCCACGTCTTCCAGAAACAGCCCGGTAAAGGCCGAGGCCACCGGCATCATCAGAAACACCGACAGCCCGATCATCAACAGCCCCGACCCCCAGGACAGCAGGGTCCCCAACCCCTCAACCGGGCCGACAAAGGGGATGTCGATGCTGTCGGGCACCAGCGTCTGGATCAGTACCAGAAAGCCCGCATAGACCGCCACCAACAGCGCCAGCGACAAGAGCACCCCCAGCACCATCACCCGCCGGAAGCGCGGGTCGGCCAGCTGCGCAAGCGCCTTGAGAAAATCCCCGATGATCATATCAGCCCCAGCTGACCAGCCGCGACAGGTCGGGCCGTGGCCGGTCCGGCCCCATCGGGCCGGGGGTGGCGATGTGGATGATGCCCGCCACCGTCTCATCCCCCGTGCAGCCAAAGGCCTGCGCCCGGAACGTGGCATCATGTGATGGCCAGCCCGACAGCCAGCACGCGCCCCAGCCCGCCGCCGTGGCAGCGTGGACGATGTTCATGCACAGGGCCCCCGCCGACAGCAGCTGTTCTGCAACCGGCACCTTCTCGGCCAGTTTGGGCGCGGAGATCACCACCACCGCCAGCTGCCCGCGATCAAACTGGCCCCGGCCTTTCTCGATCATCTGTGCGTCGCCATCCAGTGCAAGCGCCCGTGCTTCGGCCAGATTGGCCAGCCGCGCCATGGCGGCACGGTCCAGCACGATCATCCGCCAGGGTTCCAGCTTGCCATGGTCGGGCACGCGGGTGGCAAGGGTCAGGATCTGCAGCACCGCCGCGCGGTCGGGCACCGGGGCGGTAAAGGTCTTGGCCCCGGGCGACCGGCGGGTGGCCAGATAGTCGAGGACGGCAGGGTTTGGCACGGTGGGGTCAGGGTCTGGCATCGGACGCTCCGGTCTTTGGTCGGGTGCAAGCTATGCGCTGGCGCGGGGGAATTCCAGTGCCGCCAGCCGCTTGCATCCGCAGCACAGCCGGGTCAGGTTGCGCCAAACGGGGGCAGGCATGACCAAGGGCGCGTGGAGCCATCTGGCACAACCGGGGGCCGAGATTCGGGTGCGGGCGACACCCCGCGCCCGCCAACCCGGTGTGACCCATACCGAGGAGGGCTTTCGCATCAGCGTCACCGCCCCGGCGGATGAGGGGCGGGCCAATGCCGCCGTGGCCGAGGCGCTGGCCCATGCGCTTGGGGTGGCGAAGTCGCGGCTGACCCTTGTGCGCGGGGCCACGGCGCGCGACAAGACATTCCGGCTTGATTGATCCCGTTCCCGAAAGGCCCGCCCCATGTCTCAGCTTCCCGCGCTTCTGGCCATTCTTCTGGGCGGGATCGCCATTGCGGTGCAGGCCCCGCTGAACGGTGCCCTTGGCCGCAGCCTTGGCGCGGCGCTGCCGGCGGCGGCAGTGTCCTTTGCGGTCGGGCTGGTTGCGCTATTGGTGCTGAGCTATGCCACGGTCAGCCATCCCTTTGCGAAGTTGGGCGCGGTGCCGCTGTGGCAATGGGCGGGTGGGCTGATGGGGGCTTATTATGTCTGGTCGGTGGTCTGGGGTGTGCCGACGTTGGGCGTGGTGACCGCGATGGCGGCGCTTATTCTGGGCCAGATGGCGGGCGCGCTGGTGCTGGATGCCATCGGTGCCTTTGGGGTGCCGGTGCAGCCGGTCAGCCTGACGCGGGTGCTGGCGGTGGGTCTGGTCGCGGCAGGTCTGGTGCTGTCGCGGCTTTAGGCTTTGGCCGGATCGGGTCTGGCGGGCCGTTCCAGCCGGTAGCTGCCCTCGGGCAGGTCCAGCGCTGCGGCAAGATCGGCCAGCTGCCCCATCGACAGGGTGACGCGCACGATATCGCCGTTCAGCGGGTCTTCCTGTTCCAGCACCACGCATTCTTCAAAGGCGAGGATGGTGACATCCTCTTCCAGCGCATCCGACCCTTCGTCGATCAGGGTGATCACGGTCACGTCAAAGTCGTGTTCGATGGTAAACATGGGGTCAGATTAGCCTTGCGGTCGGCACAAGTGCAATGGGGTATGGGGCGGCAGGCCCGGCGCGGCACCGGAAGAGTTGCGCAACTTGGCGTGAAGGGTGACGCGGGGCCTTTTGTCTGCCGGGGCACCTGCTATCGTGCCAAAAAATTCCACGAAAAATCGGGGAAAATTCCGTGAGGCGGCAGATGGTCTTTCAGCGATCCGCAATGATGATGGCCGTGGCGGTTCTGCTGGCCGCCTGTCAGCCTGCGGCCTACCCGGGCAGCAGTCCGGCCCTGCAGCCCCTGCCGGTCGATGCCGCCCTGATGCCGGGCGGCCAGCTGACGGCAGAGCAGGCCGCGCGCAATTTTGTGGCCGTGGTGGCCCGCGTAGAGCCGGTGGCCGAGGCGATGTGCCGCGAGCGCAACCCGCGCAGCAACTGCGATTTTCAGATTGTGGTGGATGACCGTCCCGACCAGCCGCCGAATGCGTTTCAGACGCTGGACCGGGCAGGCCGGCCGATCATTGGCTTTACGCTGGCGCTGATTGCCGATGCGCGCAATGTCGATGAAATCGCCTTTGTCGTCGGGCATGAGGCGGCGCATCATGTGGCCGGGCATATCCCGCAGGTGCAGCGCACGGCCACCACCGGGGCGGTGCTTGCAGGCGTGCTGGCGCAAGCCTCTGGCGCGCCGCCAGAGGCGGTGCGGGCGGCGCAGCAGATGGGGGCCACGATGGGGGCGCGTACCTATGCGCGCAACTTCGAGCTGGAGGCTGATGCGCTGGGAGCCGAGATTGCCTTTCGCGCCGGGTTCGATCCGCTGCGGGGGGCGGCGTTCTTTGACCGCCTGCCCGATCCGGGGGACCAGTTTCTGGGCAGTCACCCGCCAAATGCGCAGCGCAAAGAGATCGTGCGCCAGGTGGTTGCGGGCCTGCAATAGCCGGGGCCGGTTTGATCTGGGTCAAGGCGGCAGGGCCGGGCCGGGCGCAGGCTGAGCGGGACATTTCTTGCAACAGGTGGTGCGATGATCGGATATCCGGAAACCCCGCTGGCCTGGGGGCTGACGCGTGGCATGGCGCGGCTTTTGGGGGTCAGCCTGTCTTCGGCGGTGGTCGAGGGCTGGCTGAGCCGCAAAGAGCTGGGCCAGTTGGTGAACCGCTGCGAGGCCTGTTCGCAAAAGACGGCCTGCACCGCGTGGATGGCCACCGCTGCGGGCAGCCCATGCCCGCCGGTGTTCTGCCCCAACAAGACCGCGCTTGAGGTGTTGTCGCTGCGCCATTGACCTTTGACGCCGCCCCCGTCAGGTTCTGCCAAAAATCGGGGGGCGGATGATCCGGCTTGAAAATGTGGTCAGCGACCGGGGCTCGCGCTATGCGGTCTCGGGCGGGCCGGTTGACGGGCGCGCGGGGGTGGATGCCTTTCTGCGCGATCTGAAACGCCAGAAGAAATATGCCAAGGCCACGCACAACACCTGGGCCGCGATCCTGACCGGCGAGGGGCCGGTGCGCAATGATGATGGCGAATCCGGCGCGGCGGCGGTGATCGTGAAAATGCTGGAACGCGAAGGGCTGACCGATTGCGTGGTGGTGGTCACGCGCTGGTATGGCGGCGTGCATCTGGGCGGAGACCGCTTTGCCCATGTGGTCACCTGTGTGCGGGCGTTTCTGGAGAAATGGCGGAAGGCGGGCTAGGGCTGCCTGCGCAGATGCGCGCGGTACAGGATCGGGGCGAGGATGTGGTCATAGGTCCGCTCGGCCAGAAAGTGCACGCCGGGCAGGCCGGTCAGCCGGGCCAGCCAGCGCAGATGCGGCATCTGCTGCCACAGCGCGCGAAACGCTGCCAGACCGGACAGCACTTGCCCCTGATGCCAGACATGCAGGCGCCGCGCCGCCTGATCCGGGGTCAGGCCCCAGTCTGCCGCACGCTCCATTGTGTCAAAGCGGATCGGCAGGCCATCACGCAGCGCCCGGCGCTGATAGGCCGTGATCTCGGCCCGGCAGATCGGGCAGGTCTGGTTGTAAAGCACGCGGGTGTCTTTGGTCATAGCCGACAGATAGCAGCGTGCGGTGGTTTTGCCAGTGCGGCGGCACAGCGCAGCGGACGGGCGCGGCAGGAACCGCGCCCGCCTTTATGTCACGCGCGTTTCAGGTTGGCGTGCGCCGGTGCCAGTTGCGCGGTGAGCGTCAGGACCTGCCGCACGGCCTCAACCGCCTCGGCCCCTTTTTTCACGAAGTGATCGGCGAAGAACGCGGTCAGCGCCTCGGTCGGCTGGTAGTTGTGCGGGGTCAGCGAGACCGAGAACACCGGGATGCCGGTGGTCATCTGCGCCTGCATCAGCCCGTCGATCACGGCACTGGCCACGAAATCATGCCGGTAGATGCCGCCATCGACCACAAAGGCGATGGCCACAACGGCATCGTAACGCCCGGTTTCGGCCAGTTTTTTCGCAAGAAGCGGCATCTCGAACGCGCCGGGCACGTCGTAGGTGTCGACATCGGTCTGCGGCAACAGGGTGGCGGCGGTGGTGACAAAGCTGTCATGCGCGCGGTCGACGATATCGGCGTGCCAGCGCGCACGGACAACGGCCACGCGGGCCGGGGCGGTGTAGGGGGAAGGGGTGGTCATTTTGGAACCTTTGCGTTGCTGCGTCAGGTCCCAGAGCATCAAACGGCCAGAACCGCCGGGGAATCGGCGGGCACGGACCATTCTCTTTCATCCGGACTATACCGTCGGCCCCGGAGTTACACCGGATCTGCTGACCCTTGGGCTTCAGAAAGAAACGCAAGGCGCTCGCGGGCTATACCGCCGGTGGGGAATTGCACCCCGCCCTGAGAACACCGGATTGCTACGGCTTTCGGCGGCACAGGGCAAGACAGGATTTCGCACACGCGCTGTGCAGCGTCAGCCCAGAGCGTAGCCCGCGCCGCGCACGGTGCGCAGCGGGTCTTCCCCGCCGTTCTGCATCAGAGATTTGCGCAACCGGCCGATGTGCACGTCCACCGTACGGCTGTCGACATAGATGTCGCGGCCCCAGACCCGGTCCAAAAGCTGTTCGCGCGACCAGACCCGGCCCGGCTTTTCCATGAAGGTGGAGAGCAGGCGGAATTCCGTCGGCCCCAGCTTCAGCACCGCATTGCCCCGGTAGACCCGGTGGGTTTCGGGGTCGAGCCGGATGTCATCCCATTCCAGCACCACGCCGATGGTCGATGGCCGGACCCGGCGCAGCTGCACCCGGGCGCGGGCCATCAGTTCCAGCACGGAATAGGGCTTGATCACATAATCATCGGCCCCGGTTTCAAGTCCGCGGATCCGGTCCACCTCTTCAGCGCGGGCCGAGAGCATGATGATCGGGATGCCACGGGTTTCGGGCCGGATCTTCAGACGGCGGCACACCTCTATCCCCGACAGTTCCGGCATCATCCAATCGAGAATGATGATATCGGGCGTGTCTTCATCGACCATCATCAGCGCGTCTTCGCCATTGGCGGCCTGCACCACCCGAAAACCTTCCGACTCCAGATTATAAGCCAGAACTTCGCGCTGTGCCGGCTCGTCCTCGACCAGCAGCACGACGGGTTGTGAGGTATGGGCCATTCGCTGCCTCAGATCGTCGTTGTGGCGGAATCGGCCAGCGAGGTGATGTCGCTTTTGGGCCTGTCATCATCGGGCATGACGCCGGTGACCAGATAGATCACCTGTTCGGCGATGCCGGTGGCATGGTCACCGACCCGTTCGATGTTCTTGGCGATGAAATGCAGGTGCATGCAGGCCGTGATATTGCGCGGATCTTCCATCATATGGGTCAGGAATTCGCGGAACACCGAATTGTACATCTGGTCCACTTCGGCGTCGCGGCGGCGCACATCTTCGGCCAGTTTGATATCACGGGTGACATAGGCATCCAGCGCGTCTTTCAGCAGGCCCACGACCGAGCGTGCCATGCGCGAGATCGAGCCGGATGATCCGTTGACCGGGCGCATCTGGCCCAGCACCAGCGACCGTTTGGCCAGGTTCTTGGCGTAATCACCCGAGCGTTCCAATGATCCCACGATCCGCATCACCGTCAGCACAGTGCGCAGATCGGTGGCAGTGGGAGAGCGCAGGGCAATGATGCGGGCGCATTCGGTGTGGATCAGGTCTTCCAGCTCGTCGATCACCCGGTCGCCGGCGCGCACTTCGGCGGCAAGCGCCTCATCGCGGGTTTCCAGCGCCTGAGCGGCCTGCAGCAGGGCATGTTCGACCAGCCCCCCCATTTTCATGACAAGTGCCTGAACGCCTTCAAGGTCGCGGTCAAAGGCCGAACGGATATGCGGTTCCATCATCATCATTCCTCAGCCGATCCGGCCACTGATATAGCTTTCGGTGCGGGGGTCTTTGGGCGAGGTGAAGATCTGCCCGGTTTCCCCGTATTCGACCAGACTGCCCAGGTGGAAAAAGGCGGTGCGCTGGCTGACCCGCGCAGCCTGCTGCATCGAGTGGGTGACGATCACCACCGAAAACTGGCTGCGCAATTCATCAATCAGCTCTTCGACCTGCGCCGTGGCGATCGGGTCCAGCGCCGAACAGGGTTCGTCCATCAACAGCACCTCGGGCGAGGTGGCGATGGCGCGCGCAATGCACAGGCGCTGCTGCTGACCACCCGACAGGCCGGTGCCGGGCGAGTCGAGGCGGTCCTTGACCTCGTTCCACAGGGCGGCCTTGCGCAGGCAGGATTCGACGATGCCATCCAGATCGGCCTTGCCGGTGCTGAGCCCGTGGATTCTGGGGCCGTACGCCACATTGTCATAGATCGACTTGGGGAAGGGGTTCGGCTTTTGGAACACCATGCCGACCTTGGCGCGCAGCTGGACCGGGTCCACGCTGCGGTCGTAGATGTCTGCGCCATCCAGCAGGATTTCCCCGGCGATCCGGGCCGAGGCCACGGTGTCATTCATCCGGTTCAGACAGCGCAGAAAGGTGGACTTGCCGCAGCCCGACGGGCCGATAAAGGCGGTGACGGTGTGATCCAGAATATCGACATCGACATCTTTCAAAGCATGCGTGGTTCCGTAATGCACCTGAACGCCGCGCGCTGTGATCTTGTTCTTGTGGTCGGACACGACCCTCTCCTCAAGCTGAATGTCTTTCATGGCGTCCCGCCTTTGCTGTCTTTGCACACCACGCAAGCGTGAGGCGACTCGGTTGCCTTGCAGTACCGCAGCCGCGTGACGGTCGTGCATCGGTTTTGTAACATATTGATGACGGATGGCGTATCGGCTTCGGGGGGGGGGGCTGTGGCGGACGGGCTGTGTCTGATGGCAAATGTTTGTTAAGGTTTGTGTCCTACCGTCCGGAATGTTCAGTGCAAAGCTCAGGGGCACGGCAATCTATGTACGGGCTGCTCAATCGCGCGCTGGAGAATTTTCTGAAGGAACGCCATGGCGTTCCGCTGTGGCACCGTGTGACGAACCGGGCGCAATCGCCGTTTGACGGGTTTGAACCGTTGCTGACCTATGAACCGGCCCTGACCGATGCGCTGATCTCTGCCGCCTGTGCAGAACTTGGGCGAACCCGCGACTCTGTGCTGGAAGATCTGGGCACCGCGCTGGTGTCGCATCGCGACCGTGAGGGGCTGCGGCGGTTGTTGCGCTTTGGCGGGGTCTGTTACCGTGATTTCCTGCATTCGTTGGAGGAATTGCCCGACCGGGCCCGGTTGGCGCTGCCGCATCTGCACCTGCCCGCCCTTGTGTTGCACGATCAGGGGGCGGGGCGGTTCACCCTGATGGCGGCCCCCTATGTTGACGGGGCGGGCTATATCCTGATGGGCCTGTTGCGGGCCATGGCCGATGATTACGGCGTGCTGGTGGTGCTGGATCTGGGCCCACCGGTTGCGGGGGTGGATGTGATCGATATCCATGTGCTGGACGAGGCCTTTGCCGAAGGACGCCGCTTTGACCTGGCGGCGGCTGCGCTATGAAACCGGGCGCGGTCCCGCGGGATGCCGCCGGTTTGCCGGTGGCAGATGCCGTCGTGCCCCCGGTGGCCCTTGGCGTGGCAGCGTTGGACCGGCTGATGCCGATGCATCTGCAGCTTTCGCCGCTTGGCAAGATCACGGCTTACGGCCCGACCCTGGCCAAAATCGCCGCAGGGCTGACCCTTATTGACTGCGATTTCTTTGATCTGTTCGAGGTGCGTCGCCCGGGCTCTGTGCGCTGTATGGCCGATCTTGTGGCGCGACAGGGTCAGCGGTTGCATCTGGGCCTGCGCAGCGTGGGGGCAGAGTTCCGGGGTCTTGCAGTGGCGGATGAATCGGGGGGCATCGTGCTGAACCTGTCCTTTGGCATTGGTGTGGTGGATGCGGTCCGGCACCACAGCCTGACCGATGCCGATTTCGCGGCGACCGACCTGACGGTGGAACTGCTGTATCTGGTCGAGGTCAAACGCAGCGTGATGGAGGAATTGCAGCGGCTGAACCTGCGTCTGCAGGGGGCCAAGTCGCTGGCTGAAGACCTGGCGATGACCGACACGCTGACCGGGCTGCGCAATCGCCGCGCGCTGGATCTGGCACTGGCGCGGGCCTTGGCCGCAGACACGCCCTTTGCCCTGATCCATCTGGATCTGGATCACTTCAAGTCGGTGAATGACACGCTGGGCCATGCGGCCGGAGATCACGTGCTGCGGGTGGTGGCGCAGGTCCTGTCACGCGAATCCCGCTCCGGCGATCTGGTGGCACGGGTGGGGGGTGATGAATTTGTCATCCTGCTGCCGGGGCTGACCAATATCGCCGGCCTGACCGTGGTGGCCGAACGCATCATCGCAGGGCTTGCGCAGCCGATCGTGCTTGACCGGCAGACCTGCCAGATCGGTGCCAGTGCGGGGATCACGGTGTCCACCCTTTACACGCAGCGCAGTGCGCATGTGATGCTGAACGATGCCGATACCGCGCTTTACGCCGCCAAACGGGCGGGACGCGGGCGCGTGGTGGCGTTCACCCCGGGTCTGGCGATGGATTAGGGAACTGCCCCTGCAGCCGGGGCGTTCTTTCGCCATGGGGGCGGCCATTTCCGGCTGCCCGTGTTCGAAAGGATTCCCCAATGTCCGAAGCTTTGAAAGCTGTGCCCGGGTCTGACAAGATTGACACCGGCATCACCGGCGTAACCGCAATTGCCAAGGGGCTGAGCGATTCACTTGCCGATACCTATCGGCTGTTGTTCAAGACCCATGCCGTGCACTGGAATGTCGAAGGCCCGATGTTCCATTCGATCCACGTGCTGACCGAAAGCCAGTACACCAATCTGTTTCAGGCCGCTGACGATCTGGCCGAGCGTATCCGCGCCCTTGGTCGCATAGCACCCTTCCAGATGTCCGAGATCACCAGAATGTCTTGCGTGAAAGATCCGGCCAAGCTGGGTCCGGCGCAGGAGATGGTGGAAGATCTGGCAAGCGATCACGAAGCTGTGGTGCGCCGGATGCGCGACGTGATCGGGCAGGCGGAAAAGGGCGAAGATGTGGCCACCGCCGACCTGCTGACCGCCCGTTGCGCCTTTCACGAAAAGGCGGCCTGGATGCTGCGTGCGACCGCCAAATAACCTGAACAGCAAAAAGGCCCCGGATTGCTCCGGGGCCCTTCTTCAATGGGGACAGAAATTACTTGATACGGCTGACAACGCCATCGGCAAAGGCCGCGATCAGGGCGGCGTAATATTCCGGCGTATCGGTGAAAGCACCATCCAGAACGGTGCCATCGGGGGCAAAGGCTTGTGCGCTTTGCGCAGTAACCGTCAGCTCATAGGTGTCGAATTTGGAATTGTCGGTATCGCTGGTCACATTGACCATGCCGACCATGACCGCATCTTCAAGACCAAGCTGGTTCTGGAACGAATTGGACAGCGACAGCTCGTCAATGTCGATCAGGATTTTCGAGCCTTCTTCGCCGGTCCGGTCAATAAGGCGGGCCAGAATGGCAGCTTGCAGATCGGTTGCGGCATTGGTCCAATAGGCAGCAGCCTCGGCATTGGCAATTGCGGTGATGTCGGCATCAACGCGCACTTCCTCGATCAGGGTATCCTGCGCAAAGGCAGCATTGGCAAGGAACAGGGCGGTGGTGGTCATCAGAATTTTGCGGAACATGAATAGATCCTTTCGTGCAAATGGCGCTCAGGCGGTACCTGCGCTCGGGGTATAAACGCAGGTTTGATCAAATGGTTCCCTGACATCTGCGTGCGGCAAAAAGAAACGCCTGCCGGGAACGGCAGGCGTTTGGTTTGTCCGGGACAAAAGACCCAATCAGGCGTGCAGCGACTCGGTTGACGAGAAGAACATCGCCTGACTGACAGCCGAGCGCACCTGTTCTTCGGAAAACGGCTTGGTGATCAGGAAAGCCGGCTCCGGTTTGTCGCCGGTCAGCAGCCGTTCGGGGAAGGCGGTGATGAAGATGACGGGGATATCGTCGAACTGCGCCAGAATGTCGTTAACCGCATCAATGCCCGACGAGTCATCCGCCAGCTGGATATCCGACAAGATCAGGTCGGGCCGGTCGCGCGCGGCCAGTTCCACCGCTTCGCGGCGGGTCCGGGCGACGCCGGTCACCTTGTGGCCGATCTGGCCGACGATATCGACGATATCCATCGCGATGATCGCTTCATCCTCGATCACCATGACCTTGCCGGTCACCGATGCTTCCATCTCGCGGATGGCGGCGTCGAGCAGGGCCTGCACTTCACTTTCGTCATGCGCCATGATTTCGGCGATGGCGGGACGGTCGAAGCCTTCGATCGCATGCAGCAAAAGCGCTTCACGCGAATTGGGCGTCAGGCCCGACATATGGACCTGTGCGCGCTTGGCCAGAATATCATCGTCGATATCAAGCGGTGCGCCGGCACTGGCCCAGACCCGGTGAAAGCTGTGAAACAGGCCAATGCGTGGCGTGGTGGCTTCACGGACGGGCGTATCTTCGATCAGGATGCTTTCCAATGTCGCAGCAGCGTAGCGGTCGCCGCTTTCCTGGCTGCCGGTCAGGGCGCGGGCATAGCGGCGCAGAAAGGGAAGGTCGGCCGCAATTGCCGAAGTCAGATCGAAGGTCGCAGAGGCGTTCATTATTTTCTCCCCAGTTTTCGTTTTCTACGGAACTAAACGCGCTGGCTTCGCGTTCGGTTCCATGAATAAGTACGGGATCAGTAGAGCAGCATGATGATGGAACATATGGCAGGTGACAACCAGAAGTCCAGTTTGCGCAAGGACATCGATGAAAACCTGAAGCGGGTCTACGAGGATGCGCTTAAAGAGGATGTGCCCGACAGGTTCAAGCTGCTGCTTGAACAGCTGAAGGCCAAGGAGTCAAAAAAATGACTTCTGTTCCCGTCGTTCAGGCTGATCCGCGTGACGAAATGGCGAACCACATACCCTCGCTGCGCGCTTTTGCGATCTCGCTGACCCGCAACGTCAGCGAAGCGGATGATCTTGTGCAGGAAACAATCCTGAAAGCATGGTCGAACATCGAGAAGTTTACGGTCGGCACCGACCTGCGGGCCTGGCTGTTCACCATTTTGCGCAACACGTTCTTTTCATCCAAGCGCAAGACCCGGCGCGAGGTGCAGGATACTGACGGCGTTCATGCGGCCACGATGTTCGAAAAACCGCACCATGACGGGCGCCTTGCCTTTACCGATTTCAGCCGGGCCTTTGACAAGCTGTCGCCAGAGCATCGCGAGGTTCTGATCCTTGTCGGCGCGAATGGCTATTCCTATGAGGAAGCGGCCAACATGATGGGTGTGGCGATCGGAACGGCCAAAAGCCGCGCCAACCGGGCGCGTGCCCGGCTGTGCGACATGCTGGGTCTGGCCGAAGGTGAGGATATCCTGGCGGAACAATCCGGCGCGACCTTGGCCGTGATGGGCCGGTCAGGATTTCAGGCCGCATGACAACGAAGGGTGCCGCCATGCGTCGGCGGTTTTCAGGTCTTGGCTTCCGCCTGATGGCGGTGATGGGGGTGGCGCTGCTGCCCCTTGCCATCCTGAGCTATGTTCAGGGCCTGAAGACCGCTCAGCTGGCCGAGGCACGCGTGACCAACGTGATCAGGGGCGAAACCCTGATCGCGGCCAATCCGCTGATCGCCGAAATCGTCAAGGCCCAGACCAAAACCGCCACCCTGTCTGTCGTGCTGCCTGCGGTGCTGCGCGAGGGTGGCGTCGCCGGTCTGCAGGCATGTCGGCGGGTGATGGACGACATTGTCAGGGCGGATATCGGTCTGATCACCTTTGCCGGCTATGTTGACCGCGATGGGCAGATGGAGTGCGGGGCCAGAAATGAGCAGCGCAATCTGGCCGGAACCGATGCGATGACGCTGCTGATGACCGACCCCGGCCCCAAAATCGCGGTGAACCCTTACGGCCCGGTGTCGAAAACGTCGGTGTTGATCGTATCGCATCCGGTGTGGGATCAGGTGGGCAGCCTGATGGGGTTTGCCTTTGTGTCGCTGCCGCATGCGCTGCTGGACCGGAGCGTCGAGGTGCGGGCGGCGGATGAAGCGCAGCCCTTGTCGCTGATGACCTTTGATGCGCAGGGCACATTGCTGACCTCATCGGTCGGCATGGATGCGGCGCTGCAAAGCCTGCCGGTGAACCGGTCGCTTGAAAGCTATGCTCAGGGCGGTGCCCGAAGTTTTCTGGCCAACACTGCCGCAGGCGAGCGGCGCGCCTTTGCCGTTGTGCCGTTGCAAGCGGGGACCTTGTACCTGCTTGGGTCCTGGCCCGCGAACCGGCTGGACAACACGATTTTCGAAGGTGCCTTCCCGGCGTTCCTGTTCCCGATGATGATGTGGGCCGCCAGCCTGCTGGTGGCCTTGCTGGCATCGGAAAGTCAGGTGCTGCGGCATGTGCGGTTGCTGCGCGACCGGATCACCGCCTTTGCCGCCGGAGAGCGGCAGTTGCCAGGCCTGAACATGGACGGGGCAGCGCTGGAACTGCGCTCGGTCGGGCTGGCCTATGAACGGATGACCGAAGCGGTTGTGCGCAACGAGGCCGATCTGGAAAACACCATCCACCAGAAGGAAGTGCTGCTGCGCGAGGTTCACCACCGGGTGAAGAACAACCTGCAACTGATTGCTTCCATTCTGAATATGCAGCTGCGCGGTGCCCGCACCAATGAGGCGAAAGAGGCGATGCGCACGGTTCAGGACCGGGTGATCAGTCTGGCCACCGTGCACCGGGAACTGTACCAGACCAGCGGGCTGACCGATGTACGCGCCGATGAGCTGCTGCCGCGCGTCGCGACCGATCTGCTGCGCATCGGCTCGGCCCCCGGACGGCGGTTTGATCTGGAAACAGAGGTCGACGACATTCGCCTGACCCCCGATCAGGCGGTGCCCTTGGCGCTGTTCCTGACCGAAGGCATGGCGAATGTGATCAAGCATTCCTGGTCCGGCGGGGCAGGCAATGCGCGGATCGGACTGACACTGCAGCGCAGTGATGGCAGCATGGCACGCTTCACCCTGTGCAACAGCCTGACACGGCCCTCGGGAGAGGGTGACGAAGGCCCGCAGATCGAGGGCAAGGATGGCTTTGGCTCGCAGCTGCTGACCGCCTTTTCGCAGCAGCTGAACGGCAAGGTCACGCGCGGCCGGCAGGGTGACAGTTATGTGCTGAGCATGGATTTCCCCCTGCGCCCGCTGTCCGAGGGAGAAGAACGACTGGCCCCGAAACCGGCGGTCAGTGTTGCCGCCGATGACGAAGATGATGTGTCCTGATGTGGGGCGTGGCATTCAGTGGATGGAGTGACGGGCGGTATCATGCGGGACGACAGCTCATCCGGGGTCGGCTCCCCACAGATTTTCATCACCGCCGCAGAGGCCTATCCGGCGCTTGAGCGCGCCTTTCTAGGTGCAAAGACCGAGATCATCGGCAGCTTTCTGGTGTTCGACCCCGAAACCCGCCTGCGGTCGCCCGAAGGGCTGGCGGTGGGCACGCGCTGGTTTGATCTGATCGTCCACTGCCTGCGGCGCGGGGTGAACATCACGCTGACCGTGTCGGATTTTGATCCGATCGCCCGCACCGCGATGCATCGCGGCACATGGCGTAGCCTGCGGCTGTTTCAGGCCGCAGCCGAGGTGGCCGGGCCGGGGGCAGGCAAGCTGAGCGCCACCGCAGCGCGACATCCGGCGCAGACCGGATCGGTCCCGCGCTTCGTGCTTTCGCCGCTGATCATGACCCGGGTCTGGAAGGCCACGCGCTGGCTGAACCGGCAATCGGCGGGGGTCAGGGCGACGGCGCTGCGCGACATGCCGGGCGGGCGGGCGTTGATGGTGGTGCGCGATGATGGCACGGTTCGGCCCCGGCTCTGGCCGTTGCCGCTGCTGTTTCCCGGCACCCATCACCAGAAAATCGCAGTCTTTGACCGCGAGCGGCTGTATGTTGGCGGGCTGGATCTGAACGAACGGCGCTATGACGACCCTGATCATGAACGCGCGGCCGAGCAGACCTGGCACGATGTGCAGGCGCTGGTCGAGGGGCCGGTGGCCGCCGATGCCGCCCGCCATCTGGAGCTGTTTCAGGCCGTCACCGCGGGGCAGGTCGAGCCGGTCAACACCGGCGCGCTGCTGGTCACGTTGTCGCGTCAACGGCACATGCCGCTGGTCAGGTTTGGCCCCAAGCCGGTGGTGCAGGGCATTTTCAACGCGCATTGCGAAGCGATTTCGCGGGCGCGTGGGCTGATCTATCTGGAAAGCCAATATTTCCGCGACAGCCGCCTGACCGAAGCGCTGTGTGAAGCGGCCACGCGGCAGCCGGATCTGAGCCTGATCCTGATGCTGCCCGGCGCGCCCGAAGAGCTGGCGTTTGACGGGCGTGAAGGGCTGGATTCGCAATTTGGCGAATGGCATCAGGCCAGATGCCTGCGCCGGTTGCGCCGGGCCTTTGGGGCCCGCCTGTTCATCGGCAGCGCGGCCCAGCAGCGGCGGGCAAAGCCAAAGCAAAAGCACGGTCGCGATCAGCTGGCGATGGCACCGCTGATCTATATCCATGCCAAGGTTTCGGTCTTCGATCATGCCGCGATCATTTCCTCGGCCAATCTGAACGGCCGGTCAATGCGCTGGGATACCGAGGCCGGGGTGGCCTTTACCCAGCCCGAGGTGGTGGCCGGCATCCGGCAGCGCTGCATGACCCACTGGCTGCCCGACCGTGCCGATGCCAGCTTTTACGACCCAAAGACGGCGGTTGCCGCCTGGCGCGGGCTTGCGCTGTCGAATGCCGCCAGAGTGCCCGAGGACCGTCAGGGCTTTGTCCTGCCCTATGACATCCGGGTCGCCGAAAAGTTCGGAACCGCGGTGCCGTTCCTGCCGCCGGAACTGGTCTGACCCCCGACAAAAAAGACCCATGGCCGGGGCCATGGGTCAGTCGGGGTTGCCTTGAGGAGGCAGGGAGAAACGGGTTAGCTTGCGCGGCCGCTGGTCAGCTTATCCGCCAGCTTTTGCGTCGCGGTGCGGCGGGTGCGGGTTTGGGCGCTGACGCGCTTTGCCGCGCCGCTGACCTTGGACGCCGCCTTGCGTGAGGTTTTGCGGACCGAACCTTCCACATCATCTGCGACGTCTTCCAGCGCATCTGCCGCGTCGCGTCCGGTGTCGCGCGCCTTGTCACGTGCGCCTTCCAGAATGTCTGTCAGGTCAGAGACCATGGCCAGGGCTGCCTCGGTCCCCCGGGCGCGCATCGCGCTTGCGGCTTCGCCAAGGGCGCGACCGGCAGCGGTGCGTTCGGTGTCAAAGCTTTTGCGGGCCTTGGCCAACAGCGACTCGGCCGAGTCCGCCAGCGACTCGCCTTCGCGGCGATTGGCCTGCAGGGCGGTGGCGAGCGCGGCCCCAAGGGCGACGGCCACAGCGGCAGAGGCCACGGGGTGGCGTTGCAGGATATTGCAGTCGTCGTCGGTATCGGTCAGATCGTCGATCTGGTCCTCAACCGCCTCGGCCCCGGAGGCAAAAGCCGCATAAGCCTTTTCGCGCGCGGCGATGATCCGGTCGGCGGCATCAGACCCCAGATCTGACAGACCATGCCCGAAAGCAGAGGCCAGATCGGCGGCCAGATCAGCGGTGACAGTGGCCTTTTCACGGGCAAATGCAGCGGCATCCGATCCGCGATCAGACATATCCTCGTACAGTGCCGTCAGCCGTTCGCGGGCCGCTTCGCGCGCATCATCGGCGCGGGCCTGCCAGTCTTCAAGCGTGTCGGTCACGCGGTCGGTCAGGCTTTCCTCATGGCGGGTCCCAAAGGCAAGCCACGCCAACCCCGCCCCGGCCAGAACGGTCGCCAACGGATAGCTGCGCAGGGCGCGGGCGGCCGCGGTGGCCAGCACGGTCTGACCCAAAGGCCCGGTCGCCAGACCGATCAGATCATCTGCGGACGAGTCGCTGCTGCGGCGGCCGGTCAGCCGACCCGCCATACGGCCAAAGGCCGCGCGCAGGGCGTCTTCGGTGACGCGTGCTTCATTGTACAGCGTCTCGGATTTACGGGAGCGTGCCATTTTCAGTCTCCTATTCAGACTATGTCAGGGGCGGGTGGTCGGCAAAGTGTCGCCACTGCCCGTGAGAGAGGTAAGGGGAAGCGTCGCCCTGCGCAGGCAGGAGCGCGCTACAAGAACAAGGATCAGCGCCAGAGCGGCGCATGTGATTGCCGCGGTGAACAGGGCTTGCAGCGGGGGCAGGCCAAGCATCGCCAATCCGACCAGACCGGCCTGGACCAGCAGCACCAGCACCATGACCCCCAGGATCAGCGCCAGAAACAACAGCACCAGCGCGGTGACCAGCGATCCGGCGCGCGTGCGCAGTTCGACCTTTGCCAGCGCAACCCGCAACGCCACAGCCCTGCGCCCCAGCATCAGAAGATCCATCAGCGGGACAATCAGGCCTTCAAGTCCGGAACGCGACATATGGTTTTTCCTGTCAGTCTTGGGTCAGAGTCAGCGGTCGGTCAGACCCTGCGCGTTGCGGAACGCGGACCCATGATCAACCACAGAATGAACCCAAGGATCGGCAGGAACAAGATCAGCAAGGTCCAGATCACCTTTTTGCCGGTGGTGGCATTTGACCCGATGACCGAAATAATGGCCCACAAATCGAGGGCGAGGATCAGTAGTCCGCCAAAACCTGACAGCTCAAACATGCTCAGTTGATTCATAATGCGCATCCTTTGCGGATCGTCCGAAGTATTTTCGCGGTCAGGCTGAACTGTGCTGTGCCGCATCGGTATGATCAGACAACGCCGCTGCCCCGGTCTGGTTCCCTGGCCGCTGTGGAATTTTTTGCAGTGCAGCATCACTGGGCGGCGGTGAAGATTTTGGCCTTCGGCAAATGGCCCGCGCGACCGTTTAGCCCGGCATTTAAGCCCGGGATTGCGGCTTTGAAAAGAAGAAGGCGGCAGCACGCTATAATCGGGCGGCCCTTTACGGCTATTTAAGCGCGGCCCGTCGCTTTTGACTGGCAGAGGCTGCGAAAGCCCGCTGCCGTGCCGATGTTTTTGATTGCCACCGGGAACCTGCGCCAGTGCAGCACGTTGATCTGACATGAGCGCTGCGGCGCAAAGACCTGAACTTGAACCAGAGAATGAAGGAGATCACCATGCTTGGTTGGGCATTGACGTTTCTGGTCGTGGCATTGATTGCAGCGGCTCTGGGCTTTGGCGGAATTGCAGGCGCATCAGCCTCGATTGCTCAAATCCTGTTTTTTGTCTTTATAATCCTGTTCGTTGTCGCGATGATTGCGCGCGCCGTACGCGGAAAGCCCCCAGTCTGACCGTATCGGCAGCCGACATTGCACATGAAAGAAAGGCCGTCCTTCGGGGCGGCCTTTTTTTTGGCGCAGGCTGACTGTGGCGCGGGAATCGGTAAAACCAGTCTGCCGCAATTATAAGCAGAGGAAAGCCTCCAGATAAATCTGCGGGATTTTTTGGGGGTTATATCCGTGACTGATCCACAGCGATGCCCAGTGGCATCAGGGTGCAGGTTCCGTCGGATTGGCAGGAATGACAGGAACCACGGCGAATTCTGTTGGCCGGGCGGGCAGGGCGCGGCCTGCGTGGCGGGAAAAGCTGGTGAGGGAATGGCGCAGCGGGCCGTCCGGCCGGTCCTCGGTGGTCAGAAACACGATCCGCCGCGCTCCAGTAGAGATCAGCTGCCGCGCACGCGAAACAGCGGTCAGAAAATCGGTGCCGGCCCCGGCGTTTTTCGGCCCGCTGCCACAGCGGATGTAATGCACCGCGTTGTTGGCCTGACCCGCGGCGATCTGGTCGCTGGCATCAGTGTCGGAAAGACCGGCCCCGGCGGCGATCAGCGCCTGCATCCATGGCAGATCAAGACGGGGAGAGGCGGGCTGCACCGGCTGGGGCATCTTCGCGGGGTCGGGGTCTTTTTTGGTCATGCTGCGCTCCTCGGGTCACAGCGCCCTGCGGGCGCGACGCAGCCTTAACGTTGGTGGGGCGGGGTGCGGTTCCCTTGCTCCGGTGCATCGGCGGAACATCGCCCATCGGCGGCGAGCACCGCAAAGTCCGGCGGACCGGAACCGCCCGGTGCAAAACCGCGTTGAAGGGGGTCAGCGGCCGCCCGTGCGGCGCAAAGGAACCAGTGCGAACATGCCGATCATGCGCAAAGACCAATGGCCAAAGGCCAATGCCGGGCCAGACGCCAAGAGGTCGCGTGACGGCACCGGCCCAGCAGAGCCTCCGGTCTCGGACCTCAACGGAATTGTCTCGCGTCTGCACAAGGCCGCACGGATGGAGGCGCGTGTGCCCCTTGGGGATCTGGTCGATGCGATGGGGCCGTCGTCGATGGCGGCGGTTTTGCTGGTGCCGGCGCTGCTGTTGATGTCACCGCTGAGCGGGGTGCCGGGGGCGTCGATCGTGGGCGGTCTGGTGATCGCGCTGGTTTCGGCGCAGATCCTGCTGAGCAGGCCCAAAGTCTGGCTGCCCGGCTTCATCCGCAACCGCCGATTGCCCGGGCGCGCCTTGCGCCGGGCGCTGGTCTGGCTGCGCAAGCCTGCCCGCAGGTTTGACCGGCTGGCCCCGGCCCGGCCGGGGGGAGGTGCGCATGTCTGGTGGACCCCGGCACTGGCGCTGCTGTGCCTGTGTCTGGGCATGGCGATGCCGATGCTGGAGCTGATCCCCTTTACCTCGAGCATCGCGGCGACGCTGGTCGCGGCGTTTGCGATGACGATGCTGACGGGTCGGGTGCGGATTGCGCTGGTGGCCATCGTTCTGGCCGGTTGTGCGATCTGGGCGGTGCTCTGGCTGCTGTGAGGGCTGCTATCGTCTGTCCGGGTGTTCCAGCGGAAAGGTCAGCGTGACGCGGGTGCCGTTCACGTTTTCAAACTTCAGCCGGCCTTCCAGCTGTTCGGTGAACTGCAAGGCCACCCGCAGCCCCAGACTGCGCGACTTTTCAGGCACGAAATCTGGCGGCAGACCGGCCCCATCATCCTGTACGATGACAATCGCCTCGGGCCCACGGCTGCGCATGGTCAGCAACAGATGGGTTTTGTCGGTTTCACGCGCGGCATGTTCCACCGCGTTGGACACCAGCTCGACAATGATCAGCGCCAGCGGGGTGGCCTGATCGCCGGACACGATCACCGGCTCGACATCGAAATCCAGCGTGATCCGGTCCGACATGGCCGAACTGCTGACCACTTCGGGCAGCACATCGCGCATCAGGTGGCCCATGTCGGTGGTCTGCCGTTTGGGGTTGTGCAACTGCCGCTGGATGCTGGCCACCACCTGCAACCGGGCCGAGGCCGCCTCGAGCGCCGCGCGCGCGCTTTCATCCACCACGTTGCGGCGCTGCATCTTCAGCAGTGATGCCACGACCTGCAGATTGTTGGAAACCCGATGCTGCAATTCGTGAAACATCGTCTTGTTGGCATGGGCCAGTGTGTCGGAGCGGTTTTTTTCAACCTCCAGCTTGCTGAGCGCATAGCGCATCACATGGATCAGCACCAATTCGGTCGTCACGATGAACAGATAAAACGCCAGGGCCAGAAAGATTGGCGGTGACATCGCAAAACTGTTTTCGGGTGCAAGAAACCAGTACCACGAGGCCAGCCCACCCATGAGCGCAACGGCAATGCCTGCTTTGGTTCCCGCGAAATACCCGGTCAGAATAACCGCCGGAAAAAAGGTCAGGTAGGGAAATCCGGTGGGCAGGGCAGGGTGCAGATAATGGCGCAAAAGAACGGAAACAACAATTGCAATACAGGCAAAGCCAAACTGATAGGCGGGGCTGCGTTCTGCAACAGCCCAAAGTCGCAATTGTTCCATTCCGTTACCCTATGTCCGGTCTCCGCCCCGGCGACAGGCAGACGTTAACCCAAGCCTATCGCATTGCAATGGGTTTCGACCCGGAGTCTTGGCTCCGGGCAGGCGCCATGCAGGGCGTCGCGCACTTGCGCCGCGAAAAACGGCATGTCAAGCGATTGCCACCCAAGTGCGGCCACTTCCGCTGCGTCATCTTCATCCGCGGCGGTCAGCAACACCTTGACCTGCGGGTGCTGCACCAGACCGGCCAATCCAAAGCCACGCAGACTGCGCAAGGACTGGCGGATAATCAGCAGATCCGGGCATTGCCCTTCGGTCAGCACCGCCAGAATCTGCGGCACATCCCGGCACAGAATGACACGGGCATCCGGCCAGGTCTCCATCACCGTTTGCGCCAGATCGAGGCTGATCAGCACGTCGGGCTCCTGGACAAGGATCGTTTTTGGCATGTCACACTCCCGAACAAGAAGGATGTGTCATGGAACTAAAAATGATCTGCCGCACTTAACTACGACATAGATGCGGAGGAAATCGTGAAAACCATTTGCCGTTTTTGCCAGTTGCGCCAGTGCGAAGCCTTTTTGCCGATGACCGAAGATGAAATCCGGTTCATGGAACGGTTCAAGAAGGGCGAGCTTTCGGTAGAACGGGGGGCGACCATCCTGTCCGAGGGCGAGTCCAGCGGGCAGTTGTACACTGTGCTGAGCGGCCTTGGCCTGCGTCACAAAACATTGGAAGATGGCCGCCGACAGGTGCTGAACCTGATTTTTCCGGGCGATTTTCTGGGGCTTCAGGCCGGTCTGATGGGCGAAATGGGCCATTCGGTCGAGGCAACAACCCCGATGGTGCTGTGTGTCTTTGACCGCAACGCCCTGTGGTCGCTGTTCCAGTCCAACCCGTCGCGGGCCTATGACCTGACGTGGATTGCCGCGATCGAAGAGCATTTTCTGGGCGAAACCGTCGCGACCATCGGTCAGCGCGATGCCTCTGCCGCGCTAGCCTGGGCGTTTTTGCGGATTTTCCGGCGCGGCGAAAGTCTTGGGCTGGTGGTCGATGGCAAAATGTCTTTGCCCTATCGCCAGCAGGATATGGCCGATGCGCTTGGCCTGTCTTTGGTGCATACCAACAAGCGTTTGCAGCGGTTCCGCGCGGCGGGGCTGATGGACTGGTCGCGCGGCGTTCTGTACATTCCCGACCGCAAGGCGCTGGCCGAAGTGGCAAATCTGGGGGATGGCCCGGTCCAGAAGCGCCCGATCCTTTAGCCCCCCCGATCCTTTAGCCCCCTTGCAGCGGGTCGGCTGTCAGGGCAGTCTGCCCGCCAAAGCGGGGACTGAACGCACCGCAGCGGAAGGGGACGACGATGCTGAAGGGAATTGATCACCGGCTGAACGCCGATGTTCTGGGGACGTTGCGGGCGATGGGACATGGCGACTATGTCGTTGTGGTTGATACCAATTTCCCGGCAGACAGCATTGCGCGCGGCACAGTCGCAGGCCGCCTTTTGCGGATGGAGAACCTGAGTGCGGCACAGGCGGTTCAGGCGATCCTGACCGTGCTGCCGCTCGATACCTTCGTGCCCGATTTTGCCGGACGGATGCAGGTGGTGGGTGAGCCGGACACGGTGCCCGAGGTGCAGGCCGAAGTGCAGGCCGAGGTGGACCGCGCCGAAGGCAGGCCACGGGTGTTGCCGGGGATTGAACGGTTTGCCTTCTACGATCTGGCCAAAGGGGCCTATGCCGTTATCCAGACCGGCGAGCGTCGGTTTTACGGCTGTATCATGCTGCGCAAGGGCGTGATCGGGCCGGAGGCATAGGGATGTCGCAAAAGATTGTCGTTCTTGGGATTTTCGTGGCGGATGCCGCCTACCGCGCCGAACGCCTGCCCCGGTTGGGCGAGACGATCCTGGGCCAGCATTTCATGCTGGGGCCGGGGGGCAAGGGGTCAAACCAATCCGTCGCCGCCGCGCGGGCGGGGGGCGACGTGCATATCATCACCCGGCTGGGGCAGGATGCCTTTGCCGCCATGGCGCGCGACCTGTGGCGCGATGCCGGCGTTGTGCCAGAGGTGACGGAAGACCCCGACAGCTACACCGGATCGGCGTTCATCTTTCTGGAGGCGGCGACCGGGCAGAATGCCATCATCGTGGCCCAAGGTGCTGCGGCGCGGATTTCCGTGGCCGATGTCGCGGCGCGGCGGCCGCTGATCGAAGGTGCGGCCCTGTTCATGACGCAGTTGGAACAACCGCTGGACGCCGCCCAACACGGGCTGCAGATCGCGCGCGGTGCCGGGGTGCGCACCATCCTGAACCCGGCCCCGGCTGCGGCGCTGACGGATGACATGCTTTCGCTGTGCGATCTGATCACCCCCAACGAATCTGAGGCCGAAGGGCTGACCGGCGTGACCGTTACCAGTTTCGCCGATGCCGAGGCTGCGGCTGACCGGCTGATCGAACGCGGTGTCGGGGCGGCGATCATCACGCTGGGGTCCAAGGGCGTTTTGTACCGCAAGGATGGCCAAAGCCTGCATGTCCCCGCCCGCGCGCCGGGGCCGGTGGTTGATACCACAGGTGCGGGCGACGCTTTCAACGGCGGCCTCGCGGTGGCGCTGTCGCAAGGGGCCAGCATACAAGAGGCGCTGAATTTTGGCGTGGCGGTGGCTGGCATTTCGGTGACCCGCCACGGTGCCGCCAGTTCCATGCCCGCCCGCGCCGAGGTGGATGCCTTTCTGCGGGGCCACTGATGCGGTGGTGCAGCGACATTTTGCACAACCCAGAGGGTGAATTTGCCGGTATTCCGCCCAAGCGGTAAGGATTGCTTAAAATTTCACTCACATTTAAGCTTTGTCCGGCGTAAAAGCGGGCGTCGGTGCCATCCGGCCCGTTTCCCGGAGGATTGCTGCATGACGTCGCTTTTGGTTTCAAAGTCTCAGGCCACGCCAGTGCTGGCACCGGCCCGCCACAAGCGCGTGCTGGACATCGGCCTGATCGTTCTGGCGCTGCCGGTGTTGTTGCCGGTGCTTGTCATTCTGATACTCGCGGTGCGGCTGTCGTCTTCCGGTCCCGTGCTGTTTTTCCAGACCCGTGTCGGGCGCGATGGGAAGCGGTTTCGTCTGGTCAAGTTCCGCAGCATGTATGCGGATGCCGAGACCCGGCGCGCGGCGCTTCTGGATCAGTCTGACCGCAGCGGCGTCTGTTTCAAGCACAAGGCCGACCCGCGCATCACCCCGGTCGGGCGCTTTCTGCGCCGGTCATCGCTGGATGAACTGCCACAGCTGTGGAACGTGCTGAAAGGCGAGATGTCGCTGGTTGGTCCGCGTCCGGCCCTGCCGGAAGAGGTGGCGGTTTACACCCCCGATGCGATGCTGCGGCTGGCGGGGCTGCCGGGGCTGACCGGGTTGTGGCAGGTGTCGGGCCGGGCCGATATCGGCTTTGACGAGATGGTCGCGATGGATGTGGCCTATTTGCAGACCGCCAGCCTGCGCGGCGATCTGGCGCTGATTGCGCGCACCTTTGGTGCTGTCGCTTTGGCGCGGGGTGCGTATTGATCGGGCAGTTGCAAGACGCACCTTTCCGATCTGACTAAATTTTAATCCTTACGCTTAATTTTTGTCCCATTTCAGCCGCGATCCCTGCCTTCCCGGCCGATCCACCTGATCCCGCATTGAGCCTGCCGTTGCGCCGCCGCAGCCTGTCGCAAAGCGGGGGGCCATGCTGACAGCACCGATCCATCAGCCGATGCAGCGCAGCCGGGGCGAAGCCTCGGTCTCGCTTGATCATGGCAGTGCCGGGATGCGGCTGACCGGGTTGCGCCAGCACGGATCGGCCAAATGCATCCTGCCCCACGGGCCCACGGGCCGGGGCGGTCAGCCCGAGGTGGTGTTTCTGAACACCTCTGGCGGCCTGACCGGCGGGGATACGCTGTCTTATGCCGTGACGCTGGGGGCAAGGGCGCGCGCCGTCGCCACCACCCAGACGGCGGAGCGCGCCTATCGGTCTTCGGGCGGCGCGGCGCGGGTGCGGGTCACGATGACCGTGGGCGCTGATGGCTGGCTGGACTGGCTGCCGCAGGAAACCATTCTGTTCAACGACAGCCAGCTTGACCGCCGCACCACGCTAGATCTGGCCCCCGGTGCCGGTTGCCTGCTTTTGGAAAGCGTGGTGCTGGGCCGCGCCGCCATGGGTGAGACCGTAGCCAAAGTCGCACTGCGCGACTGGCGCGAGATCCGTCAGGCGGGCCGCCCGGTGATGATAGAGCCGCTGGCGCTGACCGACCGCGCGCTGCAGACCGGGGCCGCCGGACTGGCGGGCGCGCGGGCCTTTGCCTCGCTCGCCATGGTGGGGCAGGGCGTGGCCGATCTGCTGGGCCCGGTCCGCGCGGTGCTGGACGAACCGGGCGTGACTGCTGCCGCCTCGGCCCCGGATGGCCGCCTGATGCTGCGCGTGATGGCCGCCGATGGCTGGCCGATGCGCCGCCAGATTGCCCGATGCCTTGCCGTGCTGCGCCGGGGTCAGGCCCTGCCGCGCGTCTGGCAGATGTGAAGGAGGACCCATGAACCTGACCCCCCGTGAAAAAGACAAGCTGCTGGTCAGCCTTGCCGCCATGGTGGCCCGTGGCCGGCTGGCGCGCGGCGTCAAGCTGAACCACCCCGAGGCGATTGCCCTGATCACCGATTACGTGGTCGAGGGCGCGCGCGACGGCCGCCGCGTCGCCGATCTGATGGAGGCGGGGGCGAGCGTGATCACCGCCGATCAATGCATGCCCGGCGTGCCCGAGATGATCCATTCCGTGCAGGTCGAAGCCACGTTTCCCGATGGCACCAAACTTGTCACCGTTCACCACCCGATCCGCTGAGAAAGGCAAACCGATGAAAAAACTGGCGTTTATCCTTGGGGCTGCCGCCTTGCTGCCGCAGGTGGCCCTTGCGCATGTGGGTGATCATGGCGGGTCCCCGTTCATGTCGGGGGTGATGCATCCGGTTGGCGGGGCCGATCATGTGCTGGCGATGGTGGCCGTGGGGTTGTGGGCTGCCGTAACGGGCGGGCGCGCACTGCTGGCGCTGCCGCTGGCCTTTGTCGGCGCGATGCTGGCGGGCGGTGCCCTTGGCGCGATGGGCGTCGGCCTGCCGGGGGTAGAGCCGATGATTCTGGCGTCCATTGTACTGCTCGGCGTGCTGGCGGCCCTTGCCTGGCGCGCCCCGCTGGCGCTTGGCGTGGCGATTGTGGCGGCATTCGGCCTGTTCCACGGCCATGCCCATGGCACCGAAGGGCCTGCCTCCGGCTTGTTGATCTACGCGGCGGGCTTTGCGCTTGCGACCATGGCGCTGCACCTTGCCGGGCTTGGCCTTGGGCTGGCGCTGAACGCGCTGTCGGCCCGCGGGGTGACGCGGGCCTTTGGCGCAGGCACTGCCATTGCGGGCCTCGCGCTCGCCTTTGCATAGGGGCAAGCGCATGATTCCCGGAGAGATTTTTCCCGTCGACGGCGATGTGATCCTGAACGCGGGCGCCCCCGTCACCGTGCTGATGGTGGCCAACACCGGCGACCGCCCGGTGCAGGTGGGCAGCCATTACCACTTTGCCGAAACCAACCCCGGCCTGTCGTTTGACCGCGACGCCGCGCGCGGCCAGCGACTGGATATTCCTGCAGGAACGGCTGTGCGTTTCGAGCCAGGTCAGACGCGTGAGGTTCGCCTTGTGCCGCTGGCTGGCACACGGCATGTCTACGGCTTCAACGCCCATGTGATGGGCGCTTTATAGGAGCCTGTGCCATGCCGCCGTTTTCCCCGTTTGATCTGATGCGCCTGTCGATGAACACCACCACCATGCTGGTGCAGGCGCAAAGCGTGATTGCCATGCGAATGATGGGGATGGCCGGGGTCTGGACCGTTTCGCCCACCGAAAACGCCCGGATGGTGTCTGAAAAGATGCGCGCCGGACTGAAGGCCGGGGCCGCCGCGCAGAAATCTGCTCTTGCGGGCGGTTCGGCCACCCAGATCGCCGAGGCAGCGCTTGCCCCGGTCAAACGCGCCACTGCCGCCAATGCCCGCCGCCTGACCCGCAGCGGGCCGAAAAACCCGTTCTGACAGAAAGGTTCCGCCCATGGCTTTCGTACTTTCCCGCGCCGCCTATGCCGATATGTACGGGCCGACCGTGGGCGACAGGCTGCGTCTGGGCGATACCGACCTGATCATCGAGGTGGAACGCGACCTGATTGCCGAACGCAGCGGGGCGGCAACCTTTGGTGCCAATGGCATGATGTATGGCGAAGAGGTGAAGTTCGGCGGCGGCAAGGTCATCCGCGACGGGATGGGCCAAAGCCAGATCACCCGCGCGGCGGGGGCGATGGATACCGTCATCACCAATGCGCTGATTGTCGATTACACCGGCATCTACAAGGCCGATGTGGGCCTGCGTGACGGCAAGATCGCGGTGATCGGCAAGGCCGGAAACCCTGACACGCAAGCAGGCGTGGATGTGATCATCGGGCCGGGAACCGAGATCATCGCGGGGGAAGGGCGCATCCTGACCGCGGGCGGCTTTGACGCGCATATCCATTTCATCTGCCCGCAACAGATTGACGATGCGCTGCATTCCGGCCTGACCACCATGCTGGGCGGCGGCACTGGCCCGGCCCATGGCAC
The DNA here is from genome assembly GCF_030656345.1 of Pseudotabrizicola sp. GTDB lineage: Bacteria > Pseudomonadota > Alphaproteobacteria > Rhodobacterales > Rhodobacteraceae > Pseudotabrizicola. The sequence continues at coordinate 112,844 of NZ_JAUSNR010000010.1, read as the reverse complement.
GCTGGCCACCACCTGCACGCCGGGGCCATGGCATCTGGGGCGGATGATGCAGGCAGCGGACGCGCTGCCGATGAATCTGGCCTTTGCGGGCAAGGGCAATGCCAGCCTGCCCGCTGCGCTGGAGGAACAGGTGCGGGGCGGGGCGTCGTGCCTTAAGCTGCATGAAGACTGGGGCACCACGCCGGCCGCGATCAATTGCTGCCTGACGGTGGCCGACGCGATGGATGTGCAGGTGATGATCCACACCGACACGCTGAATGAAAGCGGCTTTGTCGAGAACACGCTCAAGGCCATTGCCGGCCGCACCATTCACGCCTTTCACACCGAAGGCGCGGGCGGCGGCCATGCGCCCGATATCATAAAGGTGGTCAGCTCGCAGAACATCCTGCCCAGTTCGACCAACCCGACGATGCCCTACACGGTCAACACCATCGAAGAGCATCTGGATATGCTGATGGTCTGCCACCACCTTGACCGCAAGGTGCCGGAAGATGTGGCCTTTGCCGAGTCGCGCATCCGCCGCGAAACCATTGCGGCGGAAGATATCCTGCACGATCTGGGCGCGTTTTCGGTGCTGTCATCCGACAGTCAGGCCATGGGCCGGGTGGGTGAGGTGATCACCCGCACCTGGCAGACCGCGCATAAGATGAAGCTGCAACGCGGCCGGATGGAGGGTGAGCAGGGGGCGAATGACAACCTGCGCGTGCGGCGCTACATCGCGAAATACACCATCAATCCGGCGATCATCCACGGCATCAGTGACCATATCGGCAGCATCGAGGTCGGCAAACGCGCCGATCTCGTGCTGTGGAGCCCGGCGTTCTTTGGGGCCAAGCCCGAAATGGTGCTGATGGGCGGCGTGATCGTGGTGGCGCAGATGGGCGACCCGAATGCCAGCATCCCCACTCCGCAGCCGGTGCACAGCCGGTTGATGTTCGGCGCCTATGGCCGTTCTGTGGAACGCAACGCGGTGATCTTCACCAGTCAAGCCGCGCAGGAGGATGGCATCGGCGCGCGGCTGGGGCTGGCCAAGGATACGGTGGCGGTCAAGGGCACCCGGGGCGTGCAAAAATCCGATATGAAGCTGAACTCGGCCACACCAACCATCGAAGTGGACCCCGAAACCTATGAGGTGCGGGCCGATGGCGTGCTGCTGACCTGCGAACCGGCGACAGAGCTGCCACTGGCGCAGCGCTATTTCCTGTACTGACCGTTCGTCAGTGCGGGGCGGGGGTCAGGGCGGGCTGCTTGCGCCGGATCGGCCAGCCGGGGCGCACCGCCGACGCAGCACCTTCGGCCGCCAGAAGTTCCTTGTGCAGCTGGAGTTCGCGCTTTTTCAGCCGCAGAATCTGGGCCCGCACCTCTGTCAGTTCTTTTGCAAGGTCCTGGGTTTGCATCCGCCCCTCCGCTTTTTGGCCTGCACTTCCCCGAGTTTGCCCCGAACGGGTTAATGACTTCCTACCATCTCTCTGCCACCCCGAATTCTTTCCGAACCGAGGATAAGACATGACCGATCTGCCCGCCGTCCGCCGCTTGCTGAAAGACGCCCCTGCCACCCATGATGCCGAAGTCGTGCTGACCTATGACGACCGTCTTGTGCGCCGCAAGCGGCTGGTCACGGCAATGGGTGATGGCTTTCTGGTCGATCTGGCCGAGGTGACCAATCTGGATGCGGTCTGGGGGTTCGAGCTGGAGGATGGCCGCACCGTCCGGGTGACCGCCGCGCGCGAGGCGGTACTAGAGATCACCGGCCCTGACCTCGCCCGCTATGCCTGGCACATCGGCAACCGCCATACTCCCTGTCAGGTCGAGCCTGCGCGGCTGGTGATCCGCGCTGATCACGTGCTGGAAGCGATGCTGCGTCAGCTGGGGGCCGGGGTGCGGGCGCTGACCGAACCCTTTGCGCCCGAGGTCGGGGCTTACGGCATGGGCCGCCCGATGGGGCATGATCACGGGCCGGAGGGCGGGCACAGCCATGCCGCGGCGCACAGCCATGCGGAAAGCCATTCTCACAGCCACGATCATGACCACAGTCACAGTCACAGTCACAGCCACAGTCATGACCACACCCACCATCACCACCCCCACAGCAAGACCTGACCCACGATGAGCCAACCCCTCCTGACCCTTGTGCAATGGCTGTCCCCGTCGTTTCCGACCGGGGGCTTTGCCTATTCGCACGGGCTGGAGCAGGCGATATCGACGGCGCAGGTGGCAAGTGCCCCCCAGTTACGCCAGTGGCTGGCCGAGGTGTTGCAGTTCGGGGCCGGGCGGCAGGATGCGATATTGCTGGTACAGGCGCTGCGATCCGGCGCGGACCTTGACGCGCTCGACGATCTGGCCCGCGCGCTGCAGCCTTCTTCCGAGCGGCTGTCCGAGACGCTGGAACAGGGCACGGCTTTCGCCCGCACGGTCGCCGCCCTGACGGGCCGCCCCTTGCCCGCCCGCTGCCTGCCGGTCGCGGTGGGAGAGGCGGCGGCCCCCCTGAACCTGCCTGCAGCGCAGGTCGCCGCCTTGTATCTGCATGCGTTTTCCAGCAACCTGACCTCGGTCGCCATGCGATTCATGCCCTTGGGGCAAGAGGCGGGGCAGGGGGTGCTGGCATCGCTGCACCCGGTGATCGACGCGCTGTCGGCGCAGGTCGCGCAACTGACGCTCGATGATCTGGGGTCGTCGGCAATGGGGGCCGATCTGTCGGCACTGGCGCATGAAACAATGGACGTAAGGATATACCGGACATGAGCGTGAATGGCCCCCTGCGGGTGGGAATTGGCGGCCCGGTGGGCGCGGGCAAGACCACCCTGACTGAACATCTGGCGCGCGCGCTGGCCCCGCGCTGTTCGATGGCGGTGATCACCAATGACATCTACACGCGTGAGGATGCCGATTACCTGCTGCGCGCACAGGTGCTGCCTGCCGACCGTATCCGCGGCGTGGAAACCGGCGGCTGCCCGCATACCGCGATCCGCGAAGATGCCAGCATCAATCTGGCCGCCATCGCCGATCTGCGCGCGCTGCACCCTGATCTGGACCTGATCCTGATCGAATCCGGTGGTGACAATCTGGCTGCGACCTACAGCCCCGAGCTTGCCGATATCACCATCTACGTCATCGACACCGCCGCCGGTCAGGACATTCCGCGCAAGCGCGGGCCGGGGGTCACGCGGTCTGACCTGCTGATCGTGAACAAAACCGACCTTGCGCCTTATGTCGGCGTGGACCCGGTTTTGCTGGAATCCGACACCGCCCGCGCCCGTGGCACCCGCCCCTATATCATGGCCCGCCTGCGCGATGGTCATGGCGTGGCCGAGGTGGTCGCCTTTCTGGAGCGGGAGGGCGGTCTGGCCCTGCGCCCGGCGCTTGTCAGCGCCAGACGGGCCTGACGGCAGCCTGATCCCCGCACCGCGAAACGAAACCCCGGCTGGTCCGGGTTTTTTTTGTTGCTTTGATCACTTTATGATCAAATCCTCTGCCTGAGTCGTGGGCACTTGCCGCATTTAGCCTCGAATCAGGGCGATTGCCTGCGATACTGCTTAATCCGATAGCAAAACCGAAGGGCGCTCCGGCCCTTGCCTGCACGAGATGCGCCGCAGCTTGCCGCACCGCGGCAATGACGCTTTCGTGACAGGGCAGTCCGGCTTTGGACCGCACAAGAAAAAAGAATGTGCTGTGGCGGCTGCGAAGGGTCGCATCGCCATCACGGCGCGGGGTGCAACAACGTTGCCGCACAAAGACAGGCCGTCCCGGAGTGACGGAAGGCCTGTGCCTTGCGCGGCCCAATGAGGGAAAACCATGTCGAATTTCAAGGGAGCGCTGCTGGCCTCTGCCATTGCCATGACGGCAGGGCAGGCCATCGCACAGGATGAGACGATCAAGGTAGGGGTGCTGCATTCGCTGTCAGGCTCGATGGCGATTTCGGAAACCACGCTGAAAGATGTGATGCTGATGCTGATCGCCGAACAGAACGCCAAGGGCGGCGTGCTGGGCAAACAGCTTGAAGCGGTGGTGGTTGACCCCGCATCAGACTGGCCGCTGTTTGCCGAAAAGGCACGCGAGCTGATGACCGTGTCGAATGTCGATGTGATGTTCGGCTGCTGGACAAGCGTCTCGCGCAAATCGGTGCTGCCGGTGATCGAGGAACTGAACGGGCTGCTGTTCTACCCGGTGCAGTATGAAGGCGAGGAATCCTCAAAGAACGTGTTCTACACTGGGGCCGCCCCGAACCAGCAGGCGATTCCGGCAACCGACTATTTCCTTGAGGAACTGGGCGTCGAGAAATTCGCGCTGCTCGGCACCGATTATGTCTATCCGCGCACCACGAACAACATCCTCGACAGCTATCTGAAATCCAAGGGCATTGCCGAGGCCGATATCTTCGTGAACTACACCCCCTTTGGCCATTCAGACTGGTCCAAGATCGTGGCCGATGTGGTGGCTCTGGGCGCTGATGGCAAAAAGGTCGGCGTGATTTCCACCATCAACGGCGATGCCAATATCGGCTTCTACAAGGAACTGGCCGCAGCAGGCATTTCCGCGGATGACATTCCGGTCGTCGCCTTCTCGGTTGGTGAAGAGGAACTGTCGGGCCTTGATACCTCCAACCTCGTCGGCCATCTGGCGGCGTGGAACTATTTCCAGTCGGCGGAATCGGAGCTGAACACCGAATGGATCGCCAAATGGAAAGCCTTTGCCGGTGAAAACCGCGTGTTCAACGACCCGATGGAAGCGCATGTGATTGGTTTCAACATGTGGGTGCAAGCGGTCGAGGCGGCAGGCACCACCGATGTCGATGCCGTGCGCACCGCGATGTATGGTCTGGAAACCCCGAACCTGACCGGCGGCATTGCCAAGATGCTGCCGAACCATCACCTGACCAAGCCGGTTCTGATCGGCGAGATCCGCGCCGATGGCCAGTTTGACATCGTGTCGTCCACCGATCCGGTCCCCGGCGACGCCTGGACCGACTTCCTGCCGGAATCGGCTGTGCTCGAAGCTGACTGGGCCGAGCTGGACTGCGGCATGTACAACACCGAAACCAAGACCTGCGTTCAGATCAAATCGAACTACTGATCGCATCCGGGCGGGGGGCCAAAGCCTCCCGCCCTTTCTGCGCGACCCCTCATCCCAAAAACAAGGCCCACCCATGCGCGCCGCCTTTGCTGCCGTCTTTCTTGCGCTGTTGTCGCTGATCCCGCTTGGCGGTCTTGCCCAGACCAGCCCGCCCGTGGCTGACACCGCCACTGCCGCCGCAATCGTCGAAGAAAACCGCGCCCAGATCGAGAAGCCCTCGCGCCAGACCATCGGCCCGGTGATCACCGCCCTTGCGGGCAGCGGCGATCCGCAGGCACTGGTGATCCTGTCGGCATGGGCCAACCGGGGGCTTGGCATCCGCAAATCTGATGGGGCCTTCGTGCTGATTGCCGAAAGCGCGGATGGCTATGCCCTGCGCATGCTTGACGGCACCGATGCGGGCACCGCCCCCCGCGCCGACATCACCGAACTGCGCCCCAACGCCGGGGTGCGCGGGGTGATCGCCACGGCGCTGGTGCAGTTCCAGCTCAACGATCCTGACCGGGCCCGCCGCGCCGATGCGCTGACCACCATCGCCCGCGACCCGGCCCCCGAATTGCTCGACCCCCTGCGCGCGTCGATCGAGGCCGAGACCGATCCCGCCCTGCGCGCGCAAAAAGACCGGCTGAACCGCCTGCTGACCCTGCGCTTTGACCCAGACAGCGCCACGCGGATTGCCGCGATTGACAGCTTCTCCGGTGATCTGGGGCTTGATCTGCGCGGCGCGCTCAACCCGCTGCTGGCCACCACCCGCCGGGCAGCGCCCGTGGGCACCGCGATTGCCGGCAACATCGCCCGCGAACTTGACCCGGGCAGCGATCTGACCGAGACCGAGGCATACGACCTGCTGGTCGCCGCCAACCTCGCCCCCGCACGGCTGACCACGGCTGAACTGAAAGCCTCGCTCGCCGCCAATATTGAGGGTGGCACCGTCGCAGGCATTCCGCTGGCCGAGCTGAACACCCAGGCCGCCCGCAACCGCGCCTATACCGCGCTGGAAGAGGCGGGGGCGGTGCCGGTTGCGGCCACCGATGAAGAGGTGACGCAGATCGTCGCCGGTCATCGCTTTGTGGAAACCTATTCCGAACCCGACAGTGCCGTCACCACCGCCGCGCAGGCCGTGCTGACCGGCATCGAGATCAAGCTGGCCGCGATGCAGATGGCCGATCTGGCGCTGGATGCGCTGTCGCTGGCGTCGATCTACTTTCTGGCCGCCATCGGTCTGGCCATAACCTTCGGCGTGATGCGGGTGATCAACATGGCGCATGGCGAATTCATCATGATGGGGGCCTATACCGGCTATGTGGTGCAGCTGTTCATCCCGAATTACACCCTGTCGCTGATCGTGGCGCTGCCGCTGGCCTTCCTTGTGACCTTCGCCGCCGGGGTCGCGATGGAGCGGCTGGTGATCCGCCACCTGTACAAGCGCCCGCTGGAAACCCTGCTGGCCACCTTCGGCATCTCGATTGCGCTGCAGCAGCTGGCCAAGAACGTGTTCGGAACCCAGGCCCGGCCTCTGACCTCCCCCGCCTGGCTCGATGGTGCGCTGACCTTCAACGACATCGTGTCGATCAGCTATATCCGGGTGGCGATCTTCGTGCTGGCGCTCTTGTTCCTGATGTTCTTCCTCTGGCTGATGAAGCGCACCCGTCTGGGGCTGGAGGTGCGCGCAGTGACGCAGAATCCGTCGATGGCGGCGTCCATGGGCATCAACCCCGACCGCATCAACATGCTGACCTTCGGCCTCGGCTCGGGCATCGCCGGTATTGCGGGGATTGCCATCGGCCTCTTTGCCAAGGTCACCTCGGAACTGGGCAACGACTATATCGTGCAGAGCTTCATGACCGTGGTGGTCGGCGGCGTGGGCAATATCTGGGGCACGCTGGCAGGGGCGCTGATGATCGGCACGCTGCAAAAGGGCATCGAGTTCCTGAACCCGTCGAACACCCTTGCCGCCCAGACCTACATGATCCTGTTCATCATCCTGTTCATCCAGTTCCGCCCAAGGGGCATCATCGCCCTCAAGGGCCGCGCGGCGGGGGATTGAGCATGTCCTGCCATTCATCTGTTCATAAATATCCCGGGGGTAGTCCATTGGTTTCGCCATTGGTCCGAGAACCCAATGGACTGGGGGGGCTGGCCCCCCGGTCCGACGGCAGGAGCATGACATGACCCGCACCTATTTGTCCCGCAACCCCTCTGTCCTGTGGTTCCTGCTGATCCTGTCGCTGTTCACGCTGGGCGTCACCGTTCTGTCGGAAGCCTATGGCGTTGCCTTCCTGTCCACCTCTTTCATCAAGACGCTGGGCAAGACCCTGTGCTTGTGCCTTGCCGCCCTCGCGATGGATCTGATCTGGGGCTATGCCGGTATCCTAAGCCTTGGCCACATGGCGTTCTTTGCGCTTGGCGGCTACATGATCGGTATGTGGCTGATGTATGCCCGGACCGAAGGCATCGTCATCACTGCCCTGTCGAACGAGGCGCTGCCCGCCACCGCGCAGGAAATCCAGAACGGCATCGCGGGCCAGATCTTTGGCGTGGTCGGCGCGTCAGAGCTGCCCCCGGTCTGGGTCTTCGCCCATTCGCTGCCGCTGCAATTGATGCTTGTGGTGCTGGTGCCGGGGCTGCTGGCGCTGATCTTCGGCTGGCTGGCGTTCCGCAGCCGGGTGACGGGGGTGTATCTGTCGATCCTGACACAGGCGATGACCCTCGCTCTGGCGCTGTATCTGTTCCAGAACGACTCGGGCCTGCGCGGCAACAACGGGCTTTCGGGGTTGCAGAACATTCCCGGGCTGGACGGGGTGTCGCAGGACCGGATCTCGGTCTGGTTCCTCTGGGCCTCGGCCTTTGCGCTTGGCTTGGGCTATCTGCTGGTGGCCTGGGTGGTCTCGGGCAAGTTCGGCAGCGTGATCCGCGCCATCCGTGATGACGAGGCGCGGGTGCGCTTCCTTGGCTATTCGGTGGAGGGCTACAAGCTGTTCATCTTCACCCTGACCGCGATTATCGCGGCCATTGCGGGCGCGCTTTATTACCCGCAGGCGGGCATCATCAACCCGGCGGAACTGGCCCCCATCGCCAGCATCTACCTTGCCGTCTGGGTCGCCATCGGCGGACGCGGGCGGCTGTATGGCGCGGTGATCGGGGCGGCCTTTGTTTCCTTGCTGTCGTCGTGGTTCACCGGCGGGCGGGCACCCTCAATCAACCTTGGCTTTTACACCATCAACTGGGTCGACTGGTGGCTGATCCTGCTGGGCCTGTCCTTTGTCGGCGTCACCCTGTTCGCGCCCAAGGGCATCGGCGGGCTGTTCGATCTGTGGCAAGGCTTGCGCGCACCCGACCGCAAGGGCGCACAGCTTGGCCCGGATGACGGATCGCTGCTGGAAAAGGAGGCCAAGGAATGACCCAGCTTCTGGAAGTCTCCGGCGTGTCGGTCACCTTTGACGGCTTTCGCGCCATCAACAATCTGTCGTTTTCCATTGGTCCGGCGGAACTGCGCGCGATCATCGGGCCGAACGGGGCGGGCAAGACCACCTTTATGGACATTGTCACCGGCAAGACCCGGCCGGATGAGGGCAAGGTGCTGTGGGGCGACCGGCTGCAGTCGCTGCTGTCGATGTCAGAGGCGCAGATCGCCCGCGCAGGTGTTGGCCGCAAGTTCCAGCGCCCCACGGTGTTTGAGGATCAGACCGTTGCCGACAACCTGATGATGGCGCTCAAGGCCGCGCGCGGGCCGGTGGCGGTGCTGTTCTGGTCGCCCAAACCCGCCGACCACGCAAGGGTGGCGGAGCTGGCGGAGGAAGTCGGCCTGGGTGACTCACTGGCCCGCAAGTCGGGCGAGCTGTCCCACGGGCAAAAGCAATGGCTGGAAATCGGGATGTTGCTGGCGCAGGAACCGCAGCTTTTGCTGGTCGATGAACCCGCAGCCGGGATGACCCTCGCGGAGCGGGAGCATACCACGCGGCTGCTGGTCGATCTGGCAAAAACCCGCGCGGTGGTGGTGGTGGAACATGACATGGAATTCGTGCGCCGCCTGAACTGCAAGGTCACGGTGCTGCATGAAGGGTCTGTGCTGGCCGAGGGCAGTCTGGACCATGTCACCCGCAATCCGCAGGTGATCGACGTTTATCTGGGGCGGTCCGAACGATGATCAGAACTGAAAACCTGACCCTGCATTACGGTGGCAGCCAGATCCTGCACGGCATCAGCATGGAGGCCCGCGCCGGTGAGGTCACCTGCGTGATGGGCACCAACGGGGTCGGCAAGACCTCGCTTCTGAAGGCGCTGGCGGGGACGCATCCGCGCTCGGGCGGGCAGCTGTGGCTGGGCGGGGATGCGGTGTCGGTGGTGCCACCGCAGGCGATGGCCAAGCGGGGGCTGGCGGTGGTGCCGCAGGGGCGGATGATCTTTCCGCTGCTGACCGTGCGCGAGAATATGGAGACCGCCTATGCCCTGCTGCCAAGGGCAGAACATCGCATCCCGGATGAGATTTTTGAGCTGTTCCCGATCCTGAAAGACTTCCTGCACCGGCGCGGCGGCGATCTGTCGGGCGGGCAACAGCAGCAACTGGCGATTGCCCGGGCGATGATCATGAAGCCGCGCGTCCTGCTGCTGGACGAGCCGACCGAGGGGATTCAGCCCAACATCATCCAGCAGATCGGTCGGGTGATTGAGTATCTGAAGGGCAAGGGCGATATGGCGATCATTCTGGTCGAGCAGTACTTCGACTTTGCCTATGGTCTGGCCGACCGCTTCTATGTCCTCAAACGCGGCGAGGTGGCGTTGGAGGGCGACAAGGCCACCCTGTCGAAAGAGGTGCTGAAGGCCACAGTTTCGGTGTGAGGGCAGGCGCGTAACACGGGGGGAAGGGTGTTTCGGGTGTTTGAAATCAAGGGCTTGGTTTTTTCTGTTAAGGAATAATTAACCTTTGCTCCCCGGTCTGCCCCGCTCAGCGGCTACAGGCTGGCGCTGCCTTCCCGTCCGGCTGCATCCCGCCATCGGGGAAAAACCGGGGGAAGGTGGATTTCAGCGCCACGTCCAGATCGTCCAGCGTGACCGGCAGGCCAAGATCGACAAGGCTGGTCACCCCGGAATCGCGGATGCCGCAGGGGATGATGCCGGAGAAATGCGCAAGATCGGGTTCCACATTGATGGAAATGCCGTGAAAGCTGACCCAGCGCCGCAGTTTGACGCCGATGGCGGCGATCTTATCTTCGGCCACGCTGCCATCCGGGCCCTGCCTTTCAGGGCGCGGCACCCAGACGCCGACGCGGCCGGGCCGCACCTCTCCGCTCACGTTGAACTCGGCCAGGGCGGCGATCACCCAGTTTTCCAGGCTCCGCACAAAGCAGCGCACATCGCGGCCACGAAGCCCCACATCCAGCATCACATAGACCACCCGCTGCCCCGGCCCGTGATAGGTGTATTGCCCGCCACGCCCCACCGCATGCACCGGGAAACGGCCCGGATCGGTCAGGTCGGCGTCCCGCGCGCTGGTGCCCGCGGTGTAAAGCGGCGGGTGTTCCAGCAGCCAGATCGCCTCGGGCGCGTCACCGCGTGCGATGGCCTCAGCCCGCGCTTCCATGGCCGCGAGGGTCTCCGGATAGGGCGAAAGTCCGGAAAAATGCTGCCATTCGGGCATGGGAGGCCTTTCGGTAAGGAAAACAGGACTAGGCATATCGCGCAATCGTGATAGCCTTTTGCCCAATTCAGATTGAGTCTGCCATTTGAGGAGAGATGTGATGAAGTTGAAAGCAATTGCAACAGCCGGGATCATTGCGGGGCTTGGTCTTACGCCAGCAGACCCGGTTCAGGCCGACGCGGGCGATGCCATTGCCGGGGCGCTGATCGGCGGCATCATCGGGCACGCCATTGCCAATGACCAGAACAAACGCCGCGTTGTCACGCAGCGGCGGTCGACCAAATCACCCGGTATTTCCAGCGCGCAGCGCGAGTCGAACCGCGAAGTGCAGACGGCGCTGAACCATTTCGGCTATCCGGTCGGCACGCCGGACGGGGCCATCGGGCCACGCAGCCGCAGCGCGATTTCCAGCTATCAGGCCACGCTGGGCTATCCGCCCACCGGGCAGCTGACCGACTATGAACGCACGGTGCTGATCAGCGCCTATCACCGCGCCATTGCGGGCGGGCCGGTGGTGGCGCAGGCCGCCGCGACCCATCCGATGGGGATGAAGGGCCTGCTGCTGATGCAGCGCGACGAAATGGCGGGGATTCCGCCGGCAATGGTCGCGGCCCCGTCGGTGCCGGTGGCCCCCATGGCCCCGCCGATGCCGGTCCTGGTCACGCCCGCCGCCCCGGCAGAGGTGATGGCGGCAGCGCCTGCGCTGCCGTCGCTGATGCCAGAGGCACCGGCCACCATGGCCGCTGCGCCGTCGCTGCCCAGCTTCATGGGCTCGGGCACGGCGCAGGTGTCGCTCGCCAGCCAGTGCAACAAGATCAGCCTGATGACCAACACCAACGGCGGTTATGTGACCGAAGCCAGCATGACTGACCCGACATTCGCCTTGGGTGAGCAGTTCTGTCTGGCGCGCACCTATGCCATGGCCACCGGCGAAGAGCTGGCGGGCAAGGTGGCGGGCTTTACACCGGCGCAGATTTCCCAGCAATGCGCCGGGTTCGCCCCGGTGATGGCCGAACATGTGGCCAGCCTGTCGATGAAAACCCGCGATGAGGTGCTGACCGGGGTCAAGGGCTTCATCATGGGATCAGGCATGTCGCCTGCGCAACTGTCGGGCACGGCCAAGGTCTGCCTTGGGGTAGGGTACACCACCGACGCGATGGATGTGGCGGTCGGATCGGCGCTGTTGCTGACCGCGATGGGTGAGGCGGGCTATGCCGAGTTGCTGGGCCATCACCTGAGTCAGGGCTTTGGTGCCACGGTGCGGCCAGAACTGGCGCTGGACTGGTATGACATGGGGCTGACCGCGATCGGGCAGGGGCAGGCGGTGTTTGCGCCGGGCCTTGGCGGCGACCGGGGGGCGGTGATCCGCAAGGCCGCCTATACGGCGGCGGGGCGCGCGGGCGATCTGGCCCCGGCGGTGCCTGCGGGCCTGCCACAGTTTGCGCTGGTGCCGGATGCGGCCCCGGCAGCGCCCGTGGTTGCCAACACCGATGCCGCCCCCGAGACGGGCACCGCAGGCGCGCGGGTGGTGATGTCGGCCGCCCGGCTGCCGTTCCTGCTGCTGGGCAACTGACCGGAAGGCCCCCTGACCGCAGGGTCTGTTAAAAGCGGGGGAGGGGCGTAAAATCCCCCTTCCCTTCGTCGCGCGGCTTCGGTAAAAGCCCGCCATCCAGGTCGTGTCTGCGGATGTGGCGGAATTGGTAGACGCGCAGCGTTGAGGTCGCTGTTCTTTAATCGGAGTGAAAGTTCGAGTCTTTTCATCCGCACCACGTCCTGGCAAATCTCCAAAGGCACCCCTGATCCGGGTGCCTTTTGGCTTTTGGGGTCTCCCGCGCCTGCACGGCTGATGATCTGGCGGGCAAATGGCCCGCGATCTGCCTGCCAACTGCCGCAAGAGTCGGCGAATGCGGCGCAATATGACTGATTTTCCCGCATGTCCTGTGAGATGCCTGAAAAAGTGACAAGCCGGTTGCAATGCGGGGCGGCTTTGGCTTTAGTCAGCATAACGAGTGCAGAAAATCTGCCGGACCACATGGGGAGACCAGCGCGGTGAGCGAAAGCCACAGGGACGCATTTGTTGCCTTTGACCGGGTGCAAAAAAGTTATGACGGGGTGAGCCTTGTCGTCAAAGATCTGAACCTCGACATCGCCAAGGGCGAGTTTCTGACCATGCTCGGGCCGTCAGGGTCGGGCAAGACCACCTGTCTGATGATGCTGGCCGGATTCGAGACCGCCACCAATGGCGAGATCCGGCTGGATGGCACCAATATCAACGCCGTGCCACCGCACAAGCGTGGCATCGGCATGGTGTTCCAGAATTACGCGCTGTTCCCGCATATGACGGTGGGCGAGAATCTGGCCTTTCCGCTGGAAGTGCGCGGGATGGGCAAATCGGACCGCGACGCCAAGGTGCAGCGCGCGCTGGACATGGTGCAGATGGGGGCGTTTGCCAACCGCCGCCCGGCGCAACTGTCGGGCGGGCAGCAACAGCGGATCGCCCTTGCCCGCGCGTTGGTGTTTGATCCCAAGCTGGTCTTGATGGATGAACCGCTGGGCGCACTGGACAAACAGCTGCGCGAGCATATGCAGTTTGAAATCAAGCATCTGCATGAAAGCCTTGGCATCACCGTGGTCTATGTCACCCATGATCAGGGTGAGGCGCTGACGATGAGCGACCGGATCGCCGTGTTCAACGATGGCCGCATCCAGCAGCTGGCCCCGCCTGCCGATCTGTATGAACGCCCTGACAACAGCTTTGTCGCGGGCTTCATCGGGGAAAACAACAAGCTGCCCGGCACGCTGGAACAGCTGTCGGGCGACAAGGCGCTGGTGCGGCTGGCGACGGGTGAACTTATTGACGCAACCCCCGTGAACGTCACACAAAAAGGGCAGGCGACCATGGTGTCGATCCGCCCGGAACGGGTGGAGTTCAAGACCGACATGATGCCAGAGGGTGCCCATATGATCGGGGCCGAAGTGCTGGAGGTCATCTATATGGGCGACATCCTGCGCACGCGGTTGCGGGTTGCCGGATCGGATGATTTCGTGATGAAATGCCGCAATACCCAAGGGCAGACCCGTCTGACCCCCGGGCAACAGATCAAGGTCGGCTGGCATCCGCAGGATGCCCGCGCGCTGGACCCGGTCTGACGACATCCCCGGCATAAGGGGAGGGCCGCGACATGGCCAAAAAACCACCGACAACCAATTTGGGAGACTGCCAATGAAGAAACTTCTCGTACTCAGCACGGCCCTGTCCGGCTTTGGCCTTGCCGCTTCGGCGCAGGAAATCGCTGTCATGTCCTGGGGCGGCGCTTATGCCACCAGCCAGATCGAAGCCTATCACAAGCCCTTCACCGCCGAAACCGGCATCACCGTGATCAACGTCGATGCCGACAACCCGGCCGCCCCGATCAAGGCACAGGTAGAGGCCGGCAACGTCACCATCGACGTGGTCGATGTGGAATATGCCGATGCCGTGCGCATGTGCGACGAAGGTCTGCTGGAAGTGCTGGACCCGGCCATTCTGGCCCCGGGCATCGATGGCACCCCGGCGATGGATGACTTTCTGCCGGGTGCTGTGACCGATTGCTTCGTCGCCACAATCGTGTTCTCGACCAATTTTGCCTATGACGGGTCCAAGTTCCCCGAAAACCCGCCGACCACGATTGCGGATTTCTTTGATACCGCCACCTATCCGGGCAAACGCGGCATGCGCAAAGGTGCCAAGGTCAACCTTGAAATGGCGCTGATGGCAGATGGCGTGCCTGCCGATGAGGTTTATGCCCTGCTGGAAACGCCGGAAGGTGTGGAGCGGGCCTTTGCCAAGCTGGGCACCATCAAGGGCGACATGATCTGGTGGGAGGCCGGCGCGCAACCGCCGCAGCTGCTGGCTGATGGCGAAGTGGTGATGACCACCGGCTACAATGGCCGCTTCTTCTCGGCTGCCGTGACCGAAGGCAAACCCTTTGTGCAGGTGTTCGACGGGCAGGTCTATGAATATGACGGCTACGCCATTCCCAAAGGCGCGCCGAACATGGAAGCGGCCCTGCAGTTCCTGACCTATGCGACCACGACGCAGGCACTGGCCGATCAGGCCAAGTGGATCGCCTATGGTCCGGCGCGCGTTTCTTCCGGCCCGCTGGTCGGGTTGTTCATGGATGGCAAGACCGAAATGGGCCCGAACATGCCCACCTCTGCCGCCAACCTCGCCAATGCGCTGCCGTCTTCGTATGAGTTCTGGGTCGACCGCGACACCGAGCTGAACGAGCGGTTCAACGCTTGGCTGACGTCAAACTGATCTGATACGGGGCGGCGGGTGACCGCCGCCCCGGTTCGTTGCACGAGGGGGCTGTTGATGGCTGATATTTCTGTACCTGCCGGGGGTCTGCTGACCACCAGCGACGGCCGCCCGCTGAAATCGGCGCTGGCCACCGCGCAACAGCGTGCCCGGCGCCGCGCTTTTCTGCTGGTGCTGCCACTGCTGGCGTTCATCGTGATCACCTTCATCATTCCCATCGGGCAGCTGATGCATCAGGCGGTCTATAATGACGGGTTTTCCGCCAACATGCCGCGCACCACGGCATGGTTCGTCGAAAACCCGCCCGGCACCGCGCCGGACGACATCGCGTTTGAGGCGCTTGCGCTGGATCTGAAAGACGCCGCCGCCGCGCGGTCTGTGGGCGTGGTCGGCACCCGGGTGAATTACGAGATGTCGGGCACCCGGTCGCTGTTCACCTCAACCGCGCGGGGGGCCGCCCGGTTCGAGCCGCCGTACCGCGAGGCGCTGCTGGAGGCAGATGCCAAATGGGCCGACCTCAATCTGTGGGGCACCATGCGGCAGGTGTCGGATGCCTATAGCGCGAACTTCTTTCTTGCAGCACTCGACATGACCCGCGATGTGAACGGCAAGATCGTGCCGATGCCCGAAGACCGGCAGATCTATGTCAGCCTGTTCGTCAAAACCTTTCTGCTGGCCGGGCTGATCACCTTCACCTGTTTCCTCTTGGGCTTTCCGATTGCGCATCTGCTGGCGACGTTGCCGATGAAATGGTCCAACCTGTTGATGATACTGGTGCTGCTGCCGTTCTGGACCTCGCTTCTGGTGCGGACCACCAGCTGGATGGTGCTGTTGCAGCAACAGGGTGTTGTGAACAACACGATGGTGGCGCTGGGGATCATCAGCGATGATGGTCGCATCCAGATGATCTACAACCAGATGGGCACGATCATTGCGATGACGCATATCCTGCTGCCGTTCATGATCCTGCCGCTGTATTCGGTGATGCGCCCGATCCCGCCGACCTATGTGCGCGCCGCACGGTCGCTGGGGGCCACCAGCTGGACTGCGTTCCGCCGGGTTTATCTGCCGCAAACCCTGCCGGGGGTGGGGGCCGGGTCGCTGCTCGTCTTCATTCTGGCGGTGGGCTATTACATCACGCCCGCGCTGGTCGGCGGGGCGAGCGGGCAGCTGATCTCCAACCTGATCGCCTTTCATATGCAAAGCAGTCTGAACTGGTCACTGGCCTCGGCGCTTGCGGCGCTGCTCCTGGGCGCGGTGCTGGTGCTGTACTGGATCTACGACCGGCTGGTCGGCATTGACAACCTGAAGCTGGGGTAAACGATATGGCACTTCCCATCTACGCATCCCCGCTGGAACGGGTCTGGCATTACACACGGCTGGTGATCTGCGCGCTGATCTTTCTGTTCCTGATCGCGCCGATCCTGATCATCATGCCGCTGTCGTTCAACGCCGAGCCGTATTTTACCTTTACCGAAAAGATGCTGGCCTTTGATCCTGCGGGGTACAGCTTGCGCTGGTATGATCTGCTGCTGACCCAGCCCTCGATCCCCAATGACGTGCCGCGCGATGCGGCGTGGTGGGGGCAGGTCTGGCGCGAAAGTGCCTGGGTTCGGGCAGCGAAGAACTCGGTGATCATCGGGTTTTTCGCGACCATCGTGGCCACGGTGCTGGGCACCATTGCAGCCCTTGGCCTGTCGCGGCCGGAAATGCCGAACCGGCGGCTGATCATGGCGATCCTGATCTCGCCGATGATCGTGCCGATCATCATCACGGCGACCGGGCTGTTCTTTTTCTACTCCTCACCTTGCGCGCTGATCGGCTGGACCGGGCTGTCGCAGTACTGCGGGCGGCTGACCAGCAGCTATACCGGCGTGGTGCTGGCCCATGCCACGCTGGGAATTCCCTTTGTGATCATCACCGTGACAGCGACGCTGATCGGCTTTGACCAGTCGTTGAACCGGGCGGCGGCCAGCCTTGGCGCGCCGCCTGCGACCACGTTTTTCAAGGTCACGATGCCGCTGATCCTGCCCGGCGTGATTTCCGGCGCGCTGTTCGCCTTTGTCACCTCGTTCGACGAGGTGGTGGTGGTGCTGTTCGTGGCCGCCCATGACCAGCAGACCATTCCGCGCCAGATGTGGAACGGTATCCGCGAACAGATCAGCCCGGCGATCCTGTCGGTGGCGACGATCCTGGTGGTGATCTCCATCGGGATGCTGGCCACGCTGGAAGTGTTGCGGCGGCGGTCGGAACGGCTGCGTGGTGTGACGCCGCAGTAGGGGCACGGGCAATCCGTGCCTGTCAGGGCAGGATCGCCAGCCACATCCAGACCGAGCCGATCGACAGCGCGGTGGCGATCAGCACCGCCGAGGCGTTCACACGCTTGCCCACGCCATACATATGCGCGAACAGATAGGCGTTGACGCCGGGGGCCATCGCCGCCGTCACCACCGCCGAACGCAGGCTGGCGGTGTCGAGGGCAAACACCTGCGTGCCAAGCACCCATGTCACCCCCGGATGCACGATCAGCGATGCGGCGCAGACCATGGCGATGGTCGCCTTGTCGCCCTCGGGCTTATAGCGGAACAGAACGCCGCCCAGACCGAACAGCGCGGCGGGAATGGCGGCGCGGGTCATCAGATCGACGCCGGACCAGAACGCACCCGGTAGCGGCAGTCCGCTGAGGTTGACGATGAACCCCAGCGTGATGCCGATGACCAGCGGTTGCGAGAACACCGCCTGCCCGATCTGGCGCGACAGGGCCGCCGCCGACATGCCCATCCCGCGCGAGCGGGCCCATTCCATCAGCCCGATGCCAAAGCCATAGAGCATGGGTGAGTGGATCGAGATGATGGCGAAGTTGCCCTGCAGCGCCGCGACACCGTAAGCACGCTCGGTGATCGGCAGGCCCAGCAGCAGCGAGTTGGAAAACAGCCCGGCAAAGCCGATGGCGACGGAATCGGTCAGGGGTCGCTTGAACAGCCAGCGGGCACCGGCAAAGCACAGGGCAAAGCCGCTGAACGCGCCGACATAGAACGACACCAGCAAGCCGGTGTTATAGGCCCCCGACAGATCCAGCGTGGCGATAGAGCGGAACAGCAGGCAAGGCACCGCGAAATTCTGCGCAAAGCGCATCAACCCGTCGACCGCCGAGTCGGAAAACAGCCCAAAGCGCGCGGCGGCGTAGCCAAAGCCGATCACAAGGAAAACCGGGACGATGACATCCAGAAGAGCGGTCATGTTGTGATCCTGATCGTCATGAAGGCCGGCAGGATCACATCGAGCAGCGCACTCATGCTGCGATCTCGATCACCATACCGTCGAAGGCGGGGCGGATGTGGGGGGGCAGCTCGTCCTGCAGGGTCACGTAATCCAGATCGTTGTGCATATTGGTCAGCACCGCGCGTGCGGGTTGCGCGCGGGCGATCCAGTCCAGCGTCAGGGCCAGATGGGCATGGGTCGGGTGCGGCTTGCGGCGCAAGGCGTCGACCACCCAGACCTGAAGGTCGCTCAGCAGTGGCCAGTGCCTTTCAGGGATCGCCACCGCGTCGGGCAGATAGGCCAGCGCGCCGATGCGAAAGCCTTGGGCATCCATGCTGCCATGTTCGCACAGAAACGGGGTGAAGGTCAGATCGCCACCCGCGCCGGGAACCGTAAAGGGCGTGTCATCGGTGATGCCATGCACGTCGAGGATCGGCGGATAGGGGCTGCCAGCGGGCTGCACAAAGGCATAGCCAAAGCGCGAGATCAGCGCATCCTGCGTTGGCCCATCGGCCCAGACCGGCAGGCGGCGGCCGGTGTTGAACACCACTTGCCGCAGATCATCGATGCCATGGGTGTGGTCGGCATGGGCATGGGTGAAGACCACGGCGTCCAGCACGCCCACCCCCGCTGCCAGCAGTTGCGCGTGCATGTCGGGCGAGGTGTCGATCAGCACCCGTGTTGTGCCCGCGGTTCCGATGCGTTCCACCAGCATCGAACAGCGGGTCCGGCGGTTTTTCGGGTTGGCCGGATCACAGGCCCCCCAGTCCGGGGCCTGCACCCCAAGGCGCGGAACCCCGCCAGACGAGCCGCAGCCCAGAATGGTAAAGCGCAGGCGGTCGGTCATGCCGCTTGGTCCGGCAGACGGGCGCGGGTGAACAGCCGGTCGAAGTTCGCGGTGGTCTGCGCGGCAAACTCTGCCTCGGTCAGGCCAAACAGACCGGCCCCGACCCTGGCGGTATAGGCGGTGTAGGCCGGTTCGTTGCGCCGCCCGCGATGCGGCGGCGGGGCCAGATAGGGGCTGTCGGTTTCCAGCAGGATACGGTCCACCGGGGCGGCCGCGAAAATCTTGCGCAGATCCTCGCTGCGCGGAAAGGCGGCGATGCCCGACATCGAGAGGTAAAACCCCAGATCCAGCGCGGCTTTTGCCAGCTCCGCACTGCTGGAAAAGCAGTGCATCACGCAGGAATAGGGCCGCACACGAAAGGTTTCGGTCAGGATCGCCGCCATATCCTCATCCGCCCCGCGCGCATGGATAATCAGCGGCAGCCCGGTTTCCTGTGCGGCGGTGATGTGCAGGCGCAGGCTTTCCTGCTGCGCGGGCTTGGTTTCGGCGGTGTAGTGGTAATCTAAGCCCGTCTCGCCGATGCCCACAAATTTCGGGTGCTGCGCCAGTGCCACCAGCTGATCGACCGTGGCCATCGGCTCTTCCGCCGCGCTCATCGGATGGGTGCCGGCGGCGTAGAACACCGCAGGGTGTGCCTCGGCAATCGCGCGCACGGTCGGTTCGTTGCGCAGCCGGGTGCAGATGGTGACCAGACGGGTGACGCCTGCGATACGGGCGCGGGCGATGACCTGATTCAGCTCGCCCTCAAAATCAGGAAAGTCGAGGTGGCAGTGGCTGTCTACGATTTCGGGGGTCTTGCTGAAGGGCATAAAAGGCTCATCTCTGGGCGAGCTGTCCCGCCGTCTCGTCGATTTTGAGCAAGCTATCCATCAGAAGCGCGGCAGGGTCAAGGTTGACCGCCTTACCCCGGCGCGCCCGCAGCGACAGGGTTTGCGCAAGGTCGGCCCAGCCGCGCGCGGCGGTCTCAGTCGGGGCCAGACGGGCGAACAGATCGCCCTCACCACGGGCGGCTTCGGGCGGCAGCTGGCGCAGGGTTCCCGCGCGGGCGAGGCGTGCGAGAAACAGATCAAGCAGGGTGATGATCAGGTCAAACCGCTCTTCCGCGCCCTTGCCAGCGCCGGTTTCGGCCAGTGCCAGCGCGCGCGGGCGGTCCAGCCGGGGCAGGGTGGTGAACAGCTGGGTCAGGGTGGCATAGGTTTTCAGCCCGTCCAGATTGGTCAGCCGGAACGCCTCACCCACGGACCCGCCGGCCAGCTCGCCAAGGGCCTGCACATCATCCGGATCAACAGCGCCCCCCGCCTGTTCCAGCGCGCGTGCGAGCGGTTCGGGCGGCAGGGCGGTCAGCCGCAGCTCGCGACAACGTGAGCGGATGGTGGGCAGCAATCGGTGCGGCTGGTGCGCGATGACAAGGAAGGTCACGCCCGATGGTGGTTCCTCCAGCAGTTTCAGCAGGGCATTGGCGGCCCCGGTGTTCAGATCATCGGCGGCGTCGATGATCGCCACCCGCCGCCCGCCATCAGCTGCCGACAGCGCGAAGAACGACTTCATCTTGCGCACCTCATCCACGCGGATATCGGCAGACAGGGCGGTTTCCTTGTCATTCGCGCCACGGCGCAGCAGGAACAGGCGCGGTTCGGCCAGTTGCAGCATGCGCCGGGCGACGGGCGAGTCTGCGGGGATGGTCAGGCTGTCGGGCGGCGGGGCGGCGAACATGCCGCCATCGTCTTCCGGCGTCGCCAGCAGAAACCGCGCGATGCGCCAGGCCAGCGTGGCCTTGCCCACTCCCTTTGGCCCGGTGATCAGCCAGCCATGGTGCAACCGGCCCGAGGTAAAGGCATTGAGGAACGCGCTTTGTGCGTCGTCATGCCCATAAAGCCGCAGGGTTTCGCGCGGGTGGGGCGCGCCTTCGATCCGGTCGGGTTCGGGCAGATCAGCGGCGGCCATCAGCGGCCCCCGATCGCCGTCAGGGTCTGCGCCAGCACATCGGCGGCCACCGCTTCGGGGCTGCGCGCGCCGTCAATCACGCGAAAACGCGCGTGGCGGGCGGCGAGCGCCAGAAAACCGGCGCGCGCCCGGGTCTGGAACGCCAGCCCCATGTCTTCAAACCGCATCTCATCCCCGGCGCGGGCGGTGGCGCGGGCCAAGCCCTCGGCAGGGTCAAGATCGACCAGCAGGGTCAGGTCAGGTTCCACCCCGATCATCAGCGCGTGCAGTGTGTCAACCATGGCGGTCAGATCACCCCGGGTGATGCCCTGAAAGATCCGGGTGCTGTCGGCAAAGCGGTCGGTGATCACCACGTCGCCGCGCAACAAGGCCGGGCGGATGGTCTTTTCCAGATGGTCGCGGCGGGCGGCGGTGAACAGCAGGATTTCAGTTTCCGGTGACCAGCGGTCGGTGGCACCTTCAAGCACCAGACGGCGGATCTCTTCCGCCCCGGCACTGCCACCCGGTTCGCGGGTCAGGGTCACGCCATGCCCCCGGTCGCGCAAGGCGTCGGCCAGCAGGCGCGCTTGGGTGGATTTTCCCGACCCGTCGATGCCTTCAAAACTGATGAAAAATCCCGCCATGGCCCCCGCCTATCAGGAGGCGGGCGGCCCGTCGAGATAGCGCGCGCGCAAGGCCCCCGCCGCTGTCAGCAGCCGCTTGCCAAAGCCGCCGCGCGCGACATCGGTTTCCACCACTAGCGGCACCCGGGCATCGGGCAGGCCGGGGATATGGATGATCAGCTCTCCGCCCGGGGTGCCAGCGGTCAGCGGGGCATTCAGCGGGCCGGTATACACCACCTCGGCCGTGGTGCTTTCCTGCACCAGCGCGGGCACCAGCAGGCGCACATCGGCGGCGGGCACCAGACCGACGGTATCGGCGGCCCCCATCCAGACCGGCACACTGGCCACGCGCTGCCCGGCGGTCACCAGCGTTTTTTGCGCAAACTGGCGAAAGGCCCAGGACACGATGCGTTCAGCCTCTTCCGCCCGTTCGCGTTCGCTGGTCAGGCCGGTGATCACAAAGATCACCCGCCGGTTGCCCTGCGCCGCCGACCCGGCAAGACCATAACCCGCCTCGGCGGTGTGGCCGGTTTTCAGCCCGTCAGCCCCAACCCCCAGCGCCAGCAGCGGGTTGCGGTTGTTCGCATTGGCGGGCGCCCGGTTTTTGTAGTCGAAGGTGGTTTCGGCAAAAATCGTGTAAAGCTCGGGGAAATCGACGATCAACCGCCGCGACAGGATGCCCAGATCGCGCATCGACATCACATGCCCGGCAGCAGGCCAGCCAGAGGAATTGCGGAACACCGAGCTTTGCATCCCCAGCGCCCGCGCGCGTTGCGTCATCTGGTCGGCAAAGGCTTCTTCGGTCCCGGCCAGCCCTTCGGCGACCACGACGCAGGCGTCATTTCCGGAATTCACGATCATGCCATGGATCAGATCGCTGACCGTGGGCCGGTCGGATTCCTGCAAGAACATGGTCGAGCCGCCCATCGCAGCCGCGCGGGCAGAAACCGGAAAGGCGGTGTCCATGCTGACCCGGCCATCGCGCAAGGCCTCGAACAGCATGTTGATGGTCATCAGCTTTGACATGCTGGCAGGCGGCAACGCTTCATCGGCGTTCTTGTCCATCAGCACGGTCTGCGTGGTCACATCATAGACCCAGGCGGCGGTGGCCCGGGTTTCAAACGCCTGCGCCATCGGGGCGGCAAGCGACAGGATCAGAACCAGAGCGGGGCGGATCAGGGCAAGAAACTGGGGGCGCATCGGATCTCCGTCGGTCTAGCGGTTCAGGAAATAGGCATCGGGAAAGCCCGCGCCCTTTACGCGGGTCAGCGCCGCTGCATCGCCCGAGGTGGTCACCGACCACAGCGGCTTGCCCTTGCTTTCCTCACGCCGGACGGTGCCTTGCAGCCCGGCTTGCGACAGCGAGGCGGCGGCGCGGGTGGCATTGGCCTCGACCGAGAAGATGCCGATCTGGATGGTACGCCCGCCGGTGGCGGGAGCAGCGGCAGCGGCAGCCGGGGCAGGCGCGGCAGCGCGGACCACAGGGGCTGCGGGGGTCGGGGCGACCGGGGCATCTTCTGCCCGCGCAATTGCCGCTGCGGCCCCGGCGACTGGGTCAAGCGACCGGGTTTCCACCGTTTCCGACGAATCGAGGATCGGCTTGTTGGCATCGGGTGTCACCGGCGTCTCCTCCCTGCGCAGGGCGATCACGCTGACATCGGCGGGCGCACCGGCCAGCATGCCAAGGGCGGCGGCGGCATCGGACGAAATCTGCAGCTTTGGCCCCGGATTTTCAATCTCGCGCCGGAACAGCGCGCCGATCACGAACTTGCCATTGGCAGTGTTGCGGATGATCACCCGCTCGGGGTCTTTCGCATCGGGCGAGGCGACCCAGACGCCGCCGAGTGACGGCCGGCCATCCCACAGCGCCTTGTCCTTGGTCTGGAACACCTCGGGGGCTTCGACATCGCGGTCGACCAGCCGGGTGGAGGTCGACGCCGTCGCCCCGCCCTCTTTCGCGGCCCCGCGGAACGGGTTTGCGCCATCGACGCAAGCCGCCAGTGCCGTGCTTGCGACTGTCATCAGGATAAGCGCCCTGATCCGTGCCTGTGCCATGTCTTGCCCCCGATGACGCAGGTTTATCCTGCGCTTATGTCCCTTGGCCGCGCCGTGGTGATGCCGTTGTGCTGACGCCATGCCCGATGCTTCGCCTGATTTGCATATGTATCATACCGTTCTGCGTGTCGCGAGGAAAGGGTATGCGGAACTTTCGGCACAGATCGACACGCACAGTTGACCAATCGGCATTTCCCCGGCTTGAATTCGCCACGCAGCCCGGCTAATCGGGGGCTGCTGGAAGTGTGGCCGAGTGGTTTAAGGCTCTAGTCTTGAAAACTAGCGTGCGGGGAACCGTACCGTGGGTTCGAATCCCACCGCTTCCGCCATCACCTTCAAAGGACTGCGAAAATCGGGTGCGGGCTGGTGCTGCAAAGCCTTGTCTGCACGTCCGGTGAAAGATGGCAGGCGGAAAATCAGGTCTATGCGCTGAAACGGCAAAAATATTTCAGTTTTCAGGGAACCCGCCACGATCTGATGCGTTCCGCCCTTCGGATCATAAGAACAAATGCCGGCCAGCCGGGTGTGGCGGCCGTGAAGGGGACGGGTATCGTGGGGTCAGCGAAAGATGTCGGCGTCGTCACTCTGGTGGGCGGCGCGATGGTGGCGGTGTTTCTGACCGATCTGATGTTTCCTTTGGGAACGGCGGTCTGGCTTGGCTATTTCCTGCCGCTTGTGCTGAGCTTTGCCTCGTCCCGCCCTGCCTTGCCGGTGGCCGCGTCGGGGGTGATGGCGCTGGCCTTGCTGGCCGGGTTTTTCCTCGACCTTGCCGGGGGCTTTACGGCGACGGACGCCGCGGTGATGGACCCTGCGGTGGCGGCGGCAAACCGGAGCATGGCGGCGGCGGTGGGGTTTGTTCTGGGATGGTCGGGGCACCGGCTGATCACCAGCAAGATCCGGCTGGATGCAGCGGATTGGGTGCAGCAGGGGCAGGTTCAGGTTGCCCGTGCCGTGCAGGGTGAACTGACGCTGGAAAAGCTGGGCGCGCAGGTGCTTGGGTTGCTGGCCGAAAAGCTTGGCGCGCGGGCAGCGGTGATTTACGTGCGGCAGGGCCACGGGTTTGAGCGGTGCGGCCAATGGGGCGGCGACGCGGCGTCGCTGCCGCAGACCATCGCGGAAGGCGACGGCCACCTGACACGTGCCGTGCAGACCAACACCATCGTCAGCCTGAAGGCCGATCCGCAAACCGCCCTTGGCTGGGGATCGGGGCTGTTGCGCGGGCGGGCGGCCTATAGCGTGATCATCCCGACCCATGACGGGGTGTCCTGCAATGGGGTGATCGAAATCGGGCTGGACCATCCGCTGCCGGAACAGGCGGCGCGGTTGCTGGAACGGGTGGGTGACAAGGTGGGGGTGGCGATCCGGTCGGCGCATTACCGCAGCCAGTTGCACCAGCTGCTGGAAGAAAGCCGCCGTCAGGCCGAAGAGCTGCGCAGCTACAGCGAAGAACTTGCCGCTACCAATGAAGAGCTGGAAGAACAGACTGTTGCGCTGAAGGAAAGCCAGCAACTGCTGGAACATCAGCAATCAGAGCTGGAAGAGCAGAACGCCCAGCTGGAAAACCAGACCCAGCTGCTGGAAGAGCAGCGCAATGCGCTGGTACAGTCGCGCAAATCGCTTGAAGATCAGGCCCGGACACTGGAACGCGAAAGCCGCTACAAGTCTGAATTCGTGGCCAACATGTCGCATGAATTGCGCACCCCGCTGAATGCGCTGCTGATCATGTCGCGGTTGCTGTCCGAAAACCGGGGCCGCACCCTGACCGAAGAGCAGGTCCGCTGGGCGCAGACCATCGAAAGCTCGGGTCAGGATCTGCTGACCCTGATCAACGACATCCTTGATCTGTCAAAGATCGAGGCGGGCAAGCTGGACCTGATCCGGGCCGAGGTCGACCCGCAGACGGTGACGCGCAAGCTGCTGCGCAGCTTTGAGGTGCAGGCGCGGTCCAAGGGCCTGCAACTGACCGCAGAGGTGGCGCCGGGCATCGGGGTGTTCCAGACCGACACCAACCGGCTGGAACAGGTGCTGCGCAACCTGTTGTCCAACGCGCTGAAGTTCACCGATCGCGGGCGGGTGTCGCTGCGCATCGCGCCGGTGCCCGATGGCGTGGCCTTTTCGGTGCAGGATACCGGGATCGGCATTGCCGACAGCGAGCATGAGGCGGTGTTTGACGCGTTCCGTCAGGCAGACGGCACGATCTCACGGCGCTATGGCGGCACGGGTCTTGGCCTGTCCATCTCACGCGAGCTGGCGGATTTGCTGGGCGGCACGCTTACTCTGGCCAGCGTGCCGGGGCAGGGCAGCACCTTCACGCTGACCCTGCCGCGAGACCTGCCGCGAGACCTTCCGGCGGCGGATGCTGCCGGTCGCATGGCGGCGGTGCCCGGCGAACGCCAGATGCCTGCCCCGCCGCGGGCGGTGGCTCCGGCTGACAGGGCGCAGGTCGAGGCCCCCCGGCTGACGCCGCTGCCCGGCGTGACAGATGACCGAGACACCCTCGCACCGGGCGACCGGGTGATGCTGGTGGTCGAGGATGACCCGGCCTTTGCGCAGGTGATGACCGGCCTTGCGGGCGAGTTGGGGTTCAAGTGTCTGTGCGTCGGGCGCGCGGACGAGGCTGTGCTGGCGGCACGGTTCTATCTGCCGCATGCCATCGTGCTGGACGTGGGCCTGCCTGACCATTCCGGACTGTCGGTTCTGGATCAGCTCAAGCGCGGGATAGCCACCCGCCACATCCCGGTTCACATGGTATCGGCCGAGGATTACATCCATGAAGCGATGTCGCAGGGGGCCATCAGTTATATGCTGAAGCCGGTGCAGCGCGACGAGCTGGCGCAGGCCATTCAGCGGCTGGAACAGCGACTGGAACAAAGCGTGCGGCGGGTGCTGATTGTCGAGGACGACCCGGCGCAGCTGGAAGGGCTGAAGGCCCTGCTGGGCAACAGCGAGGTTGAGGCCGTGGGGGCCGCGACCGCCGCCGAAGCTCTGGCTGCGTATCGCAGCCAGCCGGTGGACTGCATCGTGCTGGACATGACCCTGCCCGATGCCAGCGGTTTTGACCTGCTGGAAATGCTGGATTCGGACGATGATCCCAGCTTCCCCCCGGTGATCATCTACACCGCCCGGTCGCTGACCGAGGCGGAAGAGCAGCGGCTGCGGCGGCATTCGAAGTCGATCATCATCAAGGGGGCGAAATCGCCCGAACGTCTGATCGACGAGGTGACCCTGTTCCTGCATCAGGTGGTGTCCGACCTGCCCGAAAAGCAGCGCGAGATGCTGGCGGCCTCGCTGAACCGCGATGCCATGCTGGAAGGGCGCCGTATTCTGGTGGTCGAGGATGACATCCGCAACGTCTATGCCCTGACCGGCATCTTTGAGCCGCACGGTGCCACCGTGCAGATCGCCCGCAACGGGCGCGAAGCGCTGGAGGTGCTGGGCCGCATTGCCGACGGGGCGCAGCCGAAAATCGATCTGGTGCTGATGGATGTGATGATGCCCGAAATGGACGGCATGACCGCCACCCGCGAGATCCGCAAGATCGAGCGCTGGAAGACCCTGCCGATCATCATGCTGACCGCCAAGGCAATGGCGGATGACCAAAGCCAATGTCTTGCCGCCGGGGCGAATGATTACTTGTCCAAGCCGCTCGACGTGGACAAACTGCTGTCACTCGCCCGTGTCTGGATGCCGCGATGACTTATGCAACCATCCCCGTTCCGGCCCCCAATGAGGTGGAGCTTGATCTGCTGCTGGAAGCGCTTTACCGGCTGTATCACTATGATTTCCGGTCCTATTCCCGGGTGTCTCTGCACCGGCGCGCCGATCTGGCGCGCGCCCGGCTGAACTGTGCCACGCTGTCCGATCTGCAGCGGCGGCTGGTGCACGAACCATCGGTGCTGCCGCTGGTAATCGACGCGATGACCGTGCAGGTCAGCGAGGTGTTCCGCGACCCGGCCTATTATCTGGCGCTGCGCCGGGAGGTCATTCCGCATCTGAGCACGTTTCCGTCGCTCAAGGTCTGGGTGGCGGGCTGTGCCGATGGCGAAGAGCTGTATTCGCTGGCCATCCTGTTCCGCGAAGAGGGGCTGTTTGACCGCACCCTGTTCTACGCCACAGAGATCAACCGCCGTGCCCTGGCCAAAGCCGAGGCCGGGGTCTACGATCTGGACCGGATGGCGCGGTTTTCGCAGAATTATCAGCAGGCGGGGGGGCGCGCATCCCTGTCGGATTATTACACCGCCGCCTATGGCCGCGCCGCCTTTGACCGCAGCTTGCGCAGCAAGACGGTGTTTACCGAACATAACCTTGCCACCGATCAGGTGTTTTCCGAAGTGCATCTGGTATCATGCCGCAACGTGCTGATTTATTTCGACAACTCCTTGCAGGACCGCTCGCTTGGTCTGTTTGCGGATTCGCTGGCGCGTGGTGGCTTTCTTGGGCTTGGCACCCATGAAACCCTGCGGTTTTCGGCACATTCGCATTTGTTTTCCGGCTTTGACGAGTCCCAGCGCATTTGGCGCCGCAACGCTGTTCCAGAGGTGAACCATGCCGCATAGAGTGATCCGTTTTCTGCTGGTCGATGACATCACGGAAAATCTGGTGGCACTGGAGGCATTGCTGCGACGTGACGGGCTGGAAATTCACAAGGCCCAGTCAGCCGCCGAGGCGTTGGAGCTGATGCTGGTGAACGACTACGCACTGGCCCTGCTGGATGTGCACATGCCCGATACCGACGGGTATGAACTGGCAGAACTGATGCGCGGCACCGACCGGACGCGGCGGTTGCCGATCATCTTTGTCACCGCCGCCGATATGGATGAAACCCGCCGGTTCCGCGGCTATGAGGCGGGGGCGGTCGATTTCATCTTCAAGCCGGTTGATCCGGTGATCCTGAAGTCGAAATGCGAAGTGTTCTTCCAGCTTGGCGAACAGGCGCGCGATCTGGCACGGCAGCGCGACGAGATGCGCGCCATCGCGCAGCACCGCGACCGGGCGATGGCGCGGCTGAAAGCCCATTCCGACAACTCGCCACTGGCCACCATAGAGATGGATTGCAGCCTGACCCTGCGGGTCTGGTCGCAGGGGGCCGAACGGATTTTCGGCCACAAGGCGCGCGACATGGTGGGCAGGCCGGTGGATCAGACCGGCTGGCTGCCGGCGGAAACCATCGACACCTTGCGCGGCTGGATCGCGGCGGACGACGCGCAGGACGCCGCCCCGCGCTATGCGACCGAGGCGGTTGCCTGTCATGCCGATGGCCGCGAGATCGCCTGCGAGATCTATGCCTCGTCGCTGTCCGAACCCGAGGGCCAGCACAAATCACTGACCCTGCAGGTGCTGGACATCACCGAACGCCGTCAGGCCGAAGCGATGCGCTCGCTGCTGATCGGTGAGTTGAACCACCGCATCAAGAACACGCTGGCCAATGTGCAGGCCATTGCCCGCCAGACCCTGCGCCAGTCCGCCGGATTGCAGGATTTTGACCGCAGTTTCTCGGGCCGCCTGCAGGCGCTGTCGCGGGCGCATTCGATCCTGTCCGATGCCACATGGTCCAGCGCACCCCTGGACAATCTGATCGAAGATCAGATCAAGGCGGGCACGCTGGCCGCCGACCGGCTGAAACGCTGTGGGCCAAAGGTTCAGATCTCGCCCGAAAGCACGCTGCGTCTGGCGCTGACCCTGCATGAACTGGGCACCAATGCGCAGAAATACGGCGCGCTGTCGGTCTCTGGCGGCGAAGTGCTGTTGTCCTGGACCTGCGAAGGCGACGGGCTGGTGTTGCAGTGGCAGGAACGCGGCGGCCCGCCGGTCAGCACCCCGCAGCGCAGCGGCTTTGGTCTGGCGCTGATCGGCGCAAGTGCGGCGGGTGACGATGGCAGCGTCGAGGTGGACTGGCAGCCGCAGGGCGTGATCTGGACCATCCGGCTGGCGCAGGGCGTCAAGCCGATGGCGGGCGCGCCCCCGGTCCAGACCACGGCCCCGCCCGCCATCCTTGTCGAAGCGACCCTCAAGGGCCGCCGGGTGTTGCTGATCGAAGACGAACCGCTGGTGGCCATGGACCTGAGCTATGAGCTGGAAGATGTGGGGGCCGAAGTGGTCGCGGTGGCGCGCACCTTGCGCGACGCGCTGGTGGCGGCTGAACAGCAGCGCATCGACCTTGCCCTGCTGGATGGCAATCTGGGCGGCGAAAAGGTGGATGAGGTGGCCGCGATCCTGCGGCGGCGGGGTATCCCGTTCTGTTTTGTGTCCGGCTATGGCCGCGAACACCTTCCGGCAGATTTCATCACCGTGCCGATCGTGCAAAAGCCGGTCGATCCGCTGAAACTGCGCGCTGTGCTGCAAAAAATGGTTTCGGCCCCCGAGGTTGTAGCGACGGTCTGACAGGGCTAAGCTGGTCGTCAGACGGTAGGCGTCATGGGCGATGCACCCATGACGCCTGCCGGTTATGCATCAGCTGCAGCCGCTGGTGCCGCCGCAGGTGTTGCACTTCATGCAGGTGCCGTTGCGCACCAGCGTGTAGTTGCCGCACTCGCCGCACGGGTCGCCTTCATAGCCCTGCATCCGGGCCTTGGTGCGCAGGTCCATGCCGGTGCCTGTGGCCGTGGCGATGGCGTGGGTCGAGGTGGTTTCGGCAAAGGCGGCCATCCGCGCCTGTGGCATCAGCGTGTTCAGCACCGACACCGGGTCGGTGCCATTGGCCAGCGCTGTCGCCCCCAGCCCGCCTTGCAGCACCACCAGGTCCTGCGGCAACCGCTTGCGCAGATAGCCGGTTGACGAGATCTGGCGCAGCACTTCCAGCCCCCGCGTGGCGGCGGCGTCGGTCATCGGGGCCAGATTGGGCTTGCCCTCATCATCGCCGCGCCCCAGATCGTCAAACGATGCGCCGGTGGGTTTGACATGGGCCAGATCGGTGCGGTCGAGGTAGGAAATCGCCAGCTCGCGGAAGATGTAATCCAGGATCGAGGTGGCATTCTTGATGCTGTCATTGCCCTGCACCATGCCCGCCGGTTCAAAGCGGGTGAAGGTGAAGGCCTCGACGAACTCTTCCAGCGGCACGCCGTATTGCAGGCCGACGCTGACCGCGATGGCAAAGTTGTTCATCATCGCGCGAAAGCCTGCGCCTTCCTTGTGCATGTCGATGAAGATCTCGCCCAACTGCCCATCGGCATATTCGCCGGTGCGCAGGTACACCTTATGCCCGCCGACGATGGCCTTTTGCGTGTAGCCCTTGCGCCGTTCGGGCAGCTTTTCGCGGTGGCTGCGGACGATTTCCTTGACGATGACTTTTTCGACAATCTTCTCGGCGATCACCATCGCCTTTTCCTGCAACGAGCCTGAGCTGAGGATTTCTTCGGCTTCCTCATCATCCTCGATCAGCGCCGATGCCAGCGGCTGTGACAGTTTCGATCCGTCGCGGTACAGCGCATTGGCCTTGATGCCCAGCGAATGCGACAGCTCATAGGCCGCGAGGGTTTCTTCAATGGATGCCGAATTCGGCATGTTGATGGTCTTGGAAATCGCACCCGAGATAAAGGACTGCGCGGCGGCCATCATGTAGATATGGCTGTCAACCGACAGATAACGTTTGCCTTTCTTGCCACAGGCATTGGCGCAATCGAAGACGGAATAGTGCTGTTCTTTCAGGTAGGGCGCACCTTCCAGAGTCATCGTGCCGCAGACATGGTCGTTGCAGGCGTCGATCTGGGCACGGGTAAAGCCAAGGTGGCGCAGCAGGTCGAATGTCGGATCGGCCAGCTTTTCGGCGGGAATGCCCAAGGCACCTTTGCAGAAATCCTCGCCCAGCGTCCATTGGTTGAACACGAAACGGATGTCGAAGGCCGATGGCAGGGCAGCTTCGATCTTTTCAATCTCACGCGGACCGAAACCGTGGCCGACCAGCGCGGTGTGGTTGATGCTGGGGGCCTGCGCGATGGACCCGTGGCCGACGGCATAGGCGACGATTTCGGCAATCTGGTGGCCGGGGTAGCCCAAAGCCTCCAGCCCGGCCGGAACCGACTGGTTGATGATCTTGAAATAGCCGCCGCCTGCCAGCTTCTTGAACTTGACCAGCGCAAAGTCCGGCTCGATCCCGGTGGTGTCGCAATCCATCACCAGACCGATGGTGCCGGTGGGGGCGATAACGGTGGTCTGCGCATTGCGAAAGCCGTGCTCTTCGCCCAGTTGCAGCGCCTCGTCCCAGGCCGATTTCGCAAGCGAAACAAGGCGCTGGTCGGGGCAGTTCATGCTGTCCAGCGCCACCGGGTTGACGTTCACGCCCTCATATCCGCCTGTCGCATGGGCGGCGGCGCAGTGGTTGCGGATGACGCGCAGCATATGGGTGCGGTTGCGGGCATAGCCCGAGAATGGCCCCAGCTCTTTCGCCATTTCGGCGCTGGTCGCATAGGAGACACCTGTCATCAGCGCGGTCAGCGCGCCGCACATCGCCCGGCCCTGATGCGAGTCGTAGCCAAGGCCCATATTCATCAGCAGCCCGCCGATATTGGCATAGCCAAGCCCCAGCGTGCGGAAATCATAGGACCGTCGGGCAATTTCGGGGCTGGGGAACTGCGCCATCATCACCGAGATTTCCAGCGTCACAGTCCACAGCCGGGTGGCGTGGATATAGGCTTCGGCATCGAACTTGCCATGGGCGAAAAAGGTCAGCAGGTTCATCGACGCCAGATTGCAGGCGGTGTCGTCCAGGAACATGTATTCCGAACACGGGTTCGACCCGCGGATCGCGCCGTCTTCGGGGCAGGTGTGCCAGGCGTTGACGGTGTCGTGGAACTGGATGCCGGGGTCGGCGCAGGCCCAGGCGGCATGGCCGACCTGATCCCACAGATCGCGCGCCTTGATGGTCTTGGCGGCTTTGCCATCGGTGCGGCGGATCAGCGCCCAGTCGGCATCTTCCTTCACCGCCGTCAGGAACGCATCGGTGACGCGGACCGAGTTGTTGGAATTCTGGCCCGACACGGTGACATAAGCCTCGGAATCCCAGTCCACATCATAGGTCGGGAATTCGATCGAGGTGTAGCCCTGACGCGCATATTGCAGGATGCGGTTGGTGTAGGTGTCGGGGATCATCGACTTTTTCGACGCCTTGATCGCCGCCTTCAGCGCCGCATTCTTTGCCGGATCAACCGAGTCTTCGGCAGACCCATCCCACTGCCGGATCGCGGTGAAAATCTCGTTCAGCCGCACCTCATGCAGTTTCGATCCGGCGACAAGGCTGGCGACTTTCTGTTCTTCGATCACCTTCCAGTTGATGAACGCTTCGATATCGGGGTGATCCATGTCGCAGATCACCATCTTGGCCGCCCGCCGCGTGGTGCCGCCCGATTTGATCGCGCCTGCCGCACGGTCGCCGATCTTCAGAAACCCCATCAGGCCCGACGACTTGCCGCCGCCCGACAGCCTTTCGCCCTCACCGCGCAAGCTGGAAAAGTTGGTGCCGGTGCCCGAGCCGTATTTGAACAGCCGCGCTTCGCGCACCCACAGATCCATGATGCCGCCGTCACCCACCAGATCATCCTTGACCGACTGGATGAAACAGGCATGTGGTTGCGGGTGTTCATAGGCAGAGGTAGATCGGGTCAGCTTGCCCGTCTTGTGGTCTACATAGAAATGCCCCTGCGACGGGCCGTCGATGCCGTAGGCCCAATGCAGCCCGGTGTTGAACCATTGCGGGCTGTTGGGCGCGGCCATCTGGCGCGCGAGCATGAAGCGCATTTCGTCATAATAGGCCTGCGCGTCGGAGGCTGCGCTGAAATAGCCGCCTTTCCAGCCCCAATAGGTCCAGGCCCCGGCCAGACGGTCAAACACCTGTCTGGCGCTGGTCTCGCCGACAATGCGCTGATCCTGCGGCAGACCCTCAAGCGCCGCGTCATCGGCGACCGACCGCCACAGAAACTCCGGCACGCCCTTTTCCTTGACGCGTTTCAGGCGGGCAGGCACCCCGGCCTTGCGGAAGTATTTCTGCGCCAGCACGTCCGACGCGACCTGGCTCCAGCCTTCCGGCACCTCGACCGCGTCATTGCGGAACACGACCGTGCCGTCAGGGTTGCGGATTTCCGACACCGTGGTGGTGAACGCCATTGCGCCATAGGCCCCGGTGGCTTCGCTCGTAAACTTCCGCTCGATCTTCATCTGCCCCGCCTTTGTTTTTATGGCCCCGGTTGACGCCCGGTTGCGGCCTGTTGGTCCAAATCTTTGCCCTGCCGGGTGCGGCAAACGGAAGACGGGTGCCTGCCTGCTTTCGCAAACAGAACACCATCGCCCCATGGCGCTGCACCGTCATGTCACACTGTCTTTGCTGCACCTAAGGCGACACCATATTTAGTGTTCCGTCAGGTTCGGCTGTCAAACTGTCGTAAGGACGGGCTTGGATCAACCATTTTTTTAAAATTGCGTCACAAAAAATAGCTTGACGGCTCGGGTGTGCGGGGTCGCGTGAAACGCCGCTGAGGCACAGGGCGCGCGGGCCATGTGGAGGGGGCACGCACCGCGCGGACAAGACCGCACGGATTCCCGTTCAAACCCTTAGGGTTGTGCCCGTGACCTAAGGTCCGGTGCGAACGGGCAGCACCGGGGGTGCCCGCGCCAGGCCTGTCGCGCAGTGATTCCCCTGCACGCGTTTGCGCGGTTTCCGGGCCGTGCCCTTCAGACCGGCTTTTGGGTGGCGCGCGATGCGCCACTCGGCTAAAGCGGGAAGACACAGTCACCGCAAAGCAAGCCCATGACCGACATCATCGCCCGTTGTGAGGCCAAGGGCCTCCGAATGACCGAACAGCGGCGCATCGTTGCCCGAGTCGTCGGCGAGGCTGAAGATCACCCCGATGTCGAAGAGCTGTACGCCCGCGCCGCAAAGCTTGATCCGCGCATTTCGCTGGCCACGGTGTACCGGACGGTGAAACTGTTCGAAGAGGCGGGGCTGCTGGAAAAGCTGGAATTCGGCGATGGCCGGGCACGCTATGAAGACGCCGAACGCGATCACCATGACCATCTGATCGACGTGAACTCGGGTGAGGTGATCGAATTCGTCGACCCCGAGATCGAGGAATTGCAGGAACGCATCGCCGCGCGGCTGGGATATCGCCTGATCGGGCACCGGCTGGAACTGCTGGGCGTGCCGGTCAACAAACCGCCAAAGACATGAGCAGCGCCGATAACCCGCGGGCCGCGGGGCTGATGGTGGCCAGCATGGCGGCCTTTGCGTTCGAAGACCTGTTCCTTGTGCGGGCGGCCACCACGATGCCGCCGGGGCAGGTGATTGCGATGATGGGGGCGGCGGGGGCTGTGGTGTTCTGGCTGATCGCCGCCCGCCTGCGCCAGCCGATCCTGACGCGCCGCGCCCTGACCGGGGCGGCCGCGCTGCGCAGCCTGTCCGAGGCGCTGGCGGCCATGCTGTATATCACAGCACTTGCGCTGATCCCGCTGACGGTCAATTCGGCGCTGCTGCAAGCCTCGCCACTGGTGGTGACCATGGGGGCGGCGCTGTTTTTGCGCGAAAAGGTGGGCTGGCGGCGCTGCGGCGCGATTGCGGTGGGGTTTGTGGGGGTTCTGGTCATCCTGCAACCGGGAACCGACGGCTTTCGCATCGCGGGCCTGCTGACGGTGGCCTGCGTGGCCTTTATGGCGGCGCGGGATTTGTCGACGCGGGTGATGGACGCCAGCATCGGCACGTTCCAGCTGACCACATGGGCCTATCTGTCGCTGGTGCCGGCGGGGCTGATCCTGATGGCGGTGCAGGGGCAGTCGCTGCAGGCGATT
The DNA here is from genome assembly GCF_030656345.1 of Pseudotabrizicola sp. Classification (GTDB taxonomy): domain Bacteria; phylum Pseudomonadota; class Alphaproteobacteria; order Rhodobacterales; family Rhodobacteraceae; genus Pseudotabrizicola. Next base: position 77,358 of record NZ_JAUSNR010000010.1, on the reverse strand, counting down.
GCTCCGTCGCAATGGTTTGACCTGACCGGCGCGCTGATCACCGGGCTGCTTGGCTATTATGCCGTGACGGCGGCGATGCGTCTGGGCGAAGTTTCAGTCGTGGCCCCGTTCCGCTATGCCCGGCTGGTGTTTGCGATGATTCTGGCGATGATTTTCCTTGGCGAACGCCCCGATGCCTGGATGCTGACCGGCGCCGCACTGGTGATCGGATCGGGGCTTTACACCTTCGCGCGCGAGGCAAGGCTGAAGCGCGCCCTTTCCATAAAGGCCGGTCCAAGGTAAAGACGGGGCCGAGAGCATCTTCCGCAATACGGAGCCCCCATGAGCACGATCATCGACATTCACGCCCGCGAAATCCTCGACAGCCGCGGCAACCCCACTGTTGAGGTGGACGTGACGCTGGAAAGCGGCGCCATGGGGCGCGCCGCCGTGCCCTCGGGTGCCTCGACCGGCGCGCATGAGGCCAATGAGCGGCGCGACGGCGACACGTCCCGCTATATGGGCAAGGGCGTGCTGGAAGCCGTCGCCGCCGTCAACGGCGAGCTGGCCGAAGAACTGGTGGGCTATGACGCGACCGAACAGGTCGGCATCGACCGCACCATGATCGAGATGGACGGCACCCCGAACAAAGCGCGTCTGGGGGCCAATGCCATTCTGGGCGTGTCGCTGGCCGTGGCCAAGGCCGCCGCAGAATTCACCGCGCAGCCGCTGTTCCGCTACATCGGCGGCACCTCTGCCCGCGTGTTGCCAGTGCCGATGATGAACATCATCAATGGCGGCGAACACGCTGATAACCCGATTGATATTCAGGAATTCATGATCATGCCGGTCGGCGCGGACAACATCCGCGACGCCATCCGCATGGGGTCTGAAGTGTTCCACACCCTGAAAAAAGAGCTGCAACAGGCTGGCCACAATACCAATGTCGGCGATGAGGGCGGCTTTGCACCCAACCTGAACTCTGCCCGTGACGCGCTTGATTTCATTCTGAAATCCATCGAAAAAGCCGGGTTCAAACCGGGGGTGGATATGTATCTGGCCCTTGATTGCGCTGCCACCGAATACTTCAAAGGCGGCAAGTATGAGATGAAGGGTGAAGGTCGCTCGCTAACCATCTCTGAAAACGTCGATTTCCTTGCAGCGCTTGCCAAGGATTACCCGATCATCAGCATCGAGGACGGCTGTTCCGAAGATGACTGGGAAGGCTGGAAACTGCTGACCGACACCATCGGCGACAAGATCCAGCTGGTGGGGGATGATCTGTTCGTCACCAACCCGCGCCGTCTGGCGACAGGCATCGAGAAGGGGGTGGCAAACTCCATGCTGGTCAAGGTCAACCAGATCGGAACCCTGACCGAAACGCTGCAGGCGGTCGATATGGCGCATCGCGCGCGCTATACCAATGTGATGAGCCACCGCTCGGGCGAGACCGAAGACAGCACCATCGCGGATCTGTCGGTCGCCACCAACTGCGGCCAGATCAAGACCGGGTCGCTGTCGCGGTCTGACCGGCTGGCGAAATACAACCAGCTGATCCGGATTGAGGAAATGCTGGGCGAGACGGCGGAATATGCCGGGCGGTCGGTTCTGAAGGGCTGAGACGGCTTTCCGGCGGGGGCGTTTGCGGCAGAGGCCGGACGCCTCCGGCGGGAGTATTTTTGTCAAGATGAAGGGGGCAGGGCATGGACGTGGCTGACCAGATCATTGCCCGTCTGGGCCTGACCCCGCACCCCGAAGGCGGCTGGTATCGCCAGACATGGGTGGGGCCGGTTGTGAACGGGCGGGCCAGCGGCACGGCGATCCTGTTTTTGCTCAAAGCGGGGGACCGCAGCCACTGGCATCATGTCGATGCCGATGAAATCTGGCTCTGGCATGCGGGGGCACCGGTGGTGCTGTCGGTGGGGCGCGAGGTAGCGGTCGATCATCTGCTGGGGCCGGAAGTGCTGGCGGGGCAGATGCCGCAGGTCGTGGTGCCTGCGGGCGACTGGCAGGCGGCGCGGTCTACGGGTGATTATTCTCTGGTGTCCTGCACCGTCAGCCCGGGCTTTGACTTTGCCGGGTTTGTGCTGGCAGGTCCGGGGTTCGAGCTGCCGCGCTGATTGTTCCCGTCACAAATTGGCATTGGTGGCCCCGCTGCCAAACCGCTATGCGGGCATCATGACTGACGCACCCCTTGCCCCGAACGAAGACAGCCGCGCCGGATTTTTCTATGCGCTGACCGCCTATGTGATGTGGGGGTTTTTGCCGCTCTATATGAAGATGGTGGCGCATATCCCGCCGATTGAGGTGATTGCGCACCGGGTGCTGTGGTCGCTGCCGATTGCCTTGGGGGTGATCCTCTGGCTGGGCCGCACGCAGGATCTGCGACAGGCATTCCAGACCCCGCGCACGCTGATGATGGGGGCGGCGACGGCGGCGCTGATCTCGGTCAACTGGGGGATTTATGTCTGGGCCATTGGTGCGGGTTTCGCTCTGGAAGCGGCGCTTGGCTATTACATCAACCCGTTGTTTTCGGTGCTGCTGGGCCGGGTACTGTTGAAAGAACGGCTGACGCGCGCGCAATGGGCCGCGATTGGCCTTGCTGCGGCGGCGGTGCTGTTGCTGACCTTTGAGGCCGGGCGGGTGCCGGTTGTGGCGCTTGGGCTGACGGTGACCTGGGGTTTTTATGCCTATCTGAAAAAGTCGCTGCCCATCGGCCCCAATCAGGGCTTCACGCTGGAGGTGATGCTGCTGGCCCCGCTTGCGCTTGGCTATCTGCTTTGGGCGCAGGTGCAGGGGGTCGGGCATCTTGGGCAGGGGGTGGGGCGTGATGATCTGCTGTTGATCGGCACCGGCGTGGTCACCGCCGTGCCGCTGATGATCTATGCCAACGGGGCCAAAAAGCTGCGGCTGTCGACCATTGCCATGATGCAATATATCGCGCCCACCCTGATTTTCCTGATCGCGGTGTTCGTGTTCGGCGAGCCGTTCGGCACGGTCCGGCTGATCGCTTTCCCGATGATCTGGGCGGCGCTGGTGATCTATACCGTGTCGATGCTGCGGGCGCGGGGACGCGCGCGCGAGGCGGCCGGGGTCACTCCGCCCCAAGTCAGTCCGCCCCAAGTTACTCCGCCAGCGTGATCCAGACCGGCACGTGATCTGACGGCTTTTCGCCCGCCCGCACCTCGCGGTCTATCCCTGCGCCGGTCAGCCTGTCAGCCGCCTGGGGCGACAGCAGCAGATGGTCGATGCGGATGCCGTTGTTGCGCTCCCACGAATTGGCCTGATAATCCCAGAAGCTGTAATGCCCGGCACCCTGTTCGCGGGCGCGGAAGGCATCGGTCAGGCCAAGGTTCAGCATCCGGCGGAACGCCTCGCGGGTTTGCGGCAGATAGAGCGCGTCATTGACCCATGCCTCGGGCCGGGCGGCATCCATCGCCTGCGGGATGACGTTGTAATCACCGGCGCAGACGAATGCCTCTTCCAGGTCCAGCAGGGCGCGCAGGCGGGATTCCATCCGCGCCATCCATGCCAGTTTGTAATCGTATTTCGGCCCCGGGGCCGGGTTGCCATTGGGCAGGTACAGCCCGCACAGCCGCACCGGGCGGGGGGCCAACACCGTGGCCTCAATCCAGCGGGACTGTTCATCGGTGTCATCGCCGGGCAGGCCGCGCGTCACATCTTCCAGCGGCAGGCGCGACAGGATGGCGACGCCGTTGAAGCCTTTCTGCCCATGGGTTTCCACGCGGTAGCCCATGTCTTCGAACAGCGCGCGCGGAAAGCCTTCATCGACCGATTTGATTTCCTGCAGGCAGACCACATCGGGCGTTTGTGCAAGCAGCCAACGCGGCAGCGCCTCGATCCGGGCCTTGATGCCGTTGATGTTGAATGTCGCGATGCGCATGGGGCCAGCCTTTCGGTGTTGCGGTCCCAGCTATCGGGCAACGCAGCGGCTATGGCAAGGCGTGCCACAGAGTCATCCGCCCGGGCGTTACATCGAGAACGACACACCGCAGCCGCAGCTGCTGCTGGCGTTGGGGTTTTCGATCACAAACCGCGCGCCAATCAGTTCCTGCGTGAAGTCGATCACCGCGTTTTGCAAAAACGGCAGGGACACGGCATCGACCAGAACCCGTTGGCCGTTTTTCTCCAGCACCAGATCGTCGGGGGCGGCATCATCAAGCTTGATTTCGTACTGAAAGCCGGAACAGCCGCCGCCTTCGACCGCGACGCGCAGCGATTTATGCTCGCCCGTCATCTCGGCAATTTCGGCCAGACGGGCAAAGGCGCGGTCCGTGACGCGGGGGGGAAGGGTCAGGTCCATGATTTTTCACATATCCTTGGGGGTCTGCGTGCAATATAAGCGTTGATGAAGACTTCAACAAGAACGGGCAGTTCCATGCTTGCGCCTTTTGCCTGCCAACCCGATGCCTCCAAGGGCCGTTTGTTTGAAGAACGCATGTCGTCCTTCCGCTCGCCCTATCAGCGCGACCGGGACCGGATCATTCATTCCTCGGCCTTCCGGCGGCTGAAACACAAGACGCAGGTGTTTGTCGAGCATGAGGGCGACTATTACCGCACCCGCCTGACCCATTCGATCGAGGTGGCGCAGGTGGCGCGCACCATATCGGGCGTGCTGGGGCTGAACACCGATCTGGCCGAATGTATCGCACTGGCGCATGACCTTGGCCACACGCCGTTTGGCCATACCGGCGAGGATGCGCTGGGGGCGCTGATGGCGCCCTATGGCGGGTTTGACCACAACGCGCAGGCGCTGCGCATCGTGACCCGGCTGGAACGGCACTACGCCGATTTCGACGGGCTGAATCTGACATGGGAATCGCTGGAAGGCATCGCCAAGCACAACGGCCCGGTGACCGGACCGAATGCCGATGAAAAGCACGCCGGACCGTTGCCCTATGCCTTGGCCGAGGTGAATGCCCAGTGGGATCTGCACCTGCACACCCATGCGAGTGCCGAGGCGCAGGTCGCGGCAATTGCCGATGATGTGGCCTATTCCCACCACGACCTGCATGACGGCTTGCGCTCGCGCCTGTTTGATGAGGCCGATCTGATGGAGCTGCCCGTCACCGGCCCGGCCTTTGCCGAGGTGGATGCGATCTACCCGGGGCTGGACCCGATGCGGCGCCGGCACGAGGCGTTGCGCCGGGTGTTTGGCCGCATGGTTGAGGATGTGATCGCGGTGGCGCAAGGGCGGCTGGAGGCGGCGCAGCCGCAGTCGGTTGATGATATCCGCATGATGGGCACCACCATCATCCGCTTTTCCAAACCGCTGTACCAGGAGCTGAAGGCGATCCGCAGCTTTCTGTTTCAACGCATGTACCGCGCGCCCTCGGTGATGGAGGTGCGGGCTTTGGTCACGCAGGTGGTGCAGGATCTGTTCGCGGCGTATCTGGCCGACCCCGGCCTGCTGCCTGCGGAATGGGAACATGCGGTACAGGCCTGCAGCGATCAGACCGAACTGGCGCGCACGGTGGCCGATTACGTGGCGGGGATGACCGACCGCTTTGCCATTCAGGAACATGGCCGGTTGTGCGGCGGTGCCCTGGTCGAAACCCACACCGGCCCTGCGTTCCCGTCCTGAGCCTTCAGTCGCGGCGGGCTGCCAGCAGCCACAGGCCCGCAAGGCCCAGCGACAGCACCATGTTCCACCCGGCCATCGAGATGCCGGCCAGCGACCATGCCACCTGATCGCAGCGCGCGGGCGTGCCGACGCTTGCGGCCGGGTTCAGCAGATCATCTATGCTGATGCCGGTGATGGCGCTGCCGCCGCAGGTGGCCAAACCCTGCCACCAGCCGTATTCGACGCCCATGTGAAAGCCGCCGATCGCCGCCGTGGTCAGTGCCGCCAGTGCGCCCAGCACCATCAATCCGCGATGCGGGAACAGCAGGGCCAAAGCCATGATCACCACCGCCGCCGCATGCGGCCAGCGCTGCCACAGGCACAGCACGCAAGGGGCCATGCCGCCGATGTGCTCAAACGCAAAGGCCCCGGCCAGCAAAGCGGCAGATCCGGCACCGGCAACCGCGACCAGCACACGGGAGGACAGGGTTTTCAGCATCACAACACCTTCAGCAGGACAAAGCCGCCCACCAGCAGCAGGCAAAATAGCGTGAACATAAGGCCGAGCCGCCGTTCAATGAAATCACGGATCGGTGCGCCGAATTTCCACAGCAGTGCCGCCACCACAAAGAACCGCAACCCCCGCGCCAGAACCGATGCAAAGGTGAACACCATCAGATCCAGCCCGGTGCTGCCCGACAGGATCGTGACCACCTTGTACGGAAACGGCGTCACCCCGGCGATCAGCACCGCCCAGGCCCCCCATTCGTTGTAGGTCTGACTGAACACCTCAAAATTATCGGTCTTGCCGTAGAATTCCAGCACCGGCAGCCCGACGCTTTCATACAGCACCGCGCCGATCCAATAGCCGAACATGCCGCCCAGCACCGAAGAGACAGTGGCCACGCCCGCAATCAGGAACGCCCGGCGCGGGGCGGCAAGGATCATCGGGATCATCAGAATATCGGGCGGGATCGGAAAGACCGAGCTTTCGATAAAGGCCACAAAGGCCAGTGCCCAAAGCGCGCGCGGGTGTTCTGCCAGCCGGATCGTCCAGTCATACAAGGCGCGGATCATCTGGTTTTCCCACTGCTGTTGCGGTGCTTGCACCATGATGATGCGCCAAGGTCAAGGACGCTTTCCGGCCCGCCCGCATCTCGCTACTGTGGCGGCAGAAAACGAGTCAAGGGGTGGGTGGCGATGGAATGGCGTGGACGGCGGGGCAGCCGCAATATCGAGGACCGTCGCAGCAGCTCTGGCGCAAAAGCGGGCGGTATCGGCGGGGTGGGGGTGATCGCCGTTCTTCTCGTCGGCTATTTCCTTGGCATCGATGTGACACCCTTGTTGCAGCAAACCGGGCCGCAAAACTCGGGCCCGGTGGAACTGACAGCGGCCGACATTGCGGCGGGCGAGTTTGTGTCGGTCACCCTTGCCGATACCGAAGAGGTCTGGGCGCAGCTGTTCCGCGAACAGTTGGGGCGGGAATACCGGCCTGCCACGCTGGTGCTGTTCAAGGGCGTGACGCAAAGCCCCTGTGGCGGCGCGTCGGGGGCCACCGGGCCGTTCTACTGCCCGGGCGACAGGAAAGCCTATCTGGACACGGATTTCTTTACCGTGATGGAAGAACGGCTGGGGGCGAAGGGCGATTTCGCCGCCGCCTATGTGGTGGCGCATGAAATTGCGCATCATGTGCAGAATGAACTGGGCATTCTGGGGCAGGCCAACCAGTTGCGCCAGCAGGTCAGCCAGGCTGACAGCAACGCCATTTCCGTGCGCATCGAGTTGCAGGCCGACTGCCTGTCCGGGGTCTGGGCGCGGACCGCGTCGCAGAACTTCGGCTCGATCAGCCGGGGCGATATCGAGGATGCGGTCAATGCCGCGCGCCAGATCGGCGATGACACGCTGCAAAAGGCCGCCGGTCAGCGCCCGATGCCGCACACCTTTACCCATGGCACGTCCGAGCAACGCGCGCGCTGGTTCATCACCGGGCTGCAGTCCGGCCAGATTGCCGCCTGCGATACCTTTGCCACCGATAAGCTGTAACGATGATCTGTAACCTATGACCGGCGTGATCTGACCCTGTTGACGCCGCCCTACGGGGCGGCTAAACGGTTTGACAAGTTGCCCGAGTGGTGGAATTGGTAGACGCAGCGGATTCAAAATCCGCCGCCGCAAGGCTTGTCGGTTCGAGTCCGACCTCGGGCACCATCCTGTTTGTATGATCGAAAGCCGGCAGAGCCTGATTCCCGCAAAGGGTCGGGCGGGTCGGAACGATTCGCTTCAAATGCCATCAAATTGCCCGATTGTCTCACTTTCAGAAACCCCGCTGCCTTGATGCAGGCAAAATGATGTCGCGACTGCGGTGAGGCCCGGCGCGCTCTGACCCGGGGGCGCATTGTTTCCTGTGCCTCGGCGAACCCCTCGCCGGGCCGCCTTTCAACCCATCCACACCCGTAAAAACCCAAGAAATCCCTGAATCCGGCGCGTTGTGCCGTTGCGTTCCTGGAAACAAACGTGCGGCGGGCGTTCATCCGGATCGCTGCACTTTGCACGCTTAGCGTGTTTTTTGTGACGCAGGCACACGCACCGCTACGACAAACCGGCTGCATTTTTGCCTTTTTTACTTTCCGTTAGGCACGAGGGAAGGTAGTCATTTGACTGTCTTGCTGGGTAAGACAAATGGCCGTGGGGGCGGTCGTCCGGTGACAGTGTGCTGCCAGGCACTCTTCGCTTTGACACGGGTTTCGGTCTGATGGGTTCATCGGTCCGTTGTCCGTAAGGGAATGATCCGTCCGGGCACGTGCCGGTGACGGGCCGCTTCCCCTTGGTCGGACGTCAGGTCGCGGGGCGTGATGCGCGGGGCAATGGTCCCGGGGCAGAACGCCAGTGTGCCGGCTTTATTCAAAGTCGGCAAAAAGTGGTCTGTCGGGGCAAGGTTGTGCCCAGTCGATTTAAGGAATTCTACGATGCCGGTTATCGCGCTTTATAATCTGAATGATCCGTCCGACAGCGCAGAAGACAGCGCGACCGACAACGGCATTCAATATGGCGGATATTATGGCGGGGCGGCATCGGTCGACGGCCGTGCCGTGCTCGACGGGGTCGATGACATGGTCAAGATCCTTGTGGATCCGGTGTTCCAGATGGATCGCGGCACACTTGAAATTCAGTTCAGTCTTGATGACGGCACCCCGCTGACCGAACCGCGCACCATTCTGTCGCGCGACAGTGCCGGGGAAACCCCCGGCGGGTTCCGGGTTCAGTCCCTGCCGGATGGCACCGTGCGCATCAGCCATGAAAGTGCGACCGGCACCACCGTTTATGAGACCGCCCCCGGCTTCCAGAACCCCGGTGATGAGATCAACCTGACCTATTCCTGGGATGCCACGGGCACCGGCGGCTTTGTGCAGCTGAGCAACCTGACCACCGGCGACACATTCAACGACACCGTTCCCGAAACCCTGACCATGAACATGGGCGCGGAAAATCAGAACTGGATCATCGGTGCCGGGCAGTCAACATCGCCTGCGGGCACCTTGCAGAACCTTGACCAGCATTACGCAGGATCGGTCGCGTTTTTCTCGATCTCGGATTCGGTCGACAACCCGCCGGTCGGCGTGGACCGCGACGGCATCGTGCGCGGCACCGATGGCGATGACCTGATCGACGCGGCTTATGTCGATCCGTTCGATGGCGATGTGGTTGACGGCAATGATGCGATCATCCCGGGGGACGGACCCAATGACGACCGGATCGTCGCGGGCGACGGGGATGACACGATTTTTGCCGGTCTGGGCAATGACACGATCTTTGGCGGCACCGGCAATGACAGCATCTATGCCGGACCCGGCGATGATGTGGTCTATGGTGAAGACGGCAACGACACAATTTACGGCGGCGGGGGCCGTGATGAGATTTATGGCGGCGACGGCGACGATCTGATCGACACCCGCAGCGGGTTGCCGATGCCAGATGTCGACTATCCCGGCCTGTACCCGGCCGATGCCGACCCGTTCAACAACCGCGACACCATTTATGGTGGTGCGGGCAATGACACGATTTTCTCGGGCGACGATGCCGACCTGATCTATGGCGGCGAAGGTGACGATTACATCGACGCCGGCGTCGATGATGACACGGTTTTCGGCGGTGCGGGCAACGATACGATCATCGGGTCCGAAGGCAATGACGTCATCGACGGCGGCGACGGTGATGATCTGATCTTTGGCGGGCTGGATCTGTCTTTCCCCGATGCCATCAACATCCCCAATGATGCAGGCGATCTGCGCCCGCAGAACAACGCCGACCATATCAGCGGCGGCGCGGGCAATGACACCATCTATGGCATGGATGACGACGACACGCTCTTTGGCGGGACCGGCAATGACCTGATCTATGGCGGTGTTGACAATGATCTGGTCTATGGCGGGGCCGGTGACGACACGCTGTACGGCGATCATGGCGATGACACGCTGTATGGTGGTTCCGGCAATGACAACATCTTTGGCGGGATCGGGAATGATCTGCTGGATGGCGGCACCGGCAACGATCTGCTCGATGGTGGGGATGGCGATGACATCCTGCTGGGCGAAGAAGGGGATGACGCGCTGCTGGGTGGCGCCGGGCGTGACACGCTTGAAGGCGGCAGCGGGAATGACCTGCTGGACGGCGGCACCGGGAATGATCTGCTGTTCGGCGGTGAGGGCGATGACACCCTGATTGGGGGCGATGGCGCGGACACGCTGTTCGGCGGAAGCGGCAATGACCTGTTCCACCTTGGTGATCCGGTGACCGGCGCGCCGGACGGGTTTGGCGACCGGGCCTTTGGCGGGGCCGACCGTGATACCTTTACCGGCGTCGGGATCGGCGATTCCGTCTTTGGCGGGTCCGAAGGCGATGATTTCGACACGCTGGATCTGCGCGGCACCGGCCCGCGCAATGTGGTGCGCACCAATGTCGACAGCGACGGCAATGGGTGGGACGGCTATGTCGAATATCTGGACGAAGACGGCAATGTCCTGGGCCGGTCAGAGTTCACCAATATCGAAAGCATCGTCTGCTTTACCCCCGGCACCCTGATCGCGACCCCGAAGGGTGAGGTGGCGGTGGAGAACCTGCGCCTTGGTGACAAGGTCATCACCCGCGACAACGGCATTCAGGAAATCCGCTGGATGGGGGCCAAGCAGATGGGCTGGCATGATTTTGCCGGCAACCCGCATCTGCGCCCGGTGATGATCAAGGCCGGCAGCCTTGGCAACGGCCTGCCAGAGCGGGACATGATGCTGTCGCCCAACCACCGCGTGCTGGTCGCCAATGACCGGACTGCGCTGTATTTTGATGAACATGAAGTGCTGGTCGCGGCCAAGCATCTGATCGGCGGGCGGGGCATTCAGCAGGTAGACTCGGTGGGCACCACCTATTTCCACTTCATGTTCGACCAGCACGAAGTCGTGCTGTCGAACGGGGCCTGGACCGAAAGCTTCCAGCCGGGCGATTACACGCTCAAAGGTCTTGGCAATTCACAGCGCAATGAGCTGATGGAGCTGTTCCCCGAACTGAAAGCCACCGCCGGGGTAGAGGCCTATCAGGCCGCCCGCAAAACGCTGAAAAAGCACGAAGCCCGCCTGCTGGCGCGCTGATACCAGTTATGCAGCGCGGCACCTGATCACACCAGGTTTCGCCGGCAAAGGGGCTCCGCAAGGGGCCCCTTTGTTTATTTGCGCGGGCGTTCCGGGGTATTGCCGCGCCCGCAACAGACCCGCCTTCAGCCACCTTTTGGCCACGTTCTGCCAAAGTCGCGCCCTGTTCCGCAAGTATCCACAATTCAAGTAAAATTCAGTGGACACGCCCGAATGGCAAACATCACCGGCAACGGGCTTAGCAACACCCTGACCGGCACCAATGAGGCCGACAGGATTGACGCCTATGGCGGCAATGATGTGGTCAATGCGGGGGGCGGCAATGACACGGTGTTCGGCGGCACCGGCAATGACACGCTGAACGGTCAGGACGGCGATGACATCCTGTATGGCGAGGACGGGGCGGATCGTCTGTTCGGCGGCGCGGGCAATGACACGCTGTATGGCGGGGCGGATGCGGACTCGCTCGAAGGCGGCATCGGCAACGATCATCTTTATGGCGGCACCGGCAATGACACGCTGAACGGTCAGGACGGCGACGATATCCTGTATGGCGAGGCCGGGGCGGACCGGCTGTTCGGCGGCGCGGGCAATGACACGCTGTATGGCGGGGCGGATGCGGATTCGCTCGACGGCGGTCTGGGCGATGACCTGCTGGACGGGGGCGCGGGCAATGACACGCTGATCGGTGGCGGCGGGACCGATACCGTCACCTATGCGTCCGAGACAGCGGCGGTGAACGTCAACCTGAACACCGGGGTTGCCACCGGCAGCTCATCGGGCACCGACAGCCTCAGCTCGATCGAAAACATCGTCGGCACCGGGTTCAACGACACCCTGACCGGCAGCAACGACGCCAACCTGATCGACGGCGGCGCAGGCAATGACCTGATCAACGCCGGGGCCGGCAATGACACGGTGTTCGGTGGGGCGGGCAATGACACCATCATCGGCGGCAGCGATGACGGCGCGCATTATGCCACCAACGCGCCGTCGCTGACTTATAACCTGATCTCGCTTGGCACCTTTGCCGATATCGACCCGACCGAAAGCAACGGCAGTTCCGAAAATGCCGCCGATCTGCTGCGCACCTTTGGCAGCGCCAATGCCCCCTTGTCCGGCGCAATTGTGCGGGCGACGGCGGTGGATCTGAACGGCGATGGCATCCTTGCCGACAATGACAACAACAACGCGGGAAATGCCGAGCATTTCCTGATCGACGGCGTGCAGGCCTATCTCGATTCCACGCAGGTTTACAACGCCACCGTCACCTTTGCGAATGGCAGCACCGGCCAGATCACCGCCGTGGTGATCCAGCTGACCGATGGCCGGGTGTTTCTGGCGCCGGAGTATGAGATCAACGCCGATTCGCAGCTTCTGACCAGCGGGCCGATCACTTCGATCACGCTCACATCGGTGGACACGGCAGATACCGGCCTTTATGCGCAACGGCTCGATTCCGGCTATATCGGCACAGGCGATGATGATCTGCTGTATGGCGGTGACGGGGCCGACTCGATCATCGGTGGTATTGGCAATGACACGCTCTATGGCGGGGCCGGGGATGACCAGCTGTTTGGCGGCGCGGGCAACGATTCCCTGTTCGGTGGCGATGGCAACGATCTTCTGAACGCCGGCGCGGGCGATGATGTCAGCTATGGCGGCGCGGGCAACGACACCATCTATTTCGGCGCAGGCAATGACACGGTGTTTGGCGGCGCAGGCGATGATACCATCGACGATGTGGCGGGCAGCCAGTTGCCGGGCGACAACCTGATCTATGGCGGCGACGGCAATGATACGGTCTGGGCCGGGGGCGGCAATGACACGATTTATGGCGACGACGGCGATGATGTGCTGTGGGGCGAGGGCGATGATGACCTGATCTTCGGCGGCGCGGGCAATGATACGCTGTATGGCGGCGCGGGGAATGATACGCTTTATGGTGGCGACGGGGCCAATCTGCTGGATGGCGGCGATGGCCGCGATCTGTTCTTTGGCGGTCCCGGCGACACCATCTTTGGCGGTGAGGGCGGCGATGACTATGACACGCTTGACCTGCAGGCCTGGGGCAAGGCTGCGACCAATATCATCTATGATGCCGACAACCGTGAAAACGGCAGGGTCGAGTTTCTGACCTCTGATGGCTCGGTTTCGGGCACGCTGTTCTTTTCCGGCATCGAAAATGTGGTGCCCTGCTTTACCCCCGGCACGCTGATCACCACGCCCAAAGGGTTGCGCCCGGTGGAGGATCTGCAACCGGGCGATCAGATCCTGACCCGCGACTCTGGCTTTCAGGACATCTGCTGGGCCGGTCGGCGCGATCTGGGGCTGGCCGATCTGCTGGCCAACCCGGCGCTGCGCCCGGTGCGGATTGCGGCGGGCGCGCTTGGTGGCGGGCTGCCGCGGCGCGACATGCTGGTCTCGCCCCAGCACCGCATGCTGATCGAGGGCGCGCGGGCCGAGCTGTTGTTCGGCGAGCGTGAGGTGCTGGTGGCAGCGCTCAATCTGGTGGGTCTGCCGGGGATCGCGCGGGTCATGGCGCGGAGGGTCAGCTATATTCATGTGATGTGCAGCCAGCATGAGATTATGCAGGCCGAAGGCGCGTGGACCGAAAGCTTTCAGCCGGGGATTGCCACTCTGCGGTCGATGGAACCGGCACAGCGCGACGAGATGCTGGCGCTGTTCCCGGAACTGGCCGAGGGGGCGCTGGCCTATCCGGCGGCGCGGGCCACGCTGCGCGCGCATGAGGCGCGGGTGCTACTCGCGGCCTGAGCGCCACGCCGCCCAGGCTTCGGGCGTGTCAAGGTCGGTGGTGGCGTGCTGGCCGGGCAGGGCGATCAGGCGCAGCAGGCTGGCATGACGCTTCAGCACGGCGCGGGCCCCATCATCGCCGGACAGCTGCATCAGATCTGCCCTGACATCCGGCGGAAAGATCACCGGATGGCCGGGCTGGCCGCTGGCATCGGTGGCGCGCAGGATATGGTCCGGCGTGGCGGCATGGGCCTTCGCCATCAAAAGCAGATCATCGGTTGTGATCTCGGGCAGGTCGGCCAGCAGCACCATCACGGCCGCTTGGGGCGGCAGGCTGGCCAGACCCGCGCGCAGGCTGCTGGCCATGCCAAGCCTCGCATCCGGCACGGTGACGCAGGCAACGGGCAGGCCGCGCAGGGCCGCGTCGCGGGCGGGGCGGTCGGGGGGCAGGGCGACAGTGACGGGCAGGCCGGTGGCGAGCGCCTGCGCGGAAAGGTGGCGCAGCAGGGGTTGGCCCGCCACCGGCTCCAGCAGCTTGTCAGCCCCGCGCATCCGGCTGGAGGCCCCGGCGGCGAGGATCAGGATGGTCATGTCGGGTTGGCGCGTGGTGATCTGGGTTCCCCCTGTGTTACAGCTCGTGTAGGTGTTTTATATCAAGAGTTTGGCAAACCTGATCCAACACATTTTAACGGTTGAGCGTGGTGCATCCGGTCTTGCGGACCCGTTGCAAGGGCAGAATGTGGATGGTCAGAGAGAGCGCGTTCTGACTGTGCTACATCAGGATGCGGATCAGGGAAAGGACACTGTGTCTGCGACGCGGTACGGTGGAGAAGGGTCAATTGTATTGACCCTTTTGCCGGATCGCGGCACAGTTGATCAGCATCATAACGCAGGGGGCCGGGATGCAGGACCAGTTTGTCACAGCGGTGGAAGAGCAGGCGCAGGCCTGTGCCAGCATGGGGTCACCCTTTACCGCCTTGCTGTTGCAGGCGCTTTTGCAGGTCTGGCCGTACAACACGGCGTTGGCGCGCAAGGTGGCAGACTGGCCGGGCGATCTGGGGCCGCGCGCGGCATCGGTGCCGTTGAGGATTGCCGGGGGGCTGCACGGGTTGGTGCGGGCCGGGCGGGTGCCGGGGCTGGCAGCGTGCTATCCGCCAGCGGTCTGTGATGCCGCAACATTGGCGGCAGAGCTGGCGGAGGCTTTGCAGCGCGAGGATGCGTTCCTGTGCGACTGGGTGCGCACCGCGCCGCAGACCAATGAGGTCGGGCGGTCGGCAGTGTTGCTGGCGGGGGCTGCCGAGGTGACGGCCCGCTTTGGTCTGCCCTTGCTGGTGTCGGAACTGGGGGCGAGCGCCGGGCTGAACCTGTGGTTTGACCGCTATGCGCTGGAGGTTCCGGGCGGGGTGATCGGCGCTGCGGGCAGCGCGGTGACCCTGCGGCCCGACTGGTGGGGGGGGACCCCGCCCATGGTGCCGGTGAGCGTTGCCGCCCGGCGCGGGGTGGACCTGAA
Source organism: Pseudotabrizicola sp. (assembly GCF_030656345.1). Taxonomy (GTDB): domain Bacteria; phylum Pseudomonadota; class Alphaproteobacteria; order Rhodobacterales; family Rhodobacteraceae; genus Pseudotabrizicola. The sequence continues at coordinate 61,892 of NZ_JAUSNR010000010.1, read as the reverse complement.
CCCGCTGGACCCGGAGCGGGATGGCGCGCGGCTGCTGGCCTTTGTCTGGGCCGATCAGACCGGGCGTTTGGCGCGGCTGCAGGCGGCGCTGGGGCTGGCCGGGGGCGGTGTGGTGGATGCGGGCGACGCGGCAGACTGGCTGGAGCGGCGGTTGCAGATGGCGCATCCGGGGCAGGCGCATCTGGTCTGCCACACCATTGCGCAGCAGTATTTCCCGCCTGCGGTGCAAACGCGGATCGAGGCGGCAATGGTTGCTGCCGGGGCGCGGGCCAGTGCGGACGCGCCGCTGTGCTGGCTGGGGATGGAGGCGGATGGCGCAGGCCCGGGGGCGGCGGTGACGCTGCGGCTCTGGCCGGGGGATCTGCGGGTGACGCTGGGACGCGCCGGGTTTCATGGCGAATGGGTCGACTGGCGTGGCATGGACGGCTGAGGCGGGTGCAGTCCCCTTGCGGGGCGGCGGGGTGAACCCCGCGCTACACTTGGGGGTGCCGGGGGCGCTCTGCGCGCATACACGCATCGCCAGAGGTCTTGCGCGCAGGGGGGGCTCGCCCCCCCCTCGTCGCTTCGCGCCTTTCCCCTTGAGGATGTTTCCGGACTGAAAATGCGGTCAGGCCCGCATGCGGCCTGCATCGTCCCACAGCGGGCAAAGGTGGACGCGGGCGGGGCGGCGGTGGCCGAGGATTTCGATCTCGACCTGCAGGCCATCGGTGATGCTGCCTTCGGGCAAAAAGCCCATGGCGACCGACTGGCCGGTGGTGTGGCTGTAGCCGCCCGAGGTGCAGTAGCCCTGCACCGCGCCATTCAGCCAGATCGGCTCCCACGCCACCACATCGGCGTCGGTGGCGTTGACGATGAACTGGGTGAGGCGGCGTTTCGGGCCTGTGGCCTTTTCCGCTGTGGCGGCGGCGCGGCCGATCCAGTCTTCGGGTTTGGTCCATTGGATGAAGCGGTCAAGCCCGGTTTCCGCCGGCGTGTAGTCGGGGCTGAACTCGCGGCCCCAGCTGCCGAACCATTTGTCGAGCCGCAGGCTCATCATCGCGCGCATGCCGAAGGGGCGCAGGCCAAGATCCTGCCCATGCAGGTTCAGAATATCCCACAGATGGCGGACCGACATCTGATCGGTGAAGATCTCATACCCCAGATCGGCGGTGTAACTGACGCGCTGCACAAGGCAGTTTGCCATGCCGATGGTCAGGCGTTTGGCATCCATGAACTTGAACGCCGCGGCGCTGACATCGGCGCGGGTGACGCGGGACAGAAGCGCGCGCGCGTTCGGCCCGGCGATCTGGAAGCCCGACCGGGTGTCGGAGATGTTTTCGACCGTGACGCCGGGCATGGCGTTCTGGTCGAACCAGCGGCTGTGCCAGCCTTGCGCGCCATAGCTGGCGGTCAGCTGAAATTCGGTCTCCGACAGGCAGGTGACGGTGAAATCGCCGATGATCTTGCCGGAATGCGCCAGCATCGGGGTCAGCGACAGCCGGCCCGGTTTGGGGATGCGGCCCGCCATGATGCGGTTGAGCCAGTCGCGGGCGTTGGGGCCTCTGACAAGGTATTTGCCGAAATTCTGCAGCTCGTTGATGCCCACGCCATTGCGCACCGCCATGACCTCCTGCGCGGTCGCCTCCCATGCGTTGGAGCGTTTGAAGCTGGGCTCTTCATGGCGGGGCTGGCCGGGCAGGGCGTGGTAATTCACCACCTCCAGCCCGTATTGCTGGCCCCAGACCGCGTTCATGCCGTCGAAGACGTCATACATCGGCGTGGTGCGGAAGGGGCGCGCGGCGGGGCGTTCCTCATTCGGGTAGGACACGTTGAACCGCATCTGGTAGTTCTCAATCACCTTGGGCACGGTGTAGCCGGGGCTGGTCCAGCTGCCGAAGCGGGCGACGTCAAAGCCGCGCGGGTCGCGTTCAACCTCGCCTTCGATCATCCATTGGGCCAGCGCAAGGCCCATGCCGCCGCCTTGCGAAAAGCCTGCCATGACGGCGCAGGCGGACCAGTAATTGCGCAGGCCGGGGACCGGGCCGATCAGCGGGTTGCCATCGGGGGCGAAGGTGAAGGGGCCGTGAATCACGCGTTTCACGCCGGAGCGTTCGAGGACGGGAAAGCGGCGGTAGGCGAAATTGACCGAGTCTTCGATCTTGTCGAACTGCTCGTTCAGCAGCTCATGGCCGAAGTCCCACGGGGTGCCGTCGACTGCCCATGGCTCGCAGGGTTTCTCGTAGAAGCCGATGCAGAGGCCGCGCCCCTCTTGCCGCAGGTAGGATTCTCCGCCCGGGTCCATCACATGCGGGAATTCGCGCCCCCGTTTCAGGATCTCGACGATTTCGGGGATGTCATCGGTGACGAGGTATTGATGCGCCATCGGCAGCAGCGGCAGGTAAACCCCCGCCATCGCGCCGATTTCGCGCGCCCAGAGGCCGCCTGCGTTGACGAGATGTTCGCAGGTGATGGTGCCCTTTTCGGTGACGACTTCCCAGCCATCTTTGGTCGGGTTGGTTTCCAGCACGCGGTTGTGCAGGATGATTTCCGCCCCGCCCATCCGGGCCGCTTTGGCATAGGCGTGGGTGGTGCCTGACGGGTCGAGGTGGCCATCCAGCGGATCATAAAGCGCGCCGAGGATGCCTTCGAGGTTGACCATGCCATCGGTCAGCTTGCGGATCTCTTCCGGGCCGAGGATTTCGGTATCCAGACCCATGTAGCGGTGCTTGGCGCGCTCGGCCTTCAGCTGTTCAAACCGCGCTTCATTGTCGGCCAGGGTGATGCCGCCGACGTGGTGCAGGCCGCAGTTCATGCCGGTGATCTGCTCCAACTCTTTGTACAGCCGGATGGTATAACCCTGCAGCGCCGCCATGTTGGTGTCGCCGTTCAGGGTGTGGAAGCCGCCCGCCGCGTGCCATGTGCTGCCAGAGGTCAGCTCTGACCGCTCGATCAGGGTCACATCGGACCAGCCCAGTTTGGTGAGGTGATAGAGGACCGAACAGCCGACGACACCGCCGCCGATCACGACCACGCGGGTATGGGTTTTCATCTGGGAACTCCGTTGCCTTTGAGGCTCAGAGTGGCGGGGCATGGCGGCGGCGGCATGTCAGGCCGCGACAGGAAATGTCGCGGATGGGCGGTGGGGCGGGGGCGGGTGGTCTGGCTTTGGCTTGCAGCAAGCGACATGCGGCGCAGCCGCAGAATGCGGCCCGCCCGCGTGCCGCCGCCCGATCATGGGTCTATGCGGCGCGCCGTGCCTGACACGCGGACGGGGGCGCCCTTGACCGTGTCGAGCGAGACCGAGATCAGCGAGGGGCTGCCCATGTCTTCGCCCTGACGGATGGTGAGGCTGCCGCCATGCGGCCAGCCCTGATCGCGCAGGTATCCGGCAAAGGCCGCCGCTGCCGCACCCGTTGCCGGATCTTCGAACACCCCACCCGAGGCGAAGGCGTTTCGGGCCACAAAGGTCTGATCTGCTTCAACAAAGACCAGCATCACCGTGACAAGACCATGCTTGCGCATCACCATACGCCCATGATCCAGATCGTACGCCATGGCGGCCAGCCGGGCGCGCGACCGGAGCGGCAGGACAAGATGATCGGCCCCGCCGTGGATGCGGGCGGGGGGAAGGCGCGGATCAAGATCATCCGGGGTCAGCTGAAAAAGCGTCAGGGCATCGTGCAATGCGTCGGGAGTCACACCTTCGCTGTGGGTGGGGGGCGAGAGCAGCGTCGCTGTCATCTCATCGCCAGACTTGTCGGTCTCTACCGTGATGGAGCCTGTGTTCAGCGTCAGCGCATAGGTGCCCGGACCAAAAGTCTGGCCCAGGACGGCCCCCAGCGCGATGGTGGCGTGGCCGCAGAACGGCACCTCGGATTCGGGGGAGAAGTAGCGCACCTGCCAGTTTTTTCGGCTGGCATCCAGGGCAACGGCAAAGGCGGTTTCAGAATAGCCCACATCGGCGGCGACCCGCGCCATCTCGGCCCCGGCTACAGTCGCGTCGAGCAGCACGACACCGGCGGGGTTTCCGCCCTTGCCATCATGGCTGAAGGCGGCAATTCTTTGAATTTTCATCAGTCTCTCCTGTCTGTAGCAGGTTTGGAAAATAGTGGCCAATGACGGAAAGACCTTCAGGATCTGACCGGGCCGAGACGCATACATCACTTGTGAAGTCTTCGGCATTTGAAGAAAAGAGTGCCGCCGCTGAACCCGTTTGCGGGTCGGCCGCACTGCTGAACCGCGACGGGTGATCTTGTGCGGAGCCGTGTGACGCCTGGCCACCGGGTCAGGAAAAGCGGGGGCACCTGTGTGGTGCCTCCGCCTGCCGTCATTTCTCCGGCAACAGCCCCTTCGGCGCAAAGCGCAGCACCAGAAGCAGGATCACCCCCATCGTCAGCAAGCGCATATGGGCGGCAGAGTTGATCAGGTGACCTTTCAGCCAGCCATCGGCCATGCCGGAGGTGATCACCACCATCAGCCAGTTGCCGATCGGTTCCACCATCACCCACAGCCACCAGATCAGGAAACCGCCCAGCACCGAGCCCCAGTTGTTGCCCGACCCACCGACGATGACCATCACCCAGATCAGGAAGGTGAAGCGCAAGGGCGAATACGATCCGGGGGTGAGCTGGCTGTCGAGCGTGGTCATCATCGCGCCCGCGATGCCGATGACGGCGCTGCCGAGGATGAAGACCTGCAGATGGCGGCGGGTCACATCCTTGCCCATCGCCTCGGCCGACACTTCATTGTCGCGGATCGCGCGCATCATCCGGCCCCAAGGGCTGTGCAGCGCCGCCTGCGACAGCCAGATCAGCACCAGCAGCACCACGACGAACAGGCCGGAATACATCAGCCGCACCACGATGGACGACGCGGTGATGGGGTCAAAGCCCCAGCTGGTGGCCCAGTCGACGAAGCCTTGGGTGCGTTGCAGATCAACTTCGTACGGCACGGGGCGGGGCAGGGAGATGACGTTCTTGACGCCGCGCGCCATCCAGTCTTCGTTCTTCAGGGTGGCGAGGATGATTTCGGCAATGCCCAGCGTGGCGATGGCCAGATAGTCCGAGCGCAGGCCAAGCGCGGTCTTGCCGATGGCCCATGCGGCGGCAGCGGCCAGCAGGCCGCCCACCGGCCAGGCCAGCAGCACCGGCAGGCCCAGGCCGCCAAGGTTGCCATGGGCGGCGGGGTTGTTCGCCTCGACCGCCTGTACGGCGGGGTCGAAGATGGCGCGGAAGACGATGAAGCCGATGATCAGGATCGCCGCGACAATCAGGGTGCGCCTGCGCCCGGCGGGCAGTTTGGTGGCGGCCATCACGGCGGCGGCAATCGTCGCTGCCCCCATCGAAAGGCCCAGCACAATGCCCGGCCCCCCCGCCGACCAGCCGCCCGGCGCGGGTGAGGACGACACCAGCACCACCGACAGCCCGCCAAGCGCCACAAACCCCATGGTGCCAACCGAGAACAGCCCGGCATAGCCCCATTGGATGTTCACCCCCAGCGCCATGATCGACGAAATCAGCGCCATGTTCACGATCAGCAAAGCGAGCGTCCAGCTTTGGAACAGGCCGGTGCCGATGAACAGGCATGCCACGAATGCGGCCAGCAACAGCCCGCGCGCGGGGCCGGTGCTTGTGGCTTGTGAGGTCATCTGTGCGCCACTCATATCGATTTTCCCTTGAACAACCCGGTGGGCATCACCAGCAGCACGATGATCAGGATCACGAAGCTGACCGCGAATTTGTAATCGGTGGACATCAGCTGCAACAGCCCGCTGGGGGCCATCGACTCGGGCACGAGGTAAGTGACCACCTTTTTCCAGGCATAGGTCACCATCACCTCGGAAAAGGCGATGACAAAGCCGCCGGCAATCGCGCCAATCGGGCTGCCAAGGCCGCCGACGATGGCCGCGGCAAAGATCGGCAGCAGCAGCTGGAAATAGGTGAAGGGGCTGAACCCCTTGTCCAGACCGTAAAGCGTGCCTGCGGTGGTGGCGAGCGCTGCCGCCACGATCCATGTCACCGCGACCACCCGGTCAGGGTTGATGCCCGACAGCAGGGCCAGGTCTTCGTTGTCGGAAAATGCGCGCATCGATTTGCCGGTGCGGGTTTTCTGCAGGAACCAGAACAGCAGCGCCACCGCGATGATGGCGACCACAAGGGTGACCCCTTGGGTGGTGCGGATCGCCAGCCCCTCGGCCAGACCGGACCATGTGCGGAAATCGCCTGCGGTCAGGATGAACCGCTCGCCATCGGTGAAGCTGATGTCACTGGTGCCGATGATAAAGCGGGTGATGCCGTTGAGCATGAACATCACACCCAGCGAGGCCATCACCAGAATGACCGGGGCAGCCTTGACGCGGCGGTAATAGCGGTAGACCACCCGGTCGGTCGCCAGCAGCAGAAGGGCGGTCAGCACGATGCCGAAGGGCAGCGCCAGCAGGGCGGTGGGCAGGGGGCCGAAGCTGACCCCCATCGCCTGCATCCCCCAGGTCAGCAGGATCACGAACACGGTGCCGATGGCCATGGTATCGCCATGGGCAAAGTTGGAAAACCGCAGGATCGAATAGATCAGCGTGGCACCAAGCGCGCCAAGCGCCAACTGCGCGCCGTAAGCCACACCGGGGATGAAGACGAAGTTGAGAAAGGCCACAAGGGCGTTGAGGATATCCATGGCTCAGCCCCCGAGGAATGATTTGCGCACATCGGGGTCGGCCAAGAGGGCCTGTCCGGTGCCGGTGAAGCGGTTGGCGCCCTGCACCAGAACATAGCCCTTGTCGGCAATCTCCAGCGCCTGGCGGGCATTCTGTTCCACCATCAGGATGGAAATGCCGGTGCGGGCCACTTCGATGATGCGGTCGAACAACTCGTCCATCACGATGGGCGACACGCCGGCGGTGGGTTCATCCAGCATCAGCACGCTTGGCTGGGTCATCAGCGCGCGGCCCACGGCGACCTGCTGGCGTTGGCCGCCGGACAGCTCACCCGCCGCCTGATGGCGTTTGTCTTTCAGGATCGGGAACAGGGTGTAGACCTGCTCCATCGTCGCCTTGATGTCATCGCGGCGCAGGAAGGCCCCCATTTCAAGGTTCTCCTCAACCGTCATAGAGGTGAAGATGTTGCTGGTCTGCGGAACAAAGGCCATGCCCTTGGCCACCCGCGCCTGTGGGGTCAGGGCGGTGATATCTTCGCCTTTCAGGCGCACCGCGCCGCTGCGCAAGGACAGCATGCCGAAGACGGCCTTCATCGCGGTGGATTTGCCGGCACCGTTCGGCCCGACAATCACGGCGATCTGGCCCGGGTCTACCGCGATGGTACAGGCGTGCAATATGTCCGCGCCGCCATAACCGCCGGTCATCGCTTCGCCGATCAGGAAGGGTTCAGCCATGCGCCACCACCTTGTTCTTCAGCCCGGTGCCCAGATAGGCCTCGATCACCCGTTCGTCATTCTTGACCTCTTCGACCGTGCCTTGCGCCAGCACGCGGCCTTCGGCCATGCAGATCACCGGGTTGCACAGCCGCCCGATGAAATCCATGTCATGTTCGATCACGCAGAAGGTGTAACCGCGTTCGGCGTTCAGCCGCAGGATCGCGTCGCCGATGGTGTTCAGCAGGGTGCGGTTCACCCCGGCACCCACCTCATCGAGAAACACGATTTTCGCGTCGACCATCATCGTCCGCCCCAGTTCCAGCAGCTTTTTCTGCCCGCCGGAAATCTGGCTGGCCTTCTGACCGGCCAGATGGTCGATGGTCAGGAATTTCAGCACATCATGGGCTTTCGCCCGCAGCCGTTCTTCCTCGGCGCGCACCGCGCCCCGGCGGAACCAGGCGTTCCACAGGGTCTCGCCCATCTGCGCGCCGGGCACCATCATCAGATTCTCGACACAGCTCATCGAGCCGAATTCATGCGCGATCTGAAAGGTGCGCAGCAGGCCCTTGTGGAACAATTCATGTGGCGGCAGGCCGGTGATGTCTTCGCCAGCCATCTGCACGCTGCCGCTGGTCGGCTTCAGCCGCCCGGCGATCACGTTGAACAATGTGGTCTTGCCCGCGCCATTCGGGCCGATCAGCCCGGTGACAGAGCCCGCCGCAATCTCCAGCGATGCGCCGTCAACCGCCCGGAACCCGCCGAAATGGCGGTGCAGGTTATCAACCTTGATCATCTTTCATCCCCTGAACCTTCCGTCGCGATGTCCGGTTTTCCGGGCGCGGAGGCTTTGTCTTGTGGCAACGGCCCGGAATGCTCCGGGCCGTGCTTTGGTTGTTCTGGCCGTGATCAGCGGAACCGGATGGTTTCGATCTTGCCGTCCTTGATCTCAATCTCGCGGTAGTTGCCGGCACTTTCGCCCGGCCCGATCAGTTCCACAGCCGTCGCGCCGACGTAGTCGATGTCGGTGCCTGCCGCGATCAGTTCCAGTGCCTTGCCCAGTTCACCCGGCAGGATCGGCTCGCCCGGGGCGTTGGCCAGATCCATCACCTTGGGGGCCCAGTCTGCAGACTCGGTCGACCCGGCAGCGGCCATGGCCAGCATGATCAGCGCAGCTGCGTCATAGGATTCGGGCGCAAAGGCCGAGGTGCCGTCAAAACCGGCGGCGGTGGCAAGCGCCTGGAACAGTTCGGCGCCTTCGCTGTCGGTGCCCGGATACTGGCCGAACGACCCGTTCAGGCCCGAACCGATGTCATCGACCAGCTTCTGGCCGACCATGCCGTCGGGCAGCACGAAGGTAGAGAACGCGCCGGAATCGAGCGAGGCCTGAATGATCGACTTGCCGCCCTTGTCGGTATAGCCCGCCACGACCAGCACTTCGCCACCAGCCGAGGCGAGCGACGCGACTTCGGCCGAATAGTCGGCCTTGTCATCTTCATGCGGGGCGTTGATGGTCACGGTGCCACCGGCTGCGGTGAAGGCTTCGGCGAAGCTGTCGGCCAGACCCTTGCCGTAATCGTTGTTGGTATAGGTCAGGGCCACGGTCTTGATGCCCTTGTCCATCAGGATTTCAGTCATCACCACGCCCTGGCGCGCATCAGAAGGGGCGGTGCGGAAGAACAGCCCGTCATCTTCGGCGGTGGACAGTGCGGGCGAGGTGGCGGAAGGCGAGATCATCGCCACGCCATTGGTGCGGGCGGCATTCTGCAGGATGGCCGAGGTCACGCCCGAACAGTCAGCGCCCATGATGGCCTTGATGCCTTCGGCGGTGATCAGACGGTCGGCAGCGGCGGTTGCGGCAGCGGCGTCGATGCAGGTGCTGTCAGCCCGGACCGGTACAACCGTGCCAAGGGTGAATTTGCCCGAGTCGTTGACCTCGGTGATGGCCAGTTCAGCCCCGGTCGCCATGTTCGGCGTGATCGATTCCAGCGGGCCGGTAAAGCCAAGGATGATGCCCATTTTGACATCCTGAGCCTGTGCGGCCCCGGCGATCAGCGCGGTGGCGGCGGTGGCAAGAAGCAGTTTCTTCATTCTATGTCTCCCATGTCGGACTGTTATCCTGCGCGGCAGGTTAGAGGGCCGTTAAGTAAATGAAAAGTGCCTTATGAGCGGCATTTTTGCAGGATTACGTAGGGTGAGCCGGGCCGCTGCGCGCGCGTGCGCACGGGCCAGTCCTCAGATCGACAGCCGGGTCGGCGGCGTCGGGCCCTGTGACCCGCGCTCGCGGTAGGGGGTGGTGTTGTAATGGCTGCGGTAGCATTTGGAAAAATGCGACGGGCTGGCAAAGCCGCAGGCCAGTGCCACGTTGATCACGCTCATATCGGTCTGCATCAGCAGGTTGCGCGCCTTGCCCAGTCGCAGCTCCATGTAATAGCGCTTCGGGCTGCGGTTGAGGTAGCGGCGGAACAGCCGTTCCAGCTGGCGGGTCGACATGTCGACCTGATCGGCCAGATCGGCGGGTGACAGGGGGTCTTCGATATTGCCCTCCATCATCTGGATGACCTGTGACAGTTTGGGGTGCCGCACCCCGATGCGGGTGGGGATCGACAGGCGCTGCGTGTCCTGATCGGTGCGGATGGCGGAATAGATCAACAGATCGGCGACCGTATTGGCCAGATCCTGCCCGTGATCGGCGGCGATGATCTTGAGCACCAGATCGATCGACGAGATCCCGCCCGCCGTGGTCAGCCGGTTGCCATCCATCACAAACACCGATTTGGTCAGCTTGACCTGCTCAAACTCCTCCAGAAATCCGTCCTGATTTTCCCAATGAATGGTCGCGCGTTTGCCATCCAGCAGCCCGGCCTTGGCCAAAGCATAGGCCCCGGTGCACATGCCCCCGATGGTATTGCCGCGCCGCGCCTCGCGCCGCAGCCAGTTCAGCACCGGCTTGGTGGTGGCGCGCTGAATGTCGATGCCGCCGCAGACCAGAATGGTGTCTTCGCGGTCCACGTCCTCCAGCCCGATGTCGAGCTTGAAGGTGGCGCCGTTGGAACAGGTCGCCTCGACCCCGCCTTCACCGGCGAGAATCCAGTCATAAAGCGGCTTGCCCGCCACGTAATTGGCCAGCCGCAGCGGTTCGATCGCGCAGGAAAATGACATCATCGTAAAGCGGTCCAGCAACACGAAGACAAAGCGCTTTGTCGCAGGCGTCGCATCGGTTTTCTGGGCACGGGTGGGTGGCGTGGACATCTTGCGACCTGTTCATGTCGGATACGGACGCATGAGACAGGATTTCAGCCGTTTCGCAAGGGGGCAGATGGGGCGTTTGGGCCTTTGCAATCTGCGGTGCAAACCGTATACAACGGCGCGATACCGTGAGCGACCCCGGAGTGGGAGGGAGAAGGCCATGACCAAAGGCTGGCAGAAATCGGACTGGCGCGCGAAACCGCGGGTGCAGATGCCTGATTATATGGACAGCGCCGCGCTGAACGCCGTCGAGGCGCAGCTGGCCAAGTATCCGCCACTGGTGTTTGCCGGTGAAGCGCGGCGGCTGAAAAAGCAGCTGGCTCTGGCGTCGGAAGGCAAAGCCTTTTTGTTGCAGGGCGGCGATTGTGCTGAAAGTTTCGCCGAATTTAGCGCCGACAACATCCGCGATACCTTCCGGGTGATGCTGCAGATGGCCATCGTGCTGACCTATGGCGCGAAAGTGCCGGTGATCAAGGTGGGCCGGATGGCGGGGCAGTTCGCCAAGCCACGCTCTGCGCCGACCGAAATGATCGGCGGGGTGGAATACGCCAGCTATCGTGGCGACATCATCAACGGGTTCGAGGCGACGCCAGAGGCGCGCCAGCCCGACCCGGCCCGGATGCTGCAGGCCTATACGCAGGCGGCGGCCAGCCTGAACCTTTTGCGCGCGTTCTCCACGGGTGGTTTCGCCGATATCCACCGGGTGCATTCCTGGACGCTGGGCTTTGCCGAGCATGACAAGGCCGAACGCTACCGCGAGCTGTCGAACCGCATCTCCGACGCGCTGGACTTCATGACCGCAGCGGGCGTGAATGCCGATACCGCGCATATGCTGACCACGGTGGATTTCTACACCAGCCACGAAGCCTTGCTGCTGGAATATGAAGAGGCGCTGTGCCGGGTCGACAGTATCTCGGGGCAGAACGTGGCCGGGTCGGGCCATATGCTCTGGATCGGCGACCGTACCCGGCAGCCGGATGGCGCGCATGTGGAATTCTGCCGCGGCGTGCTGAACCCGATCGGGCTGAAATGCGGGCCGACCACCACGGCCGAAGACCTCAAGGTGCTGATGGCCAAGCTGAACCCGCAGAATGAGGCCGGCCGTCTGACCCTGATCGCGCGCTTTGGCGCGGGCAAGGTGGCGGAACACCTGCCGCGTCTGGTCAAGGCCGCGCGCGAAGAGGGTGCGAATGTGGTCTGGTCCTGCGACCCGATGCACGGCAACACCATCAAATCGCCGTCAGGCTACAAGACCCGGCCGTTCAACGCGGTGCTGTCAGAGGTGCGCGAGTTCTTTGCGGTACACAAATCCGAGGGCACCATCCCCGGCGGCGTGCATTTCGAGATGACCGGCAAGGATGTGACCGAATGCACCGGCGGCTTGCGTGCGGTGACGGATGAAAACCTGCAGGACCGCTATCACACCGCCTGCGACCCGCGCCTGAATGCCAGCCAATCGCTGGAACTGGCGTTTCTGGTGGCCGAAGAGCTGCTGGCGTTTCGGGAAGTCGGTCACCGCGTCGCGCTGTAAGGGCACGAATTTTCTGCGAAAATTCGGGGGCGGCACGTTGTGCCGCCCCTTTTTGTTGCCAGCCCTGGCCTACGCCTTCACCAGCCGCAGATAGGGCACGCCGGGCTTTGCCCGTGGCGGCTGCGGCAGGGCGGGGGTGCTGTCCTGCACCGGCGTGGTGGTGGTCAGCGGCTCCAGCGCGGCTTGCGTGACCTCAAACCGGCGCGGGGCGCGGCCGATGGTGCCGGTCAGATCCAGACAGCCGATGGCCAGCGTTGCCGCGCCATCCTGATCCAGCATCGGCAGGATCTGCATCCGCCCGGTCAGGCCCGAGCGGATCAGGCCGACCTCGGCCCGCAGGTCCAGCGTCAGGATTGACGGCGCGCGGAACACCCGTTCGAGATCCAGCGGCAGCCGGTCGCGCGAGGCCCCCAGAAACAGGCACGACAGCGGCATCCCGCGCACATCCATGCCCATCAGATCATTGTAGGCGGTGCCGGCGATGCGAAACCGGGCGATGCCCGGCGCGATGCGCTCGATCAGAAAGCTGTGCTCCAGCGCGTCGGCAAGGCCGCGCGGATCGACCCGGTCGCGGCGCGGCAGGTGATCGCCGCTGCGCAGCGCCTCCCAATAGGCGCGCAACCCGGCAATCCGGCCCGGACCCCGGTGATCAGACCCGTCGGAGGTGCGCCCGCTTTTGCCAGATGTCATGTTCTGTTCCCCTGTGATTGCGCGGGTCGCCCGTGGTGCCCGGTTGCCCCGGCCTTTCTGGCCATGATATGTGGTCCGGGCGGTGGGCCGCTTGGCGGGCTTGCGTGCCGGATGCCGACTCAACGTCCTTACTCAGGTGTTAAGCTACACCAAAACCGGGGCAGATTGGGTGGGATTCTAAACAAATGGTAAATGCCGCCGGAGGGCGGGGGGAGCGTTGATGACCATATCCATGACCGGATTTGCCGCCCGCAAAGGGCAGGGCGCGGGCTTTGTCTGGGCCTGGGATATCCGGTCGGTCAATGGCAAGGGGCTGGACCTGCGGCTGCGGCTGCCCGATTGGGTGGACGGGCTGGAACTGCCGGTGCGCGGCCAGGTGCAACAGGCGCTGTCGCGCGGCAATGTCAGCCTGTCGCTGAAACTCACCGCCGAAGGGGCCGAGGCCGGGACCGGGTTGCAGGTGAACCCGCCGGTGCTGGCCGCCGTGCTGGCGGCGTTGCAGCAGGTGGAAGGGGCGGCGATGCAGGCCGGGGTGACGCTGGCGCAGGCCACGGCCGCCGATGTGCTGGCGGTGCGCGGCGTGCTTGAAACCGCGAGTGCAGAACAGGATACCGGGCCGCTGCGCAGCGCCCTGCTGGCCGATCTGCCCGCATTGCTGGCCGAGTTTGCCGCGATGCGCGCGGCTGAGGGCGCGGCGATGCAAGGCGTGATTGCGGGGCAGCTTGACCAGATCGCCGCGCTGACCGCAGCCGCCGCGACCGAGGCCGATCTGCGCCGCGACACGGCGGCGGCAACCTTGCGCAGCGCGCTTGCCCGGGTGCTGGACCATGCCGAGGGCGCGGACGAAGGTCGGGTGGCGCAGGAACTGGCGCTGATCGCGGTCAGGCAGGATGTGACCGAAGAGCTGGACCGTCTGACCGCGCATATCGCCGCCGCGCGTGCCCTGCTGGCCGAGCCGGGTGCTGTGGGGCGCAAGTTCGATTTCCTGATGCAGGAATTCATGCGCGAGGCCAACACCTTGTGTTCCAAGGCGCAATCGCTGGCGCTGACCCGGATCGGGCTTGACCTGAAAACCGTGATAGACCAGATGCGTGAGCAGGTTCAGAACGTGGAGTGACGATGCAGCGCCGTGGTCTTTTGCTGATCTTGTCATCGCCGTCGGGGGCGGGAAAGTCGACCCTCGCGCGGCGGCTGATGGCGTGGGACCCGACGATCCGGTTCTCGGTTTCCGCGACCACCCGGTCCCCACGCGCGGGTGAGGTGGACGGCCAGCACTATTACTTCCGCGACCGCGCGGCGTTTGAAGCGATGATCGCGGATGGCGATATGCTGGAACATGCCGAAGTGTTCGGCAACCTCTACGGCAGCCCGCGTGGCCCGGTTGAAGACGCGATGCGCGAGGGGCGCGACACGCTGTTCGACATTGACTGGCAGGGCGGCCAGCAGATCCGCAACTCGGCGCTGGGGCGCGATGTGGTATCGGTCTTCGTGCTGCCGCCGTCGATTGCCGAACTGGACCGCCGCCTGCGCGGCCGGGCGCAGGATACGGAGGAGGTGATCGCCGGCAGGATGGCGAAAAGCCGCGATGAGATCAGCCATTGGGCGGAATACGATTATGTGCTGGTGAATGACGATCTTGAGATCTCTTTCAACAGCTTGCTGACCATTCTTGAAGCAGAGCGGATGCGCCGCGACCGCCAGCCTGCGCTGTCGGATTTCGTGCGCGGCCTGAACCGGGAGTTTGAGCAAAGATGATCTATGCCCTTGGCGATATCGCCCCCGTCATCGACCCCACTGCCTGGGTGGCACCGGATGCCAATGTGATCGGGCGCATCGTGCTGGAGGCGGAAAGCTCGGTCTGGTTCGGGGCGACCTTGCGCGGCGACAATGAGGTGATTCATGTCGGCCATGGGTCCAACGTGCAGGAAAACTGCGTGCTGCACACCGATATGGGCTATCCGCTGACCATCGGGGCCGATTGCACCATCGGTCACAAGGCGATGCTGCATGGCTGCACCATCGGGGCGGGCGCGCTGATCGGCATGGGGGCAACGGTGCTGAACGGTGCGAAGATCGGGCGCGGTTGCCTGATCGGGGCGGGCGCGCTGATCACCGAAGGCAAGGAGATCCCCGATTTCAGTCTGGTGATGGGCAGTCCCGGCCGGGTGGTGCGCACGCTGGATGCCGAGGCGCAGGCGCGGCTTTTGCGGTCAGCGGAAAGCTACCGCGCCAATGCCGCGCGGTTCCGGGCCAGGTTGCGGCCCTTGGTCTAAAGCACCACCAGCGAAACGGTCATGCCCCGCGCGGCCCGTTTCAGTTCACGCTCTACCATCGCCAGATCGGGCAGGGGCGGCGCGATGACAACAACCGCGCCGCGATAGCCTGCAGCGGCCAGATCGGCCAGAATATCCAGCGCATCGACCTCGCCGCCCAGCAAAAGGCAGCCGATCAGCGCATTTTCAATCTGGTCCAGCCCGGCAAGCGCAATATCCTGCGGCAGCAAAGCCACCACCGGGCGTTTCTTGTCGGCCAGATGCAGCGCAAGCGCTTGGGGCAGGCCGATGCCGATCAGCGGGCCGGAAGACCTGCGCAGGCCGGGCCTGTCCGGGTCTGAGGTTGCATGGGGAAGTGTCACGGGAAACTCCTGTAAAAGGCGGCGCTGGTACTGTCGGGGAAGACCCCCCGGGAACACGGTGACGTAACGGAAGGCACCAATGGAACTTTAGTCGGGAATCGCTGCAGATCAAGCGTGCGTCTCGCTTTCCTGCGTCAAAGACCGTAAGGGAAACCCGACAGCAAACGCACCGGGGCATACCATGATCGAAGCAGCAGTTCTGAGCGGCGTTCCCCTGCCGGCCCTGATCGTCGGCCCGGATGAGCGGATCACGGTGATGAACCCGGCGGCGGTGGCGATGTTCGGGGCCGCGATGCTGGGCCGGCACCACGCGATTGCGCTGCGCCATCCCGAGGTGCAGGCGGCGCTGATGCGCGCCCTGCGCGCGGCCGAGGGCGGGGTGGCGCGGCAGGTGGTGCCGGGCCCGTCGCAGGATGCGGTGCACCGGGTGACGGTGACGCCGCTGCCGCAAGAGGCGGGGGTGCTGTGCGTGCTGGAGGATCTGTCCGAGGTGGAGCAGATGGGCCAGATGCGGCGCGAATTCGTGGCCAATGTCAGCCACGAGCTGCGCTCGCCGCTCACCGCCCTGTCGGGGTTTATCGAGACGCTGAAGGGGGCGGCGAAAGACGACCCCGTCGCGCGTGAGCGGTTCCTGTCGATCATGGAGCGTGAGGCGGGCCGGATGAACCGGCTGATCCGCGACCTGTTGCACCTGAGCCGGGTGGAGGCCGAAGAACGTGTCCGCCCGACAGCGCTGGTCGAGATGGTGGAAATCCTGCGATCGACCAAGGCCACCCTGCGGCCACTGGCCGAAGCCAATGGCGTGACGGTGCGGCTGGACCTGGCCGAGGGCCTGAGCACTCAGGTGCCCGGCGATGCCGATCAGCTGGTGCAGGTGTTCCAGAACCTGATGGAAAACGCGGTGAAATACGGCGGCGCGGGGGGCGAGGTGGTGGTGCGGCTGACGCCCGACAGCCTGCCGAAATCATCCGCGCTGCGGATCGAGGTCATCGATCAGGGCGAGGGAATCGACCCCCGCCACCTGCCGCGCCTGACCGAACGGTTCTACCGCGTCGACAGCCACCGCTCGCGCGAAAAGGGCGGCACCGGCCTTGGCCTTGCGATTGTGAAACACATCGTCCAGCGCCACCGGGGCCGGTTGCAGATCGCCAGCGAGCAGGGCAAGGGCAGCACCTTCGCCGTCATCCTGCCGCTGGAGTGATCAGGGGTCAGAGCCGGGCGATCCGCTCGGTCAGCAGCGCGAAAAACCCATCCGCATCGACCGAGCCGATGAACAGGGCGTTCGACGGCCGCCCCGTCACCCCCCACCAGTCGGCCACGGTCATGCCCATGGTCAGCTCGGACTGGGTCTCGATCTCTACATTGATCTTGCGGCCCTGAAACAGCTCGGGCCGGATCAGCCAGGCGATGACGCAAGGGTCATGCAGCGGCGCGCCGTCACTGCCGTATTTCTGCTTGTCGAAACGTTCAAAGAAATCGGTCCATTCCGCCACCATCCGCCCCGGTTCGGTGCCAAGCGCGCGGAACGCCTTGACCCGCGCGCCGGTGGTCAGCGCCTTATGGGTCACATCCAGCGGCATGACCACCAGCGGAACGCCGGATCTGAACACGATATCAGCGGCTTGCGGGTCGACATAGATGTTGAATTCGGCAACCGGGGTAACATTGCCCTGCTCGAAATATCCACCGCCCATCAGCACGATCTGTTGAATGCGCCCGGTGATATCGGGCGCGCGTTCCATCGCGGTTGCGATATTGGTCAAGGGCCCCAGCGCGCACAGGGTGATGGTCTGTGCCGGTTCGCGGCGCAGGGTTTCGATGATGAAATCAACGCCATGCTGATCCTGCAGCGGCATCGTCGGGTCTGCCATCTGCGGGCCATCCAGCCCGGTCTTGCCATGCACATATTCCGCCGTCACCAGCGGGCGCACCATCGGCCGGTCGCAGCCGGCAAAGACCCGCATTCCGGGCTGGCCCGCCAGTTCGCAGATGATCCGCGCATTGCGCTGCGTCAGGTCCAGCGGCACGTTCCCGGCAACGGCGATGATGCCCAGCACCTCAATATCTTCGGGGCTGGCCAGAGCCAGCAGGATGGCAACGGCATCGTCCTGCCCCGGATCGGTGTCGATGATGATTTTACGCGGGGCGTCAGACATTGGCTTCTCCTGTCAGGAGGCTAACAAGCTGAGCATAGCGCATTTGTCCAGACGGTAAAATATTTGTCCGAAAAACTGTGTGATGATAGCCTCAGACCAGCGGGTTTTAGCTTCATCACCGTGAGTGGGGGGTGTCATGGCAGGGGATGCGTTGCTGGTCGGCACCAAGGGGGGCTGCCGGTCGCGCGACGGCGGCGAAAGCTGGCAAGACCACCTGCCCACGGTTCTGTGCGTCGAGGTGCTGCAATGACAAAAGGCCCCGGATCGCTCCGGGGCCTTTCTCCTGCCCGAACAGGGAATTACCCGTCGAAGTTCACTTCTTCGATCAGCTTCAGCGCGGCCGGGCGCAGCTTGGCGACTTCGGTCAGCGGCTTGGTGTCTGCGGTGAACTCACCCCAGCTTGCCACCAGTTCCGACCGCTCGACGCCCGCCTTGACCGGGAATTCGTAGTTGGTTTCGGCATAGATCTTCTGTGCGGTGTCTTCGGTCAGCCATTCCATGAACTTGATGGCATTTTCCTTGTTCGGTGCGGCTTTGGTCAGCGCCACGCCCGAGACGTTCACATGGGTGCCGCCATCCGTGAAGGTCGGGAACACGATATTCACCGCTTCGGCTGCCGGGCGCTGTTCCGGGTCGGCCATCATCTGACCGATGTAGTAGGTGTTGCCGACGGCGATGTCACATTCGCCTGCCGCAATCGCCTTGACCTGATCGCGGTCACCGCCATCGGGTTTGCGGGCGAGGTTGGCTTTGACGCCTTCCAGCCAGGTTTTCGCAGCTTCTTCGCCATGGTGGGCGATGACGGCGGCGGTCAGGGCGACGTTATAGTCGTTGGTGCCCGAGCGGATGCAGATACGGTCGGCCCATTTCGGATCGGCCAGATCTTCATAGGTGGTCACTTCGCCCTCGGCCACGCGGTCTTTGCTGGCATAGATGATGCGGGCGCGGGTGGTGACGCCGAACCAGTGGTTGGCCTCGTCGCGCAGCTCTGCCGGGATGTTGGCGGCCAGCACCTCGGAGTCGACAGCTTGGGTCACACCGGCATCGACCACCTGCGTCAGACGGGCGATGTCGACGGTCAGCACCAGATCGGCGGGCGAGCGGTCGCCTTCAGCCACCAGACGTTCCGACATGCCTTTGTCGACAAAGGCGATGTTCACCGTGATGCCGGTTTCGGCCGTAAAGGCGTCGATGATCGGTTGGATCAGCTCGGGCTGGCGGTGGGAATAGATGTTGATCTCATCGGCCAGCGCGGGCATCGCGACAGAGCCAAGGGCAAGGGCTGCAAGGGAAAGACGGAAAGTCATGGTTGAGTCCTTTGGTCGGAAATTATGCAGCCCATAAACCCGACAAAATCGCTTCGGTCAATAGTTGAGTGAAAAACTTTGGTTACCCCTGCTGCGCCTTGCCGGCCTTTTCCTCAGCCTTGGCGCGGTCCCACAGGGCATCCATTTCTGCCAGACCGGACTGGTCCGGCGTGCGGCCATCCTCGGCCAGCCAATCCTCGATCCGCTGGAAACGGCGGGTAAACTTGGCATTGGCGGCGCGCAGGGCGGCTTCGGGGTCGACATGCAGGTGCCGGGCGAGGTTGGCCATGACGAACAGCAGGTCACCGAATTCCTCGGTCACCTCGGCTTGCGTCAGGGTGTCGCGGGCCTCGACCAGTTCGGCCGCTTCCTCGGCGATCTTGGCGACCACCTGATCGGTCGATGGCCAGTCGAACCCGACGCGGGCGGCGCGCTTTTGCAGCTTCACCGCCCGCATCAGCGCGGGCAGGCCAAGCGCCACACCGTCGAGCGCGCGGGCTTTCCCACGTTCCTGCGCTTTCAGCGCTTCCCAGTCGGCGGTCTGTTGGTCGGCGGATTTATCGCGCGATTCGCTGCCGAAGACATGCGGGTGACGGGCGACCATCTTGTCGGAAATGCTGCGGATCACGTCATTCAGGTCGAAATACCCGGCCTCTTCAGCCATCTGCGCATGGAACACCGACTGGAACAGCAGATCGCCCAGTTCGCCGCGCAGATCATCCCATGCCTGCCGTTCAATGGCATCGGCGACCTCATACGCCTCTTCGATGGTATAGGGCGCGATGGAGGCGAAATCCTGTTCCAGATCCCAGGGGCAGCCGGTGGCGGGGTCGCGTAAGCAGGCCATGATCGCGCGCAGGCGCGGCAAGCCGCCATCGGGGTTATGGATCAGGTCATCTGAGGGGAGGGGCATTGCGGGCACCAGTGTTTTCCGATTTGATCAAAGGCCGAAGTCCATAGGAGAAGACCCATGCCCGTCCTGAACCGTATCGCGGCTTTTGCCGAAGAAATGAAGGGCTGGCGTCGGCACCTGCATGCGAATCCCGAGCTGGCGTTCGACTGCCACACCACCGCCGCCTTCATCGTGGCGCGTCTGCGCGAGATGGGGGTGGATGAGATTCATGAGGGCATCGCGCAAACCGGGGTGGTGGCGATCATCAACGGGCAGGGCGCGGGGCCGACCATCGGGTTGCGCGCCGATATGGATGCGCTGGCGATTCAGGAGATTACCGGCGCCGACTATGCCTCGACCATTGCGGGGCGGATGCATGCCTGCGGACATGACGGGCATGTGACGATGGCGCTGGGGGCAGCGAAATATCTGGCCGAGACCCGGAATTTTGCCGGACGCGTCGCGATCCTGTTCCAGCCCGCCGAGGAAGAGGGCGGCGGCGGCAATGTGATGGTGCAGGAAGGGGTGATGGACCGTTTCGACATCGCCCGCATCTTCGGCATCCACAATGCGCCCAATCTGGCGCTGGGGCATTTCCAGACCACGCCGGGGCCGCTGATGGCGTCGGTCGATACCGCCTGGGTCACGGTGACCGGCAAGGGCGGGCATGGGGCGACGCCGCATGAATGCATCGACCCGGTGGTCGCGGTGGTGGCCATGGTGCAGGCGATGCAGACCATCATCCCGCGCAATGTGTACGCAATGGATGAGGCGGTGATCTCGGTCACGCAGATTCATGCCGGGACGGCATCGAACATCATCCCCGAGGTGGCCACCTTCTGCGCCACGATCCGGGCGTTCCGGCCAGAGGTGCGCGAGCTGCTGAAACGCCGGGTGCACGAGATTGTGGCGGGCCATGCGGCGGCGTTCAATGTAGAGGCCGGGGTCGATTATGACTGGGGCTATCCGGCCACCGTCAACCACCCCGAAGAGGCCGATTTCGCTGCGGCTGTGGCGGCAGAGGTGTCGGGTGAGGCGGCAGTGAATGCGCGGGCCAACCGCGAGATGGGGTCGGAAGATTTCAGCTATATGCTGGAGGCCCGGCCCGGGGCCTATCTGTTCATGGGGATCGGGCCGGGGGCAGGGCTGCACCACTCGGCTTACGATTTCAATGACGAGGCAGCGCCCATCGGGGCCAGCTTCTTTGCCCGGCTGGTCGAACGGGCGCAACCGCTGGCATAGGGTTTCTCCCTCTGCTGCAGCGGGTGATCTTGTTTGAAATCAACCTGTCAGGTTTTGGATGCCGGGGTTTCCCGACTTTTGTCCTGTGACTTATGTGTCGCAGGGCAAGGGGCATTCCGGCGGTCCGGTCGGGCGGTCGGCCCGTTTTTGATTGATCCGTCCGAGTCCCGACCCCTATCCTATCTTTAAAATGGCGTTCTGGTCCGTGACATGCGTGCAGCATGGATCGGAAAACAGGGCGCTGCATTGAGGATGCGAGGGTCATATGGCGGAATTGCGGGAAGGGGCATCAGTGCCCGCTGACGGGGCAGGCACATTCGCGCTGGTTGCGACCGTAAAGGATGAAGGTCCTTATTTGTGGGAATGGGTCGCCTATCACCGGATGATCGGGTTTCATGATATCATCATTTTTCAGAATGACTCGACCGATGGCACACATGAAATTCTGGCTGAATTGGCGCGTCATAATCTGGTGACGTATAAATACAACCGCGCCCCGCGGGGCTGTCATCAGGTCCGGGCCTATACCCGCGCGACCCGGCAGCCCGGCTACCTGGCCGCTGATTGGGTCATGGCGCTGGATCTGGATGAGTTTCTGGTGATTCACGCCGGGGATGGCACTTTACCCGCGCTTTTGAAAGCGATGCCCGCGTTTGACTGCGCCTATATCAACTGGCGCAAATTCGGCAATTCGGGGTTTGTCACGCCGCAGGGTGGCCTGCTGACCGAAACATTCACGCGCTGTGAAACCGGCGCGGATATGGCGAAACGGGTAGAGGCCTTCAAAGCGCTGTTCCGGCGCGCCGCTTACGCGCGCCCCGGTGTGCATGTGCCGCGCGCGCTTGAGACAGGGCCGGATGATCTGCGCATTGTCAACGGATCAGGTCTGTCGCCCGACGCGTTCATCACCCGGAATTTTCAATGCTCGGACCCCGGATTGCAGCGGTTTGCGCAGGTCAATCATTATATCGTGCGGGACGCATCGAGCTTTATCCTGAAAAGCGCCAAGGGCAGCGCGCATCAGGCCAACCGCAAAATTGATCACCGCTATTGGCGGGGCCGCAACCGGAACGGGTCTGAAGATCTCCGGCTGGCCGCACTGGCACCAAGGCTGAAGGCGGCGATGCAGCAGATGGATCAGCTGACCGGGGGCAAGCTGGCGGCTTTGACGCAGCAGGCCCGTGCGCATCACCTGCAAGAGATCGAAACGGTGATGGCCGAAGATTGGGCACGCCAGCTGTATCAGCGGTGCGTGACCGACCCGAGCGCGCAGCTGCCGGAACAGGCGGGCGCGACGCCGACGGGCACGATCATCTATATCCGGGACAAACGACCGGCAGGCGCGCCGCCCGTGCCACAGGCAGGCAACGAACTGCCGACCGAGGGCGGGCGCAGCAAGGCGCGGGCGGCCAGTGCCGGTTCCGGTCGGAACAGTCTGGCCTGAGCTGAGACCAAACCCAGACGTGGCCTGAGCCGGGCGAGGGTGCTTGACAGCCGCGTGCCGCTCTGGCCAATTCCGGTCAACCGGATCTGGCGCGTCTCCGAGGGACAGAATGACGACCGTTTGACAAACGGGAGTTTCGATATGGCTTTGGAAGATGCGAAAAAAGATGTCGACGGGGCTTTTACCCGCAAGGGGTTGAAGGGGTTGGCGTTTGAAAATGCCTTTGCCGGCGCGACCAGTTTTCTGCGCCGGACCTATACCAAGGATCTGACCGGGGTGGATCTGGCGATCACCGGCGTGCCGTTCGATCAGGCGGTGACGCACCGCACCGGCACCCGGTTCGGCCCGCGCGCGATCCGCGAGGCGTCTGCGTTGCAGCCGTTCGATCCGCCTTATGGCTGGCCCACCAGCCCGCTGGAAGAGATGGCGATCATAGACTATGGCGATCTGGCGTTTGATTACGCCCATACGCCCAGCTTTCCGGGGCTTTTGACCGCCCACATCCGCACCATTCTGGCGGCCGATGTGGGCACGGTCACGCTGGGGGGCGATCATTTCATCACTTTGCCAATCCTGCGTGCCTATGCCGAGAAGTATGGCCCGATGGCGGTGATCCATTTCGATGCGCATTCCGATCTGTGGGCCGATGACGACATGGACCGGATCGACCATGGCACGTTTTTCTACAAGGCGGTGAAATCGGGGGTGATCGACCCCACGGCCAGCGTGCAGATCGGCATCCGCACCCATTGCGACGATTATCTGGGGGTCGACTACATCGACGCCCGCACCGTGCACGAGCAGGGAACGGCGCAAGCGGTGGCGCGGGCAAAAGCGATTGTGGGTGACCGGCCGGTTTACGTGACCTTTGACATTGATTGTCTGGACCCGTCGGTGGCCCCCGGCACCGGCACCCCGGTCTGGGGCGGGTTGCACAGCTGGCAGGCGGCGGCGTGTCTGCGCGATCTGGCGGGGATCAACATGGTGGGGGGCGATATTGTCGAGGTGTCGCCCGCCTATGACACCACAGGGGCCACCGCGATTGCCGGGGCGCATGTGGCGCATGAGCTGATTTGCCTGTACCACTGGGCGAAATTCCGCAGGTGACATAAGGTATGCGTATGATGGGTCTGATCTTTGCCGCTCTGATCGTGGCCGTGCTGGGGCTGATGGCTTTTGTGCGGCTGGCCCCGGATGATCCGGCCCGCTGGCATGTGGCGCAGGATGGGGCGGGCTGGGCCAAGGCCCCGTGGGATGCGGTCTTGTCGGAAACCGGGGCGGCGCGGCTGCGGCTGTCCGCCGCGAAGGCTGCGCCGGTTGATCTGCTGGCGCGGCTGGACGATATGGCACTGGCGACGCCCCGCACCCGGCGGCTGGCCGGGTCGGTGGCAGAGGGGCGGATCACTTACGTCACCCGGTCCGCCCTGTGGGGCTTTCCCGATTACACTACGGCGGAGGCGCGCGAGGATGGGCTGTACATCCACGCCCGCCTGCGCTTTGGGCGTGAGGATATGGGGGTGAACGCCGACCGGCTGCGGGCCTGGCTGGCGGCGATGTGAGGGGGCGGATATGGCACTGATTTTCCGAAAGGCCCGCGCGGGCGATCTGGCAACCATTGTCGGCCTGCTGGCGGATGATGATCTTGGGCGGCAGCGCGAAGATGCGTCGCGCGATCTGACCGCCTATCAGCGCGCGTTTGAGCAGATTGAGGCCGACCGCAATCAGTTTCTGTGCGTGGCCGAGGAGGACGGGCAGGTGGTCGGCACCCTGCAGCTGAGCTTCATTCCAGGTCTTTCGCGGGGCGGTGCGAAACGGGGGATGATCGAGGCGGTACGGGTGGCGGGTGACCAGCGCAGCAAAGGCGTGGGCCGGGCGATGTTTGACTGGGCCATTGCGACCTGCCGGGCGGAGGGTTGCACTCTGGTGCAACTGACGACCGACAAGACCCGGCCCGATGCGCACCGGTTCTACGATGCGCTGGGGTTTGAGGCGTCGCATGTGGGCTACAAACTGCACCTTGTGCAGGGGTAAGGTGGCCCTCGTTTTGGAACATAGCGCACACATGCCCCTGCCTTTGTCGCCGCCCCCGCTGCATCCTGTCCCTGCCGTTCTCGCGGTTGTCATCCGTGCGGCGCAGGTGCTGCTGGTGCAGCGCGCCAATCCGCCGGATGCCGGGTTTTGGGGCTTTCCCGGCGGCAAGGTTGATTTCGGCGAGACTCTGCTGGCCGCAGCCGCGCGTGAACTGCGCGAGGAAACCGGGGTCACAGCGCTTGCCGAGCGGGTTTTTGCGGCGGTGGATGCCTATGATCTGGCCGAAGATGGCACAGTGCGGCAGCATTTCGTGTTGATCGCGGTGCTGTGCCGGTGGCAGCAGGGCGAGCCGGTTGCGGCGGATGATGCGCTGGATGCGCGCTGGGTTGATCTGGACCAGATCGAGGATCAGGCAGACCTGAGCCTGGACGTGGCCAGCGTGGCCCGTCAGGCTGCCAGACTGGGGTAGTGTCGCCGCTCAGGTCGGGTCGGATGTCAGCCCTGCCTTGGGCTCCGGCTCTTCCTCGGCCAGCGGAACGGGATCGTCGCCGGCAAGAAAGTTGCCCAGTTTCTCCAGCCCCGGCACATGATCGCAGATTACCGAAATCACCACCAGCAGCGGCACGGCGATGATCATCCCGATCACCGACCACAGCCAGGCCCAGAGCGCCACGGTCAGGAACACCACCACTGCATTCATCTGCAAACGGCGGGCGACGAAATAGGGGGTGATCAGCTGGCCTTCCAGCGTGGTCAGGGTCAGATAGGTCAGGGCCACCATCACCGGCCAGAACACATCGGTAAACGTGACCAATGCGACCAGCAGCGCGATGCCAACCCCGGTGATTGCCCCCAGATAGGGAATGAAGTTCAGGGCAAAGGCCACCAGACCGAACAGCAGCGGCGACGGCATGCCAAGCGCCCACATCGCCAGACCGATGGCAATGCCAAGGCAGGCGTTGATCAGGGTGATGGCCCCAAGATAACTGCCCAGACTTTCCTCTATCTCGCGCAGGGCGGAATAGGCGTTGCGCTTTTCACGCATCGAATCAAAGCTTTGCACGATTTTCAGATAGATCAGATCGCCCGAGGCGATCAGAAAGAACAGCAAGAACAGCGTCAGCGCGATCTGGCCCAGCACACCGGGCGTGGTGTAAAGCCCGTCCAGAATGGCCGAGGCCACGTCGATGCCGGCAGTGGGGTCGGATTCGGGGGCGGTGGCTTCGGCCTCGATCTGGGTCATGGCGGTGTCGATCGTCTCGAAGGTGCCGCGAAGGCGCTGCAGCTTTTCGCTGAGCGCGGACTGGATCTCGGGCATGTCGGCGATCAGCTGGCCGGCGGGGCCGGAAACCGACCAGACAAGCGCCACGATGCTGAGCAAGAGAGACAGCACGATGGCGGCCGCCGTAATGCCGGGGGGCACGCCAAAGCGGGTGAGGCGGCGGCGGACCGGCACGAAGACAAAGAACAGCAGGATCGAAAAGGTGATCGGCATCAGGAAATCGCGGGCAAACGCGATGGCCGCGATCATCGCCAGCAGGAACAGACCCACCAGCGGCCACGGCGGCGGGCGGCGGTCAATGTCAGGCCCGGGGGTGATGGGGAACTTGTGCACCGCTTGATAGTTGACAGGCGTCATCGTGACCGCTTCCCCCAGAATCCGCGCCGGAAGCCGGAACGGTGCGGTATGAAACGCGCGACTGTCGTGCCGGTTCCCTTGGGGCTTTCGGTTTTTTGCGGCGCGCCGCCGGGCTGCCGTTGCCCGCTCTTGACCCGCCCGCGCAATCGGGCGACACCGCGCGGATGGTTCCGTTTGACAAGCTTGCCCAGATCACCCAGCGGTTCGAGTTTCTCGAAGCGAAGCTGAATGCCGGGGCAGCCCCCGGCGATATTGCGGGGCTGAGCCGCGAATATTCCGAGCTGAAACCCGTGGTCGACCAGATCGCCGCCTATCGCCGGGGGCTGGATGATATGGCCGAGGCTGAGGGCTGGCTGGCCGACCCCGAAATGAAAGCCCTGGCCGAGGAAGAGCTGCCCCGTCTGCGCGCCCGCATTCCGCAGATTGAACAGGCGCTGCGGGTGGCACTGCTGCCGCGTGATGCCGCCGATGCGCGGCCTGCCATTCTGGAAATCCGCCCCGGTACCGGCGGGGATGAGGCATCGTTGTTCGCAGGCGACCTGCTCAGGATGTATCAGCGCTATGCCGAGGCAAAGGGCTGGAGCTTTGACATTCTGGAGCAGCAGCTTTCTGACCTTGGCGGCATCAAATCGGTGACGGCACATGTCAAGGGCGAAGGCGTGTTCGCCCGCCTGAAGTATGAAGCCGGCACCCACCGCGTGCAGCGCGTGCCGGAAACCGAGGCGCAGGGCCGTATCCACACCTCTGCCGCCACCGTGGCGGTGCTGCCCGAAGCGGAAGAGGTCGATCTGGACATCCCGGCCAGCGACATCCGCCTTGATACCATGCGCGCGTCGGGTGCCGGGGGCCAGCACGTGAACACCACCGATTCCGCGGTGCGCATCACCCATCTGCCGACCGGCATCATCGTCACCAGTTCCGAAAAGTCGCAGCACCGCAACCGCGAGATTGCGATGCAGGTGCTGCGCGCCCGGCTGTTCGATCTGGAACGCGAGCGAATTGATGCCGCCCGTTCCGCCGACCGCAAGGCGCAGGTGGGGTCCGGCGACAGGTCTGAACGCATCCGCACCTATAACTTCCCGCAAGGCCGGATGACCGATCACCGCATCAACCTGACGCTCTATTCACTGGCCCAGGTGATGGCGGGGGATCTGGACGCCATAATCGACGCGCTGCAATCCGAAGATCAGGCGCAGAAACTGGCCGAGGCCGGACTGTGACCACCCAGCCTGTGACCACGCTGTCTGCCGCGCTGGTGCAGGCGGTGCGCGATCTACGCGCGGCCGGTGTGCCCGATGCGGCGGGGGATGCGCGGGTGCTCTTGGCCCATGCGGCAGGCATCTTGCCCGACCGGCTGACCCTGCATCTGCAGGAGGCGGCATCCGAGGCCACGCTTGCAGGTTTCGCCACGCTGATCGCGCGCCGCGCCGCGCGCGAGCCGGTCTCGCATCTGGTGGGCGGGCGGCTGTTCTGGGGCCGACGGTTCATCGTGACGCCCGATGTGCTGGACCCGCGCCCCGAGACCGAAACACTGGTGGCCGAGGCCCTCGCTGCGCCCTTTGCCCGGGTGCTGGATCTGGGCACCGGATCGGGGGCGATTGCGCTGTCGCTGCTGGCGGAACGCGACGCGGCAGAAGGTCTGGGCGTCGATCTGTCGGCGGCGGCACTGACGGTGGCGCAGCGCAATGCCGATGCGCTGGGGCTGGCCGGGCGCTGCCGTTTCGCGCAAGGCTCATGGTTTGGTCCGGTGGACGGGCACTTTGACCTGATCGTGTCAAATCCGCCCTATATCACGCAGGCCGAATTGGCCGGTCTGTCGCCCGAGGTGCGTCTGTTTGAACCCCATCTGGCGCTGACCCCCGGCGGCGACGGGCTGGACGCCTACCGCGCCATTGCTGCCGGTGTGGCGGCGCATCTGGCCCCGGCGGGGCGGCTGTTGCTGGAAATTGGGCCGACGCAAGGCGTGCCGGTGGCGCAGATGCTGCGCGATGCCGGTCTGGATCAGGTGCGGGTGCTGCCCGATCTGGACGGGCGCGACCGGGTGGTGGCGGCGGTAGCCCCTGCCTGACGCGGCTGCCTGAAGCGTTTTGCCGCCCCGCTTGTCGCAGGGAAAAAACAACACAGAACCGCCGATCCTGTGAAATTGACGCAGAATCGGCTTGTCAGGCGCGCTGTGCCATGATTATTCAATATCAGGCGCTGTCAAAGCGCGGCGGGCCTTGCGGCCCCCGTTCAGACGGTGCTTAAACCCGACCTTGCCTGTTAGACCCTTTTCAGGGATCGCGCCATCCGGGTGCTTCATATCCGGGCAAGTCGGACAGTCGGATCAAAGGACAAGATGCGCTCTTCCAAGTCCCGTTCGCGTTCCAAGCAGAACCGCCCGCGCACGCTCGGCAATATCATCAACCGGGTGTTCGAAAGCTCGGGCCCCGAAGGCAAGGTGCGTGGCACCCCGCAGCAGATCATCGAGAAATATCAGATGCTGGCGCGCGATGCCCAGCTGTCGAATGACCGTGTGGCGGCAGAGAATTTCCTGCAGCACGCCGAGCATTACACCCGCATGCTGGGCGAGGCACAGCGCGAGATGGCCGCTGAGCAGGAACAGCGCCAGCAGCAGTTCGGGCCAAGCGGCGGCCAGCAGAGTGGTGGCCAGAATGGCAACAACAACGGCACTTATGCCGGTGGCCAGAACGGCAACCCGCAAGGCAATGCCCAAGGCAGCTATGCGGGCAACCGCGATGGCGGACACCGTGATGGCTATCGTGACGGGGGCAACCGCGACGGTGGCAACCGTGACGGTGGCAACCGTGATGGCAACCGTGACAACAGCAATCGCGATGGCGGCAACACCCGCAACTGGCGCGATGACCGGGTGACCGATGCCGGGCAGGGCGATCAGCCCGACAGCGCTCTGATCGACGATCCGCGCGGCGACGCCAGCGGTCTGGTCGAAACGCCCGAGGCGCGTCCGGCAACCGACGCCGCACGCCGCGAAGATCGCCCGCGCCGCAATGACCGCCCCGAGGGTGAGCGTAACCGCACCCGCGAAGACAACCCGAACCGCAACACCCGTGGCCCGCGCCCGCCGCGCCCTGACCGCAGTGCCGAGCGCGGTTCCGAGGATCGGCCCGCAGCACAGGCCGAGACCGCAGCACAACCCGCCCCGGCAAAAGCCGACGCGCCGCAGCCAGAGGCCCGTCAACCAGAGGCCCGCCAACCAGAGGCCCGTCAGCCAGAAGCCGCAACGCCCGCCCCGACGCCAGAGGCAAAACCGGAAGGCGAGGCAAAGGTCCGCCGTCCGCGCGCGCCCCGAAAGCCGAAAGAGGCAGGGGAGGCCAGCGACAAGCCAGCCGATGACAAAGGGTCCAAAGAAGGCGGCCCGCGCGAGGCTGCTGAATAAGATCCCAGATCCGCCGCCCTTCGGGGCGGCGTTTCTTTATGCCACAGGTGCTGCGACGGCCCTGCGCCTCAGCGCGCCGCCACGGCCCGCGCCAGGGCGCAGAACTGCTCCAGCCCGATCTCTTCGGCGCGCTGCGTGGGCTTGATGCCCACCCCTTCCAGCAATGCCTCGACATCGCCGCCAAGGCCCTTCAGGCTGGACCGCAGCATCTTGCGGCGCTGGTTGAAGGCCATGGCGGTGACGCGGCTCAGCACCGCCGCATCCGCCGGGAACCGGGGCTGATCCAGCCGGGTCAGATGCACCACCGCCGAATGCACCCGTGGCGCGGGGGTAAAGGCCTCGGGCGGCAGGTGCATGACGATTCTGGGCTCCGCCCGCCATTGCGTCAGCAGGGCAAGGCGCCCGTAATGGTCGCTGCGGGGCTTTGCCACGATGCGTTCGGCCACCTCTTTCTGGAACATCAGCGTGAGCGAGGTCCAGAACGGCGGCCAGACGCCGGGCGACAGCCAGCGGATCAGCAGTTCCGTCCCGACGTTATAGGGCAGGTTTGACACGATGCGGATCGGGGCATTCAGCCGCGCCGCCACATCAATCTCCAGCGCGTCGCCCTGCACAATCTCCAGCCGCCCCGGATAGGTTGCCGCAATTTCTTCCAGCGCGGGCACGCAGCGTGGGTCTTTTTCCACTACCAACACCCGGCGCGCACCTTCTGCCAGCAGCCCGCGCGTCAGCCCGCCCGGGCCGGGGCCGACCTCCAGCACATCACACCCCGACAGATCCCCCGCCAGCCGGGCGATCTTGGCGGTCAGGTTCAGGTCGAGCAGGAAGTTCTGCCCCAGCTGCTTTTTCGCCACCAGATCATGCGCCCGGATCACCTCGCGCAGCGGCGGCAATCCATCAATCGTCGCCATATCCGCGCACCCTATCTTATCATCTGTTCATAAATATCCCGGGGTCTGGGGCAGAGCCCCAGTCCGACACTTACGCAAAGCGCGCCGCTGCCATGTCCCATGCCATCCGACACGCCGCAACCAGTGAATCGGGCAAGGCCACCCCCTTGCCCGCAATGTCGAACCCGGTGCCATGGTCGGGCGATGTCCGCACAAAAGGCAGGCCCAGCGTCACATTCACCCCGCCGTCGAAATCCAGCGTCTTGATCGGGATCAGCGCCTGATCGTGATAGGTGCAGACGGCGGCGTCATACTGTGCGCGCGCGCGCGGGTGGAACATGGTGTCGGCGGGCAGGGGGCCGGTCAGCGCCATCCCCTCGGCCTGCAGGCGGGCGATCACGGGGGCGATCACCGATGCATCCTCATGCCCCATCGCGCCACCTTCACCCGCATGGGGGTTCAGGCCCGCGACCGCGATGCGCGGCACCGGGATGCCGAAATCGCGGATCAGCCCGGCATGTGTCAGACGGATCACCTGTTCCAGCAGCGCGGGCGTCAGGGCGGCGGGCACAGCTGCCAGCGGGATGTGGATGGTGGCGGGCACCACCCGCAGCAGGGGCGAGGCCAGCATCATCACCACCGGCACATCGCCCGCCAGATGCGACAGGTATTCGGTATGGCCGGGAAAGGCGAAACCGGCGCCGTCTTTCAGCACCTTTTTGTGCAGGGGGGCCGTGACGATGGCCGAGGCCGCGCCGGACTGCACAAGGGCGACGGCGCGGGCGATCACCTCGATCACGCCTGCCGCATTGGCGGGTTCGGGCTGGCCCGGGGTGACGCGGGCGGCAAAGCGGTGGGTCAGCACCGCCAGCCGCCCTTCGGGCACGTTGGCGGCGGCTTGTGGGGTATCGACCGCGATCCAGTCGGTGCCCGGCGGCAGGTGGCGCGGGTCGCCCAGCCAGACGAAGGGCACGGCCGCGCCCAGAACTGCGCGGGCGCGCACCGCCAGTTCCGGGCCAATCCCGGCCGGCTCGCCACAGGTCATGACAAGCGGGGCCTGGGTCACGGCGTGGTGATGATGGCTTCCGAGCGCAGCTCTTCGAGATACGCTTCGGCCAGCAGGGTCAGGCGGCGCGAGATCAGCTGTTCGCGGATCGCCGCGCGGTTGATTTCGCCTTCGACCACGGGGGCGCGGCTGCACAGCATCAGGAACACGCGGGCACCCCCCCGGGTGATGGCGGTGGAATATTCGCCCGGGTCCAGCTGTGCCAGTTGCAGGGCCACATCGGCAGGCACTGCGGATGCAACCCGGGTTTCTACCGTCAGCTGGTCTGCGGGCAGGCCACGCGCTTCGGTATAAAGATCGGCGCAGCCGTCGATCCGGGCATGCAGCGCTGCGGCCTGTGCCAGCACATCGGGCGTGTTGGGCAGCAGGAATTGGGCGTATTCCAGTTGCACCGCCGGGGCGGTTGCGGTGCGGTCTTCGGTCACGTCGCGCAGCTGGAACACGGCAACCGCATTGGGCAGCGTGACAGGTTCAGACACCTGACCGGGGCCGAGCGCCAGCACCAGTTCCACAATCTGCGGCGGCAGTTCCGATGTCGGCGTCCAGTCCAGCCGCCCGCCGCGCCCGGCAGAGGGCGAGGCGGAATAGCGTTGAGCCGCGGCGGCAAAGCCGCTTTCGGTGGTGATGTCCGCCCGCAGCTGGCGCGCAAGGGCCTGCTGCGCCTCGGGGTCGCCTTCGACCGGCAGGATGATTTCGGACAGCAAAAGCTGCATCGCGGTGTTCACGGTGCCGTTGGCGATGGCGCGGTCGATTTCCGCATCGCTGATGGTGAAAGACCCGACATAGCGGCCACGCACCAACTCGCGCCACAAAATGCCGTTGCCTGCGAAATCGCGGAAGGTTTCCTGCTCGACCCCGGCCTGCGCCAGAGCCTGAATGAACTCTTCCGTGGACAGGTTGGCGCGGCCGGCGAATTCTTCCATCCCGGCGGCGGTCTGCGCAGGCGTCAGCCGCAGGTTGAATCGCTTGGCCTCGGCAATGGCCAGACGGTCCTGCATCAGGCCCTTCATCGCTTCGGCCTGCGGGTCGCCGGGGACGCGCAGCAGTTTCAGAAACAGCTTGCGCTGTTCCAGCTCATACCGGGTGATCACCGAGTCATTGATGCGCATCACCGCTTCAAACGGCGATCCGGCCTGCGCGGCTGCGCTGTGCGGCAGGACGATCAGCGGGGCGGTCAGGGCTGCCGACAGGCAAAGCGCCCGGAGGAGGGAGGAGAGGGGTCTGGTCATGAGGTCTGCCGTCACTGCTCTTGCGCCTTTCTGCGTCTTGCGTCCGATGGGTCTGCCTTGCGGGACTGATCCTTGCCGTGCCCGCGTCAGCGTCTGCAACTGCGCGACGGGCCGGCCCCGGTTCCGGCCCCAAAGCCGACCAGATCGACCGAAAGGCCGAAATCCGTTGTCGGTTTCACACTAGTCGAGGATGTGAACCGACGCGAGAGAGAAAGATCGACCGAAACGCATTCGTTGCGGAACTGAACCCCCAGCCCGGCCCGGTTGGCGCGGCTGGCTTCGATGTCATAGCGGGCCCCGGCGCGGGCGGTCCAGACCGGGTTGAGTTTGTAGCTGCCGTCGAAGGCCAGCTCGGCAATATCGGCGGGCCGTTCCTCGACCGGATCGGCGGAGAGAAAGACGTATGATCCGGACAGGCCGTAGCGCTCGCCGGTCAGGGCCAGCCGGGTTTCGGATTTGGTCATGGTCAGGTCATCACTGATCAGCAGACGCTGGCTGATGCCCATGCCCATCGGCAGGGTCAGATGCGCCGCAGCCAGCCAGTCGGACCGGCGGCCATCAAGTCCCGACGCTGCGGTGAACTGGCCCAGATCTTCCGTGCGGAATACCCGGCCAAGCGCGGTTGACAGGGTCCAGCCCGCCGGATCGACGCGGGTATAGGTGACGCCAAGATTCAGCCGCCCGCCGCGCTCGGTCGCGTCTGACCCGGGGTAGCGGTTGATGGAAAACAGGTTGGCCTCGTCAAATTCGACCAGCACGGAATCTTCATTCGGCAGCGCCTCAGTGCCCTTTGGGGCCCAGACCAGTTGCATCACCGGCTCGATCACATGGCCCACGCCGTTCGTCCCGGATTTGGCCCATGGCCAGCGCAGCTCCACCGCCATGCCGCCGTGCAGCCGCGACGGCCTGCCGCCAAAGCTGTCGTCATTGCCGATGCGGTAGCCGTCGGCGGTCACCTCGCCCAGCGTGCTGGCCATGATGCCGACGGGAAGCTCCCAGTTGCGCCGCCAGTCCAGCCGCAAGGACGCGCGGGTGACATCGCGCCCGAAGGATGGCAGCGGGCCTGCCGCGCCATCGGGGTCGGTGGAATCGGTCGAGCTGCGGTAATGGCCGTGGGTCTGCAGCCGCAGCCCGGCCTCGCCGCCCAGCGGACCGCCGGAAAAGCGGCGGTGCCAGGTCAGATCGGTGATGATGGTGGGCAGGGTGGAATTCACCTCACCCGCGCGGATCGAGCGGATGCCGATCAGCCGCCCCGAGATGTGTTCATTGCGCCTTGTGCGGCTGACCTCGATCCGGCTGGTCAGGCGGTCGGCGGCGGGCAGGCCGTAATCCAGCAGATAAGCCGGATCGCTGACCAGGATGCCGTCGAAGGTCAGCCGGAAATCGCGCGGCAGGGTGAATGCGCCGATGGCGCGCAGGTAATGCCGGGTTTCGCCCGCGACCAGCTCATCGCGCGACAGGGCACCGTTCAGTTCGATATCGCCGGTCGCAAAGGCCTGCCGGTAGCGCAACTCCACAGTGCGGCCCGATTTGGTCGACAGATAGGGCGTGATCGTCAGGTCGCGGTGCGGCCCGAGGGTGACGAAGTAGGGCACCTTGATGCCGGTGCCCAGACCGGATGTGGTGCGGATGCTGGGGGCCAGCACGCCCGATGTACGCTCCAGCGTCGGGTCCGGCATCCGCAGGCGCGGGAAATACACCACCGGCACGCCCGAGACGCGAAACTGCGCGTGGTCGAAATAGATCTGGCGTTCCTGTTGGTCATGCACCACCCGGCGCGCGCGGATTTCCCACAAAGGCGGCGCGGTGCTGCAGATCTTGCACGACGAGGCGACGGCGTTGTCCAGCTGGGTGTAGCGCCCGCCGACGCGCTGGATCTGGTTGGCGGCCAGCTGCAATTCGCGGTTCAGCACCAGCCGGGCACTGGTCAGCACCCCTTCGGTCAGGTCGGCGGCAAGGTCGGCCTGATTGGCGACCAGAATGGTGTTGGCCCCGTCCACCAGCACGATGGGGCCGGTGATGGTCAGCCGGTCGCCGGCGCGGTCATAGACGATGCGGGCGGCGCTGAGGGTGCGGCCCTGATAAAACACCTCGACCCCGCCTTCGGCGATCAGCTGGCCGCCCGCGTCGATGCGCACCGAATTGGCCACCAGCGCGGCCATATCCTGCGCCGAGGTGCTGCGTGCCGGGACCAGCGACAGCAGGGCCACGCAGGCCACGGCGGTCAGCAGATGGCGCATGGGGCGGCCCGGAGGGTAAAATCCCCGCATCAGCCTTCCTCCAGATGCAACAGCAGGCCCAGGGCCAGAAGGATGGCGGCAACCGGGGCGGCCCAGGCTGACAACAGGATCGGGATCTGCCCGTTGTTGCCCAGCACCTGCGCGAAATTCCGCAGAAAGAAGATGAAAAACCCGCCCAGGATTGCCAGCAGCACATACATGCCGGTCTTGCCAGCACGGGCATGGCGCATGGTAAAGCCCGCCGCGATCAGCACCATCGCCGCCAGCAGCAGCGGCTGCGCCAGTTCCATCTGATACCAGACCCTGTGCGCACGGGCCGAAAACCCCGCGCGTTCAAGCCCCGCGATATAGGCGGGCAGGCCCCAGAACGGCACCGCCGAGGGGTCGCCGAAGCTGTCGCGGATGCGGGCTGCGGTCAGGTTCGAGGCAAGGGTGGCATCGGGGGACAGAAGCGTCGCCTCTCGTTCAGGGTTTGCGCCTGACATGTCCCAACGCTTGGCCCCCGTCAATGCCCACGCCCCGGGGATCAGGCGGGCGCTGTCGGCCTCTATCCGCTCATCGGGCAGCCCATCGGCGCCAAAGCGCAGAAAGGTGACGCCGTAAAGCTCGGTCCCGTCGACGTTGGAGCGCACGGCGCGGATCACGGTCTGGCCGTCATCGGTGCCCTGGCGCAGCCACAGCCCGCTGTCGGCCAGCGACAGTGTGCTTTGCGCCCCGTCTGCTGCCGCCGCCCACAGCCGGTCATATTCCTTTTGCGTGGCCGCCACGAGCGGGTTGAACACCGCAATCGTCAGCCCGCCGATCAGCAGCGCCATCAGCACCGGCGCCACCAGAAACCGCAGCGCTGAGCGCCCCGCCGCGCGGATCACCACCAGTTCCGACGACCGCGCCAGCGACAGAAACAGCGTGATCGCGGCCAGAATGATGATCAGCGGCAGAATGCGGTACAGGCTGGCCGGGGTGTTCATCGCCGCCAGATGCAGCGCCCCCGCCGTGCTGATCCCGCGCGAGGAAAACCGGCGCAGCTGTTCGACCATGTCGATCAGCATCATGATCGCCCAGAAGCTGCCAAGCACCTGCGCGTAGGCCCAGAGAAACCGCGCGGCGATATAACGTGACAGGATCATGCGCCCGTGCCTTCCAATGCGATGCCGGCCCGCTGCTCACGGCTGAGCCAGCGCGGGCGTTGCGACATCCAGAGCAGCAGCACGCCGATGCCGATGCCCGCGAGGGGGGCGGCGTAGACGGCGGGCCATGCAGCCTCGGACCGGATTGCCAGCCCGGTGCCTTGGGTGTTGATCATCTGCACCACGATCAGCAGCACCACCGCCACCCCGATCTGCCGCCACAGGCCAAAGCGGCTGAACGCGCCCAACAGCAGCGCGCCAAAGCCGATCAGCGCTGCGCCGACCGCCAGAAACGGCTGCGCAATGCGGCTGTGACCTTCCTGCAGCAGATTGGCGCGGGGCGAGCCAAGCTCGGCCACCAGCGCGGCGTCCGAGCGCAGAAGTTCCAGCGTAGACGCCTCGTCAATGCTGCGGGTGCCCTGACGGCCATCGCCCAGCAGACCGCCCAGATCATAGGTCACATCGGCAAAGCGGGTGACCGACAGGCGGCGGCTGGCGCGGTCCAGATCCTGCGTCATCCCGTCAAACATCAGCAGCTTTGGCCCCTCATCACTGCGGGCCAGCAGGGCGCGGCGTGCGGTATAGGTCAGCGTGGTGCCCGGATCGCGGTCATCCGACAGGAAGATATCGCGCAGCTCTCCGGTGTCGGTGATGTCGCGGATATACAGCGTCAGCCCGGTGGCCGGATGCAGAAACTGGCCGCTGCGCAGAAAGCGGGCAGTGACGTTATCGGCAATCTCGGCGCTGCGTTCGGCCAGCACGGCGCGGCTGACGGGCACCAGAACATGGGTCAGCACTGACATCATCAGCATGACCACAAGGCCGAACATAATGACAGGACGCGCCAGCCGGAACGAGGAAAACCCGGTCGCCTGCATCACCACCAGTTCCGAGTCGCCCATCAGCCGGTTGGCGACGTAGACCGCCGCCACAAAGGTGGAAATCGGCAGCACAAGGCGGATGACATTGGGCAGGGTCAGCAAGGAAAATTCCACAAACACCAGCGCCGACTGCCCGTCACCGATCAGCTGGTCAAACAGGCCCACCGCGCGGTTGACCCAGTAGACAGACACCAGCAACAGCGAAAAGAAGCCGAACAGCGCAAGAAGTTGCGACAGCAGGTATCTGTCAAATCTTGGCACGGCCTGTGTCGCTCCCTCACCCTTAATGGCGGCAAACTAGGCCAATTGCGCGGCGTTGAAAACCGGTAACTGGGGCAACTGGTCTCTGGTCATTGCCGGGGGGGCGGGCTAGCCTTTGCCGCCAATGGTGCCGATGCGCCCGCCACATGCCCGAGGACGACAATGACCCAACCTGTGCCGATCAAGTTTTGCGAAAGTGATGCCGAACGTCTTGCCACCCAACCGGGGCGGATTGCGGTTCTGGCCGATGCCGGGGCGGCGCTGCCTGCGCTTGCACGCAAGCTGGACAAGCTGACACGCGGGGCTGTGACGCGGGCTGTGGGGTCGGAGGCGTTTGACAAGCTGAAACCGGGCGAGTCGCTGGATCTGGGCTTTCCGACGGGGCTGGTGGCAGAGTCGGTGCAGATTTTGCGCCTGCCGCGCAAGGCGACGCAGGAACAGGCGCGTAAGGCCGGGGCGGCGGTGGGGCGCGGCCTGTCGGCGGTGGAAACGCTGGTATGCGCGGAAAACCACCCACGGGCGGCGGATATCGCCTTTGGTCTGGCGCTGCGGGCCTATGATTTCACCCCGCACAAGACCAGCCCGGCCAAGGTGATGGGGCAGGTGACGGTGATGGTAGCTGCACCCGAGCAGGTGGCGGCGGCGGCCAATGCCGGGGCTGCGGTGGCCGAAGGCGTGTTCTTCACCCGCGATCTGGTGAACGAACCCGCCAATGTGCTGACCACAGATGATTTCGCCGCCCGTCTGGCCGCCATGCACGAGCTGGGGCTGGAGGTCGAGATTCTGGAGGAAGACGCCCTGCACGCCCTTGGCATGGGCGCGCTGCTGGGGGTTGGCATGGGGTCGGAAACCCCCTCGAAGGTTGTGGTCATGCAGTGGAACGGCGGGCCGAAAGGTGAGGCCCCGTTCGCGCTGGTCGGCAAGGGCGTGGTGTTCGACACGGGCGGCATTTCCATCAAGCCTGCGGGCGGGATGGAGGATATGACGATGGACATGGGCGGCGCCGGTGTGGTGGCGGGTGTGATGCGCACGCTGGCCCTGCGCAAGGCAAAGGCCAATGTGGTGGGGCTGGTCGGGCTGGTGGAAAACATGCCCGATGGCCGCGCGCAACGTCCCGGCGATGTGGTGCGGTCAATGAAGGGCGACACGATCGAGGTGATCAACACCGATGCCGAAGGGCGGTTGGTGCTGGCCGATGTGCTTTGGTACGCGCAGGAGCGGTTCAAGCCGACGGGCATGATCGACCTTGCCACCCTGACCGGGGCGGTGATCGTTGCCTTGGGGCATGAGAATACGGGCGTGTTTTCGAATGATGACGGGTTGTGCGATGCCTTCCTTGCGGCGGCCAAGGCGGAAGGCGAAGGCGCATGGCGCCTGCCGATGGGGGAGGCTTATGATGCCAAGCTGAAATCGCGCATTGCCGATATGATGAACGTCGGCGGCCGCGATGGCGGCGCGATCACCGCGGCGCAGTTTCTGGCGCGGTTTGTGAAGCCCGATGTGCCGTGGTGCCATCTGGATATTGCGGGCACGGCGCTTTTGAAGGCTGACAGCACGCTTGCACCGAAGGGTGCCACCGGCTGGGGCGTGATGGCGCTGGACCGGCTGATCCGCGACAGGTTTGAGGGCAAGTAACCCGCCATGGGCGTCGTGATGTTCTATCAGCTGACCGGCTCCACGGCGGAACAGACCGCGCGGGTGCTGCTGGCGCGCGCACTTGCGCAGGGCTGGCGGCTGATGATCCGGGGCACCGATGGGGCCGAACTGAAGCGGCTGGACGCAAGGCTGTGGTCAACCCCCGAAGACAGCTTTTTGCCGCACGGGATGGAGGGCGGGCCGCATGACGCCCGCCAGCCGGTGCTGCTGGGCACTGGCCCGGTCACCAATGGCGCCAAAGGGCTGCTGCTGATCGACGGGGCCGAGGTTGAGGCGGCAGAGGCTTTGGGGCTGGAACGGGTCTGGGTGCTGTTTGATGGCCGCAATCCGGACCGGCTGTCACAGGCGCGGGGCCAGTGGAAACAGCTGACCGATGCCGGATTGCCGGCGCAATACTGGTCGGAAGAGTCCGGCAAATGGGAAAAAAAGGCCGAAAAGGGCTGACAGGGCCGCTGCGGTCAGCCCTGCAGCCGGGCCGCGCGGCCACCCCGGCGTCTGGCAATTTGCGGCGCGCGGGCGGGCAGCTCTGCCATGATCGCATCGCGCGCGTCGGGCGACATGCGCGACCACATGGTGATCTCGTCAATGCTGCGCAGGCAGCCGACGCACAGCCGCGCCTCGGGGTGGATGACGCAGAGCTTTACGCAAGGCGAGGCGATTTCATCGCGTTTCCAGATCTCATCCGTCACTGTTCGTCCAGCCTTGCCATATACGTCATCCGGTCCAGCGCCCCTTGCAGGATATAGCTGGCGGCGACCTTGTCGATCACCTCTTTGCGACCTTTGCGCGACGTATCCGCCTCTATCAGCGCGCGTTCGGCGGCGACGGTGGACAGACGCTCATCCCAGAAGGTGATCGGCAGGGCGGTCAGCTTTTCCAGATTGCGGGCAAAGGCGCGGGTGGATTGCACGCGGGGGCCTTCCGATCCGTCCATGTTCAGCGGCAGGCCAAGGATGATGCCAACGGCGCCGCGCGCGGTCAGCAGCGCCAGCAGGCGGGTGGCGTCGAGCGTGAATTTCTCGCGCCGGATCACCTCTACGGGGGTCGCGACCGACCGGCGCAGGTCGGACAGGGCGACGCCGATGGTCTTGTCCCCCAGATCAAGGCCCGCGATGCCGCCGGACCGGGGCAGGGTGGGGATGAAGGCGGCGATATCAGGCAAGATCATTCGCCGACCCCGGCCTCGACCGCGGCCTGACGCAGGCCGGACAGTTCCACCGTGCGCCCGGCAAAGCGGGTCTGCGCCTCGGCATAGATTTCGCGCGCCTGTTCGGTGCGGCCAATCTGCGCAAGCGATGTGATCAGCCGCGCCCAATCTTCGGCCGGGCCGCCATCTTGTGCAAGCCGCGCGCCCAATTGGTCGACCATGCCTTCGATCATCGCCTGACGGTCCTGCGCGGTCATCTCTGCCGCGGCGGCGATGTCGGCACCGGTGGGGCCGGGGGCGGTTGCGGCGGGCGGCAGGGTGTAGCGCACGCCTGCGCGGTCTGCCACGTCCGGCAACTGGGCGCGCAGCGGTGCCACCCATGGCGCATCGGGCGGGCTTTGTTCCAGCAGGCGGCGCCATAAAATGAAGGTGCGGTCAAACCGCCCGATCTGGGCGAACATGGTGCCGGTGTAATAGCGCGCGGTGCCATTGGCCGGATCAAGCGCCAGCGACCGGGCAAGCACCTGTTCGGCCTCAGGCGAGACATAGCCACCCGCCGACATGATCATCAGCTCGGCAAGGGCGGCGTGATCTTCGGCGGTGGCCGCATTCCCCCTGAGCGCGAGCAGGGCGGCCTGTGCGTCCTTGGCGGCGGTCAGATTGCCCATTGCAGCCTCGTTCCGGGCCAGCAGTTCCAGCCCGCGCTGATCATCGGGGCGGTCCTGCACGGCCTGACGCAGCTTTGTCATCAGCTCAAGGTAGGACGGGTCGATATCGCTGCGCGGCGGTGAGATCGGGATCTGTGCCTCGGCCTCGGCCTGCGTGGGACGGTTGGTGCGCAACTCTTCGGACAGGGCAAAGCGGGCCTGCAGCGGCATGTCGGGGTAACCGGGTGCCCCCAGCTGCCAGTAGCCGTAGACCCCTGCCGCCATCGCCACCGCGATCAGACCCGCCACAACGGCGGTGCCGGCGCGGGTCTCAGTGGCGGGGGCAGTTTTGCGCGCTGTGCGGTCGGCGTCCAGCAGGCGGCGCTGAATCTCTGTGCGCAGGCGGGTGCCTTCCTCGGCGGGGATGGTGCCGCGCGCGATATCACGCTCGATCTCGGTCAACTGGTCGCGGTAGACGGCAAGGTCAAAGTCGCGCGCGCCGCGTGTCTCGGCCCGGGCGCTGACCATGGCACGCAACAGCGTGGCCACAATGCCCGCCACCAGAATGGCCGCCGCTGCCCAGAATCCCCACACCTCCATCACAAGCCCTCTTTTTCCAGTTCCTTCCCATGTAAGCTGTCAGTGCCCCGGACAAAAGGCGCGAATTGGCCGCAGGCTGATCTGCGACACGGGGCTGCGACACTGGTCTGCGACAGCAATCGGCGGGGATGTCG
This sequence comes from Pseudotabrizicola sp., assembly GCF_030656345.1. Classification (GTDB taxonomy): domain Bacteria; phylum Pseudomonadota; class Alphaproteobacteria; order Rhodobacterales; family Rhodobacteraceae; genus Pseudotabrizicola. Next base: position 20,457 of record NZ_JAUSNR010000010.1, on the reverse strand, counting down.
CAATTTTCCCTGTTGTGCCGCTTGGGGTGGTGGCGGCAATCCGGTATCACGTCAGACAGAGGCAACTGCCTGCCAGTCCGAAGGAATGCTGCCATGAAACGCTATTCGGTCTTTGCCATCGCGCGTGAGGCGCTGACCCACCATCAGGGCTGGGAACGCGCGTGGAAATCGCCGGTGCCGAAGGCCAGTTATGACGCGGTGATCATCGGGGCGGGCGGGCATGGGCTGGCCACCGCCTATTACCTTGGCAAGAACCATGGCCTGCGCAATGTGGCGATCATCGAAAAGGGTTGGCTGGGCGGCGGCAACACCGGGCGCAACACCACGATCATCCGCTCGAACTACCTGCAGGACCCGTCTGCCGCGATCTATGAAAAGGCGCGCAGCCTGTATGAAACCCTGTCGCAGGACCTGAACTACAACATCATGTTCAGCCCGCGCGGCCTGCTGATGCTGGCGCAGACCCATCACGAGGTACGCGGCTATCTGCGCACGGTACATGCGAACAACCTGCAAGGCGTGGTCACGGAATGGATCGGGCCCGAGCGGGTGAAGCAGCTGGTGCCGATCATCAACATCGACGGGCCGCGCTATCCGATCCTTGGCGCGCTGTATCAGGCGCGCGGCGGCACGGCGCGGCATGATGCGGTGGCCTGGGGCTATGCGCGGGCCTGTTCGGAAATGGGGATGGACATCATCCAGCAATGCGAAGTCACCGGCGTCCGGTCCGAAAACGGGCAGGTGACGGGGGTGGAAACCTCCAAGGGCTACATCGGCACGAAAAAGCTCGGCATCGTGGTGGCGGGCCATTCGGGCCAGGTCGCCGATATGGCCGGTTTCCGCCTGCCGGTGGAATCGCTGGCGCTGCAGGCGCTGGTGTCTGAACCGATCAAACCCTGCATGGATGTGGTGGTGATGGCCAACACCGTGCACGGCTACATGAGCCAGTCCGACAAGGGCGAAATGGTGATCGGCGGCGGCACTGACGGGTTCAACAACTATACCCAGCGCGGGTCTTTCCACCACATCGAAGAGACGCTGCGCGCGCTGGTTGAAACTTTCCCCATGATTTCAAGGCTCAAGATGCTGCGGCAATGGGGCGGCATCGTGGACATGACCGGGGACCGCTCACCCATCATCAGCAAAACCCCGCTGGGCAACTGCTTTATCAACTGCGGCTGGGGCACCGGCGGGTTCAAGGCGATCCCCGGTTCCGGCTGGGCGATGGCCGACCTGATGGCGCGCGGCGAGCCGGGACCACTGGCCGCCGAATTCGACATGTGGCGCTTCCGCGAAGGGCGGTTCATCGACGAGTCGGTGGCAGCCGGGGTGGCACATTGACTTTGCCCGGCAAAATTTTCGGGAACCCGAGCGGCGGCAGCTGCGTTTGTCCTGCAATCACGTATTGCAAGGAGGACCAGTCATGGCCGACCCGCGTATTCCACCAACAGCTCCCCTCGGAGCGCCGCCCCACACCACCCCGGGTGCACCGGGCGCAAACCCGTCCTATCCGACCAACGCCAACACGACCACGCACGTCCACGAAACCAAGCCGACCAACTGGTTCGCCTATCTGCTTGGCGGTGCCGTCATTGTCGTCGGTATCGTGGCTTGGATGCTGTCCGGCGGGAACAACACTGCCACGACCACAACGCCCGCAGGCAGCAACAACGTTACCATCGAATCGCCGCCAGCCGCTGACGTTCCGGGCGTTGTTCCCGCACCCGATGTGCCGGCAACCACGCCTGATGCAACCGCTCCGGCAGCCCCGGATGCAACCGCACCGACCACAACCACGCCTGATGCAACTGCCCCGGCACCTGCGCCTGACGCAACTGCTCCGGCACCTGACGCTGGCACCGCTACGCCGCCGCCAACCGGGAACTGATCCTTTCCAACCTCTCTCTTTCCTGCAAGGCGGGCGCTGTTCAGCGCCCGCCTTTTTCATGTTCACAGGTGCGCCATGCTGATCCTCGAATGCCCCTATTGCGGCGTGCGCGCCGAAGAAACCGAACTTTCCCCCGGTGGAGAGGCGCATCTGAAGCGGTTCGGGCCGGGGTCCGATGATGATGCGTTCGAGGCCTACATGTTCGCCCGCAAGAACCCCAAGGGCGTACATTTTGAACGCTGGCGGCATGCCTATGGCTGCGGCAAGTGGTTTCTGGCCGCCCGCTGCACCGCCACGCTGGAAGTGTTCGGCACCTATCCTGCACAAACGACCGAGCCGCCCGCAGACATCATCGACAAAATCAAGGCCAAGCGCCCCGAGTGGAAGGGCTTTTCATGAGCACGCGTCTGAAATCCGGCGGCCGGCTGATCGACCGCTCGTCGCCGGTCGAATTCACCTTCAACGGCAAACGCCTGCGCGGCTGTGCGGGCGATACCCTCGCTTCGGCGCTTCTGGCCAATGATCAGATGCTGGTGGGCCGGTCGTTCAAATATCACCGCCCGCGCGGGATTGTCGCCAGCGGAGCGGAAGAGCCGAACGCGCTGGTCAATCTGGGCAAGGCCGGGCGGCTGGAGCCGAACCAGCGCACGACGACGACCGAGCTGTTCGACGGGCTGGAGGCGCGCAGCCAGAACCACTGGCCGTCACTGGAATTCGACGTCGGCGTGGTGAACAACTATGCCGCGCGGTTCCTGCCGGGGGGGTTCTACTACAAGACCTTCATCCACCCGCGTGCGGCGTGGAAGCATCTGTTTGAACCGATCATCCGGCATTCGGCGGGCCTCGGCTCGGCACCCAAGGACCGCGATGCCGACCGCTATGAACAGGCCTATGCGTTCTGCGATCTGCTGATCGTCGGCGGTGGCGTGGCCGGGTTGCAGGCCGCACTGGTCGCGGGCCGCGCCGGGGCGCGGGTCTGGCTGGTGGAACAGACCGCCCATTGGGGCGGGCGCGCGCCGGTGGATGGCGATGTGGTGGGTGGTATGCCTGCGGGCGATTGGGTTGAGGCGGCGGTGCTGGAACTGTCGGCGATGGACACTGTAACCCTGCGCCTGCGCTGCATGGCGGCGGGGTCTTATGACCACGGCTATGTGCTGCTGGATGAAAAACTGGCCGACCACACCCCCGGCGACGGGCGGCCAAGGCACCGGCTGTGGCGGATGCGGGTGGGCAAGATTCTGGCGGCGACCGGCGCGATTGAGCGGCCTTTGTCCTTCGCCGGCAATGACATACCGGGCGTGATGCTGGCAGGGGCTGTTCGTGATTACGCAGTGAACTGGGCAGTCTCGCCCGGCGACCGCACGGTGGTGGTCACCAACAACGACGACGCCTACCGCACTGCGATTGCGCTGCATCAGGCGGGCTTGGAAGTGGCGGCGGTCATCGACGCCCGCCCCATTGCCAACGGGGCCTTGCCGGAACGCGCCCGCGCGCTTGGCATCCGGGTCGAAACCGGACGCGCCATTGCGCGGGTCAAGGGCGGCAAACGGGTGGAGGCGGTCGAGATCTGCCATCAGGCGGGCGAAGGCATGGCCAGCACGACGCTGCCCTGCGACGCGGTGGCGATGTCCGGCGGCTGGTCGCCGGTGGTGCATTTGTGGAGCCATTGCGGCGGTAAGCTGATCTGGGACGAGGATGAGGCGATGTTCCGCCCCGATGCCAGCCGTCCGCCGCTGCATCAGGATGGATCGGCCATGGTGCTCTGCGCTGGGGCCGCCAATGGCGCGCTGCGGAGCGCTGTGGCGGACGCTGATGATCAGGTGAAGATCGCACTGCAAGAGCTTGGTTTTGCACAGGAGTCTGACGATCTGCCCCCGGTGCAGTCCGTGCCGGAAGAGGCCGCGCTGGAGCCGGTCTGGATCATGCCGCAAGGCGCAGGCATTGCGCTGCGGTCCAAGATGTGGCTGGATTTCCAGAATGATGTGAAGGTGTCAGACGTGCAGCTGGCCGCACGCGAAGGCTATGAATCGGTGGAACATACCAAGCGCTATACCACGCTGGGCATGGCGACAGATCAGGGTAAGCTGAGCAATATCAACGGTCTGGCGGTGCTTGCTGACAGTCTGAATGCACAGATCCCGCAGGTCGGTACCACCACCTTCCGCCCGCCCTATACGCCGGTGCCGTTGGGGGCCTTGGCGGGTGAGGCGCGGGGCGATATCTTCCAGCCGCTGCGCAAGACGCCGATGCATGACTGGCACATCGCCCATGGGGCGTATTTTGAACCCGTCGGCCATTGGCGCAGGCCCTATTGCTTCCAGCGCCCCGGCGAGACGCCGGAACAGGCGGTGCACCGTGAGGTAAAGAACACGCGTGAAGCCCTTGGTTTGCTTGACGCTTCCACACTGGGTAAGATCATCGTCAAGGGGCCGGATGCCGGGCGGTTCCTTGATATGCTCTACACCAATGTGATGAGCAGCCTGCCCATCGGCAAATGCCGCTATGGTCTGATGTGCAACGAACAGGGCTTCCTGTCCGACGACGGCGTGGTGGCGCGGATCGACGATGACACATGGCTGTGCCACACCACATCGGGCGGGGCAGACCGTATTCATGCGTGGATGGAAGACTGGCTGCAATGCGAATGGTGGGACTGGCAGGTCTTCACCGCCAATGTGACCGAGCAATATGCGCAGGTCGCGGTGGTGGGGCCGAATGCGCGGCAGTTGCTGGAGTCGATCGGCGGCATAGATGTGTCGAAAGACACGCTGCCCTTCATGCAATGGGCTGATGGCACCCTTGGCGGCTTCCCGTGCCGGGTGTACCGGATCAGTTTTTCGGGCGAGCTGAGCTATGAAATCGCCGTTCCCGCCAGCCATGGGGCCGCGTTCTGGGCCATGCTGCATGAGGCGGGGGCGGCGTTTGGCGCGATGCCTTACGGCACCGAGGCGCTGCATATCATGCGGGCCGAAAAGGGCTTCATCATGATCGGCGATGAAACCGACGGCACCATCATTCCGCAGGATCTGGGGCTGGACTGGGCGATTTCGAAGAAAAAGACGGATTTTCTGGGCAAACGCGGGCAGGAACGCAGCTTCCTTGCGAACCCTGACCGTTGGAAACTGGTGGGGTTCGAGACGCTGGACGGATCTGTGATCGAAGATGGCGCCTATATTCCCGAAGCGGGGATGAACGCCAACAACCAGCGCCGCGTGCAGGGGCGCGTCACCTCGACCTACCACTCGCCGACGCTGGGGCGCGGCATTGCCATGGGCCTGCTGCGGCAGGGCCCGGCGCGGATGGGCGAGGTGGTGGAGTTCACCAGAATCGACGGCGGCGTAACACAGGCCCGGGTGGTGAACCCGGTGTTCTATGACAAGGACGGGGAGAAGCCGAATGTCTGATCCGGTCAGCGCGCTTGGCGGCGCAAGCTATGGCGGGTTCGCGCAGGTGCGCGAGATTGGCCCCCTGGGCATGATTACCCTGCGCGCCAGAACCGGCACGCCGGGGCTGGAGGCGGCGGTGCTGGCCGCCACCGGCTGCGCCTTGCCTGCAGTGCGCCGGATTATCCGACAGGGCGCGCGGGCGGCGGGCTGGATGAGCCCGGATGAGCTGCTGCTGATCGTGCCTTATGCCGAAGTTGCGGCGGTTTTGTCCGGCATTGCCGAGGCTTTGCAGGGTCAGCACCATCTGGCGGTCGATGTGTCCGACGCCCGCGCGGTATTCCGCGTGGAGGGCCCGCGCGCCGATCAGGTGCTGCGCAAGCTGTCGCCGGTGGATTTCGACCGGCTGGAACCGGGCGAGCTGCGCCGCAGCCGCGCGGCACAGGTGGCGGCGGCGTTCTGGGCTGAAGAGGCTGGGTTCACGCTGGTGTGCTTCCGGTCGGTCGCGGGCTATGTGATAGGGCTCTTGAGCGTTTCGGCGCGGCCGGGGGCTGAGCTGTAAGGCGGTGCGCTGCGGTGCTGGCGGTGTACTGGGGGTTTTCCACCCCCAGACCCCCGGAGAGTATTTCAGTCAAGATGAAGCGACAGGCCGACGAGGGCGCGGATATCCTGCGGCGTGGCCCCGTCGGCGCGGTATTTTGACAGGGCGCGGGCATCGTCGCGTTTGGCAAGGCGCTTGCCCTGATCATCGCGGATCAGGCGGTGGTGGTGGTAGATCGGCGTGGGCAGGCCCAGGAGGTGCTGCAGGATGACCTGCACCGCGGTGAAGTCGAACAGATCCTCGCCCCGTATCACATGGGTGACGCCGTGATCGGCATCATCCAGCGCCGAGGCGAGGAAGTAGGCGACGATATCTTCACCCTTGCGCGACAGGACCACATCGCCGATGCGGGTGATGGCATCGGTTGGGTTGAGGATGTGCTGACCGGCATGGGCGGTGCCGGTTTCGGTGAAGCCAAGCCCGGGCGGAAGCTGGACGAGGGCGGCGGCAAGGTCGATGCGCAGCGCATCGCCGGGCTGGCGCGCGCTCATCGGGCGGCCGCGGCAGGTGCCGGGGTAGAACGGGTGCACCGTGCCTTCTTGCGGGGCGGAGAGGGCCGCGCGGATATCGGACCGGGTGCAGGAGCAGGGGTAGAGCAGGCCTTGTTCCGCAAGGGGTTTCAGCCGCGCGGTATACTGCGCCAGATGGTCGGACTGGCGCTGCACCGGGCCATCCCATGTGAGGCCAAGCCATGCCAGATCGTCGAGGATCTGGGTTTCATAGGCATATTTGCTGCGCTCGGTATCGGTATCCTCCATCCGCAGCAGGAACTGGCCACTGGCGGCGCGGGCCATGTCATGCGCGAGGATGGCGGAGTAGGCATGACCCAGATGCAAGGGGCCGGTGGGAGAGGGGGCGAAGCGGGTGACAAAGCCCCGCTGCGCGGGAGGCGTCAGCCCAGCCATGCCGTAAAGGCGTCTTTGGCGCGATCGGTATAGGCTTTGTAGCGGGTTTTGCGGCCCCGGCGCCCGCCTTTGGCGTCAATCGGGGGGAACAGGCCGAAGTTGACGTTCATCGGCTGGAAGGTTTTCGCCTCGGCCCCGCCGGTGATATGGGTGATCAGCGCGCCGGTGGCGGTGTCGGGCGGCGGTGGCGGCAGGGTTTCGCCCTTGATCTCGGCCGCCGCCATCCGGCCTGCCAAGAGGCCCATGGCCGCGCTTTCGACATAGCCCTCAACCCCGGTGATCTGCCCGGCAAATCGGATATGCGGGTGTGATTTCAGCCGCATCTGATCATCCAGCAGCGTGGGTGAGTTGATGAAAGTGTTGCGGTGGATGCCGCCCAGACGTGCAAAGCTGGCGTTGGTCAGGCCGGGAATGCGTTTGAAAACATCCGTCTGCGCGCCGTATTTCATCTTGGTCTGAAAGCCGACCATGTTGAACAGCGTGCCCAGCTTGTTGTCGCGGCGCAGTTGCACCACGGCATAGGCCTTCACATCGGGTTGGTGCGGGTTGGTCAGGCCGACCGGCTTCATCGGGCCAAAACGCAGGGTTTCGCGGCCGCGTTCGGCCATCACCTCGATCGGCAGGCAGCCGTCGAAATAGCCTGCGGTTTCACCTTCATGGAATTCGGTTTTATCTGCCGCCAGCAGGGCGTCGATGAAATCTTCATACTGCTCGCGGGTCAGCGGGCAGTTGATATAGGCGGTCTGCTCTTCCGGCGTTTCGCCCTTGTCATAGCGTGACTGCATCCAGGCCACCGACATATCGACGCTGTCAGCATAGACAATGGGGGCAATGGCATCGAAAAACGCCAGCGCCTCGGCCCCGGTGGCGGCACGGATGCTTTCGGCCAAGGCACCAGAGGTCAGCGGGCCGGTGGCGATGATCCAGTGGCCACCTGTCGGCAAATCCGTGATCTCCTCATACGAGACCGAGATCAGCGGATGCGCCAGAATGCGGGCGGTGACGCTTTGGGCAAACGGGTCACGGTCCACCGCCAGCGCGCCGCCTGCGGGCAGGCGATGGGCGGCGGCCTGTTCCATGATCAGCCCGCCAGCCGCGCGCATTTCCCAATGCAAAAGGCCGACGGCGTTGCTTTCATCATCATCCGAGCGGAAGGAGTTGGAGCAGACCATTTCGGCCAGATGCCCGGTACGGTGGGCAAAAGTACCGACCTTCGGCCGCATCTCGTGGATCACCACGGTGATGCCCTGCTGCGCGGCCTGCCATGCCGCCTCTGATCCGGCCATGCCGCCGCCGATGATGTGAAGTGTTTTGTTCATGCGCGGGAGATATCCCGCCCGCCCCCCGCTTTCAAGCGGGCGCGTCACACCAGCGCGATACGTTCGCGCTGAGTGGCGTCGGGGTAGGGCCGGTAGAGGCCGACATCGACATGCGCAATCATCTGATGCATCAGGTCATAGCGCCGCGTCGCCTCATCATCGGCGGCGGCGAGCGCGGCAAAGGCATCATCCAGCGCGGCCATGCCCGGCACCTCCACCTCCAGCACAAAATCGGGGTGGGCGCCCGAGGCGAGGCCGAATTTGCGCCGCATCAGCCGCCAGCCGCTGATCAGACCCCGCGTTTGCAGATGGGTCATCCAGCCATCAACCGCCTTGGCGAAAGACAATGCGCGGCTGTCTTGCCGCAGTTCGATCATACAGTGATACAGGTTCATCCGCGACTCCATCCGTTTGAAAAGGATAGCGCCCGGACCGTTTCAGAACTCTTAATCGGGGGCAGAAAGATTGCGCCGCTGCGATGCGACAAAACCGGCGGGGTCTGACACATCAAACCCCAGCGCTGCCGCTTTTTCGAAAAAGCCCTGCGCGGGCAGGCCGTTGCCAAGCCGCGCCTCACATAAAGATGCGCGCAACGGCTGGCCGTGTGCTGCGTCGGTTTCCATCAGCGCTTCCAGTGCGGCGGTAAGCTGGCCCATGCGCCAGCCGAGATCGCGGGCCAAGGCACCGTAGGTGACCGTCTGCCCGGCGGCGGCAAGCGCCGCCAGCCGGGCCTCAAGCTCATTCATCCGCCTGTTCGGCGACGCGGGCGACCGAGACCACGACCTCGTCTTTGCCCACGTTGAACACCCGCACGCCACCAGCAGAGCGCGAGCGGAAGCTGATCTGATCGACCGGCACCCGGATCGACTGGCCGGTGGAGGTGGCCAGCATGATCTGATCCGATGGATCGACCGGGAAGCTGGCGACCAGACGGCCCCCGCGCATCGCCTTGTCCATCGCCATCACGCCCATGCCGCCACGCCCGCGCACCGGATAGCCATGGCTGGAGGAAAGCTTGCCCGCGCCGCCTGCGGTGATGGTCAGGATCAGGTCTTCGATGGCTGACATTTCACTGTAACGTTCGGGGCTAAGTTGGCCCACCGCCACGGTTTCTTCGTCTTCATCGGCCTCTGCGTCATCCTCTGTCGCGCCCGCCATCAGGCGGCGTTGCTTGAGGTAGGCTTCGCGTTCTTCCGGCGTCGCCTCGAAGTGGCGGATGATGGCCATCGACACGACCTTGTCGCCATCGGCCAGACGGATGCCGCGCACCCCGGTCGATCCGCGCGATTTGAACACGCGGATATCGGTGGTGGAAAAGCGGATCGCGCGGCCAAGGGCGGTGACCAGCATCACATCGTCATTTTCATCCGCAATCGCGGCGTTCACCAGCAACACACCTTCGGGCAGGTTCATCGCGATCTTGCCGTTGCGCTTGACGTTGGTGAAGTCAGACAGGTCGTTCTGCCGAACATCGCCATCGCTGGTCGCGAACACGATCTGCAGGCTGGCCCATTCATCTTCCGGCACATCGACCGGCATCAGCGCAGCGATCGACACACGCGGCTGGATCGGCAGGATGTTGACAATGGCCTTGCCCTTGGCGGTGCGGCCTGCCAGCGGCAGACGCCAGGTTTTCAGTTTGTAAACCATACCATCGGTTGTGAAGAACAGCAGCCAAGTGTGCGTATTGGCAACGAAAAGCGTCGTCACCACGTCGTCTTCTTTCGTCGCCATCGACGACAGGCCCTTGCCGCCGCGATTCTGCTGGCGGAATTCGGCCAAGGGCGTGCGCTTGATGTAACCGCCGGAGGTGATGGTCACGACCATATCCTCACGCTCGATCAGGTCTTCATCTTCCATATCGCCGGCCCAGTCGACGATTTCGGTGCGGCGGGGCACGGCGAACAGGGCGCGCACTTCGCGCAGCTCGTCCGAAATGATCGCCATGATCCGGTCGCGCGATCCCAGAATTTCAAGGTATTCCTTGATCTTGCCGGCCAGTTCTTCCAGCTCGTCGGTGACTTCCTTGACGCCAAGCGCTGTCAGGCGCTGCAGGCGCAGTTCCAGAATGGCGCGGGCCTGCACTTCCGACAGGTTATAGGTGCCATCGTCGTTCATGGTGTGGCTGGGATCGTCGATCAGCAGGATATAGGGCGCGATATCGGCGGCGGGCCAGCGGCGGGTCATCAGCTTTTCGCGGGCTTCCGCCGCATCGGCGCTTGCGCGGATGGTGCGCACGACCTCATCCACGTTGGACACGGCGACGGCCAGACCGCAGAGGATATGGCTGCGTTCGCGCGCCTTGCGCAGCTCGAACGCGGTGCGGCGGGCCACAACTTCTTCGCGGAAGGTGATGAAATGCGTGAGAAAATCGCGCAGCGTCAGCTGCTCGGGGCGGCCGCCGTTCAGGGCCAGCATGTTGCAGCCAAAGCTCGTCTGCATCGGCGTGAAGCGGAACAGCTGGTTCAGCACCACATCCGGCGTCGCATCACGCTTGAGTTCGATCACCACGCGGATGCCGATGCGGTCGGATTCGTCAGCGACCGCCGAAATCCCTTCGATCCGCTTTTCGCGCACCAGTTCGGCGATCTTTTCGATCATCGCGGCCTTGTTGACCTGATACGGCACCTCATCAATGATGATGGCGTAGCGGTCTTTGCGGACCTCTTCGATATGGGTTTTGGACCGGATGATGACCGAGCCGCGCCCCTCCAGATAGGCTTTGCGCGCGCCGGACCGGCCGAGGATGGTGGCCCCGGTGGGGAAGTCGGGGGCGGGGATGATCTCCATCAGCGCTTCGGACGAGAGATCCGGGTTTTCGATCAGGGCCAGCGTGCCGTCGATCACTTCGCCAAGGTTGTGCGGCGGGATGTTGGTCGCCATGCCGACGGCGATACCGCCCGCGCCATTGACCAGCATGTTCGGGAACCGCGCGGGCAGGACCGTGGGTTCACGGTCCTTGCCATCGTAATTGTCCTGAAAATCAACGGTTTCCTTGTCGATATCCGCCAGCAGAAAGGCGGAAGGTTTGTCCATCCGCACTTCGGTATAACGCATCGCGGCGGCGGAATCGCCGTCCATCGAGCCGAAGTTGCCCTGACCGTCCAGCAGTTTCAAAGACATCGAAAACGGCTGCGCCATCCGCACCAGCGCGTCATAGATCGCGCTATCGCCATGGGGGTGGTATTTCCCCATGGTGTCGCCCACAGGGCGGGCCGATTTGCGGTAGGGTTTGTCGTGGCTGTTGCCCGATTCACTCATCGCGAACAGAATGCGGCGGTGCACGGGTTTGAGCCCGTCGCGCAGATCGGGGATCGCGCGGCTGACGATCACGCTCATCGCGTAATCCAGATAGGCGGTCTTCATCTCGGCGGCGATGTCGATCTGCGGGCCGGTGTGGACCGGCTTTTCGGCTGTTTTATCAGTGTCTTCGGGCGTATCGCTCATGGTGCCGTGGCCTTCCTTACGGGGGGCTATATCTTGTTGGCGCAACCTTACACCATGCAAGCAGTGGGGTGCAATGCCGCCACGCCGCACCTTTTGGCAGCCGGAGAGGCGCAGTGATAACAAATTGAAATCATTGATTTTTAATCTGAAGCTGGCATGATTCCTTTGGGGGGCGATCATGCAGGAGAGTTAGGTGGAAAGAACTGAAACGGAACTGATGCTGAAAGGCTATGGGCTGACCACGGCGGAAATGGTCTACCGGATGCCCGATTACCGCAATGTGCTGAACACATTCGTCTGGCAGGACTATGATCTTGCCCCCGATTATCCGCGATTGTTCAAGTTCATCGAATACTGGCAGGACCAGATCGAAGGCCCGCTGCATTCGGTGCGGTTCAGCCACAAGCGGCTGATCGGCCCGAACGAATGGCGCAATGTGGTGGGAGAGTTCCGCCTGCATTAAGCGCGCTCTGGCACCCTTGCCCATCGGGCGCTAAGGTCGCCCCCGTAACAGGGAGGAGACCACATGGCACAGCGCAGCATTCTGATCACCGGGGCAGGGTCGGGCATCGGGCGGGCGACGGCACGGGCGTTTATTGCGGCGGGCTGGCAGGTGGCGCTGGTCGGCCGGCGTGAGGACGCTTTGCGCGAAACCGCAGGCACGCATGAGGCATTGGTGCTGCCCACGGATGTGACCGATGAGGGGCAGGTCGACGCCGCCTTTGCGCAGGTTGCAGCGCGCTTCGGGCGGCTGGATGTGCTGTTCAACAATGCGGGCATGTCCTTGCCCGGCAAGCCGATTGACGAGATTGCGGTGGCCGACTGGCTGGCACTGTCGAACGTGAACATCACCGGCATGTTCCTGTGCGCCCGCGCGGCCTTTGGCCTGATGCGGCGGCAAAGCCCGCAGGGCGGGCGGATCATCAACAACGGGTCGATCAGCGCTGATCGTCCGCGTCCCGGATCGGCACCCTATACCATGTCAAAACATGCGGTATCCGGGCTGACCAAGACCCTCGCCGTCGACGGGCGGCGGTTTGACATTGCCTGTGGCCAGATCGACATCGGCAATGCCGCCAGCGAGATGACAGCCGGGTTCTCGTCGGGCATGCCGCAGGCCAGCGGTGAGATGCGGCCAGAACCCCTGATGCCGGTGGTGCATGTGGCCGAGGCGGTGCTGCATATGGCCAATCTGCCGCTGGATGTGAACGTGCCCTTCATCACCATCATGGCGCGCGACATGCCCTATCTGGGGCGCGGCTGATAAGGCAGTCAGCCCTGTTCCGGTTCGCAGAACAGGGTGTACATCAGCCCGATGGTGCGGCTGACCTTCTGGTCATCTATGGCGTAAAATATCGCCTTGCCTTCACGCCGGGATGACACCAGCCCCTCCAGCCGCAGGCGGGAAAGCTGCTGGCTGACGGCGGCCTGACGGCTGCCCAGCAGGTGTTCCAGCTCTGTCACCGTCTTTTCGCCGGTGGACAGGTGGCACAGGATCATCAGCCGCCCCTCATGGCTGAGCGCCTTGAGAAAGGCGGCGGCAAGGGCGGCCTGCGCCTCCATCTGCTCGGGCGGCGGCACTTGCGCGGGATGTACCGGGCTGTGATCTGTCATCGGGTCCACGCAGCTGCCTTTGGTTTGCCTGACGGGGGTTGGTGCGCCCTATGTAAGGGGTGAGGGCCGGTTAAGACAAGAGTTGCACCGTTCAGCGCCCCCGGATGCGCGGATCAAGCGCGTCGCGCAAGCCGTCGCCGATGTAATTGACCGACAACACCGTCAGCGAGATGGCGACGCCGGGCCAGATCACCCGTTCGGGGTACTGCTGGATGTAGTCCACCCCATCAAAAAGCAACCGCCCCCAGGTCGGAAAATCGGGCGGAAAGCCAAGGCCGAGGAAGGACAGTGCAGATTCGGTGATGATGGCCGAGGCGATGCCCAGCGTGGCCGAGACCATGATCGGGCTGACCACATTGGGCAGGATATGGCGCAGGATCATCCGGCGCGACGGCGTGCCGATCGACCGGGCGGCCAGCACGAATTCACGCTCTTTCAGCGCCAGCACCTCGCCACGCACGATGCGGGCGGCCTGCATCCAGCTGGTCACACCAATGGCAAAGACGATCAGCAGGAAGGTGCCGCCCTCTGGCCCCATGGCGCGGGCAAGAGGATCACGGAACAGCATGACCATCACCAGCAGCAAGGGCAGCAGGGGCAGGGCGAGGAACAGATCGGTCAGCCGCATCAGCGGCCCGTCAAGTCGGCGGAAATACCCGGCAGAAACCCCCACCAGCGTGCCCAGCAGGATAGAGATCGCCATCGCCACCAGTCCCACCGCGATGGACACCTGACCGCCCTTCATCATCCGGGCCAGCATATCGCGGCCCAGCTGATCGGTGCCCAGCGGGAACTGCCAGCTGGGCGGCTTGTTGCGGGTGCGGATCATCTCGGCGGCGTTGGGGTTGATGTAGGTCGGGTCCACGGTCCAGATCAGCGGCCCGATGGTGACGAACAGGATCAGCGTGACAAAGACGATCAGCGCCGCAACCGCGCCCTTGTGGGTCTTGAACTGCGACCAGACATCCGACCACTGGCTGCGGGGTTTCTCAACGACAGATGTGTCAGTCATAGCGGATCCTCGGGTCGAGCATGCCGTAGAGCACATCGGCAATCAGGTTGAACATCACGATCAGCACGGCAAAGATGAAGGTCAGCGTCTGCACCATCGGCAGGTCCGACCCCTGTATGGCATTGATCAGCAAGGCACCCAGACCGTTCACCTTGAACACCTGTTCGGTGATGATCGCGCCGCCGAAAATGGTGGGGATGCCAAGGGCAATCACGGTGACCACCGGGATCAGCGAATTGCGCAGCACGTGTTTGAGCACCACCACCCGTTCCGACATGCCCTTGGCGCGCGCCGTGCGCACGTAATCCTGCGCCAGATTGTCGAGCATGGACGACCGCATGTAGCGGCTGATCTGCGACGCGTTGTACAGCGCCAGCACCGCGACCGGCATCGCCATCTGCCGCACCTGCTGCACAAACGTCTCCCAGTTGGTGACCCGCAGCGAGGTGTTGTAGATCGACGGGAACCAGCCAAGGTTGACCGAAAACACCAGGATCAGCACCACGCCGGTAAAGAAGGTCGGCACCGAAAAGCCGATCATCGCGATGAAAGTGCCGATCTGGTCGAACCAGCTGTATTGCTTGTAAGCCGAATAGATGCCGATCGGCACCGCGATCAGCACCCCGATCACATAGGCGGAGCCGACCACGGTCAGGGTCTGCGGCACGCGTTGCACGATGATATCCATCACCGGGCTGCGCGACTGCCAGCTGACAATGCGCTGCATGCCGTGGGAATAGCTGGTGCCGAACATGCCGTCGATCATGACCAGCGGTTCGACCCAGAAAAACTGTTTGAGCCAGAGCAGATAGCGCACAAGGATCGGCTCATTCGCGCCCATGGCCTCGATGATCTTCAGGCGCACTTCGGGGGGGACGGTCAGGGGGATCTGGCTCATCGGCGAGCCGGGGGCGAAATCGACCAGCAGGAAGATCACCAGCGAGATGAACAAAAGCGTCGGGATCGCCAGCAGCAACCGGCGGATCGTGAAGGTGAGCATGGGCGACGCCTCGGTTGAACAGTCGGACGGGCACGAATTTTCTGCGAAAATTCAGACCTGCACGAGGGTTGAGGAAGAGGATGGAAAAAAGGGGGGGCGCACCGTGCGGAATTTTCGCAGAAAATTCGTGCCCGGCGCGCCCCTGAGGTCAGATCACTTGATGCGGAACCAGTCGCTTGCGTTCCACAGCTCGGAATCCCAGGTGTTCAGCACCACACCGCCCAGAGTGGTGGAATGGGCCGACAACCGGCCGCGGTGCACCAGCGGCACGATGACATAGCTGTCCTTGGTCAGCATCTCGTTCAGGCGGATGGCGATTTCGCCGCGCTTTTCCATATCGCGGGTCGCGGCCAGTTCGGCGACCAGCGCATCATAGGCCGGGTCGCAGTAGCGGTTAACGTTTTCACCCTGCCAGCCGTTGGCCGGGCTGGGGGCCTTGTCGCACAGATATTGCGCAAGGTAGGGCTCGGGATCGGTGCCGTCGAAGTTGTTGGCATACATTTCAACGTCTGCGTAGAACTTCTGGAAGGTGTCGGGCGAACCCGGATCGCCACCGAAGTACACGCCACCGTCAATCGATTTCAGCTCGACCTCGACGCCCAATTCGTTCCACCAGCCCTTGATCAGGGCCTGGAAATCCTGACGCACGGCGTTGACCGAGGTCTGGTACAGGACCTTCAGCGGCTTGCCGTCCTTTTCGCGGATGCCGTTGGCCCCCACGGTCCAGCCTGCCTCATCCAACAGGGCCTTGGCGCCGTCCATGTCCTGTTCGATGCAGTCGGTGTTGGGCGAGGCAAAGGTCGCGGGCGCCGGCACCAGGTTGCAGGTCGGCTGGCCTGCGTTGCCATAGCCGACCTCGACCAGCAGGCTGCGGTCAATTGCCATCGACAGCGCTTTGCGCACGCGGATGTCCGACAGGAACGGATGCGGATGCGCGGCTGTCGCGCGCTCGCCTTCCGGCAGGTCCGGCGACGGGTCGGTCATGTTCATCTCGATCCGCTCGACCAGGGTGCCGAAGGCGGACACGAACACGCCCTTGCCGCCCCGTTCCATCTGGGCCTGCAGTTCGGGGTTGATCTGGGTGTTCCAGGCGTAATCGAATTCGCCGGTTTCCATCACGGCGCGGGCAGCGCCAGCCGCATCGCCGCCGCCCTTGACGATCATGGTGGCAAAGGCCGGTTTGGCCGCGTCACGGTAGTTCGGGTTGGCGGCCAGTTCGACGACGTCATTCACCTTGAAATCGGTGACCATGAACGGGCCGGTGCCGATGGGGCGGAAGTTCTGTTCGGTGCAGGTCGGGGCTGCGGTGCCCAGGCAATTGGCAAATTGCGCCGCCTGCAGAATGGGCGAGGTAGAGCCGACAAAGGCGGTGAACGGGTTCGGCTTCGGCGCGGTCCAGGTGATCTTGACGGTCAGATCGTCAAGCGCTTCCACCTTTTCAATGCCTTCATAGCGCGCGGCCTGTGCACAGCCACCGGCAGGATCGGTGCAATACTGATACGAAAACAGCGCATCGGCCGATGTCACCGGCGTGCCATCCGACCACAGCAGGCCGGGGGTGATCTTCCAGGTGATGGTGGTCAGATCCTCGGAAATGCCGCCGTTTTCCACCGACGGGATCTCTGTCACCAGACGCGGGATGACATTGCCCTCCTCGTCAAAGCCGGCCAGCGGCTCCAGCACCAGAGAGCCCACTTCGACATCCTTGGTGCCCGAAGACAGATAGGCGTTCATGATCGACACGGCCTGTGAATACAGGACATTGACGTTGCCATCGGCCCCGCGTTCCGCAAAAGCGGCAGGCGCAAAGGCCAGCGTGGCGGCGGCGCCCAGAAGGGCGGTTTTCAGTTTCATAGGGACACTCCTTGTTGGTTGTGCTCTTTGGCCTCGGGTGTGCCGGTTGATCCGGCGACGGTTGTAGCGGAATACAGGTGGCAGGCGACAAAGCGGCCCGGTTCAACCTCGGCCAGCTCGGGTTTGACCTGACGGCACAGATCGAACGCCTTTGGGCAGCGGGTGCAGAAATTGCATCCCTTTGGCGGGTTGGCGGGCGAGGGCACATCGCCTTGCAGAATGATGCGTTGGCGCGACCGCGCCAGCGTCGGGTCGGGTTCGGGCACGGCTGACAGCAGCGCCTCGGCATAGGGGTGCAGCGGGCGGGCATAGAGCGCGTCGCGCGGCGACAGCTCGGCGATGCGGCCCAGATACATCACCGCCACCCGGTCGGCGATATGGCGCACCATCGACAGATCGTGGCTGATGAAAAGATAGGTCAAGCCGAACTTCGCCTGCAGATCCTCTAGCAGGTTGACCACCTGCGCCTGTATGGACACGTCCAGCGCGGCGATCGGTTCATCGCAGACAATGAACTTCGGGTTCAGCGCCAATGCGCGCGCGATGCCGATACGTTGCCGTTGGCCGCCGGAAAACTCATGCGGATAGCGGTGCGCAAAGGCGCGGTTCAGGCCGACGGCGTCCATCAGTTCATAGACGCGGGCCAATTTGTCGGCGCGCGACAGCTTGGTGTGTTCTTCCAGCGGCTCGGCGACGATCCCTGCAACGGTCATGCGGGGGTTCAGACTGGCCTGAGGGTCCTGAAACACCATCTGCATGGTGGGCCGCATCTTTCGCAGCTCGTTGGCAGACAGGGTTGCAATGTCCTTGCCGTCAATGACCACCGACCCGGCCGTCAGATCATAGAGCCGCAAGATGGCCCGCCCGCAAGTAGACTTGCCGCAGCCCGATTCGCCGACAAGACCAAGGGTTTCGCCCTCGTAGATGGCAAAGGATACGTCATCAACGGCCTTCACATCGCCAACCTTGCGGCGAAGCAGGCCGGCCGTGATGGGAAAATACATCTTCAGGTTACGGACCTCGACCAGCGCGCGCAGGGCAGGCGGGGTGACATCACGCATGGGCAGGCCCTCGGGTTACGACGGCCAGTTCTTCGGCGCGGTGGCAGGCCACATCATGGCCCGGCGTCAGGTTCCGGCGCCGGGGGTTTTCCAGCGCACACAGCGGGGTGGCATGGACGCAGCGGTTGGTAAACGGACAGGCAGACGGCACCGCGCGTATGATGGGTGGTTGGCCTTCGATGACCTTCAGCCGGGCCTCGCGTGCGCCGCGGAGAGCGGGAATCGTTTGTAGCAGCGCCTGCGTGTAGGGATGTCGCGGACGTGCGAACAGGTCGGCGGTAGGGGCCATTTCGACGACCTGGCCGCCGTACATGACCATCACGCGGTCCGCGATCCCCGCAATCACGCCCAGATCATGGGTGATCCATATGATGGCCATCCCCAGTTTTTGCCGCAAACCCTTGATCAATTCGATGATCTGAGCTTGAATCGTGACGTCCAGCGCTGTGGTCGGTTCATCGGCGATCAGCACCTTGGGATCACAGGCCAGCGCGATGGCGATCATTACCCGCTGTCGCATTCCGCCGGAAAACTGGTGAGGAAAATCCTTGAGACGGCTGCGTGCATCGGGGATGCCCACCAGATCCAGCAGTTCGGCAGCGCGGATCGCAGCCTGGGCGCGTGTCAGGCCCATATGCCGGCGAAGGGGCTCGGCGATCTGATAGCCTACAGTAAACACAGGGTTCAGGCTGGTCATCGGGTCTTGAAATATGAAACCGATACGACCGCCGCGTACGTGCCGCAGATGCTGAGGCTCGACACGCAACAGGTCGTGCCCCTCGAACAGCACCTGTCCACCCTTGTTCATGGCTGGCGGAGACGGCAACAGCCCCAGAAGCGACATCATCGTAACCGATTTGCCCGATCCGCTTTCGCCGACCACGCCCAGAAGCTCTCCGGGTCGAAGATCAAAGCTTACGTCATTCACGGCGTGAATTTCGCCGCCACGGGTTCTGAAAACAGTTTTCAGACCCCTCACATCAAGGACAGGCTGCGCCCGATCGGGCATATGTCGCTCCCCAGCGTTTGTTATTTTGTCAGACGGGATCGAGCCCGCCAGTACAGTGGACCGAGTGTTAGCGATATTTAGAAATGCCGCAACAACCTTTCGCGAGCCTTCCGCACGGGCAGGCGTCATCTGACGCGGCAGCGCAGCATTTAGGCGCGAACCATTTGCGGCGCCTTGCTTTTCATATGAAAAAGTTCGGATGCCCAAGGTCCTGGGCCTGCCCAAGCTCAGGCAGTGTTCCAAGGCCATACATCGTCAAGTGCTCTGGGGATGGGGAAACAGATCACGCAACCCGATGCGTTGGGCGTCTGGATTGACGCATCCAGCTGAATGGCCGACTCGGCCATAGCCGGTGATGGCGTCCCTTCGTGCCCACCGCGAGAGAATCGCGGTGTTTGAGAAGGAGATTCGCCAAGGCAGCGTGAAAGTTATCCACAAAACCCGAGACTTATCCACAGAGATCGCTGAAACATGTGTCGACAGACTTTCAAAAAGCCCAGTAAACCTGAGATCTGAAACAAAATGATGACGGGGTGCGTTTTTTCTCTTGCGGCTCCGAGCGCCCCGGCCTAAATACCGCCTCACCGAAACGGACGGTTCGAAAGAAGCGGAAGGGACGGGAAGCAGGGTTCGCTGAAAGGCAGCTTCGCAGGCGACAAGAGAAGGCAACATGGTAGGCTGGGCTCGCTACTTGAGTTCATCTATCTTTGTTTGTGTCTTCGTGCTCTTTGAAAATTTGATGAATGAAGGGATATGCGGGCGGTTTGGTCGTTTCGACGATGATACCGACGCATATCGGCCCAGTAGGATTTCGGTCCGATGATCTGGGTGTCAGCTTCACTGTTTGGCGGCTTTTGTTGTTTCGACAACTGAAGCACGTTGGACAGAAGATGATGTCATGGCCTTGATTGGTCATGATGCAGATGTGCAGAGGTTCGACGTCAAGGATACATCTTCGGATGTTTCAACTTGAGAGTTTGATCCTGGCTCAGAACGAACGCTGGCGGCAGGCCTAACACATGCAAGTCGAGCGAACCCTTCGGGGTTAGCGGCGGACGGGTGAGTAACGCGTGGGAACATACCCTTTGGTACGGAATAGCCTCGGGAAACTGGGAGTAATACCGTATGTGCCCTTCGGGGGAAAGATTTATCGCCAAAGGATTGGCCCGCGTTGGATTAGGTAGTTGGTGGGGTAATGGCCTACCAAGCCGACGATCCATAGCTGGTTTGAGAGGATGATCAGCCACACTGGGACTGAGACACGGCCCAGACTCCTACGGGAGGCAGCAGTGGGGAATCTTATACAATGGGGGAAACCCTGATCTAGCCAAGCCGCGTGATCGATGAAGGCCTTAGGGTTGTAA
>NZ_JAUSNR010000007.1 GCF_030656345.1 Pseudotabrizicola sp. | reverse complement strand
TGCTGCGGGTTCGAGGCTTGATCCACCCGACTTCGGCCGTTTGCGCGACGACAGACACCGCTCGGGGCGAAGAACGCTTGCCCAGCGAGCAAAATCAGGCGATCTTGAAGTCAAGCGGCAGGCCACTTGGGGAATGTCGGTTAGAACGACACCCCTTGGCCGCTAAGCCATCTGCCCCAGCCACTTTGCCCAGCGCCCCGCAGTTTGTGTTATCAACCGGATATCGTCGCTCTGCTTAGTTCGTCCACCGTGCCGCCACATGCCGTGGCCCTCGCCTGCAGGCGCACCGCCACCCGCGCCATGCATCCGGCACACATCCCAGCCTTTGACCGCTGGGGCCTTACATGGTTCCCCGCTGCGCTTCGACCTCGCACAGCATCTGGGCGCATCCATCAGCCTTTGTGCGGGGTGCATGGGGTTATCGTCACTTTTCATGCTGCCCCCCCACCCCATGCGCGACAGCCCCGACAATCGCCTGCCCGCCCGCGTTAACCGTCACATGCTCCACCGTCACCTTTTGCTGCCCCCCAGTGCGGTATCGTTTCAGGGCTTCCATCTGCATGGCATAGGTGCGCGCCAGCTTGTTCAAGGCCCGTTCTGCCGCGTCTTGCTGGGGGATGGTGTCAACATGGTTGAACTTTCGCGCCATCATCATTGTGGCTGCATGGATAGCACCCATTTGGACAGCGAGCATGGCTTCCAACTCGTCGCGCGGTTCAACTGCTCTGACGACCGACAAGACAAAGTTGCTGTTAACTTCGTCCAGCTTTTTGCCATGTGAGCCCAGAGTCGCAACCTGTCCTGTGACGCCGGCGTGAAAATGGGGGTCTGCTGTCCCCAGATCGGCCATCAACAATAAACCCGTCGCGGCTTCGTTGTGTGATGCCCTGTGCAAGACGTTTAGAACGCCATCTTCCATCTTCAGACCCATTGGCGGGCCATTGGTTCGTGCGCGAGCTTTCGCAAGCGTTTGTTTGACCTTTTCTCTTTCGGCCTCGGTCAACCCATCAAAAACGGCTTCATCTTGTTCGGGCTTGATGTCTGCCCCGCCCATAAGTGTTGGGGATGGGGTAAAAGGCGCGAGTTTCTTTTCTCGTTGGGGACTTTTCTTCGGCAATGCCATGTCACTCGCCCCCAGCAATAGCGCGGCCTGCCAGCAAGGCTCTGACAACCGAGTTTATACCTGTCTCGCCGGTTTTCAGCACTCGGTCAGGGGCTATGCTCTGCATAAGCGCGTCAACAACCCTGCGTGTTGACCGCTCCCCCCCAGCCTTTGCCAGTTCAGTTATGGCCATGATTGGTAGCGCCACGGCAGGGCTTGCCATCACGCCCCCGACGCCAAGCATGGCCGAAAGCCCGCCACTGGTCGGGGCGAGGCGCGAAAGGCTGCGCAGGGCATTTTGCCCGCCTGTTCCGCGAACGACTTGCTCCATCAAGGCCAGTTCTTCCGGCTTGAAGGATCGAGCTTTGCGCGGGTTGTCCAGAATGCTGCGCAGATTTTGCCGCATGGCGTTGATTTCATTTCCGCCACTTCCTGTGCTGGCAGCGCGCCGCACCGCTTTTGTGGAAGCGTCATCAATGGATTGCGCCGCTGTTGCGCGGCGATGCGCGTCCCGGCCTTCTCGCAAGCTATCGGCTATCGGATCGTTCAAGTTGTTCAGGTAGTCGGTGATTTCGCTTTTCATGATGCCAGCAAGGCGACGATCCGCTGGCGCAGCGGTGCCAGGAATACTGCTCTCAGTCAGGCGACGCAGGTTTTCAATATCCTCAATCCGCATGGGGTTTGCAGTATCAGCCACAATTGCATCAAGAACCGCAGACGATGACGGCTGCAGGCGGGAGTTGATCCGTTCCGCACTCATCCGGTTTGAAATGCCCAGCGCAAAGTTATCAACTGAATCTTGAGGCAGAACCCGAGTGTCTGCCCGCACGGGCGCATATGCGTCCGCTGCCATCATACGTTGGTCTTCAATCCCACCGCGCACCACAGCATCTGATCCGTTGGCACCCAGCGCGCGGCCCGCCGCATAGCCCGCAGGAACGCCACCAGCAAGGAGCCCGACGATTTCCGCAGTCGTGCTGCCAGGCGCAATCTCATTGGCAATTGCCGCTCCCGCGCCCGAACCGATGGCAGACGCCGCCTCAGTGCCCGCGAACAAGCCCGGAGCAGCCCGTACAGCGGCGCTGCCCATTGCCACGGGCGCAGCGACAACCGACGCCCCTACTTCCTCTCCTACGCGCCGTGCCATGCGCTCTGTGGTGTTCTGTGGTTCAGGGATGTTCGCCCGAAAGGGCTGTAGCGCAGCGTCTATGCTGGCGGAACCGCCCAATGGGCTTTCAATCGGCCCCCACATGCCTGTCATCTCGCCCACGCCATTGATTGCGCCGGTGACGGCATCGACTGGGAAGCCAGCCATTTGCGCGATGCCAGTTTGCGTTCCCGCTCCAAAGTTTCCCGCCACACTGGAGACGCTTGGGCCTTCCAGTGCCTGCGCCTGTGCTTGTTGCTCAGCGAGCCTACGGCGCGCGCGGGCGCGCGCGGCTATCTGTTCCGGATTCATGCTCTGACCGGAGATGGGACTCTCGGGTGCGAACTTTGCAAACGGGTTGGGCTTAGGCGCAAACTCCGCAAACGGGTTAACCGCTGTACCTGCGGGCTGGGCTTTACGCGCAGCCAGCGCTTTCTCCGCAAGAGCATCGTAGTCAATGCCCCCGCCGCCGCCTTGCGTCTGTTGTGTGGCGATGCGTCTCTCCGCGCGAGCAATTGCCGCCTGCTGTTGTCTTATGAGATCCTGTCGCTTTTCTTCGGTCGTCATGGTCGCTTTCCTTCTGTTTTGAACGTGCCTGCGTCTGGGAGTGCGGAACCTGCGGAACCTTTTTCCATACATTTCGTCCAGAACCACCAAACCCCCTTAAGTGCGGAACCTGCGGAACAGACATATACCCGATTACCTCATTATTTTCAGTTGGTTAGATGTTCTGGTGAAATGTGTGGGAAAAGGTTCCGCGAGGTTCCGCATTTGCGGGGTATGTCTGTTTTTACAGGGTTTTTCAGGGCAGGTTCCGCATGAGGTTCCGCACAAGGTTCCGCTCTCATACATGGCTTGCCGCCCCCCCCGGTGGCAGGAACCGCGACAGGTCACGGCTCGGCCCGCTCGTAAACTTGCCAGAACGTGCCCAGCCCGCGCGGGTGATGATGCCGGTAATCCGCATGGCGTCGGCCTTGTTGCGTCGATCCAACGGGATTTCCAAAAGCTGAAACACATCGCGGGTGCTTACCTCTGACAGGCCATCGACTACGCGCAGCACATCAGCCGCCCAAGGGTCATCCGCCGCCCGTGTCGCCACCACTGCCGCTGCTGTGCCTTCGTCTGCACGGTCGAGCCACCAGCGTTCCCCGGCCTGATACAACGCCACAGCTTCGGCCCAGAGTTGTTCCCGGTCGCGGGTCAGGCCATCCAGATCCACCGCACCCACCACAACCGGCCAGAACCGCCGCCCCCCTGTGTCATCGGTCAGGTAATCATTGCGGTTGGTGGTTCCGGCAAAGATGCACCGCCGGGGTTCGATAACCTCTGTGCGGCCATAGGCGGGGCGGTAGCGTTCTTCGGTGCGGCTCAGGAATGCTTTGACGGCTTCGGTGTCGGATCGGCGCATTGCCGACAGTTCCGGCAATTCGATAATCCATTTGCCTCGCAGCGCAGCGCTGGCATCCTTGCCGTGCATGTCGCGCAGGCTATCGCTAAACCAGTCATCCCCGGCCAAGGCGCGCAGGATGGATGACTTTCCGGCCCCCTGTCTGCCTTCCAGCACTAATGCGCAATCGGCCTTGCAACCGGGCCTCAAGGCCCGCGCCACCGCCGCCACCAGCCAAGCCTTGCCCACCTTTGCGGTCAGGTCAGCAGGTTCCGCGCCACAATACCGGGTAAGCCAATCCCCCGCCCTGTGAACACCATCCCACGCCAGCCCCTCAAGGAAATGGCGCACCGGGGAAATGATGTTTTGCCCCGCTACCAGAAAAAGGGCGTCCGCAGTGCCGTTCTTCGTGGCATCGGGAAAGCCGTTGCGGTTAAACCAACGCACCGCCGCCGTGATATCGTTGTCAGTCAGGGGGCGGGCGGCAAAGGTCGAGCGCGGCACAGTCGTTCCGGGGATAGGCTTCAAGAGCATATCCAGCCCGGTAAATTCATCATGCGCTAGCACCTCCGCCCAGTCGGGGCTTTCCTCCAAAATGGTGCAGGCGACATCGGCGCACCACTTCACGCGGTCTTGTCGCTTTGACCTAGCGGCCTTCGGCGCAGCCTCGATGCCGCCGCCTCGGCCCGCTGCCGCGCTAAACATTGGCGTTGTCTGCCGCCCTCTGTGGCGGCGAGCAATATCTGCCAGATCGGCCCCGTTCTGCCGGGCCAACTCGCAGACGCTGCCCCACCCCTTGCCGCCGCCAGCCTTGAAACTGTTCCACTTTGCAGCGGGTTCGCCAGGCTGATACTTTGACCCCTGCGCACTCCATCCATCGGCAAGGTCGAGGCCCGCAGTCGATCCGCTGAAATGGTCATGCAGGCCCATCAGCACCCCGCACCATTCGTCATACCCGCAGTCTGGCGGGATGTAGGAGAGGATTTCCTGCACCTCGGTCTGGTCGGCCTTGTGACGGTCGCCAACAAAAGAATAGTGGCCTTCTGTGGCGACCTGAAACAGCGTTGCAGCGGTGTCTGAAGGCTTGCCCCGCAGGGGTTCCAGAATGGCCGCAGGAACGCTTGTCAGGGCGTCAGGGGTGATTGAGCCGTTCAAGAGCCGATAGGCCCCCAGCGGCGTTACAGAGCCGGGCGCAATGATGTATCCACCATCGCCCCGCGTGTCGATTTTCCGGCCTAGTTTGCCGGTGGTGCTTCCAACCCCGCAGGCACGGAAATACAGATGCCGCCCCCCGCTTGGGGTTGCGACGGTCGGAACGCTGCCGATCAAGTAGGACAGGCCCAGCGCGCCAAAGGAAGCCTCCCCTATGGCCTCGCCGGTGTCGCGGTCGGTGTCGAGGTCCACCACGAATAACCCGCTTGCCCCCCCGGTGGGGATGCCCACGAGCGCCTTGGGGTGCGCCTGCCAGAATGCTGCGACTTCGCCCAGATCGGCGGTCGCATCCTTGAACCCGTGCGGCGTCAAGGGTTGCTTGCTCGGCCCACAAGGAAACACCGGGAAGCCAGCCCGCGCCCAGCTTGCCGCGTTTTGAGCGGGCATCTGTGATAGCGCGGCCTCTTGTCGGATCGGGAAGGCTTCACCCATGCGCGCGCCTCTTGGATTGCTCCGCAATTTTGGTCAGGATCCGATAAGCGTCAAAGGGCGTCGGCGCGCTGAAGCAAAAGCCTTCATTGCGTGCGGCATCCTTCCAAATGATAACCTGCAGCCCGCCTAGTTCGGATACCTCGGGGGAATACTCCACCCGAAAACCGCCCGGCAGCGTTCTGGGAAGCAATGCGATGACGTTGTTTACGGTGTCGGCCAAATCATGCCTCCCCAGATCAGAGAGGCGACGGTTTGCGCTTGGCTATCGTTCAATCCATGCAGGCGGCGCAGATACATCTTTTGAATATGGGTCGCGCTGCGTGCGCCGGGGAGTTTGACAGGGCGCTGCGGTGCGGCGGCAAGTTCCTTCGTCCGCGCAATTGCTGCCTCATGGCTGGAAAACTTGCAAATCTTGGTCCTGATGGATTTATCGCCAGTCGGGGTTACTAATACCGTGAACCAGCAATTCCCGGTCTTTTCCACGGTGTAATAAGATGTTGGGGCGGTCGGTATTTTTTCGACATTGCTCATGCTGCACCCTCCATCTGCATGGAGTCGAAAGCGCATTTAACGCTCGAGCGCAGCACATAGCGGGCATGATGGCCGGGGAATTCGCCTTTGTGGGTCTCGGTGATGGTGTCGATTTCAAAGCCAGCATCGCGCAAATTCTTGACGTATGCAGACCATCTGGGGCCGGGGTGATCTATTGGTGTGCAGCCATTTGCCCCCGCTGCAATCAGGTTCTGCAGCGCCCAGAGGTCGCGACCTTTCACCAGTGCCCGGAAGGTCTGGCCATCGGTTTTTGTGATATCGAAGGCGGTAAGCGCCCAATTGATTTTCATTGTATCTGCCTCGGCTGTTGATGCCTCGGGCAAGTGGTGGTATCGTATGGGGTATCCTCATACCGCATCTCGAATACGCCGCCGCCCTCGGGTGGCGGTTTTCTTATGCGGCGACCTGTGCTTGCGTGGCTTCCCACGCTTCCACCTCGGACCATTTCCAACGTGTCATTTGGGGTGACAGCTTCACCGGGGCCGGAAAGCCATTGCGGTTCACCCATCCCCAGATAGTCGCACGGTTTACGCCAAAATGCGCGGCAAGAGCTATGTCAGCCACATAGGCGGGCCGGTCGGTATGTGCTTGAATGTGCTTGGGCATTGTCTGCATCCCTCATGTCAGCGTGACTTCATGGGATGCAACTTGGACTAAGTGAGTGCAAAATGCAGTCACCCTAAATTCATCCGAATAAAAGGTGACAGAAAGCAGAATGCAAAAGATAAATGGCTTTATTCCTCGGACGGCTTTCTCAAAATATTTCGTCCCTTTGTGACCGAGTTTTTCAGGCCCCTGACCGTGCTATGAGCAAACAGTGGGCTTTTATGCTCCTGCGCCAGCTCGATGATTTCAACGTCCGTAATGGAAAATCCTGCCTTTTGAATCTCCAGTCGAACTTGTTCGACAAATGCATGCCTCACAACATGCTTGCTGGCCACACGCTTGGGCCTGCCTCTACCTCTGCCCAAATAAACAGGGTGATCAGACGCCAGTTCTGGGCCGATCAAATACCACGCATGCGCCGCAACAAAGCTGTTTTTCAGGTCGAAGGGTATGCCCAAAGGCATGATAATAGCGGCCAGTTTATCCATCAGCCTGAAATGCCGCAGAAGCCGCTCAAGCCCGGCAGTTTCGGCGGCAATTTGTTGGTTCACAAGAGCCTCAACGACGCTGCTTTTCTTGGTCATGCGCCAATCCTCACAACATTGCCGCCCACCGCGCGCCCGGTCAGAAAATCTGCCCAGTCCGCCATCATGCGCCGCCGCTTTTCCACCATGTCGCCACGCCGATAGGCGGCTTCCACTGCGCTAGATATGCGGTGCGCCAATGCCACCTCGGCCATGTCGCCGGGATATTGCGTCTTCTCTGCCGCCCAGTCGCGGAACGTCGAGCGCAGGCCATGCGGCACGGCTGGGCGCTTGTTGCGCGGGTCGAGGTACCCTGTGTCATCCCCGCCCCCTGCCCCTTCCTTGGCGGCTTCATGGATGCGCCGCATGGTCGCCGAAAGGGTCATGTCTGACAACTGGCCACCCTTGGCGGCAGGGAATACCAGTGCTGTGCCGTCAAGGCGCGGCAGGGCTTCCAGCAAGGCCGCGGCTACAGGGGTCAGAGGCACGCGGTGTTCGCGCTTCATTTTCATCCGGGCGGCGGGGATAGTCCAGATTGCGGCCTCCAGGTCGATTTCATCCCAAACCGCGCCGCGCACCTCGCCGGATCGGGCGGCAGTCAGAGCGGCAAACTCTACAGCCCGCGCGCCAAACCCTTCACGGGTGCGAAGGTCGGCAAACCACGCGGCGGCATCGCCCAGCGCCAAGGCAGGATGATTGCCCGTGACCGCCACCGCCGATGCGGCAGGCAACAGCTCTTTCAGATTGCCACCCCATCGCGCCGGGTTGTCGCCAGAACGGTGGCCCGAAACTGTGGCCCATGACAGAACAGCTTCAATCCGCCCGCGAAGGCGGGATGCGGTTTCTGTCTTGGTTTGCCAGATCGGTTGCAGAACTCGCAGGACGTCCTGCACCCCAATGTCCTGCACCGCCATCTGCCCAAGTTCGGGCAAAGCGTAGGCATCAAGGGTGGCACGCCATTGCTTGCGGTGCTTTTCGTTCTTGAAGGCATCCAGCTTTGCGCCCAGCGCCTTGTCTACAGCATCGGAAAACAGCATGCCCCGCTTGCGCTCTGCCACCAACGTAGCGCGGGCGGCCTTGCGTTCCTCTACGGGATCTATGCCAGCTTCCACCTTGGCGCGTGCTGTGCGTGCCTTCTCACGGGCAAGGGCAAGGGTCACGGTAGGAAAACCGCCCAAGCCGATATCGCGGCGACGGTCACCAATCCTCATGCGCAAAATCCACGTCTTGCCGTTCTTGGGGGTCAGCTGCAGGTAAAGGCCAGCAACACCACCAACCGCGACCAACGCATTACCCTTGCCCCCGGCATGAGTCAGCCGCTTAACATCCAGCGGCCCCAGTTCCTCGGCAATCTTTGGCATTCCTGCACACCCCACCTACTACCCATCAAAGAGTAAACGACAGGGTGCAATGAGTTGCAATGGGATAAATCCAAGTTCTGAGGTAACTAACGTTGAATCATAGAGTTGCCGACCACATTCCACTACGGGATGCAACGGGAAGCATTCTATCAATGGCGGGCACCCTCTCCGCCACTCCCCTCTGATTGTTTTGGGCATTTTCTTATATGCCCATCATCCAGGCCCACCACGTGAAAACGCTTGGCACTGGCTGCGGATGCACCTCGCCTGCCTATGCCGTCAACATCGCCCCCAAAGGTCGGGTTACAGACAGTGCGGAGGCTGCGGTTCTGGTTCCTGACGGGTGCAGGATCCGGGCATGGCGTTTGAAAAACCTGAGGCGGTGGCATGGAGGCGTGCAGACTTTCTTCCATTGCTGGAACAGGTCTGCAGGTTCCCTGCTTCACATGCTGCCATCACACGTTGAAATGCTGGGCTTGGCTAGGGCACAGACATTCCGCTGACGGACCTGATCCCCGAAGCCTGTGACGGATTGGCCGGGCCAATCTTTGCCGCCTTTGCCGATCCGTCCCTGACGACACGCGAAAGCGACATGGCAGAGGCGGAGTGGCTGGCCGCAACCGGCAAATCAGACCAATTGCACTATCCGGCAAGGGCGGAGGCCGTGGAACGCAAGGGCGGCGCAAGATGAAAAAGCGGCACCGGATGGTCCGGTGCCGCTTCAAGTGCTTTGACGCAAAGGGTCCGCTGATCTCAGGCAGCGGTGCGGCGGCGGCGCAGGGCCAGCGCCCCAAGCCCGCCCAAAGCGGTCAGCATCAGGCCAAGGCTGGCAGGAACCGGCACAGCGGCGGGGGAAAGATCAGGAGCTGGGGCCCAGGCGGTGGACGAGATGGTGTAGCTCAGCGGGTTGTTATTTGTGCCATACAGCCCCAGCCACAGCTGGCCGGCAAAGTCATCGCCCAGCTCGATTGTCCGCACGATCGGGGTTCCGGCGTTGTTGTAGTTGAAACTCACACCGCCGCCCGCTGCGTAGATGCCGTCCCACGCCCAGCGAAAGGCCGAGGTGCTGAACAGGACCTGCCCACCGGCAGAATAGCTGTAGCCAAAGCCGGGCATGGCCTCGAACACCAAAGTCAGGATCTGCTTTCCGGTGGGCAGAAAGCCGAAGCTCAGAATGTCATGATCATTGGAACCGGACCACGTGCCGGACACCGATGTGACCCCGGCAGCGATGGCCGTCGGGGTCTTCCAGGCATTGGAAAAATCACCCACGTCGCTTTCAAGCACTGTCGCGGCCGGGGCAATGCCCGCCATCAGCGACAGAGCCACAGCAAGCGGTGCTGCAAAGGTCTTCAACATCATCATCTCCAAACGGATAAACAGGTTACATGCCGCTCAACTAACAGTCGGTTTGGGAAGAAATAAGGCGGAATGGCGACGTGGATCGGGCAACCGGGGCCGTCTGACGCGACGTTACACTGGTGTCATGCGGCACGGTCAGCCCCTGCCCCCGGCCCGCTCTCTGCCAGACCCCGGTGTTGCCACGCGCTTTACGGTCGCGGCTTGACAGCCTATGTTATCGATAACATAGGCTGCAGAGCGACATCTGTTGCCAGCAACCTGAAAGGACGCAAACCTTGGGACACCAGCTTTTTGATCTGACCGGGCGGCGGGCGCTGATCACCGGGTCGTCGCAGGGCATCGGCTTTGCTCTGGCGCAGGGGCTGGTCGCGGCGGGGGCGCAGGTGGTGCTGAACGGGCGGGATGCGGCCAAACTCGCCGAGGCGGCTGCGCGCATCCCGGGGGCAGAGGTGCTGGCGTTCGACGCCACCGACCACAGCGCCGTGCGCGCCGCGGTTGATGGGTTCGAGGCCTCGGGCAAGCCCATCGACATTCTGGTGAACAACGCCGGGATGCAGCACCGTGCCCCGCTGGAGGAGTTTCCCGCCGATGCGTTCGAGCGGCTGTTGCAGACCAATATCGCCAGCGTCTTCCATGTCGGACAAGCGGTTGCGCGCCACATGATCGCACGCGGGCGTGGCCGGATCATCAACATCGCCAGCGTGCAGACTGCCCTCGCCCGGCCCGGCATCGCGCCCTATACCGCCACCAAAGGTGCTGTCGGCAATCTGACCAAGGGCATGGCGACCGACTGGGCGAAACACGGGCTGAATTGCAACGCCATCGCGCCGGGGTATTTTGACACACCGCTGAACGCGGCGCTGATCGCCGACCGCGCCTTCACCACATGGCTGGAAAAGCGCACCCCTGCCGGGCGCTGGGGCAAGGTTGAGGAATTGCAGGGTGCCTGCATCTTCCTCGCCTCGGATGCCGCCAGTTTCGTCAACGGCCATATCCTTTACGTCGACGGCGGCATCACAGCCTCGCTATGACCTTGCGGGTGGTGATCATGGGGGTTGCGGGCTGCGGCAAATCTTCGGTGGGCGACGGTCTGTCGGCGCGGCTTGGCATCGCCTACCGCGATGGCGACGATCTGCATCCGGCACAGAATGTCGACAAGATGCGCGCAGGGATACAGCTGACCGATGAAGACCGCTGGCCATGGCTGGACCGGGTTGCGGCCGTGCTGGCGCAGGAAGCGCCGGTGATTGTCGGATGTTCAGCCCTGCGCCACAGCTATCGCGACCGGCTGCGCGCAGGCGCGGGCGGGTCGGTGCAGTTTATCCACCTGTCCGGCAGCCGCGATCTGATTGCCGCACGCATGGCGGCGCGCACGGGCCATTATATGCCGGCCAGCCTGCTCGACAGCCAGTTTGCCGCGCTTGAACCCCCGGGCCCGGAGGAGGCGCAGACCGTTGCCATCGACCAGCCCCTGCCCGCGCTGATCGACACCATTGCCACATATTTGAAAGGACCCCGCTTATGACCGATACCATCGCGCTGATCGGCGCAGGTGCCATGGGGGGCGCGATTGGTGCCCGTCTGGTCGCCACCGGAACCCGGCTTGCCGTGTTCGACCTTGATCCCGCAAAGCTGGCCGCGTTGATCGAGGCGGGGGCGACGGCTGCCACATCCGCCGCCGACGCCGCACGCGGCGCGCGGGCCGTCATCCTGTCGCTGAATGCACCCCATATCGTGCGGGCGGCGGTGTTCGGCCCGGGCGGGGTTGCGGATGGCGCAGCACCCGGCACGCTGATCATCGACATGTCCTCGATCGATCCCGAAGCGACCAAGGCGCTTGCCACTGACGCCGCCGCAAAGGGTCTGGCCTGGGTTGACAGCCCGCTGTCCGGCGGCATCCCGAAGGCTGCAACCGGCGAGCTGACCCTGATGCAGGGCGGCGCGCCCGAGGATGTGGCCGCCGCACAGGCGATCCTGTCACGGGTTGCGTCAAACCAGACCCGGATGGGCGGGCCCGGCGCGGGCCAGACCACCAAGCTGATCAATCAGGTGCTGTGCGGTCTTGGATTTCTGGCGGTTGCCGAGGCGACGGCCCTGGCCGAAGCCGCCGGGGTCGATGCCGGTATGATCCCCAAGGCGCTCAAAGGCGGCCGCGCCGATTCTGCCATCTTGCAGGAATACATGCCCCGCTTTGCCGCGCGCGACTACCGCCGCACCGGCCGCATCGACAACATGGTCAAGGATCTGAACGGCGCCGCCGACTTGGCCCGGCTGACCCATACGCCGATGCCGCTGACCGCCCTGTGTGCCGAGATTCACCGCATGCTGACCGCCGCTGGTCTGGGCGGCGAAGATCAGGCGGCGCTGATGGAATTTTTCAAAGGACCGCAAAAGGAGATGTTCGAATGATCACCCGCTATGCCCTGTTTGAGGGCCGCATCCACGACGGCCAGACCGAAGCCTTCCGCCAGGCGATCCTGACCGAGGTGCTGCCGAAGTGGAAGGCGTTTCCCGGCGCGCTTGCCGTGCGGGTGACCTTTGCCGAAAGCCGGGATGAGGGCGCGCCGGAGTATCCGCTGATCCTTGCCATCAGCTACCCCGACCTTGCCGCTGTTGACGCGGCCCTTGCCAGCCCCGTCCGGGCCGAGGGCAAGGCCGCGACCGAGGCTGTGCTCGCGCGCTTTTTCACCGGGCGCATCCACCACCACATCACCACAGCGCATGATCATGATCTGGTCTAGCCATCCCTGCCACGGCACCACCGCTGCGCCGTGATCCCGCCGCGCAGAACCACGACCATGGCAGATGTTGCCCGCCTTGCGGGGGTCTCTCCCATGACGGTCAGCCGCGCCTTCAGGACCGACCGTCCGGTCAGCGCGGCCACGCGCCGCGCGATCCTGAAGGCTGCGGATGATCTGGGCTATGTCTTTGACAGCACGGCATCAAACCTGCGGTCACAGCGCACGGATTTTATCGCCGTCACCATCCCGTCGATCAACAACGCCAACTTTGCCGAAACGGTCCGGGGCCTGTCAGACGGGCTGAAACCGCGCGGGTTGCAGGTTCTGCTGGGCTACACCGATTACGACATGGCAGAAGAGGAACACCTGATCGGCCAGTTGCTGCGCCGCCGGCCCGAGGCGGTTGTCGTGACCGGGGGCCGCCATACGCCGCGCGCCCGGCGGTTGCTGGAAAATGCGGACATCCCGGTGGTCGAGATCTGGGATCTGCCCGATGATCCGATCGGCCATGTGGTCGGCTTTTCCAACGCCCGGGCGGTGCAGGGCATGGTCGATCATTTTGTGGCCAGGGGCCTGACGCGGATTGGCTTTATCGGCGGCGATGCCACGCGGGATACGCGCGGCGCCGACCGCCGCGCCGGATTTGTCGCCGCCATGCAGGCGCAGGGCCTGGACGCCACCCGCCTGATCGCAGCCGGACCCCCGCCCATTTCGATGCGCGAAGGGGCCGATGCCATGGCCCGCCTGCTGGAAACCCTGCCCGACACGCAGGCGGTGATCTGTGTGTCCGACCTGTCGGCCTTTGGCGCACTGACCGAATGCCAGAGGCGTGGGGTCGAGGTGCCGGGCCGCGTCTGGATCGCAGGCTTCGGCGATTACGAGATCGCCGGCATCGCGGTTCCGGCCCTGACCACCATCAACCCCTTCCCGCGCGAAATCGGCACCCGCACCGCAGCGCTGATCCTCGACGTGCTGGATGGGAGACAATGCACACCGGCCAGACTGGCCATCTCACCAGACCTGCTGCTCCGCCAATCGACGGGCTGAGGCGGGAAATGGCCTTCATCGCAAGCGCTGCCGACATCCCCCAAACCCAGATCCGCCAACCGCTCCTGCAAAGGCGCAAGGGTCGACGGCGTTCAGCTTGCAAACCCCTCTACCGCAGAACCCCGCTCGTGCAGGAAATCCTCGTCGTTGCGCTTCGACAGCGGGCACCGGATGGAGCAATGCCGCCAGACGGACGGTCTCAGGGCGCCTCCTGAAGTACCTGAACAGTGCGCGTGGGTCATCAGGCAACGCGCTCCGCCGTGCCGTGCCGAATTTTCCTCTGACAGCGCCACCGGACGCGTCAATAGGTTGCGCGACCGCCTGAAAGATCGAACACGCCTGCGGTGGTGAAGGAGTTTTCTTTCGTGCACATCCAGACGATCATGGCTGCGGCCTCGTCCACCTCCAGAAACCGGGCGCGGGGGATTTTGGACAGCATGAAGTCAATATGCGACTGGCTCATCTGATCAAAAATCCGGGTGCGGGCCGCTGCCGGGGTCACGCAGTTGACCGCGATGTCGGTGCCTGCGTTTTCCTTGCCCATCGCTTTGGTCAGCGCGATCACCGCTGCCTTAGACGCGGAATAGGGGGCCGCGTTCGGGTTGCCCTCCTTCCCGGCGACCGAGGCGATGTTGACAATGCGGCCATAGCCGCGCGCCTGCATATGGGGCAGGACTGCCCTGCAGGCGTGAAATGTGCCATGCAGGTTCACCTCGATGATGCGGTGGAATTCTTCGACCGGATAAGCCTCAAGCGGCCCGTTAGACCCCGCGATCCCGGCTGAATTCACCAGCACATCCAGGCGGCCCAGCCGCGCAAAGGTGGCATCGGCCAGCGCCTGCGTGGCCGAGGCATCGGTCACATCAAGGCCCGCGCCTTCGGCCCGCCCGCCCAGCGCTGCGGCACTGGCGGCGGCAAGGTCCGCGTCCATGTCCCACAGACAGACATGCGCGCCCGACGCATGCAACCTGCGCGCCACCGCAAGGCCGATGCCCTGTGCGCCGCCGGTCACTACGGCCACCTGACCGGCCAGATCATATGTGTTCATGTATCCTGCCCCTGACATCTGCTACCACCTTCCGCCGCTGATGACCCCGCCCCTAGCCCAGCGCCGAGATTACCTCTGCCGTCGTTGTCACCAGCGCCACGTTCTGCAGCGCGTAGTCGATGCTGGCGCGATGCCAGTCGGCGTTCATCGTGCTGCATCCGTCTTCGGGGATGACCATGACAAATCCCTTGTCGGCCCCGGTCCGTGCTGTGTGTTCGATGCTCATGTTGGTCCAGGCCCCGGTCTCGATAAGGATGTCGCGCCCGGTGGCTTTCAGAATCGTCTCCAGCCGTGTGCCCTCCCAGGCGCTCATGCGGTTTTTCGTGACGATGTAATCGCCGGGCTTCGCCTCCAGCCCCGGCACGGGCTCTGCGCCCCATGTGCCCTCGATCAGCGCATTCGCGTCGACCGCACCTTCGAACAGCGGCGCGTTCAGGGTCATGTCGGCCCCGTCGGCGCGGCGCACGAACCAGACATGAATCACCGGCATCCCCAGCGCCCGCGCGCGTTCCGCCAGCCGCCCGGCGTTGCCAATGGCCCCCTGTTCGCGGCAATGTGCCGGGCTGCCCGATGCGGCAAAGGCCCCGCCCTCCATCACGACATCGTTCTGCATGTCCTGAATGATCAGCGCACAGCGCGCCGGGTCCAGCCGCAGTCCCTCGTCCGCAGGTGCCGCTTTCGCCATCGCCTTGGCCTTCATGAACGGCTCGGCGCGCGGGCCCACCTTCACATCGACCGTGTAGACGCTGGTGGATGCGCAGACATAAAGCGTGCGCCAGTCCGGCCCGCCCCAGTGCAGGTTGGCGGGCAGTTCGGGGAGGGACACGCGCCCCAGATGCCGCCCGTCCGGCGCATAGACCCAGAGCCCCCCCGGCGCGGTCACCCAGACATTGCCCTCGGCATCGCATTTCATGCCATCCGGCACGCCCGGCAAAAGGCTGTCGCGGATGCCGCTGGCAAAGATGCGGCCATCGGCCAAGGTGCCGTCCTGCTGCACGCGGTAGACACGGATGCTGGCCTGTTCGGTGTCGTTCACATAGAGCTTCGATTCATCCGGGCAGAAGCACAGCCCGTTCGGCTGTGTGAAGGTATACCGATCCACCACAAGCTGCGGTTCATCGCCGGGGCGGTGCCCGGGGGGCAGACGAAACACACCCTGCCAGCCAAGCTGACGCGGACGCTCTACCCCGAAATGCGGCATCCGCCCGTACCACGGGTCGGTGAACCAGATCGAGCCATCGGATTTCACGCAAAGATCGTTGGGAGAGTTCAGCTCGCGCCCCTCGAAATGGCTGCAAAGTACCTCGCGCGTGCCATCAGGGCGAAAGCGCGCGACGGAACTGGTCGCATGTTCGCAGACGATCAGGTTGAGGTCGGCATCATAGGTCATGCCATTGCCCTTGTGCGACGGGCGCATCACCTCGCGCACCCCGGCACGGTCCAGCCGGCGGCGCACATCGGCCGGCATGTCGGAAAACAGCAGATACTGGTCCACCGGATGCCAGACAGGGCCTTCAGTAAAGGTGAATCCGCTGCCCGCCTGCCGGACGGGGGCGTGTTCGTCAATCAGGCGGCGGAAGGCGGGATCATGGGCTGCATGGGCCATGGCCGCCCCCTCAGGCCGGGAACCAGTCGCGCCGCGGCACCGACTGGCTGACCGGACCGGGCACCACCATGTCGAGCCGCCCCACGACGCGCCCGCCCTCGACCTTTGCGGGCTTGTCATGCACCGGCAGGATGAATTTTGCGCCAGAATACATCAGCTTGCGCACCTGCCCTTTTTCGGCGCGCTTGGACCCGCTGTGATTGCCCGTCACCTGATATTCCTCGGGGCCAAAGCTGCGCAGGGGCTCGATCACCTGGTCATTGAAGTCATAGATCACGTCGCCGCAGATCGTGGCCAGCCCTTCGGCGGTCTGCACATGCACGTTCATCGACCCTTCGGTATGCGCGCCAGCCGCCTCCAGCACGACGCCGGGCATCAGCTCGACCGGCCCCGAAATTTCCAGATCCTCCAGCCGCAGGGCACCCGGATGGTGCAGGCGTTCGATCAGGTGGATGATGTCGGGCTTGGGATATTGCGGGTGCATCAGGCCCGATACAGAATATTCCAGCTCGCGCCGGTTGATCACCACGGTGGTGTTCATCGGAAAGCAGTCATCCTTGCCGGCATGGTCGATATGCAGATGGGTGTGCAGGATGTAGCGCACATCACCCACCTTGACGCCGTGTTTGGCCAGTTGCCGTTCGACCATGTTCTCGTGAAACTGCAGGCCGCGCATCCCCAGCGTTTCCATGATCGCATTGTCGCGGTAGCCGGTATCGACGACGATGGGATACTGTCCGCCAAGGATCAGAAACCCGTAAACCGGCACCCGCCGCACCCGCCCGCAATCGCGGCCAAGCACCAGAAAGGACGATTCCAGCTCGATATCGCCAAAGTCGAGGATGCGGATTTCTAGCGCCATGATGGTTCTCCCTTGAGTGTCAGGTCAGCCGGTAGACCCGGGCTGCGGTGTTCCAGAAGATCGCGTCCTGTTCGGACTGGGTGAAGGCAGCAGCCCCCGCGCGGTGCGCAGACAGCAGCGCGGCATAGCCGGTCCAGAGCTTTTCGATGGGGAAGTTCGACCCCCAGAGGCAGCGGTCAGCGCCGAACAGGCCAATGGTTTCCGAGATCAGCCAGCCGATATGGGCCGGATCGTTGCGGTGGATGAAGGTGCCGAAGCCGGACAGCTTTGCCACCACATTCGGGCAGGCGGCCAGCGTGGCCATCGCCTCGCGCCATGCGGCGCGTCCGGCATCGGTGGTATCCTCCAGCATTCCGGCGTGTTGCAGGACGAATGTCGTCGCAGGACAAGCCTGCGCCAGACGCGCTGCCCCGGCCATCTGCGCAGGAAAGACCTGAAGGTCGAAGGTCAGGCCGTAACCGCCTAAGGTTGCAATGTTTTTCTGTACTGCCCTATCCTCGCAAAGGTCCGGCCCCGAGGCAAAGCGATAGAGCGGGTTATCGTGATAATGCAGTTGCTGGCGAATGCCGCGCAGGCGGGGAAAGCGCATCAGGCGGTCCAGCGCCGGGCGGGCATCGGCCACCGTCATGTCGGCAAAGGCCACGATGCCGTGCGGCCAGCCGGTGTCCTGCGCCAGCCCCTCCAGCCAGGCCACTTCGTCCAAAGCCCTTTCAACAGGCCAGTTGGCCTGCACATAGACCGCCCGCTCCACGCCCTGCGGCACGGCATCGGCCAGATATTCAGTCATCGGATAGTCGCGCCGGATCGGCTCATAGGGGCCGAAGATACGCGGCTGCATCGGGCCTGACAGCCAGGGCAGATCGGCCTGCCGCCAGACGTGGAAATGTGCGTCGATCACCCTCATGCCGCGCGTGCTCCCTTTGCGAAAGTCAGGATCTCGGCCGCGATGGCCTGCGGGGTGGCCCCGTTGCCCAGCCGGTCGATCATCGGCGCAATCGCCCGCATCGCCCCGGTCTCAACCCGGTAGGCCGGATCGGCGGCCAGCGGTGACAACCACAGCACCGACCAGGCAAGGCCGCGCATCCGGTCCATGGCCTGCACCAGCGCCTCCGGCCCGCCGCGTTCCAGCCCGTCGGACAGCACGACCACCAAGGCACCCCGCGCAAAGCCGGCAAAGCGTGG
The DNA here is from genome assembly GCF_030656345.1 of Pseudotabrizicola sp. Lineage (GTDB taxonomy): Bacteria > Pseudomonadota > Alphaproteobacteria > Rhodobacterales > Rhodobacteraceae > Pseudotabrizicola. Next base: position 93,193 of record NZ_JAUSNR010000007.1, on the reverse strand, counting down.
CACGGCGAGGAAGACCTGCAGCGCCTCACCCAGCCGCGTGCCGCCGTCCCAGTCGGCCACCAGCCCCGCCGCCCGTATCAGCGCCTGATCGCGGTTGCGGTGGCGCAGGGCACGGCTGACGCGGGTCAACCGGGTGCCAAGGGTAAAGACCTCCACCCGTTCCCCCGCCTGCACCAGAGCGTGACTCAGCCGCATCGCGCCTTCGGTGCCCGCTTTCATCGAGCCTGACACGTCGATCAGCAGCAACACGCGCCGCTGCCGGGTCTGACGGGTCCGGCGTGGCAGGCGGGTGATTTCGCCGTCATGACGCAGCATGGCGCGAAAGGTGCGCGACGGATCAGGGGCACGGCCCCTGCCCGGGGTCAAGCGGCGGGCCCGGCGGCGTGGCAAAGCGCGTGGCACCGCGCGGGCAAAGGCGCGCAGGCCATCCGCATCCTCAGCGAACGCCCGCGCGGTCAGGCGTTCAAGGGCCGTCGCCTCGGCACCCGATGGATCTTCGTCTTCAGGTTCGGGCAAAAGCGCCGCATCGCCCGCATCATAGGCGGTCGGCAGATCTTCGGCCTCGCCCGGCGCGGGGGCGGCAAAAGCCATGCCAAGAAAGACCTTGTCAAACAGCGCATCGAATTCCGCGTGGCGTTCGGGGGGCGGGCCGAAGGTCGCGTGTGCTGCGCGGCGGATGTCGCGCAGGGATGCGGGGCCAAGCAGGCCGGTGGCGGCAATGAAGGTCCGGGTCTGGTCTGGCGCGGCCAGAAAGCCATGGCCGCGCAGCACCTGTGCGAAGGTGAGAAAGGGGGCAAGAGCGCGTGGAAGTGGCATGGCGCGCGTCATGGCCGCCCTCCCCGTGGCAACCCGTGCAGGGGGGTTGTCTGCCCCCCGGCCTGCGGCCTCCCCCCGAGGATATTTGCGGGACTGAAAATGCAGATCGGTTGGATCATGCCGCCGTCCCCTGCAACAGCGCGTCGAGGCGGGGAGCGATATAGGTCAGATCATCCTGATCCTTCAGAACCACGCCGATGGCGCGGGCAAAGGCCCGGGGCCATGGTGCCCCCTGTTTCTGCAACAGCGTGGCGGCTTCGGCCCATTCAACGGTTTCGGCCACGCCGGGCGGCTTGGCCAGCGGTTCGGCGCGCAGGCGGTTGACGGCGGCGACGACCCTGTGCGCCGTATCCTGCGCGACAGTCGAGGCGCGCATCATCACGATCTGCGCCTCCAGCGACGGATCGGGATAGCCGATCCAGTGATAAACACAGCGGCGGCGCAGGGCCTCGTGCAACTCGCGCGTGCGGTTGGAGGTCAGAACCACGACGGGCGGTTCCGTCGCGCGGATGGTGCCGCGTTCGGGGATCGATATGGTGAAATCGGACAGGAATTCGAGCAGGAACGCCTCGAACTCATGATCCGCGCGGTCGATCTCGTCGATCAGCAGGACACAGTCGCGGGGGGCCTGCAGGGCCTGAAGCATCGGGCGCGCCAGAAGGTAGTCGTCGGCATAAAGGTTGATGTAGCCGTCGCCCGCCTGCCGGATTGCCAGCATCTGGCGGGGAAAGTTCCAGTCATACAGGGCTGCGGCGGAATCGATCCCTTCATAGCATTGCAGCCGCACCAGTTCGCGGCCCAGCACCGAAGCAATCGCCTTGGCAGCTTCGGTCTTGCCCACCCCCGGTGCCCCTTCAAGCAACAAAGGTTTGCCAAGGGCAAGCGCCAGATAGGCAGCGGTCGAAAGCCCCTCGTCCGCGATGTATTGCGCGTCGCGCAGCGATTGCGCCAGCGGAGCCGGCCCGTCGATGCCAAGGATGGAGGGGCGGATGACCATGCGCCTACCGCCCCAGCCGGTTGCGGGGTTTGGCACCGCCGAGGGCCTGCAACCCGCGCAGGATTTTTTCGGGCGTGATCGGCAGATCGTCGATACGCACGCCCACCGCGTCATAGACTGCGTTGGCGACCGCAGGCAGCACCGGATTGGCGCACATCTCGCCCGGGCCCTTGCCCCCATAGGGGCCATCGGGCGCGGGGCGTTCGAGCACCGAGATGTGGTGCGGGGCCAGGTCACCGGGGCCGGGCATCAGATAGGTGTTGAAATCGATCGGCCCATGGTCACGCGACGGATAATGCGGTTCGGTGGTTTCCCACAGCGCATGGCTCATCCCCATCCAGGCACCGCCGCGCAACTGCTGTTCCACCAGACGCGGATTTAGGGCGCGGCCGACCTCATAAGCCGACTGCATGTCGAGCACCGAAACTTCCCCCGTCTCGTCATCCACCTCGATCTCGACCAGCAGGGCCGCATGGGCGAAGCACGACACCGGGGTCATCTCGCCGGTATCCGGATCGACCTCGGACAGCGGGATGAGGAAAATGCCGCGCCCGGCAATGGTGCGGCCCTGACGGAACTGGGCGGCCTGCGCCGCGGCCATGGTGGTGATGGACCGCGACGGCGCGCCCTTCACATGGATGTTGCCGCGCCCGTCGGTAACAAGGTCAGCCGCATCCACCTCCAGCTCTTCCGCTGCGGCCTCCAGCATCACGCCTCGGGCTTCCTGTGCGGCCATGATCACCGCATTGCCCATCCGGTGCGTGCCGCGGCTGGCGAAAGACCCCATGTCATGCGGGCCGGTGTCGCTGTCGGCGGTGTCGACATAGACATCCTCGACCGGCACCCCGAGGGTTTCGGCCGCAATCTGGCGGGTGACCGATTTCATCCCTTGCCCCAGGTCGATGGCCGACAGGGCCACGGTGAACTTGCCGTCAGGGTTGGAATGGACCAGCGCCTGACTCGGGTCACCGCCAAGGTTCATGCCGATGGGATAGTTGATGGCGGCAAAGCCGCGGCCACGGTGCAGGGTCATCAGCGCCTCCTGAAACCGGAAAGGGACGAAAAGCGCAACGCGCCGGTGCGGGCGGGTGCGGGCGTGGTTTCGGGTGCCTGCGCGGGGCTCGGTTTGGGGGCCGGTGTGGGGGCGACCGGCGGCGGCGGCACCTCCCCTCCCCCTGTTGGGAAGGGGATGGGGGTGGGGGGCACGCGGGGGGAGGCTGGCGGCATCATCGCCTCGGGTGCGGGTTTCGCGCCCTTTCTGGCATAGCTGCCGGTATCAAACCCCTGAACCCGGCCCGCCTGATCGGTCACGGTATGCGATGGCAGCGCGGCCCGCTCTCCCCCGCCGTCTTTCAGCGACGAGGCCGCGCGGGACGCGGGGGTAAGGGCGATGCCGGCCTTGTCTGCCACCACCTGACAGCATTCGATCAGCGCGGTGTTCTTGGCCAGACGCCGATGCGCCTTCATGTCGCCGTCGCGATACGCATTGAGGATGCGCAGATCGACCGGGTTCATCCCGACCACATCGGCCACCTTGTCCATATGGGTTTCGATGGCGAAATCGACACCGGTGATGCCAAAGCCGCGCATCGCTGTCGCAGGCGTCCGGTTGGTATAGACGCAGTAGACATCGGCATGCACATTCGGGATCGTATAGGGGCCCGGCAGGTGCCCCACGCCCTTGATGATCGCGTAGGATGACAGGCGGGTATAGGCGCCGCTGTCGAAATAGCCAGTGAACTTGCGCGCGATGATCCGGCCATCGCGCATGACGGCATCTTTCAGATACCAGCGTTCGGCCCCACGCGGGGCACCCACCTGCATCTCTTCCTCGCGGTCCCACATGAACTTGCAGGGCCGCCCGGTCAGCATGGCGCCCAGAATCGCGATGGGTTCGTGGATGCTGTCCACCTTGCCGCCAAAGCCGCCGCCCACGGTGCCGCCGATGAAATGCAGGCGCGAGGATGGCATGGTCAGCACCTTGGCCGCCGTGCCCAGCGAGAAGAACAGCGCCTGCGTAGAGGTATAGCAGACATAGCGGTCGTTCTGTTCGGGGGCGGCGATGGCACCGCAGGTCTCGATCGGGGCCTGTTCGATGGGCGACATCTGATAGCGCCCCTCGACGATGTGGTCGGCGCGGGCGAAGGCCGCCTCCACATCGCCGAACCGCAGCTTCTGGTGGTCATACTTGCCGTGATAGATGAACTTGTTGGTCGGATAGACCTCACACACCGTGGGGGCCCCCGGCTTGATCGCCTCTTCGACGTCGAGGACATGGGGCATAACCTCCCAGTCCACCCGCACCCGTGCCACCGCCGCGCGGGCCTGCGCCTCTGTCTCGGCGATCACCGCCGCCACCGGCTCTCCCTTGTAGGCCACCTTGGTTTCGGCCAGCAGCGGTTCGTCGTCGAGGCCGAAATCCAGCAGCGACAGCAGGGTGTTGAGGTTGCGCGGCACATCCGCGCCCACCAGCACCCGCCGCACGCCGGGCATGCGGGCCGCGTCAGTGGTATCGATGCGGCGGATGCGGGCGTGGTGATGGGGCGAGCGCACGCAGCGGATGTGCAGCAGGCCGTCGAACCTGTGGTCGTCATAAAAGGGCGAACGGCCGGTGACATGGCCGGGAATATCCTGTCGGCGCGTGGGCTTGCCCACTTCATTCAGATTGTCGTCGCGCTCATCCGCGAAAAACTCCTTGCGGAATTCGATCCCGTTGCCGCCGGTCATGCCCGCACCCTCCCGCCAGCCACCGACAGGATGGCCGAGATAATCGGCTCATACCCGGTGCAGCGGCAGATATTGCCGCTGATCGCCTCGATCACCTCATCGCGCGTGGGCGCAGGATTGCGGTCCAGAAGCGCCTTGGCCGAAATCAGCATGCCGGGCGTGCAATAGCCGCACTGGGCCGCGAAATGTTCCATGAACGCCTCTTGCAGCGGGTGCAATGCGGGTGTGGCCAGCCCTGCGGCGGTCTCGACCCGGCAGCCCTGCACCGCCTCGGCCAGCGTCAGGCAGGCCAGATGCGTGGCTCCGTCGATGGTGACGGTGCAGGCACCGCAGGTGCCCTGACCGCAGCCATATTTTGGCGACATGTCGCCGACACTGCGGCGCAGAAAGTCCAGCAGGTTCTGACCGTCATCGGCAAAGGCCGCGCGGTCGTGTCCGTTCAGGGTGAATGTCACAGGTCGTTTCGCCATCTAGCGGCCCCCCATCCGTTCCAGCAGGCGGCGCAGATGCACCCCCGCCACCTCGCGCCGATACCATGCGCTGGCGATGGCATCGGTCGGCGGGTCCAGCCCCTCGGATGCCACCTGCGCCGCTCGCGCGATCGTGGCCGCGTCCAGCGCCTGCCCTTCCAGCACCCGCTCCACCGCCGCCGCGCGCAGCGGCGTCGGCCCCATGGCACCGAAAGCCACGCGCGCGCCCCGTATCCGCCCGCCTTCACGCGGCAGATGCACGGCAATGGACAGAACCGACACGCCCTTGGGCTTGATCCGGCTGACCTTGGCAAAGGCAAAGTCAGCCGGGTTGCGCGGGCGCGGCACCTCGATGCTGGCGATCAGCGCGGCGCGTCCACGGTCGCGCAGCAGGTCTTCCAGCGGGCGTGCGCCCTGCCCGACCGCCACAACGCGCGCGCCCAAAGCCAGCAGTGCCGCGGTGAAATCGCCGTAAGGATGGGCGGCAAACAGATTGCCCCCCACCGTGGCCATGTTGCGCACCTGCGGCCCGCCCACGGACCGCGCGACCGGGTGCAGCCAGTCCAGTTCCCGCGCGGCGAGAACCGCTGCCATCGTCACCCCGGCCCCGATGGATACCCCGTCCCCCTGCGTGCGGATCTGTTGTAAGGTCGGGTCTGTCACCCGCAGGATCCGCGCCGGGGCCACGCCGGCATTCACGTCGCGCATGACCAGCGTACCGCCCCCAAGATAGGTGGCATCCGTCCCCATGGCGCGCGCCGCCTCGGCCAGCGTGGTATAGGTTTCCACCTGTATCGTCATGATCCCTCCAGCCCCATATGGGCGCGGACGGCATCAAAGCCGCCCTGATAGACGTGCTCTGCCACCATGTCGTGCAATTCCCGCTCGCGTCCCGGCGGCGTGTCGAAGCGGCTTTCCCAATGCCAGAAGGTGCGGTCGCCATCGGTGACGGGCGACAGCCGCACATGGGCGACGTAGTTCAGAAGCGGCACCGGCGTGTCGAGCAGGCAATAGCTGAACGCCATGTCTGCATCTGACAGGGTCAGGAGCTGCTCGCGCAGGTTCGCCCCGTCCGTCAGGCGGAAATTGCGCACGCAGCCGATCCGGTCAGAGGGCCAGCCCTTTTCCACATGGCTTTCCGCCACGATGGTATGCCAGCGGTCATGACCGTTGAAATCGCGGATCACATCCCAGACCGCCTCGACGGGGGCCTGCATGACCGTGCTTTTGACCACCTTTACCATCGCTCAACCCGCCATCTGGCGCTTGAGCGCGTCGAAACCGGCCTGAAAGACATTCGTGCCGATGCCTGACACCAGATCTTCGGCCACCGCATCCTCGCAGTCGAACTCGGCCGTCCATTCCGCAAAGGTCCGGTCGCCATCCGTAACCGGCGTCAGCCGCAGGGTCGCAACATAGCCGGTCAGGGGCATCGGGGATTCGAGGATCGCATAGGTGCAGAACAGATCGAAATCCGACAGGCCCAGCAGCTTTTCGCGGATGCGGTCACCGTTTTGCAGGTGAAAGTCGCGGACGCACCCCACCCGGTCTGCGGGTTCGCCATTCTCGATCCGGCTGTCGCGGATACGGGGATGCCAGCGCGGCAATCCGTTGAAATCGCGGACCTTGTCCCATACCTTTGCCGCGGGCGCGTCGATGACCGAAGAGATATATACGCGCGGCATCTATTTCTTCTCCTCGGGCTTTTTCTCCTCGGGCCTTTTCTTCGACGCCTCAGCAGCGATGCGGCCCAGATCAGAAGCCTCGCGGATCAGGCCGCCCTGTTTGGCAAGGGTGCCGCCCTCGATCCCGATGTCAGACAACAGGCTGTCGATCAGCGGGGCCTGCACCCGGTAGCGCAGGGCAGAGTTGATGACCTCATCGGTGGGGCTGCCACCGCTGCCACCGCCGCCGCCCATGCCGTCAAGCTGCATGATCCTGATGTCCTGAATTTTCTCCAACGGCTTCACCGATGCGGCGACGATCCCTTCGACATGCTCCAGCATCTTGCGCTTGAACAACGAATGGCGCGCTTCGTCGGTCAGGATGTTTTCGGCTTCGTTGATCAGCTTGGCCGCTTCCGCCTCGACCACGGCGCGGACCTGCGCCGCCTCGGCCATCAGCCGTGCCTCTGCTGCGGCTTTCTCGGCCATCAGCACATCGACGGATTTCCGGCGCTCGGCCACTTCGGTTTCGCGCACGGTCTTGACCTTTTCCTCGGCCTGCGCTGCCAGAGCGCGGGCAACGTCGGCCTCGGCCCGGGCGGCACTTTCCTCCAGTGACTTCTGGTAAAGGGAAATGGCCTTTTCCATCTGGGCCGTTTCCACACTGCGCTCGCGCTCCACCTCCAGACGGCGGCGTTCGGTCTGATGGGCGATGCGGATCTCGTCGAGGCCGCGTTCCGAAGCGATCCGGGTGCGTTCCACATCTTCCTGTGACTCGATCTCGGCTTCGCGCAGGGCCTGCACGCGGGCGATTTCCAACTGCTCCAAAGACTGGCGGCGTTCCACGCGGGCGGTCTCGACGGCGCGGTCGCGCTCCACCTCAGCGGTCTCTACAGAGGCCTGCGCGGCCAGTTGCGCGCGCCGGACCTCGGCCTCGGCTGCGGCGCGGGCAGATTTGGCCGTGGCCAGATCGACCACGCGTGCATCTTCGGCGGCCTCGACCTCGCGCTTGCGGTCGATATCGGTGACCTCGCGGGTTTTCTGACTGCTGATGCGGTCCTGTTCCAGCGCCAGATCGGCGGCAATACGGGCGCGCTCCACCGCCTCGCGGCGGGCAATCTCGGCCGCTTCCAGCGCCTTATCGCGGGTGATGGCCTGGGTGCGCACCGCCTGTTCGGCGGTAATGCGTTCAGCCTCCAGACTGCGTTTCTGGGCGATGCGGGCGGCCTCCACCGCCTGTTCGGCGGCGACGCGCGCCTCGTCCAGCGCCTGTTCGGTGACAATGCGGGCCTGATCGACGGTCTGGCTTGACGCCACGCGCGCCTGATCCAGCGCGGTGTCGCGCGCAATCTCGGTGCTGCGGGTCGCAAGGTCTGCGGCGATGCGTTCTGCGGCCACCGCCTTTTCGCGTGCGATGCGTGCGGCATCGACGGCCTGACCGGCGGCGATCTCGGCCGCCTCGATAGCCTGCTGGCGGCTGATTTCCATCTCACGGATGCGCTGGTCCTCGCTGATGCGCGCCTCGGACACCTGCGCTGCCTGTACGATGCGCAGCCGTTCAGTCGCCTCATGGGCGGCGATTTCGGCCTCGTCCAACGACTTCTGACGGTCAATCTCCTGCTTGCGGATGGTTTCCTCGCCCCGGATGCGGGTCTGATTGATCAGCAAGGTCTTGGCCATGTTGCGCTTCTCAGTGGCCTCGGCCGCCTCGATCTCGGCCTGGGCGGTGGCCTGCTGGCGCGCGATTTCAAGGGCCTGAGTTTCCCGGTCCTTGGCAATGCGCGCCTCTGTCAGCGCCTTTTCCTGCGCGATACGGGCGCGTTCGGTGGCCTCGCGTGCCTCGATCTCTGCGGCCTCCAGCGCGCGGGCGCGGGCGATTTCCTGTGTGCTGGTTTCCTGTTCATTCGTGATGCGCGCCTCTTTCAGAGCACGTTCCTGAAGAATCCGCGCGCGTTCGATGTCTTCGCGCGCGGCAAGCTCATCGGCATCGACCGCCTTTTGCCGTGCAATCTCGCGGCCCCGGATATCAAGCTCCGATGCGATCCGGGCCTCGGCAATGGTGCGCTCATTGGCGATGCGTGCCATCTCGATCACCTCGCGTGAGGTGATCTGGGCCTCTTCCGCCTCGGTCTCGCGGGTGGCACGTTCACGGGCCAGTTCGGCGCGCTGCCGGGCGCGGCGGAATTCCACATCGCGTTCCTGCTCAAGGCGCGCTTCCTCGGATGCCCGCTCGATCTCCAGCGCCTGCTTTTCGGCCTCAAGGTTGCGGGTGCGGATCTGGATCATCGCATCCTGTTCGATGTCGTTGCGGATCTTGCGGCGGGCCTCGATGTCCTTGATCAGGACGGTCAGACCTTCGGCATCGAACCGGTTGGAGGGGTTGAAGAATTCCAGGCTGGTCTGGTCAATGTCCAGAATGGCCACGGATTCCAGTTCAAGCCCGTTCTTCTCCAGATCTTCCTGTGCCGCCTCACGCACGCGGGCCACATAGGTGGCGCGGGTCTCGTGCATGGCACCCATTTCCATCTCGGCGGCAACCGCACGAAGCGCACTTTCGAACTTGCCCGACAGCAGCGCATGCAGCGTTTCGGGTTCCAGTGTGCGGCGGCCAAGGGTCGAGGCCGCAGTGGCAACCGAGGCCGGGGTGGGCCGCACGCGGACGTAGAATTCTGCCTCCACATCCACGCGCATCCGGTCCTTGGTGATCAGCGCGGCCCCTTTGGTGCGGCTGACCTTGAGCGGAAGCACGTTCATGTTCACAGGCGTGATATCGTGAATGATCGGCCAGACGAAGGCACCGCCGTCGATCACCACCTTTTCGCCCAGAAATCCGGTGCGCACAAAGGCGACTTCCTTGGTGGACCTGCGAAACAGCCATTGCATCACCCAGTAGAGGATTGCGATGGCGACAATCGCCACAATCAGCCACAAGATCAGTTGTCCGATCAGTTGCCCGGTCATGTCATGCTCCCTATCGGCCTTGAATTTGTTTGAAACGCTTGGTCTGTTCGGTCAGCGCCATCTCTGTCGGCAGCCGCTCCATGGAAGAGGCTCCGTAGAAGCCGTGGCAGTGCTTTGTATTTTTCAGGACGTATTCGGCATCCTCCGGCATCGCCACCGGCCCGCCATGGACCAGCACGATGGCATCAGGGTTCACCGCCAGAGCCGCCGCGGCCCAGTCATCAACCAGTGCCGGGCAATCGCTTAGTTTCAGCGCGGTTTCCGCCCCGATGCTGCCGCCGGTGGTCAGGCCCAGATGACACACGATGATATCGGCCCCCGCCCCCGCCATGGCGGCCGCCGATGCCGCGTCAAACACGTAAGGCGTGGTCAGCATGTCGCGGGCGCGGGCCTTGGCGATCATCTCCACTTCCAGCGCATAGCTCATCCCGGTTTCTTCAAGGTTCGCGCGGAAGGTGCCGTCGATCAGCCCCACGGTGGGAAAGTTCTGGACACCGGAAAAGCCGATCCGCTTGAGGTCGTCCAGAAACACATCCATCAGGCGGAAGGGGTCGGTGGCGCAGACGCCGGCCAGAACGGGGGTGTGCTTCACCACCGGCAAAACCTCGGCGGCCATCTCGACCACGATGCCGTTCGCGTCGCCATAAGGCATCAGCCCTGCGAGCGAGCCCCGGCCCGCCATGCGGTAGCGGCCCGAGTTGTAGATGACGATCAGATCGATCCCGCCCGCCTCTTCGCATTTGGCCGACAGGCCCGTGCCCGCGCCGCCGCCCACGATGGGAATGCCATCGGCGATCATGCCACGGAACTTGTGCAGGATATCGTCGCGGCGGATCATTTGCGGGCATCCTTTCGGCGGGTTTTCGGGGCCCCATGCAGGCTGCGGAACGCAGCGACAAGCGCCTGGGAAAAGGCTGGATCATTGATATGATGCGGCAGGCGGATCAGCTGGCGCGTCGCGGTCTGGCGCAGCGTTTCCCCGATCGCGGTGTAAAGGGCGGCGCGGGCGGCGGGATCGTGAAACGGCTGGCCGGGCGCATCCAGCGCCGAGACGCCGCCCTCGGGCAGGAAGAACCGCACCGGCCCCTCCATCTCGTTCAGCCGCGCGGCGATCCATCGGCCCATCGCGGTGTTCTCGGCAGGCGTGGTCCGCATCAGCGTGACCTGCGGGTTGTGTTCATAAAACAGCCGCCCACGGTATTTTTCGGGCACGGTGTCGGGTGCGCCAAAATTCACCATATCCAGCGCGCCGACCGATCCCACGTATGGCATGCGGCGGCGGATGACCGCGCCGAAGCGGTCTTCGGTAGCCGGAAAGACGCCGCCCCACATCATGTCGCAGACCTCGGTCGTGGTCACGTCGATGACGCCCTGAACCTTGCCGCCATCCACCAGCTTTTCCATCGCCTGCCCGCCGATGCCGGTGGCGTGGAACACGAGGCAATCGTATTCGTCGCGCAGCGCCGTGGTGATCTGCTGGACGCAAGGCGTGGTGACACCGAACATGGTCAGCCCGATCGCAGGTTTGCCAGCCGCGCGCGGGCGCGCGGCACGGCGGGCCTGCACCATGCCGATCATGGCCTGTGCCGCGTTGCCCAGCACCTCTTCGGTAATGGCATTCAGGCCCTGCACATCGGCCACCGAATGCATCATCATGATATCGCTGGGGCCGACGTATTTTGACACCTCGCCGCTCGCCACGGTCGAGACGATCAGCTTGGGCACGCCCACGGGCAGTCCGCGCAGCGCCGGGGCCACCATCGCGGTGCCCCCAGACCCGCCTGCGGAAATCACGCCCGCCACCCCGGAGGCCCGCGCCATCCAGCGCGTGAAAGCCTCGGTCATGCCGGCAACCGACGTGCCACGGTCGCCGGTAAACACGCCCGCAGCCCCGCGCGGGTGGAAAGCCGCGACCTGATGGGCGGGGATTTCGGCCCCAAAATGGCCGCCGGTGGTGGACAGGTCCACCATCCGCACGGCCAGCCCACCCGCGCGGATCAGGTCGCGGATATAGCGCAGCTCGTCGCCCTTGGTGTCCAGCGTTCCGGCCACGATCACCACCTGTTCGCCCGTGGCGCTGAGCGGGCGGATTTCGGCCTGCGCCAGCGCCACCGGGGCCGTGGTCTGCAGCCGCGCCATCTGTTCCAGCTGCAGCACCGGCACGGGCTGCGACCAGCGGGTCGGCGGCTTTGGATTGGCCATGTAGATTTTCGCGGCCTTCGGCGCGTCGGTGGCCTGAGGCGCGGCGGCCTGTGCCTCGGGCGCATCCTCCTCGCCGTGGCGGCCCACACCCAGCAGGCGCTGTTGCAATTCGCGGTCGGCGGCCAGTTCGCGGGCGGGGGCGATGCGGTTGATCCGCCCGTTGACCATGATTGCGACCGTATCGGCCACGCCGCAGGCGACGCCGATGTTCTGTTCGATCACCAGCACGTCCATGTCGCCGTCCTCGGCCAGACGGACCAGCATCTCTTCGACCTGCGCCACGATCACCGGGGCAAGGCCCTCGGTCGGCTCGTCCATCACCAGAAGGCGCGGGTTGGCCAGAAGCGCGCGGGAAATTGCCAGCATCTGCTGCTCGCCCCCCGAAAGCTGCGCGCCGCCGTTGCCCTTGCGCTCGGCCAGACGCGGAAAGGTTGCATAGACCCGGTCAACGGTCCAGGGGCCGGGCCGCCTGCCCGCCATCATGCGCAGATGTTCGTCCACGGTCAGCGACCGCCACAGCCGGCGCCCCTGCGGCACATAGCCAATGCCCATGTTCGCAATCTCGGCAGATCCCTTGCCCACCAGCGGCTGGCCCGCAAAGGTGATCGTGCCCGAAGACACCGGCACCAACCCCATGATCGCCTTGCACAGCGTGGTCTTGCCCATGCCGTTGCGCCCGACGACCGACAGCACGCCGCCCGACAGCCGCAGGTCCACCCCCTGCAGGGCATGACTGGCCCCATAATAGACGTTCAGACCACGCACCTCCAGCGCGGCGGGTCCCTTGCGCTCAGTCATGGCCACCTCCGAGATACAGCGCCTGAACCTCGGGGTCGCCCTCGATCTCGGCCGGGGTGCCCTCTTTGAAAATGCGGCCGTTGTGCATCATCGTCACGTTTTCGGCCACGCGCAGCGCCACATCCATGTCATGCTCGATGATGATGAACCCGATGTGGCGCGGCAGCCCGGTGAGGATCGCCACCAGCTCCTGCCGCTCGGTCGGCGACAGGCCCGCTGCCGGTTCGTCAAACAGGATGAAGCGCGGGGCACCCGCCAGCGCCAGCGCGATTTCAAGCTGGCGCTGCTGGCCGTAGGACAGGTCGGACACCATCGCATGGCGCGAGGCGGTCATGTGAACCGCCTCGATCAGTTCTGCCGCGCGGATCAGCAAAGGGTCGCCCCGACGCGGACGCACAAGGGAAAACCGGCTGCGGCTGACACCCCGGCAGGCAAGGTAGACGTTGTCGGCCACCGTCAGCCCACCGAACAGCAGCGATATCTGGTAGGTCCGGCGCAGGCCACGGCGGATGCGTTCATGGGCGGGAAAGGCCGTCACATCCTCGCCAAACAGCCGGATCGTGCCGGATGTCGGCAAAAAGTCCCCGGTCACGCAATTGAACAGCGTGGTCTTGCCCGCCCCGTTCGACCCCAGCACGGCCCGCCGTTCCCCCGGACGGACCGACAGGGTGATGTCGGAAATCGCGGCCAGTGCGCCGAACATCTTGGTCACACCGCGCAACTCCAGCGCATTGCCGGAACTGACGGACCCCAGCCGGTCGGCAGCGGCATCAAGCATCGTCATGGCCGCCCTCCGCGCAAGGGATCTGACCCCCGGGCCTGACGGGCGCGCCATTTTTCCCACAGGCCAAGCACACCATCAGGAGAGAAGAACACGATCAGCAGAAAGCCCAGCCCGATGATCAGCTTGAAGCGTTCCCCCGACAGCCCAAAGGCCAGCAGCACATCGGGCGAGAACACGCGCAACAGCACGTAGATGAGCGCACCGATAAAGGGGCCAATGGGCCGCTTAAGTCCGCCCACCACGGCAATCACCAGAATGTCGAACACCGCCGGCAGACCTGCTGTGCCCGGCGAGATCTGCGCATTTTGCCAGACCAGCAGAATGCCCCCCATGGCGGCAATCACACTGGCAAAAGTATAGGCCGCGATGCGGTGCGCCGTGACGGAAAACCCAAGGGCTGCCATCCGGCGCGGGTTGTCGCGCACGCCCTGCAACGCCAGCCCGAACGGCGCGCGCGACACATAGACAACGGCGGCATAGGACAGAACCGCGCAGCCCAGCGTCAGATAGTAGAACGGCACCGGCTGGCGCCAGTCGACCCCGAACAGACGCGGCGGGACCACCAGGTTGAAGCCGGAATAGCCGTTGAACACACCGTAGTTCTGACGGGTGAAGTAAAAGAAGGCCGAGGCAATGGCGAGGGTGATCATGATGGTGTAGATCCCTTCGGTCCGCACCGCCAGCGCGCCAATCAGCGTGGCAAAGATCGCCGCGATGAGGATGGCCGCCGGGATATGGATCCACCATGGCAAGCCGATGCTCAGCGCGACCCCGGAGGTGCCAAGGATCGCCACCATATAGCCCGCCAGCGCCGCAACCGTCATCTGCAACAGGCTGACCATACCGCCATAACCCGCCAGGAACATCAGACTGAGCGCGATCATCCCAAGGATGAAGGTCCAGCCAAAGACCTGAAACAGAAAGAAATTCGATGCAAAGGCGGGCATGGCCAGCAACACAAGCCCGATAACCCACCACACCGGGTCCACCCGCTCGATCAAAGACAGCCGCACGGCTGGTGCATCGCGGTCAACCACGGACATCAGCGCCCCTCTCCCAGCAATCCCTGCGGGCGGAAGGCCAGCACAACCGCCATGATCAGGAAGGTGGAGACGACCGAATAGGTCGGCGCATAGACAAGGCCCAGTTGTTCCGCCAGCCCGATGATCACCGCACCGAGGGCAGCGCCGGGAATGGACCCCATGCCGCCTACGATCACCACCACCAGACTGGCCAGCAAAAACCGCGTATCCTCACCGGGCGACAGAGACTGAAACGTGCCGCCCACGATCCCGGCGATGCCCGCCAGCCCGGCCCCGAAGGCAAACACGCCCAGAAACACCACCTGAATCCGCACCCCGGACGCCGCCAGCATCTCGCGATCGTCCACGCCGGCGCGGATCAGCATGCCAAGCCGTGTGCGGTTCAGAACCAGCCACATCGCAAGGCCGATCAGGATGGCCGCCACCAGAATGGCGATGCGCACGCTGGGATAACGCAAGTAGGCTGGGGTCCCGTCCTGCCCGATCCCGCTGATGATGGGCAGTTCCACCGGCCCCGACAACCAGTCAGGGGCCAGCACCGTGTAGGACTGCCCGCCCCAGGTCCACAGCATGATATCGGCCAGAACGATGGACAGGCCGATGGTCACCATGGTCTGGCGCAGATCCTGTCCCTCCATCCGGCGAAACACCTGATGTTGCAAAACAAGGCCCAGCGCCGCGACGACGACAAACACCACCGGAAAGGCCAGCAGCCATGACCCCGTCGCATCGGAAACCTCATATCCCAGATAGCCGCCGATCAGGTACAGCGACCCATGCGCCAGGTTCACATTCCGCATCAGCCCGAAGATCAGTGTAAATCCGGACGCCACCAGAAAATAAAGGGCCCCAAGCGTGATGCCGCCAAACACTGCATTCAGAAAGACGCGCTTGCGGCCCATCACCTGTTCCAGACCTGCAGGCCAGGGGGCGAAGATCAGCCACAGCACAAGCACCGCCGCAATGGCGATGACGAAGGCCCAGACCGGATGGCGCGTGGCAAACCTGTGCATTGGTGACGTTGTTGCTCCTCTTGGCGATCCTGCGGATGGCCGTTCCCCCGTAAAACGCTAGGCTGCGGGGCGAAGAAAGGGCATACCCGACAGTCTGTTCCTTGCCCCCGGGGTCGGCAAATGCGCCTGTGTCGGGAAAAGATCAGCCCGTTACAGGGCGGCAGAGACCTGCACGCTGCGCCGGTAGGCGCTGGGTGCCACCACCCCATTGGCGATGAAGAACCGCGAAAAACTCGCCTGGCTGGAAAACCCCAGGTCGAACCCGATCTCGGCCACGGCAGCCTGCCCTGCCGACAGCCGCTCGATGGCATGCTCCATCCGCAGCGCGTTCAGATAGACGTTCGGCGTCACGCCGATCTGCAGGCGGAACAGTTTGAAGAAATGGGGACGGGACAGACCAACCTCGCGCGCCACGGCGTCCATGTCGAACGGCTCGCCAAGCTGGTCGCGGAACAGGCGCATGGCCTTGCGCACACGAAAATCGCGCATCGGCAGGTCTTGCCCGACGAACCCCGCCCCGCGCTCGGTCCATTGCCAGGACTGGTCGAAACACCCTTGGGTCAGCGCACACAGACGCTCTTCGATGAACGGATCGTCGTGTTCGGCATCCAGCATTGCATGGGCGTTGGCATAGACCAGCCTTGCCAGCGGATCGGTCACCTCTATCCCCACACGGCCAAAGCGCAGCGATGCTGTCGACCGGCGGCTGGCTTCCAGAAACCATGCAGGGCGGATATAACACACCAGCGCGAGCGTGGGCGTGCTGTGGTCCAGCGTCTGGTAATAATGCGGCTGCCAGGGGCTGATCGCCACCGCCTGCCCGGCCGAAAACGGAAATGTGCGCCCTTCGACAACCACCTGGCTGGGGGGGCCCTGAACATGAAAGATCAGATGCCCTTCGCGGTGGGCATGAGGCACCATCGACCGGTCCATACCATACAGGCAGACACGACCGAACGGCCCGTGAAACACGGCGAGTGCAGAACTCATTCTCCTCCCTCCCGCAATCTTGCGATGCAGTCCGCGTTAAAGCTTAGGGTAACGACGCAGTTAAACAACCCTGTTTGCGGTGCGATGCCCCCTTTCATCGCTGAGCCCCTTCCAGCATCCGCTGATAATCTGCCGCCGTGATGTGGCGCGGATTGGTGCGTGTGGCGGGGTCTTCCTCGGCCCGGCGGGCAATACGGTGGCTGACATCCGCGGCAATCGGGCCAAGGCAGAGCGGCAGCGACAACCGCGCCCCCAGCGCTGCCAGCGCATCGGACAGAGACGCCCCCGGCGGCGCACCCATCGCCTGCAACACCAGATCGTAGCGGTCCCCGACTGCGGGCGCGTTGAACTTGAGCACCGGCGGCAGGATCGACGCATGCAGCCAGCCGTGCCGGTACGGCGATCCGGTCTCTGCCTCGATAGCGTAGGCCAGTGCGTGTACCGCGCCAAGCCCCTTTTGCGTGACCAGACCGGCATTCAGGGCGGTCGCCAGCAGTTCACGCCGCGCGCCCAGGTCGTTGCCATCGCTGACAGCCCGCTCAAGATGCCCCGCCGCCCGGCGCACACCATCCAGCGCAATCCCATCGGCGGGCGGGTTCCATCCCGCGCCCAGATAGGCCTCGATACAATGGGTCAGCGCATCCATGCCGGCCGCCGCCGTTGCCTCTTGCCCGGCCCCCAGCGTCAGCGTCGGATCGCAAAGGACCATGGTCGGAACCATGCCCGGACCGCGCCGGGACTTGCCGGTCCCAAGACGCGGCCCTGCCTCGGCCAGCGAGGTCGGCAACGGCCCGAGACCCACGGTTTCGGTCGTCATCGGAATGGTGATAAGTGGCCATTCGGGCGCGCCCGGCCGGTGCGGAAGACCCTGCACCACGCGGCGGGCAAGACCAAGTGCCACCGCGCCGCCAAGGGCCAGCACCGCATCACAGGCAAAACCGTGAACCGTTGACGCAAGCGACCGCGCGACAGCCCCGGTTGCCGCCGTCACGGCGACCCGGTTCGGCGTGCAACCGCGCGGCATGGCATCCTGCAGCCGGTCATAAGCATCCTCGATCCCGCTCGAATCGTCTGTGACCACAAGAGGGCGGTGGACCTTAAGAATGCGCAATTCTTCTGACAACGCGTCTTCCAGGACGCGGTCAGCAAAATGGATGCGCGTGAGATAGGTGATCAGGGACATGGGACGCGGCCTTTTGGGAACCGCTTTCTGCGACCGGCCTTGCTGAAATGGCCGGGCGGCCTGAAGGTCGCCCGGACAAGTCGTCGCAGCAGCGGCAGATCAGCCTTTCCCGCCCAATGCGGTGCAATCCGGATTGTCGCGCGACGGCAGGCCCATGGCGGTGAATTCTTCCGCCGTCATGCCCAGCGTCTGGGTCACACCATCGGTGCGGGCCTTGAACGTGCTGGTCAGATTGCCATCGGCCCCCTCGACCACCTCGGTCACAAAGACCGACCCGGTCGCCTGACGGTTTTCGTTCAGCGTCACATTGCCCAGCGGTGTGTCGAGCGACAGCGACGACAAGGCCTCGTGCAGTGCCGCCTGACCCTCGCCCATATCGCCGTTCACAGCGTTCAGCCCCGCGATCATCGCCAGCGTGGCATTGTAGTAGCCGACGCCAAACAGCGAAGGCGTCGGGAGCCGCTCATTTTCAGGGAAGGCCTCCTGATAGGCCTGCAGATAGGTCTGCCACGCCTCATCGGGGTTGTCATTGGCCAGCGGACCCGAAGTCGGCGTGCCGATCAGCGCCTCCTTTGCCCGCCCGCGCGAGCCCAGAACCGTGGCATCTGCCATGATCGAACCGCCGATCAGATTGGTCTCGGCACCCGCCTGTTCGAACTGGTTCAGGAAGTTGATGGCATCCGTGCCACCCATCCCCAGATAGATGGCATCCACATCATCCGGGAGGGCCGCGATCACGCCGCCAAAGTCGCTGCTGCCCAGCGGTACCCAAAACTTTTCGACAATTTCGCCGCCTGATTTGCAGAAGTCGACGGCAAAGCCGAGAAAGTTGGTGTAGCCGAACGAATAGTCGGCCGCGACCGTCACAACCCGGTTCCAGCCCTTTTCATTGACCACATAGGCCCCAAGGCCCGATCCCCATTGCGCCCCGTCCAGATTGAAGCGGAAGAAGTTCGGTGCCGGGTCAACCCATGTTGTCTCCAGCGCGCCGGAGATGCCGTTGATGACCGTCTTGTCCGGAATGGTCTTGGCATAGTCGCGCATCGCGATGCCTTCCGATCCGGACAGCGGGCCAAGGATGATATCCACCCCATCCTGCTCAATCAGCCGGCGGGCCTGACGGACGGCGGTGTCAGGCGTGGTGTCGGTGGGCGCAATCACGGTTTCAATCGTCTTGCCCCCGGCCATGCCACCCGCCTGCTGCAGCGCCAGTTCGACGTTGCGCACAGCGTCCGCACCCCCTTCGGCAAAGGCACCCTCCAATGCCACAAGAATGCCGACCTTGATTGTGTCCTGCGCAAATGCCGCCCCCGGCAGCAGCAGCGCCGCAGCCGAAACGGTTCCGATAATATGTCGCTTCATGTTATTCCTCCCTGAGACAAGGCCGCCAACGCAGGCCCGTAGCATCGGCTCAATGTGTGCGGGTGTATGCTCCCCTCCCTGCTTGTGGGTGCAGGGTTTGCGACATCGGGCCAGTGATTGCGTCCGGTCATCCTGCCCGCCCGCCCTTCGCCGAGCGATGATCACGGGTGGCCCGGCATATCCGTGCGTCTGATTTTTTGGCACTTTGCCCCCCGGAACGTGTAACTCTTGGGGCGTGATCCGGCCTTCCCGATCAACGGTCGCGTCGGGTACGTCGCGTCGATCATGACGACCTTCTCTTCGCCGCCTTCGGAGGCTAGCCCCTTCATCCGTGCGAAAACGCCCATGTCGCCCCAACGCTTCCAGCGATTGTAGAGGGTCTTCGGCGGGCCATACTCCCGAGGCGGGTCACACCATCTCAGCCCGTTGCGACTGATGACCGGGGTATCAGTGTGCGCCATATCCCAGCAGGCTGCCTTGTTGAGGCACGGTCCCAGGCAAATTCAAGGATTTCACCTGACTTTCGCCCGTTCTCGGGGCAGACCGCGCCCAGCCAGATCTAACTTTCGGACGCTGCACGCCTGTTTGGCCACTCGTTCAAATGCACCTGCAGTGCGAGAGCGACTTCCGAATCCAGCCCCAACAAAAATAACGACTTAAAAACCTTTGCCCGTAACCGGCAAAACCTTACCCCAAACGGCAGCAACTATGTCCCGATTTACAACAAACGTCAGTGAGTCCAGACCCCACGGCGGTCGGTGGCAAAGTTCTCGCCATAGCCCCGCGCCCGGATCAGGGGTTTGCGCGCCTTGGGCAGTTGCACGTCATAGTTGATGCCCTTGGCCTGCGCATAGGCTTCGGCCGCGTCCAGCGTGTCAAAGTGCAGCACCACCTGTGCCTGCGTGTCACCTGATGAGGTCCAACCCATCAGCGGATCAACTTCCCGCGCCGAGGCGGGGGCGAAATCCAGCACCCAGCCTTTGGTCTTGGCGGTGCCCGATTGCATCGCGGTCTTGGTGGGCTGATAGATGCGGGCGCGCATAGGGAAAACCTCCGGTACAGACAGGGGATATATGCAGGAAAAGCACCACAGGGCGCAAGGGCCAAGCAAGCCGCTGTCGGCTGATCACGGGGTGTGGGTGGGGTGTGGTGCGATCAACCGACAGCTTCAGTTTGCTGCTTGCCGGATCACTGTGCCAAAGCCGCCCCCGTCTTTCAACCAAAAGATGCAAGCTTGCGGCTTGTTTTCGCTAAAATTGAATCACATACCTTAACCCTGCCGCAATGAGGGTTAATCTTCCGGTGCCACCCCCCTTTTATGGGAACAAAAACGGAATACATTGGGGCCTTGCCAAGGAATCGTCCCGACCGGAAAGCTGCCATGCCCCACAACAATGCCAACGCCCTGACCGAACGCCCCGAGGTGCTGACCCGGCCAAAGCTGGAAGGCGGGCGGCGGTTTGTGCTGTCCACACCGTTTCAGCCTGCAGGTGACCAGCCGACGGCGATTGCCGAACTGTCCGCAGGCGTGCGGGCGGGCGAGCATAATCAGGTGCTGCTGGGGGCCACCGGCACTGGCAAGACCTTTACCATGGCCAAGATCATCGAAGAAACCCAGCGACCGGCAATTATCCTTGCCCCCAACAAGACCCTCGCGGCGCAATTATACGGCGAATTCAAGGGGTTCTTTCCCGAAAATGCCGTGGAATACTTCGTCAGCTATTACGATTACTACCAGCCCGAAGCCTATGTCGCCCGCTCTGACACCTATATCGAGAAGGAATCCCAGATCAACGAACAGATCGACCGCATGCGCCACTCGGCCACGCGGGCGCTGTTGGAGCGCGATGATGTGATCATCGTCGCCTCGGTGTCGTGCATCTACGGTATCGGCTCGGTCGAGACCTATTCGGCGATGACGCAGGATCTGCTGGTGGGCGAGTCCTACGACCAGCGCAAGGTGATGGCCGAACTGGTGGCCCAGCAATACCGCCGCAATGATCAGGCGTTTCAGCGCGGCAGCTTCCGGGTGCGCGGCGACAGCCTTGAGGTCTGGCCCGCCCACCTTGATGACCGTGCATGGCGCTTCAGCTTCTTTGGCGAAGAGCTTGAGGCGATTGTGGAATTCGATCCGCTGACCGGGGCGAAAACCGACAGCTTCAAACAGATCCGTATCTACGCCAACAGCCATTACGTGACCCCCCGCCCGACGATGCAGCAGGCGGTGATCGGCATCAAAAAGGAGCTGCGCCAGCGGCTGGACCAGCTGGTAAGTGAGGGCAAGCTGCTGGAAGCGCAGCGGCTGGAACAGCGCACCAGTTTCGATCTGGAAATGCTGGAAGCCACCGGCGTCTGCAACGGCATCGAGAATTATTCGCGCTACCTGACAGGCCGTGCCCCCGGCGAACCGCCACCGACCCTGTTCGAATTCATTCCCGACAATGCCATCGTGTTTGCCGACGAATCCCACGTTTCCGTCCCGCAGATCGGCGGCATGTACAAGGGCGACTTCCGGCGCAAGATGACGCTGGCCGAACACGGCTTCCGACTGCCATCCTGCATGGACAACCGGCCATTGAAGTTCGAGGAATGGGATGCGATGCGCCCGCAATCGGTGTTCGTCAGTGCCACACCGGCAGCGTGGGAGATGGAGCAGGCCGGCGGCGTCTTCACCGAACAGGTGATCCGCCCCACCGGGCTGGTCGACCCCATGGTCGAGATCCGCCCAGTTGAGATGCAGGTCGATGACCTTCTGGACGAAATCCGCAAAGTGGCGGCTCAGGATCTGCGCGTGCTGGTCACCACGTTGACCAAACGCATGGCCGAAGACCTGACCGAGTATTTCCACGAACAGGGCATCCGCATCCGCTATATGCACTCCGACATCGACACCATCGAACGGATCGAGATCCTGCGCGACCTGCGCCTTGGCGCGTTCGATGTGCTGGTCGGCATCAACCTGCTGCGTGAGGGTCTCGATATCCCCGAATGCGGGCTGGTGGCGATCTTGGACGCGGATAAGGAAGGCTTCCTGCGCTCTGAAACCTCGCTGATCCAAACCATCGGGCGTGCCGCGCGCAATTCCGAAGGCCGGGTCATCATGTATGCCGACCGCGTCACCGGCAGCATGGAGCGGGCCTTGCGCGAAACCAACCGCCGCCGCGACAAGCAGATCGCCTATAACCTTGAACACGGCATCACACCGATGACGGTGAAGAAAAACGTTGAAGATGTGCTGCAAGGCCTGTGGCAGGGCGATACCGACATGGCCCGCGTCACCGCAAAGGTCGGCAAGCCCATGGTCGGCCAGAACCTTGCCGCCCACCTCGATGCCCTGCGCCTGCAGATGCGCAAGGCCGCCGAAAACCTGGAGTTTGAAGAGGCCGCCCGCCTGCGCGATGAGGTCAAGCGGCTGGAAGCGGTAGAGCTGGCGGTCCACGATGACCCGATGGCCCGGCAATCGGTGATCGAGGATGCGGTGGATGAGGCGCAGAAAATGGCGGGCCGGTCCACCGCAGGCCGCCCCGGCCAGCGCGGCGGCGTCAAACGGCGCAAGCGTTAGCGCGCCGTTTGTTAGCGCGCGGTGTCCATCCACAGCACCCCGTCGCGATAGCCACCGCGCCGCACGTAACCCGGCTGCGCCACTTCGGGAAAATCCGCGGCCCAGTCGCGAAAGCGGTCGTTGCTCAGCACCGACGCCCCCAGCTCGCGCGCCACGGTCAGGATCACCGGGTCCGCCGCCTCGCCCTTCGGCACCACCAGCACCCGGTCGGCGGGCAGGCCAAGCGCGCGCGCCAGCGGGCGGTCGTCCATATAGCGGCCCGTCAGCTTGTATCCGGCATTGGCATCGAACACCACGCCGGGCTGATACCCCTGATCGCTCAGCAAACCCACCACCTCGCGCAGCGTGGCCATCTGCGGGGTGTCATCCTTCCAGTGCATGATGTTGGACCCGTCGATGACAATGCTGCGCGGCGGGACCTTTGGCGCAGCTTCCGGCTTGGCCAGCAGCATCAGGATCATCGCGGCAAAGGCCGACAGCAGCGCCAGCAGCACCGGCGGGGCATCCCACGCGCCGGTCAGCCACAGCCCCGCCAGAGCTGCCAGAAAAGAGAGCACGAAGAGGATAAAGGGCACACGCATGCCACCAGCCTGACGCTTTGATCTGGGCAACATAACGGCACCTTCGCGCAGATTTCACGGCATTCAGGGGTTGGATTGCGCGGACTTAATCGCTACCTCCATCACAACACCGGAAAGGCGCGCATGAAAAAGTTCCTCGACCCCAATCACCCGTTCTTTGCCAGACCGTTGGTGCGCTGGCTGTCCGCGCTGGTCCCCGTGGTCTGGGCGGCGGTGGAGTTTGTGAATGGCAGCACCGGCTGGGGCCTGATCTCGGCCGCGCTGGGTGCCTTTGCCTTCTGGGTGCTGATCGTGCGCGGGCCGGATGCGCCGTCGGATCAGCCGCCGGTGAACCCCGGCAAACCTCAGGGCGAAACGCCTCAGGACTGAAGGCTCAGGCCAAATCGCCTCAGGCCAAGACGCTTCAGGACTGAAGCCGCGCCATCACTTCCGTGGCCAGCGCTGCAATCTCGCCCGCAGCGGGCGATTTGCCCACCTCCGCCACGGCCAGCCCGTTGCCCATCGTCTCGGCATAGCCGACCCGCTGGCCCAGCCGCGCGCTTGCCACCTCGGCCAGATCGCCGGCGGCATTGGCCACCTCTTCCCCCAGCCGCGTGCCCGCCTTGCAGCGGTTTAGCACGATCATGACGGGTCGGCTTTCGCGCGCGGCCAGATCAAGCACCCCGTCGGTCGCCCACAGATCGACATGGCTGGCCGAGACCGGGATCAGCACGAGTGACGCCTCGCGCAAGCTGGGCCGCAGATCGGCGTCGATCTTGGGTGGCGTGTCGATGATCACGACGTCATGGGTTTTGCGCAGCTTTTCACATTCATAGCCCACGCCCCAGGCAGAAGCGGTCGACAGATCCATCCCCGGATCACCCAGCCGGTCGCGCCGCGCCATGAACCAGCGGCCAAGTGAGCCTTGCGGATCGGTGTCGAGCAACGCCACCGACACCCCCCGCCGCACCAGCTCCACCGCCAGATTGACCGAAAGCGTGGTCTTGCCCGACCCACCCTTCTGCTGCGCAACCGTGATGACCTGACCCATAGGGACCCCCGTTTCTGCGCTGCAGCATAGGGCGATTCGGGTTAGGGGGATAGGGGGAGGTTGGGCGCGCCATTTGCACCATGCGTAGGGCGGGGTTCACCCCGCCGATGCGGCGGATGGATGGTGCTCGAGGTGGGGAAGGATGGTGGGGTGAAGCCGTCACGTTACTCCTCGTCCTCAATGGAATACCACTCATCCACACGAAAACTTGTGTTCCGGTTGCGGCCTCCCTTTGACAAATTGCACGAAGAGCAAAGCAATTGAAGGTTGGTTATGTCATTCATTCCACCTGAAACAAGAGGAATGATGTGATCAAAATGGAGTTGAGTTCGCTGATTAATCAATTTGGTTAAATCAGTTCCACAAACCACACAGCATCCTTTGTCTCTATGAAACACTGCATTTCGCGCCCAAACTGGTGGCCGAGCTCTTTTAAGCGCTCCACGCTCAGTGTAGCTATCAGGATAAAGGGAAAGGCCAGTACTAGCAACGTAATGTACCATCATTTCACCAAAGTTCCGCAGCACCTTTCGATTCTGGAACAGAACATGGAAGACTTGCCGAGACACGCCGTACAATAGTTCGTCGAGCGGGCCAGCAAGCCCCATCTCGTCCAAGTAGTCTTGAAATGACTCTTCCCCGCCTGAAGAAACATACTTGCGATACGAGTGCTGGAAGCCGTTTGATGCAAGAAGCGTATCGATCCAAGGAATTTTACCTCGGCGCGCCTTTTCGATTGGATCTCCCTCAGAAACAAGAAAATCATCGGCAGTTAAAATAGCATCTTCATGCGCTACACTCAAAACTACAAACTCGATGAACTCATGCAAGGGAGTCCATTTGGGGAAGCTGTTTAACAGTCGTGAGCAGGACATATCTCCAGCGAAGTCTTCAATATGTCTCAGCCAGCCAAATGGATCACTCGTTACCTGATCTACCATCTGGCAGATATAGTACAAATCTGAAGTTGAAAGACTTACCTGTGTGATCTCCAGCTTCATTTGCACCTATCCTACAACCAACGGCGCACAGAATTGCGAGCCGCTGAAAACGCTTCGCTTGATCGCTTTCGCCCCCGCGATGCCGGGGCCGCAACTCACCCCCAAACCCCCTCAAACTCCCGCCATTCCCCCTTGCTCATCCCGCTCTCCGGCTGGCCCACGACTTCGCCCGCCAGCCGCCGCTTCAACACCTCCACCGCCTTCGCACTCAACGTCACCCCGCCCATCCGGTAATCTTCGAACGCGGCGAAGGCCAAAGGCACCCAGTCCTTCACACAAGCCGCAATCGCGTCGGCGAACACCCGGATTTCATATTGCGCATGGGCGTCGGCGCGCAGGCGCAGGAAGTGGAACAGGTTGTGCAGGTCGGTTTTCCAATACCATTGGGTATAGGTGTTCATCGGCAGGTTCATCCGCGCCAGTTCGCGCGCCAGCCCCTGCTGGCCGTCCTGACTCAGCATCGACTCGTAGCTGTCAAACGCCTGCCCCGCGTCGCGTTTCAGGATCTCCAGCACCCGGGCGGCCTCCTCGCCCTCCAGCACAGCCCCGCGCCCCTGATTGTTGACCGTGCTTTGCGCGGCCAGCTGGTCGGGGGCGGGGATGTAGAATTCGCGGTCCAGAATCGAATAGCGCGCGGAGTATTCGTTGACGTTGGCGGTGCGGTGCCTGATCCACTGGCGGGCGACAAAGAC
Source organism: Pseudotabrizicola sp. (assembly GCF_030656345.1). Taxonomy (GTDB): domain Bacteria; phylum Pseudomonadota; class Alphaproteobacteria; order Rhodobacterales; family Rhodobacteraceae; genus Pseudotabrizicola. The sequence continues at coordinate 67,317 of NZ_JAUSNR010000007.1, read as the reverse complement.
CGGCAGTTTGACGTGCAGCTTGATTTCGCACATCTCGAACGGGGTCGAATGCCAGTGCCGCATCAGGTAACGGATCAGCCCTTCGTCATTCGACACATGCTTGGTGCCCGCGCCATAGCTGACGCGTGCGGCCTGCACGATGGCCGCGTCATCGCCCATATAGTCGATGACCCGGATGAAGCCGTGGTCCAGCACCTCATGCGCGCGGTAGAGATGCGCCTCCATCCCGTCGGACACCGCCCGCAGGGTCTGGCGCGGGGTGCTGCGCGCGGCTTCGATTTCAGCGATCTGATCAGGGGACAGCGGCATAGGGGTGGCCTTTCGAATCCGGGCGTTCACAAGATGTGGGTCGTATTGGCGCGCAGGATACGAGAGGTTGGGGAACCCTCGCAAGGGTGCGCGTCCATTCTGTTGCAGGTCATCCTGCAGGGGCATGGATTCATTGATACAAAGGCGGGGGCGACGCAAAGGCGGGGGCTGGGGTATCGGCACAGGAACAGCGGCCACCGCGCCCCTCGCCTTTCCCGGCAACCGCGTTAAGATAGGTGCGGAAGTACAAGGAGAAATTGCGATGGCTTTGAAATACCTGCACACCATGGTCCGGGTTCTGGATCTGGAGGCGTCGATGGCGTTTTACCGCCTGCTCGGGCTGGAAGAAACCCGCCGTCATGAAAGCGAAACCGGGCGGTTCTCGCTGATCTTCATGGCCCCCCCCGGCCAGCCGGAATGCCCGGTCGAGCTGACCTATAACTGGGACGGCGATGATGGCCTGCCCTCGGACAGCCGCCATTTCGGCCATCTGGCCTATGAGGTGGACGACATCTACGCCACCTGCGCCCATTTGCAGGCCAATGGCGTGGTGATCAACCGTCCGCCGCGCGACGGCCGCATGGCCTTTGTCCGCAGCCCCGACAACATCTCGGTCGAACTGCTGCAGAAGGGTGAGGCGCTGGCCCACGCAGAGCCCTGGGTCAGCATGGAAAATACCGGCCACTGGTAGGCCCTGCGGCCACCCCCGGGGGCTGCCTGCCCCCGGACCCCCGGGAGTATTTGTGAAAGCTGCAAAGCATAGAGAGCGCGGCGCGCTCCTGCCACCTACCACCGCGAAAGTTTATGGGGTCAGCGCCACCCTTGCCGCAACCTTCACCATCGCATCTTCAACCTCATGCCATGCGGTCCGCGCCATTGAGCGGAAGGTCAGCAGCGTAAACGCCCCCTCCCCTTCGGCAATCAGGAGCAGCGGCAGGTGGTTGAGCGCGGTGCGCAACGCCTGCCCCCGCCGCATGTCGCGCAGATCCAGCGGCACCAGCCGCGCCAGCACCTCCACAGCCCGCACGCCCGACAGGTGCAGCGCGGCCCAGCCGTCAGCCTGATCCGTCACCGCTGCGGGCAGACCATCGGGCGGCACCTCACCGATCAGAAAGGCCATGTCGCGCCCGGCCCAGACCAGCCTTGCGCGCCCGGCTTCGGTCATGCAATTCGGGGCCGGAAACGCCATCCCCAGTGCCAGCCCTACCGCCGCCGCGTGCCCCGGCCAGGGCGCGATCGACGTCATCTGCGGCATCGCTGCTTCTGCCAGCGTGGTGCCGGCATGGGTCACCGGGGCCGCGCCCAGCGCGGGTTTGGCAATCAGGTCAGGCACGCAGCTTCTCCCCCTTGGGATCATGAAACACCGGGTCGCTCACCCGGCACAGCACGTCCACCCCGCGCAGCCGGTCGACCAGCCGCACCGTTTCACCCATGCGGGCGCGGCCATTCCTCAGGAACCCCAGCGCCAGATGGCTTTGCTGGGTCGGCGAATAGCCCACGGATGTGACATAACCCGCCGAGCCTTCGCGCGTCAGCTCCGCGCCTTGGGCAAACAGATGCGCCCCCGCCGTCAGCACGGTATCGGTCAGCGGCATCAGCCCCACCATCTGCTCGCGCAGAGGCCCGGTCATGCCGGGGCGCGCCGCCGACGCCTTGCCGATACAGTCTTTCTTGCCGCTGATCATCTTTTCCATACCGATGTCAAAGGCGGTGGTGCGGCCATGGATCTCGGCATGGGTGATGAACCCTTTCTCGATCCGCAGCACATTCAGCGCCTCCATCCCATAGAGCCCGCCACCCATGGTTTCGGCCCGCGCCGTCAGGTCTCGGAACAGCGCCTCGCCATAGCGGGTGGGCACGGCCAGCTCATACCCCTCCTCGCCGGAGAAGGAGATGCGGAACAACCGCCCCGCCACGCCTTGCACCACCACCGGCGCGCAGCCCATGAATGGCAGGTCAGGCGCATGGCCAAGGGCGGATGTCACCATATCCCGCGCCAGCGGCCCGGCCACGGCAAACTGTGCCCAGCTTTCCGTCACCGACACAAAGCGCACCTGCCACCCGGCGCAAAACGCCTGGCTCACAAAATCCAGATGCCGCATCACCAGCCCGGCGGCGGCAGTGGTGGTGGTCATCAGCCAATGGTCTTCCCCCAGCCGCGCACAGGTGCCGTCATCCAGCACATGCCCATCCTCGCGCAGCATCAGCCCATAACGCACCTTGCCGACCGGCAGGGAGGACAGGGTGTTGGTATAGACGAAATCCAGAAACCGCCCGGCATCCGGCCCCTGAATGTCGATCTTGCCCAAGGTCGAGACATCTGTCACCCCGACCGACGCCCGCACCATGCGCACCTCACGGTCACAGGACTCGCGCCACGTCGTCTCCCCCGGTTTGGGGAAATAACCGGGCCGGTACCACAGCCCCGCCTCCACCATCGGTGCGCCCCGGTCGCGGCTGGCCTGATCGCTGGTCAGGAACCGCTGCGGCGCAAACCCCGCGCCGCGCCCCCCGGCCCCCAGCGCGGCAATCGACACCGGCGCAAAGGGCGGGCGGAAGGTTGTGGTCCCGGTCTGGGCAATGCCGCGCCCGGTGGCATCCGCCAGCACCGCCAGCGCCGCCACGTTGGAGTTTTTCCCCTGATCCGGTGCCATGCCTTGCGTGGTATAGCGCTTCATATGCTCAACGCTGCGGAACCCCTCCTGCGCCGACAGGGCCACATCCTTGACCGTCACATCATTGGCAAAATCGAGCCAGGCACGCCCCTTGCCCGGCACCGCCCACAAAGGTGCAATGCGGTAGGGCGCATCCTCGGCCTGCGGAAGATCCGCCGCCGCGACCGACCGGCCCAGCGCTTCAAGACTAGCCCGCGCCGCCTCTGCCCCCGCCGCCAGACAGCCATGGGTGGAAAAGCTGCCATTCGCCGCCCCGGCCACCAGCATCCCCGGCACAGCGCCATCAACCGGCACAAAGGCTGCCAACTCTTCCGACCAGCGTGGCCGCCCGTTCAGATGGCAGGTCAGGTGCAGCGTCGGGTTCCAGCCGCCTGATACCCCCAGACAATCCGTCTCAACCGTAATCTCACGCTCCCCCACACGCACCACAACCTCGCGCAGGCCCATCCGGCCCCGGGCGCGCGTCACCTGCGCGCCCTTGTGTACCGTGGTTCCCGGCTCGTCCGGCGCATCCTCGCGCGGATCGATGATCGCCGCCACCGTCACCCCCGCCGCCATCAGGCTGCGGGCGACGCCGCGCAGGCTGTCATTATTGCCAAACAGCGTCACCCGCTGCCCCGGCACCACGCCATAGCGGTTCAGATAGGCGGGCAGGCTCGATGCCAGCATCACGCCCGGCCGGTCATTGCCCTCAAACGCAATCCCGCGCTCCAGAGCCCCCGTCGTCAGCACTGACCGTTTGGCCACGATCCGCCAGAAACATTCGCGCGGCAGGTTCGGGCGCGGGCGGCGGTGCAGCCCCACACGCTCCAGCGCACCGTAAGTGCCGTCATCATAGGCCCCGGTCACCGTGGTGCGCGTCATCACCCGCACATTGGGCAGGCTGGCCAGTTCGGCCAGCACCCCGGCCACCCAGCCCGCGGCGGGCAGATCGCCGATCACGCCGTCATCCGCCAGCAACCGCCCCCCCGGCTCGGATGACTCGTCAGCCAGGATAACATCCGCCCCGGCGCGCGCGGCCGTCAGCGCCGCCATCAGCCCCGCAGGCCCCGCCCCGATCACCAGCAAATCACAATGCGCCCAGGCCTTTTCATAGACGCCCTCATCATGGTGCCCCGACAGGCTGCCCAAGCCCGCCGCCCGGCGGATCAGCGGCTCATAAATACCTTCCCAGAACCGGCGCGGCCACATGAAGGTCTTGTAATAGAACCCCGCCGACAGCAAAGGCGCGGCCAGATCATTCACCTCCAGCGCGTCAAAGCGCAAAGATGGCCAACGGTTCTGGCTGCGCGCCACCAGCCCCTCAAACAGCTCCTGCACGGTCGCCCGCGTGTTCGGGGTCTGGTTGGCGGGGCCGACAATCTCGACCAGCGCGTTGGGTTCTTCCGACCCGGCGGTCAAAATCCCGCGCGGGCGGTGATACTTGAAACTGCGCCCCACCACCCGCACATCATTGGCCATCAGGGCCGAGGCCAGCGTATCACCCTTGTACCCGGCATAGCTGCGCCCGTCGAAGCTGAAGGTGACGGGCCGCGTCCGGTCGATCCGGCCCTTGCCATCAATCCTCATGCCCCACCCCCTGCGGTGCTGTCACCGGCAACACTTTCCACCGCCAGAATCTCATGCGTCACCGTATTGCGGGTGACCTTCAGCCAGGAACAGCACCCCTGTTCATGATACCAAAGATCCTGCGTCACCCCGGCAGGGTTGTCGCGGTTGTGCAGATGGTCATCCCAGGCTTCCGGCGCAGCATCAGCGGCGGGCCGGTTCAGATACTCCGCCGCCCCATAATAATAGAACTCCCGCCGGTCACGCGGTCCGCACAGCGGGCAGGTCAGGCGCATCTTGAAAAGCCTCTCTTTATGGTCAGCGTCGTCAGGGGCGATGCCCCCCGGCCTGCGGCCTCACCCCGGAGTATTTTTAAAAGCTGCAATGCAAAGAGCTCCCTGTGCGATTTGCACCTTTCTGAAATACTCCCGCCGGAGGCATCCGGTGCCAGAGCAGGGGAACAAGCGGTCAGACCCATCACGCCCTCAATGCAGATTGTGCTGGCTGCCGGTGCCTTCTTCGTCAAGAAGATGCCCCGTTGCAAATCGGTTCAGCCGGAACTTCGCGGCAACGGCATGGCTTTCCCCCGTCGCCATCAGATGCGCCATGCAATAGCCGCTCGCCGGCACCGCCTTGAACCCGCCGTAGTTCCATCCGGCGTCAATGAACAACCCGTCGACATGCGTTTTGTCGATGATGGGTGATCCGTCCGGTGTCATGTCCATGATCCCGCCCCAGGACCGCAGCACGCGGGCGCGGCCGATCATCGGCATCAGCGTCATGCCGGCCTCCATCACATGTTCCACCATCGGCAGGTTGCCACGCGCGGCATAGGACGCGTAGAAATCCAGATCGCCGCCGAACACCAGACCGCCCTTGTCGGACTGGCTGATGTAGAAATGTCCCATGCCAAAGCTGATCACATGGTCGATCACCGGCTTCAGCCCTTCGGTGACAAAAGCCTGCAGCACGTGTGATTCAATCGGCAGCCGCATCCCCGCCATCGCCGCCACCTGGCCCGACCGGCCCGCGACCACCATACCGACCTTTTTCGCCCGGATCGCCCCGCGCGTGGTCTGCACGCCCGTGACCCGGCCATCAGCGATATCAATCCCGGTCACTTCGCAATTCTGGATCAGATCCACCCCGCGCCGGTCCGCCGCGCGGGCATAGCCCCAGGCAACCGCATCATGCCGGGCCGTGCCGCCGCGCGGATGCAGCAGCCCGCCGTAGATCGGGAACCGGGTGTTGTCGAAATCAAGATAGGGCAGCAGCTCGCGCACGCCCTCGCGGTCCAAGAGCACCGCATCATCGCCCTGATTGATCATCGCATTTCCACGCCGGGCAAAGGCATCGCGCTGCCCGTCGGAATGGAACAGGTTGATCAGCCCGCGCTGGCTGTGCATCACGTTGTAGTTCAGGTCCGCCTCCAGCCCCTCCCACAGTTTCAGGGAATGGCTGTAGAATTCCGAATTGCCGGGCAAAAAGTAATTCGCCCGCACAATCGTGGTATTGCGCCCGATATTGCCGGACCCCAGGTAGCCCTTTTCCAGCACCGCAATATTGGTCAGCCCATGGTTTTTTGCCAGATAATAGGCGGTCGCCAGCCCATGCCCGCCGCCGCCGATGATCAGCGCATCATATTCGGCCTTGGGGGCCGGATCGCGCCACGCCGGTTTCCACCCGGTGTTGCCAGCCAGACCCTGAGCGATCACCCTGAAACCCGAATAGCGCATGGCAGACCTTTCCCTGACCTGCGGCAGTCAACCGGGTCTGCGCCAGATAATCAAGGTTCGCCGCCAAAGCCAATGCCATCTGCGACACGCTTTGTCGCAGATGGCCATATCAGGCTACAAGGCTTTGGAGCGGTACGCCGTCGCCACCCGGCTGATCGACACGATATAGGCCGCCGTGCGCAGATCATCGACGTCATCGCGTTCGTGCCAGACCTTGCGCATCGCCTGATAGGCGGTGCGCATCGTGTCTTCCAGACCCGAGCGTACCAGTGCAAGCTCGTCCGAACCGGTCAGGAACTTGTCCTTGAACCCCGGGGCCAGCGTCCAGCCCAGATCCTGATCGGCCGACAACCGCTCCAGCTCTTCGACCAGCAGGCGCGACCGCGCCTCTTCGGCGCGGCGCTGCATCCGGCCAAAGCGGATGTGCGACAGGTTCTTGACCCATTCGAAATATGACACCGTCACACCACCGGCATTGGCATACATATCCGGAATGATCACCACGCCTTTGGTCCGCAGAATCTCATCCGCGCCAAAGGTCACCGGGCCATTCGCGGCCTCGATGATCAGCGGGGCCTTGATATTGGCGGCATTGTCCTTGTGGATCACCCCCTCCATCGCGGCGGGGATCAGGATGTCACAGTCGGCTTCCAGCAGATAGGTGCCGTCTTCGACAAAGGCGGCCGAGGGGTAGCCCTGAATCGTGCCCTGCTTGGCCATCCACTGGTGCACCTCTTCGACGTTCAGCCCGGTGTCGCATTGCAGCGCGCCGTCGCGTTCGATGATGGCGGTGATGATGCAGCCGTCTTCTTCCGACAGGAACTTGGCGGCGTGATAGCCCACATTGCCCAGCCCCTGCACGATCACACGCTTGCCTTGCAGCCCGCCGGTCAGGCCTGCCTTGGCCTTGTCTTCGGGGTGGCGGAAGAATTCCTGCAGCGCGTATTGCACGCCGCGCCCCGTCGCCTCGACCCGGCCCTGAATGCCGCCCGCATAGGTCGGCTTGCCGGTCACGCAGGCATTGCCGTTGATGTCAGTGGTGTTCATCCGTTTGTACTGGTCGGCGATCCAGGCCATTTCGCGCTCGCCCGTGCCCATGTCGGGCGCGGGCACGTTCTGTGCCGGGTGGATCAGGTCGCGCTTGATCAGCTCATAGGCGAAACGCCGGGTGATCAGTTCCAGCTCGTGCTCGTCCCACGCGCGCGGATCGATGCAAAGGCCGCCCTTGGACCCGCCGAACGGCGTTTCCACCAGCGCGCATTTGTAGGTCATCAGCGCGGCCAGCGCCTCAACCTCGTTCTGGTTGACCGACAGGGCATAGCGGATGCCGCCCTTGACCGGCTCCATATGTTCGGAATGGACTGACCGATAGCCGGTAAACGTCTCGATCTTGCCGCGCAGACGCACGCCGAACCGCACGGTATAGGTCGAATTGCAGACCCGGATTTTCTGTTCCAACCCGGGGCTCAGATCCATCAGCCGCACGGCGCGGTTGAACATCAGATCTACCGAGTCCCGAAAGCTGAGTTCACCATCTCTGGTCATGCCATTCCTCCTGTCAGGCAGGGCGCGAATACCCGCACCCGGCCCCAACCTAACGGCTGTTTGTGAACAGTTCACCGCAAAACGTCGCTGCGAAGTGATGAAAAAGCGAATCGAATCGCTCTGACATCGCGCTGGACGGCGAAATCAAAGCTGTGGCAGACTGCTTTGGCGGTCCTTGTGTTGCGATACGGACGACAATTCCGCCACTTTTCCCGCCATCGTTTCCTGCGACCCCGGTGCAACACCCTGTCGCGGGCCAGCGCCACAATTTTGCCGCGCTGCATAGGCTTTCTATGTCCAGATTATGCCAGCCAGGTCCCCGTGGGGGCGGAGACATGGCGTTCAGGGACATTGAGATGGGCCACAGAATGTTGAGTGCTGCCAAAAGACTTTCGCGCCGCCAGGTGACCCGCTTCGTCAGGAACGAGGACGGCCATATCATCGCTTTCACCGTTGTCATGCTGACGCTGATGCTGACGCTGGCCGGGATCGGGGTGGATATCATCCATTTTGAAACGGTCCGCACCAAGCAGCAACAGACGCTGGACCGCGCCACACTGGCCGCCGCCTCGCTGACGCAGGAGCTGGAGGCCGAAGACGTGGTGCGCGATTATTTCGCCAAGGCCGGGCTGAGCGACAACCTGAAAATGGTGCAGTATGAGCGGACCTTCAACGGCTCGACCGTGCGGGCCGAGGCAGCAACCCTCGTAAACCCGGTTTTCATGAACCTTTATGACCTGACCAACGGCCAAGGGCTGAGCGCGGCAGGCGCATCGCAGGCCGAACAGCGCATCAACAACATTGAAATCATGCTGGTGCTTGACGTGTCCGGCTCGATGGCCGGCAGCAAGCTGACCAACCTGAAATCGGCGGCGCGTGAGTTTATTGACACTGTGCTTGATCAGGATTTCGAGAACCGGGTCTCGATCGGGATCGTGCCGTACAACGGTCAAGTAAACCTGCCGCAGTATATGCAGGACCTGTTCAACGCCGAAGACGATCATGGGGTCGAAGACGTCAATTGCTTTGACCTGCCCGCCTCGACCTACAACAGCCTGACCCTGTCGCGCACCACGCCGATGCCGGTCACCGCCCATGCCGACACCTATTCAAGCACCACCACCGGCAGCTACATCGCCCCCACCCACAGCAACGCAGTGGTGGACACCGGCAACCGCTGGTGCCCGCCCTCAAAGGTCAACGTGATCCGCGCGCCGACCAACAACAAGACCCAGCTGAAAAGCCATATATCGAACCTGACCGCCATCGGTGCCACCTCGATCAACGCCGGGATGAAATGGGGCATGGCCCTGCTCGACCCGTCGGCCAGAGGGCTGTACACCGGGCTGGTGGCGGCCGGGCACACGCCGTCGTATTTCAGCGACCGGCCGTTTGACTACACCGCAGAAGATGCGATGAAAATCATCGTGCTGATGACCGATGGCGAACACTTCGCCGAAGAGCGGGTGACCGCAGACTACCGCCACGGCGACTCGCCGATCTGGCGCGCCAATTCGGTCAACCAGTATTCGATCTTTCATTCGACCAAGGTTGACGCGTCAACATCTACCAAGCTGTGCAACAGCCGCCCGTTCTACGTGCCGCATCTGAACGCCTGGCATTCCCGGCCCTGGAACGGCTCCACGCCGTCCAGCTCCGCTTGCTATAGTGCGACAACAACCACCTACAGCGGATCCACGAGACAAACGTGGCAAAGCATGTGGTCATCCAGTGAAAACAACTTGCGCATGTCCTGGGTCGCGCAGCAGCTTTACGTTCGGGCCATCGGCGGCACACAGGCGGCCCGGATGAACCTCATGCGCACCCAGACCCCCACCGGCACCATGAACACCCAGCTGCAACAGGTCTGCACTCTGGCCGGCGCGCGCAATGTGATGATCTATGGCATTGCGTTTGAGGCCCCGTCCAACGGCCGCGCCGAGATCGAGAAATGTGCCAGCTCGCCCGCGCATTACTTCAACGCCAGCGGGCTGGAGATCAGCACCGCCTTCCGCTCCATTGCCACCAACATCAGCCAGCTGAAACTGACCCAATGACCCGCCGCATCCGCACCCACTTCCGCCGGTTCCGCAAGGACGAACGCGGCCTCGCCTCGGTGGAATTCGCCCTGTTCTTCCCGCTGTATCTGGGCCTGTTCTTCTGGGCGGCAGAGCTGGGGATCATCTCGATCAAATCGGTCATGCTGGATCACGCGCTGGACCTGTCGATCCGCGAGCTGCGGCTGGGACTGGTCGACGAGCCGACCGCCGACAAGCTGAAGACCGCGATCTGCAGCCGCACTGTCATGATCGGCAACTGCGAAGACCAGATGATGATCGAACTGCAACCAGTCAACACCACCACCTGGGCAATGCCGCAGACCCCGGTCACCTGCGTCAACAACGACGAGAATATCCAGCCCGTCGTCACCTTCTCACCCGGCCGTCAGCAGGAACTGATGCTGGTGCGCGCCTGCATCATCATTCCGGTGCTGCTGCCGAACACGATGTTCGGCCGCACGCTGAAAAAAGACAGCACCGGCGGCATCGGCATCGCCGCCATTTCCAGCTTCGTCAACGAACCGTCTTAAGGATCAGAGAGATACCTACGATGCGCCCCACACTTGTAACAGCAGCGTTGACCCGCCTTCGCGCCCGGCTCTGCTCGCGCATGCGCGGTTTTGCCCGCGACGAACACGGCGTCGCCTCGGTCGAAATGCTGATGATGCTGCCGCTGTACCTGTTCTGCATCCTGGGCACCTTCACCTATTGGGATGCCTTTGATGTGATCAACCGCTCGCAAAAGGCCGCCTATTCGGTGTCTGACCTGTTGACCCGCAATCAGGATCTGCAAGGCGTGCCAGAGGCGTATGTGAACGGCATGTTCGGCACCATGCAATACATGATGGGCGACACACTGCCGACCAACACCCGGGTCACCAGCATCTTTTTCGACGATACCAACGGCTACCGGGTGCTGTGGTCGCGCTCCAGCACCACCACCATCCCGCGGCTGACCACCGCCACTCTGTCGACGATTCAAAGCCATCTTCCGATCATGTATGATGGCGATGCGCTGATCGTGGTCGAGGCGACGGTCGAGTTTGAACCGATGTTCAGCCTGACCAACTGGGCGATGCAGGCACTCGATCTGGACCGCATGTACCATGTTGTCGTGACCCGGCCGCGCTTCATGTCGAAAATCTGCCTGCGCGGCTACGCCTGCAGCTGATCCGCAGGCAAAGCCCCCTCACTCCTTGCGGATCATCGCGTTTAGCACCTCGGCCATATAGCGCGCCTCGTGCCGGTGGGTGACGCCGCCCACCCCCACTGACCGGCCCAGCCGCCACCACAGCCCCGGTGCCCAGCCACGCGGGGCCGCTTCTGCCAGCAACAGCGTAAACCCCCCCGCCGGCTTGAACGCAAACACCCCCCGGCGCACGGCGCGGATCTGATCCACCCGCGCCAGCACCACCCCGTGGTGATCGCTCAGCGCCGCGCGGGTCAGCATCAGGCCCTGCCCGGTCGACTGCCACATCCGCACCGACAGCCACAGACAGGCCGCGCCAAAGCCCAGCAGGAACACCGTCCAGCCGATCGCCGCCGCCGGATAGGTCAGCGCCAGATATACCAGCGACGCCCCCAGCACCGCCAGAAGGACCACCCCCACCACCCGGCGCGGCGGCGACGGGCGCAATTCGGCAAGCACGGGCAGGATTTCAGCGCTTGTGTCAGGCATCGGCGGCTCCGGGGTTGGCACTCTGACCCGCAGCCATAAAGCAGCGCTTGCCGCAGCGATAGGGGCTTGCGCCGGCGCGCGTCCCCACCCCGCCCCCTTGCCCGTCCCGCTGGACCGGCCTAGGGTCGGCGCAACCCAGCCGCTCTGGCTGACATGGATTGCCCGATGATGCCGCTTGCCCAACCGCGCCCCCGCCGTACCCCCCGCGCCCTGCTTGCGGGCCTGATCGGCCTTGCGGTCACGGCCTGCGCCCCCTTGCCCGATATCGCGGCCCGCACCAACACCCAGACCACAGCCCCACCCCCGGTTCTGGTGCCGCTGGGCGGCATTCTGGCGCAGGCCGATGCGGTGGGCAGCGGTGCCGGGGCCATCGACCCTGTCAACGCCCGCGCCGCCCGCCTGCGCGCCCGCGCCGCCGCCCTGCGCAGCCAATAGCCACACCCGCGCCGCGTTGCCTTGGCCCGGCAGGCAGGCTAAGACCGCTGCACACGCTGATACGGAGTTGCCCCCATGACCGCCCCCTCCCTGACCGCCCCCCTGCGCATTGGTCTTGCCGGTCTGGGAACCGTCGGAATCGGTGTGGTCAAAATCGTGCAGGGCCACGCCGATCTGATCTCTGCCCGCGCCGGCCGCCCGGTGGTGATCACCGCCGTCTCGGCCCGCGATCCGCAAAAGAACCGCGATGCTGACCTGTCCAATTATCCATGGGAAACCGACCCGTTGGCGCTGGCACAACGCGATGACATCGACGTGTTTGTCGAGGTGATGGGCGGCCATGAAGGGCCGGCCCGTCTGGCAACCGAAGCCGCCATCGCGGCGGGCAAGGATGTGGTCACCGCCAACAAGGCCCTGCTGGCGCATCACGGCCACGCGCTTGCCGTGGCCGCCGAGGCGCAGGGCCGGGTGATCCGGTTCGAGGCTGCGGTCGCAGGCGGCATCCCGGTCATCAAGGTGCTGACCGAAGGTCTGGCCGGCAACCAGATGCGCCGTGTCATGGGCGTGATGAACGGCACCTGCAACTATATCCTGACCCGGATGCAAGCCTCCGGCTTGCCGTATGAAACCGTGTTCGAAGAGGCGCGGCAGCTGGGCTACTTGGAGGCAGACCCCAACCTCGATGTCGGCGGCATCGACGCGGGCCACAAACTGTCGCTGCTGGCCGCCATCGCCTTTGGCACCAAAGTCAGCTTTGACAAGGTGGAACTCGAAGGCATCGGCAATGTCTCGATCGAAGACATCAACCTTGCCGATGACATGGGCTATCACATCAAGCTGCTGGGCGTGGCGCAGATGACAGGGCGCGGTCTGGAACAGCGCATGACGCCCTGCCTTGTCCCCGCCGACAGCCCGCTGGGCCAGTTGCAGGGCGGCACAAATATGGTGGTGCTTGAAGGCGACAGCGTCGGCCAGATCGTGATGCGCGGTGCCGGTGCCGGCGAAGGCCCGACCGCCAGCGCGGTGATGGCCGATGTCATCGACATCGCGCGCGGCACACGTCTGTCGACCTTTGGCCGCCCAGCGGCGTCCCTCGCCACGCCGGTCGCCGCAAAATCGGCCACACCCGCCCCCTATTACCTGCGCATGACCTTGCTCGACAAACCCGGCGCATTGGCCAAGATCGCCACCGCGTTGGGAGAGGCGGGGATCTCCATCGACCAGATGCGCCAGCTGAACCAGCCGAACGAGGCGGATAACAAGGCGACGGTGCTGATCGTGACCCACAAGGCGCAGCCCGCCGATGTGGCCTTCGCACTGGCCCAGTTCGGCCACACCGGCGTGCTGATCGGCGCCCCCGTCGCCATCCGCATCGAAGAGGTCTGACCGGGGCAGGGCTGGACCGTCCGCCATCAGCCCAGCCCCCGTCAGGGCGCGGCCAGCCCGCCCCAGATGCTCCGCCCCCCCATTCATCTGTTCATAAATATCCCGGGGGGCCGGGGGGGCTGGCCCCCCGGTCCTGCCCCTCCCGCCGCGCAACCCTTAAAATTTCATGAAAACACAAACACCAACCCCTTGTTTTTATTGAACACCAAAAAGCTGCGTCACAGTGAGCGCCCCTGCACGATATCTGCCAAAACCCCCGGCACCCCACCAATTTCCCGCCCCGGTTAGCGCCATCAGACTTGCCCCACGGCAACCGGGCAGGCTAAACCGGCGCACAAGCATTTCCAGATCAAAGGACAGATCATGACCGTCGCCCCGCCCAAAGTCGCCGAGTTCCAGGACCGCCTGCTGTCCCTCGGCCTCGCCCGCGTGTCCGAGGCGGCGGCTCTGGCCAGCGCCGGGCTGATCGGTCGCGGCGATGAAAAGGCCGCCGATCAGGCGGCGGTCAACGCCATGCGCGACCAGCTGAACCTGCTCGACATCAAAGGCGTGGTCGTGATCGGCGAGGGTGAACGCGACGAGGCCCCGATGCTCTACATCGGCGAAGAGGTCGGCACCGGCAATGGCCCGGCGGTCGACATTGCGCTCGACCCGCTGGAAGGCACCACGCTGACCGCCAAGGATATGCCCAACGCCCTGACCGTCATCGCCATGGCCCCGCGCGGCTCGCTCCTGCACGCGCCGGATGTCTATATGGAAAAGCTCGCCATCGGCCCCGGCCACCGCATCGGCACCGTCACGCTGACGATGACCCCGTCCGAGCGGGTGTCGGCGCTGGCCGCCGCCAAGGGTTGCTCCACCAATGACATCACCGTCTGCGTGCTGGAACGCCCCCGGCACGAGGAAATGATCGCCGAAATCCGCTCCACCGGCGCCGCGATCCGCCTGATCACCGACGGCGACGTGGCGGGCGTGATGCATTGCGCCGAGCCCGACCTGACCGGCATTGACATGTATATGGGCTCCGGCGGTGCCCCCGAAGGCGTGCTGGCGGCGGCGGCGCTGAAATGCATGGGCGGCCAGTTCTTCGGCAAACTTCTGTTCCGCAACGACGATGAACGCGCCCGCGCCCGCAAGGCAGGGATCGAAAACTTCGACCGCGTCTACACCCGCGATGACCTCGTGCGCGGCGACGTGATCTTTGCCGCCACCGGCGTCACCGACGGCAGCCTGCTGGCCGGCATCAAGCGCGAGCCCGGCCACCTGACGACTGAAACCATTCTGATGCGGTCAAAAACCGGCTCGGTTCGCCGCATGACCTACCGCAACCCGATCCGCCGCTGATCCCGTCGGGGCGCAGGCCAACCCTGCGCCCCTTTGCATTGCAGCTTTGCCAAATACTCCCGCCGGAGGCAGCCGCCCTCCCCGCAAACGCAGCCTTTACGGTTGAAGCCCCGTCCCGCTTGGTGCAGACCGCCCGCATGAACCCGCGCGCATTCCTCAACGTCGATGCTTCTGTCCTTGGTCGCCGCTGGACTGGCCCCGAGATCGAGGAAGAACGTCTGGCCGAAGCGATGGCGCAACAGACCCGCCTGCCGATGGCCCTGTGCCACACGCTGGTCCGGCGCGGGGTCTCGCCCGGCGATGCCCCTGCCTTCCTGGCCCCTGCCCTGCGCGACCTGCTGCCCGACCCGCTGACCCTGCGCGACATGGCCCCCGCCACCGACCGCTTTCTGCACGCGGTGAAGCAGCGCCAGCGCATCGCGGTCTTTGCCGATTACGATGTCGATGGCGGGGCCTCGGCGGCGCTGCTGATCATCTGGCTGCGCGCGATGGGGCGCGAGGCGACGCTGTATATCCCCGACCGCATTGACGAAGGCTACGGCCCCAATGTGCCCGCGATGCAGGCGCTGGGGGCGGCGCATGAGCTGATCCTCTGCGTCGATTGCGGCACGCTTTCGCATGAGCCAATTGCGGCGGCGGGCTGCGATGTGGTGGTGCTGGACCATCACCTTGGCACCGATACCCTGCCCGCAGCCGTGGCCGTGGTGAACCCCAACCGGCAGGACGAGTCCGGCGATCTGGCGCATCTGTGTGCGGCGTCCGTGGTGTTCCTGATGCTGGTCGAGGCGAACCGCCGCCTGCGGACAGATGGCGTGCAAGGCCCCGATCTGATGGCGATGCTGGATCTGGTGGCGCTTGCCACCGTCGCCGATGTGGCCCCGCTGATCGGGGTGAACCGGGCACTGGTGCGGCAGGGCCTGAAGGTGATGGCGCGGCGCGAACGGGCCGGGCTGGTGGCGCTGGCCGATGTGGCGCGCATGGATCAGGCCCCCACGCCCTATGCGCTTGGCTTCGTGCTGGGGCCGCGGGTGAATGCGGGTGGACGGATCGGGCAGGCCGATCTGGGCGCGCGGCTGCTGGCCAGCGATGACCCGCGCGCGGCGGCGGCAATGGCCGCCCGGCTGGACCAGCTAAACTCTGAGCGCCGCGAGATCACCGAACGCGTCCGCGAAGAGGCGATGGCGCAGGCCGAGGCGCGGGGTCTGGATGCCCCGCTGATCTGGGCCGCGTCTGAGGGCTGGCACCCCGGCGTCGTTGGCATCGTGGCCGCCCGGCTGAAAGAGGCGTTCAACCGCCCCGCCATCGTCATCGGACTGGAGGGGGGTGAGGGCAAGGGCTCGGGCCGCTCTGTCGCGGGTGTAGATCTGGGGGCTGCGGTGCAGCGCGTGGCGGCAGAGGGGCTGCTGATCAAGGGCGGCGGGCACAAGATGGCCGCTGGCCTGACAGTCGCCCAAGACCGGCTGGAAGAAGCAATGGCGCGGCTGTCCGACCTGCTGGGCCGTCAGGGCGCAGGCACCGAAGGCCCGCGCGCCCTGCGGATCGACAGTCTGCTGATGCCATCGGCCTGCACCCCCGCCTTTGTCGAGCAGATCGAGGCTGCCGGTCCCTTCGGCCAGGGTGCCCCCGCCCCGCGTTTCGCCTTTGCCGATGTGGCGGTCACCCCGCGCCGGATCGGCGACAAGCACCTGAAACTGGCAGTGTCTGACGGTATGGGCGCGCAGGTCGAGGCGATGGCCTTCGGGGCCTATGACACGCCCCTCGGCCCCGCGCTGGACGGGGCCGGCCACCGCCGGTTTCATCTGGCCGGACGGCTGGAACTGAACCACTGGGGCGGCCGGACCAAGGTGCAGCTGCGGCTCGAAGACGCCGCCCCCGCGACCGGCTGACGCCCCGCGTTTTTCCTCTTGCGAGTCAGGGCCGGTGCCACTACACACCCCCCACCGACAGCGTGGCCCGTTCGTCTATCGGTTAGGACACCAGGTTTTCAACCTGGGAAGAGGGGTTCGACTCCCCTACGGGCTGCCACTTGTCCTTGCATCTTCGTGTTTTGTCAGGCCCTGCGCGGCCCGGCACAGGGTTGTCTGCAACCCGCCTGCGCCCCGCATTCTGTGAAAACGGCAGTTCAGGCGTGCCGCAAACCTTTGATCTGGCCCCAGCCCCCCTCAGTTCCGGTTCAGCAGGTCCTTGTGATAGCGCCGCAGCAGCATCAGACCAAAGCACAGCGGCAGCATGCACCACAGCAACACATAAAGCACTGACACATATTCCGGTCGGTAAGTGGGGTAAAACCCGGCGCGGGCCAGTCCGGTGATATGCATCCACGGCAGGTAATACAGCACCTTTTGCGCCGCCGCCGGTACGCCTTCGTAGATGAAGAACACCCCAGATACGATGAACAACGGGCGGCTCAGGATTGACCAGGCGATATCCCAGACCTCGATCCGGGTGCCAAGGTAGCAGTTCATCGTGCCCAGCCCCAGCCCCAGCAGGGCCGAAAGTCCCATCGCCAGAGCAATTGTCGGCAGGTCAAGGATGGTGGTGGTCTGCGACACCGCAAGAATACCCCAAAAGATAATGATGGTGACCAGAAACCCGGTCAGCGTGTTCAGCAGAAAGCGGGCCAGCAGCGCGTCCATCCAGGTCACCGCCGGGTACATCAGCAGCGGTTTTGAAAACGACAGGGACCGGGCGGTGGTGTTGGCAATCGACTGATACAGCGAAAACGGCAGGTAGCCGGTGGCATAGAACAACAGGAAATCCGACCCCAGTGGCGGGCTGCTGAACATCAGCCCGAACCCGACCGCCATCACGATGATCGCCCCCACCGGCTCCAGCACGGCCCAGGAATACCCCCCGGGCGAGCGGCCATAGCGGGTGGACATCTCGCGCAGCATCAGGGCGGAAACCGTGCGGAATGTGGCCCACGACCGCCCCGGCCTTGGGCGGTCCATGGGCAAAAGCGGTGCCTCTGTCCGCTGCGGTGTGCCGGCCTCTGCCAAGGGAAATGGTCCTTGTCTGATGAAACTGCCTTCAGGTATGCTGGATCTGTGTAACGAGTGCAAATTATTCAGGACGGGCCTGCCTTGACCGAACCGGCAAAACCGCAAGACGCATCGGTTGATGCGCCCCGACCCACGCCAAGACCCATGACCGTGGTTCCCCCGGTCCAGGTGCCCCCCGCCGCCCCCAACCCCATCCCCGCCGCACCGGCTGTGCAGATGCGGCCCGTCGCCGGCCCCGCCAAATTGCAGCGGCGGCACTACGGGCTGATGCTGTCTTTCGGGGCCATGGTGCTGGTGCCGGTGATCCTCTGCGCGCTCTATCTGTTTGTGCTGGCCAATGACCAGTATGCCTCACGTGCGGGGTTCACCATCCGGCAGGAAGACGGCAACACCGCCAGTGCAATTCTGGGCGGGTTGTCGTTTCTGACCGGCGGGAGCCAAGGCGTGAACGCCGGGGTGCTGCATGAATTCATGCAAAGCCAGACCATGATGGAACAGGTCGATGCCCGCATCGATCTGCGCGCCCATTATGCGCAGGGCTGGCCCTATGATCCGGTCTATTCGATCTGGCCAGATGCCACGACGGAAGAGCTGTTCGGCTTCTGGAAACGGGTTCTGCGCCTGTCTTATGATTCCTCGTCGGGGCTGATCGACCTGACGGTTCAGGCGCTGGACCCTGACACCGCGCAAAACATCGCCATGGTCATTCTTGAAACCAGCCAGACCATGATCAACCAGCTGAACGACACCGCCCGGCGCGAGGCGCTGGCCAATGCCGACCGGGAGCTGGCGGATGCGGTCGAAAGCCTGCGGGTGGCGCGTGGTGCGCTGACCGTGTTCCGCGCCCAGACCCGGATCGTCGATCCGATCGCCGATATTCAGGGCAGGCTCGGCGTGGTGTCCAACCTGCAGCAACAACTGGCGCAGGCGCTGGTCGAGCTTGATCTGCTGGACCCGTCAACCCGCGTCGATGATCCGCGCCGCGCACAGCTGGAACGCCGGATCACCGTGATCCGCGACCGCATCGATCAGGAGCGTAACTTTTTCGGTGCCACCACGGATCTGTCTGACAGCACCTACCCCGAAATGATTGCACAATACGAAGGGCTGAGCGTCGATCTGGAATTTGCGCAGCGCAATTACACCGCAGCCCTTGCCGCACGGCAGGCCGCCGTGTCGAACGCCAACCGCCAGTCGCTGTATCTGGCCGCCTATATCCCGCCCACCAAGGCGCAGGATGCCGAGTTTCCGCGCCGGTTCATACTGCTGTCGATGATCCTGGGCTTTTTGCTGATGGCATGGGCAACTGCTGCGCTGATCTATTACAGCCTGCGGGACCGGGGCTGATGTCTGCCTGCGCACGGCAGGATGGTGCCCGGCCATGATGGTGTTTGAGGGCCTGTCAAAAGGCTTCTGGGTCAGGGGAGAGTGGCATCAGGTGCTGGACAACCTGAACCTTGTGCTGCCCACCGGCAAGTCGCTCGCGCTGTTGGGGCGCAACGGGGCGGGCAAGTCGACGCTGCTGAAAATCATCTCGGGCACGATGCCCCCGACCACGGGGCGGGTGGTGGTGCAGGGCTCTGTGTCCTGGCCGGTGGGCTTTGCGGGCAGCTTTCACCGCGACCTGACCGGGGCGCAGAACACCAAGTTCCTTGCCCGGGTTTACGGCGTTGATACTGAAACACTGACCAGCTTTGTCGAAGACTTTGCCGAGTTGGGCAAACATTTCCACATGCCGATGAGCACCTATTCCTCGGGCATGTATTCGCGCCTCGCCTTTGGGGTGTCGATGGGTATCGCCTTTGATACCTATCTGGTGGATGAGGTCACCGCCGTGGGTGATGCGCGGTTCCGGGAAAAAAGTGCGGCGGTGTTTGCCGAACGCATGAAAACCTCCAGCGCGGTGCTGGTCAGCCACAACTCATCGGATATCCTGAAGTTCTGCGATGCGGCCATTCTGCTGCACGATGGCCAGCTCAGCTATTTTGATGATGTGAAAGCCGCCCTTGCCACCCATGCCGCGCTGATGAAGTGACCTGCAGGCCGCAAAGCCGGTTCAGATGATGACGATGGACTGATCCAGCCCGTCAATCCCCGACAGGCCGACAAGGGTGATCATGGTGTTTGCGGCGTCAAAGGACAGCACCAAAGACCCGTCGTCATCCAGACCGCCAAAGGTTGTCCAGATCTGCTGCGCCGTCAAAGCCCCGGACTGCCCCTGCCACAGCCAGACGGACAGGTGCAGCCGGTCATTGTCGCTGGTCAGAAAATCGGTAATCCACGTCATCCCGCTGTTGATGTAGAACACAAAGGTGTCGGCACCCGCACCGCCCGTGACAATGTCATCGCCCGCACCGGCGACAATGGTGTCATTCCCATCGCCGCCATAAACGGTGTCATTTCCCCGACCGGCCCAGATCAGATCATCGCCCGCGTCGCCAAAGATCAGATCATCGGCCGCGGCACCATAGATGGTATCGGCACCGTCGCCGCCGTAAATCGTGTCATTCCCGGCCCCGCCTGCCAGTTCGTCCGCGCCTGTTCCGCCAAACAGCTGATCACGCCCGGCCCCGCCCCACAGCGTGTCATTGCCCGCGTCCCCTGACAGCCGGTCATTGCCGGCCGCCCCGCCCATAAGGTCGTGCCCGTCGCTGCCGATCAGCGTGTCATGTCCGGGGCCGCCCCAGACCTCATCATCCCCGTCTCCGGCATCCACACTGTCATCGCCGCGCGACGCCCAGATGATATCGTTCCCCAAGCCGCCGAAGATCGTGTCATTTCCCGCATTCCCGATGATGAAATCTGCGCCTGCAGCGCCCATGATCAGATTGTCGGCGTCATTGCCGTGGATGGTGTCCGGCCCCTGCCCGCCGTAAGCCTCTTCAATGACTGTGCCCAGCGCGACCACCACGGTGCCCCGTGCGCCGTATACATCCGAAACCCCGCCTTGCCGCATGTCGATCAGCTGCGCGGCGCTGGTGGCGCTGAAATCCATCCGGTCCCGCCCGCCCCGATCGACGATGGTAAAACCAAACTGCTCGCCCCCGTCCATCCACCATGGCCGTGCCACACCGTCAAACATCACCGCCATCGCGGTGCCAAGCCTGCCTGCGACGGTCGCGTTCGCGCCCCAGACCGTATCGCCGGTAAAGACAGCCGACACGGCAGGATACAGATATTCAAACGCCGCAAGATCCGCCGCCATCGGCGTGATCGGCTGAAAATCGGTCGCCTGAACATAGGTGTTCGCGGCAGCATCAAAATACGACATGATCGTCATCTGCGTGCTGTCGTTGCGATAGTGATTGTCGATGCCATAGCTGGCAGAGCCGTCGTAAAAACCGCCATGCCCCAGACCCAGCGCATGACCAATTTCATGCAGATAGGTCTGATAGGAATAGCTGCCAAAGCCCGTCCCGAAGGCATCAAGCCAGCCAGTGCTGACCGTCACCGTGGCGCTGCTGTAGGTTCCGTCGGCAGAGACCCCGCGCGGCCCGGCAAAGGCGTAAAGACCGCCACCATAGCGCGGATCATAATCGTCGAACACAATCGCCGCGCCCGCCGATCCGGTTTCGGCAAAGGTCAGACCTGTGGTGGCAGACCAGACCTCCAGCGCCATCCGCGCCAGGTCCTGCCCCTGTGCGGCCAGCGCGGTCAGGTTGACGGAGACCGCAAGGCCATCGCTGATCACCCCAAGCCGTAGCGCCGATCTAGCGATCCCCCAGCCGGAATCGGTCAGCTGGCTGGCGATCTGCTCTATCGTGAACACATCCGTCGCGGTGCGCAACGTGTACTGCCCCTGCGCCCCGCCTGATCCGCTGACATCCAGATAATAGCGCCCGCTGACCGACGGCGTGAAGCGCAGCATCGATGTGGCGTTGTCAGGTTCGGCGTCATCGTTGAACGCAACCCGGTTGCCCCCACTGTCGCGCAGGCCAAGCTGCGGGTCGCGGAGCCCGGCCCAACCGCCGGTGCCATAGGCTGTGAAGACATAGGCCTGACCGGCGCTGAGGGTGATTGCCACCCAATCGCTGTCGCCCGCCGTCAGCCTGCCGGTGAAGGTGTCGCCGACCGAAACCTGCGCCGGTGTCGCCGCAGATCCGGGAACATCCCCCGCCTCCGACATCGACGCCCGGCGGACCAGCCTGCTGGCATCAGCCAGGTCTGATCCGTGAAACTGTTCATTTGCCATCCGGTCTCCGACCCTGTGTCGTGGCCCTGCAAAACCGTAACCCGCAAAGGTGACCGTTCTCCTTACAAGAATCGCCGGGACGGGGCCTTCCGGGTGCAAGGTCAGATTTTGCGGCAGCCGGGGTGCCCATCGCGTCTGCCAACAAAATCTGCGCTGCGGACTGGCAAGGTTTGCCCCCCCACGGTCTGCACCCGGCTGTTTTCATCAACCTTTCCGAAATTCCACCGCAACCGCCCGGATTTGGCCGGTTTCCTGCCCTGCCCGCTGCGCGCCAACCGCACAGCCTGACTGACGGGTGTTACGGGTTGGGGTTGGGTCATGCTGCGCTTGGTGAGCCGCTTTTCAAGCGGGAATGACGCTATTGATCTGGGGATCACAGAGCTTTC
The DNA here is from genome assembly GCF_030656345.1 of Pseudotabrizicola sp. Classification (GTDB taxonomy): domain Bacteria; phylum Pseudomonadota; class Alphaproteobacteria; order Rhodobacterales; family Rhodobacteraceae; genus Pseudotabrizicola. Next base: position 45,021 of record NZ_JAUSNR010000007.1, on the reverse strand, counting down.
GGTCATCGACGGGCCTGCGGGCTTGCGGATCTTTGCCTATTCGGGGGCCAATGGCGGCGTGGCCAGCTATGGCATCGGCGCAGATGGCGACCTGTCCCCGGTTGCGGGAAGGGCGATGACAACCGCGCACGGGCTTCTGGCGGAAACCGATATGGTGGTGGCCCATCTGGGCACCTCCACCGCCGTTCTGCTTGGCCTTGCCACAGGCGGCGGGCTGGCCGGATGGGTGTCGAACCTGTCGGGGGGGATCGGGCAGCCGTTCTCCCTTGCCCTGCCCCAAGGCTTCAGCGGCCGCATGGTGATTGCGGATCAGCCCGACAGCAGCGCGCCGCTGTATGTGCTGGCGGCAAACAGCGGGCGGGTGGCGGTGTATGATCCCGGCAGCGCCAGCCTGACCGAGCTGTCAACCGGAGGGGCCGCCCTTGCCGGCACCTTCAGTCTTGTGCAGATCGGCGCAGAGAGTCAGCTGCTGCTGGCCATTGATGCCACCCGCAGCAGCCTGACGGCGCTGCGCCATGATGCGGCCAGCAACAGCCTGATCCCCACCGCATCGCTGTCGGCAAGCGACGGGCTGGCGGTGGCGGCGCTGTCCGATCTTGATGTCGTGCGTATGGCGGGCCAGACCTTTGTGATCGCTGCCGCTGCAGGCACCTCCAGCCTGACCGTGATCCGCCTATCGGATCAGGGCCAGCTGACCATCACCGATCATGTGCTCGACTCGCGCGACACCCGCTTTGCGTCAGTCCGCGCGGTGGACACGATAGAGGTCAACGGTCAGGCCTTTGTCGCCACAGGCGGCGGCGATGACGGGGTGACCCTGTTCCGCCTGCTGCCGGATGGCAGGTTGCAAACCCTTGCCACGCTGGAAAACAGCATTGCGGGCGGGCTGGCGAATGTCACCGCCGTCAAGATCATCCACAGCGGCGACAAGCTGTTCATCGTGGTCGGGGGCGAAACCGAAGCCGGGCTTGCCGTGCTGGAATGGCGGCTGGGGGCCATCGGTGCGGTGATCACCGGCACCGGCACCGGGGCCACGCTGCCCGGCACCATCGGGGACGACATCATCACCAGCGGCGCGCCCGGGCAGATCCTGTCGGGCGGAGACGGTGCCGATGTCCTGATTGCCGAAACATCGGGCACAAGGCTGACCGGGGGGGCGGGCCGCGATGTTTTTGTGCTGCGCGACGCGGCAATCCTGACCACCATCACCGATTTTGAGCGCGGGGCCGATACGCTGGACCTGACCGGCTGGCCGATGCTGCGTGACCTGTCGCAGCTGACGGTCACGCAGCGCAGCGATGGCATCACCCTTGCCTTCGGGGGCCGTTCGGTGACGGTTCAGGCGGCAGACGGCCGCCCGCTGACAGTGGCCGAGGTGTTTCCCGCAGGCATCGGCCCGGCGCGCATCCCGGTCGCCACCCTGACCGCCAGTTCCGAAGGCGGCTCTGCCCATGGCGCAGGCGACGGGGCCCTCAGCCCGGGCGCGCCGGAAACCCCGGGCGGCGGCACAGCAGAACCGCCCCCACCTCCTCCACCTCCGCCGCCCATGCCCGCCATCCACATCACCGGCGGCATCACCATCAACCCCGCCACCGGCCCGACCGAAATGACCCGCCTGCCGGACTGGTCAACCGACCCCGGCTGGCAGAACCTGTCCACAACGCCTGTCAACCGCACCGGCACCCCGGGCCATGACACGATCATCGGGGCGTCGGGCGCAGATTCGCTGGATGCGGGCGGCGGGAATGATGTGGTCTACACCGGCTTTGGCAATGATACCGTCTTCGGTCTGGGCGGCGACGACTTCATCTTTGCCGCCGGGGGCGACAACGAGCTGTGGGGCGGCCCCGGCAATGACGTGATCCGGGCGCGTGACGGCAATAACCTGATCGGCGGCGGGGCGGGGCATGACCTGCTTGACGGCGGCAATGGCCAGAACACCATCTGGGGCGGGTCCGGCAATGACACGATTTTCGGCGGCGACGACTCTGACACCATCGGCGGCGGTCCCGGCAATGACCTGATCTTTGGCTATGACGGCGATGACGAACTGTTCGGTGCCTCAAACCATGACACCATCCACGGCGGGGCCGGGAATGACACCATCTGGGGCGGTCCGGGCAATGATGTCATCGCCGGAGGGCCGGGTGATGACCTGATCGCCGCCGGGGCCGGCACCGACCATGTCTGGGGCAATGAGGGGGCAGACACATTCCTGTTCTACCGCTATTACAACGACACCTATGTCCATGATTTCAGCATGGCTGAGGGCGACCAGATCCAGCTGACGCAATGGATGTTCCGGGGCACCTTCCCCTCGGGCGATCACATCGTCCAGACCTATGGCCGGTTGACCGCCAATGGCATTGTGCTTGATTTCGGGGTGTCGGACACGGTGATCCATCTGCTGGGGGTGACCGATCTGCAGGCACTGGCCGACCATATCACGGTGATCTGATCGCGCATCCGGGCACTGCCTGCGCATGTTTTAGATGGAAGTCCCGCGCGATTTTGTGTTGGCTGCACAGATGACCCAACTGCCTGCGCCCCATCCCCTGCCCGCTCCGCGGATCAGCGTCATCCTGCCAGCCTTCAACGTCGGGCACTATATCGCTGCGGCCATCGCGTCGCTGCAATCCCAGACATTCACGGATTTTGAGGCGCTGGTGATCGACGATGGCTCAACCGACACCACCCGCCAGCAGGCCCTGAGCGCCATTGGCACCGACCCCCGGTTCCGGCTGACCCAACAAGCAAACCGGGGCCTGTCGGGCGCGCGCAACACAGGGCTGGACCTTGCCCGCGCCCCGTTCATCGCCTTTCTTGACGGCGACGACCGCTTTGCCCCCACCTTCCTGCAAAGCCTGCACGACACCCTGCACAGCACCAGCGCAGACTGGGTGGCCTGTGGCGTCGCCTTCTGCCCCCCCGACGGCACCCGGCACCCGCATTCCGCCATCCATGGCCAGCCAGAGCCGCGCGCGGACGGGCAAGCCGTGCCCTTCGCGCTGGAGGACTGGGCGGATGTGATCTGCCATTTCCCCTCGGCCTGGAACAAGCTGTACCGGCGCGACTTCATCGGCGACCAGCGGTTCGACGATGGCACATGGTATGAGGATCACGGCTTTTTCCATCGCCTCGCCGCCAAAAGCCGGGTGCTGCATCACATCTCTGACCCGCTATACCTCTACACGCTGGACCGTGACGGCCAGATCACCCGCGCCGACAGCGACCGGGTGTTTGACCAGATCGCGGTACTGGAAACCTCGGCCACAGTTTTCCGCGCCTCGGATAAGACCGGCGCAGAAACCGGGCTTTCCCGGTTGGCCACACGGCTGTTCTGCGAACGGCTGGAGGTGATCCGCACGCCGCAGCGCGCCACATGGTTCCGGCAGGAAGCGGCTGATTTCTTCGCCCGCCATCAGCTTGCACCCGACTGGCGATGGGACCGTCACATCGATGCGCTGCAGGCCTGCAGCTTGTCGGGCACGCCAGCGATAACGATCCGCCACGACGCGGCAGCCGATGACGATGCTGCCCGCCACACCCTCCTGCCCGACCCGTCATCGCCGCTGGCCCCGTTCTTCCGCCTCACCACGGCGGATCAGCCTGCGGATCACACCGGCGTCGTGATCGACCTGCCGGGCAGCGGGTGGGTGGATCACAACGCGCTTGCAGACCTTGCCAGACAGCTGCTCCACAGCGATCTGGCGGCAACGCTTGTCACGCTGATCCCCACGGCCCCACAGCCGCAGCCTGTGCTGTCACCCGACAGCGCCCTAGACCTGACCCCGACGCGGCATGCCCTGCTGGTCAAAGCCGCCTTCGCCTGCCAGCCCATCAGTCCCACCCCCCAGCTGCGCCTTGCCGAACAGGCCCTGCGGCTGTGCGCAGCGCAGGCACCCATCACCTGCGCGCAGGCCCGTGTACCCATGCCCCGGCAGATCACCCCCCCGACACTGCCCGACATGCAGGATCTGGACCAGTGGGCGGCCGCCCTTGCCCCGCTGCTGCCGCGGGGCGGCGCGCGCCGGTTGTTCCTGCGCGCCGCCTCACTGCGGATGGCGCAGGACCAGCAGCGGGGCAGGCTGCGCCTTGCCCTGCTACTGCGCCTGTGGCTGATCGGGCGGAAACGCGGCTGGACCGGCACAAACGGCACCATCGACGCCGACACGCCCCCGATCTTGCGGCGAATCTTCCGCCAGAAACCCGCCGGGTGATTGCAACACACCGCCCGCCACCGCATAACAGACCTGTACCCGTACCAGTATCCGCAGACAGGCCCCAGATGATCCCGTTCCGCACAGCAAACGGCGCTACCTTCCGCTGCCAGATCGACCCGGACTGGGCCCCGCATGCCAACCTGAACTTCTACACCGCAGGGCAGGGGCAGATCGCCTTTCACCTGTCGCTGCGCCTGCTCGACGGGCTTGCCGTGATCAACCGGCAGGACCACGTGGGCTGGCACCGCGAAGAGCATATCGCGCTGACCTTTCCCAAACGCCGCTTCACCGTGGCACTGTCCTTCGACGCCCACGGCGTTGGCGTCGATCTGGACGGCGAAGGGCTGGGCCGCTTTTCCCGCCTGCCCCGCTTTGACCGCGCGGCACGGTTTTTGCTGCGGCGCGGCTATCCGCAGCTGTGCCAGATCACCCTGTGTGCCGCCGAAGGGGCGGTGCCGTGGGAAACCATCGAGACGCGGGACCACAGCTTTGACCGGCTGTGGGATGGGCTGACACCCGCCAGCGGCCTTGTGCTGACCGACCGGATGGAACTGGCCGAGCGCCTGCCGCGCGGCCAGACCGCGCCGCGCCATGGCGTGATCCTGCCCGGATCTGCAGGTCCGGTCGCCCTGAGCCCCGCCACACAGGCCCCCACATCGGTGCCCAACACCTTTGCCCTGCCCGAAGGCATCGCCGCCGTTCTGGTGCCGGGGCGGATCTGGCTGGACACCGCCCCGGGTGCCACTGCCGAACTGCCGGTGATTGACCTGACAACGGGCCGCGCCTGCCCGCCCCTGCGCATCGACCGCGCCGGCCTCGCCGACCGGCTGCTGCGCCAGACCCGCAACGGGGCCATCGCCAACGACGACATCGCCGCGCTGCAAGCCATCGAGCATACCTGCCATTCCGGCATCTGGCCCGACCTTGACCCGCAGGTGCAGACCGCCCTTGTCACCGCCGCCGCCCGCTTCGGTCTGTCAGGCTTTCTGACCACGGCCATCGGTGCCACGCCCGCAGTGCCCGCACCCACAGCCATTCCCGCGCCGCCGCTCGCCGACCTCACCGCCGACCTGTCGCGCCTGCTTGCCACCAGCCCCGACCGTGCGGCCCTCGCCGACTGGCTCGACCGCGCCCTGCCCGCAACGGACAGCACCGACACCGAGCATCTTGCGCTGACCCTCTGCCCCAGCTTTTGCGATCACAACGCCTTTGACCTGCTCTACGACGCCATCTGCGCGCGCGGTCTGCCCCCGGTCCGCGCCAGTGATGATGTGGGCTATGTCTCGCTGCGGCTGCCGTTCCAGCTGCTGGAGGGCGACTATGATCAGGTCATCCACCGGATGCACCTGCTGGCCAGCCGCCATGGCGGCTGGCTGGCCAGCACTGCCCTCGGCTGGATCGCCCGCGCTGTGGCCCCGCCCGGCGCGCTGCCCCTGCCGGACGCGCAGCGCCATGCCATCATCGCGGCCTTCTGCGCCCTGCTGAGCGCGCAGGCCAAAGACCCCTGGGGCCGCACCCCCTGCCATGGGTTGATGGATGGCCTGCTTGCCCTGCTGTCACAATTGCCCCGCCTGCCGCCCGACCTGCGCGCCACGCTGGAACAGACCGCGCTGAGCGCCTATGGCCTGTCGCCCCGGTTCTGGTCGCTCCTGCCCTCTGCCGCCGATACCAACACTCTGTCGGCCTTTGCCCCCGGCCTGCTGACCGCCGGGCGCGCCTTTGCCAGCCTGACCGACCCCGCACACAGCGCATCGTCCCTGTCCACACTGCACGCCCTGAACGTTCAGGGGGTGGCCTCTGCCGCGCTGTGCCTGCATCCCGCCGCCGATCTGCGAAGCAGCGCGCCCTGGCACCCGGACCTGCATCTGCGCGACCTGTTCCGGCCCGGTGCCACCGATGACCCAAATTTCGACGTCCGCTCTGCGATCGCCCGCAGCCAGCCCTCAACCGGTCGCGCCCCCCGCCCTGCCCCGTTCGAGGCGCTGGAACGCCATACCGGCCAGACCGCCTTTGACCTGATCACCGACTGGCCCACGATGGCCCCGCCCCAGCGCCTTGCGCGGCTGGAGGCTGTGCTGGCCGATGCACTGGCCCTGTCGGGCGAGGCTGCCGCGCATGTCGGGCTGGCGGTCAGCCTTGGCCTGATCCGCGCCCTGCGCGATGACGCCGGGGCGGTCAGCCGGGTGCTGACCGCCTTGCGCCAGATGGTCACGACGGCGCAGATCACGCCCCGCGCCCTGATCTCCCCCGCCGCAACACCGGGACTGCAGGCGGTGCGCGCCGACCCCACGCTTGGCCCACTGGTCAATGCCGCCCTGAACCTGCCCGCATCGCCCACAGGGCCCGCCACCCCCCCGCCCGATGCCGCGACCGCGCTGTTCAACACCGTCGTCGTGGTGATGTCCTGCCACCCCAACCTTGCCACGCGCTTCCCCGCCATGCGTCTGGGCTGGCTGGCCGACCTTTCGCGGCTTGGCATTCCCTATATCGTGGTTGTGGGCGGCGCGGGCGGATCGCAGGTCGCCGATGTCATCCCCCTGACCGCCCCCGATGATTATGAAGGCCTGCCGCAGAAGACCCTTGCCGCCATCACCCATGTGCACCAGCACTTCCCCGGCCGCCGGATGCTGAAGGTGGATGACGACTGCTTTCTGGATGTTGAGGAATACTTCTTCAGCCTGTCCGGCCTGAAGGCCGATTACTACGGTCGCCCGCTGGCGCGCGCGCGTGGGCAGATGGACCGCAGCTGGCACATGGGCAAATCAACCACATTGCGGGGCCGGCATGATCTGGACAAATCGCCCGAACCCTCCACCTACGCCGATGGCGGCTCGGGCTATCTGCTCAGCCCCGCAGCCATCACCGCCCTGCTGGCAAACGCCGCCACGGCAGAGGGTCAGCGCCTTGTTCAGGCGTCGTTCATGGAGGATAAGCTGGTGGGTGATTTGCTGGCCCTGTCCGGCATCCGCGTCTCCGGCGATGACTACCGCGTCCATGTGCTGCGCCGCGCGCGGGCCGGGGGCCTGCCGGTGCCAAAATGGGAAAACACCTGCCTGCCCTTTGCCGGGTCGGGCGTCAAACTTGCCCATCTGGACGGGCATGATCTGCAGGATCTGGCCACCCGCACCGCGAAAACCCGCCGCCCCGCGACCGACAAGATCTGGCCTACGCTGATCCCGGCCCGGCTTGGCGCGCAATCCCACGCGCTTGACCTGATCTCGCCCGCCGTGCGGTTTGACCTTGCCCGCAAGGCCCCGGTGGCGGTGGTCGCCTGTGTGCGCAATGAAATCGCCATGCTGCCGCATTTTCTGGCGCATTACCGAAACCTTGGCGTCGACAGCTTTCTGATCGCCGACAACGGGTCGGACGACGGCACGTTGGAGCACCTTGCCGAACAACCCGATGTGGCGCTGCTCGCGGTCGACTCGGACTATAGCCAATCGCATTACGGCGTGCTCTGGCAACAGGCGCTGCTGGCCCAACGCACGGGCCTCTGGTCCATGGTGGCCGATGCAGACGAGTTTCTGACATGGACCGCCGATGCTACCGGCAGCCTGCCCGCCCTGCTCGCAGGCCCTGATTTCACCGACTATGACGCCGCCCGTATCTTCATGCTCGACATGTATCCGCAAGGCCCGCTCTCAGCCACCGACTTCACCGATCAGCCCCCCTTCACCGCCGCGCCCTTCATCGACCGCGCGCCGTTCCGGACCACCGCGCTGGGGCGCGGCCCGTTTTCAGATGCGCCGACCTTTACGTCCGCCACCCGCCACCGCCTGCTGCCCGGCTCACGCCCCGAACTGTTCGTGGCCCAGAAAATCGCGCTGCTGCGCTATCAGCCGTGGATGCGCCTGTCAGACGGGTTGCACTATGTGGCCGAAACCCGGCTTTCCCCGCGCGCCCTGCTGTTTGGCCATTTCAAATATACCGCCGCCTTCCGCGCCAAAGCGGTGGCCGAGGTGGCGCGCGGCCAGCATTTCAACAATGCAGAGGAATACCGTAAATACCTGACGCTGATCAGCGAGGGGCGTGAGACCATATTCGACCCCGCCCTGTCGGTGCGCTGGACCGACAGCCCATTCGTTCACTCTATCCTGAGCACCGGCAAACCGCCCGCCCCCTAAAGCGTGTCGCGGTTGATGAGGGACGTCAAATAAACGCAACACGCCCTAACCGCGATACAGCGCCAGCAGGCGGTCGACATGCGGCCCCATCGTCTCTGGCACCATGGCACTTTGCCAATAGTCCTCCGGCCCCACCGCGCCGGACAGGATCGCCCCGATCCGGTCGGCAAAACCGGACACATCGCCCGCGCGGAACACGAAATCCGGGCTGTTTCCCAGCTCCTGCGCGCCGCCCAGATCGCTGCACAGCAAGGGGATGCGCCGTGCATGCAGCTCGATCGCCACCTGTGGCAGGTTGTCCTCCCACATCACCGGCAGCAGGCCAAGGCCGACATCGGCCAGCAGCCGGTCCAGATCGGCGTGCCCATAGCCGTCCTGATGCTGGAACCCCGCCAGCCGGGGGGCCAGAGCCGCCAGCCGCGCCATCACATCCGCCTCACCCCGCCGGGCGCCCACCAGCAGATGCAGCCGTGCCAGCACGGCATCGGGCAGCGCCTCCAGCGCGTCGAGCAGGAAGTAGAACCCCTTGTCGCGCCGCATATAGCCGAAATAGGCCAGCTTTACCGTGCCATCGGCCCGCAGGATCGGCCCGCGCGGCGGGGCGTTGGCAAATCCCTGCGCCTCCACCGTGCCGATATAGCTGGTCACGGCCTTGTCAGCGCTGATGCCCTGACGCAGCGCAATCTGGCGCACCCGGTCTGACACGCACAGCACCAGATCGCACTGCGCGTTGATCTGGCCTACCATCGCCGCCCGGCGCTGTACAAACCCCGCACCCGCCGTCTCAGCCCCCGCCGCAACGGCCCGCCGTTGCCACAGGCCCTGCAGCCGCCCCAGCCGCCGGCCCAGCCCAAAGATCACCCGGAAAGTCTGGCGAAACGCCCGGCTGTCAGGCGAGACCCCCGCCGATTTCAGCCGGTAGGCCAGCCCGTGCCCGGCGCGGATCTGCCCCGCATTCCAGCGGTGCGGCAGGCAGGTGGCACAGCGGGTGCCCTCTTCATCATCGGTGCAGTTACGCGCCTCGTCCTGCCAGAAATTCACTTGCGGGCAGAACGGGTAATAGTTGTGCAGGCTCAGCACCAGCCTTGTGGCCGGAAACCGCTCTTTCAGGCGCAGCAGATCGACCGGCACGCCTTCCAGATTGTTGAAATGCACCACATCATAGGGGCCGGTCCGCGCCAGAAAGTCGAAAAACACCGCCTCGGTCGCCGGATGGCTGATCTGTGCGGCCTGCCCGAACGACGCATGCCCCGGGGCCAGCGTGCCGGAGTTGACCAGATCAAACCGCCGGTCCCGTGCCTCCTGCGGGCCATGGCGCATCCGTTCCCATCGCGGGCGCGGGCGCAGCGGATCGTAGGATGTGCCGCAGGCGATGAAACTGGCCTCTACCCCCGGCACCGCCGCCAGCGCCCGCATCAGATTGCGCTGATACAGCGACACCCCGCCGCCCCGGCCTTCCGGGTCCAGATAATCGACCCAATTCACATACAGGATTTTCATTCAGACCAGTTCATCTTCCAGCCAGTGCGCGCGGCCAAGATATCGCATGTAATACTCGATCGGGTCGGGTTCGGCAAAGCGGTCCAGCACCCGGTTGGCCCCTTGCTTGACCAGCGGCGATTTCATCGCAGGGTCAGGCTCCAGCCCCAGAAACCCGCAGATCCGCGCGTTGAACTCCGGCCTGAACAACTCGCAATACTCCACTGTGATCTGGGGGTTTTTCAAGGTCTCCAGCCAGGCCGCAAACAGAAAGTCCATCGTCGCATATTCATGCCACTGATGGCTGATCTCCTCGGGGCTGGCAACGATCTTCCGGGTCATCTCCTTTGAGCGCTGGGTCTGCGCCCAGTTTTGGGTCTGCAGCGCCTTCAGATAGGAGGCGACCTGCGCCAGCCGGTTTTCGCGGTGAACATAGATGATCCGGGTCTGCTCCAGATCGGGCAGCTGGCTCAGCACCCGGATGTTGTGCCCCAGCATCAGCTTGAACCCGATCCGCTGCCACGGCCCTTCTTCATGCCGCTCAAAGAACTGCTTCATGAAAAATCGCGGCCCCCAGTCGCGTTTGTATCGCAGCCTGGGGTCATAATCCGGCTCGGCGGTCTCAATCACACTGTAGGGGTTGAACAGCTCGCCCGAGCAGGTCACAGCGCTATGCGCGTTCAGCAGGGTCATCAGATAGGTGGTGCCACTGCGCGGCAGGCCCACGATGATGAACCGCCGGTTCGCGTCCTGATCTGCGTCTGCCATCCTGCCCTGCCCTGTCGTCCGCGTCTGCCGCACGTGGTTTCGCCCAAATTTCACCATCACACCGCACAGGGCAAGGGCCTGCGCAACACGAAACCGCAGGTTGTGCCAAAGCGCCACGCCGTTTAAACACAAAGCAGGTGCAAAGCGGGGGCGGTACATGGCCAGTCTGATTGTCGGGGCCGGGTTTTCCGGCGCAGTGATCGCGCGCGAACTGGCCGGGGCGGGGCTGGCCAGCACCGTGATCGACAGCCGCGACCACATCGCCGGCAACTGCCATACCGAGCGGTGCCCTGACACCGGCGTCATGGTCCACCGCTACGGCCCGCATATCTTTCACACCGACGATGCCGAGGTGTGGGACTATGTCAGCAGCCGGGCAACCTTCATGCCCTACCGCAATCAGGTGAAATCCACCACGCGCGGCGCGGTCTATTCGATGCCGATCAACCTGCACACCATCAACCAGTTCTTCGGCCAGACCCTGCGCCCGGCGCAGGCGCGCGACTTCATCGCCAGCCGCGCGACGCCGCCCACCGACACCCCCGCCGCCAATTTCGAAGAACAGGCGCTGCAGATGGTGGGGCCGGAGATCTACGAGGCCTTCTTCAAAGGCTATACCGAAAAGCAATGGGGCCTGTCGCCCCGCGCGCTGCCAGCGTCGATCCTGAAGCGGCTGCCAATGCGGTTCAACTACGATGACAACTATTTCAGCCACCGCTTTCAGGGCATTCCGCAACAGGGCTACACCGATCTGGTCGCCCGCCTGCTGGATCACCCGCTGATCTCCACCCGGCTGAACACGCCCTACAATGCCCGCATGGCCGCCAGTGCCGACCACATTTTCTGGTCCGGCGCGCTGGATGGCTATTTCGGCTTCCGCCTCGGGCGGCTGGGCTACCGCACGCTGGATTTTGAGCGGTTCACCGACACCGGCGACCATCAGGGCTGTGCGGTGATGAACTACCCCGACCCGGATGTGCCCTTTACCCGGATCACCGAACACAAGCATTTCGCGCCGTGGGAAAGCCATGAAGGCACCGTGTGCTACCGCGAATACGCCCGCGCCGCCGGGCCGGATGACATTCCCTATTACCCGATCCGCCTCAGCGCCGAACAAAGCCTGCTGGCCGAGTATGAGGCCCTTGCCCGCGCCGAGCCCAACGTCACCTTTGTCGGTCGGCTTGGCACCTATCGCTATCTCGACATGGATGTCACCATCCGCGAAGCCCTGAACACCGCCCGCGCCTTTCTGGCCAGCCGCCGCTGACGCCTCAGCAGTGAAGATATGGAGCGCGCGATGCGCGCAGGCTTTTTATCTCGTCGCGCGCGTGCCGCGCGTCTCCTCGGGGATGCGCGCCGCGCGGGAGTATTTGTAAAAGCTGCAATCGCAAGGACTGCGCTCTTTGCTTTGCAGCTTTTACAAATACTCCGGGGGGAGCCGAAGGCGGGGGGCTGGCCCCCCTCTGCGACGGGGCCTAAAGCACCTCGGGCACCACGCCGCGACGGCGCTGCCGCGCTTCGGTGAAGGTGATATAGCTGACCGAGCCCACGATCACCGCCCCTCCCAGCAGCACAAAGAGGTCGACCGCCTCGCCAAAGGCGACCCAGCCCAGCAGGGCGGCCCAGATCAGTTGCAGGAACACCACCGGCTGCGACACGGCTATCGGGGCGGCGGCGAAGGCGCGGCTCATGCAATAGTGCCCGCCCGTCGCGCAAGCCGCCACCACCGCCAGCCAGGCGATCTGTGACGGGCTGACCGGCACCCAGACCCACCAGGCCAGCGGGGCCAGCGCCACCGTCACCACCAGCGACAGCATGGCCACAATCTGCCCGGCGCTGGCCACGGCTGACAACCGCTTGGCAAAGAGATAAGACCCGGCGAAAAACACCGCTGCAAAGATCTGGGCGATGTGGCCGTCTGTCACCTCCCGCAGGCCGGGGCGCAGCACGATCAGCGCGCCCACAAGCGCGACCGCAATCGCCAGCACGCGCGGCACCGACAGCCGCTCGCCAAAGAACACCACCGTGCCAAGCGTCAGCAGTACCGGGTTCAGATAGCCGATCGCCGTCACCTCGGCCACCGGGATGCGGGCCATCGCGTAGAACCAGCACACCACCGCCGCCACATGCACCACGCCCCGCCCCAGATGCAGCCGCAGATACAGGCCCGGCAGGCCACGGCGCAGCACCCCGATCAGCGCCGGCAGCAGGAACACCACCCCCCAGGCAAAGCGGACAAAGGCCGATTGCACGGCAGGCAGATCGGTGCCCAGATACCGCACGATGCCGGTCACGCCCACGAAACACAGGCCAGAGGCCAGCATCCACAGGACGGCATGCAGCGGGTTGGTTTGGTCGGCGCGGGTGGTGGTCATGGCCGCACCCTGTGGCGCGCCGCCGCCAAGGACAAGCGGGTTATTGTAACCGTAACATCTGCGCCGCCGCCCCACGCATCGCCCCTGTCAGCGGCCGGATCGCCGCTGCCGTCAGCCGCGCGAACTGCCAGTGCAGCGCCACATCGAAGGGTGCCCCCGGCACCAGCTCCACCAGCCGCCCCGCCGCCAGATGGCCCGCCACCAGCGGTTCGGGGTTCAGCCCCCAGCCAAGGCCGTGCAGGCAGGCGTCGACAAAGCCTTGCGTCGATGCGATCCGGTGGCTGGGAAACCCCGACCGCAGCCCCAGCCCGCGTGCCGCCACCCATTGCGCCTGCAACCTGTCCTTGTCGGAAAACGTCAGCGCCGGGGCGCGGGCAAGGGTCTGCGCCGTCACCCCCCCGGCAAACCATTGCGCCATATACCCGGGGCTGGCGGTGGCGATATAGCGCAGCGCGCCCAGTGGCAGCGTGTCACAGCCCTGCAACGGCCCGGCGTGGCTGGTCACCGCCGCCACCACCTCACCGCGCCGGAGCCAGTCCTGGCTGAAATCCTGATCATCGATCACCAGATCGAACAACACATCGGGCACCTGTGCCAGCGCGGGCATCACCCAGGTGGCCAGACTGTCCGCATTCACAGCGATGCGCAGGGTGACAGCGCCGGTCTGCACCCCCGGCAGCTCGCCCGCCACCAGCCCTTCCAGCAGCACCACCTCGTCAAAATGGCGGATCAGCCGCAGACCGGCGGCGGTCGCCGCACTGGGGCTGCCGCGCCGTATCAGCAGCACGCCGGCCCGGTCTTCCAGCGCGCGGATGCGCTGCGACACCGCCGATTGCGTGACGCCCAGATCGGCAGCGGCAAGGTCAAATGAGCCGCGCCGGTGAACCGCCGCCAAAGCCCCGAGTTGCAAGGGATCGAAGATCAGCACAGCTTATCCTGCATCAGAAACATGAACTGGATTGATCGGCATGGCGGGCGCTATGTCAAGCCAACGTCTCTCACCGCATCCACAAGGCCCGCCCGCATGACCCCCGCCGTTCCCGGATTTTTCACCGCCCTGTCGCTGATTGCCGCCATCGGGGCGCAGAACGCCTTTGTGCTGCGGCAGGGATTGCGGCGCGAACATGTGCTGCCGGTGGTGCTGGCCTGCGCGCTGTCGGATGCGGTGCTGATTGCCGCCGGGGTGGCGGGGTTCGGCACACTGGCCGCGCTTGCGCCATGGATCACCACGGCGATGCTGTATGCTGGGGCGGTGTTCCTGATTGTCTATGGGGCTTTGCGCTTTCGCGCCGCCCTGCGCGGCGGAGAGGCTTTGCGTCCCGCGCCGGGCAATGGTTCCAGCCTTGGGCGCACTATCGCCATGGTGCTGGTGCTGACATGGGCCAACCCGCATGTCTATCTGGATACGGTGGTGCTGCTGGGGGCGATTTCGGCGCAATACGCGCCCGCGCAATGGGTCTTTGGGGCCGGTGCCATTGCTGGCAGCTTTGTGTTCTTTGCCAGCCTTGGCTTTGGCGCGCGCCTGCTGGCCCCGCTGTTTGCCAACCCCAAAGCCTGGGTCTGGCTGGAGCTGATCGTGGGCACCACCATGTGGATCATCGCCGCCGCGCTGATCGCCGGGGCCTGACACAGGCCCCCGAAATGCAAAACGGGGGCAGCCTGCGCCACCCCCGCTTCAGAATGTCTGACCGATGGATCAGACCTGATAAATCAGGCCAGAGCCAGGTTGGTCGCCGATTCGCGACCATTGCGGTCACGCTCCAGATCGAAAGTCACAGCCTGACCATCGTTCAGTGCACGGATACCAGCGCGTTCCAGCGCGGTGATGTGCACGAACACGTCTTTCTGGCCGCCTTCTGGCGCGATAAAGCCGAAGCCTTTGGTTGCGTTAAACCATTTCACGGTGCCATTAGCCATCGTGAGATCTCCTGTAGTATTGCCATCCACAACATGTGATGGCCCGGCCCAGAGTCGTCCAGATCGTGTGACTGTGGGCCGAAGCAGACAGAAGACAGACAGAGAAGAAACTTTGCCTGACTAAGGTGCGTCATCTCCCCTCAGATTGCAAGGGGCGGCTCAAAAGAAAGCCGAAACCCGCTTCACCGACAGGCGCGGATGGTCAGCTGTATCGCCAGATCCCGGCGATGAAATCCGCCCCGAACCGCTGTTTGCAGGCCGTATAGGTGTCGTCATAGAACGCGCGCACCGATTGCAGCGCGCCCGGCTCCAGATCCCTCTCGCGCGGGGACCAGTTGACGCGGCGGTCAAAGTTCGGATGCGCGCGGTCAATTCCCAGAAAGGCGCAGGCGCGGCCCAGTTCATCCAGCGTCAGGAAGGTTTCATAAAAACCGTAGAAGATTTCTTCCGGCGCAAAGGCCGCCTCCAGCGCCGTCATCGTACGGTCATAGCGGGTGTACATCTGGCACCAGTCGCTTTTCGCCCCGGCCTCAAACCGCTCATGCGCCGGGCGGGTGACGGTGCTGCCAGCTTCCGTCGCATTGCGGTCGGCCATGCGCAGCATGGAAAAGCAGCGCTCGATCGGGTCACGCATCAGGAAGATCACGCGCGGGACATAGCCTTCGGCCACCATGCGTCGGCGGATGTCGGCGAAGTTTTCTGCCGTCAGGCCGGAGTATTCCGGCGTGATGTCGCCCAGCAGGCGGGCCTGCGGACGCGCGGCCCGCAGCTTCTGAAACGCGGCCCAATAGCGGTCGATGTCATGGTTCATCGCCAGATTGTCCAGCAGCGACAGCAGCTCGGCGGGGTCGGCGGCGGCCTCGCCCTTGTGGAACGCCCGCGATGATGCCGCCAGATGCTCGCGCAGCCGGTCGATCTTCACCACCTCTGACAGGCGAAAACGCTCCGGCTGGTAATAGGACTGGAACACCGACTGTTCCTTGATCGGCCCCATCGCACAGTCGGGGTGATCGCGCAGGTAACGGTACAGCCAGGTGGTCGCCGCCTTCTGCGCGCCGACCCCGAGCAGAAACACCGGCCCCGGGGGATCGACCGGCTTTTTGAAAAACGAAAACCGCATTACCCAGCCTTTACTCACACTGCACCTGCCCCAGCCGGGGCTCTTGCGGCCTTGCGGCCATCATCGCCAGCGACTAGTGCCCGCAGGGGTGCCGCTTACAACTGCGCCGCCACATCCTCGGGGATGTCGAAATTGTGCGTCACCGTCTGCACGTCATCATCTTCTTCCAGCAGATCGATCAGCCGCATCAGCTTTTGCGCGGTGTCCAGATCCACCTCGGTCAGGGTCTGCGGTTTCCAGATCAGTTTCGATTCCGTCGACTCGCCAAGCGCCTTTTCCAAAGCGTCCGACACTTCGTTCAGCGCTTCAACCGAGCAATAGATCCAGTGGCCATCCTCATCCGAGTCAACATCATCGGCCCCGGCCTCCAGCGCCGCCATCATCACCGTATCGGCATCGCCCACGCTGGCCGGATAGGAAATCTCGCCCACCCGGTCAAAGCTGTGCGCGACCGATCCGGTGGTGCCCAGATTGCCGCCGGCCTTGCTGAAGTACGACCGCACATTGCTGGCGGTGCGATTCACGTTGTCGGTCATCGTCTCGACGATGATGGCAATGCCGTTGACGCCGTAGCCTTCATAGCGGATTTCTGTGTAATCCGCCCCGTCGCCCATCTGGGATTTCTTGATCGCGCGGTCGATCACATCCTTGGGCATCGACACCGATTTCGCGGCTTTCACCGCCAGCCGCAGGCGCGGGTTCATCTCGGGGTCGGGCAAGCCCATCTTGGCGGCGACGGTGATTTCCTTCGCCAGCTTGGAAAACATCTTGGACCGCAGCTTGTCCTGCTTGCCCTTGCGATGCTGGATGTTTGCCCATTTTGAATGGCCAGCCATGACCCGTACTCCTACCCGTCTTTTGCGTGTTGGGTTCCCTTACACCAGCCCGCCTGCCCGCTGCAAGGCTCAGGCCAGCGCGTCCCGCACCTGTGCAAAGGCAAGCGCCATCAACGCCTCTGCCGCTGCGAAGGTCTCGGCCTCGGCATAGACCCGGAACTCCGGCGCATTGCCGGACGGGCGCAGATGCACGATGGCCCCGCCCTGCAGCGTGGCGCGCAGCCCATCGGTGCGGTCAACCGACGCAACCGCGCCCAAGGGTGCCAGAAACGCCGCCAGCCCGCCCGCCCCCAGCCTCGCCAGCAAGGCAGCCGACGCATCCGCCGCAATCCCTTCCAGCCGGTCGGTCACGGTAAAGCGGCCCGGTTCCATCGCCACCCGCGCGGCGAGCGACCCGGCGCGCTTGGCCTCAATCAACGCGGCCACAATCGGCAGCAAACTGTCGCGCGTCATCAGGCGCGGCAACGGCCCCTCAGGGCCCTGCGCTTCAAACCCCAGCAAAAACCCGCCATTCGGCTCATAGCCCACCACACGGCCCCCGGCGCTTTCCATCGCGGCGATCACAAAGGGCGACCCGATGCGCGTGCGCAGCACCCGCGCAATCCGCCCCGACAGATCGACGCCGGTGTTGGCCGACACCGTCGTCACCACCGTGTCCGCCCCCACCAGCGCCGCGGTGATCTGGCCCAGCACATCGCCCGGCACAATCCGCCCGGTGGCATCGGCCACCAAAGGCCGGTCGCCATCGCCATCGGTCGAGACAATCGCGTCCAGCCCCGCGGCCCAATCTACAAACCGCGCCCGCACCTCTGCCGGCACCGCTTCGGTATCCACCGGCACGAACACGTCTGACTGCCCCAGCACCGCCACCCTTGCGCCCAAAGCCTCCAGACAGGCGACCAGCCCCTCACGGCTGACCGCCGAATGCGCCCAGACCCCGACCTTCATGCCATCCAGACAGCGGCCAAACGCGCCGCGATAGCGCGCCGCCCATTCGCCGCTAAGGTCAAACGTGCTGCGCCGCACCGCCGTCAGATCCGCCGCCTTTCGGCCCAGACCAGCCAGAATCGCCGCCTCATCCGCCTTGGTGATCTCGCCGCCCGGCACATAGAATTTCAGCCCGTTGCGATCTGCCGGAATGTGGCTGCCCGTCACCATCACCGCCGCCGCCCTTGCCGCCATCGACGCCATCGCCAGCGCGGGTGTGGGCACCGCCCCGCAATCTGTCACCGCCACGCCTTCGCCGCGCGCCGCCGCAATCACCACTTCGGCCAGCCGGGGGGAACTGTCGCGCAGGTCGCGCCCCACCCACAAGCCGCTGCCCACCGGGCACATCGCCAGAAAGCTGCGGGTGTAACCGGCCACCAGATCATCTGTCAGCTCTGTCACCAGCCCGCGCAACCCGCTTGTGCCAAACTTCGGGGCCATGGCGTCAGTCCCCCATCTCCACCGGCGGGGGGGATGAAAACACCCGGCGTGTCCCGGCGGGACCCTCGATGACCACCTCGGCCAGAGGGGCCACAGCCCCATCGGCGCCCAGCGCCGTGGTCAGCTCGGTCCAGATCTGGCGCAGGATGTTGGGGTTGTCGATCACCCGCACCGCATAGCCATAGCCCGGCCCGCAGGTATCCATCCGGCCCACCGGGGCCTGCACCCAGTTGGCACGGCATATCGTGCCATCCGACAGGGTCAGCGTCAGCACCTGCGCCGACAGCCGCGCCGCTTGCGGCACCGGCGTGCCCGGCACCCCGGACACACAGCCTGCAAGGGCCAGACACAGCAGAAACTTACGCATAGGGTTTCCCTTCAGAACGGAAAGAACAACGGAATCAGGGCAGAGATTGCGACCATCATCACCAGATTAAGCGGCACACCGATCCGCAGAAAATCACTGAACCGATAGCCGCCAGGACCGTAAACCAGCGTGTTGGTCTGATACCCGATCGGCGTCGCGAATGAGGCCGAGGCCCCGAACATCACTGCCACCACAAAGGGCCGCGGATCAACCCCGATCTGCGCCGCAAGGCCAATCACAATCGGCGTCAGGATCACCGCCACCGCATTGTTCGACACAATTTCGGTCAGGACAGAGGTCAGCGCATAGACCACAAAGATCAGCACAAACGGCGGCAACCCCTGCATGAACGGGGCCACCAGATCGACAATCAGCTGCACTGCGCCCGAATGTTCCAGCCCGGCCCCCACCGCCAGCATGGCAAAGATCAAGGCCATCAACCGGCCATCGACAAAGCCGAACGCCTCATCGGCATCAATGCAGCGGGTCACCAGCACCACGCCCACCCCGATCATCGCCAGCATCAGAATCGGGGCCACGTTCAGCGCCGACAAGCCAACCACCGCCGCCAGCACCAGCACCACAATCGGGGCCTTGGTGCGCCGGTAGGCCCGGTCCGACGGTTCCGAGATGTTGACCACATCCATATCCACCGCCAGCCGCTGAATATCGGCGGGCGCGCCTTCCAGCAGCAGGGTATCGCCGACCTGCACCACCAGATCATCCAGCTGCCGCCCGATGTTCTGGTTCTTGCGGTGCACCGCCAAGGGGTAGACCCCGTAGCGCCGCCGCAACCGCAGGCTGCCCAAGGACCGCCCCACCATCGCACAACCCGGCGTGATCAGCACTTCGACCGTCGAGGTCTGGACCGAGGACAGCTTGTCCACCATCCGCAGCTCTTTGCTTTCCTGCAGCGCCAGCACCTCTGACATCGGGGTACGCAGCACCACGCGGTCGCCGCCCGCCAGCTCCACCTCGGCCAGCTGGCGGCGCAAGGATGCATCGCCGCGCAGCACATCGACCACCCGCATGTTGTCGCGCTTGAACAGGCCGACCTCATCCACCTTTTGGCCGATGATCGGGCTGTCTTCGGGCACCGCCACTTCGGTGAAGAACTTCATCCGGCTGCGGTCGGTCAGCATCATCGCCATGCTGTCGCGGTCCGGCAGCAACCGCTTGGTGAACAGCGCGAGGTAAGTCAGCCCTACCAATGATGCCGCAATGCCCAAGGGTGTGATCTCGAAAATCCCGAACGGCTCCAGCCCCCGCTCGCGCGCGACACCATCGACCACGATGTTGGTCGAGGTGCCGATCAGCGTGATCGTCCCACCCATGATCGCCAGATACGACAGCGGAATCATCAGCTTGGACGGCGACAGCGACAGCTGCCGCGCGATCTGCATGAACACCGGGATCATCACCACCACAATCGGCGTGTTGTTCATGAACGCCGACATCGCAATCACGCCCAGCGCAATCACCACCAGCGACGACTTCGGATGCGTCTTCACATAGCGCAGCGCATATTGGGTGGCCGTGTCCAGCGCCCCGGTCCGCACCAGCCCGCCCGCAATGATGAACATCGCCGCAATCGTCCAGGGTGCCGCATTTGAAAGTGCATTCACCGCAGCCGCCTGCGGCAGAATGCCCAGCACCAGCATCAGACAGGCCGCGCCGATGGCGGTGACCTCTACCGGATAGGTTTCGCGCATGAACAGCGCGAACATGCCCACCAGTATTGCCAGTGCAACAGCGGCCTGTACCGCCTGATCCAGCTCGATCCCTAACATGATGGCTCCGGCATCAATCCCCCTGTGCGGCATGTGCCGCAGCCCTTGGCCGTACCAATGCCACGCCCGACAGCATCACCACAAGCGCCACCCATGCCAAAGGCGGCAACCGTTCCCCCAGCAGCAGCATCGCCCAGACAACCCCCGCCCCGGTGACCAGATACGAGCATTGTGCCGTAAAAACCGCCCCCGCACGCGCGGCCAGCCAGACATAGCCCGCATAGCACAGCGCATGAACGACGCTGGACCCGATCAGCCCCCACTCCGCCACGCCCCACGCCCCGCGCGGGTCAATCCATTGCCCGGTCGCCAGGGTGACCGGCAGGCACAGGATCATCCCGACCAGAGACGCCATGAACATCGCCTGCACCGCATCCATACCGCCGGTGCCGGTGCGGGCGACGTAATTCGCCTCCATCGCGTAGAACAGCGGGCCGACCAGCGCCAGCGGCAGGAACACCAGCAGATGCCCCGGCAGCCCCGCCCCCGGGGCCGCAATCATCGCCACCCCGATCAGCCCCAGCCCCAGCCCGGCAATCCGCCGCAGCGAAAACCGGTCCATCCCCAGCGCCAGCGCGATGGGAAACGAGATCATCGGCACCGCCGAGATCAATATCGACATGATGCCGGACGGCAGATGCTGAACGCTGGTGTAAAATGTCGCATTGGGCACCAGCGTGCCCAGCACCGCCACCACCAGCGCAAAGATCAGCGCCTGCCGGCTGAACACCACGCCCTTACCACGCGCCAGCGACAGCGCCCCCAGCACAAGCGTACAGATCACCAACTGCCAGAAGATCAGGCCAAACGGCTGATGGCCGGTGCTGGTCGCCAATTTCCCCAACGGCTGCGTCAGCCCCCAGCCAAGGCCCAACGCCATCAGCACAAGGGCAAACAGCCGGTGGTCGCTCAAGGACGCGCCTCTTCCAGCCGCCCGCCAACCCGGATCATCCGCACGCGCAAAGCCATGCCGGTGCGGTCATCAGTTTCCACGAACACGCCCGACAGCGTGGCCGGCCCGCCCGCAGGTTCAAACCGTGCCTTCGGCATGCCGGTGATGAACCGGCGCAACGGCTCCAGCTTCTCCATCCCGATGACGGAATTATAGTCACCGCACATCCCGGCATCGGTTTGGTAGCCGGTGCCCCCGGCCAAGATCTGCGCGTCCCCGGTCGGCACATGCGTATGCGTGCCGACCACAAGGCTTGCCTGTCCGTCGCACCAATGCCCCATCGCCATCTTCTCGGATGTGGCTTCGGCATGCACATCCACAATCGCCGCCTGCACCAAGCCGCCCATCGGATGCGATTTCAGCACCTGCTCAATCGCCGAAAACGGGTCGTCAAACGGGCGCTTCATGAACACCTGCCCCAGCACCTGCGCCACCAGAACCTTGCGGCCTTGGGTCGCGGTGAACACGCGCCAGCCCTTGCCCGGTGCCACCTTGCTGAAATTGATCGGGCGGATGATCCGCGGCTCCTGCTCGATAAACGACAGCATGTCCTTCTGGTCGAAGGAGTGGTCGCCCAGCGTCAGGCAATCTGCCCCGGCGCCAAGCAAGATCTTCGCATGCTCCGGCGTCAGCCCCGCGCCCGAAGACGCGTTTTCGCCGTTCACCACGACGAAATCGAGGTTCCATTCCAGCCGCAGCCCCGGCAACCGCTCGGCAATCGCCGCGCGCCCGGTCCGGCCCATCACATCGCCCAGGAAAAGCATTCGCATGCCTCACGGGTTAAGCCCCGCAGCACGGCCCTTCAAGCAAAATCGCAGCGTCCCCCGCGCCCGGTTGACGCGGGGCGCCACCCGGCTACCTTGCGGGCATGAACACCCTCCCCCCCGCGCTGTCAGACTGGTTCACCGCAAAGGGCTGGACCCTGCACCCGCATCAGTGGGACATGTTGGCGCGAGCGCCCGATCCCGCCACCCTGCTGATCGCCCCCACGGGGGGCGGCAAAACACTCGCAGGCTTCCTGCCCACCCTTGCCGAGCTGACCGAGGCACCATCAAAGGGCCTGCACACCCTCTATATCTCCCCTCTCAAAGCCCTCGCCGCCGACATCCGCCGCAACCTGCGTACCCCGATCGAGGGCGCAAACCTGCCGATCCGCGTCGAGGACCGCACCGGCGACACCACATATACGCAGCGCCGCCGCCAGCGCGCCGACCCGCCGCATATCCTGCTGACCACGCCGGAATCCCTCGCCCTGCTGCTGTCTTATGAGGACGCGCCGCGCATCTTCGCCGGTCTGCAACGGGTGATTCTGGATGAACTGCACGCGCTCGCCGAATCGAAACGCGGCGACCAGATGACGCTGCTTCTGGCGCGGCTGCAAACCCTGTCGCCAACCTTGCGTCGCGTCGGCCTGTCCGCCACGGTGGAAGACCCGCCCGCACTGGCGCGCTTCCTTGCCCCAAATACCGGCATCCTGCTCGCCGACCCCGGCCCGGCCCCTGATATTCAGATGCTGGAAACCGACACCCCGCCGCCATGGGCAGGCGGCGGCGGGCGCTATGCCATGGCCGCCATTCTGGAACAGGTGGCGCAGCACCGCACCACGCTGATCTTCCACAACACCCGCGCGCAGGCCGAACTGTTCTTCCGCGACCTCTGGCTCGCCAATACCGAAGACCTGCCCATCGGCATCCACCACGGCAGCCTGTCGCGCGAACAGCGCGAGCGGGTGGAGGCGGCGATGGTTGCAGGCCAATTGCGCGCCATCGTCTGCACCGGATCGCTCGACCTTGGCATCGACTGGGGGGATGTCGATCTGGTGATTCAGGTCGGCGCGCCGAAAAACGTCAAGCGCCTTGTCCAGCGCATCGGCCGCGCCAACCACCGCTACAACGCCCCGTCAAAGGCGCTGCTGCTGCCCGCCAACCGCTTTGAGGTGGTGGAATGCAAGGCCGCGCTCGATGCCGTGCGCGACGGCACTCTGGATGGCGAACCCCGCGGCCCCGGCCCGCGCGATGTGCTGTGCCAGCACATCCTGCTCACCGCCTGTTCCGGTGCCTTCGACGCCGACCAGCTTTACGCCGAGACCCTCACCGCAGGCCCCTACGCCGCGCTGACCCGCCCCGCCTTTGACGCCACGCTCGATTTCGTCGCCACCGGCGGCTACGCTCTGCGCGCCTATGACCGCTGGCAGCGGCTGAAACAGACCGGCGAGAAATGGCACCTGCGCGACCCACGCGCCGCAGCGGTGATCCGCCAGAACCTTGGCACCATCATCGATACCGAAACCCTGAAGGTCCGCCTGAAAAACCGCTCCGGCGGCACGCCGCTGGGCGAGGTGGAAGAGGCCTTCGCCGCCACCCTCACCCCCGGCGACACCTTCCTCATCGGCGGGCAGGTGGTACGCTATGAAACCTTACGCGAAATGACTGTCGAGGTGACGAACCAACCCGGCCGCGACCCCAAGGTCGCCGTGTTCAACGGCACAAAATTCGCCACCTCCACCCTGCTGACCCAGCGGATTCTGGACATCTTCGGCCAATCCGGCTGGCCCGACCTGCCCGCCCACACCGCCCAGTGGCTCAGCCTCCAACGCGAGGTCTCGCGCCTGCCCGACGCGGGCAGCCTGCTGTGTGAAAGCTTCCCGCATGACGGGCGCGAGCATCTGGTGATCTACGGCTTTGCCGGTCGCAATGCGCAGCAGACCCTTGGCCTCTTGCTGACCAAGACGATGGAAGAGGCGGGGCTTGCCCCTTTGGGCTTTGTCGCCACCGATTACGCCACACTGATCTGGGGCATCGATGCCGTCACCGACGCCGCCCCCCTGTTCGACCTGCACGCCCTGCAAGAGGGGCTGGAGACCTGGCTGGCGGGCAATGCCGTGATGAAACGCACCTTCCGCGCCAGCGCCATCATCGCCGGGTTGATCGAGCGCAGCCATCAGGGTCGCCGCAAATCGGGGCGGCAGGCGACGTTTTCGTCCGATATCCTCTATGACACCTTGCGCAAATACGACCCCGACCACCTGCTGTTGCAGATCACCCGCGAAGAGGCGATGCGCGGCCTCATCGACTTTTCCCGCATCGAAGACCTGCTGACCCGCGTTGCAGGCCGGATCGAGACCCGCCGCCTGCCCCGCCTGTCGCCGCTGTCGGCACCCCTGTTCCTCGAACCCGGCCGCATCCCGGTGCAAGGCGCGGGCCGCGAACGCCTGGCCGAAGACGCGGCGCGGCGGCTGATGGAAGCCGCAGGGCTGGCTTAAAGGCTTTGCACCTTTCTGAAATACTCCCGCCGGAGGCGTCCGACGGTGCCTCCGGCGGGAGTATTTCAGAAAGGTGCAAATCACAGAGGGATTGCCAATCCTGCCCGCTTTGGGCAAGCCGGGGCGCATGAGCCTTTCCCTGACCCTTGCCGGTGAACCCCTGATCGCCCGCCCCTCGGGCGCGCTGTTCTGGCCCGACCGGCAGCTTCTGTGCGTGTCGGACCTGCACCTTGGCAAATCCGGGCGCATGGCGCGGCGGGCGGGCACGCTGTTGCCACCCTATGAGACGCGCGAGACGCTGTTGCGGCTGGAGGCGGAGATCGAGGCGACGGGGGCGTCAACGGTGATCTGTCTGGGCGACAGCTTCGATGACAGTGCCGCACTGGACGGGCTGGATGAGGCCGACCGGCTGTGGCTCACCCGCCTGATCGCCGGGCGCGACTGGATCTGGATTGCGGGCAACCATGACGCCGGCCCGCTGGAGATTGCCGGCAGCCACAGGGCCGAGGTGCATCTGGGTGGCCTGGTATTCCGCCACATCGCCGAACCCGGCGCGGTGGGTGAGGTGTCTGGCCACTACCACCCCAAGGCGCGGCTGGCGGGCAAGGTCTGGCGCTGTTATCTCGCCGACCGCACCCGGCTGATCCTGCCCGCCTTTGGCACCTATACCGGCGGGCTGTGGACCCATGACGTCGCGCTGACCCGGCTGATGCAGCCGGGGGCGCTGGCCATCCTGTGCGGCGGCACAGTGGCCCGCGCCATGCCGATGCCGCGCCGGGCCTAGGCGGTCAGCCCCTCCGGCTCTGCCACGCCATGCGCGCGGCAGCAGGCGGTCAGGGTGTTGGCCAGCAGGCAGGCGATGGTCATCGGCCCCACCCCGCCCGGCACCGGGGTGATTGCACCTGCCACCACCGAGGCTGACGCGAAATCGACATCGCCGACCAGCCGGGACCTACCATCCCGCTCCACCCGGTTGATGCCGACGTCGATCACCGTGGCCCCCGGCTTGATCATATCGCCGGTGATCATCTCTGCCCGCCCGACTGCGGCCACCAGAATATCCGCCCCCCGGCACACCGCCGCCAGTTCGCGGGTGCGGGAATGCGCAATCGTGACCGTGCAGCTGTCGCCCAGCAAGAGCTGCGCCATCGGCTTGCCCACAATGTTGGACCGGCCCACCACCACCGCCGTCATCCCCGCCAGCGTCCCGTGATGCGCGCGCAGCATCATCAGACAGCCCAGCGGGGTGCAGGGGACCATCGCCTTTTGCCCGGTGCCCAGCAGCCCGACGTTCGAGATGTGGAATCCGTCCACATCCTTGGCCGGGTCAATGGTGTTGATCACCAGTTCAGCATTCATATGCGCGGGCAGCGGCAGCTGCACCAGAATGCCATGCACCGCCGGGTCCGCGTTCAGCACGCGCACCAGCGCCAGCAGATCGGCCTCGGACGTGTCTGCCGCCAGCTTGTGCTCAAAGCTGGCCATCCCGGCCTCCACCGTCTGCACGCCCTTGTTGCGCACATAGACTTCAGACGCGGGATCAGCCCCCACCAGCACCACGGCCAGCCCCGGCTTTACGCCGTGTTCCTCGCGCAGCCGCGCCACATGGGCGGCCACGCGGGCGCGCACATCTGCCGCAAACGCCTTGCCGTCGATCACGTGCCCCGTCATCTCAGTCTTCCTTTCGCATCGAATCCGGGCCAAGGCGGTTTTCCTCACGCGCGATGGACCAGTCAATCAGCCGCCGCCACAGCTTTTCCACAAGCTCGGGCGGCAGACCATAGGTCATCGCGTGGCGGCGCACGTTGGCCACCACCTCTTCGACCCGTGACCCGATCCGCGCGGGCAGATCCACCTCGGCCTTGATCTCGGCGGCGCGGTCGATATAGCCCGCGCGTTCCGCCAGCAGCCGGACGAGATCGTCATCCAGCCGGTCAATCTCGGCCCTTATATGGACCATGGTTTCACATTCGGCAGGTGTGCGCATCGCAAGGTGTCCCGTTCAGATCAGCCAGATGGCTCCGACATAAAGCGCGGGCCCCCAAAGGGCAACGCGGGGTTTTGCCTCAAGGCGCGCTCAGAACAGCCCTTCGACATCGCCATCCGCGTTCAGCCGGATCACCTCGGCCGATGGCACGCGCGGCAGGCCGGGCATCGTCATGATCTCGCCGCAGATTGCCACCACAAAACCCGCCCCCGCCGACAACCGCACCTCGCGCAGCGGAATGCTGTGCCCGACCGGCGCACCGCGCACCGTGGGGTCGGTGGTAAAGCTGTACTGGGTCTTGGCGATGCACACCGGCAAATGCCCATGGCCCGCATCTTCCCAGACCTTCAGCTGATCGCGCACCCCGGCATCAGCCACCACCCCTTCGGCATGATAGATCCGCCGCGCCACGGTTTCGATCTTGTCAAACAGCCCCATCGCATCGGGATAGAGCGGCGCGAAATCGGCCACACCACTTTCGGCGAGTTCCACCACCTTGCGCGCCAGATCCTCAATCCCGGCAGAGCCTTGTGCCCAGTGCTTGCACAAGATCGCCTCGGCCCCCAGCCCGGCCACATAGTCCTTCACCGCCTGCACCTCGGCGGGCGTATCGGTGGTGAAGTGGTTGATCGCCACCACCACCGGCACGCCAAAGCCTTGCACATTGCCGATGTGGCGGCCAAGGTTGGGGCAGCCCGCCCGCACTGCCCCGACGTTCTCGGTGCCAAGGTCCGCCTTGGCCACGCCGCCGTTCATCTTCATCGCCCGCACCGTGGCCACAATCACCGCCGCCGCAGGCTTCAGCCCCGCCTTGCGGCACTTGATATCAAAGAACTTCTCGGCCCCAAGGTCAGCGCCGAACCCGGCCTCGGTCACCACATACTCGCCCAGCTTCAACGCCGTGGTGGTGGCAATCACCGAATTGCAGCCGTGGGCGATATTGGCGAACGGCCCGCCATGCACAAAGGCCGGGTTGTTCTCCAGCGTCTGCACAAGGTTCGGCTGCATCGCATCCTTCAGCAAAACGGTCATCGCGCCATCGGCCTTGATATCCCGGCACGTCACCGGCACCTTCGCCCGCGTATAGGCCACCACGATATCGCCCAGCCGCTGTTCAAGATCAGCCAGATCGCGGGCAAGGCACAGGATGGCCATCACCTCGGACGCGACCGTGATGTCAAACCCGGTCTGGCGCGGAAAGCCGTTCGACACGCCGCCAAGGCTGGTGACCACATCGCGCAGCGCCCGGTCGTTCATGTCCATCACCCGGCGCCAGACAATCCGGCGCGCGTCGATGTCCAGCGCATTGCCCCAGTAGATATGGTTGTCGATCATCGCCGCCAGCAGATTATGGGCCGATGTGATCGCGTGGAAATCGCCGGTGAAATGCAGGTTCATTTCTTCCATCGGCACCACCTGCGCCATCCCGCCGCCCGCCGCCCCGCCCTTCATGCCGAAGTTCGGGCCAAGGCTGGCCTCACGGATGCACACCACTGCGCGCTTGCCAATCCGGTTCAGCCCGTCACCCAGACCCACCGTGGTGGTGGTCTTGCCCTCCCCCGCCGGGGTGGGGTTGATCGCGGTGACCAGAATCAGCTTGCCATCGGGGCGGCCCTGCAGGCCCGCGATAAAGCCTTGGCCCACCTTGGCCTTGTCATGGCCATAGGGCAGCAAATCCGCCTCCGGTATCCCCAGCCGCGCGCCAATCGCCTGAATCGGCAGTTTCTTCACCGCGCGGGCGATTTCGATGTCGGAACCCAAGGCCATGTCTCTCTCCCAACGGCAAGGATGCGCCTTTTGGCGGCGCTTGCCCCCAGTGTTAGCCGCCTGTCCGCCCGTTACACAGGCATTTCCGACCTGTCACCCGCAAAAATCGGCGCAAACGTGCCGCGCGCCTAGTCGCGCCGGGCCTGTTTCAAATGCGCCCAGACCGGCTGATCGGGGATATGCAGGGTCACAGCCTCCCCCAGACTGAACACCCCCTCGCGCTCGACCCAGGCCGTCACGCCGCGCCGGCCCTTGGCCGCCGCCTTGAACCTGGCCCCGAACCCGGGATGCACCGCGTTGATCGGCTTGCCGGGCAGCACGCAGGGGCGGTTTTCCATATCCACCACCAACGTCGCCCCATTCTCGCCCTGCAACCGGGACGATGGCGGCAGATGGGTGAAATCCGGCAGCCCCTCTATCACCATCGTCGCCCCCACCAGCGCGGGGTCCAGCGTGTCCAGCCCCATGCGCTGCGCAATCTCGGCCAGATCTTCGGCTCCCAGCAGGGAAAACTGCCGGGTGTTGCGGATGACCGTGTCACGCGGGTACTGCGCCTTGACCCGGCTGCAGGCGGGCCGCGTCAGCCCGCCATGCGCCTCACCCGCCGGGCCATCGAAACTGGCCTGCAGCTGCTGCACCGGCTCCGCCTCAAGCTGCCGGTCGCGGTCAGGCACCACGCCCAACCATGTGATCCGGCCCACAAATCCGGTCGGTTTCAAAGCTGGCATCGCGGACCCTCACGCATGTTAGACAAAGAAAAACCCCCGGACCCTTCGCAGGCTCCGGGGGTCAGATCAGAGTAACGATCTCAGGCCGTCGGCTCCGGCTCCAACCCGCCCGGGGCTTTCGGCTTCAGCTTCGGGATCGACGGGATAGAGGCCAGCCCGCCCCCCGAGGCCGGTTTGTCGGCATCATCATCGCCGCCCAGCTTTTCGCCCTGAACGACCTTCTTGATCTCGTCGCCGGTCAGCGTTTCATATTCCAGCAGGCCCTGCGCCAGACGCTCGAACTCCGTGTTCTTTTCCAGCAGAATACGGCGCGCGGTGTCATAGCCTTCGTCAATCAGGCGTTTCACTTCCTGCTCGATCAGCCGCTTGGTCTCGGCCGAAACCGAGAAGCCGCCGGTATTGCCGGAATAGCCCTCTGCCGCTTCGGCATAGTCGATGTTGCCGACCACATCCGACATGCCCCAGCGCAGCACCATCGCACGCGCCAGCGCGCTGGCTTGCTGAATGTCGCCCGACGGCCCGTTCGACACCGAATCCTCACCCCATTTGATGATCTCGGCGGCCTTGCCGGCCATGGTCATCGCGATGCGCTGTTCGCACTGGTCGCGGTGCCAGTTCAGACGGTCCATTTCCGGCAGGCTCATCACCATGCCAAGCGCACCGCCACGCGGGATGATCGTCGCCTTGTAGACCGGGTCACACTTCGGCAGCGCCATGCCCACAACGGCGTGGCCAGCCTCATGGTACGCGGTCATTTCCTTCTGGTCCTGCGTCAGCACCATCGACCGGCGCTCGGCCCCCATCATCACCTTGTCTTTCGCGTTCTCGAAATCGTCCATCGCGACAAAGCGACGGCCCACGCGCGCGGCCATCAGCGCGGCCTCGTTCACAAGGTTCATCAGATCGGCCCCCGAAAATCCGGGCGTGCCGCGCGCAATCGTGCGCAGGTCAACATCCGGGCCCAAAGGCACCTTGCGGGCATGGACGCCAAGGATCTTTTCCCGGCCCTTGATATCTGGGTTCGGCACGTGGATCTGGCGGTCAAACCGGCCCGGGCGCAGCAGTGCGGGGTCCAGAACATCCTTACGGTTGGTGGCGGCGACGATGATCACACCCTCATTCGCCTCAAACCCGTCCATCTCGACCAGCAGCTGGTTCAGCGTCTGTTCGCGTTCGTCATTGCCGCCGCCGATGCCCACGCCCCGGGCACGGCCCACGGCGTCAATCTCGTCGATGAACACGATGCAGGGCGCGTTCTTTTTCGCCTGCTCGAACATGTCGCGCACACGGGATGCACCGACGCCTACGAACATCTCCACAAAGTCAGAGCCCGAGATGGTGAAGAACGGCACCCCCGCCTCACCGGCAATGGCACGGGCCAGCAGGGTTTTACCCGTACCGGGCGGGCCAACCAGCAGCGCCCCTTTGGGGATCTTGCCGCCAAGGCGGCTGAACTTCTGCGGGTTGCGCAGAAATTCCACGATTTCCTCAAGCTCTTCCTTGGCTTCATCAATCCCGGCCACGTCGTCGAACGTCACCCGGCCATGCTTTTCGGTCAGCAGTTTGGCGCGCGATTTGCCAAAGCCCATCGCCCCGCCTTTGCCGCCGCCCTGCATCCGGTTCATGAAGAAGATCCAGACGCCGATCAGCAGCAGGAACGGCAGGAAGGTCATCAGGATCGAGACAAAGCCCGATTGCTGCTGCGCCTCGGCCCGCACCTCCACACCGGCGGCGACCAGCCGGTCGGTCACATCGGTGCCCTGCGGCACGATGGCACCATAGGTATTGCCGTCACTGCCGCGCACCTGCAGCCGTTCACCATCAATCACCACACTGGAAACCTGACCCGCATCCACACGCTGCACAAATTCCGAATAGGAAATCTGGCGCGAGGAAGTGGTGGTCTGGTTGCCGCCAAACAGATTGAACAGCGCAAGGATCAGAAAAAACAATACGACCCAGAATGCGATATTTCGTGCATTGCCCACGAGGCATCTCCCCACATGTCCGCCGCCCGGAACGGGGCGGCGGTCTTGCCCTCTAAGATAGACAGAACCGCGCTGGGTTCAATGCGATAACAGGAATAAGCCGAAACCTGCCGTCGATGTCGCAGTAAAGTCGTCATCCGGGGTTAAGATCGGGGCGGCGACAAGCCGCGCCCCCTGCCAGACCCCCGGTGTGACCAGCGCCGCCGCCCGCGAAATCCCCGCCGCGCGCCAGTCCGGCAGCTGGGCCAGACCTTCCGGTCCCACCGCCCGCACTGTGCCGTCTCCCGGTCCCGTCACCCGCCAGCGCCCGTCCCACACGTCGCCCAAAGCCACCTGCCGCCCCAGATGGCGCGGCTCGCGCACCAGCAGCGCACTGCCCGCACCCGGCACTAGCCGGCAGCCCCAAAGCGTCGCCGCCCGCCCCTCCGCCATCGCCTGCACCATCCGCGCCAGCGCGTCGGCGCGCGGCGGATACGCCGCCCCCGACAGCCACATCAGCCCGGCCTGCATCAACCGCCGTGCCAGCTCTCCCGGCAGAGCGGCAAAGCCCGCGCGGTCGATCCGCAGTGCTCCCGCCTGCTCCACCACCAGCCGCGCCGCCGCCTCGGCCACCATCGCGCGCAAATCACCCTGCACCGCCGCCAGATTGCGCGCCACATTTGCCAGCCCCTCGGCGGTGATCCCCACCTCAGACAACCCTGCCAGCGCCCGGCGCATCTTTACCCGGTCAAAGCCCGCATCCTCATTGCTGGGATCATCGACAAACCACAGTCCCCGGCCCTGCACAAAGCCCCGCAGCGCCGCCCGCGTCACCCCCAGCAAGGGCCGCTGAAACCACACGCCGCCCTGCTGCCACCGGGGCCGCATGCCAGACAAGCCGTCCAAACCCGCCGCCCGCGCCAGCCCCAAGAACAGGGTTTCCGCCTGATCATCCGCCGTATGCGCGACCAGCACCGTGTCAATCCCGCGCGCCGCCGCCCACCCGGCCAGCAGGCCGTAGCGTGCCCGCCGCGCCGCATCCATCAGGTTGCCCGCCACCGGCCCGTGCTGCCAGTGCAGCACCTCATGCGGCAGCCCCAGCCCGGCGCACACCTGCGCCACGCCCGCAGCCTCGGCGCCCGACGCCGCCCGCAAGCCATGATCCACCGTCGCCACCGCCAGTGGCCGCTGCGCCACCCCCGCCATCAGATGCAGCATCGCCATCGAATCGCCGCCGCCCGACACCGCCAGCCCCACACAGCCCTGCCCCGGAATCGATGAAAGCGCCCGACGGGCGCTTTCAATCAACTCAGGGTCTGGCAACTCAGGGTCGGGCAGATCAGCATCACCCAAGGGCCGGTCCGCGGCGCTCACTGGCATTGAAACCCTTGCATTGCCACCTGTGCCTGCGTCGCGGCCATGCTGGCAGGGTAGCGCACGCCCACCTCGGCCAGCGTCACGCAAGCCTCGGGCGTCTGGCCCAGAACGCCCAGCTGTTCGCCCAGCTTCAGCAGGCTGTCAGCCGCAAACAGCCCGTCGGGGTTCACTGAAAACGACTCGAGGTAAGCCCGCGCCGCATTCGAGGTTTCCCCCAGCTGCACCAGCGCCTCGCCCCGGCTGAACTGCGCCTCCTGGCTTAACGGCGAGCCAGGATAGGATTGGGCAAAGGTCGCAAAGAGGTCCGCGGCGGTGCGAAAGTCACCCTGACCGAGCACCGCCCGGGCCCGGTCAAAATCCGCCTGCTCGCCAATCGCCAGCTCTGCCCCGCCCGAAAACGGCGCTGTTGGTTCCTCAATCACCACCGCATTGGGCGACTGCGCCGGGGCCGCAGCCCCGCCACCCATGCCACCACCGGTATCGCCGCCCAAAGTCGGCGTGCTGCCGACCGATGCGATGTCACAGCCCGGCGTCACTTCGCACAGCCGGAACTCCAGATCGCCGATCCGGTTGGTGCCATCGCTGACCACCCGGTTCAGCCGCAGCTCAATCTCTTCGGCCCGCGCGGTCAGACGGGACAGCTCAGACTCCATAGTGTCCATCCGCTGCAACGCCGACCCGCCGGCCAGTGCGCCGCCAGAGGCCCCGGTCTGCACCAGTTCTCCCTTCAGCCGGTTGAACTCCGCCGACAAGGACCCAAGCTCGGCCCGTATATCAGCCAGCGTCTGGGTGTTGGCCTGCGCGAACGCAGGCCCCCCCGTCATCACCAGCGCAATCAAGGCAGCACGCAGCATCCGATTACATCCCCGCGCCCATCGACAGAACCGTCACCGAGCGGCGGTTCTGCGAATAGCACGCCTCGGTCGAGCAGACCTCGATCGGGCGCTCTTTGCCATAGCTTACCGTCCGCATCCGGCCAGCAGGCACGCCCTGCGAAATCAGGTAGTTCTGCACCGCAGCCGCCCGGCGGGCACCCAGCGAAAGGTTGTATTCGCGCGTGCCCTGCTCATCGGCGTGGCCTTCGATGATCACGGCGTAAGACGCATTCGTCATCAGCCATTGCGCCTGCCCCGACAGCACCTGACGGCCCTGATCGGTCAGCGTGTGCTGGTCCACCGGGAACAGCACCCGGTCACCGACGCGCTGGTTGAAATAGGCGATCGAGCGCGGATCATTCGGGTCACCCAGACCTGTGGTGTCGACAAAGCCGCCACCCGCGCCACCGGCACCGCCCGCACCCCCACCGGCACCACCGGCGCCGAAACGGTCGGGGTTGTTACAGGCTGCCAGCCCAAAGGCAGCGACAAGGAGAAGGGCCTTGGGAAGAAGCGACATCATCAGTTTCCTTTTGTTCTCTGGCGCGATTGGCCATGATCTTATCAGATGTGCCGCGCCCTGTGAATCGGGCGCGGCGAAATGGGTCAGGGCAGCAGCGGCGACCACGCCGGGTCAGACGCCGCCCCTTGTGTCGGGATCTGGCGCAGGTTGCGCCCCGAGATATCCACCGAATACAGCGCCGCCTCACCGCCGGCCCCGCTGGTTTCGCGGGTGAACATGATCACCCGGCCATTCGGGGCCCAGGTCGGGCCTTCGTCGAGGAAGGATGCGGTCAGCAACCGCTCTTCCGAACCATTGGTGCGCATCACGCCGATGTGGAACCGGCCCTGATGCTGCTTGGTAAAGGCGATCATGTCGCCGCGGGGCGACCAGACCGGGGTGCTGTAGCGCCCCTGCCCGCCCGAAATCCGCCGCGCCTCACCGCCACCGGCAGGCATGATATACAGCTGCTGGGTGCCCGACCGATCCGATTCAAACACGATCTGGCTGCCATCCGGGCTGAAACTCGGCGCGGTCTCAATCGACGGCGCATTGGTCAGCTGGCTCAGGTTACCCGACCCAAGAGTCAGCATATACAGATCCGAGTTGCCGCCGCGTTCAAGGCTGAACACCACACGTCCGCCATCGGGCGAAAAGCGCGGTGCAAAGGTCATCGTGCCTTGCTGCTCGGCCAGCGTCTGCGTGCGCAGACTGCCCACATCCATCAGCGTGATGCGCGGAAAGCCGGTCTGATAGCTGGTATAAAGGATGCGGTCGCCAGTGGGCGAAAAGCGCGGGGCCAGCACGATGGAACTGCTGTCGGTCAGGTACTGCACATTCGCGCCATCGTAATCCATCACCGCCAGCCGCTTCAGCCGCTGGTTCTTTGGCCCGGATTCGCTGACAAACACCACGCGGGTATCGAAATACCCGCCCTCGCCGGTGATCCGGCTGTAGGCGGCATCGGCCACCTTATGCGCCATGCGCCGCCAGGTCTGGGTGGTGCCGGCAAACTGCAGCCCCTCGCCCAGTTGCTGGCCGGAAAACACGTCAAACAGCCGGAACTTCACCACGATCCGGTCGCCCGACACCGTCACCGCCCCGGTGATCACCGCCTGCGCGTTGATCGCCTTCCAGTCCTCATAGCCGATAGAGCTGTCAAAGCTGCTGACCCGCGCGATATGCGCCTCGCGCGGGATCTCGCGGAACAGGCCGGTGCCCGACAGATCGCTGGCGATCACCCGGGCGACGTTGCGGGCATATTCCCCGGCCCCGCCTTCATCGACGAAATCAGGCACGGCAAAGGGCAGCGGTTCGATCACGCCTTCGGTGATCTCGATCCTGAGCGGCCCCGATTGCGCCTGCGCCGGGCTCTGGGCCCCGAACAGCGCCATCACGGCGAGTGCCAGGCTGGAGAAAAAGATCGGGGCGGTCATCGTAAATGGATTTACTGTCATCATGGCCTCGGGTTGTCCTCGGTCTGTTGCGGGCAGCTTAACGCAGCCATCGCCGGGGTCAGGGGGAAAAGGAACAGGGATTGCTCCGTTTCGGCGTATATTGGCGCAAACGTGATCGCAAAGACTGTCATCGCATCCGCATTCCATCGGGGTTGAACACAAGTTCCATTTCGCGCCACTGGTCATATTTCTCGGGCGGCAGCGGAAATCCGCGCGCGCCACAGCGGATAATCGCCCGCCGCGCGGCTTCAAACGCGCCGCGCGCCCCGGCATCCGACCCGCCGGTCGCGCTGACCATCCGGATTGACCCCGCATCCGGCACACCGTTCTGCGCCACCGAGACGTAGACCACGACCGTAGTGTTCAGCGCATCCGACGACAGGCTGCCGACGTTCCAGCATTGCTGCACCGCCACCCGCATCGCATCGCGCTCGCCGCTGGTCATCGGCGGTCCCTGCGGCGCGTTGGTGGCCCCGCCCGTCGGGGCCGGATCTTCTGCGGCCATGGCCTCGGCCAAAGCCGCTGCCACCGCATCGGCATTGGTGTCGGGCGTGGGCGCAGGCGTCGGGGTCGGAGTAGGCGTCTGCGTTGGCCGCGCGGTTTCCAGCGGCGGTGCCTCACTGCGCACCGGGCGGCCGCGCGGGCGCGGGCTGCTGGGCGGCGCGCCGGAGGCGACCACCGGATCATTGCGGTTGGCCTCGGTTTCCAGCACGGTGCCCGCCTCTTCCGGCTGGGCCTCAGGCTCTTCCGGCTCCACCACCTCGGGCTCTTGCACCGGGTCAGGCGTCACTGCCGCAACAGGCGCTTCGGCCACTTCCACCGCAGGTTCGGGCGCATCGACCGGCACCGGGGCCACGCGTGGTGCCGGCTTGGGCCGCGGGCTGGCGGTGGGGGGCAACGGCACTTCGGGGATCGGGTCCGGGTTCACCGGCAAGGGCAGCGCATCGGCCACACCATTGTTTTCCGGCAAAGGTTCGGGTTCCGGCACCGGCTCCGGCGCAGGGGCAGGTGTGGTCGCGGGCAGATCGGCCACCACCGGCGGCGGCGCTTCCACCACAGGCGCGGGCGCGGGGGTTTCCGCAGGCGGCTCCGGCGCGGGCTGCGGTGCAGGCGTTGGCGTCGAAGGCGCCGCCGCCACCATCGCATCAAACTCGGCGGATGAAATCAACGACACCTCCGCCACCTCGACCGGCGGCGCATCCTTGCGCTGAAACAGCCAATCCCCCAGAATCACCCAGAGGATCAAAGCCGCATGGCCCGCGCCGGAAATGAGGGTGCCCGTCTGCATAACGCCTGCGTTTTCCCAATCGGCCTTAGTTGCCGCTGCCGTTCATCGCAGGCCCGTCCGTATCGGTCACCAGACCGATGGAATTGAACCCGCCCGCATTCAGCGCGCCCATGACTTCCGCCACCCGCTGATAGGGGATCGCCCCGTCGGCGCGCAAAAACACCTTGTTCGTCGTCCGCTCGGCGGCAATCGCCGTCAGCCGCAAGATCAGCTCGTTCACCGGCACATCGGTGGTCTGGATCAGCGTCCGCCCGTCCGCCGTCAGCGTGATGGTCAGCGGCTCTTCCTGTTCGGTCGGCAAGGCACTGGCCGCGGTGCGCGGCAGTTCCACCGGAACCCCCACCGTCAGCATCGGTGCCGCAACCATGAAGATGATCAGCAGCACCAACATCACATCGACAAACGGCGTGATGTTGATCTCATTCATCGCGGCCGACTTGCCGCGACGGCGCCGCCCCGTGCCGCCGCCCGACCTTTGCTGAACCCCGCCCGCCATGGCTCAGGCGTCCAGCTGGCGCGACAGGATGGTCGCGAATTCATCGGCAAAGCTTTCATAGCCGCCCAGAATACGCTCACTGTCGGAATTCAGCTTGTTGTAGAACACCACCGCCGGAATGGCGGCAACAAGGCCGATGCCGGTGGCCAGCAGCGCCTCGGCGATGCCGGGGGCCACGACGGCAAGGTTGGTGTTCTGCGAAATGGCAATCTGCTCAAACGCGTGCTTGATGCCCCAGACCGTGCCGAACAGCCCGATGAACGGCGCCGTCGCCCCGGTGGTGGCAAGGAAGGACAGACCGTTGTTCAGCCGCTCGCTTTCGCGCGCAATCGCCACATTCATCGCCCGGTCGATCCGCGCCTGCGCGCCGGCGATCAGCGCCCCGTCCTGCCGGTGGCTGCGCCGCCACTCCATCATGCCGGCGGCGAAAATCTTCTCGCTGGCCCCTTCAGGCGTTGGCCCGATCTTCTCGAACAGCTCATCCAGCGGCTCGCCAGACCAGAAGGCGCGGTCAAACACCGCCGCCTCACGCCGGGCCAGACGGTACAGGATGTGCCGTTGCACAATCGTCGCCCAGGACCAGAATGACATGACCATCAGCATGATCATGACGACCTTCACCGTCAGCGTCGCGCGTGCAAAAAGGGCGATCAAAGAGAAATCAATCTCCTGCGCCATCGCAAGGGTTTCCGTTTCCATTACGCCTGCTCTTGTTATCGGGGCCTTGGTGACCGCCTGTTAGCAGTGATTCTATCTGGATTTGAAGCGGATTGCCAACACAACTGCGTCACAAGGCGGTGGACGGCTGAAACATGGTGTAACAGTCGAAAGGCGGCATCATGCCGCGTCAGCCTGCGGGTGGGCAGGTGTCGCGGAAGACCCGGACCATTAAGGGTGGTGCTGCCCCCGCAAGGGTGTGGTAGGCACAGTCAGATCGTCAGTTCAGGGCATCCCCCTGTACTGCGCCTGTGCCGGGTGTTGACTTGCTCCGCGAGTTCCCGGCCAAAGGGGGCTTCTGATATGTCCAAGACACCTGCCGCCCACTTTGAAGCGGCAAGCACACTTGCCGTGGTGGTTTCCTCGCATGAACCTCTGCTTTTTCTATCCGCAGATCAGGTGATCATCGCGGCCAGCGCCTCGTTCTGCCGGGCCTTCGAGCTTGACCCAGTGACGCTGCCCGGCAGGCACCTCAGCGCGGTTGGAAACGGCGAATGGGCGATGCCCAGGCTTGCGTCTTTGCTGAAGACGACCGCTGCGGGAAGCGCACGTATCGAAGCCTATGAGATTGATCTCAAACGGCCGGACCGGAAAACCCGCAACCTGATCGTCAATGCCTGCACTTTGGATGACGGCGACACAGATCGTGTCCGGTTGCTGCTTGCGGTGACCGATGTCACCGACGCGCGCGCCGACGCACGGCTGAAAGACGATCTGGTCCGGGAAAAGGCGATCCTGCTTCAGGAAGTCCAGCACCGGGTCGCAAACAGCCTGCAGATCATCGCCAGCGTCCTGATGCAAAGCGCACGCAAGGTACAGTCCGAAGAGGTGCGCGGCCACCTTCACAATGCCCATCACCGGGTGATGTCGATTGCAGCGGTGCAAAAACAGCTTTCAACCTCTCCCGGCGGCGCGGTCGGGATACGCACCTATCTGACGCAGCTGTGCGACAGCCTTGGCGCGTCGATGATCGCAGACCCTGATCGCCTCTCGATCTCGGTCATGGCCGATGACAGTGCCGTGACAGCAAAGGTTTCCATCAGTCTGGGCCTTATTGTCACCGAACTGGTGATCAACGCGCTCAAACACGCGTTCCCCGATCAGGCGACGGGCAGGATTGAGGTTGCCTACCACGCGTCCGGCAGCAGCTGGACTTTGTCTGTCACCGACGATGGCATCGGGATGCCAGCGGGCAGCAGCGCGCCCAAAGCGGGCCTCGGAACCGGCATTGTGGAAGCGCTGACCAAGAACCTGGACTGCGAACTCCGGTTGAGCGATGCAGATCCCGGCACCGCCATCACGATCCGTCATCGCGGCAGCGCCGGTCACCATAAAGACATCCGGCCCGCTGCGTAGGAACCAAAGGGTTGACTGCGGGCTTTGTTATCAGTGGCTATGATGCCGATGCCTGCGGGCTTATCATTTCAGAGACAGGAAGCAGATGAAGAACGGTAGGGCTGTCGTCCTCGTGGTTGAAGACACTGCGATCATCCGGATGGGTGCCGTCGATCTTGTCCGGTCTGCCGGGTACGAGGCGCTCGAAGCCTGTGATGCAGACGAAGCCATCCGCATTCTGGAATCGCGCGACGACATCGATCTGGTGTTCACCGATGTGCAGATGCCCGGGTCAATGGATGGCATAAAGCTCTCGCATTACATCCGTAACCGATGGCCCCCTGTAAAGCTGCTCGTCGCCTCCGGCGCGGCGATCGTCGCAGAAAGCAGCCTGCCATCGGGGAGCCTGTTTTTCTCGAAACCCTACAATGATCATGACATCATCGACAGGATGGCAAGTTTGCTTGCCAGCGACAGCAGGTCTTTCACCAAAGTGCCGGACTGATGGACAGGGCGTCCGGTCGCTCATTCCCCCTGCGCAGAGCGATAGGGCACGGGACCTTCTTGCAGCCCCCCCGTCCACCCCTCAATCGTTAAAACCTCTCTGAGAAAATTTCCAAACGCCTGATTTCAGTCATCCCAAAAATCCCCTCCCCCCTTCTGTTACACACCCCCAATCAGCAACCCCCTCACCGCCTCCGGTATCCGCACCGGCCCCATGTCAGGCCCCAGACAGACCAGCACCACCCGCGCCGCAAACAGCCGCTCGTCGCCACGCCAGACCGTCTGATCCAGCACGATCCGCGCGCCGCCCAGCTCCACCAGCCCGGTCACCACAGCCAGCTGATCATCAAACACCGCTGGCCGCAGATAATCCGCCTCCACCCGCCGCACGGCAAAGACGATCCCCGCCTCCGCCCGCAGCTTTCCCTGATCGACCCCAAGCGCGCGCACCCATTCGGTCCGCCCCCGCTCGATAAACCGCAGATAATTGGCGTAATAGACGATGCCCGCCAGATCGGTATCCTCGTAATAGACCCGAAGCTCAAACCGATGCGCCCCCGTCACGTCACTCTTCACATCCATCCCCCTTTTTCCAACCCCGCGGAACCCAGGCCCCCGCCGCACGTTCCCCACCCCCATGAACGGAGACCCTCATGCACCGCGCCGCCCTTCTGCTTGCCCTCACCCTCGCCACCACCCCCGCAATGTCCGAAGAAATCGGCCGCGTCGGGGTGGACTGGGTCGGCAATGACATCATCATCGAAAGCGTGGCCGACCCGAAAGTGCAAGGCGTCACCTGCCATCTGGCCTATTTTGACCGCTCGCTGATCGACCGGCTGGCCAATGGCAACTGGTTCGAAGACCCGTCCTACTCCGCCGTCGACTGCGTGCAGACCGGCCCGATCACCCTTGGCGACATCAAGGACGGCAAACGCGGCGAGACGGTGTTTTCCGAACGCCAGTCCCTGATCCTGAAATCCCTGCGCATCACCCGGATCTATGACCGTGCCAACAACGCACTGGTCTATCTGGCCCATGCCAACGAACTGACCCAAGGCTCCGGCAAGATGTCGATCTCGGTCATCCCGCTTTCCGCACCCTAAAACCCCATCCGCGCCGCCAGCCGCAACGCGTGGCTGGCGTCGCGCCCCGCCACCGGCAGCACCGGGTGGTAGGCGGCGCGGATCACCGCCGCCACCTCGGGCCGCAGCACCGCCACCCCGCCCAGCATCGCCAGCGGCGACCCCGCCGCAAACGCCTGCTCGCTCCAGGTCAGCACCGCCTGCACCGCCTGCGACAGGGCCAGCGTCTCGGCGGGCAGGTCAGCCAGATGTGCATCCATCCGCACCAGCACAAAGCACGCCTTGATCGCCCCCGCCGCATCAAAGCGGAAGGTGCGGTACTGGTTGGCCCCCGCCGCCTCCAGCCGGTCCAGAAGCGGCATCAACCCGGGGATCAGCTGGTCCAGCTTCGGCACCCCGCGCAGCTCGTCCCAGTCGCGCACGAAAAACAGCATCAGATTGGCCCCGAGTTCGGTATCGGTTTCCGCCACCTCATGCCCGGCCAGTGCCGCCACCGCCTCAACCGCGCCCTTGATCACCCCCAGCGTGGCGTCTTCCACCCCAAACACCACCGGCACGACAGGCCGCCCCCAGCGCGCACACAGATAGCTGCCATCGCCCCGCGTGAACAAAGCCCCGATCTGATCCGCGTCCATACCCGCCTCCGTTTGCTGGCCTGCAATTACCCCCCGCAGCCCCCCAAGACAACGCCCCGGCATTGCACCTTTCCCAAATACTCCCGCCGGAGGCTCCCCCCGCAGCACCCCGCGCTGGACTCGGCAGACCGAAGACCCGATATAGAACCCATGTCCCTGCCACCCGGATTCCTTGACGAATTGCGCACCCGGATCTCGCTCTCACAGATCGTGGGGCGCAAGGTCACCTGGGACATGCGCAAATCCAACATGGCCAAAGGCGACTGGTGGGCGCCCTGCCCGTTCCATCAGGAAAAATCCGCCAGTTTCCATGTCGATGATCGCAAGGGGTTCTACTATTGCTTCGGCTGCCACGCCAAAGGCGATGTGCTGACCTTCATCAAGGAGTCTGAAAACACCGGCTTCATGGAGGCCGTCGAGATTCTGGCGCGCGAGGCCGGGCTGCCGATGCCCGCCCGCGACCCGAAGGCGGCAGAAAAGCAGGATCACCGTACCCAGCTTGCGCAGGTGATGGAAGAGGCGGTCAAATGGTTCCGCCTGCAACTCAAAACCGGGGCGGCAGCCGATGCCCGCGCCTATATCGCCAAACGCGGGTTATCCGACGCGGCCATCGACCGCTGGGAAATCGGCTTTGCCCCCGATGCGCGCCAGGCCCTGTTCACCGCCCTGATCCAGAAGGGCTTTGCCGCTGATCTGATCACCGGCTCCGGCGTCTGCGCCAAGGCTGATGACGGGTCGATCTATGACCGCTTCCGGGGCCGCATCATCTTCCCGATCCGCGACGCGCGGGGCCGCGCCATCAGCCTTGGCGGACGGGCGATGGACCCGAATGCACGGGCCAAATACCTCAACGGCCCGGAAACGGAACTCTTCGACAAGGGTCGCAACCTCTACAATCACGCCCCGGCGCGCGAGGCGGCGGGCAAGGGCCAGCCGCTGATCGTGGCCGAAGGCTATATGGATGTGATCGCCCTGTCCGAGGCCGGGTTTCAGGCCACCGTCGCCCCGCTCGGCACCGCCGTCACCGAAGACCAGCTGCGCCTGATGTGGCGCATCGCGGACGAGCCGGTGATCGCGCTCGATGGCGACACGGCAGGCATCCGCGCGGCCCTGCGCGTCATCGACCTTGCCCTGCCGCTCCTGGAGGCGGGCAAGGGCCTGCGCTTTGCCGTCCTGCCGCCGGGGCTGGACCCGGATGACCTGATCAAGAGCCAAGGCGCGCCTGCCATGCAAAAGGTGATCGACACGGCGCAACCCATGGTCAGCCTGCTGTGGCGGCGCGAGACCGAGGGCAAGAATTTCGACAGCCCCGAACGCAAGGCAGCGCTGGACAAAACCCTGCGCACCGCCCTCAAACGCATTGCCGACCCGTCAATCCGCGGCCATTACGGCGAGGAGATCAAGCGCCTGCGCGGCGATCTGTTCGGCACCAATGCCCGCCCCTTTACCCCCTTCACCCCGCGCCCCCCCCGCGCCCCCTGGCAGCCGGGCCAACGCGGCAAACCGTTTCAACCCGTGGCCCCGATGGCCAGCACCAAACTGTCGCTGCTCGCCACCCCCGCCGATCTGGTGCAGGACTCCTTGCGCGAAGCGGTGGTGCTGGCGGCCTGCATCCATCACCCCGGCCTGATCGCCCGGTTCGAATCCGCGCTCGAACGGCTGGATTTTCTGGGCCACGGCCATGACACCCTGCGCAGCCTGATCCTTTATCACCAGTCTGCGCCTGATCTGCTGGCCCTGCTGATGGAACAGGCCCCGCTGCCGACCGAAGCCGTGTTGCTGCACCCGCATGTCCGCATCACCGCCGCCATCAGCGCCACCGCCCCCGATGACGCTGCCGAACACTGCCTTGCCGAAGCACTGGCCCGTCTGCAGGCAGATCGTGCGCACCGCCTTGAAATTGCCGAGGCCGAAGACGATGTAACAGGTGTGGCCGATGAGGGTCTGACCTGGCGCGTGTCCAAAGCCGCCGAGGCCCGCCACTCAGCCGCACGCGGACCGCAGGATGCCAAGGGCGAATCAGTGATCGCCCCGAACGGCGTCGAGCTGGACCGGGACGAGCTGAACCGCGCCCGTTCGCTGCACCAGTCGATCGATTTCACCCGTGGCGGACGTGGTGGTAAGCAATGAGTAACCCTTTTCCCGACCTATCGGGCAAGAAAGTGCAGCTTCCGACCTGTAATCCGGTGTGATTCGGGGTATTGATTCGGAAACGAGCGCACCGATTCGCCCTTCGCGCCCTCAAGGAGCACCCATGGCCCTGAAAGACACCGACGACGGCAAACCAGAGGCAGAGGAGGCCGATGTCTCTCTCGACATGAGCCAGACGGCTGTCAAGAAGATGATCGCCGACGCGCGCGAGCGTGGCTACATCACTTACGAACAGCTCAATCAGGTCATGCCGCCGGAACAGGTGTCGTCGGAACAGATCGAAGACGTCATGTCGATGCTCTCCGAAATGGGCATCAACGTGATCGAGGATGATGAGGTCGAAGACGGCGAACCGCCCTTGGGCGGCGAGCTGGTGGAAACCTCCTCGACCTCACGCGAAGTGGCTGTCGCCGGCTCCACCACAGAAACGCTGGACCGCACCGATGACCCGGTGCGGATGTACTTGCGCGAAATGGGCAGCGTGGAACTGCTGTCGCGCGAAGGCGAAATCGCCATCGCCAAGCGGATCGAGGCCGGCCGCAACACCATGATTCTGGGCCTGTGCGAAAGCCCGCTGACCTTTCAGGCCATCACCATCTGGCGTGACGAACTTCTGAACGAAGACATCCTGTTGCGCGACGTCATCGACCTTGAGGCCACCTTTGGCCGCAGCCTTGATGGCGAGGAAGACCTCGACGGCCCGATCGGCGCGCCCGGTCTGGACGGCGTCGATGTCACCGCCGCCACGCCGCGCCGCACCGAATCCTCGGAACCCGAACTCGACGCCGACGGCAACCCGCTGATGC
Organism: Pseudotabrizicola sp.; assembly: GCF_030656345.1. Lineage (GTDB taxonomy): Bacteria > Pseudomonadota > Alphaproteobacteria > Rhodobacterales > Rhodobacteraceae > Pseudotabrizicola. Next base: position 706 of record NZ_JAUSNR010000007.1, on the reverse strand, counting down.
GCAGCGATGATGATGACGACGATGACGAAGCCTCCAACATGTCGCTCGCCGCGATGGAGGCGGCGCTCAAACCCAAGGTCCTGGAAACGCTGGCCATCATCGCCCGCGATTACGTCAAGCTGGCCGACATGCAAGAGGCGCGGATGACCGCCACGCTGTCGGAAAAATCCCATTTCTCCGCCAAGGATGAAGCCGCCTACCAGAAACTGCGCTCTGAAATCGTGGTGATGGTGAATGAGCTGCACCTGCACAACAACCGGATTGAGGCGCTGATCGACCAGCTGTACGGCATCAACCGCAAGATCATGACCATCAACTCCGGCATGGTCAAACTCGCCGACGCCGCCCGCATCAACCGCCGCGAATTCATTGACGAATATCAGGGCTATGAGCTGGACCCGTCATGGTGCGACCGCATGGCCGCCAAAGGCGGTCGCGGCTGGCAGGCGCTGATGGAACGCTCGCGCGAAAAGGTCGAAGAACTGCGGGCCGAAATGGCCGTGGTCGGCCAGTATATCGGCGTCGACATTTCCGAATTCCGCCGCATCGTCAATCAGGTGCAGAAGGGCGAGAAAGAGGCGCGTCAGGCCAAGAAGGAAATGGTCGAGGCCAACCTGCGTCTGGTCATCTCCATCGCCAAGAAATACACCAACCGCGGGCTGCAATTCCTTGATCTTATTCAGGAAGGCAACATCGGCCTGATGAA
>NZ_JAUSNR010000001.1 GCF_030656345.1 Pseudotabrizicola sp. | reverse complement strand
GGACCGGGCAGGAACCAATGTCGCTTTTCCTTCACGATTTCACTGCGTGGTTTTCACATGATTTCCGCAAGGTACCTCCGGAAGTGGCGCGGGTTTCTGCTTTGCGATTTCAATTTCATTATGGACTTCAATAGGTTTTGAAGGGCACGGCGGCATGACAGCGCTCAGCAAAGATCGGCCTTTGGAGCGGGCAGCTTACCGCGCTTCAGACGAGGCTTGGTCGAAGGCGGTTCGGATCGCTCGCGAACTTGACCGGGTTCTCGATGGCGACTTGCCGATGCGGGAGGCTGTCAGCCGGGCAGCGGTGGAACTGCGCCTTTCGACGCGTCAGGTCTACAATCACCTCGCCCGGTATCGGGAGGACCGCCGTGTCTCGTCGCTTCTTCCTCGGACGAATGGCGCGCGGCGTGCGAGGATATCGGCCAGCGTGGAAGCCATCATTTCCGACACTTTGCGAAAGATGTGGCTGCAGCCAGAGCAACCCGATCTCGCGCCCATCGTCGACGAAATCCGTGCGCGCTGTGACAGCGAAGGGTACAAGCCCCCGTCCTATGTCACTGTGGCCAAGCGGATCCCGCGCGTGTTCACCCCAGAGGAGATCGCGCGGCGGCGGCTTTCCGGTGGCAAGCATCTTCACCGCCTGAAGCCGCGTCCGGGATACATCCGTGCCGCCCACGCCCTTGAGGTCGTCCAGATCGATCATACCCCGGCCGACATCCAGTTCGTCGAGGTGATCGACGATCATGGCATCTTCGTTGGCAGACCTTATCTGACCATCGCCGCCGATGTGGCGACGAGTGCCATCATCGGCTTCTGTCTGACCCTCGAGCGTCCGTCCCGGCTCTCGGTCGCCTTGTGCCTTGCCCATGCGATATGCAGCAAGGATAACTGGCTGGCCGAACGCGGGATCGCGCACCCGTGGGTGATGCATGGCCGCCCTAAGCAGATCGTCGTGGACTCCGCCAAGGAATTTCAGAGCAGTACCTTTACGAAAGGATGCGCCGACTTCGGGATCACCGTCCGAACCCGGAACAAGGGCACAGTTCACCGAGGTGGGGTTGTCGAGCGCCTCCTTGGAAAAGTGAACACGGTGCTTCGCTCTCTTCCTGGCAAGACCGGACGGTCGATCGCGGATCGCGGCGACTATTCGTCCGATGAGAGGGCAAGTCTGACCTTCGCGGCCCTCGAGCGTTGCATCGCCCTGGCAATCGTCGATCACAACCAGACCCAGAACGCGCGCAAGCTGACTGTGCCTCGCCTCGAATGGGAGCTGCGACTTCCACCGACGGACCGGCCGATCGATGATCCTGACCAAGTCCTGCTCAACTTTCTCCCCCGCACAACACGCCGCATCTCTCCCCAGGGCGTCAGCCTGTTCGCCACCGACTACTTCGAGCAATGGCTTGGGCCTCTCGTCGCCCGCCGTGACCGGTTGCCACCTCTGGATCTATGCTACGACCCCCGGGACATCAGCCGGATCTACATCGCCGATCCCGACACGCGGATCTGGCGTCCGGTAAAGCGGCGGGATGGGGTGACCATGCCAATCACCCTTTGGCAGCATGAAGCCGACCGAGCGCGCACGCGAGAGAGCCAACAACGACCGGCGCAGGAAAAGACGCTTCTGCGCCGGGAAATCGCGGCGACCGTCGCCGGGGCCAAATCCAAGAAGGCTCACCTGCGGGAAATGACCAGGGCCCGACACGCCGCAGACGCGCCGAAGGCGTATCAAAATGTCGGGCAGGTTTCGGAGGCGACCCATACCGGACCAGAACCTGACCGACCCCGCCGCGTCTTTCCTGTGGAGACCTGGTAGCATGGCCGACCATCTCCTACCATCAACCTCAGCGTTGCTCGATGCGGATGCTGCCACCCGCATTGCTCATATTCGGGCGCCACGCTGGATAGGCCATACCGGTGCCTCTGCGGCACATGATGCGATGCGGCAGCTGTTGGAACGCCCGCCATCACTCCGTCCACGCGGCTTGTTGATTGCTGGTCCCTATCACAACGGCAAGACCATGATCGCCGAACGCTTCGCCGTCGAACATCTGCGCCGTGCCGACCGGCAAAGGGTCTGGGTCATCCAGACCCGGGAGGGGGCAGGCCTGTCGCATTTCTACGCCAGCATTCTGTCCGGACTGCGCGCCCCGCAAGCTGCCGGCTGGCGTAGCCTGTCCCGCGCCAGCGAACAGGTCGATCATCTTCTCGACAGCGTCAAGCCGCGCCTGCTCATCTTCGACGAATTCCACAGTGTTCTGCGCGGACGCCGACAGGATGTGAAGGCAATCTTCTCGTTCCTGCGGCGGATCGCACGCGTGCATGACATCTCGCCCGTGCTTGTCGGCGAAATCGCTGTCTATGATGCATTGCACGACACTGAAGAAATGGGCTCGCGGTTCGATACGGTCGCAGTGTCACGGTGGGGATTCGACGAAGACTTCGCCACGCTTCTCGACAGTCTCGAGGCCAGCATGCCGCTTGCGCATGCCTCAAACCTCTCACGACCTCCCCTGGCCAAAATGATCCATGATCTGTCGGAAGGGCTGATTGGCGAGGTGGTCGACATCGTCACCCGGACGGCGGTGGCAGCTGTTGAGAGCGGTGAGGAAAGGATCACGTCCAGCACCGTCATGGCCCTCGGCTATGTACCGCTGTCACGGCGACGGAACTCGGCCTTGCGCCATTCAATGACATGACCAGCGGTGCGCAGAGGATCACCGTCTCCCCGGCCCGCCGCTATAGAGTGGCCGCGGGGCATCGCTGGCCGGTGGACGTCCGGCCAGCTCCTGGGGAGCTTTTGTCAAGCTGGCTGCATCGGCTTGCACATGCCAATGGTGTGCCGCCGCGCTATTTTGGAGCGGTGCTCGGGGTGGCCGGCGAGACATGGTCGGCGCAACTTGACCGGCATCTGCCGGATTCTGTTCGTCGCTTGCTGCTCGACCATACGGCGATCTGCCCCGACGAGATCGACGGTCTTTGTCTGGCCAACAGTCCACTCTCGACCCTGCGCTTGCGGCTGCGGACCCGGCCGCAAGATGCAGGGACATCGACGGCGCAGTCCTGTTGGTTGCAGTTCTGTCCCTCCTGCCTGGGGGAAGACGAGGTGCCCTATTTCCGGCGGAGCTGGACCTTGGCAACCCGCGTGTCCTGCTTTCGCCATGGCTGCCGCTTGCGCGACCGTTGCCCGTCTTGTGGGCAGAGCCTTGCGCCATTTCGTCAGGCTCGCCTCGTGCCACAACAGTACTGCGCCTTCTGCGACGCCCCTCTCGCAAAACCGACTGGCCCGGCAAGCACGGGCGCCCGGCGCCTCGAGCGGCTGATCGACGATCTGCTGCGCCTTGATTCCGCTGAGCGCGCGCAGGACGACCGGAAGTCTCTTGCCGTGCAGCTTATGAAACACCCAGTGCCCGTCAGAACGGCGACATCAACGGTCCCATTCTTGTCGCATCGGGTTCGCTACAATTTCTTCCAGCGGTTGTCAGAGCGGCAGATCGAGGTAAGAGACCCCACAGAACGCGGCCCGCTGACCTTCTGGCTCGGGCTGGCCCGCGCCTCCGAAAACCACAAGGGGTTGGTCAGGACGCTCAGAGATCGGCTTGGCGAAACTGCCGGGCCGGTGCCGACCTCCTCCTCCAGAGAGCCTGATCTGGCCGCCTTGCTGCGGGCAGCAATCCGGCTTCACCAACGTCGCCGATTTCCTGTTGAGGCTTGGCCAGTCGCCTAACCTTCCGTGGCTTCCGATGGACCTGCTAAGCCTGCATCGTCCAATTGCTCGGGGTCTGGCAGGTCGCGCAAGGACTCCATCCCGAAGGCAGCCAAGAACGCCTCGGTGGTGACGAAGGTATAAGGCGCGCCACGGCGGGGTTCGCGAGGGCCGGTGCCGATCAGGTCCCGCTCGGCAAGTCGGCCGATCAGGTCACGGCTGATCTCTTTTCCGAAGATGTCCTTCAACCCGTCGCGGCTGACCGGTTGGTGATACGCAATCGCCGCCAGCACGGCCAGATCGTATTCCGACAGGTTCAGCGCTTGGCCGCCCACATCCGCCGCGGCGCGGATAGCTGGGGCATAGGCCGCGCGCGTGCGCAGCATCCACGCCTTGCCCACCTGTGCCACCTCATAGGGTCGGCCTTCCAGATCCACTACCAGATCCTCGATCAACAGATCGACTGAGGCACCCTGCCCCACGACCCGCGCCAGATCCTCGCGCGCCACCGGGGTCGTGCTTGCGAACAGCACCGCCTCGATCCGACGCATCCATTCCCGCCAGCGCAGCTCAGGGGGAAGAACGGGCAATTCGCGGTCAAGTTCTGTGTCCTCGCGCCGCCCCATGCTCAAACCCCGTACAGTCGGAACGTGTCCCGCCCTGTCAGTTCGCGCAAGACGCCGAGCGCCACCAGTCGGTCGCAGAGCCGTCGCGCGGCCCGATCCGACATGAAGGCCAATGCGCCCGGCACCAGCGCATCGCGCGACAGGAACAGATCGACCGCCCGGCCCGCCGCCTTGGCGCGCAGCTTCGGGGCCACCGCCCGAAGGCGGGCCGCCGCACGGGCCAGATCGCCGGCCAGCGGCAGCGCCTGCCGAACGGCAGAGACAGCGGCGCGGTGACAGGCCAGCAGCAGATCATCGCCCCGCAAGCGTATATCGCGGGGCTTGAGCGTCAGCGCCAGAAGCGGCAGCACATGCGTTGCCCCCAACGCTTTTGCCAACGCGGCATCGGCCAGGATCAGGGCGGCGGCCTCGGCTCGCGGACTATCGGTCAGCACCGCCTCGACGACCTGCGCCGCGCAGTCCACTGGGGTCGGCCCGGTGGCATCAAGGCAAAGCGCGATCCGCTCTGCCGTTACTCCGTCCAGCGTATTGACCAGATGCGCGACCGAAACCGGCCGCGCCGCCGCGCGTGACCACTGTCGTGCGATCCGCCCCGCCGGGCCGGGGTCGTCGCCCGGTCCCGTCAGGTGCAGGGCATCGCGCAAGGCGCCCTGCCCTTCCCTTCGCCCCGCCATCGCAGCGCAGTTCTCGGCCGCCGTCAGTGCCAGACGATCGCGCCACAGCGCCAGAGGCACATCCCGCGACGCCATTGCCTGACCCAGATGCGCTAGCGCGGCCCCGGACCGGAAAGCCGCCGCCTCCGGCGTCTCGGACGGCGCAGAGACGATCCAGCCCGGCAGCGGGGGCAGCATCGGCAAGGTTTCCAAAGGCTCAGCGCGCGATTTTCCCATGTCGGCAGCCTATATTGTGACGGCGCTTTCTGCCAGATAAATGCACTTATAGCGCCGCAGCTTTGTCGGCTCCACAATGTCCAATAAGTTTGCATTATCGGACGCAAAGAGGATATGCTCAAGGCCATGACCGAAACGCCCGAGAAATCACCTTTAGGACCCCCGGAACGTCCCGATCGCAATGAGGGGGACGACAGCGCTAATACGGAGCGCGACATGATCGCCCTTCCCTCTCAGGTCGCGGGCTCCGGTACGCTGGACAGGCTGGTTGAGACCGCGCGGGACTATGCCCGACAAGCCGCGTCGGAGAATACGCTCAAGGCCTATGCCAAGGATTGGGCCCACTTCGCCCGCTGGTGCCGGATGCGGGGGACAGACCCCCTGCCCCCGTCGCCCCATTTGATCGGTCTCTACATCGCCGATCTAGCAGCGCCGGACGGCAAGGCCCCAGCCCTGTCCGTCGCGTCGATCGAGCGCCGCCTCTCGGGCCTCGCCTGGGCCTACGTACAGCGGGGCGCGCGGTTGGAGCGCAAGGATCGCCATATTGCGACGGTGCTGGCCGGCATCCGGCGCAAGCATGCCCGGCCCCCCGTGCAGAAGGAAGCAATCCTGCCCGAAGATCTGCGCGACATGCTGGCCACCCTCCCCCGCGATCTGCGCGGCCTGCGTGACCGGGCGATCCTGCTCATCGGCTTTGCGGGCGGGCTGCGCCGGTCGGAAATCGTCAGCCTTGATCACGGCAAGGATGATACGCCCGACAGTGGCGGCTGGGTCGAGGTGCTGGAAGGTGACGTTCTGGTCACCCTGCGCGGCAAGACCGGCTGGCGCAAGGTGGAGATCGGCCGCGGGTCGAGCGACCAAACCTGCCCGGTTCATGCTCTTAGCCAATGGCTGCTCTACTCGAAGATCGATTTCGGCCCGCTCTTCGTCGCAGTCAGCCGCAACGGGCTGAAGGCCACCGCAGAACGGCTCTCCAACAAGCATGTCGCGCGCCTCATCAAGCAGACCGTCGAGAATGCAGGTTTACGGCCGGAGCTTTCCAAAGCTGACCGGCTGCGCCTCTTCTCCGGCCATTCCCTTCGCGCTGGCCTCGCCAGCAGCGCCGAGGTCGATGAGCGCTATGTTCAGAAGCAGCTTGGCCATGCTAGCGCCGAGATGACCCGGCGCTACCAGCGGCGAAGGGACAGGTTCCGGGTGAACCTGACGAAGGCAGCGGGGCTGTGACCGGTCAGCCTTCCTGAAGGAAGGCCAACAGATTCTGATGGGCATGCAGGATGCGGATGATTTCAACCCCTTGCCCTTCCAGGCAATAGATCACCAGATGCGAGCCGCTTGGATGAATGCGTACCGGAGGAGAGAACTCCGCCCGTTCCCTGGCCATCTCGGGAAACTCTGCCAGAAGGTCTAAGAGCGCGAACAATGCGTCGGTATAATTCTCCGCCTGTTCCACGCCCCAAGTTGAGGCCCCTTGCAACCAGATCGCAGAAAGATCGGCTTCAGCAGCGGGCCGGAGTGCCCAGCCCTTACCACCCGGCATGCTCAGCGCGCATCCGGGCCTTGAAAGCCTCCCGATCCAATGGGGCGGCAGGGCCACTGGCGAGGCCTGAGTCGACGGCCGCCTGAATTTCTGCGATCGCCTCGCTCCGCATCCGGTCGCGACGGATCAGGTCGCGGACATAGTCGCTGGAATTGGCATAACGTCCGGATTTCGTCTGTTCCTCGACCCAGTTCTTCATCGGGTCAGGCAGCGAGATGTTCATGGTGCCCATGTTGGTCTCCTTTGCCGCAAAGATATGGCAAAGATTGCCAAGATGCAATCGGAGCGCCCTCCCCTTCTCTCTCAAACCGTCGTTTATTGGTGATATCGGAAACTGCAAACGGCCTGTTTTGATGCCCCAGATCGGCTACGCGCGCGTTGTCTAATCGCGGCTGATCCGTCAAGCGCCCGCTTCTTCCTTCCCGGCTTTTTCAACCAGATCACGGCCTGCTGTCTTCAGAGACCCGTCTGCGTGCAGGTAGTGGTAGAGTGTTGACGGCCTGATCCCACCAAGTTCCTTGCAGATGTCTGGAATGGACCGCGTGCTGTCGGCCATCAGATGCCGGGCATAGCTCAGTTTTTCCGGCGTCATAACGCGTGGCCGCCCTCCCCTTCGGCCGCGGGCACGGGCTGCGGCCAGCCCTTCGTTCACCCTCTGGCGAATGATGTTGCGCTCCATTTCGGCAAAAGCGGCTTGAATCTGCAGGAAAGCCCGCCCTGTAGGCGTTGTCGTGTCCATTGGGGCATTTAGGGCGCGGAAGGAGATGCCGCGCCCTTCCAACTGGTCGATCATAGTGATCAGCTCGCCCGCCAGTCGCCCCAGCCGGTCCAGGTCGAGAACAACGAGGACATCGCCCCTGCGCAGGAAGTCGAGGCAAGCCGATAGGCCGGGACGCTCGGCTTTGGCCCCGGATGCACGATCCTCAAAGATCCGCTCACAGCCAGCGGCGTTGAGAGCATCAAGCTGACGGTCCATGACCTGCGCGCCCTCGATCGTGGAAATCCGCGCATAGCCGATCAAGCCCATGGTCGATGACCTTTCGTGACACCCCTAGTTTACGAAAAACTTATCCGCAGGACCTGTTTTCGACAAATGATTAATGTGGGGTTTTCGTAAGGCTGCGAGCGTGCGAAACCCACCCGCTGACCAACAGTCGCGCAAATCACGACAAACAAGTGTTTTTCGCAGTCCTTTCGAGACGCAGGGAAGAGCGCTTTCTGGATGGTGCCGTAGGATGCATGGCCGGGGTCAGGGTTGTCTACGCGGTCAGACTTGCCTCCGCCGCATCATGATGTTCGAGACGGACCCCGCTATGTCTCGAAGCGCAATTCGTCCGAAAACGATTGCCGCGCGCATATCGCGGTGATCCTCATGTCTCACGTCCCGGTGGACGCACCCGCAGCTGTCAGGCAGCGGATCCCTTGGCGGCCCTACCTTTCGGGGACCTGCCTTTGATATGTGTTCATCCGGTTGCGCATCCTTCCGCTTCGAAGGGCCGCCCGCTCCGCCACATCGCGTGCAGCACCACAGCCAGCTTTCGGGCCACTGCGACGTTTGCTCGCTTGAACCCGATGCGGTCGCGCAGCTTGAGCCCCCAGCGACGAAGAGCGCTATCCTTGCTTGATCGAGTCAGGATGTGGGCAGCGGCCTCATAGAGATAGGCTCTGAGCAGCTTGTCCCCCTGACGAGATATCCTACCCTGCTGATTGATCGTTCCGGACTGGTAACGTCGTGGTGTGAGCCCAATCCATGCCGCAGCGGTCCGTCCCGATCGAAACGTCTCCGGATCGCCAATCGCTCCGACGAACCCCACGGCGGTCAGATAGCCAACACCCGGAACCGTCATCATCAACTGGCATCGCGGGTCAGACCGCACAATTGCGCGGATGGCTCGTTCGTGGCGGGCCACTTGCGTTCGTCCGGCACGCCACGCCTCCAGCAATGGAACGATGATGATGGCGAGATCTGCGCGGGCGGTCAGGCAAGCAACAACTCGGCGTTCAAAGGTCTTCGCACCTCCATTGCCCGTTCCCGCTGGCAGCGAAATCCCGAAGGTGCGCAATGCCCCGCGTATCGCATTGGCCAGATCAAGCACGCAGCGTAACATGGTTGACCGCGCCCGCAACAAAGTGCGCTTTTGCATGTCCTCCCAGCCTTTGACCCGTACCTCCCGGAAAAGCCCGGTCCGAAGCAGATGTGCCAGCCCCTGGGCGTCGTTGGCATCGGTCTTGTTGATGGTGACCGAAAGGGCGGCATGCGCCTGACGCGCGTCCATGCAGACCATTGGAAATCCCCGCTCGGTCAGCTCATGCCAAAGCCAGGTCGTCCAACTGCCGGTTTCGAGGCCAACGAGGGCAAGGTCATCAGAAAACGGTGACAGTGCTTCGGCCAAAGCATCTGGGTCGGTGAGGGTTTTGCCTCGCCACAAGCAAACGCCCTTCTCATCAACAATATGAATTGACGTGCTTTTCTTCGACACGTCCAAAGCAGCAAAGGCAGCCATGTCATCCTCCTGTGAAAAACTGCAGGACCGCAGGATGCACCAGTCCATTGAAGTTGTGCGCCCGCGATTACGTCATGTCTCGACCGAAGATCAGACCCCCCTGCCCCAGTCGCAAGCCCTGAAATCCGCGGGCTGCGCAGAGATCCATGAAGAGCAAGCCTCGGGCGGAAATCGTGCCCGGCCGGTGCTGGCGCGGGTGCTGGAGCGGATCGGCAAGGACGACACGCTGGTGGTGGTGCGCATCGACCGTCTGGCGCGGTCGCTCTCCCACCTCCTCGAGGTGATCGAACGGCTAGAGGCAAAAGGTGCCTTCTTCCGCTCGCTCATGGACCCGATCGACACGTCGTCTCCGCAGGGTAAGTTCACTTTGCAGGTCTTGGGCGCCGCGGCCGAGTTCGAGCGCGCCCTGATCCGGGATCGCACCAAGGCGGGACTGGCCAGCGCAAGAACCAAAGGCAGGGTAGGCGGCAATCCGGGTTTGCGCGCCCGTGATCCGGCGGCGTTGCGAAAGGTGCGGCTAGCGCGACAGAACGGCTACCTCGAGCGCCTGAACGAGAC
>NZ_JAUSNR010000055.1 GCF_030656345.1 Pseudotabrizicola sp. | reverse complement strand
CGATCTGGTTGCCGAGGTCCTTGATCTCGGTCTGGGTAAGCGGGTTGCCGAGACCTCGCATGAAATGATCGCCCTGGAATTCGCCCCAGACCTTCCCGTCGGGGTTGATGCAGATCTCGATCGTGTCGTCGCGTTGCACGTACGCGCCCAGCCGGTCGAGCGAGGCTTCGAGATAGCTTGCGGCCATGTCAGAAGATCTCCAGATCGCGGTCGACCATGACCGTGATCCGCGTGCCCTGATCGACATGGATCACGGGGCGGATCGCCAGATAGTCCTGCATGACGCTTTGGGTGCTGTCGCGCAGGTCCGTGCCGACGTCGCTCGCGATGTCGGCCGCGGCCTCATCCTCGATCTGTCCAGCGGCGGCTGCGGGCAAGGCCCCGATCAGCGAGATCAGCGCGGCCGAGCCGAAGCGCTGCGCGAAGCGGGTGTCGACAAAGCCGGTGGTGCCGGTGCGACCGAGCTCATCTCCGCCAAAGGCGCTGATTTCCACGGTCTGGTTGTCGGGCAGGATGATGCGATCCCAGGCCACCATGACCCGCGACTGCGCGAGCTCCACATCGGAGCGATAGCGCCCCACAAGGCGCGCGCCGCGCGGGATCAGGACCCGCGCGCCGTCGAAGGAATGCACATCTTCCGAGACGATGGCCCGGATTGCACCGGGCAGCGTGCTGTCCAGCGCCGTCTCGGTCACGGCTTGGATCATCGTGCCCTGCACGACGGTGTTGCCGGGGTTCACGATCACTTCGGCCCGCGTCACTGCGGCAGGTCTGGCGCCCGCGCGCACGAAAGCTTCGTCCTCATTCAGGCGCGCGGCTTCAAGGCTGTTCTCTCGGTCGGTCCCTGCCCCCATCCCGGAAAACGCGATCATGGGCGACGCGATGCGTTCGGCCCGGGCTTCGGCCTCCGCGATGCGGCGGCGCTCAAGTTCGGCGAGCCGCAACTCTTCCTCGTTCGGCCCGAGGTCGGTGGGGGCAGGCGGGGTCAGCCGCGCGACTTCGAGGTCCATGCGCAGCTGGTCGAGCTCGCGGTCGCGTTCGGTCAACTGTCGTTCGAGCGCGCGCTGAGCTTCAGACGAGGCTTCCTGCAGTGCCGCGATTTGCGCTGTCAGGTCAGCGATGGCCTGTTCCGCCCCGCTATCCGATGCCTCGACGGGCCGCGCGCGCAGGTCTTCGAGTTCCGCGCGCAGCGTTGCGAGGCTCTCCATCAGCGCCAGTTCCGACGCGGTGGGGCTGGTCTCGGCCGGCGGCGTCGGTACAGGCTCGACTACAGGCATGGGTGCGAGGTCGCCGAAGCCTGATCCCGTGGTCTGGAATTCTTCGGGGGCTGCGGTCGGCAGAGGCGCTTCCGGCGATGGCTGCAGGGCGGCCCAGGCCAGCCCGCCCACGGCCACGATCCCGGCCACACCGAGGATGGCGGCCAGCGGGGAGGGCCGTGCGGCACCGCGCTTCTTGTCGCCCGTTGCTTCAAGCGCCGCGAGGCGCGCGGCGAGGTCTTCGGTATCCTGGCTCATGATGTGGGCCCACCCATATCCTGAACACAGACCTCGTCTTCGCCGAGGCGCAGGACCCATTGCCGGTTCACGCCCGAGACCCGAATGACACCATCCTCGAGTGCCGTGCTGTTCACCGCCCGCTCGCCGCCGTTCGCGTAGCGGAAGATCGCGGGGACCGGCGCGTTCCGCGCGAAGCGGAAGTAGGTGAATGTGCCATCATCCCAGACGGCCGTCGGTGTGAACTCCTCGCTTGCGCTGACCGCGTAGTTCGCATTCGGCGCATCAGCGGCAACCGCCCGGGTTGGCTGTACGCGGCTTTCGGGATAGCGGAACTGTACGACGTAATGCGGGGTCTCCCGCGCCTCGACGACGTGGAAATAGTAGGAACGGCGGTTCGTGTAGACCGTGATGTTGGTGGCCACACCCGAGGCCGCGGGCTTGATCGCAAAGGCCCGTCCGCCGGGCACGCCGTCGAACTGGAAGCCGACCGTGTCACCCGCGATGATCGAACGGATCGTCTCGCCCTCGCCGAATTCGACGGTGGTCACCCGGGTCAGGGTGGTGACGATCCGGTAGACCTGCCCCTCTGTCCAGGTCGCGATCCGGACGCGGTTGTCATGGGGACCGGGGCGCGGCGTGGTCTCGGCCAGAGCTGCGGGCGCCATGAGCGCCAGCGCACCGGCGACGAGAAGGGCGTGAACGGATGTGAGAACTGGAACAGGGGTCATTCGGAACGGTCCGATCGGATGGCATATTGGGTGACGGTGAAGCCGAAGGGGTTTTGCCAGACATCGTCGATCGAGCGGGTCCGTTCGGGTTGGAATGCAAACATCAATGTTGCGGTGAATGACCCGTCCTGCGCCCCCTGCGGGCTGGTCAGGCGCTTTCTGAGACGCACCTGCGCGCGGTTCTCGCCGATCAGCGTGATCGAGGCGATCTCGACAGCCATCTCTGCGGAGGGACCGTAGCGAGACGGCGGATAGCTCTCCTGCCCCGAGGTCCACATGGCGCGCATGCTGGCCTCGGCCGCCCCGGTGGATTGCGCCAGCACCCGGCGCACGCGCAGATCGTTGTCGAGTTGGTTGTAGGCCTCGCGGTCAAGGATGTAGCGGTAGATCTGCGCCTCGATAATGGCGGGACGCTCGGCCAGCGACACCGTCTCGACGGTGGCATTCGGCAGAGCGAGACCGGTCTCGGGATCATAGGGCACGATGACCGGCGGCGGGGTCTCGACCATCAGTGCAACAGCCGCGGCCGCAAGGCAGCCCAAAACGCCAAAGCCTGCACCGCCAAGGCCGATCATCTTCCAGAGCTGTTCCCGGCGCAGCGCGCCATGGATCAGTTCCTCCTCGACCAGTTCGCGCGCGCTCATACCCCCAGTCAGTCTCAAAGTCATGTCCAGTGCCCCTCTCACGGTTCGAGGCTCGGCAGGGTGAAGTCCATGTAGCGACGCTCTTCGGCGACAGTCGCTGCATCCACTACCCCGGCATTGCCCGCGCCAAGGGTCTGGATGGCTTCGAGTTCCCACATCCGCGTCATCGCAATGGCGAGTTCCGCCGTGACGCGGGTGTTGTGGTCCATCGACGCCTTCAGGTCCTCCATTTCCGGGATCATGGAGACCAGTCGCTCGACGCGCTCGAGCGAAAGTGCTGCCTCGGCATGGCTGTTTTGGGCCGCAGCCGACAGGACAGCGCCTGTCGTTGCACGGGTCGCCACGCCTTCGGCGCCTGGATTCCCGCTCGTTGCGATTTCGTTGAGCGTGTCCTCGTCGAAGCCCGCACTGGCGAGTGCCTCTTCCATCTGCGTGCGCATCGGACCCGCATTG
>NZ_JAUSNR010000049.1 GCF_030656345.1 Pseudotabrizicola sp. | reverse complement strand
TCAAAACCTATTGAAGTCCATAATGAAATTGAAATCGCAAAGCAGAAACCCGCGCCACTTCCGGAGGTACCTTGCGGAAATCATGTGAAAACCACGCAGTGAAATCGTGAAGGAAAAGCGACATTGGTTCCTGCCCGGTCCCATGGAAGAGGAGCCGGATTATTTGCCGACCGGACCACGGGCCGAACCGCGTGAAGCCGAGGTCCTCGACGATTGGCGGAAAGCAGAGGCGGGTCATGCCGCACTTCTTGCCCGTGTGGCCGGTCGCGTCGGCGCGCTGGACGACCGGCTAAAGCGCGGCCCTGACGGATGGCGGCACAGGCTTGCCCTGATCGAGGCTGCCGACCTCAGCTGGTTCGCGGGCGACCGTATCGGCCCGGATCGGCTCGCGCTCTGGATGTCCATGCGCATTTCCGGCCTGCAAGACGACATCGACGCACTCGCGCGCGTCGGTTGGGCGGTACGTCGTCTGACAGGGGGGCCAGGCCCAGAGGTGGACCTGTCCGCCTTCCTCGACCGCCGCGATCCAGAGAACATGGCAAATGAAGCCGAGCCCTTTGCGGACCGCGCGGGCGGTTGGCTCGACCTGATGGCACAAGTCGCCGATCTTCACCCGATAGCCCGTGCTTGCGCGGGTTATCACTTCTGGAGCCTCGCGGGCCTCGGGCAGCAGGGCGATCGAATGGAAGCGGCCGTCACGGCCGCGCGGATCGCGGCCAGCGAGGAGAGAGGCGCAGTCTTTGCGCCTCTGGCCATGGGCGGGGCAGGGGGGCTGCGCGCCGGCGGCCCACCCGCTGACCGTCTGGCGCGCTGGCTTGACGGGATGGAGACCGCCTGTCTGACCGCAATGCGGCACCTTGACGATATCGAGGCATGGTCAGCGAGGGCGGAAACCGAGATGACCCCACTCTCGGGAAAGACCCCACGCGCCTTGCGCGCCGTTCTGACCGAATGGCCTATTGTCTCTGCCCCGATGGCCGAGGCCCTGACCGATGTCAGCCGCGCCGCTGTCCAGCGCAATCTCGCTTGGATGCAGGCACAGGGTCTGGTCCGCGAGATGACCGGCCAGGGGCGGTATCGGATGTGGCGCACCACGAACTGAAAGCACAGAGCGCACCTTGGGCTGTCAGGGAACAGGAACGCCTCAACTTCAATTGCGTCATTCACCACGTGAATGATTGTGATCTGGTCAGCACCGATACGGTAAAAGATGAGGCATCGGTGGCGACAAGGTGAGGCCAACATCGGGATTGAAGTTGCACTATTAATAGGGTAGCCCCCTATGCTATGGGTCATACTGTCCAGAACAAATCCAAACTTCTCGCCAGAGTCCGCCGCCTGAAGGGGCAGATGGAGGCGATCGAACGGGCGCTGGAGGCGGAAGTCTCCTGCGCCGAAATCCTGAACCTCGCCGCCTCGGTCCGCGGGGCGACGAACGGCCTCGTCGTCGAACTCCTCGAGGATCACCTGCGCAACCACGTCGTTGATGTCGAAGGCGATGCGCAGCGGAAGGCCGGGGCGGACGAACTGATCGAAGTCATGAGAAGGCACCTGAAATGAGCCCGAACGCCGCCGCACCGCACGACCACGTCTTCCTCGGCGAGAACCATGCCCGCAACGAACGCCGCACTTGGGCGGTGATCGCGCTGACCGCGACCATGATGGTCGCGGAGATCTCCGCGGGCACGATCTACGGGTCCATGGCGCTGCTGGCCGACGGCTGGCACATGTCCACCCATGCCTCGGCGCTTCTGATCACGGCGCTCGCCTATCGCTTCGCCCGGAAACATGCGCGCAACCCGCGCTTCACCTTCGGGACCGGCAAGCTCGGCGATCTTGCTGCCTTCGGAAGTGCGACCGTCCTCGCTATCGTCGCACTGCTGATCGGTTGGGAAAGCCTTGTCCGCCTGCGCAGTCCGGTCCCGATCAGCTTCGACGAGGCGATCCTCGTCGCCGTGATCGGCCTCTTGGTGAACCTCGTCAGCGCCTGGCTGCTCAAGGACGACCACAGCCATCACCAAGGCCATAGTCATCACCATGCTCATGATCATGGCCACGGGCACGGTCACAATGATCACGATCATGACCACGGGGCGGCAGCCACCCGCGCGGGAGACCGCGACAACAATCTGCGTGCGGCCTACCTCCACGTTCTCGCGGATGCCCTGACATCCGTTCTTGCCATCGCCGCACTGCTCGCGGGCCGCAGCTATGGCTGGGTCTGGCTCGACCCGGTGATCGGCATCGTCGGCGCCCTCGTCATCCTGAGCTGGTCGTGGGGACTGCTGCGCGACAGCGGATCGGTTCTCATGGACTATCTGCCCGACCACGAGGATCTTCCGGCCGAAGTGCGTGCAGCCATCGAAAGCGAGCATGACGAGATCGTCGATCTTCATGTCTGGCAGCTCGGGCCGGGGCATCACGGCGCCATCATTGCGCTGAAATCCACGCGCCCCGAACCGGTCGCGGCCTATCGTGCGCGGCTGCGGCACATCGACGAACTCTCTCACGTGACCGTGGAAATTCATCCCGCCTGAGGTGCGAGGCTTCTCGTGGGCCTCGTGATCCTGGCCAATTCCCCTGTGCCGATGACCTCGTCTCGCGGCCGCCGAACATCTCCGAAAGGTAGCTGAGATGCCGACCATGTCCCCGCTGATGAAGATCGCCACTGGAAGCATCGTGGTCGGCATCGTCGTGCTGGCGCTGAAGACGCTCGCATGGTGGATGACCGGTTCGATCGCGCTGCTGTCCGATGCGCTCGAAAGTACGGTGAACGTCGCGACCGCAATTGCAGCGCTCATTGCGATCCGCCTCGCTTCACGACCCGCGGACGCCAATCACCCCTATGGCCACCACAAGGCGGAACTGTTCAGCGCGATCCTGGAAGGCGTGATGATCATCATCGCTGCGCTGCTGATCATGCGCGAGGCGTATCACGGGTTTCTCGCGCCGCGCATGCTGGACGCGCCACTCGAAGGCCTACTGGTGAACGGCCTGGCCAGCGTGATCAATGCCTTCTGGTGCTGGATGCTGATCACGCAAGGACGCAAGCGGCGGTCGCCTGCGCTGGTTGCGGATGGCCGTCACCTTTTCACGGACGTCATCTCCTCTGTTGGCGTGACCTTCGGGGTCCTTGTGGCGATCCTGTCCGGGTGGGCCATGCTCGACCCTTTGATGGCGCTGATCGTGGCGATCAACATCCTCTGGTCCGGCTGGAGGGTGATGCGGGAGTCTCTCAGTGGTCTGCTGGACGAGGCCATCCCGGATGTGACCCTCGCGCAGGTGCGCGAGACGATCTCGCGGGAAGCCGAAGGCGCTGTCGAGGCGCATGACCTTCGCACGCGCCATGCCGGTCAGGCCTCGTTCGTCGAGTTCCACCTCATCGTCCCCGGCGATATGACGGTGAACGCCGCGCACGACATCTGCGACCGGATCGAAGCGGCATTGAAGGAGATCCTGGAGGGCTGCGTCGTCACCATCCACGTCGAGCCGGAACGCAAGGCGAAGCACTCCGGCGTGGTGGTGCTGTAAAATCTACAAGAAGATCAGGCTTCTCGTTGATCGGGCATTCTTGGGCTGACAGATGCGCGGCGAGGCTTCTGTGCACCGCTGTATGGTTTTGCCAAGTCGAGCCATGTTGCGGCTCCGCGCAAAGTGATCGCATGGAGGGCAGGGTGCTGCTGCGAGAAGTGAAAGATCAATACACAGTGCGAATGTGGCGCGCCGCGGCATGACTTACTGCCATGACCGCCCTGCATCAGGTTTTTTTGCCGGAAGATTTGGCATGTTTGCTGATGCTTCACGACGGATGATCCCTTTCCCAAGTTTTCATCTATACATTGAGCAGGCCGATTTTTTGACTGAACCTCAGCCACCGACTGGTGTCGCTTTGCCTTTAAAGGCGAGATGACGAGTTCAACAAAATCAATGGGTGTGCTTTGCCATTAAATATGAGATTTTGTCTTTAAATGCGATACTCTTACCCTTAAAGCTGAGACAGAGGTTAAGGGGGCGCGTGGCTAAGGGCGTCATCATGATCTCGGCGGAGAGCCAGTTGCGACAGGACCGACCTCGGAGGTCATCATACCCTGCTGGCCGACCAGCGCTTCATCCTGGAGCTAAACCTCCAAGGGTTTGCCCCGCAGCCCCGTACCAGATCAGTACAGTCTTCGCTGATGCGGACGATGTGCCCATCCGGCAAGGTCACCAGGTCCATGTCGCATTTCCAGTGGTCCGGTCGCCAGGAGGCCAGTGGGCTACGCCACACCAAGTTAGTGCGCATCACCGAGTGGCAAACACACAACTGCTTCCAGTCCACCTGCCAGCACATTGCGGAGCACGACTGTCCCGCCGTGTGCCTGAATGATCGTGCGGGCGATTGCCAAGCCGAGGCCGACGCCGCCGGTATCTCGGCTGCGAGACCCTTCCAAGCGTACGAACGGCTCAAAGATCGCTTCAAGCTGGTCTTCGGGCAATCCCTGGCCCTTGTCCGCGATGGTGATGATGGCCAATCCCGGCGTTCGGTCCAGCTTTACCATCGCCACCCCGCCATAGCGGACAGCATTGTCGATCAGGTTCCTTAGAGCGCGGTTCAAGGCGTGCGGGCGGACGGTGATTGGCAGAGGCGACGACGGGGCAAGATTGGCTCGTTCTCCCCCTACATCGTTGACCAGATCAGCCAGCAGGACGGCAAGATCGACTTCAGCGGCGGGTTCTGCCCGCGCAACCCCGCGTGCGAATTCCAAGGTTGCCTCGACCATGGCCTGCATTTCTTCGACCAGTGCCTTCAGGCGTACACTATCCTCGGTTTCGTCCAGCATTTCGATCCTGAGCCGCATTGCTGTAAGCGGCGATCGCAAATCATGACTCAGGGCGGCGAGCATGTGCGTGCGCTCGTTCACGAAGCGGGTCAGTCGGGCCTTCATCCGGTTGAAGGCCTGCGTGGTCTCGCGCACCTCGGATGGCCCCGTCGTCGGCAGCGGATCGGCATCAAGCCCACGGCCCAAGCGGTCGGTGCCAACAGCAAGAGCACGCATCGGGCCGACGACGCGCCGCGCAGTCCACCAGGCCACCAAAGCTACCGCAACCGCCATTAACACCACCGGCAGCAGGGCCTGCGGAGTTAATTGCAGGGCAGGGCGGTAAAACATCGTGCGTACGTTCAGCCAGTCGCCCGCCGCAAGACGGATCGACAGCGTCAGCTCAATGGGGTCGGTCCGCCCTGCCATCATCGCCTCATGCATCGGGCGCATGGACGCAGGTACTCCCTCTGGCAATGGCAGGGACGCGAGGGACAGCGCATGAACATCGGCGCGCACTTCCCGTTCCGGCTCGCCAAGGATCTGGCGGATCTGGCGCAGAACCATGTCCGCCTCGGCGCTGTCGTGGGACGCTGCAGGCTCGGGTCCGACTTCAAACCGGACAAGCGGAGAATTTGCCGCGCGGAGTATCGACATGCGCAGATCAGTGGGGGCGCCATCCAGAAGCAAGACAACATTCGCGGCGCGCCCTGCCGCCTCCAGCCCGAGGGCTGCACGAACTGCACGGTTCCGCTCGTCTGTCAGCAGCAACAGGCCAAGCCCCTGTGTGATGGCCAACGCCAAAAGCAACATGATCAGCAACTGCCCGCCAAGAGATTGCGGGAAGAGCTTGCGCAACATCGAGAAGCGCGCGCTCACGGCATTGCACTCACGTCTGCGGCAAGGCTGTAGCCACCACCCCAGACAGTTGCGATCAGCACAGGCTTGGCCGGATCGGCCTCGATCTTGCGGCGCAGGCGGCTAATCTGGTTGTCGATGGTGCGATCGAACACCTGTGCGGCGCGACCCGATGTAAGATCGAGCAGTTGTTCGCGGCTGAGCACGAAGCGCGGCCGTTCCAGAAACACCGTCAGCAGACGGAATTCTGCAGTTGTGAGTGCGACCTCGATGCCATCGTCGTCGGTCAGGGTCCGGCGGTCGGTATCAAGCACCCATCGGTCGAAGGCCAATCTGTGCCCGGCAAGGCTGCCACCAACGACGCCCCCCCGGTCGGATCGGCGCAGGATCGCCTTGATCCGGGCCAGCAACTCTCGCGGATTGAAGGGTTTGGGCAGATAGTCGTCGGCCCCGACCTCCAACCCCACGATACGGTCAGTTTCATCACCCAGGGCTGTCAGCATCAAGATCGGAATGGCCCCCTGCGCACGCAAACGTCGGCAGACCGAGAGGCCATCTTCGCCCGGCATCATCACATCCAGCACGATCAGATCGAATTGACCCACCTTCATCGCCGCATCCATTGCGACGGCATTGGCGGCAGAAGTCGCGCGCATGCCGTTCCTTTCCAGATATTTCACCAGGGCATCGCGGATATCACGGTGGTCATCGACGATCAGAATATGCGGCGGCTGGGTCATCATCTTGTCTCCTGATGTCGACCCTAGCTGAACGCGGTAGTGCTGCGGACAGAAGATTGTCGCAAACCTCTCTCAGGACCTCTGCCTGCGACAGTTTGATACAAAACAGGCGTCGCCCTGACAAACCTGTGGGACACCTCGCTCCCAGATTGGACCCATCGCAATCTGATCCAGGAGAGACAGAATGAAACGTTCGACAAAATTCGCCCTCGCTACCGTTGCCGCCCTTGGCGTAGCCGCTGTCGCCGTGCCGGTCGTCGCCCAGCAGGGTCAGATGCAGCATGATGGCATGATGGACGGAGGCATGGGCATGATGGGCCAGCATGGCGGCATGATGGGTGGCGCCATGGGAATGATGGCCGGCGGCCAGAGCTATGCCATGGCCACGTTCGATAGCAACAAAGACGGCACGCTTAGCCCCGAGGAAATGACAGCCGGGATTCAGGCTGAACTCAAGACCTACGACACCGACGCCAACGGGACTTTGTCGCTGGAGGAATTCGCGGTGATGCATGCGGCCCACACCCGACCGATGACCGTGCGTGCCTTCCAGATGCACGACGCCGACGGTGACGCACAGGTCACGGAGGCTGAAATGGCCGCCATGGCAGAAATGATGCAAAGCCACATGGGCGGGCAGCAGGGCATGCCGGGCATGGGTCATGGGATGATGGACAACGACTGACGCGCTTTATTTTCCCGCTAACTGGGCAAATCTCCGGTTAGCGGGAGGAATCCCAACACAGATCAGGAGGCCATGAAGATGAACGGCTACGGTATGGGATTTGGAATGGGCTTCGGCTGGCTCTGGATGATCGTCACCCTTGTGCTGGTCGGCCTCGCGATTGCGGCGCTGGTCAAATACTTGCGCAAGTGAGCGTTCTCCGGCCCTGAAAAGCTAAGGGCGTTGGTGCTTCGGAACGCTTCTCTGCTGAAGGGATTAACTTGGAGCAACATTTGTTCAGGAGTCGAAATATGAACTACGGACGTTTCTTTGCAATGATCGCGACTTCGACGATCGTGATGTTTGGATTGATGTATCTCAACACCTACGCGCTTGACCATATCTTCTTCTCCCAGACGCGGATGTGGATGGCGATCTATATGGGTGCGGTAATGGCAATCATCATGCTCGCTTTCATGCTGGGCATGTATTCCAACAAGAAGGTCAATCTCGCGATCTTCGCGGGCGCTGCTGCAGCCTTCGCCCTTTCGCTGTGGCTTGTCCGAAGCCAGGCGACGGTCGACGATCTCGCCTGGATGCGGGCGATGATCCCACATCATTCCATTGCAATCCTGACCAGCGAGCGGGCCGATATCTCAGACCCAAGGGTTCGGGCACTGGCAGATGCAATCATCGAGGCACAGCTCAGCGAAATCGCTGAAATGAAGATATATATCGCTGACATCGAGGCGAACGGCGAGGCACCTGCAGGCACCCCCCGCGCCGAACTTGAATGACGCCACAGCCGGGTGGAAAGCAGAGTCGGCTGCTCGAGTTGAGGTAATGAACCAAAAGGAACGACAATGGATTACACGATCAACCGCTTGATAGTAGACGCTGATTTTGACGCCGTCGACGCCCGCACCCGCGCGGCGCTGACTGACAAGGGTTTCGGCATTTTGACAGAGATCGACGTCAAGGCAACGATGAAGAAGAAGCTGGACGTGGATATGCCAGCCTACCGGATTCTCGGGGCCTGCAACCCGAAGATGGCGATGGAAGCCATTGGGATGGAACCGCGCGTCGGTGCGATGCTGCCATGCAACGTGATCCTGCGCGAGGTCGAAGGCGGGGTCGAGGTCAGTGCGATTGATCCGGTTGCTTCGATGCAGGCCATCAACAATCCCGCATTGCATGCCGTCGCAGGTCAGGTGCGCGACTTGCTGGCCAAAGTTGTTGCGGCAATTTGATTGCAACCGCAGCCGCAATCTTCGCTTGACCTTCCAATAATGGGAAGGCGCATCGTGAGTCGGTAGGCCTTTGCATCTGCCTTCGCGCGGCGCTTACCGCGACAGGAGAACGCTATGAAACCCACCGATCCGCACGGCAGCCATGCCCATCCCGACCCCGACATGCCTGAAAGCCAAGGCGCCCCACAAAGTGGAACTGGGCCAACTTCCATCGACCCAGTCTGCGGCATGACCGTCACGTTGAAACCCGACACGCGGACCGAGGCGTTTGGCGGCAAGGACTTCCATTTCTGCTCCGGCAAGTGCCAGACGAAGTTTCAGGCCGATCCGTGGTTCTACGCCTCCGGCCGTGCGGCGGGGCGCAAGAAAGTTGCCCCCGCCAATGTGCAGTATACCTGCCCAATGCACCCCGAGATCATCCGCGATGCGCCTGGCTCATGCCCGATCTGCGGCATGGCGCTGGAGCCGATGCTGCCATCGGACGAGCCCAGCCATGAGTTGACCGATTTCACCCGCCGCATGTGGATCTCAGTTGCCGCGGCGGTGCCGCTGATCGTGTTGACGATGGGAGAGTTCGTGGCCCTGCCGGTGCGCGACTGGATCGGGCATCAGGTGGCCAGTTACCTGGAGTTCGCGCTGGCAACTCCGATCATCCTTTGGGCGGCCCTTCCCTTCTTCAGACGCGGCTGGGATTCGCTGGTGAACCGGTCGCCCAACATGTGGACGCTGATCAGCCTTGGGGTGGCGGCGGCCTACCTCTATTCGCTCGTCGCGACGTTTCTGCCTGGCGTGTTCCCTGAAGTCTACCGGATGGGTCACGGCGTTGGCACCTACTATGAAGCGGCGGTGGTGATTGTGGCTCTGGTCTTTGTCGGCCAGGTCCTGGAGCTGCGCGCACGCGAACGCACCGGCGATGCGATCCGCGCGCTTCTCGACCTCGCGCCGAAGACGGCGCGGCGCATTCTGCCGGACGGCACCGAATACGATGCGCCTTTGGAGAACATCATGGAGGGCGACCGGCTGCGTGTGCGCCCCGGAGACGCCGTGCCAGTCGACGGCGTGGTGATCGAGGGTCATTCATCGTTGGACGAAAGCATGCTGACCGGCGAGTCGATGCCGGTCGAAAAAGGGCCGGGAGATGCGGTGACCGGGGCCACCATCAACAAGAACGGAAGTCTTGTTATCGAGGCAGGCAAGGTTGGCGCAGACACTGTTTTGGCTCAGATCGTGGCCATGGTATCGAACGCGCGCCGGTCGCGCGCACCAATCCAGGGGCTGGCGGATCGGGTGTCCGCAATCTTCGTTCCGACCGTAGTTGGGATCGCAATACTGGCCTTTGCGGCCTGGATGATCTTTGGCCCCGAGCCAGCCCTGGTCTTTGCCATCGCGTCGGCGGTGTCGGTGCTGATCATTGCCTGCCCCTGCGCGTTGGGTCTTGCCACCCCAATCTCGATTACGACAGCGGCTGGACGCGGCGCTCAGGCGGGTGTGCTTATCAAAGACGCTGAGGCGCTGGAGCGGATGGCGGGAGTCGATACGCTGATCGTCGACAAGACTGGCACGTTGACCATGGGCAAGCCCAAGCTCACCGATACGGTGACGCTTGGGGACGTGGCAGTCACAGACCTGTTGTCCCTTGCTGCGGCGCTGGAACGTGGGTCGGAACATCCGCTGGCCGAAGCCATTGTCGAGGGGGCTGACGCGCAGGGCGCGTCCCGACAAGAGGCTACGGGATTCGAGGCGGTCACCGGCAAGGGTGTGCGTGGCAAGGTCAAAGGTCGCGCGGTTGCGCTTGGCAACGCAGCCATGATGCAGGAAATGGGGTTGGACACTGCGCGTGCGGAGGCACAGGCCGACACTCTGCGCGCCGAGGGCAAGACCGCGATGTTCATCGCTGTCGACGGTGTGCTCGCAGGCATCCTCGCCGTCGCAGATCCGATCAAGGAGTCGACCGCGCGGGCGATCAGGGAACTGCATGCCCAAGGGTTTCGCGTCATCATGGCGACCGGCGACAACGAACGCACGGCACAAGCGGTCGCGGCCAAGCTCGGCATAGATGAGGTGCGCGCGGGCGTGCTCCCCGAGGCGAAGAAAGACCTAATCGACCGGCTACGCCGCGAGGGTCACAAGATCGCAATGGCGGGCGACGGCGTGAATGACGCGCCTGCGCTGGCGGCAGCGGATGTCGGCATCGCCATGGGTACCGGGGCTGACGTCGCGATGGAAAGCGCGGGCATCACTCTTTTGGGTGGCGACCTGATGGGCATCGTCCGGGCGCGCAAGTTGGCACGCGCAACCTTGCGCAATATCAAGCAGAACCTGTTCTTTGCCTTTGCTTACAACGCACTTGGCGTACCGATCGCAGCCGGGCTGCTCTATCCGATCACCGGCCTTCTTTTGTCGCCGATGATCGCAGCTGCGGCGATGAGCCTGTCATCGGTCTCCGTCATCACCAACGCATTGCGTCTGCGCAGGGTTGATCTGTGAAAGACCAAGAATGACTCGAGAACTTAACCGCTGGGAAGAGGTCTATCAGACCAAGCAAGACGCCGAGACCAGCTGGTTCGAGGAGCGACCGCAAATCTCTCTCGACCTGATCGCCATGGCAGGCGTAGCAAGCGATGCCGCTATTGTGGATGTGGGCGCGGGGTCCTCGCGTTTGGTGGATTGCCTGCTGGACCAAGGGTTTTCACGAATCACTACGCTTGATCTTTCAGCGACTGCGCTGGCCAAGACGAGGTCACGTCTCCCTGAGGATGCTCCGGTCGAGTGGGTCGTGGCAAATGTGCTGAATTGGCAGCCGTCGCGGCTCTTTAGTATCTGGCACGACCGTGCGGCGTTCCATTTCTTGACCGAAGCTGCCGATCAGGACACCTATCTGAGGACAATGGATCTGGCTCTTCTGCCTGGCGGCCATACAATCATCGGCACGTTCGCGCTGGATGGACCGGAAAGTTGCAGCGGCCTGCCTGTTTCCCGGTATGATTCGGCCTTATTGGCGGGGCGGCTCGGTCAAGGATACAGGCTGGTCAAATCGGTCATGCATGAGCACCGGACACCCTGGGGAAGCAATCAGAAGTTCCACTTCGGGCTGTTCAGGAAAATCTGAAGGCCACGACCGCAATGAAGGTCAGCTTTGATCACGCTGCAATTCATGCGCAAAGTAATACGCTCCAGCGGGTGACATACGTGACGTATCAAATGACCGAAAGTGTCACGAACGCAAGAGCGGCGTAGCGACCGAACTTAGCAAGTGTGACGACCAGTATGAACCGCCAGAACGGTTCCCGCATCATGCCTGCGGCCAAGGTGATCGGGTCACCGATGATCGGCAGCCACGACCCAAACAGGCTTACCCACCCCCACCGGCCATACCAGCACTGGGCCTGAACAACTTGCCGTACCGAAAACGGGAAACGTGGATGGTCGGAGAAGCGCATCAGAAACCGTCCGATGGTCCAGTTGATCGCCGCACCGAGGACGTTGCCCGCCGTCGCAACCAATAGAAGCAACCAAACGGGCTGTGTCCCGGCAAGAAGCAGTGCAACAAGCACGGCCTCGGACTGTGCTGGGATCAACGTGGCGGCGATCAACGCTGCGAAGAAAAGACCCGTCAGGGCAAGCATCGGTTCAGGCCGGCTTTGACCGACAGCGTATCAGACTGTCTATCAGAGACGCTCGTGTTCGACACGCCGCCTCCGTGCTCCCCCAGGGACGCTCAGGCGATGACGTTGAGCACGAGCGGGTCACGTCGCGGTATGGCGCGGGGACGCACTGGTCACTCTTACTGAACTAGGCAGACCAGTCTTCTTTGCAGGGCCAGTCTTGTTGACGGGGCTGGGGCCATTCCCGAGGTCGGTCAGAATTGGACAATCCGGCCGATGATCTCCACAGCAGGCGTCAGCAAGGTGTTGCAGGGTTTCCATCATGGCCTGCATCTCGCTGATTTTCCGTTCCAGCCCGTTGATCTGCTCCTGTGCCAGACGCTTCACATCGCTACTTTGGCGGGATCGGTCTCGCCAGAGCGCGAGCAGTTCCTGAATCTTCTCGACTGGAAAGCCAAGGTCGCGGGAGCGCCGGATGAAGCGCAGCATCTGCACTTCGGTGTCGGAATAGACGCGGTAGCCCGAACCGGTGCGCCCCGCCGCAGGGATCAGCCCGGTGGACTCGTAGTAGCGGATCATCTTGGCCGATACGCCCGAGGCTTTCGCTGCTTCACCAATGTTCATGATCTGGCTCCTTCAGGCTTGAATGGGGACAAAGCGGCGCAGACGCAGCGCGTTGCCAAGGACGAAGACTGACGACAGCGCCATCGCACCGGCGGCAAAGATCGGCGACAGAAGGACTCCGTAAGCTGGCCAAAGCGCACCGGCGGCGACCGGGATCAGGGCGGCATTATAAGCAAAGGCCCAGAACAGGTTCTGCCGGATGTTGCGCATCGTGGCCTTCGACAGCGCAATGGCGTCGGGCACGGCGGTGAGACGCCCCGACATCAACACCACATCGGCAGCCTCGATAGCGATATCGGTGCCTGTGCCAACGGCAAGCCCGACATCCGCCTCAGCCAGAGCCGGGGCATCGTTGATCCCATCGCCGACATACGCCAGCGTGCCAAGGGCCTTCAGCCGCTTGACGGCGGCGACCTTTCCGTCGGGCAGGACCTCGGCCACGACCTCGTCGATGCCCAACTGCCGTGCGATGGCCTGCGCCGTGCGGGCATTGTCGCCCGTGATCATCGCAACCTTCAGGCCAAGCGCATGCAGGGCCTTGATCGCCTGGGGTGTCGTTGCCTTGACTGGGTCGGCAACGGCAAGGATCGCCGCCAGCTTGCCATTTATAGCGGCATAGAGCGGCGACTTGCCCTCATCCGCCAGCCGGGCGGCGATATCGGCAAAGATCGCAACATCCAGACCCAGCTTTTCCATGTAGCGGTCGGCACCGATGTCGACCTGTTGGTCGCCCGCGCGGGCTGTGACACCATAGCCGGTGACCGAGGCAAAACCGGTGACGTCGGGCAGGGCAAGGCCCGCGTCCGCCGCCGCGGCCACGATGGCGCGGGCAATCGGGTGTTCTGATTTGCCCTCGACCGCCGCGACGGCGGCCAGCACCGGGTTATGCACAAAGCCGGGGGCAAGGTGAAGATCCGTCAGGCTGGGTTTGCCCATCGTCAGCGTGCCGGTCTTGTCAAAGGCCACCACCTTGACGTCCTGCAAGGCCTGCAACGCTTCACCCTTGCGGAACAGGATGCCCAGTTCCGCGCCGCGCCCGGTTCCGACCATGATCGATGTCGGCGTGGCCAGCCCCATTGCACAGGGGCAGGCGATGATCAGTACTGCCACGGCGTTGACAAGGCCAAAGGTCAGGGCAGGCTCAGGGCCAAAAACCAGCCAGACGATAAAGGTCAGCGCGGCCAGTGCCATAACGGCGGGCACGAACCACATGGTCACGCGGTCCACCAACGCCTGGATCGGCAGCTTTCCCCCCTGGGCGGCCTCGACCATGCGGATGATCTGGGCCAGCATCGTCGCTTCGCCCACCGCCGTGGCGCGAAAGGTGAAGGCACCGGTCTGGTTGATCGTGCCACCGGTCACGGCGCTGCCAATCGTCTTTTCCACCGGCAACGGCTCGCCCGAGATCATGCTTTCGTCGATCCAACTGGCCCCTTCGGTCACTTCACCATCGACCGGCACCCGCTCGCCGGGGCGCACCTCGACCAGATCGGACGGACGAACCTCTGCAATCGGCAACTCGACCACAGCACCATCTCGGAAAACCCGCGCCGTCTTGGCCTGCAATCCGACCAGACGCTTGATCGCCTCAGAGGTTCGCCCCTTGGCCCGTGCCTCTAACGTGCGGCCAAGCAGGATCAGCGTCACGATGACGGCCGCCGCCTCGTAGTAGACGTTCACCGTGCCTGGTGGTAGCAAAGTGGGGACGAAGGTTGCGATCAGCGAATAGCCATAGGCGGCTGAGGTGCCGACGGCGACGAGGCTGTTCATGTCTGGAGCAAGCCGTGCCAGAGCAGGCAGGCCCTTGACAAAAAAGCGCAAACCCGGGCCGAAGAGTACCGCCGTCGTCAGGGCGAACTGCAGATACCAGCTGTTCTGCATACCGATCGTATTCATTACTGCCGTGTGCACCCACATGAACAGGTGCGATCCCATCTCCAATACAAACACCGGCAGGGTCAGTGCGGCCGCAATCAGCAGATCCCGCCTCAGGGCGCTTTCCTCTGCTGCTTTTCGTAAGGTGGCCTCCTCCGACAGATCAGCGGCTGACACGGCAAGCCGCGCATCATAGCCTGCATCTTCGATGGCACGGATCAGGGCTGCTGTGTCGGCCTGTCCGATCACATGCGCCCGCTCGGTTGCCAGATTGACCGAGGCATTTGTTACCCCGGAAACGGATTTCAGCGCACGTTCCACCCGGGCGACGCAAGAGGCGCATGTCATGCCCTCGATCTGCAGATCGACAGGGAGAGAAGTAACGTCATAGCCCGCATCCTCGACAGCCTTGACGAGCAACGCACGTTCAACGGTTGCCCCGGTCACCTCTGCCCGTTCGGTGGCGAGGTTGACCGAGGCCGATTGAACGCCGGGCACCGCTTTCAGGGCGCGCTCGACACGGCCGACGCAAGAGGCGCAGGTCATGCCCTCGACGTCGAGAACGAATTTCTCTGCCTCAGCAATTGGCAATGTATTCGCCTGCATGTTCACAGCGGAACTCCTTCGGCATATGTTTCCGCTATTCGAGATAGGGCTTCCCATGATGGTAAGGTCAAGGGCTGTTTTTTGTTTTTTCACTCACGGGTTTGTGCTCTTGACCTTACAACGATGGGAAGCCCCATATGCTGTTGCATGAGACGGAACCCTGAAGGAGGTACTCATGCAGTTCCATATTGAGAACATGACCTGTGGCGGCTGCGCACGCAGCGTGACCAAGGCAATCCAGTCGGTTGATCCGACCGCCGAAGTCAATGCCGATCCCGGCGCACGCAAAGTCGATGTCAAATCCTCTGCTCCGCGCGACCAGTTGGTCAACGCCTTGACCGAAGTTGGCTATGCGCCTGCGTGATCGCGCTAGCAGGGCCATGAAGATAAAGTTCAGAAAATAAAAGGAAGAAAACGCTATGAAGAAGATCGCAACCATTGCCACGCTCGCCGCCCTCTTGGGCGCAGGAAGCTTTGTCTACGCCCAGACCGACAATATGGCAGGGATGGACCACTCGGGCATGAACATGGGAACCGACGGCATGACCATGATGAGCCATGCTGCCATGATCCCGCCAGAACTGGCCGACAATGCAGCCGTCAAAGGCTATGCCGCCGCGATGGACGCCATGATGTCCAACATGGCTCCCTATACCGGCGATGCTGACGTCGATTTCGTCAAGGGCATGATCCCGCACCATCAGGCCGCCATCGACATGGCGAAAGTGCAGCTTGAATTTGGTAAGGACCCCGAGATGCGCAAGCTGGCAGAAGAAGTAATCGCGGCGCAGGAAGCCGAGATTGCCGATATGAACGCATGGCTTGCCGCCAAAGGCAAGTAATCGGTCTTGCGCTGCGGGCATCGTGGTCAATGGCCGCTTTGCCCGCAGCATTCTTGCCCGTCACCCCATGCCGTGCAGTCCATGGAAGCCACCGGTGAGGATGACGGGCACCACGATCAGGGCTGCGGGCGCAAGGATCAGCGCCCGTTGCCATGCCCGCTCGAGCCGCCAACACAAGAATAAAGCGAGCAAGACAACCAACCCGACCTCGAAGACCGCGAAAACGTTGCCGTAGAAGCGCTGGTCCCAGTAGCTGACCGGGCTTCGGAAGATCCAGTCAGACAGCGGCCAGAACTGGCGTCGAGCGTCGTCGTGATGGGTTACGAAATCCGCTACAGCGTGAAGCAGACCAGACCCCGCGAAAGCACGAAGCAGGACGCGGCCGCTCCAAAGGGCAGCGAGGAAAAGCGGGGCCCAGATCAGGAAGCCGTGATCCACCGCGAAAATCGCTTGCCACGAGTCTGAAAAGTATAGCCGTCCAAAGACATCATGCTCCGGCAAACCGAGCACGCGGGTGGACCACAGGACCATAGCGAACATCGGCAAGTCCGGGACAAAGCCCCCGACCATCGCCGCAACAAGTGTTGCCGATGCCAGGGGCCGCGCAAAAAAAGCCGCTCCGATCAACATGTGCGACGGCGTGTTCATGACGTCAGCATACAGGTGTCTGTCTGGATTTCTCGTCTTCCGCGATGCGCCGGAGGAGAGTGTAGGGAATTGCGCCGTTGAGGACGGTTCGCCCGATCACGAGCCCCGGCGTGCCGATAAATCCAAAAATATCTGCGAGTGCTCGGGTCCGATCAAGCTCTGCCTGAACTTCCGGCGAGGCCATGTCGCGGGTAAGCTGATCGACGTCGAGTCCGATGTCGGTGGCTACGCGCAAGACGGATGCCGGTTCTGCAACCAGTGGTGTCCGCATAAAGCGGCGACGAAGCTCCTGCTGCTTGCCTTGCCGTGCGGCCGCAACCGACGCGCGTGCGGCGAGTTCGGACGCAGGCCCGAAAATCGGAAGTTCGTGCTGGATGAGGCGGAAGGATGCGGGATCCTCTGCCAAAAGCGTGTCCAGATCCCGCTCAAGTGCCCGACAGTAAGGGCAGCGGAATTCACTTAAGTATGCGATTGGGACGCTTTCCGTCGGCACCGCCGGGCCGAACAGAGCAGGGCATAGGTCGGCCCGCAAAGCGTCTGCACGCGCACGTCGCTGATCAGCATCGGCGGGCGGTGCGTCGAGTCCTATGAGTGCGACCGTTGCCCCAGAAGTCTGACCCTGTTCCTCAAGCCGGCGAAATGGCGGCAAGTCTGGCAAGTCGACATAACGTGGGCCGCGCCCGGGAAGACGGTCCCACGGCAGCGCACGCAAGCCGTAGATCAGGGCGACGGTCCCGCCAAGAATGAGAAGGCCACGGCGTGACCCTGTCACAGTACGGTAACCGGCGTGCCGACAGGCACCTGATCATAGAGCTGCTTCACATGATCATTCAGCATTCGGATGCAGCCGTTCGATACGGATTGCCCTATTGAGGCCGGATCTGTCGTGCCGTGGATGCGGAAATAGGTGTCGCGGCCGTCTTTGTAAAGATAAAGCGCCCTCGCCCCGAGAGGATTGCCAGGCCCGCCCGGCACGCCGTCCGCGAATTGCGCATAGCGGTCGGGGTCACGCCGTATCATGTCATTCGTCGGCCGCCACGAAGGCCACTCAGCCTTGCGCTCGATGATCGCTGTTCCTTTGAACTCGAGACCAGCCTTGCCAACACCGACGCCGTAGCGAATTGCGCGTTCGCTGTCGAAGACGTGGTAGAGGTAGTAAAGCCGTGGGAATACTAGGATCTGACCCGGAGCGTGCTGCTCGCGGACGCGCACCTCTCGCGGCTGAAATTCTTCGGCCAGAACGAAAGGTTCTTTAGTGTGGGCGCGCAGGATAGAAGGTGTGACAAAAGCGGCAGTTGCGGCACCGCTTAAAAGGGAACGTCGGGAAATCATGATGTCTCCTGAGATGAAACGATTGAAATTGGAGTCGTTCAGGAGACGTATCGCGGAGGCGGCGGTTGTGGAGAAGAGATGCGGCTGCTTGCCCGGACTGGCACAATTTCGAACGGCGATGAGGTAAAAGCGAACTTCAATACCGGAGTAGCGACCATACTGGCTAATAAGACCTGGCAGGCCACGTGACTGGAACCGCTGCCGCAATGGGAGTCCTGGACCATCGGCACAACAAATGTTTCCAGCAATGCGCTTTCATGAAGCGCATCACCTGAACGCGACTCCTCAAAAAAAGACGTGAGCACAATAACGCTGCAAAGAATGGCCATCAACTTTCGCATTCCTAAACATAGAGTCACTTTTGCCCCGAAGTGATATTCACATCAAAGTGAGGGCCGCTATTTTCGCGCCGCGCGGCGAAATCGCCACGGTATCACCAGTTTGTGACCATTTGATCTGTCAAACAGGTTTGACCTTCCCACGTTGGAAGGCGGCATTATCTTAAAAAAAAAAGGCAGCCCATGCGATTCAATCGACGCTACTTCGTTGCCGGAGCACTGGCATCACCCTTTTTGGTGGGTCGGGGCGCATTTGCTTCGGAAGACACTGATGCCCCGGTTCGCAATAACATCTCGTCGTTTCGGGTACACGAGTGGCAAGACCATTTCGATGCTCTGGGTCTTGGGATCATCATATCTGACACGACAGCGAGAGTTCTTCAGCACTGGACCAGTGATGGTCAGATGTACGTTTATCCGAGCTCTGTTCCACTTTCCGACGATTTGACCCGCACGGGCTACACCGAAGTCGTCGAGAAGCGCGTCAACCCAAGCTGGGCACCGACACCGTCGATGCGGGAACGAAACCCCGAATGGCCCGCACGTGTGGCAGGCGGCGATCCCAGCAACCCGCTCGGAACACGTGCTCTTTATTTGTCCTGGCAATATTACCTAATCCACGGCACCCACGATACGCGGAAAATCGGGCGCCGCTCTTCAAACGGTTGCATCGGCCTCTACAACGAGCATATTGAAGAAGTCTTCGACCGAGTTCCGGTCGGGACGCAAGTCAAGTTGATCTAACCTTATGTTGAAGACGCCGACCAAACGGACCGCATTGAGCTTCCTGCTTCCGGGCAGGATGGTGCGTCTCGTATGGTCTTGGTCTTTCGCCATCGTGCTGCTATGCGGTTTGATTATTGGTCAATCTGCATCGGCTTTCGCCACGGCTGGTCATCACCCCCCGACTTCAGTCGAGGCGTCTGACGGCCCTGCCGGACCTGCGAACATATCGCTGTCTTGCCATCCGGCGCTGGCATGCGCTGCATTTGTGTTGCCTATCGGTGCAGTGACCGCGTTCATCCCCGGCTATGCAGTGGTGTCGCGACCGCATTTTGCCCAGACCCAGCTTCGCTTCGGGGGCCCCTCTGTCAGTCTGCCCCCTCCACGCCTGCTGATCTGAAGGTCAGCCTGGGCGAGAGCCATGGTTCGACGGTGCCGTTTCAGGCCCAGTCGAGCGCTCTGTCGTTTTAATCCTGACCCAAAACATGTGCGCAGTTCGCGAACCGCCTGACGTGCGGTGCGCGGAGGTCAATCAAAAACAACAAACCGAGAGCAGTTAGGCAGATGGCAAAACAATGGACAGGCGCTATGGCGCTTGCCGCTTCCGCAGTCGCGGCAGTGGCGATGGCACACAATGGGGCGAGCGGCGTCGTCCTTGAGCGGATGAATGGCATGACAGCGATGCGAGATACCGTGGCGGAACTGGCGCCAATGATGCAAGGCGCTGTGCCTTACGATGCCTTCATCGTGTCGGAAGGTGCCGCCGTAATCGCCAGTCACGCCGGCGAAACCTTGCTGTCGCTTTTTCCCAAGGACAGCCTTGAAGGCGTAACCTATGCCAAGCCGGAGATCTGGTCAAACTGGCAGGATTTTGCAGCTCTGGCCGAAGAGATGAAACTTTATGCAGATGCCCTTTCCGTGGCCGCGCCGAACGGGCTTGAACCGGCTTCCGCACCGTCTGGAGACATGGCAAGGATGGATCACTCCGGAATGGTCATGCCGCCCGCCGAGGAGACCGGCCTACGCTTCTCGGTTGCAGAGTTGATGGGCTACGCCGAAAAGACTGCCGACAGTCTGGTGACGCGCGGACAGATAGAGCCGACGTCCCTTGCCCTGACCCTGTCAAGCCTTGCAGCAGATGACCTGTTTACGCGGATTAGCGGAACCTGCTCCTCCTGTCATGCGCAGTTCCGCGCGGGTCGGAACTGATCATGCGGGGCCTGATCCGGTTTTTTGCCATTCTTCCGGCGGTGGCAGGTGGCCTTGGTGCCGGGGTATTGGCGCTCTGGCCTATCGGAGACGCGGAGCCTGCCGCATTTCCGATGGGCGACCCTGAACGTGGGGCGTATCTGGCCCGTGCAGGCGGTTGTGTGTCGTGCCATACCAATGCGGCGGCGAAGGGCCCCGCACTTGCTGGCGGCGCACCTCTCGATACGCCGTTCGGGACTTTCGTGCCGCCGAACATCACGCCGCATCCGGTGGCGGGAATTGGACGGTGGACCATTCAGGATTTCGCGCGTGCCGTACGGCAAGGGGTCTCTCCGGAAGGAGAGCCCTATTATCCTGTTTTCACCTATTCCTTCTATGCCGGATTTACCGATCAGGAAATCGCCGACCTTTGGGAGGCTTTCCGGACAGTCCCACCCGTCGCTGATGAGGCTCCTATCCATAACGTGGGCTTCCCCTTCAGTTTCCGGTCCGGGCTGAAACTGTGGCGGGCTGCTTATCTTGACGCGCCGGTAACTGATGCGTTGATGGGCACATCGTCGCCGTGGAACCGCGGACGTGTTCTGGTCGAAGGTGCGGCGCATTGCGCGGCCTGTCACACGGGACGGAACCTCGCCGGTGGGCTGAAAGACAGCGCGCGTTTTGCGGGGAACGACAACCTGCCCGGCGGCAGCAAGGCGCCGTCGATCCTCATGGCTGACCTCGTTGGGCGGGGCTTTACGGTGTCGAACCTCAGCTATGCCCTTAAGTCCGGGCTTCTTCCGAACGGAGATGCCTTTGGCGGCAGCATGGCTGAAGTCGTGGCGCAGGGAACGTCGTTTTTCACCGATGCCGACCGCGAAGCGATCGCAACCTACCTTCTTGATCCCGATGGCACTGGCATAGTGCCCGTGCCCGCACCGCTGCCCGCCGATACACCCATGGCGGGCATGGATCATTCAAACATGGACATGAGCAATGAAAACTAGAGTTCTGGCCATTCTCGTTGCCCTCGGAATACTCGCATTTGTGGGTGCATTCGTCTGGGCAGCGATACGGCCCCCACCGTCAGTGCCGATATCATCCGCCGGAATCGCACCAGCTGCATCGGTTTCTGAAACGCTGTCGGACGGACGACTCGACGTGCAAGTCTACGCGCCGGGGAACCGAGATGTCCGAATAGAGATCCAGTTCATGCCCGACGCTGATGCCTTCGAGTCGGTTGGCATGCGCCCGGACGTCAACCTTGCCATGGTCGAGATGCACATGGACGGTCTTACACCGCCGCTTGAACTGGTCGAGGCAGGCGTATGGCGGGTCAACGTCAAGCTGCCGATGGCTGGTCAATGGATTGTTAGCGTCGGTTTCGGTGAAGAATTTGCGGAGATTCAGTTCTATGCTCCCTGAAACTCTCGGACCTGAGAAATCGCGCGCAGATCTCTTCCAAAGGCTCTTTCGTGGAACCCTAATCGGGCTGGCCCTATTCGTCGCTTTGGGCACAGTTACCGCTGTCTGGATCAATCCCTTCTTTGTGCGCATGACACCTGTTGGACCGTGGGAGCTTGGGGCCACGACTTTGACCGCGATACTGGCTGGTGTGATCGTTGGCCTCTGGGTTCCGCAGTGCCGTCTGCGAACGTCCGCGGCGGGCGGCGTTGCAAGCTTTCTCGGCATCGCCTGCCCGACCTGCAACAAAGTCCTGATGCTGATCTTCGGTGGCCCAGCCCTGCTGGCCTGGTTCGACCCAGTGCGGCCCTATCTGGCGGTGGCAGGCGTGATCATCATGTCATTCGCCGCGATGCGGGCGTGGCGAGCATTCCGTGACTTCCGAATGTCGGCGGGCAAAACAGCAAATGCCAGTTCGGCGTCGTTTGGGAGCAACAAATGAGGGACGCGGAAATATCAGGCCACGCTGCAAGTCCGCGCCGTCTGGCGCAACGGATGCCGGTTCGCCATGCGGTCGTGGCATTTCTGGCCACGGGGCTGGTTCTTGGCTTTGCCGCCGTACACATCGACTTCAGCCCAATGCACCGCTGGAACAGGGCGTTTGGGGATGCCTCCACGGTACTTGTTGCTCTTTCCGTCGGGTTGGGGCCATTGGCCCGGCTCCTCCGGGGCGTCGTGCGTGTTCTTCCTTTCCGACGTGAACTTGGCATCTACTGCTGCCTTCTTGCTATAGTTCATGCCGCTGTGATCCTGATTGGTTGGGTCCAATGGAACCTAATGCAGCTTTTTGGCTTCGAATGGCATCCTGAACTTTGTAAGCATCCGGCGTAGGCCACAGCGAGGTCAACGCGCGCGGTCGCGGTCCATTTCGATGAGCTCTTGCAGGTTTTCAATCCCGAACGGAGTGAAGGCGATGACGCTGTCGTCGCCAGGGCCGTAGACCCAGATCACGCCATCTTCGGTTTCCATGTCGATGGCGAGATGGAAGATCCGGTCGACGGTTTCGCCCAGTTCGGCTGCAACGCGGTCGATGGTCTTGACGGAATACACCTTGTTGAGCTGCATGATCATGCCGCCTCAGCGAGGTGCCACGACTTCCAGTTCCATGGCAGAAGGTCATGGATGCGCGAGACGGGCATGTCGGGCAGCCGGGCGAGGACATCGGCAAGCCAGGCCTGTGGGTCGACGTCGTTCATTTTGGCTGTGACGATGAGGGTATACATGGCGGCGGCGCGCTCACCGCCGCGCTCGGATCCCGCGAAGAGCCACGACTTTCTGCCCAAGGCCACGCCGCGCAGGGCGCGTTCGGCCGCATTATTCGTCAGGCAGATGCGCCCGTCATCGAGGAATGCCGTGAACGCCTGCCAACGGCCGTCTTTCTCGAACATGTAGTTGATCGCCTTAGCCACCTTGTTGTGTCGGGACAGTTTCGCGCGCTCTGCCAGCAGCCAATCATGGAGATTATCGACCAGGGGACGGGAGCGTTTCTGACGGGCGGCAAGCCGGGCATCGGCATCCAGCCCATTGATCTCGCGCTCGATGTCGAAGATGGCGTCGATCCGTTTCACCGCTTCCAGCGCGACCGGCGAGATTTGATGGCTGGGTTTGCCCTTGCGGACGTTGCCCGCGATGTCGGCCAGCTCGAAGAACTTTCGGCGGGCATGAGCCCAGCACAGCGCACTGGTCACAGCCCCCGCATCACGGTCGGCGCGATAAAGATCGTTGTATCCTCCATAGGCATCCGCTTGCAGCACGCCTTGCCATCCGGCCAGGTGCTGATTGGGATTGGTTGCCGCACGGTCGCGGGAGAAGTGGAAGACCGCCGCCGGCGGTGCGCCACCATTCCAGGGCCGGTCATCACGGACATAGGTCCAGAGCCGGGCCTTTTTTGCGCCGCCTCGCGCCAGAAGCGGCACGGTCGTGTCATCGCCATGCAGGCGGTGAGCGGCACGCACATGGCTCTCGATCAGCGCATGGAGGGGCTGCAGCGCGACAGTCGCGTGCCCGACCAGGTCCGCCAGGGTCGACAGGCTCAACTCGACGCCTTCACGGGCGAACCGCTCGGCCTGCCGGATCAGCGGCTGGTGCTGACCATATTTCTCGAAGACGAGCATGGCGATCAGGCTGGGCCCGGCCCATCCACGCGGGATCGCATGGAACGGGGCTGGCGGCTGGCTGATCTTCTCGCAGGCCCGGCAGGTGAACTTCTCACGCACGGTCTGGATCACCTTCCATTGCCGTGGGATTACCTCCAACGTCTCGGTGACATCTTCGCCCATCTTCACGAGACGATCCGAGCCACAGCAGGTGCAGGTGGCAGGTGCCTCAACGACAACCCGCTCGCGCGGCAGGTGATCGGGAAACGGCTTGCGCACAGGACGGCGACGCGTGAAGGCGCGCACCGTGGAGGCGGCCTTGTCGGCCGCCTCTTCGGCGGCCAGGGCATCCTCGGTTGCCGCTGTTTCCAGTTCTTCAAGCTGCAGTTCCAGTTGATCGATCAGCCGCGAGCGCCGTTCCGACGAGATGCCGTATTTGTCTCGGCGCAGTTTGGCGATCTCGAGCTTGAGCTCCTGGATCATCGCTTCCGAACAGGACACGACGGCCCGGGTCTGTGCCAGCTCACTTTCCGCAACATCTGCACGAGCCTCGGCGGCGGCCAGGGCAGCGCGTAATTTGGCGAGTTCGGAGGCGGCGTCAGACATGGCCAATATTTAGCAGCCGGGGCCGCGGAACACCAATAAAAACAGGCCTGTCAGTGCAATTTATCCAGCCTTTGCAGGGCGTTGCGTCCAGCGTGGATTGCGCCAGTCAATGCCCTCCAGAAGATAGCCCAACTGTGCCGCCGAGATCTGCACCGCCTGGCCAGACCGGCTCACCGGCCAGATGAACTTACCCGCTTCCAAGCGCTTCAGATACAGCGACATACCCACGCCGTCATGCCACAGGATCTTGACCAGATCGCCCTTACGGCCCCGGAAGCAGAATATCTCACCCGCATGGGGATCGCGGCCGAGCCCCTCCTGCACCTGTAGCGCCAGCGTGTTCATGCCCCGCCGCATATCGGTGGTGCCGCCCGCAATCCAAACCTTCACGCCCGCCGGAAACGCGATCATTGTCTGTCCACCACGGCCAGGATCCGCGCAAGCGCTTCGGGCTCCACGCCCACCGGAACGATGACCCGCCGCCCGTTCGGCAGAGCTATCTCAATCTGACAGTCCGGAGGCGGACAGGGATCAACTGAATGGGTCTGTGGCGCGGGCGCTTTCGTCACGGTCACCGGCGCGAACGATATTGGACGAGAAGACCCAAGCTCACCGTTTCGATACTGCCGCCGCCAAGTCGTCAACAGCGAGCGGCAAATGTCGTGTCGCCGCGCTGTGGCTGCCACCTGACGGTGGCCGATAAAGCTCTCCTCCACAATGCGCAGTTTGTCATCATCCGACCAATACCGGCGGCGTTCACCATCGGCAGCAGACAGAACTTCGATTTGAGGGCGGTTGATAAAGTCGGACATAAGGGCGGACTTACCATCGGAGCGAACACAAGTTCAGACGGCCGCCCCCGGAGGCTTACTGAACTTTTGACCTATGTGATGCTTCAGCATGGCTTCGGACTTGCCAATGCCATTGGGATTGCCGCCCTTCTGCTTACAATCCTGCTAGGTGCGACTTCGAGCGACTTCGCAATGCGTCGCCTTGGTATTTCGGGCTGGAAATTTCTTCAAATGGGCGTCCTGCCGCTCTGGTGGCTGACGGTTGCGCATGTCGCCTACTTTCTGTTCATGCACTTCCTTAGTTTTCACCGCGCGACCCCGCCGCCGAATACGCTCCAGCCATGGTTCGTGGGGCTCGTCGCCGCAGTTTTTGCTCTGAGAGGGGCCGCTTATGTGCTGACTGTTCGCGCCAAGAGGAAATCTCGACCGGAAGGAGACGGAGGTGACCATGCGACGATCCGAACGTGACCTTGCACAGATGTCCCAGAAAACCACACGAAGGGCGCTTCTGATGGGGGGCGTCATGACAACCGTGTTAGGCGTGCTTGGCCTGCGGATGTGGCAACTAGGTGTCCGTGATGCCGATCAATATTATCTGTTGGCCGAAGAAAACCGTATCAGCTTGCGGCTCGTGCCACCCAACCGAGGTCGCATCTATGACCGCGCAGGAAAGTTAGTGGCTGACAACGAGCAGGCTTTTCGCATCACGCTGGTGCGCGAGGAGGTCGAAGATCTTGAAGACGTGCTTGCAAAACTGCGACGCCTTCTGGGTCTTGATGACGAAGCCATCATGAAACTCAAAAGCCAGATCGAACGGGCAAGTGGCTTTGCGCCAATCACCGTGAAAGACCGGGTCATATGGGAAGAATTGGCAATTGTCGCTGTGAACGCGCCAGCACTTCCGGGCGTCTACCCGGAAACGGTCCTGTCGCGTGTCTATCCCTTTGGAGCCGATTTTGCTCACCAGGTTGGCTATGTGGGCCCGGTGAGCGAGAACGATCTGAAGGAAGAGGGGGACGCGGCTGAACCCTTGCTTCGTCTGCCAGACTTTGAGGTCGGCAAGATCGGGATCGAGCGCAGACATGAACGTGCTCTGCGCGGCTTGCCGGGAACGCGACGTGTTGAGGTCAATGTGTCTGGCCGCACTATGCGCGAACTAGCACTCGATCCGCCATCAGCCGGACCCGACATGCAAATCACGCTTGATCACCATCTGCAGAATTTTATGCGCGTGCGTCTCGAAGGTCAGAGCGCCGCAGCCATCGTCATGGATGTGACGAATGGCGATGTGCTTGGTTGCACATCGGCACCGTCGTTTGATCCGAACCTGTTCGTGCGTGGTATTTCGAACCGGGACTATGGCGCGCTGCGCGACAACGAGTTTCGCCCGCTGTCCGACAAGACAGTGCAGGGCGCCTATCCACCGGGATCAACGGTCAAGATGTCGAATGCTTTGGCGGCACTTGAAAGCGGTGTCATGGAACCTGCGGAAACCGTCACCTGCAATGGCTATGTCGAGATATCAGGCCGCCGGTTCCATTGCTGGAAACGTGGCGGGCATGGGCGGGTGGATATGGTCGGCGCTTTGCGTGAGTCCTGCGATGTCTACTTCTACGAGGTTGCGCAACGCATCGGGATTGACGGCATTTTTGCCATGAACGATAGGCTCGGGCTTGGCCAGAAGTATGATCTGCCGCTGTCCGGCATAGCGCATGGCAACAACCCCTCGCGCGAATGGAAGCAAAAGAAGTACGGGCAGGACTGGCTGATTGGCGATACGATCAACGCCTCCATTGGCCAGGGCTTTACGCTCGCCTCACCCATTCAGCTCGCAACCATGGCGGCGCGGCTTGCTTCCGGCACGGCCGTGCTGCCTCGGATGGTGCGGTCGATCAGCGGGAGGTCGACGGAAAACCCTGCTCCAGTGTCTCTTGGACTTTCAGACGAGGCGCTGTCCATCGTTCGGCAGGGGATGTTCGAGGTATCGAACCATGAACGTGGAACCGCCTACGCGTCACGAATTGTCGACCCGACAAAGGTGATGGCAGGCAAGACCGGCTCAAGCCAGGTCTTCTCGATCTCGGCTGCGGAACGCGCGGCGGGTGTGCGGACGCAGGCCGAACTGCCGTGGAACCGTCGGGACCACGCGCTGTTTGTCGCCTTTGCCCCGTTCGACGCACCCCGCTATGCTGTCACAGTGGTGGTCGAGCATGGCGGCGGAGGTTCCACGGCTGCCGCACCGATCGCACGCGATATCATGCTGTTCGCACAACACGGCGGATTGCCACCGACGGACGCCTATCCCGCGTCGCAAAGGACCCGCCTCAGCGAGCAGCTGGCACTCTTGTCCGATCGCATCCTTCCGCCCGATGGCGCGACATCAATTGTGAGCCGGACATGACCTTTTGGGAGAAGAACAGACCGCCGTTGCGCCTTCAAAGGTCGTTGCTCATCGGCGGGCTCTTGGCGAGCGTGGCCACTCCATCCTTCGCCTTCTTTCACAAAGAGCCGGATATCGAATTGGGTCGGACGACGTATCAGGAAACCTGTGCATCCTGCCACGGCGCAGATCTGGAAGGGCAGCCGAACTGGCAATCAGCAAACTCGAACGGGACTTATCCTGCACCTCCCCACGACGAGACAGGTCATACGTGGCACCACGGGGATGAAATGTTGCTCAACTACATCCGCAAAGGTGGGCAAGTTGTGCTGAACGAGATGGGTGTCGATTTCATCTCCGGCATGCCCGCATTCAGTGAGCAACTTTCGGATGCCGAGATCGAAGCGATCCTCGCCTATATCAAATCGACTTGGCCAGCGCGGGTCCGCGCTACGCAGGAAGACCGCACCCGCATGGAGGCGGCGAGCGAATGAACAAGCACTTTAGTCTCTCCCCAAGAAGAATCCTGCTTGCCTCTCTAGTTACTAGAGGGTTCACACAAGACAAAATCAGCCCTATTTCCCAGAAGGTCTCACCTATGCGCGTTACCCAAATGATACTTGCCGCCACGTTTGCACTAGCGTTGCCAGAACAATCCCTGTCGCAAGACATCTCCGATGATCGGATCAAGGCGCTCGTGGCTGAAACACTTCGGGAAAATCCCGAACTGGTGCTGGAAGCCTTGCAGGCCCTGGAAGCGCGCCAAGCCGAAGCTCAGGCCGCCACAGCCGCGTCTGTCCTCACTAAAGAACGCGGCATATTGGAACGTGACCCGAATGCCCCGATCCTCGGCAATCCAGACGGCGACGTCACGATTGTCGAATTCTTTGACTATAATTGCCCCTACTGCAAACGGGCGATGCCCGAAGTCAATGCCTTGATGGCCGAGGACACCAACGTGCGCCTTGTTTTGCGTGAGTGGCCGATCCTGAGCGAGGGGTCTGCTTTTGCCGCCCGCGCCGCCCTGGCATCGCGGCAGCAGGGCAAATACGCCGAAATGCACGACGCCCTGATGACGATGCGCGGAAAGGTTGAAGCAGAGGCTGTGCTGCGCATAGCAGGTGAGGTTGGTCTCGACGTTGAGAAGCTGAAGATCGACATGCAGTCGCCCGAAGTTGAGGAGCATATTGCCACCTCAATGCGACTGGCCGAGGCGCTTGGTTTCAATGGCACACCGTCGTTCGTGGTCGGCGATCAGCTGATCCCCGGCTTTGTGGAAAAGCCGCAGTTGGTCGAAGCCGTGACCACCGCGCGGGCGGCGGAATGAGTGTCCTATTGGCGCGCTTTGCTGTCGCCCGTCTTCTATTCCCGTTTGCGGAAGTAGAAAGGGTCCAGACCGCGATCAAGCAGTCTGTATTGGCGGTTGCAGTGTGGATGGCCCTGTCAGGGAACACCCTGGCGCATTCGTTCACTGCCGCTCTTATAGTCGCCGGCGATAACCGTGAAGCAAGCCTCGCAGAAGCCGTCCGCGGTTTCCTGCTGGCGGCAGACGAGCAGGATGGGCACGCAAACGAAACGTCTGACGGGCATCTGGGTGGGGTCGATGTAAATGTGCTTCCGCTTCCGCGCGATGCAGCCGGGCTGGTCGAAGGCCTGATCGGTAAACCCACCGAGACCGGCGATGTCGTGGTCGTCCTGGGGCCTGAACCCGCAGCAAGCGAAGCCGCGCGTGAGTATCAGTCAACCAGCACCGTCTTGCTGCAAGTGGTGCTGACCGAGAGATGGGTCAGCGACGAAGGGACTGACAGTTTTGTGACGCGCTACCGTCGCGCCTATGGCACAGCGCCAAGTGTGATGGCGGCAACAGGCTATCACGCAGCGCGTCGTCTGGATGTAGCCATCAGACCGCTGGACGGTGTGATCCCGCGGGCGGCTCTGGAAGACGCTTGGCGGTCAACCGAATCTGGGCTGCCTTGGAAATCCTGAAGTTCTCGGAAGTCGCCGCCAGCGCCGCGCCGCGAAGAGTCTGTGCTTTTGGCGCGTTCTCGCTTGCCTGACCCAGGTCAGGCGGCCGGATAGCTGGTGAAGATGCTGCTGCTGCCGTCAAGTCCGACGAGAATAACGTCATAGGCTTCGCGCTCGGCCTCTGGCCCCATGCCGGGAGAGCCGAAGGGCATGCCTGGAACGGTGAGCCCGGTAGCAGCGGGACGTTCGGCCACCAAGCGACGGATATCGGCGGCGGGGACGTGGCCTTCGATGGTGTAGTCGCCGATCGTCGCCGTGTGGCATGAGACAAGATTGTCGGGGATGCCACGTTCGCGCTTGAATGCGGTTAGTTCTTCAATGCTGCGTTCTTCGAAGCTGACGGCAAAGCCGTTATCGCGAAGGTGGCCGATCCAGGCATTGCAGCAGGGGCAGCCCGGATCCTTGACCACGTGGATACTCGCGTGTGTTTCGGCCCAAACGGGCGTGGTGGCGAGGCTGATGGCCCAACTCATTGCTCCGATCATGCTGCGTCGAGATATCTGCATGCTTTTGTCCCTCGTGGTTGATCACGTTGCCATCGTTGTAGTGGTCTGCAGGCATCCAAGCCATCAATCTTTGGTGGATTCGTGCCCGATCACCGAAAGATTACTCCAATCGTGGATCGTCAGCCTGCACCAGAAGAACACCATGATTGTTGTCTGCATCGTCATCCGTAATCTTGCGGGTTTCGACCCCGGGCAAATCAGCAAAAGCTTCCATCATGCGCTTGGGAAACCACGTCATCGGCAAGCTTTCAAAGCCGGGGACACCTTCAAGGACCCGAGAGAGCGCAATGGTGCAGTTCGCTTTTGGAACCGCACCATAGGCCATTGCCCGCTGCATGATCAGTGCGGCCACTTCGGGCGAAACTTCGACCGTCTGCTCCACCACGTCGAAAGTCTCGCGCGCATGGTAGTCGATATAGAAATCAACCATTTTTGGCGTAACACCGAAATGCACATCATTGCGCTCGGGAAGCTGCGGGTGGCGCCATGTTCCGGCGGGATCAAACATGACCCTCTGAGCGCCGTTGATCAGAAGCCCCGCATGCGCACCAGAGCCATTGCGTGTCGAAAGCACGGTGTAGAGTGTTACCGACGTC
Organism: Pseudotabrizicola sp.; assembly: GCF_030656345.1. GTDB lineage: Bacteria > Pseudomonadota > Alphaproteobacteria > Rhodobacterales > Rhodobacteraceae > Pseudotabrizicola. The sequence goes on along the minus strand of NZ_JAUSNR010000049.1, from coordinate 73,500 downwards.
GGGCCGGGATGCGTGTAGCGTGATGCGACAACAGCCGCCTCCGGTGCCCAGATCGGTTCCGCCCCGCAGGCCGCCAAACTCAGGGTTGTCGCTATCGCCAGAAAGATTTTTCTCATCTGTGTTACCTGCCTGTGTAGCCAAGCCTTTCTTGGCAAAACTCAGGTCAACCAGTAAACTCTCCGATAGGCTGGATAGTATTCAGCAGTTTTGACAATTCTGCCGCATCGTACGGGTTCTCGGGCATGTTCTGAGACACCAAAATGTCAAATGACTGTGCCGCATCATTCTGATAACTACAGTTCTATGAACAAGTCGGGCCTCTTCATTAAAGTTCTGGTTTTCGCTGCGTATGTGCTGGCGACGCTTGCTCCCGGTTGGACCGTGGTCGGTGAGCAAACTCCGGTTGAACATGCCCAGATGATGGCCACGGCTGGCCACGAAATGAAGCTCGCCGATACGGGCCGCTCTGAGACAAACCAAACAATGCGCTTGTGCCAGCAACTTTGTTTGGTTGTGGTTGCGACCCTGCCGACAGCTGATCAAACAATTGAAATAGCCGGGCACCCGATTGACGTTGAGACCGGAGATGATCCTCTGGTTTCCTCGCTGGCCTTTCCGCCTCCCGGACATCCTCCAAAAGTTGCAGTGATCTGACCCTGCAGAAGGGGCGCCCGCGCCCCGATCTGCCAGTCTGCTATTTTCTGCGACTCACAGGAGAACTCACATGTCGCTTTTGACCCGACGCGGCTTTCTTGCCGCAACTTCGGCTTCGGCCGCTACTTTGCTTTTGCCCGCTCAAGTGCGTGCCCAGTCTGCCCGGATGGCCCTTTCTGCCACATCGCGCACGATTGAGGTGCAAGGCAAGGCTGCAACTGTCTGGGGCCTTCTGGACAACAAAGGTCGTTCGGGCCTTGTCCTCGATTCGGGGCAGGCCTTTGCCGTTGATCTGACCAATACGCTGGACGCGCCGACGATCATCCACTGGCACGGTCAGATCCCGCCCAATGTACAGGACGGGGTGCCCGACCTCCCGATGCCAATGCTGCAACCCGGAGAGTCCCGCGCCTATGACTTTACCGCACGTCCCGGCACCCACTGGATGCATGCTCATGTCCCCGAGCATGAAATGCTGCTGCTTGCCGCACCGCTCGTGGTTCGGCGGCCGGAAGATGTGTCGGCCGACAGGCAGGAGGTGACGCTATTCCTGCATGACTTCTCCTTCAAACCACCAGCCGAAGTGCTGGCCGAGATCACTGGCAGCACCTCGATGACCGGGATGGATCACGGCCAGATGGGGCAGGACGGCATGGCTACGATGGAGATGGGCTCGATGGGGCAAGGCGACGCGATGTCGATGCCGGGCATGGACGGCATGGCCATGGACCTGAACGATTACAACTTTGATGCCTATCTCGCCAACGACCGCACCCTTGACGACCCTGAGGTATGGCAAGTCGAAAAAGGCGGCCGGGTCCTTGTTCGTGTCATCAATGCGGCAGCAGCGACGGTGTTCTGGATCGACACAGGCAGTCTGCCAGGACGTTTGGTCGCAGTGGATGGTGAGCCGGTCCAGCCCTTGCCCGGCAGCCGTTTCGGTCTGGCCATGGGTCAACGTCTTGACATCGAACTGGACGTGCCAGCAGAGGGCGGAGCTTTCCCCATCCTCGCGCTGCGTGAAGGGGCAAAGGAGCGCACGGGTGTAATTCTTGCAACGCCGGGCGCTTCAGTGATGAAGGTATCCAGTCTGTCGGACGCTGAACATCCGGCATTCAGCGCCGACGCGTCCCAAGAGGCTGCCTTGCGCGCCGTCATGCCGCTGCCCGAACGCGCGCCGGCTTCGCAGCCGATGCTGATGCTAGGCGGGTCGATGGTGCCCTATGAATGGACGATCAACGGCAAGACCTGGCGTAACCATGACCCTGTCACAGCGAAATCCGGGGAAAGGGTCGAGATCACGTTTCACAATATGTCGATGATGGCGCATCCCATGCACTTACACGGTCATGCGTTTCAAGTCGTCAGCACGGGCGGTGCGCGCTTTGCAGGTGCCGTGCGCGACACCGTACATGTGCCACCTATGGGTATGGTGACGGTTGCGGTTGATGCAGGCGAAGCCGCACGGTGGATGCTGCACTGCCACCACATGCCCCATCTTTTGGCGGGCATGATGACCGAATTCGCAGTTTCGGTCTGAAAGCTGCCGTGACCCATGGCGTGCCCCATGGGTCATGGCCCCCTTTGCAGGAGACAGGGAATGACGCAGTTTCTCGGGCGACGTGCCGTTCTCGCCGCATTGGCGATGCCATTTGTCACGCAGCGTGCGGAAGCGCGTGCACCCTTTCGGCTGCGCAGGGACCCGCAGCCATTGCTGTCGCCCCCAATCCTGGAAGAGTCTGGCACCGAACGGCGTCTCGAAGATTTCGCGGGCCGGGTGATCCTTTTGAACATCTGGGCAACTTGGTGCCCGCCGTGCCGGGAAGAAATGCCAATGCTCGACCGACTTCAGGCGCGGATCGGCGGCGCGGATTTTCTGGTGCTTGCTCTTTGCATCGATGATGCGGGAATTGGCAAGGGGCGCCGCTTTTATAATGAGATCGGCATTGCGAACCTATCACTTTACTGGGCTGAGTCTCTCCGTGTACAGCTGGCCCTTAGCTTTGTCGGACTGCCGACGACACTTCTGATTGACCGCAAAACTCGTGAGATTGGGCGGCTACAAGGCCCGTTCGACTGGGACAGCGACGACACCGCCGCGCAAATAAGCGGTCTTTTCTGAGCGACGCTCCCTCACGCAGATGGCCCTGATGAGGTGACCGCCCCCTGGCGGCATCAATGTGCCAAGGTGAGTCTGCGAGGATCCACAAAGGCTACGGTCACATAATCGGAACCGTCCAGCGTCCTAGTGCCCATGCGGAAAACGCTCAGAACCGACATTCCCCAAGTGGCCTGCCGCCTGATTGGAAGTTCGCCCGATTTCGTTTGCTGATCGAATTCTTTGGCATCCCGTGCGGTGTCCACCCCGGCCTGAGCTGCAGAAAGCGGGCAGATCGGGCCTTGATCAGTATCATCTCGGCCCGGCACCCATATTTTGCAGCGCTCCGGATAAATCTGTCGAGCCGCTTTCGTTCGCTGTCGGGCGGGTTCAAGGTCACGCACATGTCGGCGGTGCCCGCAATCGACGGATGGCAGCCAGTTCACAGAAGGGGCTCGCTTCACCACCTTACCGCGATGCGGCTGAGGCCTTTGTCTGAAGAATGGCCCCCGCCAAGCGACAGGGGCCATAGGGTACTTAGGGCAGTGTCATCTCGCTGTATTCGCCACGGACAGAGAGCGTGATGGTGACATCCTGCCCGCCCCGGTTGCGCCAGAACCAACCATGATTGCCCGTGAAAGCAGCAGTCAGAACGCCCTCGGCACGCTCTACCGCTCGGCCCTTTTCATAGCTGATGTTCTCGCCACCACCGTCGCCATGCAGATCGAAGTTGACGACGCCGTTTTCAGCAACCCAAAGGAACTCGGCTTTCGCCCCTTCTGTCATAACCAGCTTGACCTCAACTCCATCGCCTGGCGTCAGCGTAACGCTGTATTGATCCGTCCATTCGGGCGCGACGGTCTGGGCATAGGCGGCTGGGAAAAAGAAACCGAATATGCCGCCACGAAGGCTTGACTGATCGTCGCTGGCACCACTTTTTTGAAGCTCCAGCAGCCGGTCTGCTTCAGCTTCTTCAGAAAGTTGAGTCTTTATTTCGCCCATCTCGGCCAAGCCAATAGCCTTGCCGATGCCGGTCGGATCAATTGCGTATTCTGATGGCAGGACGACAGTTATGAGGATTGCAACTGCCGCAGCAGCGGCCAGAATCGTGGATTTGATTAGCTGCGCCGAGGTCGGCAACTCATCGAGGTTTGGTTTGTTTCCGTTGTGCATTTTCATGTTCTCCAAGGGGATCAGGCGACGAAGTAGCCGGTCATCTGCATTCCAAACAGAATGAATCCGGCCGACATCATCACGACATTAGCGGTGTAGGCGTGCTTCCAGAAACCGGCAGTCCTGCGCCAATAGCCCATGACAATCAGGATCATGGCGAGGGCGATCAACTGGCCGATCTCGACGCCGACGTTGAAGGCAAGCAGGTTCGGGATCAGGCCGTCCTGTGCGATTTCATATTCCAGGATTTTGGTCGCAAGACCCAACCCGTGAAAGAAGCCAAAGATCAGGGTCGCAGCCTTCGTATCGGGCTGGAACCCGAACCACCGTTGGTAAGCGCCCAGATTGTCGAGCGCTTTGTAGACTACCGACAGACCGATGATTGCGTCGATAAGATAAGCGCTGACATTCCAGCCGAAATAGACGCCCGCCAGCATTGTTGTGGAATGGCCGATGGCGAAAAGGCTGACGTATAGAGCGACGTGCTTCATCTTGTAGAGGAAGAAGACGACACCAAACAGGAACAGCAGATGGTCGTATCCTGTGACCATATGTTTGGCCCCCAGATACATGAAGGGTATCAGCTTCATGCCGCTAACCTCCTGGATATAGCCCTTGTCGCCTTCGGTGACGGCATGGGCATAGGCCGTGGTCACAAGGGCGATGAGCGCCAGCAGGACCATTGCCATGAGGATCAGGGATTGTCGCATTGGATGCGACAGATGCCCCGACCCGTAGGATCGGTTGTGTAACATTGTGATTTTCCGCTTTGTGAAAGGAATTGATAAACACGCTCTGAGGCGTGGTCTCATCCTCGCGGGGGTCGGTCCAGATCAAAGACACTACGACCGGGTAGTGCATTGTTGGCCACAAGCCAATTCGAGCGGTTCGGTTGCATGACGCCAGACGCCATGCGGGTAAGTAGGAATGCTGTGTTATGATCATGATCGGTCACATCATGTCCGTGGCCATGATAGGCATGCACCACATCAACGATTTCCTCGTGAGTGTGACCATGATCCGCGATCTTCGTTTGATGGTCGGCGACGATCTGGGCCAGTTCAGGCAAATCGTGTGATGCAATTCGCGCATTCGACGACAACAGCATCGCGACCGCCAGTGTGACGGTCAGCATAAGTCTGACAAGTGTTCCAATCTGCTGTTTCATGTTGCCTGCATTTTGCGAGTCTGGGCCCGCTTGCCTTATCCCCCTGGGGGGGTTAGCTCTTATCTATGTCAAAACACCACACTCATGCAACCCACGCCGACATCGCAAAGCGGCTGAAACGTGCCAATGGCCACCTATCCAGCGTGATAGCGATGATAGAAGACGGTAAACCATGCACGGATATTGCCCAACAGCTCCAAGCAGTTGAGAAGGCCGTGCTACAGGCCAAACGCACCTTGATTCAAGACCATATTGATCATTGCCTCGATGAAGCGGTGACTGGCTTGGGCGACACATCCGTCGTTGCGGATTTCAAGGCAATCACCAAATACCTTTGAGGGACCACCATGCTCTCTGTCCTCGCCGACCGCACCTATCGCCATTTGTTTCTTGCCCAAATCGTCGCTCTGCTTGGTTCGGGACTTGCCACGATCGCGCTGGGGCTGTTGGCCTATGATCTGTCAGGCGACCGTGCCGGTCTGGTCTTGGGCACGATCTTCACGATCAAGATGATCGCCTATGTCGGCATTGCGCCCATCGCGGGGGCTTTCGCCAACCGTTTGCCGCGCCGGACCATGCTGGTCAGCCTTGATCTGATCCGGGCAACCGTGGCGCTGTGCCTGCCCTTCGTGTCCGAGGTCTGGCAGGCCTATGTTCTGATCTTCGTGCTGCAATCGGCCTCTGCCGCCTTCACGCCGACGTTTCAGGCTACAATCCCCGACATCCTGCCCGAGGAAGACCGCTACACCCGAGCCCTGTCACTCTCGCGGTTGGCCTATGACCTTGAGAACATCGTCAGCCCGATGCTGGCCGCGATTCTGCTGACCCTGGTCAGCTATCACGTCCTGTTCTTCGGAACCGTGATCGGATTTGTCGGATCTGCATTGCTGGTTGTGTCGGTCCTGCTGCCCAGCCCACAAGCGACAGCGCCGAGGGGCATCTATGACCGAACTACACGCGGGATGCGGATCTACCTTGCCACGCCGCGCCTGCGCGGGCTCTTGTCGCTCAACCTCGCCGCCGCAGCGGCAGGCGCGATGGTACTGGTGAACACCGTGGTTCTGGTCCGCTCCGATCTGGGGCTGGGTGACGCCCAGGTGGCCATCGCGCTTGGCTTTTTTGGGGGCGGCTCAATGCTGGCGGCCCTCTTGTTGCCCCGTTTTCTGGACAAACGCCCCGATCGCTCCCTGATGATCGGTGGCGCGGCTGTTCTGGTTATCGCTCTTCTGGGCCTGTCTCTGATGTCACGGGTCCACGACACGCAGTGGCTGCCGCTCCTTGCAGGTTGGTTCGTCATCGGGATCGGCTATTCCGTCGTACTGACCCCATCCGGGCGGCTGCTCAAGCGATCCGCCCACGCCGAAGACAGACCAGCCGTCTATGCCGCACAGTTCGCGCTGTCACACGCTTGCTGGCTGGTGACATACCCGCTGGCAGGGTGGCTGATCACGGTCGCCGGACCAACGACGGCATTTGCCCTGCTTGCATTACTGGCCGCTGCCGGGATGGTCGGCGGGAGTGTTCTATGGACGCCGGACGATAGCAGGCCTTTCGAACACACTCATGAGGACCTGGCAGAAAATCACCCACATGTTCAGCAAGGCCGAACACATAGCCATCCAATCGTCATTGATGACTATCATCCGCACTGGCCAAGAGTGGAAATGCTGAAAAGTGGCCGTGGCAACAAGACCATTTAACGGTAGCAAGGTCTGGCATGGAGTGAGTTCATATCCAGCACACCTGTCCCGTCGCCCACAAATCGGTCGATTTCCGCCGCTTCACAGAAAAGTCAGGCACGGATGTCTTTGACGGAATTGACAAAACAAGGGATGCAAGGCATGCAAGCTCGCATGAAGACGTCGTGGACCTTTCCCAAACTCCTTCAGGCACTTGCTTGCCTGATGTTTGCGTTTTCGGTGGTCGCCCTTCCAGCGATGGCAGGCACACAAAATCACTCTGCTCACATGATACATGCGACGCAGTCATCAGTGGCCGATGCTGCTCATGATCACGTCGCGGCATCCGCGCACTGCGCGGGTGATGGGCAGGTCGCCGCGAAAGCGGATGACTCAAGCGGTGCGTCGTTAGTCTGCTGTGACAGCATCTGCGTAGCTATTGTTATGCTCGATCAGGCAGGTGGGGCAGGATCACTGCCACTACAAGAACACAGCGCCATTCGGGTTGATACCTTTTATGGTGCAGCTACTGTTGGGCTATTGCGCCCACCAAAACTGATCTGATTTTTCGTCGGTCCCCTTCGCAGGGGTAAATGCTGCAAGCGTTGACCGCTTGCCGCCGTGACCAGATTAAATCAGGCAGATCAAATGAAATTCCAACTTATGATGGGGGCCTTCGCCCTCCCTCTAGGGGCGTGTGCCTATCAGCCCACTCCCCTTCCCGATGTCACGGCTCAACAGGCTGTTGTCAACCTGACAGTCGCGTCGCCCATCCCGTATCAGGACCCGCTGGCTGGCTACACCTATCGCGGGCCGACGGGGCCGCGCGATTGGCGTGAAGTCAACGAAGAACAGACGGAGGGCAACTGATGCGGATGCTCAAACGCCATCTGTTTTTCGCTGCTCCTATGCTGCTTGGCGCTTGTGTGGGTGCTGTTCCGGGCGCCTATACTGATCAAAAAGCTGGTTTCGGTGTGGTGTCAGCGCAAACCTCTGCCGCTATCGGCAAGCGCACCGCCTTTGCCCAGACTCAGGTCGAGAATGATGCCCTGCGACGTCAGGTTCAGGGAATGGTCAGCGGCAAGCGGATCGGTGCAGATACGGCCGTTCAGGCAGCCCTTTTCAACAACAAGGGATTGCAGGCCGCTTATGCCAATGTCGGGCTGTCGGCAGCAGACGCGTGGCAGCAATCGACCCCGGAAAACCCCATCGTCTCCATCGGCCTCTTGGGGATCGGAGCGCCGGAGCTTGGTGCCTACCGCGCGATCGAGGGCATGTTCCGCGCCAATGTTCTGGATGCAACCACCCGCAAACAACGCGTTGCCATTGCGGATGCCGCGTTTCAGCAGGCGCAGCAAACAGCCGTTAATGACACGCTGACGCTGGCCAACCAGACCCGCATTGCCTGGATCAACGCGGTCGCGGCGTTTGAGACGGTCGGCTATCTGACCCAAGCCAAACGTACCTCGGATGCTGGCTCGGAACTCGCCCGCAAGCTGGGCGAAACGGGGGCGCTGAACAAGGCGGGGCAAGCGCGCGAACAGGCGTTCAATGCCGAACTCGCGGGCCAGTTGGCACAGGCACGGCTAAACGCAACTCGCGCCAAGGAAGAGCTGACCCGGCTGATGGGCCTTTGGGGCGGTGATGTGAATTACACCGTGCCGGACGCCCTGCCCGCGCTGCCCAAATCGGTGGGCAAGATCAGCAACCTTGAGGCCAAGGCCCTGAGCAACCGGGTCGATCTGCGCATCGCCAAACTGGGGCTGGCCGCTCAGGCGGCGGCCTTTGGGCTGACCGATCAGACCCGGATCGTCAACGATCTGGAGATCGTCGGCGGTGTGGAACTGGAGCGCGAAGTCGGCGCTAGCGGTGAGGTCGAACAGAAAGTGGCGCCCCCGAACCTTGAGGTCGAATTCGCCATACCGATCTTCGACTCCGGCAAGGCGCGCATGCGCAAGGCCGAGCTTTCCTACCTGCAAGCCGCCAATGTGCTGGCGGAAAAGGCCGTGAATGTTCGCTCGGAAGTGCGCGGCGCGGAGGCGTCCTATCATGCGTCCTACAAGATCGCGCGTCACTACCGCGATGTGGTCGTGCCGTTGCGCACCACGGTCGAGGAAGAAGGTCTGCTGTCCTATAATGGCATGATCACCAACACGTTCGAGCTGCTGACCGATGTGCGCGAAAAGCTCTCCGCACAGCTTGAGGCGGCGAATGCCAAGCGCGACTTCTACCTTGCCCAAGCCGAGTTGACCGCCGCGATCTATGGCGGCGGTGCAGGTGGCGGTAGCGGCGGCGAAGGCCCCGCAATCGCTGCTGGTGGCGCAGGACATTGACCTTAGGTTTGAAAGGACATCCCATGTTGAACAGACGTCAATTGATCGGGGTCGGTGCCGCAGGTGCGGCGCTCGTCTCCACGCAGGCCTGGGGCAAGACCACGAATATGGGTCTGCCAGAGGCCGCCGAAATGGACAGCGCGGCCACGCTGATCACACCACGCCCGTCTTCGGGGCCGGACTACACGCCCGTTGTCACCCTGAACGGATGGACCCTGCCGCACCGGATGAACGGTAACGTCAAGGAATTCCATCTGGTCGCCGAGCCGGTCGAAAGGGAACTTGCAGACGGCATGATCGCCCACCTCTGGGGCTACAACGGTCAGTCGACTGGACCGACCATCGAGGCAGTCGAGGGCGACCGAGTGCGGATTTATGTGACCAACCGTCTGCCCGAACACACCACCGTGCATTGGCATGGGCTTATTTTGCCGTCTGGCATGGACGGCGTTAGCGGCTTGAGCCACCCCGGAATCCCACCGGGCAAAACGTTCATCTATGAGTTCGATTTGATCAAGTCTGGCACCTTCATGTACCATCCGCACGGCGATGAGATGACGCAGATGGCAATGGGGATGATGGGCTTCTTCATCGTCCACCCCAAAGACCCCACGTTCATGCCCGTAGACCGCGATTTCCTGATCATGCTCAACGCTTATGACATTGATCCCGGCACATTCGTTCCGCGCATCATGACAATGACGGATTTCAACCTGTGGACGTGGAACAGCCGGATCTTCCCCGATCTCGACCCGCTGGTCGTGAACCGGGGCGATAAAGTGCGCGTGCGGGCGGGCAACCTGACCATGACCAACCACCCGATCCACATGCATGGCTATGACTTCAAGGTGACCTGTACAGATGGCGGCTGGGTGCCCGAAAGCGCGCAATGGCCCGAAGTATCCATCGACATCCCCGTGGGCGCCATGCGAGCCTATGAGTTTGTGGCCGATCACTTGGGCGATTGGGCGATCCATTGCCACAAGTCGCACCATACGATGAATGCAATGGGCCATGACGTTCCCACCTTTATCGGCGTCGACAAGAAGCAGTTGACACAGAAAATTCGCCAGTTCCAGCCGGAGTACATGCCCATGGGCACGTCCGGCATGGGCGACATGGCGAAAATGGAAATGCCACTGCCCGACAACACGATCCCGATGATGACAGGATGGGGACCATACGGACCCATCGAGATGGGCGGCATGTTTTCGGTGGTCAAGGTGCGCGAAGGGATTGGCGCCGACGATTACTCAGACCCCGGCTGGTATGAAAACCCGCCCGGCGAGCAGGCCTATGAATGGACAGGTGAACTTCCCGAGTTTGCCACCAACACAAGCCCAAAAACGCAGATTACCCCCCGCCCAATGCCCACCCACAAGGGCTGACCCTACCAAGCAATGGCCCTGAACGGGCCGCAAACATACAGGAAAAAAACATGAAACTATTTCTTACCACGGCTTTAATCGCTTTTACCGTCACCTCTGCGTTTGCGTCTGGCACACATGAAGGCAGCGATGATGGGATGATGGAGGTCGGAATGCCCGCCAAGAAAAAGGCAGGTATGACCAAGGTGAATGTCTCAATGATCGAGACTGAAGACGGCGAGATGCTGTTTGAACCGCGCAAGCTGGATTTCAAAGCTGGCGAAACAGTGCAGTTCACCTTCACCAACAATGGTGAGAACGCCCATGAATTTGTCATGGATACCTTTGCAAGTATCGAAGAGCATAAAGGTGTGATGGAAAAGTTCCCAGAGATGGAACATGACGACCCGAACGCCATCCGTCTGCAACCCGGCGAGAAAGGCACCATCGTCTGGACCTTCGCCAATGAGGGCGCCTTTGAATTCGCCTGCCTGATCCCCGGTCACTACGAGGCGGGCATGAACGGCGCGCTGACCGTAAACTGATCTCAACTCAACCCACCTCAATAGGATATAAACATGACCCTTCTCAAAACACTCTCGCTTGGCACCGTCGCATTGATCGCCTCAATGTCTTTCGCATCTGCCGAGACCTATACCAAAGGCACCATCAAGAAGCTGGACGCCAAGGCAGGCAAGGTCACTATCATTCACGAAGATCTGGTCGATCTTGAGATGCCCGCCATGACCATGGTTTTCCGGGCCGATGACGAACTGATCGCCAAAATGGCTGAGGGGCAGGACATCGAGTTTCTGGCCGACCGCGTCAAAGGCAAACTGACCGTGACGGCGCTGAAGTAGCGCGCCTTCTGGGGGGTGCGGACATAAAGTGCCGCGCCCCCCTCTCTTTCCATTGCAGCAGCAGAGCGGACCCCAAAATGAAAAAACTCGCCCTTGTTTGTGTGGCCATCGCAGTAATTGCTGGCGCATGGTTCTTGTTCCAGCCCAAAGGTCAGAGCCTGTCGGCGGCGCAGACAAGCCCGCTTGCCGATGGTGCCATGGTGGCCGTGGTTGTGCCTGCACAGTTCACCGAGCAAGAGCAGATGGGCGAGCGCGCTTATGAAGCGAAGTGTGCGGCTTGCCATGGTGCGAATGGCCAAGGCCAGGATGGCGTGGCACCGCCTTTCGTGCACCGGATCTACGAGCCAAATCATCATGGCGACATGGCTTTTGTTCTGGCCACACAAAACGGCGTTCGGGCGCACCATTGGTCGTTTGGCGATATGCCAGCCGTTGAAGGCGTCACGGTTTCCGACGTATCAAATATCGTGGCATATGTCCGGGCGCTGCAGCGGGAAAATGGCATCAACTGACGATATTGCAGACGACTGTCGCGTTGCCCTTAAATGGGGTCATCCTCAATTTGTGTGGTGGAGTGGCAGCATTCGAGTTCTGAGTAATTCCGGTCCTGCTCTACCGTTCATAGCGCGTTTGAGGGTTTTCAGTTGGTTGATTTGGTCTTCAGCTTAGCCGTTTCTCCACGGCATTTCGATGGCATTTCGGACCGCATCGATGTCCCTGTGGAGCGTTCGGGCCAAGCGCATGGCTAGGGCCCTCATCGTTGAGAAGGTGGGAGATCCGACCTCTAGCGCATCTACTTTCCGCGCCTGATCTGGGGTGAGCTTTCCTCGGGGCTAGATACAGAGCGCAGCCGAAATAACCGGGGAGATCGCGTGCCCCGTTTCAGTATCTCGAACTGGTCCTAGGATCTGAGCCACCTTGGTTGGATGGTTATGTGCTTGTTTTTCGGCTCGGCGCCAGCCGGCCAATAGTTGCTGCAAATTTGCCAAACTGCCCTGATACCCGCGACCCCTTATCATCTGGAACAAGGCACTGCCGGTGTGAGTGTCGTTTTTTCAACATTGTCTCATGAACTCTTCAAAGTACCACGGGGATGTCGGCTTCAATGGGGACCGTTCAACTATCTGGTGTCATGCTGCGCGCCGAAAGAGCGGTATTGGCACGAATGGTGAAATGACGGTGTGCCTTGTTTGAAGGGGCGTCTTGTATGCGAGGCGTTCTGGAAAATCGCCGTGGGCCGGGGCTACGCGAACTTGAAGGAGCAGGTTTGCACCTCGTACGTAACCATCCGGCGTAGGCCGCGGTTATGCGGCTTTGACGATCAGACCGCGCTGCCAGTTCCAGGGAAGGAGTTCTGGCAAGCGTGAGAGGGTCATGTCCGGCAGTCGTGCCAGAACATCTGCCAGCCAAGCCTGAGGGTCGACGTCGTTCATCTTGGCGGTGACGATCAGGGAATACATGAAGGCGGCGCGGTCTCCGCCGCGGGAGGATCCGGCGAAGAGCCATGCCTTCCGGCCAAGGGCCACGCCGCGCAGGGCACGTTCGGCTGCATTGTTCGTCAGACAGATGCGGCCGTCTTCGAGGAAGCGGGTGAATGCGTCCCAGCGGCCGTCTTCATCAAGCATGTAGTTGATGGCCTTGGCGACGGGGTTGTGCTTCGACATCCGGGCGCGCTCAGCCCGCATCCAGTCGTGCAGGTCCTCGACCATCGGGCGCACGAGGCGCTGACGGGCGTCATGGCGGACCGCGGCGGTCAAGCCGGTGATCTCGCGCTCGACATCGAAGATGGTATCGATGCGTTTGACCGCCTCCAGCGCGATGGGCGAGATATCTTCGGCGACCCTTTTGCCTTTCCGGGCGATGGCCTTGATGTCGGCCAGTTCGAAGAACTTCCGCCTGGCGTGGCTCCAGCACAGGGCACTCAGCACTGGCGCGGGTTTGCGAGCCGCATCGTAAACGCCGTTATATCCGCCATAGGCGTCGGCTTGCAGGATGCCTGTCCAGCCCGCCAAGTGCCGGGTCGGATGTTCCATCCTGCGGTCGGTGGAGAAGGAATAGAGCGCCGCCGGTGGTGCCCCGCCTGCAAAGGGCCGGTCGTCGCGCACATAGGTCCAGAGCCGGGCCGTCTGGGTGCCACCCTTGGCCATCAGGGGCACGGTCGTATCATCCGCGTGCAATCGTTCTGCCCCGAGGACATGGGTGCGGATCAGGTCGTGGATCGGCTGCAGGGCGGCAGCGCAGGCCCCGACCTGATCGGCTAGGGTCGAGAGGCTGATCTCGACGCCCTCCTTGGCATAACGCTCCGCTTGCCGGTTCAGGGGCTGATGCTGTCCGAACTTCTCGAACAGCACCATCGCGAGCAGGTTGGGGCCTGCCCAACCCCGGGGCGTCGGGTGGAACGGCGCTGGCGGCTGGCTGATCTTCTCGCAGTCGCGGCAGGTGAACTTCTCGCGGACGGTCTGGATGACCTTCCATTGCCGGGGGATGACCTCCAGCGTCTCGGTGATGTCCTCGCCCATCTTCACGATGCGTGTCGACCCACAGCAGGTGCAGGCAGCCGGCGCTTCGATGACCACGCGCTCGCGCGGCAAATGCTCGGGGAACGGCTTGCGGGCGGGACGGCGGCGTTCGAAAGCCGCAACTGTGGTCTTCGCCACGGCGGCATCCGTCTTTGCTCGATCCTGCCCAAGGTCCGTCTCCAGATCCTCGAGCTGCATCTCGAGTTGTTCTATCAGCCGGGCGTAGCGTTCGGCGCTGTGGCCGAACTGCTTGCGGCGGAGTTTGGCGATCTGGAGCTGCAAGTGCCGGATCATCGCATCGGAGGCGGAAACGACGGCGCGCGCCTGTGTCAGCTCTTCCTCTGCTGCGGCTGCACGCGCTTCTGCCGCAGCGAGAGCAACACGCAGAACAGCAATCTCCGAAGGGGTCTCCGACATGCCAGAAACCTACCACGGAACACCGGAATAGTCCAATAAAACAAGGGCATTTGGCTATCAACCCGCCGAGGCAGGCCGCTGCGTCCAGCGCGGATTACGCCAGTCTATCCCTTCCAGAAGATAGCCGAGCTGCGCCGCCGAAACCGGAACGGCCGCGCCATTCTGGCTCACCGGCCAGATGAACTTCCCGGCCTCCAGCCGCTTCAGATACAGCGACATGCCGACCCCATCGTGCCAGAGGATCTTGATCAGATCGCCCTTGCGGCCCCGGAAGCAGAAGATCTCACCACCATGCGGGTCGCGCCCGAGCCCCTGCTGGACCTTCAGCGCCAGACTGTTCATCCCGCAGCGCATGTCCGTCACTCCGCCCGCGATCCAGACGCGCGCCCCTGCCGGAAAGGCGATCATCGTGGATCCAGCACGGCCAGCAGCGCCGCCAGATGCGAAGGGGCCAGCAACACAGGGATCGTCATGCGGCGCCCGTTCGTCAGCGTGATGTCGATCCGGGCATCATCGGCTTCCCGCGAGGGCCGCTCCGCTGGCTCAGGCAGGGCGCTTTCCATCACCAACGGCACGAACCCCCCGCCAGCCTCCGGCACGCCAAGCGTCCCGCTGCGATACTCGCGCCGCCAGATCGAGAGCAGCGACCGCGAAATCCCATACCGCCGCGCAGTTGCCGAGCCCTGCCGATAACCGCACAGGCTCTCCTCCACGATCCGGATCTTGTCCTCGTCCGACCAGTGCCGACGACGGCCAACCTCGTCGGCCGCGAAGATCTCGATGGGTGAAACAAATGAAGCGCATGCCATAAGGCAATGCCTTACGACCATTTACTCAATCAGAGCAGACGGCCCTCACCGCAGGCTTACCCTCGTACTGACCAGCGCATCTGCTGCTTTTTGACCATCCGCCTTGCAACGAGATTGTTGAAGCTCGCTTCCAGGATCTGCGACACAGTCAACCGCGCGGTCTTCTTGTGGTCCGCAGGCACAACGTACCAAGGCGCATCTTCGGTGCTGGTCGCCGAGACGCAGGCCTCATAGGCGGTTTGATAGGCGTCCCAGTAGGCGCGTTCGGTCATGTCGGCAGTGCCGAACTTCCAGTTCTTGGTCGGGTCGTCGATGCGACCTAGGAAACGTGTGCGCTGTTCGTCCTTGGACAGATTCAGGAAGATCTTCACCACGCGGGTGCCGTTGGCGTGCAGATGGCGCTCAAGGTTGGTGATCGACCGGTATCGATGCTTCCAGAATACCTTTGCGTCAATCATCGGCTCCGCCAGCGCCTCGGCGCGCAGCAGTTCAGGGTGAACGCGCACGATCAGCACTTCCTCATAGTAAGAGCGGTTTAAGATGCCGATGCGGCCCCGTTCGGGCAAATCACGCGCGGTGCGTCAGAGAAAATCGTGCTGCAATTCCGTGGCGGAGGGGTGCTGATAGCTGAACACCTGGCAGCCTTGCGGATGCTAGAGACGCCAACAGTTTAGTCTTTGCAGTGATGCGATCGGTCAACTCGTCGATCAGGGCCAGAATGTCGGTGCATTCATCCACCAGCAGCTTGGGCAAACTTGTTGCATGTTCAGCCAGCCATGCAGTCATACGCGTCATTTGGTTCATGCCGATAGAAAACACGACGCCATATTCGTAGAAGTTGGCCCGTAGGGCGTTCATCAATTCTGTGCGCTGCCGAACCAGCCTCTCTCGCCCTCTAAAGACCGCCGCGCGGGCCTGCTGCGCCTCGGACTTGGGCGAGACAAAGCGCATCTCCGGCTGGCGTGCGGCAATGACGATCACCTCAGCATCGGCGGCATCGTTCTTCTGCTTCTTGACGAAGGGACGAACATACTGCGGTGCAATGAGCCTGGCCTCATGACCAAAAGACTGAGCTTCCCGAGCCCAATAACTGGCGCTCCCGCAGGCCTCAAAGACCATGAGACTGGCAGGTAAACGCGTCAGGAATACGCGAAACTGCGCTCGGCTGAGCTTTTTCCGGTAGACAACGTCACCCGGAGGGGTCGCGCCATGCACCTGAAAAATGCGCTTAGCCAAGTCCACGCCAAGGATCATATCCTTCACAGACCATCCTCCCCTGAATGTGCTGCAGGACAAGCATCGCACAGATGCAGCTTGCGAATAGGGGCGCGGACGGCAACCACCCCATCTATTCAGACATTTTCGTTTATCGTGCCGAGTTCCGCAGCCATGTCCGCCAGCAACGCCATCATCCGCGGCGACAGATCGCTATTCTCGTCTTTGACCAGTTGTGTCAGAAACCTTTGGAATACATGCCGTCCTTGTGCCGGACGCAGCCCCCGCTCCATCAGAAAGCCGCGCGCCTGATTGATCAGTCGGGTCCTATCCTGCACAAGCCGCTCGCGCGCCCGGTGGAGAGCCTGCAAGTCGACTGCTCTTCCGTCTTGATCGGCACAAAACTCATGGTCGGGCGGGTTGCGGCCTCTGCGATGCCTTCTGCGTCCCGGTCATCATTCTTGTGCACATTTACGTAGGGGCGAACATAAAGCGGCGACATCAGGCGCGGCTCGTGGCCAAACTGCAAACAGAACCGGCCAATGTGATGCGCCCCGCCACAGGCTTCCATGGCGACGACGCAACGCGGCAACTGCGCCAGAAACTCCTGAAGTCGAAAGCGTTGAACCCGTCTGCGCAAAACGACCGAACCCTTGGCGTCGATGCCCGCCAGGCTGCAAACCGGTTTGCCCAGATCAATCCCAAGAACCGTGATCTCCATCGGAATACTTCTTTCCCACCGACACTCGCAACTATAGCTGCGGTTGGGCGGGAAGGCAGTTCATCCCATTAGTTCATGGCCCAGAGCATGCGCGCCATCTTATTCGCCAGAGCAATGGCTGCCAGCATCCTTGGCTTGCGGGCGAGGATGCGCCCGAGCTGCGAGCCTTCCACTGGAGGTCGAGCCTTGGTACCGGAGATTACCGCCATGGCCCCGATGATCAGAAGGCGCCGGATATCCCGCTGCCCTGATTTGCTCGTTAGCCCGTCATATCTAAACGCAAACTTCGATTCCGAGACAGTCTTGTCCAGAGACATCAAACTGACGGTTGAAAGCTGCTTTAGCCAATCGGCCGATGCGAACAGAACATCAATCTCGCTTCAACAGTTCAAGTGATGGTGTATTGCTCTGTAAATTCGGATAGCCTCGGTTACGGTGGCACGCTACCTTGAGGCACCATCGAACCAGCGGATTTTCACGCACTCAAGTAATTTGACGTGTCTAAAGCCGGTGTCTTTCTAAACAAGCGCTTTTGGCCACGTTCTGGGAGTACAGCGATATGCAGCCTCAAGAGAATATCTCGATCGGAGTTCCATCTCGTACCATCGAATAAATCTCTTCCATTTGGCGATCTGAAACCGAGATACACCCTGCCGTCCAATCCGGTTTGATCGGATCGATGTTGCGGCGGCGCCCGCCGTGAATGAAGATTTCGCCGCCTGGCTCACGTCCCTTTGCTTTAGCAAAAGCTACGTCGGCCTCGTTTGGATAAGAGATGCCGATCGACAGATGAAACAAACTTCTCGGATTGCGCCGATCTATGATGTACTTACCCTCCGGCGTTTTGCCGTCGCCCTCGAATTGCTTGTGTCCTGTCGGCGCGAAGCCAAGATCTACCTTGTAGGATTTGAGGACCCGCTCACCGTTGTAAAGCAGCAATGTTCGGTCGCTTTTGAACAGGTCTATGTGGGTAACTTCTGGTCCGTCATAGGTCTTGAACTTGCTGCTGGCACAGCCTGCCAAGCCAAGAGCAAGACCACCTAGAACGACTCTTCGACGTGTCGTAGGCGTCATATTCATTCCTCAACTCCTTTGGATTTGACCAGTAGTGGGTCTCTATTTGGTGTTCAAGTCCGACTCGTTTAAGATAAGATCGGCATAGGATTTTATAAACGATGGTACTGAGCCACGTTTTCGCGGGTTTCTGGCCTGAAACATTGCTCCCGCTTCCGTGTTGAGTTTAGCCTCCACGAATGGCCTCCACGGTGCCGAGAGATGATAAGCATTTCGCCACGCGACGCCGTTCCGGATTTCGGTGGCCTGGCGATAAGGGTTTCCGCGATGGCGAGTACTGCTCTGAAATGGCCGTAGTGAAATCGTTATAGGTTCATGGGCGGCCGTTGGGCTTTTGGGCGGTCGCCATGGCCCGTGGTACGTTTGCAGGTCACGGCGCCTTTTGCTGGAGGTGGGCAATTCGGCGGAACGCGACAATCGACGCGATGATGAAGGCCATCAAAAGTACGACGCTGGCTACGCCCCACCATCTTTCTGCCACTTGCGACAGCTGCTCACCCAAAATAATCCCAAGTCCAACGAGAAGGCCACACCATAGCACCGCAGACAAGGCATTGAGGATTGTAAACTCCATCCATGGCATCTGGCTCAATCCGACGGGGATCGCACCAATTGTCCGCATGCCTTTGGGATAGCGATAGAGAAATATGTAGATCCTGCCATACCGCTCCATCGCCTGTTTGGTACGATCCAGATATTCACGCCAAGTCGGTTTTGTCACGAACAAGGCGCCGCCATAACGCCGCGCAACGAAGAACCGGATCTCGTCGCCTAGATATCCTCCGAGGAAGGTTGCAAGAGCCACTGATGCCAAATCCAGCGCGCCCTGCTGCACCAATACGCCAGCAAGAAGCGGGAGCGCGCCGCTTTTCAGGGCACAGTATCCAAACAGTAGCAGATAGACCAAGGATTGATTTAATTCGATCCAGATCAGAAGTTGTTGCATATTCTTGGATTGCCCTGTCAGCTTGTTTCTTTTAACTAGCGCGAATAAATGATTCGTCGATAAAGTTCGGGTGCTTCAGTCGATTTCATCTGCGCATCACCTTTTAATATCCGGTATGCGCAAGGATGGTTTCCTTGTGAGGCCCCGTTCACTCTGCCAGCATCATACTATAATTCATTTTTTTGTTCAGGCGGCAACGCTGTCACGGTTTCGCAGGCAAAAGCCGCTGATGCAGTCAACGACAGGGTCGCAGCAAGCAACAAGTGTTTCATGGGTCAAAACCTCGTCTGAAGGTCGGAAAGGATTTCGGCGGCCGAAGTGCCGTAGGTGAATTGGCGAAGCCATTCACCATCCGGACCAATCAGGAAAAGGCCGGGACTATGCGCCATGGAATAGCCGTCAAGCGATGCAGCATCGTTCTCGCGTTCATAGAAAATCTTGAAGCTGTCGGCCGCGGCTTGCGTCTCGGTCTCGGTTCCTGCCAGACCCAGGATCGCCGGATGAAAGGCTGCAGTGTAGGCCGCAAGGCCGAGCCGCCGGTCGCGTTCGGGGTCAATCGAGACGAAAAGCGGTTGAACTTTCTCGGCATCCGCCCCGAGATCATCCATAACTTGGGCCACGTCTGAAAGCGTCGTCGGGCAGACATCGGGGCAGTTCGTGAAACCGAAGAAGTCGAGAAGGAATTTCCCGCGAAACTCTGCACTCGTCCTGATACGGCCTTCCTCATCCGCAAGCGTAAAGACTGGCGTGAAAGCTGGACTGGTTTCGGCAACACCCTCGCCTTGGGTGGCCCACCTTGTTCCGGCAAGAATGATCATCGCCGCGATAGCGGCGATCCATAACCCAATTTGAAGGCGTCTAAGGCGCATCGAAATATCTGACCAATGGGTTCATTTGAGTGGTCTAGAACCTTGGGCAGCTGGCGGTTCAAGCGACATTGGTGTGAGTATTTTGACGACCGGCGATGTTTCGCCGATCAGTGCGCCCCAAGAAACCGCCCCAAGGCGATCCCGAGGAAGATACCGAAAAGACCAAATGCGATGGCGAAGCCAGCCCCATACAGCAGCCGGTCCAGTCGCTTGCCACCGCGTTGCCGCGCGAGGAGATAGCCCCAAACAAATCCGATGGCTCCAAGTAGCGGTCCGATCATGTCGATATCCTTGTCAAGAATGCCATATTTCGCAGTCGCGGTCGCAGTCTGATAATAACCCATGCCAGCAGGACCAGCGCCAGTGCGGTCCAGTCGCCAAAGCGTGCATAAGGGGTCGGCGAAAGCGGTCGTGGCAAGCGCGTGTCAATTATTGCTGGCGTTCCAAGTTCGAGCATAGCCACCGTCCGACTGTAGGCGTCGACCACAGCGGAAATTCCGGTGTTGGCGGCACGAACAAGCGGAAGGCCTTCTTCGACCGCTCGCATTCGGGGTGAAGCCAGATGTTGCGATGGTCCGATCGTGGTGCCGAACCAGGCATCGTTGGTTGCGTTGAAGATCCAGTCCGGACGGATCGCGTCATCGGCGACATTGCCGGGAAAGATTGCCTCATAGCATATCGCCACTCCAACGCAGGGGTGGGGCCCAATCGCCAGCGTGCGCGGTCCAGGGCCTGGCGCAAAATCGCCCAGAGATTGAACCAACCGCTGAAACGGCAACACACTGCGCCAGTGAACATACTCGCCAAAGGGCACGAGGTGATGCTTGGCGTAACGTGTGAGGATTGTGCCGTCTGGAGCGATGGCGAGGATGGAATTGCGGTGGACCGCCCCCGCCTGGGTTTTTTCCCGCTCCGGGCTGCCGGTGAGCAAGACACCCGTTTCGGGCAACAGCCACCCCAACGTGACCCGTGCGCCACGATCCTCTGCATGGAACCCAGGCCAGGCGGTTTCGGGCCAAACAGAAGATCGAAAGACCCGGGGCGGGCCGACAGGGAAAAAAAGCCGCAGGATGTCCGCTTTTCGCGAAGTGTTATCCCATTTGGCATTTTGTGCGATGTTGGGCTGCACGACCCGAACCTGCGTGCCACGGTCCGAAGCCGGGTCTGAGGTGGCAAGCCGCACCACTCCAAAGCCCGCAACGCTGAGCAAAATCGCGGTCGCACCAGTCAGGCGAAGCATCCGTAGATGGCGGTCAGCACGACCGAAGGCGAGAGCAGCAAGTGACGCACACAGCACGAGCAGAAATCCAAGCCCGTAACTGCCGACCACCGAAGCGGCTTGGGACGGAACGGTCCAGTCAGCCAGCGTGTAGGCTGCAAGATTCCATGGAAACCCGGTCACGACATGTCCTCGCAGCCACTCAGACGCCGCCCAGGCCGTGGCGAGCGACAACGCCGGAGGCAGGCCGGACCGCGCCACGCGCGCCGCAATGGCACATGCCAAAGCTGGAAACGCTGATAGCAGCCCGGCGAGGCCGAACACAGCAGGCAGCGCGAGCCATCCGAACCGGTCTGCCTCGACCTGAAAGCTTTCAGTGATCCAGAACAGGCCGGGCACAAACTGTCCTAAGCCGAACATATATCCAAGCCAGAACGCCCCAAGCGCCGATGCGCCACGCAGCGCCCGTGCAAGCGCCACGAAGGCAACGAGCGCGAGCGGCAAAATCGAATACGGCGGCAGGGCGAGGACAAGGCATGCACCAGCCGCTACGACAATCCCCAGTCTGGCCAGACGTCGCAGGTGCGTCCTGCCGGAAAACAGATGTCCGTCCGAAATGATCAATTCTGCCAGACCCTCCAAATTGCAGGGTGACGGCTGACTGCTCTAGCAACTAGAGGTGCAGCATTGCCTTCGGCAGATCACGGCATTGTCAGAATGGCGCAGCAGAAGGGGCTTTTTCAATAGCCGCCGTGTTGCGATGAAGACTGCGACGCGAGGCCGTAGGTCACATAGACTTGACTGGACAACAGTACCGCTTTGCCGACTGCGTACTTCACGATACGTGCTCAATCGAAGGATTTGCGCTGCTATAATTTGAAGAAAGCGAAGCCAATGTTCACACGACGCCATTTCATTGCAACCACAGCCGCGCTGTTTTCGGCACCGATTTCCGCCCCGGTGTTCGCTGCGTCGCATCTGCAAGATCAGTGGGCGGCCTGGGATGCGGAGGTTACTCCGCCGGGCTATGATGCTGCAACGACCAATCCATGGGGGTTGCACCCGCGCCTGCTGCCGACCCGTGTCGAAGCGCGAGCGGGGTTTGTAGCTGGTGATATCCATGTCGACGCGATCGCGAGGTATCTCTACCATATTCAGGCTGATGGAACGGCCATGCGCTACGGCGTCGCCATCGGCCGGGATGGTCTGTACGAGCCCGGAACTTACACGATCCGCCGCAAGGCGAAATGGCCAAGCTGGACGCCGACCCCCGCCATGATTGAGCGTGAGCCGGAAATCTATGCAAAGTATGTGGATGGGATGGCCCCCGGTCCGGCAAATGCCTTGGGATCCCGCGCGCTCTATCTCTTTGTCGGCGAGCGCGACACCTATCTGCGAATTCATGGCTCTCCGCTTCCTGGTTCAATCGGAAGCCGCGCCAGTTCGGGCTGTGTGCGCATGGTCATGCCACATATCAACGATCTGTTCGATCAGGTCGAGGCTGGCGTAACGGCGCATCTCTACCCCGCCGAAGAAGGGAATGTGGCGACGACCCTGTAACGGACACCGCTCATTTGCGCGTTTGGGGCTGCCAACGGAACTTTTTGGATCAGCCCACCGATGCTGTTTTGGCTGCAACGTCGGTGCAAATCGGCCTGCCCCTGACCGATCGCAGCGGCAACATCGTCGTCTCAACCGGTCCGACATGGCGGTACCAATAGCAGCCGTCTTCAGGTTTCAGGATCACTTCCTGCAGGTTCTGATACGGTGCCGCAATCAGGGCGACCCCTTCCGGCAGCTCCTTGAGAAACCCAGTCGTCTTGTCAGTTGCCTGATTGATCGGGACGGTGCAGGCCCCAAGTGCCAGAAACCCAATCGCAAGACAAATCGGTC
The DNA here is from genome assembly GCF_030656345.1 of Pseudotabrizicola sp. Classification (GTDB taxonomy): domain Bacteria; phylum Pseudomonadota; class Alphaproteobacteria; order Rhodobacterales; family Rhodobacteraceae; genus Pseudotabrizicola. Next base: position 50,486 of record NZ_JAUSNR010000049.1, on the reverse strand, counting down.
GCAACTGTTTCAAAGCCACGGGCGGGGTTCGGTTTATCATCGCGAAGTCCTCGGTTGTGATCGCTGATCTGTTAATACTGCTCGGTCGCATAGAATATCCTTGTTTCATGTTCTGTCGCGTTCCTTATCCGGCATGGGCGGCTTTGGCCCAAGGCTGCGACGACTATACCTTGATCAGGGCCGCCGTGGCATACATGAACGCGAGCCCAGCAAGAAAACCGGCAAGAATAGCGGTAGCAAACAGCACGGCTTGCCGGTCAGAATTCTGGCGCATGAGGTAGGCGGTGACCTCGACCATGACCTGCAGGATCGCACCTGCTTCGACGGCCAGTGCCAATGCCGACCACTGCGGCGCATAGGCTAGGCTGCCCGCCCACATTCCCAGCACAGCCGGGCCGCCAGCCAAAAGCGTCAGGGCAGCAAAGGTCCAAAGTGGTGGCCGGACACGCAGCATCGGTGCAGCAATACCAATCGCATCCGTCACATTGTGCAGTGCAAATCCGAGGACGAGGAAGGTGCCAAGCCCCGCCGATCCGGCGGCGAACGCCCCACCGATGGCCATCAGCAACAGGAAACTCGCAAAGCCAGCCAGCCAGACCATGGCAGATCTCTGGAACAACGCGGCGGCACTGGCTGCAAGCTCCAGCGCCTCGGACGTCATATCGATGAGCAGGAAGGCCAGCAGGCCCACAGTAAGGGCGAGCAGGAAGTTCATACCCCCCCCGGCCCGACCCCGCGCATCGCCGGATAAAACATCAAGCCAAGCGCCACCGGCAGCTGACAATTGCGCCCGCAAGCGCCTGAAGGCGAAGCTGCCCCCCCCCGTGGCCTTTGGTGTTGGCACAGCCACGGCAATTTTATGCTAGAATGCGGTCCCGGTGTTGGACAGCATATTCACAAGATGCGCTTCACCTAGAACCCAAGGATAGCTAGGCGATGAGCAACGGCATTCGCATAGAACGATCATATGCCCCCAATGCTACAACCCCGGTTAGTCAAAATAACGTGACCGGACGCCATTTCCTGCGTGGATATGAAAAGCCGCACAGGCTGAGCTGACCCGGTCATCGTTCAGGTCACGCTGCCGGATAGCTTGTAAAAACTTCCAGGCTGCCATCCCGGCCAACCAGCAGGACGTCATAGGCGTCCCGACTGTCTTCTGATCCCATGCCGGGGGAGCCGTAAGGCATGCCGGGTACGGCAAGACCAACTGCATCAGGACGCTCGTCGAGCAACCTTCGGATGTCCGCAGCCGGGACATGGCCTTCGAGGGCATAGCCGTCAACGGTCCCCGTGTGGCAGGAAAATGCCTTTGCTGGAATGCCCTGGTCCATCTTGAAGCGGATCAGCAGCGTTCCCATCGACACCTCATCCGTAACCGTGAAGCCTTGCTCCCGCAAGTAATCCACCCATGCCTCGCAGCACTCGCAACCGCGCCCTTTCACGACATGGATCGGTGGTTCTTCCTCTGCCCTGGCGGCAGGGGCCAGGGCGAAGGCTGCTGATGCAAGCATGAGTTCACGGCGACCGATAAAACACCTTTTCATCCACGTTCCCCGTCAGTTGTTGGCATGAAGCCGGTTTCGCTGCGCCAGGTGGCGAGTGCATCAAGGTCCGCAGCGGTAGCAATCTCCTGCTCCGGCAAGGCGTCCTGGTCTTTAGGATCGACCGGTCTGCCGTCGACACGGACTTCGTAGTGAAGGTTGGGGCCGCTCACGAGCCCTGTCGCGCCGACCGCGCCAATCTCGTCTCCCGCCTTGACCCGCGACCCCACGCGAACGTCTTCGGCAATTTCAGACAGATGTGCATATCGCGTGACCACCCCACCGCCGTGATCGATGTCGATCGTGGTGCCGTAGCCACGGATCGTACCCGCAAAGGTCACCCGCCCGGCGCCGGTCGCCGAGACTTCGGTTCCCACGGGTGCCGCGTAATCAATCCCGGTATGCATGCGAACCCCACCCAACACGGGATGGTTCCGGCGCCCAAAGACGGACGACAGTCGTGCGCCAAGGATGGGTGCCGCTGAACGCTGCACGGCTTCGCCATCTTCAAAGACGATGACCGGGCCGGCAGCTTCGGTCGCGACGAGTTCGAGGACGCGATCAGTAAGCTCCAGCCGAGCGTAACTCAGGCGCGGCTCTCCCGCGATGCTGCCATCGGGAAGCTGATCTTCCTGCCAGACCAGCGCGAAGGTCTCTCCACCTTTGAGGTCGCGCCTGAAATCGACCTGGCCTGCAAGAAGTGCCGTAAGGTCAACCGCAAAGCGTTCCGGTGCATTTCGCGCCATCAAGGCGTCGTAAAGGGTTCCGTCGAGGGTCAAGGTCTCCCGCCGGTCTGTCTCACGAATCGGTGGGTCAAGCCGTCGTGCCGCGATCGGCCCGTCGAAGGTGAGAGCGATCTCCACACCATCTTCCACGAAGAGCGACAGGCGTGTCAGCGATGCTGGATCCCCGGACGCCGCAGTCCATTCGATTCGGTGACCAGGTCGCAGGTCGGTCAGGTCATAGACTCCCGAAAGAGCCAGTGCGGCTTCTGCCCGGATCGTCGCGGGGATTCCTGAGTGACCAAGGACACTGTCCAAAGTGTCACCGGGTTCGATTGTGGCTTCGAATGCCATGGGCAAATGCGCCGTCGGAGGATCGGCCACTGCTTGGAGCGGGGCGAATGACGCGAGAGCAAGGATCAGAAATGCGGAGCGGATCATCTGGCAGAATGACCTTTCAACTGAGGGTTCGGCGGATTTTGGGAACGGCGAAGCGCCGGTCCTCGTGAAAGTCGATGATGCTGGCGAAGCGCCCATCGGCGTGGAACAGGAACACACCGGCGGTATGGTCCATCGTGTAGTCACCGGCGTCCTTGGCGACGCGGCGATAGGTTGCGCGAAAATCTGCGGCGGCCTGCGCGACCTCGTCAGCAGATCCCGTCAGCCCCATGATGCGTGGATCGAAATTGCCGACGTAGTCGGAAAGGACGTCTGGCGTGTCCCGCTCCGGATCGACCGAAATCAACGCGACAATCATTCGATCGGCGTCAGCACCTATTTCTTCGAGCCAGAGAGATATGTCGCTTAGTGTGGTTGGACAGACGTCCGGGCACCACGTGAAGCCAAAGAACACCATGACCGGGCGACCGGCCCACTCGGCGGGTCTGACGGATCGGCCACGGTGATCGGTCAATGTCCAGGACATCTCGCCGATTGGCAAGGGAAGGAGCTCGCTGCGGGTTGGCTGCTTGCGCGTGCGATAGGCCCCGACGCCCAGCATGAAGGCGACGGCTCCGACTGCCCCTCCAGCACCGAGGATTATTGCCCTGCGTCGGCGCAATCCGGACCCTCCGCACGCAAGGACAGGACGTCGACATTCACGGTAACCTCACCGGCCTTTTCGAAGGACAGGGTAACCGGGAAGCTGTCGCCCTCCTTGAGGGCGGTGGTCAGCCCCATCAGCATGCCATGGTATCCACCAGGCGAAAGCTGCACGTTCTGGCCGGCCGGTATGGGGATCGACATCGCATGCGGCATTGATGCGATGCCATCCTGAACCACAGTCTCGTGCAACATCGGCATACCAGCCGCGGGCGTCGCGATGCCAACCAGCGCGTCGTCGGTCGATCCGGTGTTCTTCATCTCCACATAGAAGACGCCGGGACGCCCCGCGCCGATCGTTGCCTTGGACCAGGCGTGTTCAATGGTCAGATCACCGATGGTTACAGTCTCGCAGGCCATGGCGGCAGGCGCGGTCAGGATCAGAGCTGCGGCAAGAAGGAAGTGTTTCATGGGTCAGAATCTCGATTGAAGGTCGGAAAGGATGTCGGCCGCAGGTGTGCCGTAGGTGAATTGACGCAGCCACTCGCCATCCGGGCCGATCAAGTAGAGGCCCGAGGTATGCGCCATAGTGTAGCCATCCGGCGACGAGGTGTCGGCCTCCCGCTCGTAGAAAATCTTGAAACTTGCGGCCGCAGACTGTGTTTCCGCCTCGCTTCCGGCCAGACCGAGGATCGCTGGATGAAAGGCCTTGGTGTAGTCGGCCAGCCCCAGACGCCTGTCCCGTTCAGGATCGATCGAAATGAAAATCGGCTGCACCGATCCCGCGTCAGATCCAAGATCATCCATGACCTGCGCGACTTCGGCGAGCGTCGTCGGACAGACATCCGGGCAGCTTGTAAAGCCGAAGAACACCAACAGGAACTTTCCGCGGAATTCGGCAGTCGTGCGGATGCTGCCTTCGCTGTCCGCAAGCGCGAAGGCAGGACTGAAGGCTGAAGCTGCTGCGGCGCTCTCGTCCGTTGCGGGCCACCACCGCATCGCCGAGAACGCGACGACCGCCGCAGTCGCGGCGATCCAAAGGATGATCTGAAGAGAACGAAGACGCATGAACAGCCCAGACAATGAGAACAGAGTGCCGTCTAGAACCTCGAGTAACTAGAGGTTCAACCGACAAAGAGGTGAGGATTTCAGGATCGGCAAGGTTTCGCCGATCAGGCCGCCCCAAGAAACCTGGCGAGGGCGATGCCAAGGAGGGTGCCGAACAGCCCGAAAGCGATGGCGAAGCCTGCGGCATACTGCAAGCGGTCAAGTGGCTTGCCGCCGCGCTGTCGGGCGACATAGTAGCCACACAGGAATCCGACGATCCCAAAAATCGGTCCGATCATGTACGTTGTCCTTTCAGGATAGTCTTTTTCCGCCAACCCCAGAAGGCGAACCCCCCCCAAGAGACAAGTATAAGAAGAAGCACGGACCAGTCGCCGAGACGGGCGTAGGGGGTCGGTGGTAGGCGCCTCGGCAAGCGCATGTCGATTACGCCAGAAGTCTCGATGTCCAGCATCGCCAGTGTCTCGCCGTAGGCATCGACCACTGCCGAGATTCCCGTATTCGCGGCTCGCACGAGTGGAAGCCCCTCTTCGATGGCCCGCATCCGGGCTGAAGCCAGATGTTGCTTTGGACCAATGGAAGCACCGAACCAAGCGTCGTTGGTTGCATTGAATATCCAGTCCGGTCGGATGGCATCATCGACAACATGCCCGGGAAAGATGATCTCGTAGCAGATCGCGATGCCAGGGTAAGGATGAGGGCCGAATGCGATGGTGCGGGGCCCCGGACCGGGCGAAAAATCCCCGAGAGATTCGACGAGACGCTGGAATGGCAAAACACTCCGCCATGGAACGTATTCACCGAAGGGGACAAGGTGATGTTTGGCATAGCGCGTCAGGACAGAGCCGTCAGGCGCGACGGCGAGCACAGAGTTTCGGTACGCCGTTCCGGTGGCTGTTACTTCCCGCTCGGGACTGCCCGCCAGCAAGACCGTGGTATCCGGCAAAAGCCAGCCAAGTATGACGCGGGCCCCTGTGTCTTCTGCAAGAAACCCCGGCCAAGCTGTTTCGGGCCAAAGCAGGATATCGTAGTCGCCCGGGCGCGCAGAAAGAGCCAGAAGCTGCAGGATGTTGGCTTTCCGGGATCCTTCATCCCACTTGGCGTTTTGCGCGATGTTCGGTTGCACGACGCGGATTTGAGCGCCGCGCTCCGACGGGGGATCTGACAAGGTCAGGCGCGCAAGACCGAAACCAGCGACGGTGACCGCAATCGCAGCGGCGCTGGCGAAACGGACGACCTGCAATCTGCGGTCGGGCGTACGGAAAGCCAGCCCTGTCAGAGCTGAACAAAGCACCAAGAGGAACCCCAGCCCATAGCTGCCGACCAGGGAGGCCACCTGCGCGAAAGGCAACCAGTCGGCCAGCGTGTAGGCAGCAAGGTTCCAAGGAAATCCCGTCAGAACATGCCCCCGCAGCCATTCAAGGCCGGTCCAGCCTGTCGCAAGCGAAAGCGAGAGCGGCAATCCGGCGCGCGCCATACGGGCGGCAAGGGCGCAGGCAAGAGCCGGAAACACTGCCAGCAGAGCTGCAAGGCCGAACACGGCTGGCAAAGCCAACCATCCAAACCGATCCGCCTCGACCTGAAAACTTTCGGTGATCCAGAAAAGCCCGGGCACGAATTGGCCCAAGCCAAACAGATATCCCAGTCGAAACGCGATAGGCCATGACGCGCCACGCAACATAATTGCCAGCACTGCGAAGGCGATCAGCGCAAAGGGCAGGATCGAATATGGCGGCAAGGCTAGGACAAGTGCGGCGCCAACGGCCAGCGCCATGCCCAAACCAGGCAGACCTTGAAGCAGCTTACCGCCGGAAAAGGGATGAGCATCTGAAGTGATCAATCCTGCGAAAGCCCCCGTCTTGAGGGGTGAGGGTTAATTGCTCTAGCTACTAGAGGTGCAACGCTTTGGTTGACAGATCACGGCATTGTCAGAGTGTCGAGAAATGTTGGGCGACTTCCATGGGGCGATCTGAAGCCACGCAAGATGAACGGCGTCGTGCTTGTAGAGCTTCCGGCTCAAACCATGCGCCGCTAACGGTTCTTTGATTTGTCCCGCTGGCAAGAGATCGTTACTCACCATTCCGAAACCTAGATGAAGGAGTGATGCATGGCCGATGATCGGATCGGGCGACGGGCTTTGATGGGCGGAGCAGTCGGGATGGCATCTCTTGCGGCCCTACCAGCCTTGGCACAGGACGGCACGACTGAGTTTCAGGCTCCTGTATCCGGCAGCGTGCGGAACAACGTGTCCAGCTTCCGGATGCCTCAGTGGCGGGACTATTTTGAGAATACTAAGGGTGGTGCGATTCTGGCGGACACCAAGTCACGCGCACTGCATTATTGGTCAGAGGATCAGTCGATCTACCTCCTTTACCCCACGTCTGTCCCTCTGTCCGAGGAACTGACGCGGCTCGGGCGGACCGAAATTGTCCGCAAAGCCGTGAACCCACCGTGGCGTCCGACGGCATCCATGCTCGAGCGCAACCCGGACTGGCCAAAGATGGTCGAAGGCGGATCCAAGGACAACCCGCTTGGTGTCCGCGGAATGTATCTGTCATGGCCTGCCTATTTGATCCACGGCACCCATGATACCCGGAAGATCGGTCGCAGATCATCGAACGGGTGCATCGGCCTCTACAACGAGCATGTCATTGAACTGTACGATTTGGCACAGGTCGGCACTCAGGTACTGCTGATCTGACGACCAAGAGGAAGGCTGTCGCACCTTATAGCGAGGGTTTGTGTAGCAATTGGCTGACCGTGGTTTGCTCCAGTTTGACGCTCTCTTTGCTTGAAGGTTTTTTTCTGCGGCCTGTGGTTGCAAATGCGGCGAGTTGACGTAACGTAATTGTGAAAACCCGTCCGCGTTCAGGCAATGGGACGGCGATGCAGAAAGCACAGAACTTTCCATTTTTTTTCACGAAGCGCTCGACGAGCCATGTTGGCGAGGACGATTTCCCGCGACCAGCGCAACTTTGACTCCCAAGCCACGAAAAAGAGAACTCGCTTGCAGCTCAAGTTGCTAGAGGTGTTAGCGAACTCTCAAGCTGACGTCATCGAATGGCGGGAGATAGCATATAATTCAATCTGTCGAAAGTGAGCAGGGCGCATGTTCGAAATTTCTGGCGTCGGGGTCCTCGTGGCCTTTTTGGGAGGGGCTCTGTCATTCTTATCTCCGTGCGTACTGCCGCTCGCTCCTGGCTATGTTTCCTACATAGCAGGGCAACCGGGGCCAAGTTCGCGCGAAAAAGCACAGATGAGAACTCGCCTGCATAGCCTGCTCTTGAGCCTGTACTTCGTCATGGGTTTTTCGACCGTATTTATCTCATTGGGTGCAGGTGCCAGCCTTCTCGGTGGCTTGCTTTTGCAATGGAAGTACGAGCTCGGTATTGTCGGGGGTGCGCTAATCATAGTGTTTGGATTGGTCATGACCGGGCTTATACGGCCGGGCATCCTGCTCCGTGACACGCGATTCACATTTGATGCAAAAGGTGGAAATCCTCTCGGGGCCTATTTGCTTGGACTGGCTTTTGCTTTCGGCTGGACGCCTTGCATTGGGCCGGTTCTGGGGTCGATCTTGACGGTGAGTGCTGCCTCGGGCGCAGATGGAATAGCTCTTTTGACTGTGTATTCTGCCGGTCTCGGCGTCCCGTTCCTATTGCTCGCAGCTTTCACGAATGAACTGACTGAACGAATAAGGCGTCTTGGTCGTGCAAGTCTCTGGCTTCATCGGGTAGCGGGCGTTGTCATGATCGCCATGGGCTTCGCCGTAATGACCGGGCAAATTACGGGTATTGCCTTCTGGCTGCTGGAAACCTTCCCTGTTTTGGGAACGATCGGCTGAGGGTCAGCCCAAGAGTACTGTCGACAGCAGGTTCACGTTCAGCACGATGATCAGGGCCGCAATCAGCCAACAGAGGCCGGTCAGCCAGCGGGGCGCTACGAGTTCGCCCATCTTGGCGCGGCTGGCGGTGAACATCACCAAGGGAACGATGGCGAAGGGAAGCTGGAATGACAGCACCACCTGGCTCAGGATCAAAAGCTCCCCCACACCACCGCTGCCGTAGAGCAGGATCACGAAGATCGCCGGGATGATGGCAAGGCCCCGTGTGATCAGGCGCCGCGCCCAAGGCGCGATGCGCAGGTTGATGAAACCTTCCATCACGATCTGCCCGGCCATGGTAGCGGTTACAGTGGAGTTCAGCCCCGCGCACAAGAGCGCCACGCCGAACAGGACCGGCGCGAGCGACGAACCGAGCAAGGGCTCCAGCAACAGATGCGCCTTGTCAATTTCGGCTACGTCGTTTTGCCCCACCGTGTAGAAGGCAGCAGCGGCCAGGATCAGGATCGATGCATTGATCGTCAGCGCGAACATCAGTGCGATGGTGCTGTCCCAAGTCGCCAACCTCAGCGCCTCGCGTTTGGACGGAAGATCAAGCCCGAAGGCGCGAGTCTGCACGATGCCCGAATGCAGGTATAGGTTATGCGGCATGACCGTCGCCCCGATAATGCCAAGCGCCAGGTAAAGCATCGTCGGGTTGTTGAAAATCTCGCGGCTTGGGGCAAAGCCTGCGATGACCTCGCCCCAGACCGGATCGGCCTGCGCGATCAGCACGACAAAGCAGGCGGCGATCAGCGCCGTGAGCGAGATGATCAACGCCTCGATCCAGCGGAACCCCTTGTTCTGCAGCCACAATATCAGGAACACGTCGGCGGCGGTGATGAAGATGCCAATCTCCAGCGGAATGCCGAACAAGAGGTTCAGGCCGATCGCGGTGCCGATCACCTCGGCCAGGTCCGTGGCGATGATGGCGAGCTCTGCGAAGATCCAGAGCGGGACTGACATCCATTTCGGGAAGGCATCGCGGCAGGCCTGTGCCAGATCGCGGCCCGAGGCGACCGCAAGCCTGGCACACAGCGATTGCAGCAGGATCGCCATGATGTTCGATAGCAGTGCGACGAACAGCAACGTGTAGCCAAAAGCCGCCCCACCCGCCAGCGAGGTCGCCCAGTTGCCGGGGTCCATATAGCCCACTGCCACCAGATAGCCGGGACCAATGAAGGCGAGGAACCGGCGGAACCGGCTGGTGCCACCGTTCCCAACCGCGATGGTGCGGAAAACTTCGGAAAGCGACGGCGTTTCGCTTTCTTGCCGCCAGGCATTGGTCGTCATGACTCTTGGCACTCCGGGCTTGACCACGCCAAACAAGACGCGGCGCATAAAGTTAGACACTGCTAACATTCTGCCCCACGCCTTTACTTGTCAATCCATCCCGTGCGACACTGAACGGATGACAGAGCTCGATCCTGAAACCCAAGCCACCTCGGATGACCGGCCTGCGGATCTGCGCGCCGGGGCGTTTCAAGGTGTCCGCGAAGCCCGGCGCAATGAACTGGCCGAGGACTATGTCGAGCTGATCGCCGAACTGATCCACGATCAGGGCGAGGCGCGCCCGGTGGACATCGCCGCCCGGCTTGGCGTGAAGGTGCCGACCGTGAGCAAGACTCTCGACCGTCTCGCGCGCGAGGGGCTGATCACCCGCGCGAAGTATCGGTCGGTCTTTCTGACAGAGGCGGGCCGCGCACTGGCCAAAGAATGCCGGCGGCGGCACGAGATCGTCTTGCGCTTTCTCATCAGCCTCGGCCTTGACACCGAGACAGCGGAACGCGATGCCGAAGGCATCGAGCACCATGTCAGCGAACGGACACTGGCCCTGTTTTCTTCCTTCGCCAACCGGCCCTGAGCGCTGTCAGGAATTCTCGACCGCGAACCGCACATCGGCGATCAGGCTGTCTGCGCTGAAGTTCTCCAACCGCTTTCCGTTCAGAAAGAAGGTCGGCGTCTGGCGAATGGCCAGGGCTTCCACATCGGCCGCGTCCTGGTTCAGGATGCCGGTGATCCCCGGAAAGAACTGGTCTGTTTCCGCCTTCTCCAGATCGAGACCTGCGGACCCAGCGATTTCCCAGGCGACATCCATCTCGGGCGAGCCATGAACAGCCCAGCCGGGCTGTTGTTCCAGAAGTGCGTCCAGCACCGGCTCGAACTTGTCCTGCATCCGCGCAGCCTCGAGGATGCGCACAGCCTCGTCCGAGCCTTCATGGAAGACGGTGTAGCGCAGCACGACGCGGACCTGCGTCGGAAACTGCCGCCGGATTTCCTGCACCACCGGGTGGTAGGCACGGCAGGCCTCGCAGGAGGGATCGAAGAACTCGACCAGCGTGACCGGCGCGTCGGCGGGGCCAAAGCTCGGGGAGTACTCCCGGACCAAAAGCGCCTGATCCTCAGTTGGCGTGGCGGCGGCCACCGCCTCTGCCTCGGCCGCGCGGCGACGGTTCAGGACGATGGCGCCGCCTGCGAAGGCGGCAAGCCCGAGTGCAGAGGCCCCGATCAGAAGAGTGCGGCGGTTCATGGGCGTTGTCCTTTCGGCAAGAGGAGGCAGGTAAGGATCGCTGCGAAGGCGACCACGGAAAGATAGGGGATCGGCAGGCCAAGAATCATCTGCGCCTCGCCGGTACAGGAGGGGCCATTCTCGGTGCAGGGCACGATCGGCGCAGGCAAGAACCCTGCGTAAAGGCCAGAATGCCATACCGCAAGCGCGAGCCCGGCGATGGCCAACGGCAAGCCATAGGCGCGCGCCATCCCGTCGCCCCGCCAGAGCGACATGCCGAGGATCGGCACCAAAGGGAACATGGCGATGCGCTGATACCAGCAGAGGGTGCAGGGCATCTGGCCCAGCACCTCACCGATAAAGAGCGCGCCAAGCGTGCCCGCCAGTGCGATCAGGAAAGCGACGGTCAAGGAAAGGTCGTCACGCGACAGGCTCTGCGGGTCAGCTTTGGTCAAGAACCGGCTCCTTGCGGCGACGAAGGGGAAGCGAGGCGGCAAGGATCAGGACCGCGCCGAGAGTGATCGCAATATCGGCGACGTTGAACGTGGGCCAGTGCCAGTCGCGCCAGTAAAGATCAAGGAAATCGGTCACGGCACCCTGCCGCAACCTGTCGATGATATTGCCAAGCGCGCCCCCCACGACCAACGCAAAACCTGCCCGTTCCAGCGCGTGCTGCGCCCGGAATGCCATGACGGCGAAGGCGATGGTCAGTGCGCCCGTCAGCGCAGCCATCAAAAGGGGCTTACCCGCCATGAACCCGCCCATCATGCCAAAGCTCGCGCCGGTATTGAACCCGAGGGAAAGGTTGAAGCCCGGCAGGACCGGGACCGCAGTCCCCTGCGACAGCAGCGACAGCGCTGCGGTCTTGGTCAACTGGTCTGCCACCACTGCGGCAACAATCAGCGAAATCAGCATCACCCTGGTCATTCTACGGCCTTGCTCTTGATGCCGATCCAGCGTGGGACCGACGCGGAGTAACGATCATAGTCCGGCCCGATTGCCGTGCGCAGGGCGGCCTCCTCGGACCGCACTTGCGTGCTGGCCGACCAGAGAAACATGACTGGGGCGAGGACGGTAGGGAGAGAGGGAACCGCCATCGCAACACCTGCCAGCAGTGCCGCTTGCCCCACAAACGTCGGGTTGCGGCTGAACCGGTAGAGCCCGCCGCAGACCAGATCGCCGGTTTCGCCGCCGACCACGCCGACGCGCCAGGATGATCCCATCGACATCTGCGCGGCAAAAGCCACCATCGCGCCAAGCCCTGCGACAAAGACCCCGACCAAGCCAAGAACCACAGCGCGACCCTCGGTCCAGAGCAAGTCGACCTTGTGGAACCCGGGCACGGCGAGCCAGAGGAGCGGCCCGAAAAACGCCAGCGCAAAGGCCATACGGAACCCCATCGCTGCCAAGCGGTCCCTCCCTGTGGCGCGCGCGAACAGCCAGACCGGGCGCCCCGCCGCTTGTGCGGCCAAGGCGCTGCCCCAGAAGAACAGTGCCAGATAGCCGAAAAGAAGGGCCAGCGCGGCCCAGCCAAAACCGGAGATCATCTGCTCAGCCCTCGCGTTCCGGGTTGAACCGCAGCAGACGCAGGGCGTTCAGCGTCACAAGCACGGTTGCACCGGTGTCGGCGAGAATTGCGATCCAGAGGCCGGTCAGTCCGAATACCGAGGTCACAAGGAACACTGCCTTCAGGCCAAGCGCGATGGTCACGTTCTGGCGGATATTGGCCATTGCCGCGCGCGAAAGGCGGATCGTGGCCGGAATGTCGGTCACCCGGTCGCGCAGAATCGCCGCATCGGCGGTTTCCAGCGCCACATCGGTGCCCGATCCCATTGCCACGCCAACGCTTGCCTGCTTCAGCGCGGGCGCGTCGTTGATGCCGTCGCCGATCATCATCACGCCGCCTTTGGTGCCGATCTCGCGGATGTAGGCGAGCTTGTCCTCGGGCATCATGTCGGCTTCGAACTTCAGCCCGAGGCTTCCGGCAATCGCAGCGGCCGTGCGCGGGTTATCCCCGGTCAGGATAACTGCGGTCACCCCCATGGCCGTCAGCTGGCGCACAGCGTCTTTGGCATCCGCCCGCGGCTCGTCCCGCATGGCGATCAAGCCAAGCGGGGTTTTCTCGCGGAACACGGCGACCGCGGTCTTGCCATCCTCTTCGAAGATCGTAGCCTGCCGCAGGCCAAGGCCATCGAGCCCACCATGCTCCATCGCGTAACGCGGAGAGGCGACCCATGCAGGCACGCCGCCCACGGTTGCGACAACCCCTTTGCCCATCAGCGCCTTGGCATCTTGCGACGGCAGCGCGGTCACGCCGGCCTCCTTGGCCTTGTTCAGGATGGCGATGGCGAGCGGGTGGCTCGACCCCATTTCGACCCCTGCCGCAACAGCCAGAAGTTCAGCTTCTGTGGTGGCCCCGAACAGCACAAGATCTGTCACTTGCGGGCGGCCATGCGTCAGCGTCCCAGTCTTGTCGAAGGTCACGACATCGACCTTCGCCGCAGCCTCGATCACGGCACCACCCTTCATCAAGAGCCCGCGCCGCGCCCCGGTGGACATGGCCGAAGCGATGGAGGCGGGGACCGAGATGACCAGCGCACACGGGCAGCCGATCAGGAGCAAGGCAAGGCCGCGGTAAACCCAGGTGTCCCAGGGTTGACCAAAGGCCAGCGGCGGCACCAGCACCACCAGCGCCGCCACGGCAACGATGGCGGGCATATACCAGCGGCTGAAGCGGTCGATGAAGCGTTCGGTTGGCGCGCGCGCCTCTTCGGCCTCTTCGACAAGGCGGATGATGCGGGCGATGGTGTTGTCTTCGGGGCCCTTGGTAACCTTGACCCGCAAGGCGGCCTCGGTGTTGATCGAGCCTGCAAACACGGATTCCCCCGGCCCGCGCGTCTTGGGTACGCTTTCGCCGGTGACCGGGCTTTCGTCCACGCCCGAGGTGCCATCGGTGATCTCACCATCGGCCGGAATCCGGTCGCCGGGGCGCACAAGCACGGTCTGGCCCACGGACAGGCTCGCCGCTGGCACCTCGCGCGTGGTGTCGCCGGTGACCAGTTGCGCCGTCTTCGGCACCAGATTGGCCAGCGCCCGGATGCCGTCCCGTGCCTTGCCTGCGGCCACGCCTTCCAGCACCTCGCCCACGGCAAAAAGGAAAACGACCAGCGCTGCCTCTTCGGCCGCATTGATGAACAGCGCACCGACTGCGGCGATGGTCATCAGGCTTTCGATGGTGAAAGGCTGACCCATCCGCAATGCCGCAAAGGCGCGCTGCGCTACCGGAGCAACCCCGATCAGACAGGCGGCAACGAAGGCCCACTTCCCAATGTCGGGTGCCAGATACTCGATGATCCAGGCCGCACCCAACAAGAGGGCGGTGAAGATGACGAGCTTGCCCTTGCCCGTCTGATACCAGCGCTTGCCGCGATCTGCGGGGTCGTCATGGACATGGCCGGGGCTGCCGTGACCGCTGTCGTCGCGCGCAGATGCCTTTGCGGTCTTTGGCGCAGCGTCACGGCCTGCATGATCGTGCTTGGTGTGATCTTCCCCGCTGTGATCGTGGCTCGAATGGTCTTGCCCGGCATCATCATGGCCATCGTCGTGGCTGTGGCCCTCGGCTTCGTCGTGGTCATCCTCGGGCACCGCACCCGGAAGCACGAAGTCCTTCTTGGCCCCCGCCTTCCGCGGCTCTATCTGATAACCAAGCGACCGCACGGTGCCTTCGATCTTTTCACGCGGGGTGGTGCTATCGGCCAGCGTCAGCTTCAACCGTTCGGACATGATTGCCACATTCACATCGCTGACACCCGGCAGACGCCCGACCGCATTCTTGATCTTGGCCGCGCACGCGCCGCAATCCATGCCCGTCACGGTCCATTCAACCGTTGCTGTTGCGTTGGTCGTATCGGAATTCTTGTCAGCCATGATCGCTCCCCCGCCCGAGCTGGGGCAGTTGCCATTATTGATTCGTAGACTTAATGTCTCTAGCAACTATAGCTTCAAGGGGAATCTGATGCTGACCATCGGAAAATTGGGCGAAGCCGCCAGGGTGAAGGTTCCGACCATTCGCTATTACGAACAGATCGGGCTCCTTCCTGAAGCCGAACGCAGCGCAGGCAACCAGCGGCTCTATGGTCGCAAAGCGCAGGAGCGGCTCGCCTTCATCCGTCATGCGCGCGATCTGGGCTTCACGCTGGAAGCGATCCGGGACCTTCTCAGTCTGTCGGACCGACCCGATCAGTCGTGTGCCGCCGCTGATGCCATCGCGAGAGCGCAACTGGCCGAAGTTGAAAGCCGCCTTGCCCGCCTGACCGCGCTGAAAGCCGAACTCGAACGCATGGTCGTGCAATGCGCAGGCGGGAAGATAGCCGACTGCCGGGTCATCGAAGTGCTGGGAGACCATTCACTGTGCGCGACCGATCACCGCCATCCGGAGACGGAGTTGGCGCAGTAATCAAGCTGGACATCGCGAGGCTCAGTCGGCCAGCGTCCGACGACTTGCTGGTCCGCAAGGGTCAAGGTCGCATTGAGCGCCTTCGGCTAAGTCCGAAACCCGCGCCTGTGTGCGTTTGCGTCGTAGCCCTAGCCAGACGGCACCCCGGGCCAGCGCAGCCGAGGCGATGCCTCCACAAAAGACGGCATCAAGGCTGAGTTCGGCCAGCCAGCTGCCGCCGATCCATGTCGCCAAGGGCACGGGCTGCGAATGCTGCTCGGCCTGGGTGGAACACCTTTGCTCGGAAGGGTTCACCGTCACCGAGGAAGAGCTCTACGGTATGCTGCTGATCAACTACAAACTCGAGAACGGCATTCCACAGCGCATGACCTCGTGCCACACCGGAAAGATCGACGGTTACATGATCGAGGGTCATGTTCCTGCTGCGGACATCCGCCGCCTTCTGCAGGATCGCCCGGATGCCATCGGCCTTGTGGTGCCCGGCATGCCTTATGGCTCGCCGGGCATGGGGAATGAGGCTGACCGCGATGCCTATGAGGTTTTCCTGATCGCGCGCGACGGGACGACCTCCGTATTTACGTCTTATTCCGAAGCTTGAATGCTTTCCGGGCGAGTGGTCAGGACCGACCGGAGGCTCTCATCCTATTTGCTCGACCAGTCAGCGGTGAGCATGCCGAACCGGCGTCCGCTTCAGGATGCGAGCAAGGGCAGAGGGCCATGGAAGACAGCCCCCTGCGCACAATCCCTCACTGACCGCGTGCGGCCAGCCAGGCTTTCATCTGTGCAATCTCGCGCTCTTGGGCCGCGATGACCTCCTCGGCCAAGGCGCGCACCTCGGGGTCGGTGCCATGTTCCAGTGCCACACGCGCCATTGCGACGGCGGCTTCGTGATGCGGGATCATCCCCACCATGAAATCCACGTCCGGATCGCCGGTATAGGGCACCATCATATCGGCCATCATCTTGTCCATGGCGTCGGCATAGGCGTTCGTGGCCGGGTCATTGGCAAGCTCGGGCGGGATCAGCGCGGAATGGTCCATCATTGCCATGCCTTCCATCGATCCGCCAGCCATGTTGCCGTGGTCCATGCCTTTCATCTGGGCAAAGGCAATGCCGCCTGCCACAACGAGGGAGGCAGCGGTCAGGGCAAGAACGGTGTTTTTCATTTTCTTCTCCTTTGGGTCGGTTACGCGGGTGCAAAGCCCGCTTCGGTCAGGGCGGCAACGATCTGGTCGCGCGGCGCAGTGGTGGTCACTTCCACACGGCGGTTAGGCGGATCGGCTTGCACGGTTGCGGTGGCGTCGACGCTCTGGATCGCCTTGGTCACACCCCGGGCACAGCCGCCGCAGGTCATTGTTTCAATATGGAACTGCATCGCATCCTCGTTCGGTTGAACTTCGATGCGTAGGACATGGGGCTTCCAAGCGTTGGAAGGTCAAGAGCACGTTTTTGTGTAATTTGACGCTTGACCTTCCAATGATGGGAAGGCCTATCTGTGAGTGCGACCCGACACTTTTCTGATCAGGACAGTCGCCATGAACGCTCCCTTTACTCCACCGGCCCCCGTCACTTTGAGCTTGCCCGTCGATGGCATGACCTGCGCCTCCTGCGTGGTACGGGTGGAACGTGCGCTGACGGCGGTGCCGGGCGTCACGTCTGCGACGGTCAATCTGGCAACGGAACGGGCGGAAGTTTTGTCAGCGGCACCGATTGACCGCGCGGCTCTGGTCGCGGCGGTGGACCGGGTGGGCTATACCGTGCCTTCGCAGACTGTGGATATTGCCATCGAAGGCATGACCTGTGCCTCTTGTGTGGCGCGGGTAGAACGGGCCCTGACCGCAGTGCCGGGCGTTGTGTCGGCCAACGTCAATCTGGCCACCGAACGGGCTACCGTGACCGGGACGGCAGACGCCGCTCTGTTGCAAAATGCGGTCGAGACGGTCGGTTATGGCGCGCGGCTGGTTCAAGCCTCGGCCGCGGGCGATGCCGAAGGCGCGGCGCGCAAGGAGGTGCAGGAGGCCGTGTTGCGCCGCGACCTGATGATTGCGGCAATGCTGAGCCTGCCCGTCTTCGCGCTGGAAATGGGCTCGCATCTTTTTGCTCCCATCCATCATCTGATCATGACCACCATCGGCATGCAGACAAGCTGGGTGCTGCAATTCGTGCTGACTTCGCTGGTCCTGCTGGGGCCGGGGCGTCGTTTTTATCTCAAGGGCTATCCCGCGCTGTGGCGGCTTGCCCCCGACATGAACAGTCTTGTCGCAGTGGGCACAACGGCGGCCTTTGCCTATTCGGTGGTGGCGACCTTCCTTCCAAGTCTGCTGCCGCCCGGGACGGTGAACGTCTATTTCGAAGCGGCGGCAGTCATCGTCACGCTGATCCTGCTGGGCCGGTTTCTGGAGGCGCAAGCCAAGGGCCGCACGTCGCAGGCGATCAGCCGATTGGTCGGCTTGCAGCCGCGCATGGCCCGTGTCCATCGGGGTGATACGGTGGTCGAGGTGCCGATTGCCGAGGTGCGGACAGGCGATCTGCTCGACCTGCGTCCCGGCGAGCGAGCGCCGGTCGATGGCGAGGTGACGGCGGGCGACAGCTGGATTGACGAATCCATGATCACCGGCGAACCCGCCCCCGTCGCCAAGGCCGCAGGGGCTGCGGTCACCGGCGGCACGGTCAACCAGACCGGCGCGCTGACCTTCCGCGCGACGGCGGTGGGCGAGGCGACGATGCTGGCGCAGATCATCCGCATGGTCGAGGCCGCGCAGGGAGGCAAGCTGCCCATCCAGGGGCTGGTGGACCGCATCACCCTGTGGTTCGTGCCGGTGGTGATGGGGCTGGCCGCGCTGACCTTTGCCGTCTGGTTGATCCTTGGCCCCGACCCGGCGCTAACCTTCGGTCTGGTCAATGCTGTGGCGGTCCTGATCATCGCCTGCCCCTGCGCGATGGGGCTGGCGACACCCACGTCGATCATGGTGGGCACCGGGCGGGGCGCGGAACTCGGCGTGCTGTTCCGCAAGGGCGAGGCGTTGCAGGCGCTGCAATCCGTCCGTGTCGTGGCACTCGACAAGACCGGAACGCTGACGGCGGGCAAGCCTGCACTGACCGACCTGATCCTGGCCCCCGGGTTTGATCGCGCCGAGGTGCTCGCGTTGGTGGCCTCGGTCGAGGCCAGATCGGAACACCCCATTGCCCGCGCCATCGTGGCCGCGGCCGAAGCCGAGGGGGTGACCCTACCCGCCGTGACCGGCTTTGCCTCAGAAACCGGGTTCGGTGTGACCGCGACGGCGGGCGGAGTGCCGGTGCAGATCGGCGCAGACCGCTACATGGCCCGCTTGGGGCTGGACGTGACCCCATTTGCTGAAGGGGCCGCGCGAATGGGGGCAGAGGGCAAGTCCCCGCTCTATGCGGCCATCGGCGGGCGGCTGGCTGCTATGATGGCCGTGGCTGATCCGATCAAGCCGACCACCCCGGAGGCTATCAGGGCCTTGCACGAGCTGGGCCTGAAGGTAGCGATGATCACTGGCGACAACGCCCGCACCGCGCAGGCCATTGGCCACCAACTGGGCATTGATGCAGTCGTGGCCGAGGTCCTTCCGGGTGGCAAGGTCGAGGCGATCCGGCGGCTGCGCGCAGACCATGGACCTCTAGCCTTTGTGGGCGACGGCATCAATGATGCCCCGGCCCTGGCCGAGGCGGATGTGGGCCTTGCCATCGGTACGGGCACCGACATTGCCATCGAGGCGGCGGATGTCGTGCTGATGTCGGGCCGGTTGACCGGGGTGCCCGATGCCATCGCCCTCAGCCGGGCGACGATGGGCAATATCCGGCAGAACCTGTTCTGGGCCTTTGTCTATAACGCGGCCCTGATCCCGGTGGCGGCAGGGGCGCTTTATCCAGCCTTTGGCATCCTTCTGTCGCCCGTCTTTGCGGCGGGGGCCATGGCCTTGTCCAGCGTGTTCGTGCTGGGCAATGCCCTGCGCCTGCGCCGCTTCCAGCCAACGCAAACCAACGGAGAAACGGCATGAACATCGGAGAAGCCGCCAAGCATTCGGGCGTTTCAGCCAAAATGATCCGCTACTATGAGCAGACTGGCTTGATCCCTTCAGCCGGGCGCACCGCATCGGGCTACCGCACCTATACCGGCACCGATGTCCAGATGCTGCGCTTCATCCGCCGCGCCCGCGATCTGGGGTTTCAGGTTGAAGCAATTGGCGAACTTCTGGCCCTTTGGCGGGACCGCAGCCGCCACAGCGCGGACGTCAAGCAACTGGCACAGGCCCAGATCGCTGGCCTGCGCCGCAAGATCGTGGAGATGGAAAGCATGGTCGCCACGCTTGACCATCTGGCGCAGGGTTGTTCCGGCGATGATCGGCCCGATTGCCCGATCCTGGCCGATCTCGAGGGGGAGGCATCACTCGTTGCTCCCGCCTGCCACAGCGGGCCGGGCTTCAATCGATAACGGCGACGTCCCAGCCACTTGCCTTTCAGTGGCAGCGGGCCAAACTTCCTTTCAACTAATTACATTCGCTGGAGAGACCCAATGACCCTCAATCGCCGCCATGTCCTGTCCGGGGCCGCCAGTTTGATCAGCCTCGGCATTCTGCCCGACCAGACATTTGCCCAAGAGCTGGAGACAATCGAAGTCTTCAAGACGGCCACCTGTGGATGCTGTCACGACTGGATCGCGCATCTGAAGGACGCAGGCTTTGCCGTCGCGGCACAGGATCTGGAGTATGTCGCGCTCGCCGAACTGAAGCAGACGGCGGGGGTGCCAGATGCCCTTGTGTCCTGCCACACCGGCCGGATCGCTGGCTATGTCATCGAGGGCCATGTCCCCGCCGCCGACATCCGCCGACTGCTGGTCGAAAGGCCCGACGCCATTGGTCTGTCGGTCCCAGGCATGCCCATCGGCTCACCCGGAATGGGACCAGAAGACCAGCGCGAAGCCTATGACGTGATCCTGATCGGGCGCGACGGGGCGGCCAATGTGTTCGCGTCCTATCCGGCTGCCTGAACACGGTCAGGTCCGAAGCAGGCAAGAAGCCGAACGAAACCTGTCAGCGGCCTTTCCGGAACGAAAACGCCAGCCCGAAGGCTGGCGTTCCCCTTAGTTTGGTCAAGTGCGGATCAGAAGCAGCACTCGAACATCGCAGCACAGCAGGCCATCAGATCACCGCAGCAATCCGAGGCCGCAAAGGCGGCGCCGCCAAAGGCGAGCAATACTGCCGCAGCAGCAAGTGTGGTTTTCATCATTGGTTTCCTTGATGAGGTTGAATTGGGAGTGTCATCTCAAACAAGGGATCGGGGGGGCGGCACATCCGGCTCTGTCAGGATGCCCGCGAACCGCGGGACCTTCGGGACGGGCAGAACGGATATCTTGCCGACAAAGGCGGGTGTGGCCTGAACGCCGTATTGGAATGGAATACCGCAGGCTAAAACGCAGACGCCATCTTGGGTTTCCATGTCCATGCCTGCCATGGAGCAGTCGGTCTGACCCGTTGGGCAATGGTTGGAGCTCAACATCACAAGCCCGAGGCCGACCATGATGGCGCAGGCCCGCAATACGCGGGCGAAAAAGTTCAGCGCATGCGCAACCAGACCGATGTTCATCGATAGAAAGTCATCGGAAGCCGCTTCGGAAACAAGTCACAAAGCTGACATTCGGGCAGGGAAGCGAACTACCTGCGCGGCAGAAACTGTCCCCAAAACCCTATGTGAAAGACCGCAACGGTAGAAAAGGCGTTTTGGACACTGCCACTACGTCAAAATGATCTGCAGATCGTGGCGACATTTAAGGACCTCGGGATCATGGGGAACGTTTATGATCTTAGAGATATATTGACAAATTATGATCCAGAGAACATGCTGCCTCTAAAGGGGTCAGATAAATGGATCAGATCGCGCGCACTACGAAGGATCTCGGCAACGTCTTGCGCAAGGCGCGCAAGGCGCGGAACTTGACGCAGGCCGACCTTGCTACACTCGCAGGCATCTGGCAGCGCACAGTCTCCAACATCGAGACCAGCGCCAGCGGAGCAAAGGTCGACACGATCTTCGATCTGCTCGCGGCCCTCGATCTCGAGCTGCACATCGTCCCCCGCAGCAAGATGACGCCTGGCGATCTTGAGGACATTTTCTGATGGGGCGCAAGCGCGCCTATGCCCCGCTCGACGTCTACATGAACCGCCGCAAGGTGGGGCAGTATTTCCGTGACCCGGACGGAGCCTTTTCCTTCACCTATGCCCCGGAGTGGCTGGCTTGGGAAAACACCCTGCCGATCTCACGCTCCTTGCCCCTGCGGGCCGAGCGGTATGTCGGCCAACCAGTTATAGCTGTCTTCGAGAACCTCCTGCCGGACAGTGACGATATCCGTCGGCGTGTGGCCGAGCGGGTCGGGGCGGATGGTGTTGATTCCTTCAGCCTTCTGGCCCGGATCGGACGTGACTGCGTCGGCGCGCTGCAATTCCTCGCCGAGGGGGAAGAGCCAGGGGATAACCGGGTGCTAACGGGAGAGCCGCTGAGCGACGACCAGATCGCTGCGATGCTCAAGGATCTTGGCCGTACGCCACTTGGTATCCGGGCCGAGCGGGATTTCCGGATTTCAGTCGCTGGCGCACAGGAAAAGACCGCACTTCTGTTCCATGATGGTCAGTGGGTTGAGCCAACCGGCACGACGCCAACCACCCATATCCTGAAGCCCGCGATCGGCGCTTTGCCTAATGGCATGGATCTGACCGACAGCGTCGAGAATGAGCATTTCTGCATGAGCCTGATGGCCGCGTTCGGCCTGCCCGTCGCTCACACTGAGATGGTCACTTTCGCAGGTACCAAGGTGCTGGTCATCGAGCGTTTCGACCGGCTTCGCGCGCGGGACGGTCGGCTGATCCGCCTGCCTCAGGAGGATTGCTGCCAAGCGTTATCCGTCCCGCCGACCCGGAAGTACCAGAGCGAGGGCGGTCCCGGAATCGTTGAGATCTGCGGCCTGCTTCAGGGTAGTGACGAGCCGCTGCGCGACCGGGCGAACTTCCTGAAGGCCAACATTCTGTTCTGGTTGATCGGGGCCACAGATGGACATGCCAAGAACTTCAGTATTGCGCTGATGCCGGGCGGCCGCTTCGTCATGACGCCACTTTACGATGTGCTGACCGTCCAGCCTTCGCTGGATGCCGGGCAGCTTCAGATCAAGGACATGAAGCTTGCGATGCGAGCCGGGAAAAGCCGTCACTACAAGGTCTCCGAAATCCAGGGTCGCCATTTCGTCGAGACCGGTCTGGCTGCCGGGTTTTCCCGTGAACAGGTCGCGAGTATCTTCATGGACATCCACACGAGAGCGGAGCAGGCATTTGCCACGGCGCTTGCTGACATGCCGGCCAGTTTCCCCGAGGCGCTGTTCGCCTCTGTGAAGCAAGGCTTTGAACAGCGGATACCGCGTCTTCGGGCCGCAGCCGACTAGCCGATTGGCGCACCCAGAAAACCTCGGCCTCAACTCGGAATCTCCCCGGCCAATACAGCCCGTCCATGGACCACCAGGATTGCAGCGAACTTGGGACATCCGAACTTTCGGACGACATCAAGGACCCGAGCATCATAGGCAGCCTGACCGATCACCCTGCAGAAATCCGATGCGTGAAATGCCGGTTGGCGGTTGGTGTGGCCCTGTTCTGCTCATGCAGCCCATGCGCTTTTGGGTCAGCTGCGCGCATTGGTACTGGCCCCGCTGTGGGTGCTTGAGGTGTCGTTGACGGACTGGTCCGTCAGGGACACATGACCCCGAGCAAGAAGCTAGCCGGAACGCCGACATTGCTGCGAAAACAGATGTGGTGCCAAATCCAGAGCGCTAAACAGTCTCAGCGACAATAGACTGTCTGCACCACTGGACGACACTGGCGACATCCGTTGGCAAGGCCAATGCCTCCTCTCCAGCAAATGCCAGAAACGCCGCGAGATTGAGGCCGTTAACACCCACAAGAATTGGAATTCCCAGATCGACAGCGTCGCCTATGACGGGGACCAGACCTTTGCCCTCGGCCTCACGCTTGCCGAACTTGTTCACAATGAGCATGTCAGATCCCGATAAGCGCTGCTGAACCTCGGCGACCGATTGTTCAAGAGCGCCAGAGTCGAGGGTGCAGCCTCTTGCGAGGTCGCCGCGATCCTCACTGATCCGAACGATGGGACCTTGAGGAAGAATCATCAGGTCCATGTCGCACTTGCGGCGGTCGGGACGTTCGATGTTCGACTGCACTGTTCCGGCAAGGCGCACTCCGTCCATCTGCAACTGGTTTGCTACGGCTGCGATCAGTGTATCGGTTCGGCCGCGGCCTTGAAGTGTTACATAAGCAAGTCTCACGGCAGCCTCCCCTGCGTCATGGAAAAAATGTTGCGCCGCCGACGTTGAGCCGGCGGCGCAGCAAAGTCTTCAGAGCTGCACTTCCCACGACTTGTAGGAAACCCGCGCTGCAGCAGGGGTGGCATCCGAGATCTTGCGGATGTTGGCCCAGGTCTGCTTGTAGTTCGGCAGGATCAACTCGTTGGTGCCGGCGTTGATCACGTTCCCCTGCGTCCCGTTCGGGGCGCCGAAGATCATGAAGGTCTCGTTCTTCCGGGCGGTCGGCTCGGGATAGACGAGTGCCTGCGTGGCACCAACTTCGTTGAACACCTCGACCATATCGCCCGGCTTCAGACCAAGATCGGCCATGTCGTCGGGATTGATCTGGATGAACGGAACCGGGAAGCGGTCCATGACGAAGTCGTTCTGCTGGTCCAGGAACCAGTTCTGCCAGTTCAGGTTTGCCCGCCCGTTGTTGATCAGGAACCGGTTGTTGGCCTGTTGCTGGGCCTTTCCCGGGGCCTGAAGCCCGCGCCAGGACCCCATGCAGAACAGGGCCTTGCCATCTTCACGACCGTGGCGCGTAAAGACGCCGTCCTCGTAGAGCCGTGGGGTGCCGACGAGTGCTCCGTTTTCATAACCCTTGACCGGCTCTTGCACACCGTCGTTGCCGGCAGCCCGCAACCGCTCGTAGGTCACTTCCGGATTGCCCGAGTTGTAGCCGTCCATGAAGGCGTCTTCCTCGGTCTTCCAGTCGAAGCCTTTGAACTGGTCGGCATATTCGGCGCGGCCTTCCTCACGCAGCACGCGTTCCAAATGATTGGCCAGCCGGGCTGCGATGATGCAGTCGGGTTGGGCCGATCCGGGGGCATCCATGTATTTTTCGACCAGCCGCAAGCGCCGCTCGCCGTTCATCGAGGTCAGGTTCATCTCGCCCGACTCCACCGCCGGCAGGATGACATGCGCGGCTTGCCCGATTTGGCTGTGGATGATGTCGACGCAGACGCTGAATATTCCGCCCGCGTTGATTGCGCTGACGATCGCATCGACCAGCTCCTCCCGGGTCGCCCCGGCGCGTGCGTCCATTGCCTCCTTCACCATGTTCGAGCGGCGGTTGTAGACGCGCTTGAACTCGGCGGCGTTGAGCGTGGTCTTGTAGTGGTCGTTGGCCCAGATGTGGTGCACCTTGCCGCCGCCCGCGATGATCAGCTGGTCGATGTAGGGTGCCGGGCGGCCGACATGGGCGTCGGAGGGGCGGAAATAGCCTTCCTGGTGTCCGCCGAGACGGCAGACGCCACCGCCTTCGCGACCGATGTTGCCGGTTGCAAGACCTATGTTCACCAGTGCCCCGATGACGCGGTAGTTGTCATTCCCCCAGATGATGCCTTTCTCATATCCGGTGACAGTCTTGGTACGGCTGCCGTCCTCCTTGGGTTTGGCGATCCATTCGGCGGCCTGGATGATCTGCGCCTCAGACAGGCCGGTGGTCGCTGCCCCGTCCGCAAGGCTCATCTTGCAGGCTGCGCGGGCGGCTTCGAATGATCCCAGAGACGCCGGATGCGCGGCATCCTCGGGCACCGCAACGTCACCCTGGAAGGTCGACTTGGCGATGAAGTCTGCGTCCACCCAGCCTTGGTCGGCGATGTAGGTGAAGAGCGTGTTGAAAAGCGCAAGGTCCGAGCCGCTGGCAATCGCCAGATGAAGCACGTTTTCTGCCCCGGCAACCTGCTCGCAGCTGTCCACCGTCACGGTGCGGCGGGGATCGACGACGATCACCTTCGCCCCGTTCTGCATCCCCTTGACCATGTGGTTCAGGAACAGGTTGGTCTGGCATTCCATCGGGTTGGTGCCGACCAGCATAATCGTGTCGGCGACCTGATAGTCGGAATAGGAGTAGTTCAACTCGTCCACGCCCATGTCGCGGGTGCTGTGCACCTCTGAGTTATAGGCCGGGCGGTTGTGGATGCGGCAGTGCTTCACCTTCATCGATCCGAAGTAGAGCTTGCCGGTGCCCCAGGTGTTCTCGTATCCGCCGGCGCTGCCGCCGTGATCGAACATCGAGACGTAAAGGTCGTTCTCGTCTTCCTTGTCGATGACACGCGCGGTGACGCGGGCCACGAGGTCCAGCGCATCATCCCAGGAGGTCGGCTGCCAGGTGCCATAGCGCCAGACCATCGGTTCCGTCAGGCGCTGAGCCTGCGTGCCGGTGATTTCGGAGCGGCGGTTCTCGGCCATGCGCGCGCCGCGCACCGAGCCCAGGCCCGAGTTCACCACGCAGTTGACGTCCGGCTTGATGACCAGATGAACGTCTTTGCCATTCTGCTTGACGACGTTGTACATGGACGGCGCGTACCACGCCTCCGTCTCAGCACCCTGCTGCTTGGACAGGTCCTCGCCCATCCAGTTGCTGTCGGTCGTGCCTTGGGTCTTCAATGGCCAAGTGTAGGCCTTGTAGCCGCAACCGACGATGCAATAGTGGCAGGTGACGTTGTGTTCCTTGGCGCCTGCGGGGATGATCGGCAGGCGGTCGATGTTGCGTTTGTAAGCCATGATCGCCCCCTTACCCTTGCAGCACGTTGGACAGACGGCCGTAGATCAGCTCGTCCGCGCCTTCGGCATAGATGTCGCCCTTGTCGTCCACACGCAGCGCGAATTGCGGCAGGTTCTGCGTGGAGTGACCCCAGATTTGCTGACCGCCCTTTTCACAGTCGAACCGGGAAAAGTGGCCAGGGCAATTCAGAGTCTTGTCGGCCCCGTGGTAGGACATGACAAACCCCTTGTGCGGGCACAGCACTGAATAGGCGACGACATCGCCATCGGGCCCGGCACCGCCTTCGACTGCGGTGCCCAGTTTCAGCAGGACGCCGGGGCTGTCGGAATCGGGATAGCCGATATCCAGCGGCTCGTTCACCTTGAGATCGGCGAGGTTCGCCAGTTTGGTGGACGGGTAGTCCAGCATTGCGCGCGCCGTCTGCGCCTGAGCCTGCCCTGCAGGCATGACCGTTGCCGCCGCAGCCCCTGCAACGCCGAGAACACCCCCGCGCAGGAACTGACGGCGGCCGACATCGACCAACCGGTTGCATTTCATGGTAGCTATTCCTCCCTTGGCTCCCTTGCCCAAAGGTTAGCAGGAGACAGCGTCGGTCTGGTCGGCTGAATGTCTTGCCTGCCCGTTTGCAAACCGCTCAAAAACATAGCTTATTTTCAGGTGTTCGGGTTTCCGAACATGCCAATGACCAGAAGTCAGGCGCTTGCCCAGTCAAAGACCAAGCTTCTGCATCTTCTCCCACAGCGTGGTCCGGGAGACCCGCAGAAGCTTTGCCGCCTCGCCGACCTGGCCCCCGGTTCTCTCCAGTGCAGCCGCGATTTGCGACCGCTCGGCCGCATCGCGCACCTCGGCAAGGGATCGTAGCCCTGCATCTCCGGCGCGCTCTGGAAACAGGTCCGATGTCAGCACAAGATCACCAACTGCAGCCTCGACAGCACGCAGCAATCTCGCGCGCAGCTCGCGACCATTGCCCGGCCAGTCATGCGCCCGGATGGCCTCTTCGGCGGACGCGGCAATGCCGGTCAGCGGACTTGCCCTGCGGGCATTCATCGCGGGAAAAAGCCGGGCCGCAAGCCAGACGGCATCTTCCGGCCGCTCGGCCAGAGCCGGGATGACAATTTCATGAGAGGTCAGGAGCGACTGAAGGTCGGACCGAAAATGATCAGCCCCCTTTTCCTCAAGCCGCAACCCGGCTGTAGCGATGAGCCGGAAGTCTCTTTCTCTGAGACTGGCCAGCAGTAGGTCTTGGCTATCCGAGGGGAGGCGACCGATGCCAACGATGATCAAGCTTCCCTCGCCGACGTCAGCGATGGCCCTGGCGAGCGTCTCGTTTTCAACTGGCCCCGCCAAGGCATCGAGGACGATTGCAGGGGCCGCGCGTCGGTCGGAATGATCGTGAATGCGCCGGGCAAGCCGGAGTTTACCAAGCCCAGGGCCACCCCGCAGGAGAACAGGTGAAGCGCGGCCTGCCGCATCGCTCACTTGCCGGTCGACTGCTCGGGCTGCGTCGGAAACACCGGTTTCGGGGGGCATCTCCTGATCGGCGCGCGGCTGCATCACCTGGGTCAAGCGGGTCAGGAACCGGCCGATGTCGAAGGGCTTGGCGATGTAATCCAACGCGCCGGAGCGGATCAGACGCACCGCTTGATCAATTGACCCCTGACCCGTGATGAACAGGAACGGCGGTGGGTGCCCAGTCCTTGTCAGGGTCTCGTAGAGGTCCTCGCCCGTGCCATCTGGCAGCCGGATATCGCAGATAACGGCATCGACTGGCTTTCTGGGCGTGCGGATCGCGGGCAGGGCGCGCAGGATATGGCGGTGCCACTGAACCTCGGCGCCCTCCAGCTCCAGACGCTGCACGAGCGAAGCGCCCATGATTTCGTCGTCCTCGACCAGGACAATGCGTCTGCCTTCAAGCATAGCTAATGTCCTTCATGGGTAGGTTGACGCGGACGTGTGTCCGGGCGTCTTTGCGCTCGTGCTGGATTTCCCCCCAAAGCCCGCGCACCAGATCGTGCACGAGGCGCAGACCCACGCCGCCGCCCGGCGGCAGGGGGCCTGATGCCAGCAATCGGTCAAGATCGGCCTGACCCAAGCCAGGACCACTGTCTGTAACCTCAATGGCAAGACGGTACTGTTCCGCAGCTACGGATAGACCCACAATGCCATTCTGTCCCGCCGCGGCGCCCGCGTTGAGAAGGAGGTTCAGCACCACCTGACGCACGGGAGCGGCCGGAAACCTTGCCAACTCATCCTGTCCCGCTTCGACTTTCCAGTTCAGGGATTGCGCGCGGCTGGATACTTCCGGCTCAAAGAGAAGCTTGAGGTCTTCCAGGTCTTCGCGGCGGAGCACCTGGCCAATGCGATCAAGGCGGTTCTCATCAAGAATGGCGCGGGTGACGTCTCGCAAATGCGACAATCCACGTAGCATCAGCTCTGCGGATTGGCGCACAACCTCCGGACGGTCCGAATAGGTGCGGATCGTGTCGGCTGCATTGAGGAGACCACCGAGCGGGTTGTTCACCTCATGCGCCAGCGAAGACGAAAGGCGCCCGAGGCTGACGAAGCGTTCACGCTCGGCCAGGCGACGCTCGGCCTCGGCGCGGCTTTCGACAGCCGTGGTCATCCGGTTGTACGTGAGGATCAGACGCGACAGGCCGGGGTCGCCGCGGGGAATATCCGCCTCAGAAATCGGGCGGGGCGCGCCTTTGGAATCGTCCATCGCCAGCACCAACGTGCCGACAGGTCGCAGGATACGGGCAACCGCCAGCCAGCCGCCGAATGCCAGAACGGCCGTTGCCGCCGCGTTTCCGAACAAGAGCCACATCGAGACGTTGCGACGCTCGGTCAGCAGGTCGGTCACATCAAGCTCGGTGACGATCTGACCGATCTGGCGTCCCTGAAAGAGGAGCGGTGCCATGACCCGAAGCGTGGGGTCGCCGGTCATCCGGATGGCATCCGGTGAAACGGCGTTCACCTCGAAACCCGCGACCTCATCCCCCACTGGCGCACGTCGCGGATCGGTTGCGGCAAGGATGCGCCCGCGCTCGTCCGCCACGATCGACAAAAGCAAGCGTTGACCGTCATAAGCCGAGCGGGCCCGGTCCAAAATGTCATAGACCTCCCAGACATCCTGCCGCAAAACGGAGGGCCCAAGGGCCACGGACAAGCCTTCGACATGCAGCCGCGCGGTCTCTGACAGACGCGCATCCTGAACGCGGCCCAAGGCCGAAAGGACGCTTTGGCTCGCAAGAAAACCCAACAGGACCATCAGGCTGGCCATCACAAGTGGCACGCGCAAAGTTACGGGCAGATCGCGAAAGCGGGGCACGGCTCTCATCCGTCCGCCAGGATTGACATGCGGGCAGCGATCCCGTCGAACAGCGCATCTTCTCCCGGAATAATCCCGTCAAGACTCAGGAGCCTCAACGCATCTTTGCCGGGTGGATTGGCCGAGAGAGCCAGAAGGGCAGTCCGGCACGCCTGAACTGACGGCTCGTCCATGCGATCCTTCCGCGCGACCATCGGGGGGAAACCCAGCCATTCCGAGCGGGCGATGACCTTGGTTTGGGCCGTCAGCTCGGGCTCTGCCACGCTGAGGGCTTCCCACACGTAGCCGTCCACGCTGCCGGATCGCGTCAGGCCTCCGGCGACTGAACGAACCACGTTGCGGTGGCCATAGGTGAAGATCACCCTGGAAAAGAACTCCTCAGGCGTTTGGTGGTCGCGGGCGAGGTCGGAAGCCGTGACGAGAAAGCCGGAATTGCTGTCAGGATCTGAGAAGGCGTGCGCAGCACCACGAAGATCTGACAAGGTCTTTGCCGCATCGTCCTTGCCGACGATCAGGTAGGATTGATAGAGCGGCTGTCCTCTCCAGACCGGCACGCCGAGCAGCGAAAGTTCGGTCCGATGCTGAAGATAAGGAAAACCGCAGGTCCAGGCGGTATCGACGGAGCCGTCGAGCAGGGCGCCAGAAATTTCCTGATAGGTTCGGCGCTGGACGAGTTCGATCTCTTGTCCCATGCCTTGCGATAAAGCGAGTCGAAGGGCATCGATGACTGCGGCGTCATTGTCGAGGAAGACTGGCGTAAGGGCAAACTTGAAGGGCGCGGGGCCTTGAGCCCAGCCTCTTGTACCAACGAAAGGCGCGGCCACGGCAGCCGCACCAAAAAGCACCGCGCGGCGTGTGCTATGCATCTCTGTCCTCCTCGCGGCGCGTCTCCCCTCGCACCAACTTCGATGTCCTGCACCCCTGAACAAGCTTGTCCTATGCTGCACGAAATCGTAAATCGACGATATACGGAAACGGATCAGCTTGGAAAGCGTCCAGATGGCAACAGACGAAACGACCACCGCCGCTTTGGCGAAAGCGCTTGCGCATCCGGCACGTATCCGGATCCTCTGTCTGCTTCAGGCGACGCCCGGATGTATTGGCGGCGAGATCGTCGGAGCGGTCGGTCTGGCGCAATCGACGGTGTCAGAGCATCTCCGTATCCTGAAGGCTGCGGGCGTGATCACCGGTGAGATTGACGGACCGCGGGTCTGCTACGCGCTGAACCCGGCCGCACTCGCGCCGCTTGCCGAACTGATCATGGGCCTGACCCCACCACCCAATGGAGCCTGCTGCATTCCAGGCCAAAAGGAAACGGCATGAGTCTCTTCGAACGCTGGCTTACCCTTTGGGTCGCCCTGTGCATTCTTGCAGGCCTGCTTTTGGGCAACCTGATGCCCGATCTGTTCGCTGCCTTAGCTGGTCTTGAGTACGCCTCGGTCAATCTTGTCGTGGCGATACTGATTTGGGCGATGGTCTATCCGATGATGATCGCCATTGACTTCGGGTCGCTGAAGGACGTCGGGCGCAGACCAAAGGGGTTGGTCATCACGCTGGTCATCAACTGGCTGATCAAGCCGTTCACCATGGCCGCCCTTGGCGTGCTGTTCTTCAACCACCTCTTTGCTGGTCTGATCAACCCGGCCAAGGCCCCGGAATACATTGCAGGCCTGATCCTCTTGGGCGCAGCCCCCTGCACCGCGATGGTCTTTGTCTGGTCGCAGCTGACCAAGGGTGACCCGAACTACACGCTGGTGCAGGTCAGTGTGAATGACCTCGTCATGGTGGTGGCTTTCGCCCCCATCGTGGCCTTCCTCTTGGGAGTGACAGATATCAATGTCCCATGGGAGACGCTGATGCTTTCAGTCGTCCTCTACATTGTCATCCCACTGATCGCCGGGGCGCTAACGCGGCGCGCCCTGATGTTGCGTGGGGGTGAGGCTGCCCTCAGCGCCTTTACCGCCCGGATCAAACCGGCCTCAGTTCTCGGGCTCCTACTGACCGTCGTGCTTCTGTTCGGGTTCCAAGGGCAGGTGATCATCGCAGAGCCTCTGCTGATTGCCCTGATCGCCGTGCCGATCATCATTCAGTCCTATGGCATCTTCGCACTCG
Organism: Pseudotabrizicola sp.; assembly: GCF_030656345.1. Classification (GTDB taxonomy): domain Bacteria; phylum Pseudomonadota; class Alphaproteobacteria; order Rhodobacterales; family Rhodobacteraceae; genus Pseudotabrizicola. Next base: position 18,952 of record NZ_JAUSNR010000049.1, on the reverse strand, counting down.
GCTATGCTTGGGCTTTTGCGTGGAAGCTGCCGCACAAAGTGGCGGCTCCTTGCGCGTTGATCGGGACGTCGAACTTCTTTGAGTTGGCCGTGGCAGTGGCCATCGGCCTCTTTGGCCTGAACTCCGGTGCCGCATTGGCCACGGTGGTCGGCGTCCTTGTCGAAGTGCCGGTAATGCTGTCGCTCGTAGCATTTGCCAACCGCACCCGCGACAGGTTCCCAGCATGACAAATACGCCCAATATCGACGACGCGCTGTTCCCGGGCATTGACGAAGCGGCGCTGATGACCCCGCCGCACAAGACGCACGCCCCGCGTATCTTGATCCTCTACGGCTCGCTTCGCCCTCGCAGTTTCAGCCGACTGTCGGGTGAAGAAGCCGGACGCATCCTGACGCGGCTTGGGGCGGAGGTGCGGTTCTTCAACCCGTCTGGCCTGCCGCTGGTCGATGACGGGGTGGACGCGACGCCCCCCAAGGTCCGCGAGTTGCGCAATTTGGTGGCATGGAGCGAGGGGATGGTGTGGTCCTCGCCCGAACGTCACGGCGCGATGACCGGACTGATGAAGACGCAGATCGACTGGATTCCGCTTTCCGACGGGGCGGTTCGGCCCACCCAAGGCAAGACACTGGCGGTGATGCAGGTCTCGGGCGGATCGCAAAGCTTCAACGCGGTCAACCAGATGCGCCTTCTGGGGCGCTGGATGCGGCTGATCACGATCCCCAACCAATCCTCGATCCCTAAGGCGTTTCAGGAGTTTGATGAGTTGGGCCGCATGCGCCCTTCACCGCTTTATGACCGGATTGTGGACGTGATGGAGGAGTTGATGAAGTTCACCCTCCTGACGCGCGACCGGGCGGATTACCTTGTTGATCGGTATTCCGAACGCAAGGAAAGCGCCGAGGCCCTGATGAAGCGGGTGAACCTGTCGGCCGCCACATGATCTCAGCCGTGACGCCAGACTTTGACGGAGGATACCAGCAGGATGGCGACCAGCACCGGCAGCAGCACAGCCTCGGGCACGATCCCCAGAAGTTGGCCGCCGATGGCGACGCCGATCACTGAACCCAGTGCCATGAACAGCACGAAGCTCCGGTTGCGTGCGAGTACCGTGAAACTGTCGTCCCGACTGTAGCGGGCGAACCCGACCAGCATGGTGGGCAGGCTGATGGCAAGTGACAGGCTGCCTGCGAGTTTCAGGTCAATCCCGAACAGAAGGACCAGCGTCGGGATCAGCAACTCACCCCCCGCAACGCCCATCAACGAGGCCACGATGCCGATGCCGAACCCTGCGACAAGGCCCGCGACGATCTGCGCAGGTCCGGTGACAAGGGCAGCGGGCGCAAGGGTCATGCTGTGGCTGAGCGCCAGGACTGCCGCGATCAGCACCAGAAGACCGGCCAGAACGCGATAGAGGGTGCGGGATTTCATCCGAACGGCCAGCCCGGCGCCGATCCATGCGCCAAGCAGGCTTCCCGCGAGGAGGTTCAAGATGATCGGCCATTCGGCCAGCACCTGATCCAGCGGCACGGTTCCCGCCCGGAACGGCAGCGCTGTGGCCACCACAATCAGACTGGTGGCTTTGTTCAGGATCACAGCTTCCAAAGCTGCAAAGCCAAACAGGCCGATCAAGAGTGGTAGGCGGAACTCTGCCCCGCCAAGGCCGATCAGCCCGCCAACAAGGCCGACGGCCGCCCCAGCCAATACGATCCGCTGCCATCCGACCATGCCTGCCCCCAAATGACCCTGTCACACCTTGCGACGCAGGCTTCCCTTGAGCGGCACGGCATCGGACAGGGTGTTCGAGATGGTGCCGTATTTCAAGATGCTGCTGTGCGAAAAGCGCAGGCGCTATTTCGAACGCAAGGGATTCTCTGAAGCCCTGAAAGAGCGGTTGAACCCATCGGTCGCTACCTGATCAGGCCGCCCTGTCGCAGGGTCGGCCTTCCAACTGCAGTGTGACATTGGCGATGCCATGCGCCTCGGCCAAGGCATCGGTCACCCGGTCGATGAAGGCGTCCGGGTCGGCCCCCTGCCAGACCAGATGCACAGCCAGCGCGGTGCGCGTGGTGGACAGTGGCCAGATGTGCAGGTCGTGCAGGCCCTGCACGCCGTCTTGCTGCACCAGCCAATCGGCAATGGCAGCACGATCAATTTCGAACGGCACACCATCAAGGCTCAGGTGCAAGGCTTCACGGAACAGTCCGGCGGCAGTGACGGCAATCAGCAGGCTGACCGCGATGGCCACGGCGGGGTCAAGCCAGTCCCATCCGGTAACCAAGATCCCGGCCGCTGCCAGCACCACGGCGCCCGAAACCGCCGCATCTGCCGCCATGTGCAGGAACGCGCCCTTCGCGTTCAGATCGCCCTTGCGTGAAGACATGAACAAGAGCGCAGAGCCCGTGTTCACGCCGATCCCGACCAGTGCGACCAACATCACCGTCAAGCCGGGCACAGCCACTGGGTCAGACAGCCGCTGCACCGCCTCCCACGTCACCGCACCGACACCCACCAGAATGGCGATGGCGTTGAACAGCGCTGCCAGGATCGTGGCCCGCCCCATCCCCCAAGTATGCCGCGCGGTCACTGCCCGCTTGGCCAGCACAGCCGCGCCCCAAGCGATCAGTAGCCCGGCCACATCGGTCAGGTTGTGCGCCGCGTCGGCCAAGAGGGCGAGCGATCCGGTAATCCAGCCCGCGACACCTTCCACGATGACATAGGCCGTGTTCAGGCCAACGGCCCAGCGGAACGCGGGGCCAAGGTCGGCGGGCGGGCTGTGGTCATGATCGTGGGCCATTTGGTCAGACCTTTCGGGTCAACGTGCCTTCCAGTGGCACCGCCCCGGACAGCGTGTTCGAGATGGTGCCGTATTTCAGGATGTTGCGATGCAAGAGGTCCAGCCGCTGATCTGTCTCGGCGCTGTCAATCGTGATCTGATAGCGGATCAGCGTCAGCTTGGGTGGCGCATCCTGGCGGATCGCCTCCAACGCAACCTCTACACCCTCGATCTGGAAGGCCAGCATCGGTGTCACCCGCTCGATCCCTTTCAGCATGCAGGCGGCAAGGGCCGCCAGCAACAGTTCGACCGGGTTCATCGCATCGCGCCGCCCGGCCATGTCGGTGTCCAGCACCACCTCGGCCTCTTTGGCCACTGCAAGGCTGCCGTGGTTGTCGATGCGGCGGGCGGAGACGCGATACTCCGTCACAGCAGGCGCCCGATTTCTTCGGCGGTCAGCACCTTGCCCGCCGACAGCACCTTTTCATCCACGACCAGTCCGGGGGTGGACATGATGCCATAGGCCGCGATTTCGGCAAAATCGGTGACCTTGACGATCTGGGCCTCCTTGCCCGCGGCATCGGCTGCCGCCTTGGCGTTCTCGCCCAAAGTCACGCATTTCTTGCAGCCCGAGCCGAGGATCTTGATGATCATGATTTGTCCTTTCAGATGAACCAGTGGGTGATGGCGTTGAAGGTGAAGCCGATGGTCAGGATGCCCACGGTCACGACGCCGGTGAAGGTGGCCAGAAGCGGCAGCTTGACCACGCGCTTGAGCATGATCAGCGAGGGCAGCGACAGCGCCGTCACCGCCATCATGAAGGCCAGCACGGTGCCAAGGCCAACGCCCTTGCCCACCAGCGCTTCGGCTATCGGCAAGGTGCCGAAGATGTCGGCGTACATCGGGATGCCTACCAAGGTGGCGACCGGCACTGCCCACCACTTGTCCTGACCAAGAAGCGCAGAGATCGTCTCGGCAGGAACCCAATTGTGGATTGCAGCACCGATCCCGACGCCGATCAGCACATAGGGCCAGACCTTGCGCACGATATCCATCACCTGATCGCGGGAGAAGGCTACACGCTCGGCCCGGGTCAGGGTTTCATCTGCGTCCGTGACCGGCACGTTGCGCACGAAGGCGGCGACCTGATCCTCCATCCCCAGCTTGCCGATGATCGTGCCGCCGATAATCGCAACCAATAGGCCGACCCCCACATAGGCCAACGCGATGGGCCAACTGAAGATCGAGGCCAGCAGAATGACTGAGGCCATGTCCACCAGAGGTGATGAGATCAGGAACGAAAACGTCACCCCAAGCGGGAGACCGGCTGCGGTAAAGCCGATGAACAGCGGGATGGAGGAACACGAGCAGAACGGCGTGATGGTTCCTAGAAGTGCGCCAAGGATGTTGGCGCCGATCCCCGACCGCCCGCCAAGGATGCGCCGCGTCCGTTCCGGTGGGAAATAGCTTTGCACGTAAGAAATGGCGAAGATCAGCACTGAAAGAAGGATGAAAATCTTGATGACGTCATAGACGAAGAACTGCACCGAGCCGCCGATGCGCGAGGCCGGGTCCAGCCCGACCGCCTGCACCCCCGCTGTCACGAGGTCGGACAGCCACAGCATCCGCAAAAGCTGGTCGTTCATCCAGGTGAAAACGTTCACGCCATCACCTCCTCGACCAACGCCGCCGTCAACAGCGCGCGCAGATGCGGCGGCAGATCATCCCTCATCCGGTAGCGCACCCATTGCGCATCCCGCCTGTCGACTACGAGGCCCGCCTGCTTCAGCGCCTGCATGTGGCGCGACATCCGGCTTTGCGTCGCGCCCAGCTTGCGCATCAGCTCGCAGACGCAGTGTTCCGAGCCATCAGACAAAAGACGCATCGCCTCAAGGCGGGTTGGTTCGGCAAGGGCGGAAAGGAGGGAGACGATCATGGGGAAACTCCACTTCATGCGCATCTGCGCATAAGCGGGCGATGTCCGCCGTGATGTGGATCAATCAACCTGACACTAGACCCGAAGTGTCATGAAACCTTCATTGGACGCACTCCCTCACTTCCTTTAATCGGGAATTATGGAACAGAATCACGCCACTCATGCCTTTGCCACCCTCGGCCATCCCGGCCGGATGGCTGTCTTTCGTCTCTTGATGCGCTTTGCCCCACAGGGCGTGCGCCCGACTGAGATCGCCGAGGCGCTCGGGATGAAACAGAACACACTGTCCCACCATCTGGCAGATCTTACGGCGTCTGGCCTGGTGCAGGTCACGCGGGTCGGCCGTTCCCTCTACTACGCCGTCGATCTCGACACGACCGAAGGATTGATCGGCTACCTCGCCCTCGATGTTGGTCGTGCCCGGCCCGATCTCCTTGCCCCCTTGCTCTCTGCCCCAAAGGACGCCGCCCAAATGGACCCGAATATCCCCGACACCGACTTCGACGTACTTTTCATCTGCTCAGGCAACTCGGCCCGCTCGATCTTTGCCGAGGCACTGCTCCGCGATCTGGGCAAGGGTAAATTCCAGGCCTTCTCCGCCGGAACGCGCCCCAACACCGAGTTGAACCCCTTTGCTTTGGAAATCCTGAAGCGCAACGGCCATGACACTTCTGTCTTGCGGTCAAAGCACATTTCCGAATTCCAGCGGCCGGGCGCTATCGTGATGGATTTCGTCTTCACCGTCTGCGACACGGCGGCAGCCGAGGAATGTCCGCCTTGGCCGGGTCAGCCCATTACCGGCCATTGGGGCTTGCCAGATCCGGTGAAAGCAACGGGAACGGACGCAGAGAAGGCGCTTGTCTTTGCTCAGACCTACGCTGGCCTGCGGCGGCGCATCATGACCTTCGTCGAGCTGCCTTTTGAGTCGCTTAGCCGGATGTCTCTCCAATCCCGTGTTGATGCTATCGGCACTGACAGCAAAGCAAAGGCCTGACCTTCATGACTCGTATCGCCCTTAACGGCCTTGGCCGCATCGGAAAGCTTGTCCTGCGCGACTTGATCGACACGGGTGCGGGCGGTGAGATCGTGCTGCTAAACGATCCCGTCGGCGATGCTGAACAGCATGCCCTGCTGATGGAATTCGACTCCGTCCACGGGCGCTGGCGCACGCCGGTCGCGGCCGGTGAAGGAGCACTGGTTCTGAACGGCCAGACAATCCGGCTGACGCATGAGAAGACTATCGAAGCACTGCCGCTGGCGGAACTGGGCGTTGATCTGGTCATCGACTGCACGGGGGTCTTCAAGACTGCCGCAAAGGTGGCGCCTTACTATTCGGCGGGGGTCAAGAAAGTGGTCGTCTCGGCCCCGGTCAAGGACGGTGGCGCGCTCAACCTGGTCTATGGCGTCAATCATCACCTTTACGATGGCTCGCAGACTCTGGTCACAGCGGCCTCCTGCACGACGAACTGCCTCGCCCCGGTGGTCAAGGTGATCCACGAGGCGCTTGGCATCCGCCACGGATCGATCACCACGATCCATGACGTGACCAACACGCAGACTATCGTGGATCGCCCCGCCAAGGACATGCGCCGCGCGCGGTCGGCGCTCTTGAACCTGATCCCGACCACGACGGGCAGCGCCACGGCGATTACACTGATCTACCCCGAACTCAAAGGCCGTCTGAACGGCCACGCCGTGCGGGTGCCGCTCTTGAATGCCTCGCTGACCGATTGCGTCTTCGAGGTGGAGCGGGCGACCACGGTCGAGGAAGTGAACACGCTGTTTAAGGCCGCCGCAGAGGGACCGCTGAATGGCATTCTGGGGTATGAGACGCGCCCGCTGGTGTCATGCGACTTCACCAACGATCCGCGGTCATCCATTATCGATGCGCTGTCGACCATGGTCATCAACGGCACGCAGGTGAAAATCTACGCATGGTATGACAATGAATGGGGCTATTCCTGCCGCCTCGCCGACATCACGCGAATGGTCGCGGGGTCGCTGTGACCGAAGCCGTGACCACGGCCGTCCCGCCGCCGAACCCGCTCCGCGCCTATGCTGCCGTCACGGCGGCCTACTGGGCCTTCATGCTGTCCGACGGCGCGTTGCGGATGCTGGTGCTGTTGCACTTTAACAGTCTCGGCTTCACGCCGATCCAGCTTGCCTGGCTGTTCCTGCTTTATGAAGTGGCGGGGATCGTGACCAACCTCGCTGCCGGCTGGCTAGCTGCACGCTTCGGTTTGGCCGCAACGCTCTATGGCGGGCTGGCCTTGCAGATCGCAGCACTTGTGGCACTTGCCCAGCTTGATCCGTCTTGGAGTGTCGCCGCCTCGGTCGCTTTTGTCATGGCGGTGCAGGGCGTGTCGGGCGTGGCCAAGGATCTGGCCAAGATGTCCTCGAAATCCGCCGTGAAACTGCTGGCGCCCAAGGAGGACGGAGGCCTTTTCCGCTGGGTGGCGTTGCTGACCGGGTCGAAGAATGCGGTGAAGGGGCTGGGCTTCTTCCTCGGCGCGGCGCTTCTAGCTCTGGCAGGTTTTCAGACAGCGGTCTGGGGCATGGCCGCGGTGCTTGCGGTCATCCTGCTTGCCGTTGTTCTGTTCCTTCCCGCCGGTCTTCCGGGTCGGATGAAATCGGATGAAGCCTGGGGCGGCTGGCGGTCGAAGGACGCGCGGGTGAACCGCCTGTCGCTGGCCCGCATGTTCCTTTTCGGTGCGCGCGATGTGTGGTTTGTCGTCGGCATCCCGGTTTACTTCCAATCCGTCCTTTCCGACGGCACGGCCGAGGGGCGGCGTGAAGCGTTCTTCCTGATCGGCAGCTTTCTCGCGCTCTGGATCATTGCTTACGGAGCGGTGCAGGCCTTCGCCCCTCGGCTTCTTGGCGGCAAGCGCCAGCCCGAGGCGGAGACAGCGCGGAAAGCCATTCTCTGGGCCGGACTTCTGGTGCCGATCCCGTTCCTACTGGCCGGAGCGGCATGGGCGGCGGGTGAGCCATCACCTTGGCTGACCGCCACGCTGATCGGCGGCCTGTTGCTGTTCGGCTTTGTCTTTGCAGTGAACTCCTCGGTCCATTCCTACCTTATCCTCGCCTTTGGATCGGCGGAACGGATCACGCGGGATGTGGGGTTCTACTACATGGCCAATGCCGCAGGCCGGCTGATCGGCACGCTGCTCTCGGGCCTGAGCTATCAGTTGGGCGGGTTGCCCCTTTGCCTTACGACCGCAGGCGTGATGGCACTGGCCAGTTGGCTGGCTGCACGCAGGCTCAGGTCCGCCTGAGCAGGAACAGCGCCGTGGTCGCCAGAACGCCGACCCCGGCGGTCAGCCAGATCGCCTGCAATCCCCAGGCCGCCAATGCCGCACCAAAAATCAGGGGAGCGGCGGCTTGAAGCAAACGGGCTGGCGCATTGAGCCAACCCAAACGCGCGCCATAGCCAGCTGCCCCAAAAAGGGCGAGCGGCAAGGTGCCTTTGGCAATGGTCAGGATACCGTTGCCCGCACCATGCAATATGGCAAATCCATAGGCGGCGGGGCCACCGAAAACCACCAGACATACCGCAGCCAGCGGATGGGCCGATGCCGCCAGTCGGGCCGATGCCAGCGGATGGAACCGCCGCAACAACCCGAACTCCAGGATACGCGCCGCTACTTGAGCTGGGCCAATCAGGGCGCCTGCAGCGATGGCGACGGCCGTGCTGGCCCCCGCTGCTTGCAAGAGCCCCGGCAGATGCGCGGCCATGGCGGTCGAATTGAACCAGGTTGCCGCAAAGACAAAAGCCAGCAACCAAAGCGCAAAGCGTGGGGGAGGTGGTCCCTCTGCCGCGTCTGGCATTGGGGCAGCGATCTTCTGCGATCCTCTGGGCAGAAGCGCGTTCAGCGGCAGCGCAAGAAAGAGGTGGATCAGCGCCCAGCCAAGGCAGGCCTCTCGCCAACCCCAAGTTGCCATCATCAGCCCTGATAGGGGCCAACCCACCGTGCTGGCAAATCCAGCAATCAGGGTGATGCCGGTGATTGGTCCCCGCGCCTCCTTGCCATAGATGCCTGCCAACGAGGCAAATGCCGCCTCGTAGAGCCCCATGCCCATGCCAAGCCCGATGATCGCCCATCCGACAAACAACACGACCGGCGAAGGTGCTGCCGCCAGCAGCGCCAGTCCGGCGGCAAAGAGCAGGTTCGACAGCATCAGCACGCCCCGCCCGCCGATCCGGTCGATCCGCGCCCCCGCCCATGGCCCGATCGTGGCCGAAACCACCATGGCCATGGAAAACGCTCCGAACACCCAGACAGGCGAAAGCCCAAAGCTGGAAGCCATCGGTGCGGCCAGAACGGCAGGGATGTAGTAGCTGGACGCCCAACCTATCGTCTGGGCAATGCCAAGGCTCGTGACAATCCAGCCGCGACGGGCGGGCGGCAGGGTCAACAGCATGCAGCAACCTTGTCCGGTTCACTCTTGGTCCCGCAGCCGCACCCCGACGTGCCGCTTTCCTTGGCCACCTCATCCTGAGCGCAGCAGGCATCCGCCCGCGTCTTGGCCGGCCCGCCGCAGCAGCCTGAAGCAACGACCTGCAGTAATTGAGGACCTGGGCCGTTGCAGACGCCCGTCTCCGGCAAGTCAAGTTCAACTCGGGCAGCGGCGGCGTGATCTCCGGCAAGCGCTGCGATGATCGACCGGACTTGCTCATGTCCTGTTGCCAAAAGGAAAGTCGGTGCCCGGCCATATGATTTCATACCGGCGATGTAGAAACCGGGCTCGGGATGGGCGAGTTCCTGGGCCCCATGCGGTCTGACCGTGCCGCATGAATGCTGGTTTGGGTCGATCAGGGGAGCCAGAGTCGGCGTGCATTCCAGTGCTGGGTCAAGAGACACCCGAAGCTCTCGAAAGATGGAGAGGTCGGGCCGAAAGCCGGTCGCAATTACCAATTCATCAACTTCAATCTGCCTGCCATCCATCGCGGTCGCTTTCAGCGGGGTGGCTCCTTCGACGGACGCAAGGCGGAAACCGCTTTCCAGCTTGATGCGGCCTTCCTTTACCAGCCGTGCAAGCTCGGTCCCAAGGGCACCCCGCGCGGCCAGCTGGTCAGCCCCTCCGCCGCCCAAGGCCCGCGTGATCGTAGGGGCGCGGCAAAGCCAAATCACTTGCGTAGCTGGCAGATCAGACAGGGCGATCAGCGTTCCAATGGCCGAGTGCCCGCCGCCAAGCACCGCAACCTGCTTACCAGCAAAGCGCGACCTGTCCTGCCCAGCCACGTCAGGCATTCCATAGCTGATCCGCGCGTTGCCGGTTTCGCCCGATACAGGGCGACCCGCACCGCCCGGGTTCGGCTGGAACCATGTCCCGGTCGCGTCGATCACGGCATCCGCGCGATGCAATTCCGGGCCGGACGTCCCTTCGGTTTCGATCACGAAAGGCGTTTGCTCACGGCCCGTATCCTTGACCTTGTCGATCCCCGCGCGTGAGACCGCCACGACACGGCGACCAAGGCGCAGCCACGACGAAAGTGACTGACCGAGCGGTTCCAAGTAGTCCGTTAAGAGATCTGCCCCGGTTGGATGTGCCTCCGGATCCGGTCGTTTCCAGCCCGCCGCCTCAAGCCTGCGTACTGCGGCCGCATCAATGTTGTAGCGCCAGTTTGAAAACATCGGCACGTGGCCCCAGGCCCGGACAGCGTGACCGACGGCATCGCCCTGCTCGAGAACCAAAGGGAGCATACCGCGCTCCAGAACATGCGCAGCGGCGGCAAGCCCGACCGGCCCCGCCCCAAGGATCGCAACTGTCTTTGTCATTCCGCTGTTCCTTTTCTGCTAGAAATATCGAAATATGGAGGCTGAGGACATGCGCTCACTTGCTCGCGATGCAGGCATCGGCACAGCATTCGGCAGCCAGATCGTCGATCAGTCCGCGCATCACAGTGTAGTTCGTACGGCAGATCAGTGAGGTGCCAGCCCGCTCCTGCTGGATCAGATCGACCTGAACCAGCGCGCGGCAGTGGTGTGACAGGGTGGAACCAGGAATGCCCAGCTTTTCCTGAATCTGGCCCATCGAAAGCCCGGTCTCGCCCGCACGCACAAGCAAGCGATACAGGCGCAAGCGCGTCGAGTTTCCAAGAGCAGCGAGGCGAGATGCCGCAAGGTCGATGTCCATGGAGGTTACTCCTTCTGCGGTATTTCTAGCATTATGAAAATATAGTGCAAGCGCGTTTTTCTAGCCCTCTGATCGACCAGCAGTTCCACAAAAGGGAGCGTCCTTGATCTCCATCGCATCGACACGCCTTGCTTGGCGAGCTGCAGCACACTGTCAGAAGCGCGGTTCAGGGCCAGGCACTTGAAACGATCGATGTCGTGTTCACCGTACTACCTGGCAATCTCTCCTTCAATTACGGCACGTCCGTGGACCGCGAGGATTGCAGCAAACCTTGGACAGCCGAACTGTCGGACGACGTCCAGGACACGAGCATCGTAGGCGGTCTGACCAATCAGCCTACAAAGATCCGATGCATGAAACTCCCGGTTGGAACTCGGCGCGGCGCGGATCTGGTCATGAAGCTCCTGCATCTTGGGATCTTCTTTGGCCAACGGTTCTGGCTCAGATGAAGCTTTTGGAGCCGTGCTTGACGAACCGGTCCGCCAACGGCGCATGAACCCGAGCAAGTATCCAGCCGGAACGCGGGCATTTCCACGTGCCCGGTTAAAGGCAAGGAACCGCTCCCAGATCGCCTGCGTGTCGACGTTCCAGCAGGGCAGTGCCGTCTTCGCGGCCTTGATCAGTTCGGCCCAACATGTTCGGAACACGTTAGGCGCTTCATCGATGTTGATATGCCCAGAGAATATAGTTTTGTGAGATTCTTCTCTAGATAGTGATGTGTCGTGTCCCTTTGACACGACATCGTGGGGGCCTTCGCTCTCATCAAAGGCTGCAAAGCGGAAGAGCCAAGGCGCATACTTGCCGTTCGGCTTCTCACGCTCGAGCTTCAGGCTCGACGCTTCGAGTTCTCCCAGCAAGACGCTCAGATACTGACGCGACACGTCCATCTTCTCTGCCAACGTGGTGAGAGTGAACGCGGCCGTTCCGCGGGATAGGCCGTTGTAGCCGTCCTTCCACGCTATCCCATCGAGGATCAGCGTTGCGAGCTTGTGAGCGGATACGGAAAGGTCCGTTTGAGTGATCCGTCGCAGGATCAGGCCGGTCGTTGGTTCCATGGTCGGGTCTCCTGAGGACTCCGATGCCATGCCGAGAGCAAACAACATTTTTGCCAGCAAAAATACTTTGCTGGTTGAAGGTGTTCAGACAGTGCGCTAGAAGAACCGTGTTCAGGGGTTTTATCTAGCGCGGCGTCAGGCTTTTCGGTCTGGCGTCGTTTCCCTTTTTGGGTTCGGTGCACAGCCTCCGGTGCAGGTGGCTAAAGGAACAGGCCAACACGACGCTGGCCCGGGGAGGGTTCAGTATCGGACTTCTTCGAAGCCGTAGTTGCCGGCATGGTCCCGCCAATCGACGAAGACCGATCGGTAGCTGACGGATCCGCAGCCCCCAGGGCGAGGAAGGTCAGATGCCGTAGGAACCTGGGCCACACTCGAACGTGCCCAGTGATAGTCTCCTTGGGTGCCGTAGGAACCAAGGCGCGTGCTGTCAGAGCGGATGCAATCGCCATCACGATTTTGGCGCTGGCTGAACTGGATGTGATAGACCCGGATGCTCCGGACGAAGTCGAATTCGTCACCCGAGATATCGACGTCTGCACGCTCGACAGCTTGAACCGGGACGAGAGGAACTGTGGGATCCGGCACGCTGATCGCCTGCTCGGCCTTGAGGGTGATGTCGTAGAGCCGTTCCATTGGAGAAAGCGGTGCAGGGCCGTCGAACGCCACTCCCATCGGACAGCGCCAGATTTGGAGCGGTGGCTCGATTGGCCAGGGCGTGATCCGCTGGATGAAGACAGCACGTGCATGAGCGCATGGCGCTGAAGCCGGCCAGCCACCCGCGAGGCAGAGGAGGATGGCGCAATCAACCTGGTAGCTCTGGGCGGAAGCCGTGCCCGGCAGGATTGCCGCAAGCGCTACCCCCAGGGCTGTGAGTGATCGTATTGGCACCTTCATGTATCGACTCCCTGCAAAGTTACACGTCCGATACAATACAACATTTACGACAGCAATCGGATTTAATCAGCTGATGTTGTGCTCTTGGTCGTGCAAGCCATCCGGCGTGGAACCTCGCTCGCAGGGTGGTTCATGCACCAAACTGGTACCTTTCCCCCGGGGAAGTCATACAGGTCACTTATTCGACGGCTTCAAGAAACCGCCCGTACTCGGCGCTGACTTCCTGCGCCTCGGCGAACGCGCGCGCACGCTCTGCATCGAGACAGCGGAAGTAGTCCTGAACCCCCGCGATGTAGCCTTCGAAATCCGCCCTCAGGAGGTCGGCATAGGCACGCATGTCTTCCGGAGTTGAGGGCAGGTAGGGGCGCTCAGGGGGGAGGCAGGGGGAGGCCAAAGCGTCCTGAGGCCATGCCACCATGGCGAGCAGCACGAAGGCTGCTTTGCGCGCACAGAACATGTGCAGGGCAAAACTCCTTTCGCGCCTTTAATGTTGTAATGTCGTCCTGTAGCACTGCTATCAGAGCAAGGCGATCTGCGTCAACTCAATATTATTGCCTTGCTATCATTTATGTTGTCTTGTATCGCCCACGGTGTTGCGACCCCGTGGGACTGATGCTGCACCTCAGGCAGGAAAAGGACCCAAGGGAAGGCCATGATAGAAGAAGCCCCGAATGTGGTTACAGAAGACGGTCTGCGCGGCCTCCTGGCCGACGGCTACCTCCTCGAGGTGGTCTGCAAGGAGGCAGGCGAGAAGCGCCATAACAGCTGGTACGGTACTTGGGTTGTGCGCGCCGTCGCGGAAGACGGGCGTGCAGACAAGATGCTTGTCACCAGCCGCAGCTATCTCAAGGTGCGCGAGTTCAAGACTATCGTCGGCCTCGTCAGCTTCCTCGCCGAGATGGGCTGCAAGAGCGTCAGCATTCCGCTCGAAGAAGGTGGACGCGAACGGCACGCTGCGCCTGGGCGCGTCGACGCACTCCGGACTGGTCCGGTTCTGGTCGCGGATAACTGACAGCGTTTGCGCCGTTGCGATTGCCCTCGGAACCGGCGTCTATTCCGCGCCGGCAGCCCTAGCTGATGGCTTCATCTTCTCGGTCGGCCCGGATGGCCGGCTGATCGACACCGCAGTAGATGCGAGCTCACTACGCACCCTCTCAAGGGATGGCTCCGCGCAAACCGATCGCCTCTTTCTCTTTGCGGCCCCGCAATCGGACGAGGATGAGACTTCCTCCAGCGAGATTGCTGCGCGAGTAACCCCGCGGGCCGTCCGCGCCTCCCCAGAAATCCTCCACGCCATCGAGACCACGGCACTGCGCTACGGCAGCCATGACGCGCTTCGTCAGGCGGGTCTGTCGGTCACGGACTGGGCGCTCTTCTACCGCGCAAACATCGAGGTCGAGAGCGCCTACAACCCTGGCGCACTCAGCCCTGTCGGTGCCATCGGCCTCGGTCAGTTGATGCCGGGCACGGCCAATGATCTTGGTGTCGATCCCCACGACATTTCGCAAAACCTCGACGGCTCGGCCCGTTACCTACTGATGATGCTCGAGCAATTCGGCGATCCTGCGCTGGCGCTCGCCGCTTACAATGCCGGACCCGATGCGGTCGCCCGCCACGGCGGCATCCCCCCTTACCCAGAAACCCAAGGCCATGTGGCCCGTGTGACAGCCGTGTTCCAACGGCTCAGAGGAGACCTGTCGTGACGTCCAAGAACCTTCAAACTGTGTTTCACACGCGGGCCGTTGTCGCGCTCGGTGCGGCTGCCCTAATCGTGCTGGCGGGACCGGCACTCGCCCAGAGTATTGACCTCTCGCCGGTGCAGACACTGCTGCAGGGCATCGTCGATGCGATCACCGGCCCGTTGGGCATCGTGATCGGCACGCTCGCACTGATCGGCGTGTTCCTCTCCTGGCTCTTCGGCATCCTCGATTTCCGTCAGGCGCTCTGGGTCGTGGTCGCGATCGCGGGCATCGCCGCGGCGCCCACCATCGTCGCCGCCATCTGGACGACCTGAGCAAGAACCATGTCGGAGCAGTCCCGCGTGTTCATCGGCCTTCTCAGGCCGCCCAAGCTGATGGGCCTGCCGATCATGTACGCCATGGTCTGGCTATTCGGCTCAACGCTCCTGTTTCTCTGGGTACAGAGCGGGGTGGTGGCCGTTTTCGCGGGGCTGGCCTGGCCAGCGCTCTGGAAAGCCGCGGACTGGGATCCGAACTTCCTCGATGTGCTGGTGATCACTTTGCAGGAAACCCCGCCCACGACGAACCGCAAGCTCCACGGAGGCGACAGCTATGCCCCGTGATGGACTTGCCGATGACGTGGCCGCCGCGCTTGATCCGCTCACCGCACTGCCTGCTTGGGTCAAGGGGGAGAAGCGGCTCTCGTCCATGCTGCCTTACGTCAGCCTTGTCACCGACCGGACGATCCGGACCCGCGGCAATGAGCTGATGCAATGCATCCGGCTCGAGGGGGTGAACAGCACCACGAGCGAAGATGCGCATCTCGACCGGATCGGCGGGCTTCTCGCCGGGATCGTCGCGCAGGTCGGAACCGAGTTTTCCTTCTACTTGCACAAGGTCTCGAAAGCGGTCGATGTGACCCTGCCGCCCATCCCGGGCGCAGGGTTCGCCGCCGCCGTTGACCAACGTTGGCAGGCCCATCTGGGTCGGTCGGGCTTGCGCGACAAGACACTGACCCTGACGGTGCTGAAGCGCCCGGAGACCGGCAGCCGTCTGCCGTTTGGCCTGAGCGCGGGACGCGCCCGGCATGCAGCCGACACGACCCGGCGCTTGCGAAAGCTCGACGAGGTCGTGGGATTTCTCCTGTCATCCTTCGATGAGTTGAAACCCCGCCTCCTTGCTGCCAGCTCCGGCGAGCTTCTGGGCTTCCTCGGATCTCTGAACACCGGCGAAGAGCACCCGCTCTACCCGCGATCGCGCCTCGGCGTGATCGCCGAGGATGTTGCCAATACCCGCGTCACCTTCCGCGGCACGACCATCGCGCTCTCTGACGGTGCCGTCGGCGACAAGCTCGGCACGATCTTCGCAGTGAAGAACTACCCCGCCAAGACCGACAGCCTGATGCTCGACGAGCTGAACCTGCCCGTCGACATGGTGGTCACACACTCCTTTGTGCCGATCAATGCCAACATTATGGCGGGTCGCATCAAGCGGCAGTTGCGCCTGATGCAGGCCGCCAATGACGGGGCCGTCAGCCTCGCGCAGGAACTCGAACTCGCACAGGACGATCTGGAATCGAAGCGCCTGATCTTCGGGGAACACCATATGACGGTGGCCGTCTATGCGCGCACCAGAGGCCAGCTCGACGATATCGCGGCCGAGATCCGCAACATCTCCGCCACCTCCGGCATCAACCTGATCTCAGAAGCCTTCGGGGCGCGGGCGCATTTTATGGCGCAGCATCCTGGCAACACCGGGGCGCGGAGCCGCAAGGCCGCGATCACGAACCACAACTTCGCGGATCTCGCCACCTTCCATCGCACGCCGCTCGGCAAGATTGGCCGGGAAGTGCCGTGGGGCGTGCCGATCACGCTTTTCCCGACGCCAGAGCGCAGCGGGTTCCGGTTCAACTTCCACGAAGAGGGCGCGCCGGACCGTGAGCCCACAGGCGGGCACACGCTGATCCTCGGCCGCCCCGGGTCGGGCAAATCCGTGCTCGCGGCTTTCCTCATGACCATGGCCCGGCGCGCAGGTGCCCGGCTCTTCGTCTTCGACTACCGCGCCGGCATGGAAATGGCCGTCCGCGCGCTTGGCGGCAGCTATTCGACCGTGCGCGCCGGACGGCCCACGGGGCTCAACCCCCTGCAGACCGAGATTGATGCCCGAGGTCAGGCCTGGCTTGCTGACTGGCTCGCAAGCCTCCTCGAGCGCCGCGACAGGCCTTTGACCCCGGTGCAGACCAACCGCCTGCAGGAGGTCGTGCGCCAGAACGCAAGCGCCGGGAATGCGGGGCTCAGGAACTGGTCGGACTTCGCCTCGCTCCTCGTCTCGACCGATGACGACGGCGATCTCTTCGAGCGGATGCAGGAATGGACCGCCGAGGGCCGCTACGGCTGGATTTTCGGGGCGAACGCAAACGACACGTTCCAAATCGGGGGCAGCACCGACGCTGATGTCGCGGGATTCGATCTAACCGGCATCCTCGACTCCGAGAGCGAACGGGAACGCATGGCGGTCCTGTCCTACCTCTTCCGCCGGGTCGAGCGGGTGATCGAGGATCGCAAGCCCACGATCATCGTGATCGACGAGGCCTGGAAGGCCCTCGACAACGCGTATTTCGCGGAGCGGCTCTCGAACTGGCTGGTGACCGCGCGAAAGCAGAACGCGGTCGTCGTGATGATGACCCAGTATGCCAGCCAGCTCGAGCGCACCCGGACCGGCAAGACCATCGTGGAAGCCGTACCGACGCAGGTGCTCCTGCCCAACATCCGCGCCTCGGCCGCCGACTACGCGATGCTGGGTCTCAGCGACAAGGAGCTCGACGTGCTCCTGGGCGTCGGCTCCGCCTCGCGGCTCGCGCTCGTGCGCGATGACCGGGGCGCGGTGGTGATCGACGCCGATCTGGGCGCGCTCGGCCCCCTCGTGACCATCCTTGGCGGCATGGAGAAGGGCCAGGCCCTTGTCGGCCCTGACTACCGTGACCGCCCTGATTTCTGGAGAGTGACATGATCCGTACCATCATGCGCAGCGCCGTGCTGCTTGGCCTCGGCCTGACCCTGACGGCCTGTGCGCAGCATAACCCCGCAGCGGCCAACTGCTTCAACTTTCGCGACGCACCCGCGCAGTCGGGAGCCGCCACGACGACGATCTCGACCATGGGCGCCACAGTCACGCGCCGCGACTCGGCCTGCGATTTCGTGATGCTGGGGGCGGGCGGCTGAACGCATGCGGACCTGGCTTTCCCTTTCAATGGTCGGCCTCGCGCTAGCAGGTCCCACGGCGGGGCCAGCGGTCGCCCAGGGCGTGCCGACCTTCGACCTGCGGCTCTTCGCAGAACGGCAGGCGATCCTCGAGCAGACGGACCAGGATCTGGCACTGCAACAGGACCGGCTGACACGCGAGGAGGAGCTGGCCGAGATCGAGCGCCAGCAGCTCGCCTCCCTCGAAGGGCTGATGGACGCGATGTCCCTCGGCTCCGGCGATGTCGCAGGCACCGTGGCCGGGCTGGAGGCGGGGCAGGGTGCGGTTCAGGGATCTGGGGGCGACGTCGAAAGCGCGGCGGCCAGCCTCTATGGGCCTGAGGACAACAACCCGGCCGCAGCCCGGATGTTCGGCGATGCCCGGGAAGGGATCGAGGAGCTGATCATCCGCGCCGCGCGCGACACCCACGGACTACCAGGCGTAAGCCGCGCGGGCTTGTCACTTGTGCAGTGGCGCTG
The DNA here is from genome assembly GCF_030656345.1 of Pseudotabrizicola sp. Classification (GTDB taxonomy): domain Bacteria; phylum Pseudomonadota; class Alphaproteobacteria; order Rhodobacterales; family Rhodobacteraceae; genus Pseudotabrizicola. The sequence continues at coordinate 758 of NZ_JAUSNR010000049.1, read as the reverse complement.
CCTTCTGCAGGCGCTGATCTGGCAGGAAAGCCGGTTCCAGATTGGTGCGCGCTCCCCCGCAGGAGCTTTCGGGCTTACTCAGATCATGCCTGCTACGGCGAGCGACCTTGGCATCAACCCGGCCTATTATGACGACCCTTATCTGCAGGTCGCGGGTGGCGCGAGATACCTCGCGATGATGCTGAACATGTTCGATGGCAACATCATCCACGCGCTTGCCGCTTACAACGCAGGACCGGGCAACGTGCAGGATTATGGCGGTGTGCCGCCCTTCGCGGAAACCCAACACTACGTCGTGGTGATCCCGCAGCAGTACAACAGCTACCTCGCCGCCGTCGGCGGGATCGATGCGCTCGGAACCATCGACCCCGTCCTTCTGGCGAACGCGAGCTTCAGTCTCTCCGCCCATGGGGCGGGTGTCTACGGCGACTACTCGTTGGTCTCGGTCCGCGCAGCTGCCTTGCGGGTGCAGGACATCATCACCCGCATCGGTGAGACCGAAGACCTGCACGAGGCCATCGCACTCAACACTTACGCCCGGGCCGAGCTTGCCCGGCTGGTCGCGATCCGGACCCGGATCAAGGCCGCTCACACCCAGCCCCTCAGCGAGGAACAACTCGCCATGGCCGCCGCGCAAGCGGCCGAGCGGCAGTTCATGGATTTCACCTTGGAGAGTTTGCGATGATCAAGCGCTTGTCCCGTTCCCTTGCCACCGGTGCCGCGACACTTGCGCTTGGCCTCGCTTTTGCAGGTCCCGT
>NZ_JAUSNR010000048.1 GCF_030656345.1 Pseudotabrizicola sp. | reverse complement strand
ACCAAGCATCTCGGCCATGCCGTCGCCAGCCGCCGACGCGCCGGTCTGGATTGCTCACCCGACCTCATGGCGCACATCTCGCCCCTCGGATGGGCACACATCCTGCTCACCGGCGAGTACAGGTGGCCGAAACGCCGTTGAAGCCCTTATGATACGATCCTGCCCCCTCCGGCATCAGACCCCAAGGTCATGCCGGAAATGCCCGGCGCATCGCCACGCGACAGGGCCACGCAGTGGTGATCCTTGCCGGTGCCATGCAGAAAAACCGTCTCACCCCGCACATCAAGCTGCGACAATCCCCAGGCCCGGGTGAGGAAATCGACCGCAGGGTCGAGGTCCGGCACAACCAGTTCGACACTGCGCAAGGCTGCAACGCGGTCACTCTCGGGCATTGGTCACTCCTCCGTCTCGCAGCATCTTGCAGGGTCAGTCCGCAAAGAGCTACTGCAATTGCTTTGGCGGACCATAAGCCGCAGTAATGGAACTCGACCCCCACCAGTTTCACCATCTGCTTGCACCTCAAGGTCGAATGCGGCTCCCATGCGCGCCAAAATCCGGGCATCCACTGCATCGGTCTTGGCCCTCGTGCCATGCGCCTCGGCGAACCGGCGCGCTTGCAGCGGGTTGACCTTGACCAAGGGGAACGTCACACCAAGCTTCGCCTCGAAGGCCGTGTGATACGCCCCCGTCCGTTCGAACACGACCCGCGCCACCGGCGATTTACCCAGCCATCTGGCCAAATCGCGAAATCCCGCAGCCGAATTATCGAAGCGTTGCGCCGCACCGTCTTCCAGCCGAAACACATCCAGATGGGATTTGGAAATGTCCACGCCAATGTTAAAATTCGTCATCTTATCCGTGTCCTATGCTTGTCATGCGTGACTTGTCACACGCGTATCCGTTCAGGCCCTTGGTGAAGACGGCGGCTGATCAAACACCTGCCCGGCCTGCGCACAATCACGCCAGAGCATGGCGGTTTCCGGATCGGCGCCGGAGCAATGACCACTCACATCAATGACTTCTCGAAGCCTAGCGAAAAACAGCGTTTGCGATTTCGTCGAGGCGTGTACGTCACGCGCTGCATGCTTGGAACAGTTGATTTGCGTTTGCTCCATTAGACGATTGATCCTGCTCCAGAATTGCGAATCCATCTCCGCCAGTCCCGCGCCTGCACGCCACATGCGATGCACCGCTTCCTGATATGCCGTTGTTTCGGGCACGATGGCCCCCCGATTGTTTCTCGAACGTGCAAGATTTCAACTGGCACTCGCCTAACTTAGCCTTAATCGGTTCCGGCGCCGACCAAGTCCAAATGATTCTTGACAGATGAAAAATCCGGATTAACTTGATTGCACCAATCCATGAATGGTTCGTTCGATGACCCCTCCCGCCCGTTCCGTCCTCGACCAAGCCGCCAGTGAGAGCATCGCCGAGGTACAGGCGCGTTTGCGGGCGATGATCGAAAACGGGGCGCTGGGTCCGGATGGCCGCCTGCCACCAGAGCGCGAAATGTGCCAGATGACCCGCGCCGGGCGGCGCACCGTGCGCCGCGCACTCGATGTGCTCGAGGCCGAAGGGTTGATCTGGCGGCGGCAGGGCAAAGGCACTTTCGCAGGATTGCCCCCCGATCCGACCCAGGTCCTCGCAGCCGAAATTGTCGGCGAAACCACCATTCTCGAAGTGATGGAGGCCCGGCTTTGCATCGAACCAGCACTTGCCGCCATGTGCGCGGCCCGCGCGCTGCCCGCCGACATCGCCCGCATGCGCAACCTCGCCGCACGGACCTTGAGCGCCGCAGATACCGTCTCGTTCGAGCTTTGGGATGGCGCCCTGCACAAGATGATCGCCCGCACTGCCGACAACAAACCCCTGCTCACCGCATTCTCGATGATCGACGAGATCAGGGGCAACGAAAACTGGCGCGGCCTGCGGTCAAAGGCGCGCAGCGTCGAAACGCTGCAGGTCAGCGACAGCGAACATCATGCAATCATCGACCGGATCGAGGCCGGTGACGCCGCTGGAGCAGAGGCCGCGATGCGCGCGCATCTGACCACTCTCGCGCGCAACCTGCAACGGATCATCGGCACGCATTTTCCAGAAGAGGCCCCGACATGACCGACATCACCCTCGCCCAGATCGCCGCAGCAGAGCGATTGATGGGCGTCACTTACACTGAAAGCGAACGCGCCCAGATGCTGGACAATCTGCAGGGCCAGATCGGTCAGGCGCTGGAACGGCGCGCGGTGCCGCTGGCCAATACCGTACCGATGGCCAGCAGGTTCGACCCACGCCTGCCCGGTTTTGCCTTGCCGCATGGTGCCAATGCGCTGAAACTTTCCCCCGTCACCGCGGCCCTGCCTGACAATGACGAGGATATCGCCTTCGCCCCCGTCACCCACCTCGCACATTGGATCGCGAGCGGTACATTGACCAGTCGCCGGCTCACGCAGATCTACCTCGACCGGATCGCGATTTTGGGGCCAAAACTCGAATGCTGGGCCACCGTCACCCCAGACCTCGCATTGGCAGAGGCCGATGCCGCCGATGCGCTGACGCAGGTAGGCGTCAACCTCGGCCCACTTCACGGCATCCCCTACGGCGTCAAGGATCTGTTTGATACCAAAGGCATCGTCACCGGCTGGGGGGCAGAGCCGTTCCGCGACCGGATGCCGGATCAGGACGCCACCATCGTGCGGCTCTTGCGCGCCAAAGGTGCCGTGCTGCTGGGCAAGACCACGGTCGGCGCGCTGGCCTATAACGACATCTGGTATGGCGGTGTGACGCGCAACCCCTGGAACCTGAACGAAGGGTCGAGCGGTTCCAGCGCAGGCTCGGCCAGCGCCACCGCCGGCGGACTCTGCGCCTTTGCCATCGGCACCGAAACCCTGGGATCGATCACGTCGCCCAGCCAGCGCTGCGGCACCACCGGGCTGCGGCCCACCTTTGGCCGGATCAGCCGGGCCGGGGCCATGGCACTGTCCAATTCGCTCGACAAAGTTGGGCCGATCTGCCGCTCGGTAGAAGATACCGCCATCATCCTCGCTGCCCTGAACGGCGGCGACATCAATGACCGGTTCAGCATCGCTGCCCCCTTCGTCTTTGATGCAGGCAAAGATATCAGCGGTCTGCGGCTCGGCTACCTTCCTGCCGCCTTTGGTGAAGGGGCCACAGCCGTCGATCACGCGGCCCTCGCCGCCGCGCGCCGCCTCGGGATCGAGGTGGTAGAGGTCGCGCTGCCCGACCTGCCCTACGGCGCGCTGATGAACATCCTCTACGCCGAGGCCGCCGCCAGCTTCGAGGATCTGACCCTGAACAATCTGGACGACACACTGACCTGGCAAGAAGACGGCGCCTGGCCCAACACGATGCGCAAGGCGCGCTTCCTGTCCGCTGTCGATCATGTGCAGCTTGACCGGCTGCGCTATGTCGTGATGCAGGCGCTCGACGGGCTTTTCCAGCAGGTCGATGCGCTGATCGGGCCCTTCATGACCGGCCCGATGCTGATCGCCTCCAACTTTACCGGCCACCCCTGTCTGCATCTGCGCAGCGGATTCGTGGAATTGGGCACCCGCAGCCCCGCCTCGCTCGGCTCCGGCAAACTCACCACCGGCGACGCCGATACCGCCGGTCAGACATTCAGCGTGCCGCAGGGCATTTCCCTCTGGGGCCGGCTCTTTGACGAAGGGCCGATCCTCAATCTGGGCATGGCGTTGGAGCGTGAACTTGCCGTGGCGCATCTGCGCCCCGGTTTCCCGAAATGAGCAGCCAAGAGCGACCCGCTCCCCTTTCAGGGCGGAGATGAAACTGACGTAACGCGACCGGCCTCCGGTCAACCTTCAGGGAGAATGAGAATATGAAACGCAGAGACTTCCTTCGTAATTCCACCGCCATCATGGGCAGCATGGTCATGCTCGGCTCGACCATGCCATCCATGCTGGCCGCTCAGGACACACCGGTCAGCGGCGGCACCCTGATCTGGGGCCACTCAGAAACCACGCAAAACCTCGACATTCACCAGACCGGCACCGCCTCCTCGGGCCGGGTGCTGCAAAACATCCACTCCGCGATCGTGACGGTGGACGCCGACCTCAAGGTGATCCCCGACCTCGCCGAAAGCTTTGAAGTGTCCGGGGATGGCCTCACCTACACCTTCAGACTGCGGCCCAATGTCAAATTCCACAACGGCGCCACCATGACCTCTGCCGATGTGAAATACTCGTTCGAGCGGTGCAAGGACCCGGCCACCGGCGCGGTCAGTTTTGAAGTGTTCAACAACGTGGCCAGCATCGACACCCCCGATGACCTGACCGTCATCATCAACATGAGCGCGATCAACGCACCCTTCCTGTCGCGTCTGGCCGAAAACGGCGCAGGCGTTATCATGCCGGTCGATTCCGGCCCGACCCAGGGCACCAACCCGATGGGCGCAGGCCCGTTCAAATTCGTGCGCTACGAGGTCGGCACCGTCGTCGAAATGGCGCGTTTCGATGATTATTGGGCCGGCCCCGCCTACCTCGACGGCGTTCTGGCGCGCGAAATCACCGAAACCACGACGCGTCTCACCGGCCTGCGCACCGGCGAACTGCACATGATCAACGATATCCCGCTCGACCGGGTCACCGAACTGCAAGGTGATGCCAGCCTGCAGGTCAAGACATGGTTCCCGCTCAACTTCGACTTCATCAACATGAACCACACGTTCGAGCCGTTCCAGGATTCGCGGGTGCGCATCGCCTTTGACATGATCGTCGACAAAGAGGCGCTGATGCAGGGCGCGCTCTGGGGCCAGGGTGCAACCTCGCCCAGCGCCTGCTTTCCGACCAGCGCCGCCTACAACACCGCGATCACGCAACGGCCGCAGGACATCGAAGGGGCCAAGGCGCTTCTGGCAGAGGCTGGCTATCCCGAAGGCTCGCTCAATATCGTGTTCAAGGCCACGACCAACTACCCCTACCACATCGAAACCGCGCAGATCCTCGTCGAATGGTTCCGCATGGCAGGCGTCAACCTGACCATCGAACAGCTGACCTGGGCCGATTGGCTCAGCCAGTGCTGGGTCGACAAAGATTACCAGATGACGATGATGAACTTCTTCTCTCTGTGGGAGCCTGACTACCTCTTTTACAGCCTCTGGAACTCGACCGGTGCCTTCAACTACCGTGGGATCAACGATCCGGTCATTGACGAGTTGACAGAGCGTGCGCGCATCACCGTAGGCGATGCAGAACGTGCGGCGGTCTATCAGCAGGTGCAGCAGCAGATCTTTGACGAGGCGCATGACATCGTCCTGTGGTTCCGCAACGGTACTATCGGGGCACAGCCAACCGTGATGGGTCTTGATACCGTCGTGCATCCGAACGGATCGAACCTGAACTTCCACAAGGTCTGGCTGTCCGCCTGACCCGGACCTGATCTGGGCCTGATCTGGGCCCCATTCGGGCCCGATCACACGCTCCGGCGGGTCGCTTCTGACCCGCCGGCATCTCTTTGTGACGAGCGTTCCCCATGACCTATGTGCTGAACCGGCTTTTGTCGGTCATCCTCACCCTGTTTCTGATCACATTGGTGACCTTCGCCATCACCAACATCCTGCCGGGTGATGTGGCGATGATGATCATGGGGACGCAATCCAACCCCGAAGCACTCGAAGGGTTGCGGCAATCGCTGGGTCTCAACGATCCGCTTCTGATGCAATATGGGCGATGGGTCGGCGGTATGCTCACCGGCGACTGGGGTGACAGCCTGATTTTCAAGAAACCGATTGCAGAGCTTTTGTCGCAAAAGATCACCGCCTCCGCGATCATCGTCGTCATGTCGATGACCATAGCACTGGCACTCTCCGTGCCACTCGGCGTCTGGGCGGCGGTCCACCGCGACAAATGGCAGGACACGGCCAGTTCATCGACAGCCCTTCTCGGCGTCAGCCTGCCCGATTTCTTCTGGGGGATCGTGATGATCCTCGTCTTTGCGCGCTGGCTCGGCTGGTTTCCTTCATCCGGCTTCGTCGAACCCGCCGTCGATCTGGGCGGTGCAATCAAACATGCCTTCCTGCCCTCCCTCGCGCTCGGGCTCGGCCTCATGGCGCATCTCACCCGCATGACCCGCTCCACCATGACCGGCATTCTGGGACAGGAGTTCATCCGCGTCGCCCGCGCCAAGGGGCTGGCCGAACGCACGGTGATCTGGCGCTACGCACTCGCCAATGCCATCGGACCGGTCATCACCATCGCAGGTCTTCAGGTCGGTTATCTCTTCGGCTCGATCATCGTGATGGAAAGCCTGTTCAACTATACCGGCATGGGCTGGCTCACCTATCAGGCGCTGCTCAACCGGGACATGCCGCTTATTCAGGCCAGCGTCTTTGTCATCGCCGCCGTGGTGATGCTGACAAATCTCGTCGTGGACCTGCTCTATCTGGCCATCGACCCCCGGATCAGGTTGGGCTGACATGAAACGCTTTCTCACCGTCAAAGGGCTCATCGGCCTCATCCTTGTCATTGGCATCGTGCTGATTGGCATCTTTGCGCCGCTCTTCATCCCACCAGAGGCGGGCACGGCCATGGACATGACCGCGCGTCTGGCGCCGCCATCATGGTCCCATCCCTTTGGCACCGATCAACTCGGGCGCGATCTTTTTATCCGGGTCATGCTCGGCACACAACTGTCACTTCAGATCGCGGTGACATCCGTGTTGATGAGCATCCTGATCGGCCTGCCGCTCGGCATGGTCTCGGGTTATTTCGGCGGGCTCACCGACAATATACTGATGCGGTTTGTCGATACGCTGCTGGCCTTTCCGGCCCTCTTGCTTGCGCTGACCATCTCTGCCGTGCTGGGGCCGAACCTGCAAAACACCATCATCGCCATCGGTGTCGCCTTCACCCCCTATCTCGCCCGGATCGTGCGGGGCGAGGCATTGCGCGTCGCGCAAATGCCTTATGTAGAGGCCGCGCGCTCCTCCGGCACCACCGACATGCTGATCCTGTGGCGGCACATCCTGCCCAACATCATGCCCGCCGTGATCGTGCAGGCCACAATCTCCATCGCCTTTGCGATATTGGCCGAGGCCGGGCTATCCTTTCTTGGCCTTGGCACCCAGCCCCCCGCCGCGAGCTGGGGGCTGATGATTCAGGCCTCGCGCGACTATCTCGACCGCGCACCGTGGACAGCACTTGTGCCGGGCTTCGCGGTGGCTCTCACCGTGCTCGGGCTCAACATGTTCGGCGACGTGCTGCGCGACATCCTTGATCCGAGGTCAAAATGAACGCTCTCGTCACCGTCGATCACCTGCGCGTCGCCTTTGCCACCGATTCCGGCCCGGTCATCGGGGTCGAGGATGTCTCCTTCTCGATCAACCCCGGCGAAACCGTCTGCGTCGTCGGCGAAAGCGGCTCGGGCAAATCCGTGACCTCGCTCTCGCTCATGCGGCTGGTCGAGTTTGGCGGCGGCACCATCGCTGGCGGATCACTTTCCTTCCGGCGCCCCGACGGGCAAATCCTCGATCTCGCCGCCGCCAGCCCGCAGGTCATGGGCGAAATTCGCGGCAACGAGATCGGCATGATCTTTCAGGAGCCGATGACCTCGCTCAACCCGGTGTTCACCGTGGAACGGCAGTTGACCGACGGCCTGATCCTGCACAAGGGCCTCAGCCGCGACGCCGCCCGCACCCGCGCGCTCGACCTGCTCCGCTCCGTTCGCATCCCAGAGCCTGAACGCCGCCTGCGCCAATACCCGCACGAGCTTTCCGGCGGCATGCGCCAGCGCGTGGTGATCGCGATGGCCATGGCCTGCGAACCACGCCTGCTCATCGCGGACGAGCCGACAACGGCGCTCGATGTGACAATTCAGGCCGAAATCCTCGCCCTCATCAACCGGCTCAAACGTGAAAATGGGATGGCCGTCCTTTTCATCACGCATGACATGGCCGTCGTGGCCCAGATGGCCGACCGGGTCGTCGTCATGTACCGTGGCCGCATCGTCGAGACGGGCACCGTCGAGGAGATCTTCGAGAACCCGAAGGAGGATTACACCAAGGCGCTGCTCGCCGCCGTCCCGAAACTGGGCGAGATGAAGGGCAAAGCCGCCCCTGAAAGGATGCGCCTGATCGGTGACGAAGCCGCTCGCGCCGCCACCGCTGCCGCAGCACCAGTCGCCGCCCGCAAACCCGAAGTGCTGCTCGACGTGCGCCACCTCACCACGCGCTTTCCGGTCAAGGGCGGCATCCTGCGCCGCACCGTCGCTCAGGTCCACGCCGTCGAGGATGTCAGTTTCACCCTCAACGTCGGCGAAACCCTGGCGCTGGTGGGCGAATCCGGCTGCGGCAAATCTTCCTGCGGTCGCTCCATCCTGCGCCTGATCGAACCGCAGTCCGGCGAAGTCTGGATCGGCGGACGCGACATCGGCGCACTCGGCCACGACGACCTGCGCCGCGCCCGCGCCGACATGCAGATGGTGTTTCAAGACCCATTCGCCTCACTCAACCCCTACCGGCGGCTCAAGGATCAGGTCGCCGAACCGCTATTGAACTTCGGAATGGCGCGCGGTCAGGCGCTCAAGGACCGCGTGGCCGGGATTTTCGACCGGGTCCAACTGCCCCGCGCTTTCATGAACCGCTTTCCACACGAACTCTCGGGTGGCCAGCGGCAACGCGTCGCCATTGCCCGCGCGCTGGCCGTCAACCCCAAACTCATCGTCGCGGACGAAGCTGTCTCAGCGCTCGACGTCTCGGTGCAGGCGCAGGTGCTCAACCTGATGATGGAGTTGCAGGCCGACCTTGGCCTCTCCTATCTCTTCATCAGCCACGACATGGCCGTAGTCGAACGCGTGGCACACCATGTCGGGGTCATGTATCTCGGGCGCATCGTCGAAATCGGGCCGCGCGCGGCGGTGTTCGACAGCCCGCAGCACCCCTACACCCAACAGCTTTTGTCCGCCGTTCCCATCGCCGACCCGCGCAAACGCCGCTTTGCCGAGGATCTGAGCTTCAAGCCGATCACCTCACCGATATTTCCAATCGGGTATCAGCCCGCACCTTCGGTCTATAGCGAGGTGGCCCCCGGCCATCTTGTGCTGCAGGCCTGAACCAACGCCGTCAAGGGAGAGAGACCATGCCGATCAAGAACCGTCTGGCCGAAATGCACGCCGAAATCACCGCATGGCGGCGCGACCTGCACGAAAACCCCGAACTGATGTATGACACCCACCGCACCTCCGGCATCGTCGCGGCCAAACTGCGCGAATTCGGCTGTGACGAGGTGGTCGAGGGGATCGGGCGCACAGGCGTCGTCGGCATCATCAAGGGCAAATCCGACCGGCACGGCCACGTCGTTGGTCTGCGCGCCGACATGGACGCGCTGCCGATCATCGAGGCGACGGGTCTGCCCTATGCCTCCAAAACCCCCGGCAAAATGCACGCCTGCGGCCATGACGGCCACACCGCCATGCTGCTGGGGGCGGCCAAATATCTGGCCGAAACCCGCAATTTCGACGGCGCCGTCGCGGTCGTCTTTCAACCAGCCGAAGAAGGCGGCGCCGGTGGCGAGGCCATGGTCAAGGACGGGCTGATCACCCGCTTCGGGATCAAGGAGATCTACGGTATGCACAATGCCCCCGGCCTGCCCGTCGGACATTTCTCGATAAAACCGGGGCCATTCTACGCCGCGACCGACAATTTCACCATTCATGTGATCGGCAAAGGCGGGCATGCCGCCCAACCGCATGCCAATGTCGATACCACCGTCATGGCCAGCCAGATCGTCATGTCGCTGCAAACCATCGCCTCGCGCAACGCCAACCCCGTGGATTCCGTCGTCGTCTCCGTCACCTCCTTCCGCACAGAAAGCGAGGCGTGGAACGTGATCCCCGAGCGGGTGGAATTGCGCGGCACCGTGCGCACTTTTGACGCCGATCTGCGCAAACTCGCTGAAGAGCGGCTCATATCCATCGCCACCCTGACCGCGCAATCCCTTGGCGGGCGGGCCGAGGTCGAATGGAGCCCCGGCTACCCCTCCATGGTCAATGCCGAGGCAGAAACGCAGATCGCCGCCGACATCGCGCGCAAAATATCTGGCTCTGCCGCCGTCAACGACAACACCGCGCCGATCATGGGCGGCGAGGATTTCGCCTATATGCTCGAGGTCTGCCCCGGTGCCTATATCCAGATCGGCAATGGCGACAGCGCCGAGGTCCACCACCCGCTCTATAATTTCAACGATGAGGTGATCCCGGTCGGTGCCTCCTATTGGGCCGAACTCGTCGAAACGCGGATGCCCGCAGCCTGAGGAGCGTTGCAATGAACTGGACCGATTATCTCGACACGCATCAATCGCGTTTCGTCGATGAACTCGTTGATTTTGTAAGGATTCCCTCCGTCTCTGCCGACGACGCCCACAAGGGCGACGTGGTGCGCGCGGGCGAATGGGTGATGAACCGGCTGCGCGCCGCCGGTGCCGAAAACATCGTGATGATGCCCACCGCAGGCCATCCGGTCGTCTATGCCGACTGGCTCCACGCCGGGGCGGACAAACCGACGATCCTGATCTACGGCCATTTCGACGTGCAACCCGCCGAACCCTTCGATCTCTGGGACAGCCCCCCATTTGACGCGACCGTGCGCGATGACAAGGTCTTTGGGCGCGGGGCATCCGACGACAAAGGCGGCATGTTCATCCCGATCATCGCCGCAGAGGCGATGCTCAAAACCACCGGGCGGCTGCCCGTCAACGTCAAATTCTTCTTCGAAGGACAAGAGGAAATCGGCTCGCCGCATCTGCCCCCTTTCGTTACCGAACATGGCGCAATGCTCAAGGCCGACATGATCTTTTCCGCCGATGGCAGCCAATGGGCCGAGGATCAGCCGCAACTCATCACCGGCCTCAAGGGGCTGGTCGCCTGCGAAGTCACCGTCACCGGCGCGCGTTCCGATCAACATTCCGGCCAACAGGGCGGCGGCATCGCCAACCCGATTCAGGGCCTCAGCCAGATCATCGCCTCGATGAAGGGACCCGACGGGCGCATCACCGTCGATGGCTTTTATGACGACGTGATCGACCTCACGGTCGAGGATCGCGCCGCCTTTGCCCGGATTCCCTTTGACGAGGCCGCCTATATCGACGCACTCGGCGTGCCCGATGTCTTTGGCGAACCAAACTACACCACGCGCGAACGGCTCTGGGCACGGCCAACTTTTGAACTCAACGGCATCTGGGGCGGCTGGCAAGGCAACGGTATCAAGACGGTCCTGCCGGCAGAGGCCAGGGCCAAGATCACCTGTCGGCTGGTGGCCAACCAGAAACCCGACACGATCTATGCCCTGCTCAAGTCACACATCGAAACCCATATCCCCCACGGCCTGCGGGCCCGCGTCGACCGGCTCGCAGGAAGTGCGGACCCCTTCCTCGTCCCCTCCGGCCACAACTCCAGCACCATCGCGGGCGAGGTTCTGACCGAGGTTTACGGCAAATCCCCCTATATCACCCGCACCGGCGGCTCGATCCCGGTGATGACGATGCTGCTGAACGAGCTTGGGGTCCATGCCACCGTCTTTGCTTTCGGCCTGCCCGACGAAAACCTGCATGCCCCCAACGAATTCTTCCGGCTTTCCAGCTTTCGTATCGGCCAGACCGCTTATTGCCGCCTGCTCGAACGGCTGGGCGAATAGCCGCAGATGCGGGACCGCTGCCGCAGGTGAAATCTGCAGCCGACTCTTTGAAACGGCTTTGTTGCACAAAGCTCATGGGGGGATTCATCTTGTGAATCCAGCGTGGTAGCAGAAGTGCGTGCGGAGACCCACACCCCCCCGCCTACAAGACCACGAACTGGCCAGCCTATAACGACGCGCTCAAGCGCCGGGGCTCGCTGACGATCTGGTTCGACCCCGAGATGCGCTGGGATCTGGGTCCTTTAACGGGATCTGAAGCTCTGGAAGCAAAGGCCGTTGGCGATGGACAGGCCCATCCTCGTCAAACGCTTCGACGATCTCTTCACCCAACCAACCCGCTACAAGGACCTAGACCAGTTGCTGGCCCGCTTGCACAGGCGGAAGGCCGAACTGCTGAAGGTGCTGGAGCGACCGGAGATCCCGCTTCACACCAATGCCTCGGAAAACGACCTGCGTGCTTGGCCCAACAGGCCCGAGCGTGCATATATGGACATTTTAGAGAATATAACATGAACGAACTGTCTGTTGACCGGACAGCTTGAAGACGGGAGGCTGTTTCTGGCGTTGTTTGGGGGATGACGGGTTGGAACGGTCTTTTGT
>NZ_JAUSNR010000039.1 GCF_030656345.1 Pseudotabrizicola sp. | reverse complement strand
GACCTGATCCGCGGATCACCATACCGGCCAGCGGCTTCTGAATGTGCCGCACTCAAAGGCCTGACAGAAGAGCGCCTTCGATCACATGCCAGCAGGGTCAAAAGTCTCTTGCATCACGGGCGGCAACCACAGAAGAGATCGGGCGAACCGTCGGGCAGCTTGCCCGCCTCGATCGGGTTGTGATCGTCGACCAGAAACAGGAAGACGTCCCGGTCCGAGGCATAGAGCGTGGTCGTGTCGCGGCTGATCTCAACATCGGGGTTGTAGACCCCGGTCGACCAGTCGAGCACGCCCGGCACCTTCCAGCGCGTATCGCCCGTTCCATTGCCCGCGATGCGCTGCACCGCCTCGACCAGTTCGAAATCGTGGATGCGGCCATAATCGGGGCCGGTCACGGCGCGCAACTCCGTGCGGCCATCCTCGGTCTCGAAGGTCTTTACCTGCTCGGCGCGGTGGTTGGTCAGACCATATTGCAGATTGATCCCCGCCAGCGGCGCTGGCAACTGCCGCAGATAGGACGCCGGGGCGCCGACGATGCTGGCGAGTTGGCCGAAGGCCCAATGCGTGGGCGCGACCGGTTCTTGCGCCTTCGGCAACATCAGGTGCAACCGCTCGGGGTTGTCGCGCGCAGCGTCGACCCGGATATCCGCCGTCTGTACCACCCGGCTGCGGCTGCGTTCCGATCGGCCCTTCACATTGGCCCAGAGATCGTCGAGCGACAGATACCGCTCGTCATCTGGACGGTTGAACCATTCGGACGACACCCGCCCGTTCCGCTCACCCCGGCTCACATCCACTTTCCAGCCACCAGCCCGCGTCGGCTGCACCGGATCCATTACTTCCACAACGCCCATCGGCATTCCTCCGTGACAGGCGCCGGGAGCCACTCTCCCAGCCCTTAACCCGTCACCGGAAAACCGGCACTCCTCTCACTCTCAGCAAGCTTGTGGTAAAGGAAATCGTTCGAAGGATGCGCACTCTGTCGCCCCGACACTTCGAGGCAGCTTCAGCCAAAAACTAGTCTGACCCCAGACAGCTTGCCGAGCGCGCCTACGCGCTATCAAAGATAGGGTTCATGTGATTGACACCATAGGCGTTTTTCACGACACTGAATCCATGGGGACCCGCGAGCTCCCCACGAGGCGCCAGCCGAAGATCGCGTTCCTGTTCAACCCCGGCGACGGAGGAACGCACATGCCTGCGCCCAATGCCATTTCGTTCGACAAGCTCAGCCGCATCATCGGAACCCCCCGCGCACCGCTCCTGCTCGACGTGCGGTCCGAGGAAGATTTCGCCGCAGACCCACGGCTGCTCCCTGGCACCACCCGGATAGACGATCAGGCGCTCGCCGCCCTCGCGCCACAACTCGGCGGACAGCTGTCGATCACCATCTGTCAGGCCGGTCACCGGCGCAGTCAGGGCACTGCCGCGTGGCTTCGTGCCGAGGGCTGCTCCTCGGAATACCTCGAGGGCGGATTCGAGGCTTGGCGCTCCGCCAGCCTGCCGCTGATCGATCCGGCTAAGCTGCCCACACGCGATGCGCAGGGCCGGACCATCTGGGTCACGCGCTCGCGCCCCAAGATCGACCGCATCGCGTGTCCCTGGCTGATCCGGCGCTTTCTCGATCCCTGTGCGATCATCCTGTTCGTCGCGCCCGCCGAGGTGGTGGGCGTTGCCGAACGCTACAACGCCTCGCCCTTCGACATCGAAGGCGTGTTCTGGAGCCACCGGGACGACCTCTGCACTTTCGACGTGATGCTGGCCGAGTTCGGCCTGAACATTCCCGCGCTCGACCGGCTCGCGACAATCGTGCGCGGCGCCGATACGGCGCGGCTTGATCTCGCGCCCGAGGCGGCCGGGCTGCTTGCGGCATCGCTCGGCCTGTCGCGGATGTACTCCGACGATCTGGAGCAGCTGGAGGCCGGGATGCTGCTTTACGACGCCTTCTATCGCTGGGCACGGGATGCGACCGACGAGACCCACAACTGGCCCACCAACAAGCCGAAGGCAGACTGATGGAGGACCGCGCATACCCCACGCTGTCCGCGGCCACCCGCATCTGGGCCCGCATCGGCCTCTTGAGCTTCGGCGGTCCAGCCGGGCAGATCGCGCTTATGCACCGGATCCTCGTCGAGGAGCAGCGGTGGCTCGGCGAGAAGCGGTTCCTGCACGCTCTCAACTACTGCATGCTGCTGCCGGGGCCGGAGGCCATGCAGCTCGCCGTCTATATCGGCTGGCTCATGCACCGCACACTCGGCGGCATCATCGCGGGCGTCCTGTTCGTGCTGCCCGGCGTCGTGGCGATCATGGCGCTCAGCTGGGTCTACGCGCTCTATGGCAATGTCGGACCAGTCGAGGCACTGTTCTTCGGGCTGAAGGCCGCAGTGCTGGCCATCGTGGTGCAGGCGGTCATCCGCATCGGCTCGCGGGCATTGAAGAACGGCGCGATGGTCGCTATCGCCGCGGCATCGTTCGTGGCGATCTTCGGCTTCGCAATTCCGTTCCCGCTCATCATCCTCGTTGCCGGCCTGATCGGGTTTTTCGGAGCACGGGCGGGCCTGCCTGCATTCCATGGCGGCGGCGGACACGGCAAGGTCGGCAAGGTCCAGATCGACGACGCCGACACCCTGCTGGGAGAAGAGTCGCCAGAACACACGCAGGTCAACCGGGGGTGGGCCTTTCGGATTTCCGGCGTCTTTCTCGCTCTCTGGCTTGCCCCGGTGGCGCTGTTGTTCGCGGTACTCGGGCCAGAGAACGTCTTTTCACAGATCGCGGGCTTCTTCAGCGTCATGGCCGTGGTGACCTTCGGCGGCGCCTACGCGGTGCTGGCCTATGTTGCGCAGGAGGCGGTGCAGAACTACGGCTGGCTTGCTCCCGGCGAGATGCTGGATGGGCTCGGCATGGCAGAGACGACGCCGGGGCCGCTGATCATGGTGACGCAGTTCGTGGGCTTTATGGGCGCTTTCCGCGACGCAAGCGGTCTGTCGCCCCTGATGGCCGCAACGCTCGGCGGTCTGCTGACAACATGGGTGACCTTCACGCCCTGCTTCCTCTGGATCTTCCTCGGTGCGCCGTTCATCGAGCGTCTGCGCGACAACGCGGTGCTGACCGCCGCGCTGACCGCCATCACTGCGGCCGTGGTGGGCGTCATCCTGAACCTCGCCGTCTGGTTCGGTCTGCACGTCGTCTTCGAAGACGTACAGACGGTCACATCCTTCGGCCTCGACATCGATGTGCCCGTCTGGTCCTCGGTGAAACTGGCGGCTGCGGCGCTGGTCCTTGCCGCACTCGTGGCAGTGTTCCGCTTCAGGCTGGGCGCCGTGACGGTCCTTGCGGGTTGTGCGCTGGCCGGCATGGCGCTTGCGTTGATGGGCCTTATCTGACCCCGAATCAATATTCGGCGTAAAGGCAATCGGGTATGCGAGTGCCCGAAGGCAACCTGACAGTCGCCTCTGAGCCAGGTTTCGCTAAACCCGACGGCTTGTCCCGCCGGGCCCGGGGGGGAGACCCGGCGGGCGAGCCCACCCTCAGAACGGGATCTCGTCGTCGCGGTCGACCAGCTCGGGGTTTTCGTTCTCGGCCGACTTCGGGCGGCTCAGGAAGTCGACCTTCTCGGCGATGATCTCGCAGCCGTAGCGGTCGTTCCCCATGCTGTCGATCCACTTGCTGTAGTGGATGCGGCCGTGGACGAGGACCTTCATGCCCTTTTCGCAGTGCTCCGCGACAGTCTTGCCGAGGCCGTTGAAGCAGGTGATGCGGTGCCATTCCGTGTCCATGACCCGGTAGCCGTTCTCGTCGCGCAGGACGCGACCTTCCGAGAGGCGGGGGCGAGAGGTGGCGAGGCTGAAGTTGGTGATGTTGGTGCCGCCCTGAGTGGTGCGGGTTTCGGGTTTCTGACCGATGTTACCGGCGAGGATGACGATGTTCTGCATGATTAGCTCCTGTGTTTCCTGTCTTCGGGACCGTCCCTTCGACAAGACCCGGAAAAAGCCCGTCGGGTGACGCGTGCACGGTGGACAGCATGGACACCGGAAACCCCCAGAGGACCGGGGTGGAGCGGGCAGGACGCCATAGGCGGCCAACACGGCCCGGGCTGACGCGGGGTTGCGCGCAAGAGGCCGAACGGGATTAGGGGATTGTCAGTCGAAGGGATGGACTAGAAGACAGAGATGCGCGGGGAGCCCATGCCAGACCCTGTCATCCTGCCAATCGGGACCGCCTGAACCCAAGCCCAGCACCTCAGTGGCGACGACAACGGCGATCACCAGGCTCTGCCACCCCTGCCCTTGCCTGCCGGGAGTTGCGGTAGCCTGCCGCGACGGGCTATCGATAGCGGGACATTGAGGACACGGACCGCACCAATGGCTGACTTCGATCTCGAGGCACTGTCGCTCGGCGAGCTGAAGAAAATGCAGAAGTACGTCGCAAAGGCGATCTCCACCTATCAAGATCGGCAGAAGGCGGAAGCCCGCTCAAAGGTGGAAGATCTCGCCCGAGACCTCGGCTACTCCCTGGCCGAACTTGTCGGCACCGAGACGAAATCCTCCCGCGCGCCTGCCGCGGCGAAATACCGGCATCGAGAGAACCCGTCGCTCACCTGGTCCGGTCGTGGGCGTAAACCGCAGTGGTTCGTAGAGGCGCTAGCTGCTGGGAAGACGACTGGGGATTTTGCCATCAATCAATAAATCGGATTGGAGCGGTCACGGCTATGGGTTTGACCTGTGAACTGGTCCGCATGATTTTTTGCGCTGTGTGGAAGATGAGCGCTGAATATTTCGCGCATACTTCGATTTTGGGCGAGTTCGAAAACGGGAGTATCGCAGCTATTCCTTCGGTGTGCCCTTTGCTTTAAGCGGGCGGCGTCTGATGACCAAGGCGCTCGCCAATCCCTGAACCGCCAGGATGGCGATCATCAGCATCAGAAATGCGACCGGCAATGCAAGACCTGGAGTCAGATACTCGATGGCGCGCAGGACGGCATCGCGTGACCACAAGACAAACAGGCCCAATCCGACCCCCGTTGCGACGAGTGCGCCCGCCGGGATCGGCGCGGGCCCGGTGAGGAAACCACGGACCCGGTTTTCCCGGAAGAGCAGTGTCGCATAGACCGTGATGCCCACTGATGTCGCAAGGGCAAGCCCGACCGCGCCGAGCATCGGGGCAAGCACGATCTTCAGTGCGATGTTGACGAGCGTTGCCGCAACGAGCAGCCGGAGCGGGGTCCGGGTATCCCCACGCCCGTGGAATCCGGCGACGAGGGAGCGCAGCGCGAGTGCCGGAACCAGACCAAGGGCGTAAGCGGCGAGGATAGCCCCCGATGCTTCCGCCGCCGCAAGATCGAAGGCGCCGCGAACGAACAGGATGCGGATGGCCCAGTCGCCGAGCGTCGCCATGATCACCGCGACAGGCACCCCCACGACAAGACAGATCACGAGCGCCCGGTCGAGCACGCGGCGCATGCCGACCTCGTCGCCGAGGCCCGCGCGCCGTCCAATGTCGGGCAGGATGACGGTGCCGAGCGCAACACCGATCAGGCCGATGGGCAGTTGGTAGAGCCGGTCGGCGTAGTAGAGGTGCGAGAGTGATCCGGCCGGCAGGAACGTGGCGATGATCGTGTCGGCGAAGATCGCGACCTGCAGCGCGCCCGAGGTCAGGATCGCGGGACCGAGGCGACGGAACACCTGCCTTGTATCGGGCGACAGGCCCAGCCGGGGACGCGGCAGGGGCAGGCCCGCGCGCCACGCAGCTACGACTAGCAACGCAACCTGCGCCACGCCTGATGCCATCACGCCCCAGGCGGCGGCATGGGCGGCGCTCGGGAACTGCGCGGCCATAAGCAGCGCGCCGATCATGAACAGGTTGAGCAGGATCGGGGCGGACGCCGGCGCCGCGAAGCGGTCGCGCCCGTTCAACATGGCCGAAAGGAAGGCCGCCAGTGACATGCAGAACAGGTATGGAAAGGTGATCCGCGTGAGCGTGACGACAAGCGGCCAGGTCTCGTCGGCGGGCGACAGGCCGGGTGCGAGCACCGCCAGCATCCAGCCGGTCGCACCAAGCGCCAGCGCCAGAAGCACAAGGTTGGCCAGCGTGAGCCAGCCCAGAACCTCTGCGCCAAGGCGCGAGCTGTCGTGCCTGCTTGCGTCCGTGGCAGCCCATGTCGGCAGGAAGGCGGCGTTGAATGCACCCTCGGCCAGGATCGCGCGAAAATGGTTCGGCAGGCGAAAAGCCAGCATGAAGGCATCCGCCACCGGCCCGGCACCCAGCATTGCGGCCAGCACGACATCGCGCAGGAAGCCGAGGATGCGACTGACCAAGGTGAAGCCTGAGACGGTGCCTAGCTTGCGCAGCATGGCGGTTCACCCTTTGAATTGAAACGGACATACCGCAGGGATTTCATTGCGACTGGCGATTTTCGATTGAAAACACGACTTCCTTTATCGTTTATTGTGGAAAAATATCGTTGTCCACGAGAGTATCGCGCATGAGTCTTGACCAAATCTTTGTCCTCGCGCTTGTCGGCGTCGTTTTCCTGAGTTTTTTCAAGGAAATTTATCCCCCCGAGGTCACCGCTTTGGCGGCATCGGCAGCGCTCTTGGCGACGGGAATCATCGAGACGCGGGACTTCCTGACGGTGTTCAGCTCATCCGCGCCCATCACCATCGCGATGATGTTCATCATCTCGGCGGCGCTGGAGCGCACCGGCGTGCTGACGATCATCGGCGATCTGCTGAAACGGCAGGCGCGGGGCTCGTTCCTGCGCGCGATGCTGCTGATGATGGTCGGCACGATGGGGGCCTCGGCCTTCATGAACAACACGCCGGTGGTGATCCTGCTGACGCCGATAATGATTTCGGTCGCGGCTTCTGTCGGTGTGGCGCCGTCGCGCCTTCTGATTCCACTGTCGTTCTCGGCGATCTTCGGTGGCACGCTGACACTCGTCGGCACCTCCACCAACATCCTGATGAGCGGCGTGGCGCAGGAGACTGGACAGCCGCCGATCACAATGTTCGAAATGACGCTGCCGGGGCTGATCTTCGCGACCGTGGGCATGCTTTATATGGTGTTCGCGGGTCGGTTCCTGCTGCCCGACCGCGCATCGCTTTCGGGGCTTCTGGGGCAGGAAGGCAAGCGCAGGTTCCTCGCGCGGCTGTTGATCCCGAGCGGGTCGAAATATGTGGGCAAGAACCTGGCAGAGTTGCCATTCAACACATCCGAGACGCGCATCCTCGACGTGGTGCGCGGCGAGGTCTCCATGCGCCGCACGATGAAGGATCTGGTGCTCGAGGTGGGCGACCGGCTGGTGCTCAAGACCGGTACGGGCGAAATCCTCGGGCTGAAAGAGGATGGGCAGATTGCGTTTCGCGATCGCGACGATCATGATGTCGAGCCTGTCACCGCCGACCAGACCATCACGATGGAGGCAAGCATTGGTCCGAACTCGCACTTGCGCGGGCGGCCAATCAAGGACCTGAAACTGCGCCGGAAATACGGCGTCTACCTCATGGCAGTTCACCGCCAGGAACAGAATATCAGCCAGGACTTGCAGGACCTGCGCCTACAGTTTGCCGACACACTTCTGCTGGAAGGGCCGCCCGAGGGCTTGCAACGGATGATGGAGGATGGCGGCATCGTCAACCTCTCGACCCCCAACGAGCGCCCGCAACGGCGCACAAAGGCCCCGATCGCCATTGCGACGATCTTTGGCGTAATGGGGCTGGCGGCGCTGAACGTCATGCCTATTGCAGGCCTCGCAGTGATCGGCGCGGTTGTGGTGATGATGACCCGCTGCGTCGATCCTGAAGAGGCGTTCGATGCCATCGATTGGCGCATCCTGTTCCTGGTTTTCGGGATGCTCGGTCTTTCCATGGGCATGGAGGAGACGGGCACCGCGCGCCTCATCGTCGAGACGGTAGTGGGTGCCGTGGGCGGGATCGGGCCAATTGCTATCCTCGCCGCCGTCTATGTCCTGACCAGCGCGCTGACCGAAATGGTTTCGAACAACGCGGTTGCGGTGGTGATCGGCCCGATCGTCATCGCGCTTGCCATCGAGCTTGGCTACGATCCGCGCCCCTTCATCATGGCGGTGATGTTCGCAGCCTCAGCCAGCTTCGCCACACCCATCGGATACCAGACCAACACCTTCGTTTACAGCGCGGGGGGCTACAAGTTCGTCGACTTTATCAAGGTGGGACTGCCGCTCAACATCATCTTTGCCGTGGTCGCGGTGCTGATCATCCCGATCTTTTTCCCGTTCTGAGTAGAGGTCCGGCCGACCTGTCGTCGGCCGGACCTCTACTCAGTGCAGCCCGAACTCAGACATCAGTTGCCGACGATACCGCACGAAGGCCGGATCGTTGCGATCGCGCGGGCGGGGTAGGTCGATGTCGATGAGACGAATTGCGCCTCCCTTGGCCTTGGGCAGCACAAGCACCCGGTCAGCCAGGAAAATCGCTTCCTCCAGATCATGTGTGACAAGAACCAGTGTCACGCGCTCTTCGGCCCAGATGCGGGTCAGCTCTTCCTGCATCGTCATCTTGGTCATGGCGTCAAGCGCGCCGAGCGGTTCATCGAGCAGCAGAATTTCGGGCTGCACGGTAAGCGCGCGGGCGATGCCCACCCGCTGTGCCATGCCCCCCGAGAGCTGGCGGGGCCAGGCGCCCTCGAACTCAGTCAGGCCGACGAGACGGATGTAGTGGCGCGCCCGTTCGGCAGCTTCGGATTTGGTCAGGCCTTGCACTTCCAGTCCGAAGGCGACGTTGCCCAAGACCGTCAGCCAGGGCAGCAATCGCGGCTCCTGAAAGATCACCGCGCGTTCGCGCCCCAACCCGTGAACCGCAGCACCGTCGATGAGGACACCACCCTCGTCCGGCTCCTCGAGCCCGGCAAGGACACGCAGGAGCGTCGTCTTTCCCGACCCACTCGCCCCCACAATTGCAAGGCTTTCGCCACCGCGGATATCGAGATTGATCTTCCTGAGCACCGTCAGCGTCTGGCCGTCGATGGTGAAGGTCTTGGTGAGGTCACGGATCGTGACCTCACCTTTCGCCTGGGTTTGGATCAGCGTCATCACGGCCCCCTCAGTTCGTGACGGGCGTGTCGCCCGTGACCAGCAGGATATCCGCCGCGCTCAATTGTTCTTCGTGCAGCGACCCCTCGCGCACCAGAACATCGATCCAGAACTGGATGTCGCGCTCGACTGGCAGGCCACCCTCGCGCACGCCATAGCCTGCAAAGAACTGCGCGACTTCTGGATTCTCACCACGTTCCTCGAGGATGCGGGCGAGGATTTCGCGCGCCTGCTCCGGATTTTCGCGGGCGAAGTCGAGGGCGCGGGCCGACTGCTCCACGAAGGCGCGCGCCGCATCCGGGTGGGCATCGACCCAGTCGCGACGCAGCACCGTGAAGCCGCCCGCAATCTCGCCCAGAACGTCGGTGTCGTCGAACACCACGCGCAAGCCGCCGCCCTGTTGCGCCGCGCCCTCGAATGTCGTCTGCCAGTAGCCGAAGGCAGTCACATCAACTTGGCCAGAGCGCAGGACCTGTTCCAGCTGCGGCCCGGGCACGACGACCAGATTGGCGGCGCCTTGTGGCAGGCCGACCGAATGCAGTGCCTCCCGGGTCGTGTAGTCGAGATGCGCACCAAGCGTATTCACCGCGATCGTCTTGCCAGCGATGTCCTCGATCGTCTTGATCGGGCTGTCCTCGAGCACGACGAACTTCGATTGCACTTCGTCATTGATGCCGTTCGTGGGGTAAGCCGCGACAAAGTCGTTGCCGCTGGCGATGGCATTGATGACAGCCGAGGTTGCGGCGGAGCCGATGTCGACGCTGCCTGGTCTTGTCGCGGTTTGGTGCCGCTCCTTTGATAGCGTAATGTGCAGCAAAGGAGATGAACCATGGGCACAGTCAGGACGGAAGAATTTCGCAAGGATGCGGTGCGGATCGCGCTGACCAGTGGGCTTTCACGCAAACA
>NZ_JAUSNR010000037.1 GCF_030656345.1 Pseudotabrizicola sp. | reverse complement strand
TGCAGACCGAAGGTCAGGCGCTGTTGAAAGAAGGCATCGCAGAAAGCGCAGGTGATATTGATGTTGTCATGGTCACCGGCTTTGGGTTTCCACGTCACAAAGGTGGGCCGATGTACATGGCGGCAAAGGGTCAGACCGACCTGACACAAAGGAGATATTCCGAATGACAACCCTGGTGGCCGTTCCCGGCATCATGTCTGATCACCGCACCTGGCAGGGCGTGATTGCCGCCATGACGCATCAATTTCAGTCTGTTCATGTCGCTGATACCGCCAGTGACGAAGCGCTTGCGGCGATGGCTGCGCGGGCCTTGGGCGCGACCGAGGGCGATCTTGTCATCATGGCGCACTCGATGGGCGGCCGCGTCGCGATGGAAATGGGACGGCAGGCCCCCGGTCGTATCCGTGCCATGGTGCTCAGCAGTACCGCTGCCGAACCCGCCGGGCCGGGCGAGTCGGAAAAGCGCTACGCCCGCATCGCCGAAGCAAACGCCGGAATGGCGGCCTACGCCCGCCATTGGGCGCCAAAGGTGGTGTCAAAGGCGGGCGCCGAGAACGTCGGCCTGCTCAGCGCCATCCGTCAGATGGTTGAAGACTGCCCGCCCGAGGTTCACGCCCGCCAGAACCTTGCGCTGCTGCACCGCCCCGATGCGCTGGCCTATCTGCCGCAGTTCACATTTCCGACGCTTCTGATCACTGGCTCTGAAGATCATCTGTCAACCGAAGCGGTTCATGCCGAAATTGCCCGCGCCTTGCCCGATGCTGAATCGCAGATCGTGCCGGGCGGCGGCCATCTGCTGACCTTTGAAAAACCAGCCGAGGTTGCGCAGGTGATTGACGACTGGCTGATGCGCCGGCAACTTAGTTAACGCACAATCCCCCGGCTCCGGCGGGCCAAACGTCGGGACCGGGGAGGGGGGATGGTCCTCAGCCCATCCCACCCGTCACATCTGCCGGACTGATCCCGGCAAAACCGATCCGCCCACAGAGCGCCGCGACCACCGCTTGCTGCATCGGCTTTATGGGCGAATATGCGTTCACAAAGGTCGGACAATCCGGCATGTGACAGGGTAAAAACGGTGTGCCGAGCGAGACATAGACCGTCGGCAGATAATGCCACAACCGCTCCATACTGGCCGGAAACGCGCCGTGCAGCCGCTCCCATTGCGGGCCGAGATGTTCTTTGCCCGACAACCCTTCTTCGGCCATCAGATACAGGCCGACATCATGCGCCGACGCGTCAATCGCGGCACCGGGCTGCAAACGTGTGATGACAAATCCCTCTGCTTCCAGCAGCGCTGCGATCTCCAGATCGGGCAGGGGGGAAGACGGGCTGCGCCGCCCGGTTGCCTCTGCCAGCAGTATGCGCCGGTGCCGCCGAGGATCAAGCGGTAACAGTTGCTGTCGGTCGCGCAGCAAAGTCACTGCCCCCTGAACCACCTCCTGCGTCCATTTCCGGTGTTCGTCTGTCCCCAGCAACTCTGCCCGCCGCTCCGGTCCGGGCAGGCCCGCATCGCGATGCAGACCCAGCGACGCTTTCAGCGCCAGAATGCGCAGCACCGCTTCATCCAGCCGCCGCGGGCTCAGCAATTCGCTTTTCAGCCCGGCCGCCAGATGCGCCAGATCCTCGTCAATGTTCAGCGGAAACAGCAGGATATCGCAGCCAGCTTCGATACATTGCGGCACGATCTGGCTGCGCGGCCCTTGGGACCGAAACCCGTTCATCAGAGTCGCATCCGACACGATTGCCCCGTTATACCCCAACCCGTCGCGCAAAAGCCCCTGCAACAGCGGCGCGCTCTGCGAGGCGGGCAGACCGGATGGGTCATGCGCAGGTAGTCGGATATGCCCCGCCATGATCACCCGCACATCGCGCGCAATCGCGGCTCTGAAGATCCGGCCAAAGCTGTTGTGCCACGCGGGCATCTCCATGGGATTGGTGGTTGTTACAAAATGCTGGTCGCGGTCATCCAGTCCGTCGCCGGGAAAATGCTTGACACAGGCCGCCATGCCATTGGCGTGCATCCCATCAATATAGGCCGACATAAAGGCGATCGTCTTATCGCAATCGGCCGAAAAGCTGCGCGTGTTGACCACGTTTGACCGCGGGTTCAGCGGCAGATCGGCAACCGGCGTCCATGACAGATGGAAGCCCAGATACCCCGCCTCCCGTGCGGCGAGCGCGCCCATCCGCAAGGCGTTTTGCGGGTCGGATGTTGCCGCGACGGTCATCTGGTTGGGAAAGAGGGTTCCCGCCTTGACGCTCGCCTTCTCCGACAGTTCGAGGTCTGCGGTCAGCAGCGGTGGAACAAGCGCACCCTCGGTCAGGATTTGTGCCGATCCGCGCAGTTCATCTTCGGAAAAGCTGGGAAAACGGTGAACCCCGCCAAAGCCGCGCTGCGCCAGCTGCCGGGTCGCATCCTCAGAAAGATCGCGGCACATCGGTATCAGGATCTGGCACAGCTTTGCCGGCTCATCCAGCCGCGCAAAGGTCTCCTTCACCCAGTTCAGGGCTTGTGCATCCAGATGAAACGGGGCGCCGCGAAGCTGATCATCTGACAAGGCGTAGCTCATTCTGTCCCTTTCCCGTCTGCAGGTTCGAAGGATTGATCTGACGGTGAATCGCCAATGGGCGGAATCAATACAATGATCCATCGCAGAGCATCACATTCCCAGATGTGTATCCAGACACATGATTGCAGATGCCAGGAGAACTATCTAAATGTTGGCGCTAACGTGAGTTTTTATCACATAGTTTCAAATCATTAAACAATTTGTCCTGACTGGCCTAACCTTGACTACATTGACTGGAAGGTTTGACCTGATCACTTTCGATCAATCATCAAGCAATGATTGATCAAGATCACATACGAATGACCGTCCAACACGGAGAGACGACATGCACAAAGTTTGCCCGATGCTGCTGGGACTGGCGATGGCCGCTGGTCCTTTTCACGCCGCCCAAGCTGCCGATCTGGAGGTTACGCATTGGTGGACCGCAGGTGCCGAAGCTGCGGCAATCCGCGTGATTGCGGAGGCGTTTGAGAAGACTGGCCACAACTGGATTGACGGGGCCATCGCCGGGGCGGGCGGCGTCGCCCGTCCACTGATTTCCAGCCGTATCACCGGCGGCGATCCGATGGGGGCCACACAATTCACGCATTCCAACGCAATGAATGAGTTGATTGAGGCAGGCTATATCCGCGATGTGACGGCATTGGCTGATGCAGGTGGCTGGCGTGAAGTGATTTTCCCGCCCTTGCTGCTCGACAGCTGCACCTTTGAGGGCAAGCTCTACTGTGTGCCGTCCAACATCCATTCGCAGCAATGGCTGTGGCTGAATACCAGCGTCTTTCTCGACAATGGGCTCGCGGTTCCCACCAACTGGCCAGAGTTTGTCGCCGCCGCGCCGAAACTGCGCGAGTTGGGGATCGTGCCGCTGGCACAGGGCCGTCAGGCCTGGCAGCAACAGGTCACCTTCAACGTGCTGATGGTCGGTCTGGGTGGCCCGGAAACCTATCTGCGGGTTTACCGCGATCATGACGCCGAGTTTGCCGCAGGACCGGAGGTTGCCGAAGTCTTTGCCGCCGCGGTTCATGCCCGCGACATGATGGTCGGCTCGAATGTGCAGGAATGGAACCTCGCTGCGCGCATGGTCACCGACGGCGCTGCCGCAGGGCAGATCATGGGCGACTGGGTTCAGGGGGAATTCGAACAGGCGGGCAAGGTGATCGGCACCGACATCGCCTGCCTGCCCGGTCTGGGCGTGCATGAATACATCACCGCCACCGGCGATGCCTTCTTCTTCCCCGTCAGCTCTGATGCCGGCACTGTTGAGGCGCAAGACGCGCTGGCCAATGTGTTGCTCTCACCCGAAGTGCAGGTCGAGTTCAATCGTGCCAAGGGAGCGCTGCCGGTCCGGTCTGACGTGGACATTTCCGGCGTCTCGCCCTGCATGAAGCGCGGACTTGAAATCCTCAGTTCCGGCAATGTGATCGAAAGCGTCAATACGCTCGTCTCACCGGACACGCTGGGGCGGGTTACTGATCTGGTGGTCGAATTCTTCAGCGACACCAGCTTCACGCCCGAAGAAGCGCAAGAAGAGTTCGCCAAAATCATCGCGACCGCTGACTGAACCCGTGTGACACGAAGCGGGGCCGCATATTGCAGCCCCGTTCTCCCAGCCTTTTGAACAGGGAAACATTCCATGGCCCACACCGTAAGGCCGTCACGGCTATTGAAGAACCTGAATGCCAAGATCGCCGCCGTGCCAATGATGCTGACAGCCGTGGTTGTCTTCTTTGGCTTCACGCTCTGGACAGTGATCTTTTCCTTCACCAATTCCCGCATGTTGCCCCGGTCGGAATGGGTGGGCTTTGAGCAGTACGAACGGCTCTGGTCCACGCGCCGCTGGCTGGTTTCCATCGAGAATCTGGCGATCTACGGCTTCCTGATGCTGGTGCTTTCCCTTGTGCTGGGATTTCTGCTTGCCGCCCTCCTCGATCAGCGTATCCGGTTCGAAGACGGCTTCCGCACGATCTTTCTTTATCCCTACGCGGTCAGCTTCATCGTCACCGGACTGGTCTGGCAGTGGCTTCTGGACCCGGAATACGGGCTGCAAAAGGCGGTGCGCAGCCTTGGCTTCACCAGCTTTACCCTCGATCCGCTTTATGATCCCAACCTTGTCATCTACGGCGTGCTGATCGCCGGACTCTGGCATGGCAGCGGGCTGGTCATGTGCCTGATGCTCGCCGGTCTGCGTGGCATCGACGAAGACGTGTGGAAGGCCAGCCGGGTTGATGGGATCCCCGCATGGAAAACCTATCTCTTCATCGTCATCCCGATGATGCGCCCGGTTCTGGTCACAACCCTTGTGTTGGTTACCGCAGGCATCATCAAGCTGTATGATCTGATCATCGCCCAGACCGGCGGCGGCCCCGGCATCGCGTCCGAAGTACCTGCCAAGTTCGTATTCGACGCCATGTTCGTCTCACAAAATCTGGCGCAGGGCTTTGCGGCATCAACCATGATGCTGGTCGCCGTGATCTTTGTGATCATCCCATGGGCCTATCTGGAATTCGGGGGCAAGAAAAATGGCTGACGCAACCTTCACCCACACCACACCTCGCCGAATCTGGCCCGCCGACGCGGCTGGTCCCCGACCCCGCAAGCGGTTTTCGCAGCGCAATATCATCATCTACAGCCTGCTGGCCGTGCTGGCGCTGTATTATCTGCTGCCGCTCTATGTGATGATGGTGACCTCTCTCAAGGGGATGCCCGAAATCGCATTGGGCAACATCTTTGCCCCGCCAACCGAGATCACGTTTGAGCCATGGGTCAAGGCATGGTCCACCGTCTGCACCGGGCTGAACTGTGACGGCCTGTCGCGCGGCTTCTGGAACTCGGTGAAGATCACCGTGCCGTCGGTGTTCTTTTCCATCGCCATCGCCTCGGTCAATGGCTACGCCCTGTCGCTCTGGCGCTTCAAGGGGGCCAATGTGTTCTTCACCATCCTGATCATCGGGGCCTTTATCCCCTATCAGGTGATGATCTACCCGATGGTGATCCTGCTGCGGGAAATCGGCATTTACGGCGATCTGTCCGGGCTGGTGCTGGTGCATACCATCTTTGGCATGCCGATCCTGACCCTGCTGTTCCGCAACTACTTTTCCTCGGTGCCCGAGGAGTTGTTCAAGGCTGCGCGCGTCGATGGCGCAGGGTTCTGGGCAATCTATTTCCGCATCATGCTGCCGATGGCGCTGCCCATTCTGGTGGTTGCTGTCATCCTGCAAATCACCGCGATCTGGAACGATTTCCTGTTCGGGGTGATCTTCAGCCGGCCCACCAACTACCCCATGACAGTGCAGCTGAACAACATCGTCAACTCGGTGCAGGGGGTCAAGGAATACAACGTCAACATGGCGGCCACCCTGCTTTCGGCGCTGGTGCCTCTGACCATCTATCTCATCTCTGGCAAGCTCTTCGTGCGCGGGATCGCCGCTGGCGCGGTGAAAGGTTGATAAACATGCAATCCAACGTCTCCATCAAGAACCTCCGGCTTGAGTATGGCCCTGTTGCCGTACTCAAGGATCTGGATCTCGACATCGGCAAGGGCGAATTCCTGGTGCTGCTCGGTTCGTCCGGCTGCGGTAAGTCCACCTTGCTGAACTGTATCGCCGGACTGCTGGAACCGACCGATGGCAGTATCTTCATCAATGGTCAGAACGTGACATGGGCCGAACCGTCCGAGCGTGGCATCGGCATGGTGTTCCAGTCTTACGCGCTTTATCCGCAGATGACGGTGGAGGGGAACCTGACCTTTGGCCTGCGCAATGCCAAGGTGCCAAAGGATGAAATCAAGCGCCGCGTCGCCAAGGCGTCCGATATGCTTCAGATCCAGCCGCTCTTGTCCCGCAAACCGGCTGCGCTTTCGGGAGGCCAGCGTCAGCGGGTCGCTATCGGCCGCGCTCTGGTGCGCGATGTCGATGTGTTCCTGTTTGATGAGCCCCTTTCCAACCTTGATGCCAAACTGCGCGCCGAACTCCGGGTCGAAATCAAGCGTCTGCACCAGCGTCTTGGCAATACCATGATCTATGTGACACATGATCAGGTGGAAGCGATGACTCTGGCCGATCGCATTGCGATCATGCGGGGCGGTGTGGTGCTGCAACTGGCCGCGCCAAAGGAAATCTACAACCGCCCCGCCCATAAATATGTCGCCGATTTCATCGGATCGCCCGCGATGAACTTCCTTGACGCGGTGATTGATCCGCGTGAGCCGCTAATTGCGCGGGCAGGCGATCTGGCGATCCCGCTGGAACATTATGATTTTGAACGCCACGGTCACACCGGCCCGGTCTGGTTCGGCATCCGCCCGGAAAACCTCGCGACCGGCGATGCCGCAAACAGCGCCCCGGTTCAGGTCGATCTGATTGCCGAACTTGTCGAACCGATGGGGGCAGAAACCCTGGTCTGGAGCACGCTTTTCGGCACGCCATTCAAGCTGCGGATGGACGGGCAGGCCCGGATCGAGGCAGGCGATGTTGTGCGGGTCGGTCTTGACCCCAAGTTGGCCTCGATCTTCGACAAGTCCGATGAGCTTCGGGTATAATAAGGGCGCGGCGATGCAGTGTCGCCGCACCTGACCGTGATCTTGGTCGGTCCTGCTCCGCCGGTTTTACCGGAACAGGTTTGCCCGCGGCGTCCAGCGCGACGAAGGTGAAATGGTCGGGCGTTCCTTTGGCACTGTCAGGCATTCCGGCGCGCCTCTGACCGGGCGATCAGGTGCACGATCCATGGAAGGTTCGGAATGAACAGAAAGATGCGAACCAGTTGAATTGCGGTGACAAGCGCAACCTCGGTTCCGAGAAACTTGGCGGTCAATGCCATCTCTGTCACCCCACCGGGGGCAGAGCCCAGCACCAGCGCCTCCCAGTCGTAGCCTCCCAGATAAGCCATGGTGAGGGCGGCACCGGAAATGAGCATCAGAAGTGTCAGAGCGGCGAGTGACGTGGCCAGAATGTGCCCGTTGCCAGAGGTGAACAACTCGCGCCGAAAGGTGCTGCCCAGCCATGTGCCAAGCGCAATCTGGGCCAAAGCCATGACCAGGGGCGGAAGAGAAGGCAAAGTCACGCCAATGGCCGCGACGGCTGCCGACGCCGCCAACGGGCCAAGGAAAAAGGGATTGGCCAGCCGAAGCAGGCGAAACAGCAGCGCGCCCCCGATGGCAAGCGCCCCCAATGTCAGATGGCCGAGGCTGAAGCCCTGGGGCATCCCGGTGGCGCTGCGGTCGGGTATCCACACCGGGCGGCATCGGCAGCCGGTCCAGATCAATTTCGAACCCGCAGCCAGAGCATTCGCCCAGCATCAGACTGGTCCTGGCAATTCCGCCCTGACTGATATCCTTGCCCGCCCGCACCAACCCCGACTCGGCGAGTTCCGGCAGCAAGGCCAGATCACCGCGCAATCGGCTTGCCGGCGCATCAGTAGCGGCGAACCAGTTGTCAAACCGGGGCCGCCACGCGCCGCGTAGGTCCACCGCTGCAATCAGCATGTCATCCGGCCGCGCGGCAAAGCTGGAGATCAGCGCCCGCGCCCGGCCTGTCACCGCGACCGACAGGTTCAGTGATGGCGCGCGCAAGTTGGTGTGCCCGCCGACAATCGGCACCCCATAAGCCTTTGACGCGGCGAACAACCCCTCCAGCACCGGCGCCGCACTGGCCGCATCGGGGGCCCAGATCATATCGGTGATCGCAGTGGCCTGCCCGCCCATTGCGGCAATATCCGACAGGTTCACCATCACGCCGCACCAGCCTGCAAACCACGGATCATCGGCAACAAAGGCCGGAATGAACGCCTCGGCGGCAAACAGATCCCAGCCACCTTCGGGCCGGGGCAAGGCTGCGGCATCATCGCCGGGCTGGCCGGTGCTGTTCCCGCTCAGCCCCAGCGCGCGGGTCGCCCCGGCAATATCCAGCTTGCCCAGAATCGAGGGATGCGCCGCCAGTTCAGCAGCAATCGCATCGACGGTCATGCGCCGCCCTCCACCGGGCCGGGGGCAGTGATCCGCCACCCGGCGGCGGGGTCTTCGATGGGGGTGTAATGCGCAAGACTTGCCAGCATATGCGCATGCGGGCGGCCATGCAGGTCAACCTCTGCCTCCACCGCCCAATGCAGACGGCGGAACAGCACTACATTCTGCCGCTGCACATGGGCGTGAAATTCCACCGCCCCGCGCGCCCGCGCCGTGCCGACCGCCAGCCGGATCAGCTCTGACCCCAGCTTGCCAACCCGCCGCCATTCCGGCGCAACCGCCAGCCGTGAGCCCCACCAGATGCCGGGGGCCGCCTCATGTATCCGAACCGTCCCCACCACCCGTGGCCCGCCTGCCGCGTCTTCGGCAATGGCGACCAGTGGCAGGGCGATCTCGTCAATCGCGTCACGGTCATGGCCCGCAAACACGGCTTGTTCCTGCACGAACACCCGTTCGCGCAAGGCGGCCGCCCCCGCCTGCATCCGCGGCTCCCCTGCCGCGCAGATCAGGTAGCTTTGCAGAAAGTCGGCCTGAGGCGTCAGATGTGTCATGCCACCCTCAGCTTTTCATAGGTGGACAGCGCCGAGCAGGCCCCGCATTTGCCGCACCCGGCCTTGATATCGCTGGCCTGCATCCCGCCTGTCACCGTCATCTGCGACAGGGGTTGCAGGATCGAGGCCATAAAGGCTGAGGTCGGCGCCGGGTGGCTTTCCAGTGGCGTGCCCGAAATTGGCACAAAGGGCACGACAAACGGGTAAACCCCCATCGCCACCAACTTTTCCGACATCGCCAGAATGGCCTCTGCCGTGTCGCCCAGACCCGCAAGGATATAGGTGGAAACCTGCCCGCGCCCGAACACCTTTACCGCCGCGTCAAAGCTGCTGAAGTATTTCTCCAGCGGCACTGATGCCTTGCCCGGCATGATCCGCGCCCGCACCTCTGGCGTCACCGCCTCCAGATGCATTCCCAGCGTATCTACCCCTGCATCGAACATGCGCTGATGCCAGATGTCATCCTCGGGTGGTTCACACTGCGCCTGTATCGGCAGGGCAACCGCTGCCTTGATCGCGCGCGCAGAGTCGGCCAGCACCTGTGCGCCCCGGTCGCTGCCTTTTGGCGTGCCGGTGGTCAGCACCATATGCCTGATCCCGTCCAACTCCACCGCCGCCTTTGCCACCTCGGCCAGTTGCGCCGGGGTCTTGTGGGCAATGGTCCGCCCGGCAGCAAGGCTTTGTCCGATGGAACAGAACTGACAGGTCTTCTTGCGGGACTCGTAGCGGATGCAGGTCTGCAGCACCGTGGTCGCCAGCACATCGCGGCCATGCAGCACCGCGATCTTGGAATAGGGAACCCCATCCGCCGTGGTCAGATCATAGAACCGGGGCCGACCGGGAAAGCGGATGCGCCCGACCTCCGTGCCTTCGCGCAGCACCCGCGCCTCGCCCTTGGTGCCGTCCGGCGCATCAATCACATAAGGGCTCTGGAATGCGGGCGCGGTATGGACCGGCACCATCACCGTCTGCCCCGCCAGCGTCACCGCCTTGTGGTCCGACGGTCCGGCACCGCCCCTGCGACTTTCGTGCCCGGCCGAAGGGTCCACCAGCCGCGCGCCCTTGGTCTGCAACTCGTTGATCAGATCCGCGTCAAGCATCTGTCGGCTCCTCAATGTCCATCGGTTCATTGGCCCATTCCTCACGCGGCAGGGCAGGGCGGGTGTCGTGCAGCAGCCGCAACAACTCGGGCCGCGCATAATGCCCCACGCTGTCCATCATCCGCTTGCGCTTGGTGATCAGCTTCATGTCCAGATCGGCGATCAGAATGCCCTCACCGCTGGTCAGCGGCGGCACTGCATGCCGCCCCTCGGGCGTGATGATGCAGGTCATGCAGCCATCGCGCAGACCCTTTTGCAGCTTGGGGTCCGGGTGGATGCTGGCGATCTGCTCTTCGCTCAGCCAGCCGGTCGCGTTGACCACGAAACACCCCGCTTCCAGCGCGTGATGCCGCATTGTCACTTCGATCTGTTCGCCAAAGATTGGCCCGACAAGGCTGCCTGGAAAATGCGCCGCATGGATTTCCTCATGCTGCGCCATCAGCGCATAGCGGGCGAGGGGGTTGTAATGCTCCCAGCAGGCCAGCGCGCCGACGCGGCCCACGGCGGTTTCCACCACCTTCAGCCCGGCACCATCGCCCTGACCCCAGACCATCCGCTCGTGATAGGTCGGGGTGATCTTGCGCCGTTTCAGTGCCAGCGACCCGTCGGCATCGAAAATCAGCTGGGTGTTGTAGAGCGACCCATGATCGCGCTCGTTCACCCCCAGCACCACCACCACGCCACGCTTGCGCGCCGCCTCGGCCACGGCGTGGGTCTCGGGTGATGGCACGACCACGGCCTCTCCATACAGCCGCAGATGCTCCGGTCCCTGTAGGACCGGGGGCAGCACGAAACTGAAATAGGGGTAATAGGGCACAAAGGTTTCGGGAAAGACGATGAATTCCGCGCCCTTGCCGGCCGCATCGGCAATCGCGTTCAGCACCTTTTCCATGGTGCCCGCGCGCGAGATCAGGTCGGGTGCGATCTGCACCGCAGCGGCGCGGATGACGGGCTTGGGGGGCATGGTGTTCTCCATTTGGCAAAGATTGGCCCGCCCAGCGGGGCGGGCCGCACGGGCTCACACCGTCCAGGTGTCGATGATCACGGCGTTGGCTTTCTTGTGCAGCAACACACAGTCCAGCACGTCCTGCGGCATGATCGGGGTGATTCCGGGGATCAGCGACGGCTCGCCCGCGCCGTACAGCGCCTGCAGCGCGAACCGGCAGGCATAGACCTTGCCACCCTCGGCCATGAATCGTTCGAGATTCTTGTTGAAGTTCTGGTGTCCCGGAAGCGCCTCGTCGCCAATCTTGGGGAAACCGCGCTGCACCCCCAGCAAGACGCCGGGGCCATAGAGCAGGATCGAGGTTTCATACCCCTTTTTGTTCAGGCGGATGGCGTTCAGGATGTTGACCAGCCCGATCGAGCCCTCAAATGCCATGGTGTGAAAGGTCACAAGCGCCTTTTCTCCCGGCTCGGCCTTCACATCCTCGAATACTTTGCTTTCATAATCGACGAAGTAATCGCCGGGCTTGTGGGCTGCTTTGGTGACTGTGGGCATCTGCCTCTCCTGTTCTCCGTTGGGATAAGAACAGGGTGCAGGGATCATTTATGCGATCAATATCTGAATCAATTATACATACAATAAAGATTGGGATTGCGAAAATCGCCGAATTCATAGGCTGAAATTGATCGCTTCTGGATAGGGAACTGGCAGTTGATGATCGGAAGTGGCGCAGGCTGGCAGAATCGCCTTGCTATTTGACACTCCGGCGATGATGCATACAAAGACAGACAATGTGAAACTGCCGGAGCACAGCATGAAAACCTGGGTCCCCACCCTCGGCACCAATGGCAAGCCGCGTTATCTGGAAATCGCCGACGCGATTGAGCGCGACGCGAACAGCGGTGTTTTGTCATCCGGCGACAGGCTGCCGCCGCAGAGACGTCTTGCCGAAGTTCTTGGGCTGGATTTCACCACGATCAGCCGCGCCTATACCGAAGCCCAGGCGCGTGGTCTGGTCGAAAGCCATGTTGGTCGCGGCACGTTTGTCCGCGCCCGGCCCGTTGCCACTGGCCCGACCGCTGATCCGCGGCGTGCGCGTGAGCAGGATCTGTCGATGAACCTGCCTCCGGAACCGAACGATCCGGCGCTGCTGGCCGCGATGCGCGCAGGCCTGGAAACCGTGGCTGTCAATCTGGTGCCGCTCTTGCGGTATCAATCGACCATAGGATCCGAAATGGACCGTGCAGCGGCGCTGTCGTGGCTGTCGATGCGGGGCATGGTTCCCAATCTGGACCGCATTGTGGTTACCCCCGGCGCGCATGCGACCATGGTGGCCGTACTCACCATTCTCGCCTCGCCCGGCGATACCATTCTGTGCGAGGCGATCACCTATCCCGGTTTGCGGTCCATCGCGGCGCGGGCGGGTCTGACCTTGATTGGTCTGCCCGTTGATGCCTCCGGCATTTTGCCCGATGCGCTGTCGGCTGCAATTCTCAAGCACCAGCCAAAGGCGCTCTATCTGAATCCCACGCTACACAACCCGACTACGCTAACGATACCAGCCGCGCGGCGCATGGAAATTGCCGACATACTTCAGCGCCACCGCCTGCCTCTGATCGAGGATGATGCCTATGGATTTGTGCAGCCAAATGCCCCCGCGCCGTTTGCAACGCTGGTCCCTGCGTTGACATGGCATATTGGCGGGCTTGCAAAATGCATCGGGGCCGGCTTGCGCCTTGCCTTTACCATCGCGCCTGACAGTCGTTCCTCTTACCAGTTGGCACAGTCGTTGCGGGTCGCCAATGTCATGGCCTCGCCTTTGTCGATGGCCCTTGTGACACGTTGGATCGAGGATGGCACCGCCGACCGCATCTGCCGCTTTATCCGTGCCGAGAGCGCGGCCCGGCAGGATATGGCAGAGAAGGTGCTGCATGGCTTTCAGTTTGATGCTGACAGGCACGCCTTTAGTATCTGGCTCAAGTTGCCCGCCGGCGTCAGCCGTGCCGAGTTGATGGGGCGGATGAACGGGCATGGGATCGGTCTGATGCCCTCGGACGCCTTTACCGTTCTTGGCGCGCCTGATGAGCACGTGCGCATCTGCCTTGGCGGATCAATCACCCGCGAAGGGCTGCGCAACGGTCTGTCACTCCTCGCCAACGGTTTGAATGGCGAAACCTGGCTCGGCTGACGAAAGCGGGTGGTTTGTCCGGAGTTGCTCGGCAAGGCGTCGCTATCGCAACGGTCGTTCTGGACAAAATGCTGTAACATCGCCTTTGCACCATCCTGCCAAGGTGGATAAGCGCTCATCGAGGCAGTTAGGGTCAGGACCCATTGATCTTGCGGACGCGGCCTGCTTCAAGCTCCGCAAGGAGACTGGATCATGAGCAACCTTTTCTGGCTGACCGACGCGCAGATGGACCGGCTTCGGCCGTTTTTTTACAAGAGCCATGGCAAGCCGCGGGTGGATGATCGGCGTGTTTTGAGCGGCATAATCTTCATCAATCGCAATGGGTTGCGGTGGTGCGATGCACCGAAGGAATCCGGGCCGCAGAAGACCCTCTACAACCGTTGGAAGCGGTGGAGCGACAAAGGTGTCTTCGCCCGAATGATGGATGGCCTGGTTACCGAAGCCGTCGTTCCGAAGACGGTGATGATCGCCGCGACCTATCTCAAGGCGCACCGCACGGCGAGCAGCCTGCGGTCGAAAAAGGGGGGCCGGGCGGCCAAAGGGGCTGTCTGATTGGTCGAACCAAGGGTGGCATGAACACGAAACTACATGCCGTCACCGACGCCGAAGGTCGTCCGATCCGGTTCTTCATGACGGCAGGCCAAGTCAGATGGAGTGGTCGCCGCACTCCCTAGACGGCATCGCAATGTGCCAAGGTCGTGGTGTTCAACGCCACGCGCAGAGGAGGACGGCGAGATGAAGAATATGATGATCGGGGTCGATCTGGCAAAGGCAGTTTTCCAAGTTCATGGCGCCCTTCCAACAGGGGAGGTCCAGTTCCGCAAGAAGCTGTCGCGGAAGCAATTCCCCGCGTTCATGGCGCAGCAAGAGTCCAGCATGGTGATTTTCGAGGCGTGCGGCAGCGCACATTTTTGGGCCCGTGAGATGGAAGCTCTTGGGCACGAAGTAAAGCTGATCGCACCACAATACGTGCGCCCCTTTGTGAAGCGGCAGAAAAATGATGCGGCCGATGCTGAGGCGATTGTCATCGCGGCACGCCAGCCTGAGATGCGTTTCGTGGAACCCAAAACAGTCGATCAGTAGTCTTGCGCGGCGGTCTTCCGCGTCCGGGAACGCCTGGTGCATCAGCGGACCGCCGATGTGAACGCACTACGGGCTCTGCTGTATGAGCACGGCTATGTGTTTCCTGTCGGCATGTCCCACCTCAATCGTATGACGGCGCTTGTGCAGGATGAGACTGTCGACTTGCACACGCTGATCCGGGAAGAGTGCTTGGATCTACTCGCGCAGATTGCAGAGAAAACTGCGTGTATCATTGAACGCACCACGAAGCTCAAGACGCTGGCCGCCGAGTCAGACAGAGCCCGTCGGCTACAGACGATGCCGGGGGTTGGACCGCTGACGGCCGTTGCAGTCGAAGCGTTCGGTCCCGACATGGCGGAATTCAAGACTGGGCGCAACTTTGCGGCCTGGTTGGGTCTTGTGCCTCGGCAACATTCTTCTGGAGGCAAGGAGCGTCTTGGTCGCATGACCAAGGCTGGTCAGGCCGATATTCGACGCCTGTTGATCATCGGTGCAATGTCGCGACTGAACTGGCTCGGACAGCGAACCATTGTGGAGGGTAGCTGGCTGTCATGTATGCGCAAACCCAAGATGCTCGTCGCGATCACACTGGCCAATAAGATGGCCCGCCAGATCTGGGCGATGCTGACAAAGAACAGAGATGACAGAGATCCGGCGATAGCGGTCGTGGCATGATGCTTATGTCGAACCGCTAGTGCCGGTGCCGAGGGGAGAGTGAGAATACGACGACCTGAATGGGCAAAATGATCGAACAGATCTGGATTGGGAAGACCAGTTAGTCGCTACGAGCATTGAGCTCGAAAGTCAGATTTGGACCCAATCTGCTGATCACCATCCCGGCCCGCGGCTTCTGGAAACGCCGCATTATGAAGGCCTCACAGAAGTTCGCGCTCGATTACACGCCAATACGGTCGAAAATTTCTTGCACTACGGGCGGCAACCACAGAAGCGACTATACGGGTGCGGCCGCCCTGCTGGGCAGCCTGCCAAAGGCGGAATGGGTGCTGGCCGACCGGGGTTATGACGCCGACTGGTTCAGGGAAGCGTTGAAAGACAAGGGGATAAAACCATGCATCCCAGGTCGGAAGTCGCGCGGGAAACCCATCAAGCACGACAAGCGCCGCTACAAGCGCCGCAACAGGATCGAGATCATGTTCGGTCGCTTGAAAGACTGGCGCAGGGTCGCCACCCGCTACGACAGGTGCCCCAAGGTCTTCCTTTCGGCCGTCGCCCTCGCCGCAACCGTCATGTTCTGGCTATGACGCGAGAACGTGTCCTGACCCTAAGGGATTTTTCACAATTTTCCTCGTCCCGACCTGTCAGGTTGCCGCTGACAGAGTCACCCGTTTCATCAGCGCCTCTGCGGTTTCCTTGCGTTCTGAATATCGGTCGGTCAGATAGGCAGATGTGTCGCGGGTCAGCAGGGTGAATTTCATCAGCTCTTCCATCACATCCACGATCCGGTCGTAGAGCGGTGAGGGGCGCATGCGGCCTGCCTCGTCAAATTCCTGAAACGCCTTGGGAATCGAGGATTGGTTAGGGATGGTGATCATCCGCATCCAGCGCCCCAGAATCCGCATCTGGTTCACCGCGTTGAAGCTTTGCGATCCGCCCGAAACCTGCATCACCGCCAGCGTCTTGCCCTGCGTCGGGCGAACCGCGCCATCGGACAGCGGAATCCAGTCCACTTGCGTTTTCATCAGCCCGGTCATCGCGCCGTGACGTTCGGGCGAGGACCAGACCATGCCCTCGGACCACGTCACCGACTTGCGCAATTCGCGCACCTTGGGGTGCGTGGCGTCCACGCCGTCATCCACCAGCGGCAGGCCGGAGGGGTCAAAGAACCGCACCTCGGCCCCCAGACGGGTGAGGATGCGCCCGGCCTCTTCGCCCGACAACCTGCTGAAGCTGCGCGGGCGCAGCGAGCCATACAGGATCAGGATGCGCGGCGCGTGGGTCTTGCGCGCGGGCGCGCGCAGGGCGGCGTGGTCGATGCCAGGCAGCAGCGCATCGGGGATATTGGGCGTGTCGGTCATGAGGGGAACCTGTGGCGGGTGCGGTTGGCGAAGGCGACGAGCGACAGCATCACCGGCACTTCGACCAGCACACCCACGACGGTTACCAGGGCGGCACCAGAATTCAGCCCGAACAGACCGATGGCCACGGCGACCGCCAGTTCAAAGAAGTTCGAGGTGCCAATCAATGCGCAAGGCGCGGCGATCTTGTGCGGCAATCGCCACAGATAGGCCCAGCCATACCCCAGTGCGAAAATACCATAGGACTGGAGGATGATCGGCACGGCGAGCAGCGCGATCAGCCCCGGCTGCGCCAGAATGACCGGGCCCTGAAAGCCAAACAGCAGCACGACCGTAAGCAGCAACCCCATCACCGAGGCAGGCTTGATCCGGGCGGTGAACGCCGCCACCGACGCCAGCCCCCCCTGCCGGATCAGGGCCGCGCGTGTCAGCGCCCCGGCCAGCAGCGGGATCACCACATAAAGCACCGTCGACAGGATCAGCGTTTCCCACGGCACGGCGATATCGGTGACGCCCAAGAGAAAGGCCACAATGGGTGCAAAGGCCACCACCATGATCAGGTCGTTCAGGCTGACCTGCACCAGCGTGTAGTTCGGATCACCCTTGGTCATCTGCGACCAGACGAACACCATCGCCGTGCAGGGCGCGGCCCCCAGCAGGATCAGCCCCGCGATGTATTCCGAGGCTTTGCTGCCATCAATCAGCCCTGCGAACAGATGCTGAAAGAACAGCACCCCGAGGGCGGCCATGGTGAACGGCTTGATCAGCCAGTTGATCACCAGTGTGATGATCAGCCCCTTTGGCCGCTGCCCGACCGATTTGAGCGACCCAAGATCGACCGCCACCATCATCGGATAGACCATCGCCCAGATCAGCACCGCAACGATCAGGTTGACCGAGGCATATTCCAGACTGGCCAGCGTGGCAAAGACACCGGGCATCAGGGCACCCAGCGCCAGCCCGGCAAGGATGCACAGCGCGACCCAGAGGGTCAGATAGCGTTCAAACAGGCTCATGGCGCGGCGTTCCGTTCGGGGATGCAGCAGGCATCTGTGGCAGGGAATTGCAGCGATGCTGCAAAGTCGGCGAGCAGAGACAGCGCCTTTGGGTTCAGAGCATAGCACACGCGCGGGCCGTCGATTTCGCCAGTGATCACACCCGCCGCCTTGAGGATGCGCAGGTGCTCGGACACCGTGGATTGCGCAAGGCCCACCGCCTCGACAATCGTTCCGCCGATACAGCCGGGCGTAGCCAGCAGCAGACGCAGAATGCGGATCCGCGCCGGATGGGCCAAAGCCTTGGCGAGGGCAGCAAGCGTTTCATCGTCAGACATCGTGGCCCCGGATCGCAAAAG
Source organism: Pseudotabrizicola sp. (assembly GCF_030656345.1). Lineage (GTDB taxonomy): Bacteria > Pseudomonadota > Alphaproteobacteria > Rhodobacterales > Rhodobacteraceae > Pseudotabrizicola. The sequence continues at coordinate 3,055 of NZ_JAUSNR010000037.1, read as the reverse complement.
AACGTTTGTTCGAATATCGTCGATTTACGATTTGATGACAGCATCCGCAAGAGCCGATCTGCACCCGGGGTCAAGATGTTGACCACGGAAAGGTTTGCGCCTTACGAAGCCAAAGAAAATGCATGCTGACGCGGCGGGATGCGATGCTGATGGGCGCTGCGGTTTGCGCGGCACCAGTGCTGCGCGCGCAGACGACTGCCCCCTTCCGCTTTGCGCTGACCCCGGCCTTTCTGGACAATGACGCCGCCGTGATCTCGTCGCTGCGGGATGCACTGATGGCGGTGATGGGGCAGGATATCGAACTGATGCGGGGCGGATCTGTTATCCCTGTTGCGCGCGCATGAAATCGTGGTGCCACCGCTGCGCCGCATTTTCCGCCCCGGGGCCTGAGCTTTCCTTCGCTTGCCACCCTCGATCGACGTTCTGCGTCCGGATCTTGGGTCGAAACAGCTGACGCCATTGTTGAGTGCGGGGCTGGTTTCCCGCAGGGTGATCCCGGCGCAGAAGTGTCCAGCAGGGTGTAGGTCAGTGCGACCCTGTTGCCTTCGGCATCAACGCACTCGGCACCGACGAAAATCGTCCGCGTGGCTGGAGATCAACAAGGAAAAGGGAAATCACGCCTGAATCGTGAGTTCTGTAAAAACGCCCCGGCCATTGCCCGGCAGCGGTTTGCCTGCAAACCGCGAGAGGGGCCGCGTTGGTCGTCCGATGCGCCAGAGCGGCATCCAGGTCATCCGCGGCCGGAAGTTCAGACGCACCACCTGCGTGCATCGAAACCCTTCGGTCCGACCTCCCGGCAACCATCGAGCGGAAAAAACCGCCGGGCCGCAACACCATCTGTTCCAGCCCGATGCGCTTCGACACCTCGCCTTTGTCCTCAGACCAATGGCCGACCAAGTCGAGCGAATGAACCGCACGATCAAGGACGCGACAGTAAAGCGCTTCCATTACGACAGCCACGATCAGCTGCGCACGCACCTTGCCGACGTCCCCGCGGCCTACAACTTCGCCCGCAGGCTCAAGACGCTGAACAGCCTCACGCCCTGCGAATACATCTGCAAAATCTGGCCATCAGAGCGGGATCGATTCATCCTTGACCCGATCCACCAGATGCCGGGACTGAACAACCAGGACACTTTGACCCTGTTTGAAGCGGCGCGATCCGGAAGGCGACAGCATCGTGTGCGGCTATGTGCGCGTCTTTTTTGACTATAAATACAGGGGGGGGTGGACGCAGCCTTGGTTCCTGCGTGTCCTCTTGTCCTGATCTCTTTCTTTGGAAACCAGAAGACTTCAGATCATGGCTTCCGTCACTATTCAGTATTCGTGGGGCTCAGGCGGCTGGGGCGGCACCGGGGCAGGATCGGCGCGCATTTTGGCGAACATATCCATCAGGATGGCCAGACGGGCCTGCAGGCAGGTCGGATCGGGCCAGCGTTTTGCATCGAAACCGGCGGTCAGCGCGGCATATGCAGCCAGCCTGTCAGCGGAAACGAAGTCCTTGGCCAAGGGCCCTGCGCTGCGGGCGGCATACCAGTCGGTCAGCAGGTCCAGCACGGGAACGCCTGGGGTGCCGGTTGGCAGGTCAGGGTCCGTGGCAAAGGCAGGCCGGGCCTGCTGTGCCAGTGCCAGAAGATCGCCCGAACTGCGGCCTTGCAGAAAGCTGCGCAGGTCTTCGGGCCAGTCGCGGGGCAAGAAGCGGTGCAGCACCAGTTCGCGGATGTGAAGATACAGAAACTCCGGGTAGCTGGTGGCAGACAGCCAATCCGACGGCCCGGCTTTTGCGCCGTACCAGGGGAAGAAGGCGTCAAAACCGGCGCAGTCAATCATCCGGGTCGTGGCGTTAACGCTGTTCTGCGTCGCCGAAACCAGCAGAAACGCCGGCGGAAAGGCGACGGGGGACGGCACGGCGATATTGGTCAGTGCCGCCCCTTCCGCCGTGGCGTGCGAAGTGCCGGAAAAATGCAGGTGCCCCGAGAAATGGGTGCCGATACCGGTTGCCGCGATGCGCGCACTGGTGGCGGGCGCAGGGTTTCGTTTGGCATAGGAGGTGGCACCGAACAGCGCACGCTCGCCGTCCAGCGTGCCGCGCAGCACATCGACCACCGGATAGTGCGAAAAGCAGATCAGGGTCTTGTTGCCAGCGGCGGCACGGCGGGCAACATCGGCCATCCAGTCCAGCAGGAAAGGTTTCAGCCGGATCAGGGCGTTCCACCCGGCGTTGGTGCTGTCCTCGAACGCATCCTCGCTGGTGTTGTCCGGTCGGCCGTTGCGCGGCTCGAACACATTGGCATCAATCGACAGCAGCCACAGGCCAGGTTCGGGTTCGACCAGATAAGAGGCGTCGATCTGGCGGTGCAGCGTGCTGCCGTCCGGCGAGGTCATGTCAAAGACGCGGGCGGCGGCGGCATCATCCGGGCCGAACGGGCTTTCCCAATGCAGGTCGCGCGGATCGCGCATCAGACCATGGCTGCGCCATTGCTCGATCAGGCCACCATAGCCCTGACAGGCCATGCGCGGATCGTAGACGATGGCGGGATCGCCGCTGTGCTGCGCATCGGGCTGGCTGCTGACGGTCACACAGCCACCTTGGGCGGTCAGAAAATCCTTGGCATGGTGTCGCCCGCTCATGCCGTAAGCGTCATGATTGCCGGGGGTGAGGAAAAACCGCATGCCATGGCGCGCGCTGTACCCGGCCAGCAGCGCGAGTGCCGCCTGCATGCTGGGAGCCTGCCCGTCATCAGTCAGATCGCCGGGGATGATCACGGTGCGGATGCCTTGGGCGGCGCAGTGATCCAGCACGGCGGGCAGGACAAGCGCACTTTCGTTGAAGATGCGGGTCGACTCCGCGCTGTCCTGACGCGGGCGCAGGCAGGCCCCTGAACGGCCCTGAAACGTGACGCCGTCCACGGCGTAGCCGGGGAACAGGGCGTGATGATGGGGGTCGGCCATGACGGCAAAACGGTGCATGGATCAGGGTTTCTTCGGTTGGGGGTGCAGGCGGGTGTCGCCAAGGGCGCCGATGCCATCGAGGATCGGATAGGCCACCGAGATC
>NZ_JAUSNR010000023.1 GCF_030656345.1 Pseudotabrizicola sp. | reverse complement strand
GCGTGTACCCTTGGTCTTGGATCGAGCTATGCACCGCCACCGGCCACCGGCCCGGTATGTTATGCTGCAACCGGCGCCTTTTTGGGCAACACCCTGACAAGCGACCGTGCCGAGTGGGAGGCGATGCAGGCGGACCTGCGGGCGCATCCCGAGGTGCAGATTGCCGGGCCGACCGTGCGGTGGCTGTATCAGTCCTTGTTGGAATGCCATCTGCTGGGGCTTCGCCCGTCGCCAGCGGTGCCCATGCTGACGGCCTTGGGCGGTGATGAAATGATCGTGGATATTCCGGCCATCGAGGATCGGGTCGCGCGCTGGCCCGGGGGGCGGTTGTTGCGCGTGGCTGGCGCACGACATGAACTTCTGATGGAATCACACGCCAGACGCGCCCCATTGCTGGACGCCATCGCCAAGCACTTTTCCGCTTACACACCCTGACACTGCGTCACGAAAGAACTGACGTGACGTTATATTTACGTTAACGTCAACTGTTCTTGTATGGTGTGGAACGACTCTGCATCTGCCCCGGACTGTGTGGCTTGTAAGGGATCCTGTGATGACCGAAGAAGTGATGTCCATCCGTGAGATGTGCGACGCGTTCGATGTGACGCCGCGCACGCTGCGGTTCTACGAATCAAAGGAACTGCTGTTCCCGATCCGTCAGGGGCAAAAGCGCTTGTTCACGCGTCGTGACCGGGGTCGGCTCAAGCTGATCTTGCGGGGTAAACGCTTCGGGTTCAGCCTTGAGGACATTCGCCAGTTGCTGGACCTGTACGACCGCGGGGACCAGCAAGAAACCCAACTGCTGCGCACCTATGAAATCGCGCGCGGTCGTCTGACCCAGATGGAGCAGCAGCGCGACGAGCTGAACGAAGCCATCGCCGAGTTGAGTGGACAATTGGAATGGGGGGCCGAAATGATCGCCTCGTTCCGCAAATCAGCAGCCGAATAAAGCGCCGATCGACCCAAATCGTCGCGCGAAGGGAGAGAGACATGCCGACCTATACCGCCCCCGTCAAGGATATGCAGTTCATCTTGCATGACGTGCTGAACGTAACCGAAACCGGAATCCCCGGTTACGCCGATCTGGACCAAGCCTTTACTTCTGCCATTCTGGACGAGGCGGGCAAGCTGGCGGGCGAGGTGTTGGCGCCGCTTAACGCTGTGGGCGACCGCGAGGGCTGTCGGCTGGAAAACGGTGTGGTTTACACGCCGACCGGATTCAAGGGCGCGTTCGACGCCTTGAAGGACGGCGGTTGGAACGGGTTGGACCTGCCCGAGGAATTCGGCGGCCAGAACCTGCCCTACGTCATGGGCACCGCCGTCGGCGAGATATTCGTGTCGGCAAACATGGCCTTCAACATGTACCAAGGGCTGACGCACGGCGCGATCAACGCCATCCTGTCGGCGGGTTCGGACGACCAGAAGGCAACCTATCTGCCAAAGATGGTGTCGCTGGAATGGACCGGCACCATGAACCTGACCGAACCGCATTGCGGAACCGATCTGGGCCTGATGCGCACCAAGGCCGATCCGCAGGAGGATGGCAGCTATCTGATCACCGGGCAGAAGATCTTCATCTCGGCCGGGGAACATGATCTGGCGGACAACATCATTCATCTGGTGCTGGCCAAAGCCCCCGGCGGCGGTGCGGGCAGCAAGGGCATCTCGCTGTTCATCGTGCCGAAGGTTCTTGTGAACGAAGACGGCAGCCTTGGCGCGCGCAACGCCCTGTCCTGCGGCAAGATCGAAGAAAAGATGGGCATCCACGGCAATGCCACCTGCGTCATGAACTATGACGGGGCGAAAGGCTGGCTGCTGGGCGATCTGCACAAAGGCATGCGTGCCATGTTCACCATGATGAACGAGGCGCGGCTGGGCGTGGGCCTGCAAGGCTATGCGCAGGCCGAAGCCGCGTATCAGAATGCGCTGGCCTATGCGAAAGACCGGCTTCAGGGCCGCGCCGTGACCGGGGCAGAAAACCCATCCGGCCCCGCCGATCCGCTGATCGTGCACCCCGATATTCGCCGCAACCTGATGGAGCAGAAAAGCTTTGTGGAAGGCGCGCGCGCCCTGACCTTCTGGGCCGCACATCTGATCGACCGCTCGGTCCGGCAGGGCGATGCCGCCGCGGAAGGACTGGTCAGCCTGATGATCCCGGTGGTCAAAGGCTTCCAGACCGACAAAGGGTTCGAGATGGCGGTGCAGGCCCAGCAGGTGTTCGGCGGGCACGGGTATATCGAGGAATGGGGCATGAGCCAGTTTGCCCGTGATGCCCGGATCGCGATGATTTATGAAGGGGCCAACGGCGTGCAGGCGCTGGATCTTGTCGGGCGCAAACTGGCGCAGGACGGTGGCAAGCATGTGATGGCGTTTTTCGAAATGGTCAAAGCCGAATGCAAGGCGCATGACGGCGATGACCGGATGAAGGGCTTTGCCGAGCCGCTGAAAACCGCATCAAAGCAACTGCAGCAAGCAGGCATGTTCTTCATGCAGGCCGGGATGAAGAACCCCAACGCCGCGTTGTCGGGGTCGTATGATTTCATGCATCTGATGGGCCATGTCTGCCTTGGCCTGATGTGGACCCGGATGGCAAAGGCGGCCTATGAGGCGCTAGACGCCGGTGACGCTGACCGCGAATTTCTGGAGGCCAAGATCGCAACCGGCCGCTTCTACATGGCCCGCCAGCTGCCCGCCTGCGGCATGCACCTCGCGCGCATCGAAACCGGGGCGGAGCCGGTGATGGCCTTGCCTGCAGAGGCGTTCTAGGCTGCGCAAAACGTCGCCGTAAAATGACGTTAAGCACCTTTGGGGGGATCACGATTTTTCTTCGGAAAATCCCCCCGCCCAAGCCGGAGAGACAAGATGCCCAAACGTTTTCGCCTGACCCGCCGCTTTCCGGTCGCCATGACCGAAGACGGCTATCGTCGCCTGAAGCGCTTTGCCGCCGAGGCGGGGCTGGATGAGGGGGAGGCGCTGTCGTTCCTGTTCGAACACTTCGACAGCGTGACCCACAAGGAAAACCTGACCCACAGGCTGCGACTGTTCAATTCGGAACTGGAGGATCGGAAACACTGAAACCGCCAGAAAGCGCAAAAGCGCGGACGCCTCCGGCGAGGAGTATTTGGGTCAAGATGAATGGGCCTGGTCCGCCCCGCCCCAACTGTCCGTTTTGGCTATCCGGGGCTTCAGGACGGGGCTTCACCTTGAGCGGTCATCGGCTCTCCAGCCTGTACCGCGCTTTTGAGGGTAGGGTGACAAGGTTAACCAATCCTTGTTTCATCTTGACGAAAATACTCCACGGGGGACCGGGGGTGTGAAACCCCCGGTAACACCGGCAGGTCTGGGAGGGCCGATGGCTATGGAAGAACTGAGCAAAGGCGAGATGGAGCTGTATTGCTTTGGCGAAAGTGGCAACGCCTATAAATGCGCGCTTGCGCTGACCTTCACCGGCACGCCCTGGCGACCGCACTTTGTCGATTTCTTCAATGGCGAGACCCGCACGGCCGCATTTCGCGCCCTGAACGAAATGGGGGAGGTTCCGGTGCTGGTGGACGGGCAGAATGTCCTGACCCAGTCGGGTGCCATTCTGTTGCATATCGTCGCAAAGACCGGGCAGCTGACCGGCAGCACCCCTTTTGCCCGCAGCGAGGTGCTGCGCTGGCTGCTCTGGGACAATCACAAACTGTCCACCCAGATCGGCACGGTCCGGTTTCAGATGAATTTCATGCCGGCTGACAAGCGGCCAGAGGGCGTGGTACCCTATTTGCAGGGCCGTCTGAAGGCCGCCTATGATGTTCTGAACAGCCATCTTGCGCAGCGCGAGTGGATGGTGGGCGAGCATGTGACCATCGCCGATCTGTCGTGCTGCGGCTACCTCTACTATCCCGAACCCTTTGGCTTTGACCGCAAGGACTGGCCCCATATCGACGCCTGGCTTGACCGTATTGCGGCACTGCCCGGCTGGAAACACCCCTATGAATTGATGCCCGGCAACCCGTCGGACCGGGCATAAGGAGAGGATACCATGTCAGACGCCTTTATCTATGACGCCATTCGCAGCCCGCGCGGCAAGGGTCGCCCGGACGGCAGCCTGCACGAGCTGACCTCGGTTGCGCTGTCGGCCAAAATCCTGAATGCGGTCAAGGACCGCAACGGGCTGGAGGGCCACGCGGTCGAGGATGTGATCTGGGGCAATGTGACCCAGGTGGGTGAGCAGGGCGGCTGCCTTGCGCGCTCGGCAGTGTTGCTGTCGGATCTTGACGAAAGCATCCCCGGCCTTGCCATCAACCGATTCTGCGCCAGCGGGATGGAGGCTGTGAACCTTGCCGCTAATCAGGTCAAGGCGGGGGCCGGTCAGGCCTATATCGCTGGCGGCGTCGAGATGATGGGCCGGGTGGCCATGGGCAGTGATGGTGCTGCGATTGCTGTCGATCCGTCACTGGCGATGAAGACCTATTTCGTGCCGCAGGGGATTTCGGCCGATATCATCGCCACCGAATACGGCTTCACCCGCGACATGGCCGATGCCCTGGCCATGGAATCGCAGCGCCGGGCGGCGGCGGCGTGGCAGGACAACCGCTTTGCCAAATCGGTCATCACCATCCGCGACCAGAACGGTCTGCCGATCCTGTCCACCGATGAATACATGCGCCCCGGCACGGACATGCAGGCGCTTGGGGCGCTGAAACCTGCTTTCAAGGATATGGGCGAGGTGATGCCCGGTTTCGACAAGATCGCCATGATGAAATACCCGCATCTGGAACGGATCAATCACATCCACCATGCCGGCAATTCGTCGGGCATCGTCGATGGTGCCGCCGCCGTGCTGATCGGCAACGCTGAATTCGGCAAGGCCCATGGGCTGAAGCCCCGCGCCCGCATCCGCGCGACCGCCAAGATCGGCACCGATCCGACCATCATGCTGACCGGCCCGGTGCCCGTCACCGAAAAGATCCTGCACGACGCGGGCATGAGCATCAGCGACATTGACCTGTTCGAGGTGAACGAAGCCTTTGCCAGCGTGGTGCTGCGCTTCATGCAGGCCTTTAATGTGGACCCGGCCAAGGTGAACCCGAACGGCGGCTCCATCGCCATGGGCCACCCGCTGGGCGCGACCGGGGCGATCATCATCGGCACCCTGCTGGATGAGCTGGAGCGGACCGGCAAGGGCGTGGGGCTGGCCACATTGTGCATCGCCTCTGGTATGGGGGCGGCCACCATCATCGAACGGGTCTAGGCCATGAACGCCGTCACCATTCTCCAGATCTATCTGGACGAGATGTCCGCCGCAGTGATGGCGGCGGATTTCGTGGCCTATCGGGCCGGGGTGGTGCTGCCGTTTCATCTGGTCACCCATACTGAAACCCTGTCGTTCACCACGGATGTCGACTTGCGCGAAGGCTTTGAAAGCTTTTGCGCCATGTTCGCGTCTCAACGGGTGACGAACTACATTCGTCTTGTGGAAAGCGCGCAGGCGCTTGCCCCCAACCTCATCACCGGGCGCTACATCACCCACATCATTTCGGGCGGAATGCGGGTGTTTGAACCGTTCAAATCGCAGATCACGCTGCGTTGGAATAAGGACCGCTGGAAAGCGGCCTCGATCTCCAACGCTGTTGCCAAAGCACGCTGGCCGGTTCCCGTGTCCAGCCCAGCCAAAACCGACCTTCGGAAAGGACCGGAAGAATGACCGATTTTACCTATGTCGTGGATGCCGATGGCGTCGCAACCATCACCTGGGACGTGCCGGGCAAATCGATGAATGTGATGTCGCTTGCAGGCTTTGCAGAGCTTGACGCACACATCGACACCGCTCTTGCGGACGCGGCGGTCAAGGGGGTGATCATCACCTCCGGCAAGAAGGATTTTGCCGGCGGCATGGATCTGAACGTCATCGCCAAGATGCGCGATGACGGCGGGGCGGAAGGGATTTTCAACGGCGTGATGGAAATGCACGCCATTCTGCGCAAGATCGAACGCGCCGGGATGGACACCAAGACGCTGAAAGGTGGCAAGCCAATTGTCGCCGCCCTGCCCGGCACAGCGCTTGGCATCGGGCTGGAGGTGCCGTTGGCCTGCCACCGCATCATTGCCGCTGACAACCCACGCGCCAAGATCGGCCTGCCGGAAATCATGGTTGGCATTTTCCCCGGTGCAGGCGGCACAACCCGGCTGGTGCGCAAGATGGGCGCGATGATGGCCGCGCCCTACCTGCTGGAAGGCAAACTGTCAGACCCCAAGGGCGCCAAATCCGGCGGGCTGATCGACGAGGTGGTCGCGCCCGAAGACCTGCTGACCCGCGCCAAGGAATGGGTGCTCGCCGCGAAAGAGGCTGATCTGGTCAAACCCTGGGACGCAAAGGGCTACAAGATGCCCGGCGGCGCGCCCTATCATCCGGCCGGCTTCATGACCTTTGTCGGCGCATCGGCCATGGTGCATGGCAAGACCATGGGCGTCTACCCCGCCGCCAAGGCGCTGCTGAGCGCGGTTTATGAAGGCGCGATGGTGCCCTTCGACACCGCCCTGAAGATTGAGGCGCGCAACTTCACATCCGTTCTGATGAACCCGTCTTCCTCGGCGATGATCCGCAGCCTGTTCATCAATAAGGAAGCGCTGGAAAAAGGGGCCAACCGGCCGGAAGCCCCTGATCAGACCGTGAAAAAGGTTGGCATCATCGGGGCTGGCATGATGGGGGCCGGAATTGCCTATGTCAGCGCCAACGCCGGGATCGAGGTGGTGCTGATTGACGCCGCACAGGATGCGGCGAATCGCGGCAGGGCCTATTCGGAAGGCATCCTCGACAAAGGCATCGCGCGGCGCAAGGTGACGGCGGAGAAAAAGGCCGAAGTTCTGGCCCGCATCACCGCCACCACCGATTATGCCGCCCTGTCGGGCTGCGATCTGATTGTCGAGGCGGTGTTCGAGGATATGAAGGTCAAGGCCGAGGTGACGGCAAAGGTTGAAGCTGTGGTTGGCGCGGACTGCATCTTTGCCACCAACACCTCTACCCTGCCGATTTCCGATCTGGCCAAGGCCAGCCAGCGACCAGAACAGTTCATCGGCATCCACTTCTTCTCCCCGGTGGACAAGATGATGCTTGTGGAAATCATTCGCGGCAAGGAAACCGGCAATGTGGCGGTGGCCAAGGCGCTGGATTTTGCCCGCCAGATCCGCAAGACGCCCATCGTGGTCAATGATGCGCGCTTCTTCTACGCCAACCGTTGCATCATCCCCTACATCAACGAAGGCATCCGCATGGTGGCCGAAGGGGTGGAACCGGCGCTGGTGGAAAACGCCGCCAAGCTGGTCGGCATGCCACTTGGGCCGCTGCAACTGGTGGATGAGACATCAATCGATCTGGGGGTGAAGATCGCCAAGGCCACGAAACTGGCCATGGGCGACGCATACCCTGACGGCGCGGTCGATGAAGTACTGTTCTGGATGGCGGATCAAGGCCGCATGGGCAAGAAGGCCAATGCCGGGTTCTACACCTATGACGACGCCGGCAAGCGCGGCGGGCTGTGGGACGGGCTGGCAGCGCAATATCCGGGAGCAAACGTTCAGCCCGACCTGACCCATGTGCAACACCGCCTGCTGATGGCGCAGGTGCTTGAGGCGGTGCGGGCGCTGGAAGACGGGGTGCTGACCGATATCCGCGAAGGCGATGTCGGTGCCATCCTCGGCTGGGGCTTTGCACCATGGTCCGGCGGCCCGTTCGGCTGGCTCGACATCATCGGGGCCGCCCGCGCGGTGGAGATCTGCGACGCGCTGACCACCAGTGAAGGCGACCGCTTCGCCACGCCTGATCTGCTGCGCGACATGGCGGCATCGGGCACCACCTTCTACGGCAAAACCGCCCGCAAGGCGGCCTGACCGCGACCAATCACACAGAGGCCGCTCCGCAGGGTGCGGGGCGGCACTGTTCTTGTTCTTTGCATTGCAGCTTTCTCAAATACTCCCCGCGGAGCGTCCGGCATCTGCGGCAGGAGCCTCCGGCGGGAGTATTTGGGTAAGGTGAAAGCCCTTGCGTTTATACCGGATTGGGCAGGGCGCGGCCTTCCGCAAAGGCGATCAGGTTGTCGACCGCCATCATCCCCATATTGCTGCGCACTTCCAGCGCGGCGGTGCCCAGATGCGGCAGCAGGGTCACATTTTCCAGCGCCATCAGCGCCGGATTGATCTGCGGCTCAAACTCATAGACATCGAGGCCAGCCCCGGCCAGACGGCCCCCGACCAGCGCTGCCGCAAGTGCCGCCTCGTCCACCACATCGCCGCGGCTGATGTTCACCAAAATTGCGTGCGGCTGCATTAGCGACAGCGTTTCGGCATTGATCAGGTGATGGGTGTCCTTGCCGCCAGGCACCGCCAGCACCACCACATCGGCAGCCATCGCCTCGGCCAGTGTCACCTGCTGCGCGGGCACACCTGCGTCGGCGACGGGCGAGCGGTTGTAGAACATCACCTGCATCCCGAACCCGGCCTGCGCCCGCCGCGCAATCGCCTTGCCGATCCGGCCCATGCCGATGATGCCGATCCGCTTGCCAGACAGATGCATCCCCAGCATCTGCGTCGGGTGCCAGCCTTCCCACAGGCCCGCGCGCACCATGCGTTCGCCCTCCCCGGCGCGCCGTGCGGTCATCAGCATCAGCGTCAGCGCAATATCGGCAGTGGCATCGGTCACAGCACCCGGCGTGTTGGACACCATCAGACCGGCGGCACGGGCGGCGGCCACATCAATGTGATTGTAGCCCACACCAAAGTTCGCCAGCATCCGCGCGCGCGGGGCCGGCACATCGGCGAAAACGTCCGCCTGATAGCGATCGCCCAGCGTGGGCAGGATCAGGTCAAAATCGCGCAGGCTGGCGCGCAGCTCTTCCCCGGTCAGCGGCAGCGTGCTTTCACGCACTGTCACGTCAAACCGGGCGCGGGCGGCATCCAGCACCTCATCCGGCAAGGGCCGTGTGATCAGCAGTTTCATCAGAACATCCTTCCGCCCAAAGGCACAACCTGATCGGGCGTCAGCAGCACCACCTCGCCCGCTTCATCCGGCACGCCCAGCACCAGCACTTCGGACATCACCTTGCCGATCTGGCGCGGTGGGAAGTTGACCACCGCCACCACCTGCCGCCCGACCAGCGACTCGGGCGTGTAATAGCGGGTCAGCTGCGCGCTGGAGCGCTTTTCCCCAATCTCGCCACCGAAATCCACCCAGAGCTTGATGGCGGGCTTGCGCGCCTCGGGGAAGGGTTCGGCGCGTGTAATCACGCCCACGCGGATATCGACCTTTTGAAAGTCATCATAGGTGATCATTTGCCCAAGCTCCGCCCGCGGTCCGCCGCCGCCTTGACCGCCCGGCGCAGCAGCGCGGGAAAACCGGAGTCGGGCTCCATCAGCACCGACAGCGCTGCCGCCGTGGTGCCGCCGGGCGAAGTGACGTTGATGCGCAGCTGTTCCGCAGTTTCCGGCGCGCGATGCGCCAGTTCCCCTGCCCCGGTGACGGTGGCACGGGCCAGTTGCATCGACAGATCCGCTGGCAACCCCTCGGCCTCGCCCGCCGCTGCCAACGCCTCGATCAGGTGAAACACATAGGCCGGGCCAGAGCCGGACACGGCGGTCACCGCATCCATCTGATGCTCTCCCTCCAGCCGCACCACCTGACCCACCGCTGAAAGCAAGGCCTCGGCGAGGTCAAGGTCAGCAGGCGTGGCGGCGGCATTGCCGATAATCGCGGTGATCCCGCGCCCGACGGCGGCGGGGGTGTTGGGCATGGCGCGCACGATATGCGTGCGCCCACCAAACGCTGCCTCATAGGTGGCAATCGTGGTGCCGGCGGCGACGGTCACGATCAGTGTGTCGCTGCCGCCAAAGCTGGCAATCTGCGGCAGCGCGTCGCCCATCATCTGCGGCTTGACCGCAATCAGCACCACCGCGGGTGCATCAGGCATGCCTGCGTTCAGCGTGAGACCTTTGGCGGCGATCGCCTGCAGCCACTCTGAAGGATGCGGGTCAATCACCCAAGTTGCCTCAGGCCGCAGCCCCTGCCCCAGCCAGCCTTCCAGCATGGCTGACCCCATTTTGCCGCAGCCCAGAAGCACAAGGCCCCTTTGGTTTATGGTATCCAAGTTCATCACATTCCCCGTCCTGACGGGGCAAGGTTAGGCGCGACCGTAGGCCTCGGCAATGGCAACCTTCATCGCGTCAGCCGGAGTTTTGTCACCCCAGCCCACCAGCTGGAACGCCGGGTAGAAGCGTTCTGCCGCCATCACCGCGCTGGAAATCAGCCGGTCAATCTGTTCCGGCCCGGCCACCTGACCGCCCGCCAGCACCAGACCATAGCGCCAGACCATCAGCTTTTGTTCGGCCCAATAGGTGAAAGCCCCGGTCCAGACCATATCGTTGCAGCGGTTCAGCACATCGAGCAGGGCCGGCAGCTTGCCCTCAGGTGGCTCCATCTCAAAGGTACAGATCAGCCGCAGCGTTTCATCCTGCGCCGACCAGGCGAGGGTCAGCGAATAGGTGCGCCACTGGCCTTCGACCGCCATGGCGATCTGGTCATCGGTCACCCGGTCAAACTCCCATGCATGGTGTTCGGCCAGGGTTTCGACGATATCAATCGGGTGCATATCGTCGTGTGACAGGAAATCTTCAGATAGTGACATTGCCCGGCCTCTTCATGATGCCTTCCGTGACGCGTCAGCCACGAAATGCAGGGTGTCTGGCAAGGCTCTGCGTAAGCCCGACAAAGCCTATACTAGATATGGTGTTGCAGAAGCGGAACCCTGTAAAGTGATTTCTCATCAAATCTTCTGTGGACAACTGTGGCTGGGCGTGGCCGCCACGCAGATTTGTACCAATTGTCTCGCCGGGCAAAAGGCTGCGTGTGGCTCGCCACGCAAATTTGCATAGTTTGACACGCAATATTGCAGCGGGCGACTTTCGCGGCCAGCGGACTGGCCGTGGGGACCTGTGGATAGGCTGTATCAGTCTGCTGAAGGCAGGAGCACTCTATGCACCCTGTTCGATGAGCCTCATTGTCCCCACGGCAGCAGGTACTGCCAATGAGGGACCGAAAAACATGAGCTCTTGTCCAGAAGTGTGCTCGCGCGCGCTGTAGCCGATTGCGTACCGCATCCAGCGGGTTCCGGAGTAGATCGCCGCGATTTCTGGAGCATCGTCATAGGAAACGATCCACTTTTGCCTCACCAGCGCCGCGAGCGATTGACAAACCTCGACATGATCATCGTGGCGATAATAATGGTGATAGAGCCCCTTGCCCTTCACGTAATAAGGCGGGTCGAGATAGACGAGGGTCCGATCACCCCACGATTTCGCGCCACTTTTAATGAACTCTATCGCGTCCAGGTTCGAGAGCGAGATCCGACTTCTCAAGTTCGCTATCGACGCAACCCTCGCAGCAAGTTCCTTTGCATTGTAGCGCGCGCCAATTGTCCACTCACCAGCCTGCGCACGCCCGCCGATGATACCTCCGTTCAGTATGCCCGAGCGGTTCGTGCGATTAAGGTAGAATGTGGCAAACCCTAGCGCCAAAGGATCTGATATGTCTTTGCCTTGAAGGATCAGCTTTTGCCGATCCCACTCGGGAACAGACAAGGGTGTCTCGACGATCATTCTGCAAAGCTCCTCTGTTCGGTCTAGAACAGACGACCAGAAACAGAAGATGTGCGGGCTGATGTCATTGATCGCGATCCTGCTAACCTCTTCTGTCAGCAACAGCTCCATCGCTACCGCCGCCCCACCGGCATAAGGTTCAACATACAAACCGTCAGACAGGCCGTTTTCTCGAACCACTTGCCGTACGAAGGATACCATCTTGCCCTTTCCCCCGGGATAGCGGAGGGGAGAGAACCGTCCACTTTGGACAGTGCGATGGTCATGGTGCATATCTAGCTCCAGATTTTGCGAAGAAACGGCGTCAATTCACCAGCGGCCGCCAATAGGTCAGCCGGAGCCGGAAAATAGTGCCGGTTATGAACATACGAGTGCAGTTCCCGCAATCGAAGGCCCGTGGTTTGAGCTGCAACTAGGGACTCGATCTGGGGCATTTGAAGACTAGGGTCTTTCAATTTCATGTGCTTAAAGGCTCTTTCAACGAGCACAAAAAGCTCAGCCTGCTTTCCCCCTCTGCCATCTGTGCCTTGTCCGGCATCCTGAAGGTAGTGGAGCACTGACATCTCAAGGAACACTCTCAGAAGCACTGCGCAGGCATTCGGTTTTGAGGACAACGGAAGATCACTGAGCTCTTTCAAAATATCCTGAAGGCGGGGTTCGGTTACAACAAAATCACTGCGACGAAACAACCGGTCCTTTGCTCGCGTTGTCGACTTGGTAGACTTCACAGCTGGCAGGACGCCAGTCACGTCTGGTTTTGTCCCTATTGCAGCAGGAGGATCTTTCTCGACAGGGTCGCTCCCATGAAGACCCTCCTCATCGCCTTCTCCAGATCGTTCGACCGTCGGTCTCGGCGGAAGTACTCCCGACGGAAGCTGTGCCAGTGCATTCAGCCGATCTTCAACAGAGTTTTGCTTTCGACTGTCAAATTCGCCCTTTGCTACCCGGAATGCTATCTCCCGAAGAGCGTTTACCACACGATTCCGAGGAGATGTTGTGATCACCATTCCCTCCACCACTTCAAAGCAAAGCACCTCCCGCAGACGAGGCGAGTCGATAAACCGGTCAAATGTGGACCATGCGAGCTCGTCCAACATTTCCTTCTCGACACCACTTAAGTCGCCTTCAGTAAACAAAAGGTCAGCGACGGCGACTATCCGGCTCTTTGGATCGGTGAATCTTGCGCTCTCGATCACGCGCCACCTGGTAACGCCAACACCATCGCCTTCTCCACTGTGCCGGAGCTGCACCCAGTATCTTGTCGCCTCTCGGTTTGGTGCCAGAACAACCTTGATCGGTTCCACTGTAGATCGAGAAAATGAAGCTGCGAGGCCCAAAAGTTTCGCTTTGCAACGCTTTAGATCTGCCGAACTTTCGAACGCATCAAGCGTTTCGATCAGCCGGGGGTTGGCCAGAAGTATCATCGCTGTCGCTCTTCGATTTCCCTCGATGACGACGTGATGTTCGGGAAACTTTTCGTCCTTAATCACAAGAAGTCGATCAATGGGACTGAGACCGTTCGAGAGTATACTTTGCGCCAAATTCACCAGCTTGGGCCCCTGCAAGCTTACGATACGGTTTATCGACTCAAGACGAGTGGCTGCGTTCCCGATCCGCGGATTCAGGAAGTCTGGCATCAAATCGTCGATAAGAAGAACGGCATCGATCATCCAAGACCCCCAATTGCGCTGCCCTCAATGGGCAGTTCCGACCTCTGATTCATCCATTAGTAACCCGTCGGAGGCCGAAAGGTCGAGGATCAGTTCTGGCTTGGTCTGTGCTCGACCAACGTTTAGCGGCACAGACCTGACTAATCGCCACAATCACGCAGCCGATAACCGCATCGGCGTCACCGCCTCATCCACTGATCAGCAACTCACGCCGCTCCGGCTGCGCGCCCTTACCCGCGATCGTGTAGGTCGTCATCACCTCCTCGATCGTGAAGGCGGCGAAGATCTCGCGCACCTCTGGCACGTCGTTTAAAGACAGGATGAAACGCCCCTTTAAACGCGCCAGTAAAGCCGCCATTTCCTCGAACCGATCACGGCCAAACAGGGCCTTGCCATAGTCGTTCTCGCAGCCCCAGTAGGGCGGATCGAGGTAGAACAGCGCGTCCTTGTGATCGACGCGGCGGATGAACTCGGCGAAGTCGATGCACATCACGGTCACGCCCGACAGCCGCGTGTGCAGGGCCTCCAGATCCGATTCCAGCGTGGTCAGGTTGAACCGGGCCGGACGGTCGGCCGCCAAGCCAAAGTTCCGGCCAGAGATCTTGCCGCCGAAGGCCAACCGCTGCAGGAACAGGAACCGCGCCGCGCGCTGCATGTCGGTCAGCGTGTCGGGATCGACCGCCACCAGCCGGTTGAAGTTTGCCTGCGTGGTGATCTGGAATCGCAGCAGATCGAGGAAGGCCACGTAGTGCTCCTGGAGCACCCGGAACAGGTTGTAGACGTCGCGCTGCGCGTCGTTGATCACCTCTGCCCGTGGACGCGATGTCCGTCGCAGGAAAATGCCCCCCATCCCGACAAAGGGTTCGGCATAGGTGACGTGCTGATCGGCATCGATCAGGGCGCAGATGCGCTTGGCGAGGTTGCGCTTCCCACCCAGCCACGGCGCGATGGGGCGAACGGGCTGGATGGAAAATTTCGTTTGGTCATTCATTCGAATCGGGTCCTTGTAGGCGCTGCCCGGAAGCGGGCGGATGCGGCCAAAAGGTTTAGCTGGTCGGCGGGGGTTCTTGACTGTCTCCCCGAACCGGGGGGTGCGTTGACGCGCTGCCCCCCGGTCATTCATCCTCGTCTCAAAGACAGCGTCAAAGCTGCCTGCACTGCGCTCCTCCTACGGCTTGTGTGGGGGATCTGTGGCCTTCGAGGCGCATCAGCGCCTCGTGCCTCTCAAGCTTCTTCCGGGCTTGTTCCAGGCCGTAGAGGTAGTCAGCCCGGCAATGGTCTTCCTGCCAGAAGAACAGCCGATTGATGAACCGCCGCCGCCGCGCCCATTCCGGATAGGTATGGCCGTCAAAGTATGACCTTGAACTCAGGGTATCATGCGTGGAGCCCTCATAGCCGGCCGCGTTGATCAAGCGCGATCCGACAGCCACCAGATCATGAAGAACCCTGAAGATGATGTAGAGCGGGCGGGGCATGGCTTTCATTCACACCCCCATCTGGGCCAGAAGCCCATCTCGAACCATATCAACTTCAGCTTCGGTGGTTGCCCCCTCCAGCAGGGCTGAGGCGCTGAGTCGGACTGCCTCAAGCAGCCCCGCAACGGACATCAGCTGATTTGCCATATAGAGCCAGACCTGAGCCAGCTCGCCTGCCGTCGGCGCGGTGATGCCGATCTCCCTTACCATCAGCGGATAGTTCGTCATGTCTGGGGCCGGATCGGCAACATAGGCGCGGGCCTCCGCCTCCTTGCGCAGGTAGATCATTTCCTGACCAGGCAGGTCTGTGATCATGGAGGCACGGATCGACTTGATCACCGCCAAGATTTTCAGGTTGGCGCTCCTTTTGATCTGCGCCAGCTCATCTGCAAGAAAGTCAGGCGTTCGTGGGTCAAACCACTGCTTTGCAGCGAAGTCGAATGCCGCCCATTGCCCCGGTTTAGGAGGATATTCTACGAACCCTTCGGAATCAAAGTAATGGGTGTCGTCTTTAACGTCGGTTTCTGGGCACCACACGGCCACCAATTCAGCGCCGACAATGGGGGGGGCAGATGAACCAACAACCATAATGGAATGAATTTGGCCGTTGAAATCCACAATTGCATACCTTTCCATGCCCTTCACCTTTTGAACTGTTGCGCTTGAAGGAACCTGTTTGTGAGGACTGCTGACCCCCTCCCCCACGCATCCAGGCGCGCTCTCAGGGTGTATGTTGTGCTGCCCTCTCCAAGGTAAGTGTCAATCCCGATAGAGGCGCTGTATACCTTGTTGGCCTTTATCGAGTTGGTAAGGATGCCGTACCCAGCACTGGTTCCCACCAAAACAGAGCCCCGATAGATGAACAAAAATACAACTTGGGTCTGACCATCGGTCAGCGTTTCGGCCTCGACGGAAAAGATCAGCTGGGTCGGCTTAGCAACTCTGTTCAGCACGACGGTCTGTATGACAGTGTCGGTTGAAAAGGACGAAATGGTTATCGCTGATGCGGTGTTGGCATTTACGTATTCGGTTACCGCGCCTTCTCTCAGATGGATGGTCCCGAATTCTGCGGTCCCATCGTTCTTTATGCTCCATCCGCTGGTGCCCGCAGCATAGTCCAGGGACTTTAGATCGCCGCCAAAACTTGCAAGACCCGCTACAGCCAAGGACTCCGTGTCCAGTTTTTCTGCCGTCACTGCCCCGGTGGCGATCTTGCTTGCCACGACAGAGCTGGCTGCAAGGCTGTTTGCCACGATCTGACCTGCGCCGATCTTGGCGGCGGTGATCGAGCCATCGACAATCAGCTCCCCTGCCAACCGGCGCAAAACCTTGATGCCACCAAACCGGACCTGAGTGGCCCCGGTGTTCACCTTGACCAGTCGGAAGCGGGCCAGAGACTTGCCAGCTGGCACGGTCACGGGTGTCGAAAACTCAGTGACCGACCCGCTGGTGATCACCGGGCTTCCAAGAACCTGCTCTGCGTTCGCTTCATCCTGATCATAGAAAAGAAAATCGACGTAGCAGCCGCCAGCGCCCGCCGAAACCCGCGCGCTGCCGATGACCTGCAGCAAGTCTCCGGGCTTCACCGGGAACAACCCTGAGCGAAGAAAGGCAAAGCTGGCGGCATCGCCATTCAGGACTGCAACTTTGCTTGTGGTAAACGGTGAACCTGCGCTGCTGATGAACGAAAACGACGTGCCGGTCAAAATCCAGTCAGCAGGGTCGTAGAATTCGCCGTCCCGCAGCAGATTGGTCGCGTCGGTGATCGCCAGCTTGGAAGCGGTAATCTCCCCTGCAGCTATTTGACTCGCCGTCACAGCGCCTGCCGCAATCTTGCCTGTCGTGATCGCATTGGCCGCGATCTCATCGGCTGTCACCGCACCGGCTGCAATCTTGCCAGCCGTGATCTGACCGGCCCCGATCTTGGCGGCGGTGATCGCGTTCGCGGCGATCTTGTCAGCGACAATCGCTCCGGCCCCGATCTTGTCGGCCACGATTGCCGCCGCTGCGATCTTTGACGTGCTGATCGATCCGTCGGTGATCTGGGTCTGGGTGATTTGCCCTGTGACCTTCGCGGCCGCAACAGCTGCGATCTGCGCATCGGTCAGCTGGCCGGTCACATCAACAGACGCGACCGAAGCCGTCCAAGCCCCTGCCGTCCAGCGATAGGTTTTGCCGTTGGTAGTCAGAAAGACCGTCCGGCCGTCGGTGTTGCCGGTACTGGGCAGCGCGGCCAAGATTTCAACTGGCCGCACGCCGGATGCGAATTGCGCGATGCCGATCGAGCCCGGCTGAGGCTCAGCATAGATCTGTGTCGACCAGGTTGTGCCAGTCCAGCGGTAGAGGACCATTTCCGGCTTTTTCAGCACGATCTGATCCAGTCTGGTGGCTGCCTCCGGCAGAACCATCACGGCGTCAATGCCCGCTGCAGATGCTGCTTCCTCGGCGGCAGCATCAATGGTGTCCCGGACAGATTGCGCCAGTTCGTCGATATCCAGTCGGACATCAGGCGTCCTGACCGGCAAAAGCGGGGTGTAGACGGATGGCCGGTCGCTGACGGGAATGGCGCGAACGCCATAGTCGGTATCGGGTAGCAATCCGCTGACAATGGCAGCCCCAACGATCGGGTGCTGTTCCGATCCCTGCGCCACGATGGCGTCGGTCGCCGCAAGCCGGACCTCCCAGACGATCGCATCGGCCTCTTGCATTGCCACCCCATTCCAGCTCAGGCGCAACGCGGGACGGCGCGGCATGCCGGCGCCATTCGAAATCGTGTAGGGCTCGACCGCAAAGCCAGTCACAGAGCGGGGCGTGAAGGCCGGGTTGCTGGTCGAGGGCACCGGTAGCGGCACATAGGGCGGCGGTGTATAGTCGGATGGATCCGCTTCCAGCAGCCCGATGCGCGGGCGCAGCGTGGTGATCGGATCGGCAGTCAAAACCACGTCAAAGATTTTGCCCTCATAGCCATTGCGGGCCGATGTCCAGGCCACCGCGTCCAGCGGCTCCAGCGCCAGCGCTTCGGGCGTCAGGGTCAGCACATGCGAGATGCGCTTGCGCCCCTCGCGCGCCATGGCCGAGATGAGCCGCTGCACCTGGCGCGGGTTTGACACGCCGGGCAATGACACGTCGCGCAGCAGGCGGCGCGGGCGGCGCACGAAGGCCTCCAGATCCTCGTCATAGTCCAGAATGCCGTCCTCAAGCTCCCAGGTGGCATTGGTCAAGGGCGGCGACTCGCGCGCCTCCCACAGGATGTCAGGGTCGGGGAAAGAGCAGCTGAAGGCATTGAAGGTGGCGTCCAGTCCGGGGAACGGGTCCAGCTCCTGTGGGCGGGTGACGATGATGTCGCCATCGGTCAGGAAATAGACCGGCAGGCCGACGCCGCCCACGCGGGTCTTCCAGACACCGCCGACCTCGACCGTCTCGCCGCCGCAGGAGCGGTTGATCTCGTCAATGATCTGGGCCGGCGGCGTGTCGAGCGAGAACTCAAAACCGAAGACATACGCCTTTTCCGTGCCGCCTGCGCCGTTGTCGATCAGCACATCGCAGGCATTCATCGCAGCGAACCAGTTTGCCAGCGGCAGCTCTTCCGCCCGGGCGCGGTTGCCCCAGATCCCGAAGCCGTAGATGTTGATCCCGCGATGGATGTTGTACTCGATGACCTTGGGATTGTCGGTCGACTCCCATGTCGAAGGGGCGCTCCAGCGCTGCGCCCCGGTGCCGCCGACACTGCTGTCGCGGCGCGGATCGTAAAGCGGGAGGCCCATCACCTCAAACCGCAGGCGCGGCTCGCCCGGGAAGCGGTCGGCATCGCGGTAGAGATTGACAATCGCCTGCGGAATGCCGCGCCCGATCATGTCCGGCAACCATGGCCGTTCCGGATCGGTCCCGTATTTACTGATCAGCCAGGCATCCGCCGTGGTCTCATAGCCGGTGCGGAACCGGAACAGCGCATAGCCGCCGATCTCGGCGTCGACGGCAAAGCCATAGCCCGGCCAGCTCGGGTTTTCAGCGGAGGTGATGGTGTACCAGCGGTCATTGATCACCACCCGCCCGGTCGGCACGATTCCGGGCAGATCGCCAAGGCCGATGACATAGGTCAGCCAGACATTGGGCTTGCCATCGCCGTCATGGCTCATCTGCGGCGCTTCCAGATGGCCGTTGGTCGCATAGCGGCCGACGATGACGGTCAGTGGCGTGGTGCCGCCGGTGCCGAGGAACTGGGTGGTGATCCCGGACTGGCGCTGCGCCATCTTCTTCTTCATCCGGCGCTTCTGATAGGCCGAGATGGCGACCGACAAAAGCAGTCGACCGACGACCATCACGGCCGCCGAGGCCCCGGCGAACGCGCCCGCGATTGCCGAAATTGCCGCGCCAATGACCGCCGCGTCGGCGGGCGAGGCGCACAGCATCAGGAAGATCGACAGGAGCGCCAGATACCTCATGTCCGGAAGGCCCGCTGCATCGCTGCATGGGGCAACAGCCCAAGCCCGTCCTCGCGAAGCACATAGATCAACTCGCCCTGCACCACGCCAAGAACCAGTCCCCCGGCTTGCGGATCCGCGACGCAGGCGATGTCGCCGGGGGCGGCGAAGACGGGGTCGATCTCGGGCAAGGCAGCGGCGGTGGCCGCGATGTGATCAGTATGGCCAGCCCTTTTCAGCGCGCGGAAGCCCTCGGCCTTGGTAGCGTAGCGGCCCCGCCACGCATACGCGGGGTCGCTGCCCGTCACCGCCTCGACCGCGCCGGCTGCGAACAGCGCGCAATCATGCTGGCCCAGCTGATAGGGCGCGCGCGCGCAGCCGATGAGATAGCCGGTCAGCCGTGCCTGCCAGTCCGGACGACGTGTCATCTGTCCCCCGATTCTCTCGGTGTGCCGGTGAATGGGTTGCTGTTGGGATCCCAGGTCCTTTGAGGCGCGGGCTGAGCATTCCCAACGCGCTTTTCGCCCCATGGCACCTGCACAGATCCGACATCTGTATAGCATCTGAACCGGTCGCCCGACCGCGCGCCCGACAGTGCCGGGTCAGACTTCTTGAACGCCAGCGTCCGCGTCAGCGCCCGCGCGGCCGAGGCGAGTGACACCTTCAGCTCGGCCGACTCTCCCACCTCGGGCAGGTCGGTGGGCATCCGGTCGATCCAGCCCTTGAACAGCCGCACCGGCTCTGCCACCAGTTCTCCGGTCTCGGGCCAGAACAGGGCGCGGTAGATCTCGACGGGCGCAAAGCGCAGCTCATAGCCGCCCACCATGGCCCGCACCTTTGCATCAATCGGCGACAGCGTGACCGACGTCATGTAAACGTCGGTGCCGGGCTGGGCGATGATCTCGTCCATGTCCACCTTCCCGGCCGAGCGGTAGAACATCTGCACCGTGCCGCGAATCGTAAATTCCTGATCCTGCTCGCCCGCCCACAGGCCGAGCGATTCGATCTCGGACGTGGTCCGGTTCTCGGCCCAGATCCGGATCAGCACCCGGGCAGTGTTGCCCGCACGCCGCGCCAGATAGGCGCTGGTTGCACTGTCGAACAGCTTCACGCGATCACCGCCAGGGTCTGTTTAAAACGAAAGGTAAAACCGCTGGTGATGCGCGACCGGCTCTCGCCCGGCACCACGCTGCCCGGCTCACGCATGACCGGGATGGCCGGCCGGATCAGCGAGACCGGCGCACCCACGACGGCACCCGGCCGGATCAGCGTTGACAGCTCGAACGCCGGTGTAACGCCCGCGCCACTGGCCACCACCTGCGCATCAGCCAGCCGGTGCAACGCACGGCGTCCGCCGCCATAGCTGAAGCCCAGATAATCGCCCCGGCGCAGCACATAGCCTGCGGGCAAGCCCGAAAGAGCTATTTCGCGGCTGCCCGCAGGCAGGGCCGAGATCACCGGGGCCGATGCGCCAAGGACCAGCCCGCCCGGGTCGGCCGCAGGGAACGGGCGGCGGATGTCAAAGGCCCAGAACATGCGACCCGCAGGTCGCAGCAGATCCATCATGATCGAGGCGTGATCGGCCTCGCCCTGCAGCATCCGGCCGAGCGTGACCGAGCCTTCCCAAAGCATCGGGGCCACATCGTCGGTCAGCCATTCGCCTTCGCCCGTCATGTCGGCCACGACATGCTCGACAGGGTCAAAGGCCATGGATGATATCGGCAGCTTTCCGATCCAGTCGGCAAAGGGCAAAGGGAAAGACACCGCCATCAGAACCGCCTCACACTGGGGCTGTCGAGGCTGCGCTGGATGTCATTGGGCAGACCGGTGCGGCGGTATTCGTCCAGCGCCAGTGCCATGCCGCGCCGCGCAGCCTGCTCGACCGCTGCCGGATCTTGCGATCCCCGGGCATCGATCACCGGCGCAAAGGTGACATTCCCGCCCACAGGGGCGCTACCGCCGCCCTGCCCGACATAGCCGCCCGCAGCCATGCCCGGCGCACCGTTCAGCCCCTCGAGCATGGTGCGGTGACGGCGCGTCGCGCGGGCGTTGACGACGAATTCACCCGGCGACAGCCAGCGCGGCACCTTGTCATCCGTCGGGCCACCGGCACCGTAGACCATGCCGCCTCCAGCCAGCCCGCCGATGTTCGCGAAAAGATCACCGCCGCCGAGCAGGCTGCCCAGACCGCCAGCCCCGCCGCCCCCGAACAACCCACCGCCGAACAACCCGCCTCCGAACAAGCCTGCCAGCGGACCATTGCCCAAGAGCAGCGCCTGAAGGGCGGCGCGCTTCAGCGTCTCGATCAGGCGCTCGCCCGCATCCGCCCCGCCCATCAGCGCATCGACCAGCGCATCGCCGGTCTGTTCCTGCGCCCACTTCAGACTTTCGGTCGCTGCCTTCTCGCGCTCACGCTGGATGATCAGCTCTTCGACCTTGTCGCGCTCTGCTTGCGTGGCGGCGGTCATCTGTTCGCGGTACTGGATCATCTGGCGCTTGACCGGGTCCAGCTCACGTTCCAGCTCGATCTCGCGCTCGAGGGTCTTGATCAGGTCAAGGACCGCATCGCGCTCTTTCTTCGCCTCCTTGGCGGCGGCGTCACCGCCAGCACCGCCCCGGTCTTTTTTCGGAATGATGTTGTTGTTCACATCCAGCGCAGGACCGGTGTACTTGAACTCGCCGTAGCCCTGCTGGTTCGAGGTGCGCGGGTCGCCGCCACGACCACTCGAAACTTTCCCTTCCGCCGCCAGACGCTGCTGAATACCGCGCAGGTTGTTCACCTGCACGGCCGCATCGTAAAGCGTGATGGCCAGTTTGGCTGCATCATCAATCGCGCCGGACAGCCAGCCGCCGCCCGGTGCCGAAGCTGCCAACGCGACCACCGAGTCATGCGCCCGGGCCAAGAGATCGGCAAAGGCAGCGGTTTCGACCTTGAAGCCCTTCGCGTTGTCCCAGGCGGCAAGCACCTGAGCTGCGACAGCGCCAACGATGCCTTCGGACTGCAGCTGCGCTGCGACCAGCCCGCGTTCCACCGCTAGACGGCTTTGGGCGGCAAGCTCTGAGTCCCGACCGAACATCGCAACCAAAGATCGCGCGCGACCCTCGGCCTGAAGCGTCGCGATCATCTCGCGGCCTGCAGCGACAGACGCCCGGATCGCGATTTCCTCCTGAAGGCGATAGTCAAGCGCCTCCTGCGCCGCCCGGAAGCCCGGGAAGCGACCGTTGTCCTCGTTGCGCAACGCCGTTTGTTCCAGCAGCGCAAGGTTCTGTTCGACCAGTATCGCCAGCAGCTCTTCTTCAGCTTCGGTCCGCTTTCCGTCGAGATCGACGGCCTGCCGTGTCTGTTCCACCAGACTGGTCATGGCGGCGCTCATGCGCGTCAGCCGGTCATTTGGATCGATGACGAACTGGGAGCGATTGAACTCCTGCATGGCATTTCGGACAGCTGCCGTCGCGTCGCGCTCCAGGGCAACTTTCATATCCAGCCCGAAGGTCTGGGCGATGATCTTCAGATCTGCGCCAAATCCACTTGCCGCCCCTCCCAGCGACAGACCCAAGTCACCCTTAACAGAGCCGAACGCGAGGCCGGATGCCCGCAGGGCGCGCGCCCCCTCAAGTCGCTTCAGCTCAAGCAGAAGCGTCCGCGCCTCTTTCGAGGCTGTCCCGAAGCGCTTTTCGAGATCGGACGTGGAACTTTCTGCCTCGCGGGCAGCGCTCTGATAGACCCCGACCTGAGACGACAGGTCGCCCATCGCATCCGCCATGGACTTTGCCTCGGCTCTGCCCGCCGTCATCCATTGAACGGCAGCCGCGCCCATGCCGATGACCGCGAGCGTGGCCAGATTGGCGGGGCTGAGCATCGTGGTGAAAGCCTGTGCGAAGGCTGGCCCGATCTTCATGCCCGCCGAGCGCATCTGGTCAAACACCTGCACGACCTGCGGGCCTTGCTGCATCATCAGCATGAACGGTGACTGGCCCATCGACATCATCATGCCGATGTCATTCAGCTGGAAGCCGAGGTTGCCGACATAGGCAGCGGCAGTGCGCGACGAGGCCCCGACCTGCCCGAGCTGGCCCGGCATCGCAATCAGGGCGCGGCCTGCCCGTTCGCGCGCCGTAGCGGCCTCGGCGGTCGAGATCGCGCCCAGACGCTCGGCTTCGGCAATGTCGCGCAATTCCAGTTCGTACTGGCGCGTGACCGCGAACAGCGGGTTGTACCTCGCGCGCAGGTCATCCAGCGCCTGACCGTGGCGCAGATGATCGGCAATGGCCCCTTCGGACGCGCTTTTCATGCCGGTGGTCCGGTTGATCAGCTGCTGGACCGTGGTGTCCTGACGCCGCATCGCCACCGTGGTGCCGTCAATGCTGATCCCTGCGGCTTCCATCCGGGCGGTCAGTTCGGTCAGACCCCGCGCAACTCTGTCATGGACCAAAGAGGCCTCACGCATCGAGATCGCGCCGATCTGTTCATAGGCCACAACCTGCTGCAACGCCGACTGCAGGGCGTGATATTCCTCTACGACCGGGTGAATGGACGCGCGCACCATCTGCGCGATGGCAGCCATTTCCGCCCCGGCACCAGAGGCCGCATCGAGGGAACCCGCCACCATGTTTGACGCGGTGCCCAGCTCGTTGACCTGCTCGGTCAGGGAAGCGACGCCAGCCGCGCCGGCGCTGTGGCTGGCCCCCACATTGGCCGCATCCGCCGCCGCCTGCTTCTCTGCCGCCGCCAGAGCGCGAAGATCTGCCGCCGCCGCCTTGGACCCGGTGCCAAGCACCCGCACCCCGGAACCGGCCTCACGCGCACCCTGACCCATGCCGGTGGCATCGGCCCCGACCTTGCGCAACTCGCCCGCGACGGCCTTGGCTTCCGCCTTGGCCTGCGCGCCGTTGATCGAGATCGTGCCCTGGACCCGCAGTGTCATTCGTCGTCCCCGTTCAGCGCCCGGCGGGCACCCGCTTCAATCAGCTGAACGTCCGACCACAGGTCGGGCGTTACCTCGATTCCGGCCAGATCAAGCCCGGCGCGCACAGCCGTGTAATCCAGTCCCAGAAACCGCCCCTTCGGTGATTGCCGCCACTGGCTGTCCACCGCGAGAAACGCGTCCACGGCCGCCATGTGCTCGGGCCAGATGCCATTGCCATCATCGCGGTCGGGCAGGCTGTCCGGATCGATGCCGAGGGCCAGAGCTTCCTCTTCCAGCTCCGTCCGCTGGGCCGGTGCATCGCCTAGTTCACTCTTCGCCCAAGCACGCCCAATCCATCGGAGTTTCCCTCACGTGCGCCCGCGACCGAACGGTAGTAGCCCTTGATCAGCCCGGACTGCACGAATGGCATGGCGAATACCGCGTCGCGAACCGCGTCGTTCCAGTCCAGCGGCTGGCCCGCCTCATCCGCCAGATCCTCGACCCGCACCACAACCGCCCGCAACAGCGTCTCGGGATTGGCTGCATCGGTCGGATCGATGGCGGCGGGGTCCAGAACCCGGTAGCGGGCGCGGCAGGTGTGGGTTTCAAAGCCGCCGTCGACGGGCACAGAGATGTCGATCTGGTGGGTCCACTCGGGGTTCTTGGCAATCTTCAGCATGGGGAGGGCCTTTCAAAATGGGGATCAGGTGGGGGGATCAGGTCAGCGCGAGCGTCCACTGGTCGTTGCCGGTGGTCATCTGCGGCACGAAGTTCAGCGGCCATTCGGCAATGTTCTGTTGTTGCTCGATGCCCGCCGGGCGCTGGATCTGCGCAAGCGGGACATTGAGGGTAGCGCGGTTGCCAGCCGTCACCCCGTGCTGCAGCACGATCGGCATTTTGGCGGCGTCCCGTGCGCGGGTGTAGGGGTTGAAGACCGACATGGCGCGGGCCTCGACCCGGGCTTCGATCTTCTCTTCGCGCCCGGTGATCAGGATGGCTTCACTGCCGATCAGGAAGCGCGGCTCGACCGTTGCACCGGTATCGAAGCTGAAGCTGCGCAGCACCATGGCCACACCGTCGATGGTGAACACCGGCGTATTGGCCATATTCGCCACCAGCGGATCGCGGAAGGCGGACAGGGTGGCCACAGGGTTTACAACATCGGTTGCGGGTTCGAACAGGCCCCAGAACTCGAACTCGAGATAGGGCAGGCCCGACGCCTCGATCATCATCTTGACGGTGCCCCGCGCGCCGCGCAGGCGGTGCCGGATGCCATCATAGTGGAAATGCATCGTGACCGATTCCGGATCGTCGCTGATCGGGTTGTAGGTGACGGCCACCCCAGCCTCGATCACCTGCGCACAGCCACAGGCCCGCAACAGCGGCCCCCAGGCCGGCGCGGTCCCGGCAGTACCAGACGGTGCCAGCTCCACCCGGAACCGGATTTTCGCATGCAGATCGGACGGGATGGTGCCATCCGCACCAAAGGCCGCACGCTCCAGCTCGCGCGCCACATCCTGACCTTCCATCGGCGACAGCGTCACCTGCAAGGCCAGCACTGCATTATCCGCGCCGGTCGGCACCGGGTCGGTGCCATAGGTCACTTCGGTTTTGACCAGCAGGACTTTCTTCTTCCAGTACTTCTGCGCCATGTTCAGTCCTCGTCCGTGTCAGCGGCCCGGCCGGCTGGCGCGGTGACCTGTGTTGAAAGGGTGGTTTCATCGCGGCTTAAAACGCCGTTCTCAAGGCGATAGGCCCCGCCCGATTGCGGCAGCGGGTGCGCGGGTGCAGGGGCGGGCGCGGCGGCAGGGACAGGTTTTTTCAAGGGGTGATCCTCAGACTGGATGAAAGCGAAAATTCGATCTGGTAGAGCAGGACACCCTTCTGGATGCTGATCAGAAAGGCGCGGCCCAGCCGGAAAGTGTCGGGCTGCCCCTCCGGCTCCCAGCCCGCGATCACGTCAATGACGGCAGTGATCAGGCCGGTCAGCGACGTCTTGGCGCGGGCGTCCAGCGCGGTCAGGGCGCGCAGCGCAAGCACCACCGCCAGCGTCTCTTCAGTGTCCTGAATGAACGGGGCCGTGGCACTGCGCACCTGCCCGCCGCGCAGCCCCAGCGGCACGACAAAGGCCGAGACGCCAGCGGCGGGCAGCTGGCCCGACTCGACCAGCGCCTGCAGCTGCAGCGCATCCTCGACCCGGTCGATGACCTCCAGATCCTTCAGCCGCGTGGCAACCGCATCGGTCAGCATCAGATGAACCCCTTCATGCTGGCTTCCGTCAACGGCCGCTCGCGGTCTGTGAACATTGCACCCGTGCCGCCGGTGGTGGCAGGCTCGTTGCCCGCCACAGCCAGCCGGATCGCGCCGCTGCTGATATCGCGCAAGGCCCGCATTGCCGCGTCATGGTCGGCCTTGATCTTGTCGTCTGTGCCGTAGGGGTGCAGCCGGTAGATCGCGATATCCTCGGCCAGCGCCGAAACCAGCGGCGGCACCTCGGCCAGTGGCAGCGCATAGCGTGCCGCCAGATAGCCGTCGATCAGCGCCGCCGCATCGGCGCAGGCCTTCTCGACGACCGACGCGTCGATCGTGCCGGTCGGCGCATCCGATCGATCGGTGGCGCGGATCAGCATGTCCGCGCCAAAGCGCTCGGTCAAACGGGCAAGGTCGGTATAGGCGGGCATGCGGTCCTCGGGGTCAGTAGGGCGGGGTGACGGCGGTGACGTTCAGAGCCTTGTCATCAGCCAGCGCCTGCAGCTCATCTTCGGTCAGCTCGGCCACCGGCAGCGTGACCGGCTCCGGCCCGAACTTGCGGCCAATGCGCCAGCGGCCCTTCTTCGGGCCGGTCACGACCAGCGAAGTGGAAAGCGGCAAGACCACATTGGCACCGCGCACTCCAACGAAGGAAATGTCCTCCTTGCCCTTGAGAACCTGCCGTTGATAGTCGAACGGGATATCCAGACCCTCCAGAGAAACCGCAGATATTGAAGCCACACTGCCTGCATGCTCGATGCCGGCGCGGATGGCATCCGAGAGCGTCACGCCATCCTCGGGGATCTTCGGGGTTTGGGAGTCGGCGAGGGAGGGTTGCCCCTCCCCCGCCTCAGCTGCCAGCCCCTCGTTCCCCAGCGCGGGCGGCGTCGGGTCGCTTGCCAGGCCTTGCGGCTCAGCGGACTCCCCGATCTCGGGTTGGGTCACCAGCGCATCCGGCGCGGGGACAACAGCTGTCGCGGGCGCAACAGCCTTCGGCTTGGGTGTGGATGTGGTTCGCTTGGCCATCGGGTGGGGCTCCTGTCAGGTGATGGGAGGGGGCGACACGCACCCCCTCTGGATCACCTGACCGCCTGCGCGGTCAGAGATCGGTCAGGCCAGCCAAGGGGCGACCAGCACTTCGGCGGTGCCTTTCCACTCGTTGGTCTCGCCATTGGCACCAAGCTCGTTGTTCACGATCTTCAGCGCGGCCGACTCGAGCCGGGGCGGCACAACCAGCACGCGCGGGTTGATGCCAAGCGGGCGGCCATAGTCGCCCTTCATCTCCATCAGCGACGCCCGGGCATTCGCATAGTTCGCCGCATTCAGGGTCTGCCGTGATCCCCATGCCATCTGCCAGAAGCCAAAGCCCACGTTCATGCGGGCATCGGTGCCGTAGATGAATTCCTTGTTCATGAAGACATTCGGCGACGTCGGCTCGGTCATCGCCGTGAACTCGAACTCCTTGCGGACCTGCAAGATGATCGGGCGCAGGGCGCGGCTCATGTCCAGAAGGAACCACGGGGTGCCCGCGCCCCCATCGGTGTTGGCCACCGTGATCTCGTCGCCGTCCGCGTCCAGAACCGGATGGTCGGTGTCAAAGAAGTTCTGGCCGTCGTAGCATTCGGTGGTGAAGCCTGCCTTCAGCAGCTCAAAGACCAGCATGTCCTTCTTGGAGCCGGACGACATGCCCATCTCGGTGAACATGGGCGTGTAGATCCCGAGGTTGTCTGTCTCGATATCGTCCTTGTCGACGCCGATGGTCAGTTCGAACGGCTTTTCCTTGATGGCATAGTCATGCTGCATCAGGTTCTGGACGGCCCGGGCACCGATCCATTCGCGCACGTTCGGGATCTTGCCGAGCCAGCCGTATTTCTGTTCTTTCTGCGTCGCGCGGATGATCGTGGCCACCCGCTCGAACTGCGAGGGTGCCTGACCCATTCCGTTTGAGAAGGCCGCAGAAAAGCCGACGCGCAGCGAGTCGAGGTTGGATGCATTCACAAGCATGTCTGGTTTCCTTACGAGGCGACGCGCGCCAGAGCTTCATCCATGCGGACCCAGACGCCCTGATCATCGACAGCGTCGATCACCCCGGCTTTGGACCGCGTGCCGGTGCCGTTCGTGCGGGCGACCGTCTGGTCATCCACCACGAAGCAGGCCTTGCCGATATCGGCGATGGTGATCAGTTCGCCCGCTGCCGAGTTGGCGAAGCGGAAGATCCCGGGGCGGTAGCGCAACTGGACGTCGCCCGCCCCACCGGCGGAATTGTCCATCTGATGCTCAGCGCGGCCAACGCCGGTCAGGTTCAGGGCGGTGACACCCTTGACCAGAAAGCCAGCGGCATTGCGGCAGACCAGGCTGCCCGCGAAGATCAGCTGCGACGCGGCCACCGGGCCTTCGCGCAGGTCGCCCGCTGATTGCGGGGTGTTGCGATCTTTGGTCAGAGCAACCATCAGCTGGCCTCCTTCTCGGCTTCAGCCTTCAGCTGGGCGGTGTAGTCCTTGGTCGGAATGCCAAGGAGCTTTGCCGCTTCCACCTGCGAGGCATTGAGGGAAATCTCGCCTTCCTTCAGGACGGCGGGCGGGGTGCCCCCCATGCCGGACGGCCCGAGCTTTGGCAGGCTTTCGATGGTGGTCTTCGCCATCGTCGCATCCGCCATATGCATCGAGACGTAGTGGGCGCGGGTGCTGGCGTTCAGGCCAGCGCGCTTGTCGGCGATGGCCTGATCGACAAAGGCCTCGGCCTCGCGGCGCGCGGACCCTTCGGTCAGGGCGTTGATCTGCGTGGCCTGCTCGGTGACAGTCGCCTGCAGCGCGGTCACCGCATCGTTGGCAGCCTGCAGCGAGGCCTGCATGGCGGCACCGCCTTCAGGCTTCTTGTTCTTGCTCGAGGCGATAGCGGCAAGGATATCCTCTTCGCTGGCACCTGCCTTCAGCCCAAGGGCCTCGGCGATATTATCCATGGTTGTCTCCTCTTGGGGTGAATTCAGGGCGGTCAGCCCCTTGAAGTTCGGACGGTTCACAAGGCTGGCGCGCAGCACGGCAAAGATCGTCTTGGCCTTGTCATGCAGCACCACAGGGCTGATCGCGCGATAGGCACGGTCAGCGACCATGGCGGCACCCTCACGGGTCCACTCGACCCGGCCCCAGATGCCGTCAGCGCGGGCCTGCATATCGACGATCCAGCCACTCGCCGGGGATGGCAGGCCCTTTGGGGCTGCCAGATCGGTGGAATGGTTCTGGTCGATCGGCAGCCGGTCGGTGTCGGCAAAGCTCGCCGCGATGATCGCATCCGCATCCTCGACATGGTACGGACCGCGATTGTCATCGGTCTGGATCGGGCCGTTTGCCGTCGGCAGAAGGTGGATCCACTCCGGGGCCGCTTGGGAGGCCGGATCGGACGCCATCAGAACGGGCGAAAGGGAGGTGTGTGTGCGCGGGGTCATGTCCGCACCATCGCGGATCAGCCGCGCGGGGATAATCCGCAACGGTGTGCGGGGTGGCGCGGACCTGTGCTCTTCAGGGGGCCGTTACAGCCTGACCTGGCAGCGCGCGCCGGTCAAGGTTTCTCCACCGCGCCCGACAGCCAGTCTTCAAGTGTGGCGGTCATATTGGCCTCATCGGTGGCCGACACGCCGATGAAGGGCCGCGCCGGGATATTGCCCCAGGGGATCGACGCCCCGTTGGACATGGTGCCAAAGGCCCCCTTGGCCGCGCCGAACTGCATCACGGCGGAATAGATCAGGTTCGATCCCCAGCTGACCTCGGTGGCGCTCGCCTCATGAAAGATCAGCCGCGACAGCAGGCCCGACGGGCCAAACAGCGGGCGGCTGTCCACCCGGTTGGATTTCTTTGCGCCATAGCGGTTCAGCGTGGTCTGCGACTTGGGTGCCCATTTCGTGCCGTCCGGAGCCGTGCCGGTCGGAAAGCGGTCCTTTGTCGAGGTGGTCAGCAACTCGCCCAGGTCGTTCATCACCGGCGTCATGTCGGTCAGCGCGGCATCAAGGGCGGCAAACAATGCCTCTGTGGCACTCAGGTCCATCTTGTGCTCGATCACGCCCCGCCCCCGATCCTGCGCGCCAGCTCGTCGCGCAACCGGGCCAGCAGCGCCTGATCCTCCGGGTGCGCCCGTGCCGCCAGGGCGTCGAACACAGCCAGTGCGCCGGCATCGGGGCCGGTCGCCCCGATCATCTCTGCCACCCGCTCCAGCACATCCGTCCGGGCGGGGTCGGGCAGCACGGCGCGCAGGCTCTCGGCCACCCGGACGGGAAGGTCAGGCAGCTTGCCCGCAACCCGCGCGATGGTGTCGGGCACGCTCGCCCCCGGCGCATAGGCCCAGCCCTTGTCGATGCCGACGGGCGCGCCGGTGCGGGGGCTGAGCACCGTCCAGCCATCCGGCAACACCTTGCCGGGCTTGCCGCCCTTGCGCACCGCATCCCGTTCCGATCGCGCGCCGGTGACATAGCAGCTGCAGCCCCAGCCGTTGGGCGGCGCATGGGTCACCCAGAACGGATGATCGACCGGCAGGATCAGCCCGTCCCAGCTCAGATGCTCGGGGCGCGGGTCCAGACTGCCGCCGTGGCGGTAGATGAGGAGCGGATAGCCCGCCGCCTTCAGCTGCGCCCAGCGGCCCGCCGCATAGCTGGTGGACATGTTGGTCTTGTAGATCACGCGGGTGCGCCATGCCTCGCCGGGTTTGGTCCCTTCGCCGGTCCATCCATGCCAGCCGCGCCGCGTCACGATTTCGCGGAAGTCGGCCCGGAACTGCTCTAGACTGGTGCCGTCTTCAATGGCCTTTTGAACGGCCCCTGCAAGATCGGTCAGCAGGTCCGCCTTCAGCGCGCCGGCCACCATGAAGGCCCGGTCATGTTCGGCCTGCCACAGATCGGTCCACGCAGCCGTCGGGCGCAGATCGGTCAGCCGCAGCCGGAACGCCGCGACCTGTTCGGTAAAGGGGCGGCGGAAGATGCCGGCAAGCTCTGCCATCAGTCTTCCTCTGCCACCATCGCCCGCCCACCCAGACCCGAAGCCAGAAGGCCCATGGCCATCGCCCGGGCAAGTCCCGCACTGTCGATATCAGGAAAGGCCGCCAGCAGCATCTCGCGCAGCTCTTCCAGCGAAATTGCCACCGCGACCATGCCCTCGATCTGCCCCAGCAGACGCTCCATCTCGGGGGCGGCAAGTTCCTCCATCCGGCGCGTCAGATCGGCCACCGGATCACCCCCCGGAAAATTGCCGCCAGAGGCCTGCAAGGCCCGCTCGGCGGCCGTATTGCCCGGAAGGTGCTTACCCCGTTTAAAAACGCCGGGATCGCGTTTAATTTCCGGATTGCGCACCGTGTCCACGGTCTTCCCGGCATCATCCGGTGCAGATGGCTCGGATTGACCCGGATTACCGCCAGAGCGGGCGCGCAGGGTGGCCTCGCCTGCCTTCGGCTCGGACAGCCCGAACTTGGTGTTGATCGTCGCCCAGCTCAAAGGGAACCCCCGGTCGACAAACGGGACGATCGCATCGGCGAACGCCTTCAGATCCTCCTCGTCGGGCCGCGCGATTTTGATGCGGGGGTACACCTTCTGCGGACCGAAGTTCAGCTGGACAAATGGCCGGACGAGATCCCGGTTCAGGATGCCGGCCAGCGCAGCTGCATCCGACCGCTCAATGTCCTCCTGCACCTGGCGGTGTTCTTTGCCCGACCCCAGCCCGCCGGTGACGGCATCGGTGGTGGCGGTCTGGCCAAGCACAGCCTTTGACACCTGCATGTCCAGCCAGTCCGACCGGTCTTTGTAGTTGTTCGAGGCCGAGCCGACATTGCCCGACTCGATGAACTCGATCTGCATGGTGTTCGGAATGACCGCCGCCATGTCACCGGCGATATTCGCCACCGCCCGGAACAGCGTGGCCTTGTCCGCTTCGCTGGCCCCGGTGCCCCATTTGCCCACCCGCACCGGCTGGCCATAGGTCTGGGTAAAGATTGCCCAGTCGCGCTGGGTGAACGCCTTGAACATCCACGCCCAGGCGACGATGCGCGCCAGCCCTGACCGCAGCGGCAGGCCGGATTTCGCGGCAATCTGCGCCCAGATGAACTTGCCACCTTCCAGCGGCACCTTCTGGCCGTTCTCATTCAGGCGCATCGGCGTGGTCAGATCATGGTCGGCAAAGCGGAACCAGCGCGGATCGCGCCGCTCCAGCCGCGCCGGCATCCAGTCGCCCTGGGAGGTGTCCCACATGATCTCGGTGCCGGAATAGCCCTTGCCGATGCAGTCCAGCACATCGAACAGATCGGTCTGCAGCTCGTCGCGCTTCAGCCAGTCCCGCAAGTGTTGGGCGTGGCGCTCTGCCTCGGCGCTGTCATCGCCCGGATCCACCGTGAACGGCAGCTGCGCCACCGACCGGCGCCGGGTGCCCAGCACGCCCACATAGTGCAGATCCCGTTCTTCCGTGGTCTCGGCCAGCTCCATATAGCGCACCGGGTCGCCCCGGTCAGCCTCGCGCAGGATCGACGCCAGCCGCATCGGGTTCAGCCCGTCCCCCGGATAGCCCGAGATCGGGCTGCGCACCCCGCCAAGGGTGGCGGCCATAACCTCTTCGGTCAGCGTCGAGCGCTCGAGCGGGCGACCATAGGCATCGACGAGCAGGGGCTGTTTCATGAAAGGCTCCAGATCAGGATAGGCCAGACTGGCTGGCTGAAGGCGGCGATGGGGATGCAGATCCGAGCCACGTCAACGAATAGCCCATGCAGTGATGCGTCTTGATCACCGCGACGCCAGCGATGGCGCGGCGTGCTTTCTCAATGGGCTTGCGCACGCTGTCCATCGACCAACCGTTGCCGGTTTCCTCATTCAACAGCGTTTGGAGTGATCCATGATCCACGATGCAACCTGGCGTGCGGGCCAGACGGGCCAAAACGGCAGCGGGGCAGCGAGCAAGGTTGAAACGAGCGGCGGCTTCAAGGGTGGTCATGCTGCTTGCAAAGCCCCCACATACCAGCCGTCACCCAGCGCCCGGCCCAGCATGTCATGGCTGTGGGGGGCAAGGGTTGCGGGCACGGTCGGCAGGGCGGTCGCGGCCCCCGGCGTGTAGTCGCCACCGCCCATGCCTGTGCCGTCGAAAGAAGCATCCAGTGCGAAATCGAAATTAAGGGGCGTTGCGAGTGTGCCATAGACTTCGCCCGCAGCTTGCACTTCGCCCATCCATGACCCGACACCGTAACCACTGCCATTATTCGCGCCATTCTTCCAAGCGTTGTAGCGCGACCCAACGTTGTGGACGGCAGACCAGTTGCCGGTCAGGTTCGCATTCGCCCCGAAAACATCAGTTTTGGTGTTTCTGTACAGCATGGCATTGAAGGCAAGGTAGCCGGACTTCTGCACCGTGACCGTCCCGATATCCTGATAGAGATAGTTCAGGCGCGATCCGACAGTGGTATTTCCCAGCACAACCACGTTCTGCGTGGTGTTCACATTGCTATCTGCGTTCACAAAGAACGCAGCAGAGGTCGCCCCTGCCGACGCCTCGACCACACAGCCTACCACTCCGAACCCGCGCGGGCCTATGATACCCCCCACCGCGACAGTGTTGGAACCGTTGCTGGTGTTCGTGAAATGACTGAATGCTGCCAGACACCCGGCCCCTTCGGGCGCACCTGCCACTTCGCCGGGTTGGCCGAACATGGCTGCGCCCGTGACGCAGCGCGACCCAGCGACAGCGTAGGTCGTACCCGCCAACGCGAACGACCCGTTGCAGCCTATGGTCTTGACTGTCTTGTTGACCGTGGCAAGCCGCGCGGCCTGAGAAAACGGCGAGATTTCAGTGCAGTTAATGAAATAACCGTTGCCCGTGCGATAAATATAGCCTGCGTATCCGCCCGCCCCGTTGGCATCGAAAGCACAACCGTCAAACACCATGACAGGGGCATAGTTCAGGTTCCCTGCGACGTTGTCATAGGCGACGAAAGACCCTGTTCCGCTGCGCTGGATGGTCAGGTTTCTGAACACACACTGGTTCGGCAGGCTGGACTGCATGGTGGTGCCCCGGTCGCGCAGGATCGTGGTGGCCACCGCCCCAGGGTTTGCCGCCTCGATGGTCAGCGGCCATTCGGTCGTCACGCCCGGTGTGCGGATCGGGGCGCTGAAAATATGGGTGCCTTCCAGCAGCCGGATCACGCCGCCATCGGTGAAGTTGCGCCCGAAATTGGCGTTGTTGAACGCCCGCAGCGCCGTTGCCGCTGCGTCCAGCGTAGCGTAAGGGTTTGCCGCCGCCGTGGCCGGGTTGGTGGACACGGTCGGGGTGGCCCCGGCCCCGGCGGCATCGACATAGGCATAAGCGGTGCCGAACGCCCCGGTGCGGTTGCACAAGGCGCGCAGCGTGGTCAGGTTCGGGCTGGGGTAGGCATCGGCATCGGTGCTGATGGTGAAGGCAGCCCCGACCCAAGGATAGATCACCGCATCGACCGTCAGGGTGGCCCCATTGGCAAAACCCGACAGGTCCAGCCCGGCGGCAAAATGCGGGACAGTGAAGCCCGAGGCGGAGTAGGAGATCGGGGTCAGTGCGGAGACCATCTGCTCCACGGTCGTGACACCGTCGGTGACGCGGAACCGGACCGCCGCCACGGGACGACCGTTACGGGCATGGGCGTGGGCCACGACCAGCCGCGCGGTGTAGGTGGAGGCCGAGATGATTTCCTTGTCAGGCCGCAGCCAGTGCGAGATGGGCGTAGGGTATGGGCGAGCGCTTTCGTTTGCGGCCCCGGCGATAATGTCACCGGCATAGACGTAATCAGACAGCACCGCCCCGTCCGCCGTCAGGCTGGCCTGATCCGGGAAGGGGAGCCGCAGCCGCTTGGTGCAGGTCAGCACATCGTTGACCGTCACCGCCAAGCCCGCCGCGTCGAACCCCTGCCGCTGCACGGTGACGGTTTGCGCCACCGCCGCCGCAGGATCGGACGCAGTGACCGTCCATCCGTCCGCATTGACGGTCTGGAACGGCACACTGGACGGGGGCGCACCGCCCCCGCTTCCGGTCAGCCGTTCCAGCTGCGCGCAGCTGGTCAACCGCAGGGATGAGCGCAGGCGCATCAGCGCGCCTCCCGCACCAGAATGGGGGCGACCGCACCGCCCACTTTGGGCCGGTAGCGCACCACGTCTCCGGCCTTGAACGGATACACCGCTCCGGGGATCAGCTCGAGCCCCTGATCCTCGCGCACCGGGTTCTCGAGCGTTGCCAGGATCGTGGCTTCGCGCGCTTGCCAGATTTCATCCACGGTCAGCGTCACAGTCGTCCAGCCGGGGGCAGTCACATCGGTCGTCGGCATCAGATCCATCCTTTCAGGGCAGCGCCAAGCGGGGGCTTCCACCAGGCGCGGTGTTCGTCTTCATCCGGCCCGCCCAGCGGGTCAGGGGCAGTGTCGGTCCGGGCGGCGGACTCGTAGGCATATTCCGACCAAGGCAAGCGGCTGGCCCAATGCGCCAGCGCCACCGCGATGGCATGGTCGCCGTGCCGCTTCTTGCCGGTCTCGCCCTCGCGCAGCGTGGGCAGGCGGGCAATGCCGCGCACCAGCTTGATCGTGCGCAGATCCGACAGGTGGTCGGCGTCGCGGATCAGGGCCAGCTGATCATCTTCGAACGCCGCCTTCAGCGGCGGCATTTCCAGCCGGTACCATTCCTCGGTGAACTTCAGCGCGATCACCATGCCGGCGTCTTCCGGCTTGTCGCGCAGGCCAAACAGCCGCCCCATGTCCTCGGCCACGGTCCAGCCCATGCCGGTTGCGTCAAAGGCGGCACCCACCATGCGGTGACGGACATGATCCAGAATGGTCTTGGCAATCAGCTTCTGCTCATCACCGGGCACGTTGCGCAGCTCATAGGCCAGCACCTCGCGGCGTTTAAGTCCGTCTTCAATTGCCATCAAAGACCCGGTTGAAAGGTCCACATGGCGGGCAAAGTCCGACCCGAAGGCATAGCGCGGCTTCACGTCCAGCTTGGCCAACTCGGCCTTCAGCGCCGTCATGAACGGCTCCATCAGGCTGGCCTGCCGGACCTTGTCCAGATGCAGATAGTCCTTTGACAGCTCCAGCCGCAGCACCGGGGCCTCAACCGTCATCCGCGCTTCGATCAGCGGGCCGGGCAGCCATGCGCCGGTGGTGGCCGAAGGGATGCAGTATAGTTCCTCGTCCGCATTGTCGCGGTAGAAGTCGAGGATCTTCTGCCGCCACGCGGCCTCGGCCTGCGGTGTCCAGTCCTTGCCTGTGACAAGGGCGATGCGCTTGTAAAGCCCCTGCTCCAGCGCCTGATCCAGATCGATCCGCATATGCGTGTAGGGCGAACGTCCGGCAAGGATGTCCTGAATTTCCGCGTTGAACGGGTTGTCCACGCCCTCATGCGTCGAGCAGACGACCACCTGACCGCCCCACATCAGGAAGGCCATGGCAGATTTCAGCAGCGCGCCCAGATCATCGACAAAGGCCGCCTCATCGATGATTACCACGCCCTGCTTGCCGCGCATGCCGCGCGGGCTGGACGACAGCGCCATGATCTCGAAGCCGGATGCGAACTTGATGCGGAAGGCGTTGATCGCCTTGCCGTCATCGCCCTGATCAAACAGCGTCTCCTCGACCTCGGTCGCAGCGCTGTCGAACGCCCGCGCCCACATCGCGCAGACGTCGATGAACTCGCGCGTCATCTCGCGGCTGTAACTGATGTACATGACGTCCATGCCGCCATGCGCCTTCTGCCGCGCCGCGCGCAGCACGGCATAGGCCCCAAGGCCCCACGTCAGCCCGATCCGGCGCGACTTCTCGATGAACAGCGCCTCGACACCCACGCTGTCCAGCAGCCGCACCGCTTCGCCCTGATAGGACAGCAGGACCGAGGGCAACCCCTCGGCCTGCACCATGGCCGGGATCGCCGCCATGGCAGAGGCGCGGGCTTCGGCCCATTCTGCTTGGGTGGGGATCGCGGTCATCTGCGCGGCTTCGGCGGTGGCGGCGTTGACGGGGCCGCTGCATCGGGTTGAACGCTGCCCCTGCCGGACGTCGGCAACTGCCCGAGGATCTCGACCACGGCCCGCGCCACCAGGGCCCATGCGGACTGGCGGCGCGCATGGCGCTTGATCAGGAACCTCCCGCTTGCGGCCGGAATGCCCAGCTCGTCGCAAGGGCCCTCTACCCAGCGGCAGAAATAGGTGCTGACATGGGCAAGGCCGGACTCGTTCTGAAGGGTCGCTTCAGCAATGATCTGGCCGTTCAGTTTGACTTCGACTGTCAGCATCGGTTCGCCGCCCTTTGCTCATAAAGGGCCTCAAGGCCACGGGTCATTGACCGGGCGATCTGCGCTTCGGGCCGGGCGTGATATCGACCGATCTGGTTCAGCAGCCGTGTGTGCAAGGCACCCCATGTGTGCCCGTCGACCACCTCACCGGCCAGATGCCGACGGATCATCCGCGCTGCATCCCGGCAGGCGCGCGCGATGTCGGCATCCCGCTTCAGGAAGAACGTCGCCTGCGCGTCCAGATCGTTTGCCACCTGTGCTGGGGTTGCGGGCATGGTCAGGCCAATCCGAGCGCAGATTTGTACATGTCGAGGACCGCCTCTTCCTCGGCAATCTCGTCGGGCTTGCGCTTGCGCAGCGCGATCACCTTGCGCATGACCTTAGTGTCATAGCCCCGGCCCTTGGCCTCGGCGAACAACTCCTTCTCCTGCTCGGCGACAGCCTTCTTCTCAGACTCCAGCTGCTCGGCCCGTTCGATGAACTGGCGCAGTTCGTCCGCTGTGACCGCGTAGTTGTCGGCAGGATCAGACATCACACCACTCCCAAAATCTGTTTCTTGATCGACTCGGCCGTGTCGCCGGTCAGGCCCTTGGCCTTGGCGACGGTGTCCACGGCGGCGGCCATGCGCGCCTTCAGATCGGCTTCGATCTTGAGCTTGCGGTCCGCGCTCATGTTCTGGGCCAGCTGTGCCGCGCGCAGGGCGTCGGCGAGGGCCTTCAGCTCCTTCGGGGCCACGCCATCCGCGCCGTCGCCCAGCATGTGCAGAACGACCGACTTGATCATCTCGCCGGAAATGATGGTCAGATCGTCGCTGGCCTTGGCATCGTGCTTTTCGGCGAGGGTGGCGACGATGGCGCGCGTGTCATCCAGCCGCCGCGACAGGCGGGCCTGCCGGATCGAAAAGCGGTTGAAGCTGCTGAAGGCCGGGATCCGGAACTCCAGCTCGCCCCGATGCTCTTTCATCAGCGCTTCGCACTTGCTCACGAACTCGGCATAGATATCAGTCTGGGTCTTTTCCCGATCGCACAGCTCGGACGCCGCCCAGGACACGATATGCTCGGCCTGCGTCGGCAACAGATCGAAACTGGACAGACGCCCGCGCCCGTTGGCCATGGTCATTCACCCGGACGGCTGGGGCGCTTGATGCCCTCGATGACGATTGCACGCCGCAGGTGCCGGTGGCCCTTTTCGGTCAGGGTGGCAACAACGACACTGCCGGGCTTGGTCAGGGTGACCGCGCCCATGCGTTCCAGCCAGTCGAGTTCGGAATGCACCCACGCCCGCTCTTCATCGATGCCAAAGCGGCGCAGCTCTTCGGCGACATAGCCGGAGTGCATCCGCTCGTCGGTCTGGGCTGCCAGAGCCTTGAGGATGATCAGGCGGGCATCCTGCCGCCGCATTTCGGCGTAGTCCGTCATCGCTTGTTCCCTCCGAGCAGATGGTCTTCGTGCCGGATGACGATGGTCTCCAGCCGTTGCATGATCTTCATGTTGCCATCCATGCTGGTCTGCATGTTCTTGAGATCGCCCCGCATATCCGAAAGCGCCAGCTGCACCTGATGGATGTCATCCTTGCCCGGCATGCTGCGCAGGGTCTGCTCGACCGAGGCGACACGCTGATCCATCCGGTCAAGCCGCGCGGTGTGATCATCCAGCTTCGACGAATTGCGCCGCGACGGCCCCGAAAAAACCATCCAGATCACCGACCCGAAATTGAACAGGGTCAGCAGGCCTGCGGCCCACAGGATCAGGTTCGCCAGCGAAGTATCCGCAGGCGTCACTTTTCACCTGCCTTGCCCATCAGGCGCAGGACAGTGTGCCCGCCCATGTAAAGGGCAAGGAACATGCCGGTCAGCGCCAGCAGGTCGGTGGTCGGCAGCGGCGGCAAGGCGAACTTCCAGACCGCATTCGCGACATGCAGCAGCACAAGGTTCCACAGCCACAGAAAGCCCAGCAGATACATCCAGCCGGGCCGCCATGCCCGGTGCCATGTGGGCTCCCCCTGCTCTGCCGCCATCACGGCCATCTGCAGCTGCAGATCGCGATCATAGGCGGCAAGGATCTCTGGCGCGGCACGTTCGACCTCGCGCATGGCATCGATCACCCGTCCCGGGTTGGCCTCGGCCAGCGCCTCAAGGTTTTCCGGCTGCTCGGTCAGCCGCCCGGCAATGGATCGGATCACGTCCCCTGCCAGCTGACCGCCTGCATCCCCCAGCTTGCGCGACAGGATGCGCTCGACCAGCGGAAGACCCGCCTGCAATGCGATGGTGGCAAGTACGCTCATCAGAAGCTCCGAAGGAAAGCCGCAGCGCGCGGCGCGCTGTGGGTCAGGTGGGCGGCAATGGCGTCGCGGTAGCGAAACGCGACCCACAGGCCATAGGCGACGGCAAGGCCGAGGATCAGCCAGTCAGCAGACGGCGGCAGCGCCAGCGTCTCGCCCGCGCCCGTGGCAGGGGCGGCAGCGGCGATAACGGGGGCAGCAGCGGCGGGCTTGGCCTTTGCGGCGGCGTCGATCCGGCGCTGGAGGGTGGACAGCGTCGCGCGGCCAATGATGCCGTCAATGGTCAGGCCATGGTCGCGCTGGAAGTTCTGGACATCCGTGGCGAAGAGCATCCCGCCGCCATATCCAAGAGCGTTGAACGCCTCCTCGACGCGGATGCGCTCGGGGCCGCTCATCGCCAGCGCCCAGACCGGTGATCCGCCCGGCTTTGGTTTCTCGGGGGCGGCATTGCGGGCCGACACCGGATACTTGCCCTCCAGCAGCATCCGCGCCTCGTCCTCGCGGCGGCGCACCAGCCCGGGCAGCACCTTGCCGCCGCCCTTGTTCCAGACCAGCATCCCGGCCCGGATCACTGCCGCAGCGGCTTTGGTGCGCCACTGCTTGACCCATGTCGCGCGACCGATGGCACCTGTGTTGAAATGGAAGTTACCGCCCGCGTCGAATTCGTGCTGCTTTGCCCCCGGCATGGCGGCCTTCACCGCAGGCTCATAGTTCCGACGCAGCGCCTGCTGCAGCAGGCTCGTGGACTCCGCACTGGTGATGGTCATCCCGGCCTTGGGCTTCACCACGCCCGAGGCGGCGGTCAGGCCAACGCCAATCGTCCAGATCCCTGCCGGACAGCGATAGGCCCGCAGCACTTCGCCTTCGTGATGCTTCAATGTGGCGACGCCCTGCGCGCTGATCTGCATGTCTGTACCCCGGGGAAAGGCCGGGGCCATGCCCGGCGGATTA
This sequence comes from Pseudotabrizicola sp., assembly GCF_030656345.1. Classification (GTDB taxonomy): domain Bacteria; phylum Pseudomonadota; class Alphaproteobacteria; order Rhodobacterales; family Rhodobacteraceae; genus Pseudotabrizicola. The sequence continues at coordinate 233,351 of NZ_JAUSNR010000023.1, read as the reverse complement.
CCGGGTCAGAATGCGCTGCAATCGGGGGGCGATATTACCCGCAACGGTGTGCGGGGGCGTCAGAACAGGCTGGGCTGGCGCGGATCAGTGAACCGGACGCCGGGCTGCTGTTTCAGCCAGCGCCGCACCGCCACGTCGGACGCATGCATCCTGCGGGCGATTTCGGCCACGGGCAAGCCTTTTGATTTCATGACCTGTGCAACCCATGGTTTGCCAAGCGGAACCCGGCGCGGCAAGCCCCTGCGGGCATCTTCTTCGGCCAGCGCCCGCGCGGCATCTAGGCCCATGATCTCGGCCAACTGCGACCGGCGCGGGTTCTGCGAATAGACCAGCTCTGCCCCGCCAAAGGACGAAAAGAACGTGACTGCGCCGTCGACACCGAGGATGCGGACATAGGGCTCCAGCTGGGCAGGTGGCGGCGGCGCATCGGTCATGGTTTCTGCACCCCGGCCCGACCACGGCTGCGGCTCCGTTCTTTGCGCTCCAGACGGTCCAGACGGCGCGACTGTCGGATCAGATCGTTTGCCAGCGTCTCGGCGAGGCGCTCCAGCGTGGCCACCTGCTCTTGCATCTGCATCAGGGCCAGTTGCTCATAGGTCGGCTGGGTCATTCCTCCGCCTCCCGCTCAATGGGGCGGTGGGCGTGGCGACCAGGTGTATCGATCACCGTCGTCACCACCGCGCCGAACGGGTTGATCACCACCCGGTAGGAATGCCCGTCCATCGTGATGCCGGTGGCACCTTCCAGATAGATCGCGTTGATCCGCCGCTCCAGCTCGGCGCGCAGGTCTTCGACCGGCAGATCCATCACCCGCTGCATATGGCGCAGCAAGGCATGATCACTGACCCGGACCGAGGCGCGCTTCATGCCGCCCCCTCGAATTTGTCAATCTCATTGCCCCAGTTGTCCCAGCCTGCGCGTTTCTGGCGGCTGAACAGCTCCACCCGGCGGGCAGCCGGCATCAGTTTTTCAGCGGCCTCGAATGCCTTTTCCGGCTTGCGGCTGTGTTCACGCATCGGGGCGATGATCACCGACCGGACAGACCTGGTCGTCTTGGGCGCGCTCCGCGTGCCGATCAGGAAGGGCTCGCCCGCGCCGCGCAGGATGTACCCTGTGCCAAAGGCCTGCTTGCCGTTCTTGGTCATCTTCGCCCATTCGCCTTGGGTCTTGTACTCAAACCCCCATACCGCCATCACCTCCAGCGCCTGTGGCAGCATGGGCGCGATAGCCCAGAGCCACAGCAGGCAGTTGCGACCCGCCAGCGCCTCGACCGGCATCGCCTTGATCTGATCGACCGTCATCGTCTCGTAATGCGCCTGGGGCGATTTCCCCTCGCCTTTCTCGGATCGCATTTCCTGCTGCCATGGCGGATCGGCCATGATCAGGCCGTAGCCACCTGACGGGCGCATGCCGTGAAAGGTGGCCCGCATGTTCACCGCGTCACCTCGATCCCGGCGCGCTTGCACATGCCTTTCAGGGCCTCGGCAATGGCGGCAATCTGCTGATGGTCACGCATCTGATCAATGTCGATAGGTGCTGCCCCCCATGACTTCTCAAACCGGGCGCGGACAAAGGCGTTCAGCCCCTTGGCCCCGGCCACATCCACCGTGCCCGCCCGGTGCAGCTTGCCCCACAGCACATGGCAGAACCGCACATCACCCCGCGCCGCCGCCGGGCGCTTGGCCTTGGCCCCGCCGGTGGGCGTGAAGCCTTGGGCTTTCAGCGCATCCAGCACCTTCTGCTGCTCGGCAGGCGTCATGTCCGACAGGCTGGCCTTGCCGACCACACGCAGCTGCAGCGCGCGCCGCGTGTCGTCATCCAGCCCAAGCTGGCGGCAACCGACATGAATGGTGCGGATCAGGGCGGCGGTCATATTTCACGCCTCCCCGGATGGTGGCAAGGGTGCGGCCAGCATGGCCTCGACCGTCTCGAGGCTAATCTTCAGGCGGCGCGACACGGCCTTACGTGCGGCGTACAGGTCAAGCTCGGTCGGGCTGCCCGCAAACCAGTACTTGCGGCGTTCCGCCACCTCTTCAACCATCGCATCGATGACAAGCGCCTCTGCAAGAACGGCGGGGACCATGATCACGCCTTCGCCAGATCAATGCTGACCGCCTCCCATTGGGCCTCTTGGCTCGGGCGGCGGTAGCAGCGCACATAGGTCTTTGATCCGACCACCCGCATGGCGTCACGGATCGCCGCCATGGCACGCTGCCAGCGGGCGTCCTCGATGTCGAGGCGCAGCAGCATGAACACTTCCGAGCGGTTGATCTGGCCCGGCTTGTCGGTGTTGAACGCACGGGTGACGATGGCGCGCAACTCGTCCCGCGCGCCTGCGGCCCATTCGTTCAGGCATTCGTCGATCAGGCCCTTGGCGGTCTGCAGCTCGGGGCCAAAGTCGATGTAGTCGGCAACCTGCACCTGCACCTTAAACAAGGCGTCATGGGTCATCAGGGTCTTGTTGCCCTTGGCCCCGCCGATGGTGGAACCGTATTCCTGCTCCAGCAGTGCCTCGAACCCGCCGATGTCGTCGAAGGTGTGCTCCTTGAAGCGCGCCACCTGGGCAGACAGGGCAATCGCGTGACCGATGATCTTCCGCACCACCTCGTCCTGCAGCAGGTGCTGGGCCTTGATCAGCCGGACGGGCGTGAGCGACCCTTTGGCATCCTGCATATGTGGCACGCCGTCGATGATCTGACGACCGTCAGGAACGGAGCTTGGTTCATACTGGCTCATGTGGGTTTCCTCTTCAGGGTTTCGGGTTTCAACAGGGCGTCGGGCAGCGCTTGGGTCAGTGCGAGGACCGCTGCCATCGCCGCGACCTCGTCGCAGGTGACCAGCACCGCGCCGCGCTCGCCCATCAGATCGACCTTCAGGACGCCGCGCGCGGCAAGGCGAAGCATCTCGTCCTGGGACCAGCGGGAGGGCTCAGCCATGCCGGACCTCCATCAGCTGCAGCGCGGCCTTGCGTGCGTCGGCATCGGTCAGTGCGCCATTCGACAGCACCGACCGAACGGCGGTCAGGCACAGATCAGGCGTCATGCCCGCACCGGCCTTGGCCTCAAGGATGGCGCGGCGCACGGCCTGCAGCTGCTGGCGATACCCGTCATCAGCGGCAATCAGGTCCGACACGCGGTCGATCCCGTGACGCACCGTCGTCTCGTCGCGGCCACCGACATGCTGACCGATTTCGGCCAGCGTCAGGTGGGTCAGGTCGCGCAGCAGCCACATCAGCTCCTGCCGCGCCCGGCTCAGCGCCGCGCTCTTGTTGCGGTCGTGGATCAGCTCGTCCGCCGTGGTGCAGCGCAGGGACAGGTAAACCGCGATGATATGCTCAGGCGGGCGGATTGCCTTGAGTGGCTGGGGCAGCATGTTCATGGGTTTTCCTCCGTGGGGGCGGTGGGTTTGTGGCGGGGGCAACGGTTGCAGGCGTGAAACATCCGGACGCGCCGGGGATTGCCGATCGCGAACTGCCCGGCCTTGCCGCGCCAGTCCTGACACTCCTGCAGCGGGATCTCGCCAAGGCCCGGGCAGCTGACCTGCCCGGCCATCAGCACACCGCGCACCCGCTCCTCAATCCGGCCCATGTCGGCGGCATAGATCTTGCGCAGCACCTGGCTGACCACGGCGCCGGAACGGTCAAGGCGACCGGCCACCGCCGCCTGCGACGTGCGGGCACATTCGGCGGCCAGCACAGCAACCCAGTCGGGCAAGGTCTCTCCCCATGCGGCATGGGCGGCTTCAACGGGGCCTTGAACCGGGGATTTAACGCTCATGCGCCACCCCCGATCAGACGGGTCTCGCCGGTGTTGGGGTCAACCACAGCGCGCACCCGGCGCACCACCGGGGCCTGCGCCCCGGTCACATCGACAAGGCGGTAGATCGCTTCGCGCTGCATGGCGGGGGCCGCACGCCGGGCAACCGCCAGATAGTCGGTATTCAACAGTGCCCGGCAATACTCCGCTGCCATCTTCACATCGACGATCACCGTCTCCGTGGTCGCATGGGCCGAGAGATCAGTCGGCGTGAACGACCTCAGCCGCCGCATTGCTGTCCACAGGTTCTCTTCCGGGGTGCGGCTACGCAGGGGTTCGATCCGGACAAAGTCCTCCTTGCAGCGCCAGATCGAGCGGCCCGCCCCGGTCTGACCGTTCTGCAGCTGGTCGACAGCACCTTCCTTGATCCAGCCGCGCACGATCTTCGTCGCCTGCTGGATTGAGATTTTGGCAGCATGGCTGATATCGCCATAGCCGAAACTGTGCATGGCAATAGCCTTGTTCCAGGCCAGCTCCGACACCGCCAGAAAGTTCGCAGCGGTGACCGGCGGGGCCTTGGGCCGTGGCTTGCGGTGAGCACTCATGCAGCACCCCGGCGCTGTGCGGGCTGCGCGATTGTGCGCGGCTGCGGCGCATTGCGCGGCTGCGGGGCCTCGCCTGTGTGGAACGTCTGATCGCCCCATTCGGTCATGGTCACAGATTTGAGGCCCCGGATCGCCGCGAATTCCTTCAGGTTGGCAAGGTTGGTCGAGACATTACGCAAAGACCCGCGCGATGCTTTCAGCAGCGCCTGCCGCACATCCGGGCCAAGCGTCACGTCGCGGGCATAGATGGCTGCCAGATAGCCCACATCCTCAATCGTGGCCTCTTCCATGCCGACCCATGACAGGATGCGGCTGTGGACCCGCTCCCAGCGCTGCAGGCGTTGTGGCAGCATTTCCTCGCCCATCAGGATCACCGGCACGGCGCTGATGTCATGCAGGCGGCGCACGATCTCAATGGATCGGTCGGTCAGGATATGATCGGCCTCGTCGATGATCAGGGGGCGGTTGCTGCGGCCCAGCTGCTCGGCTGCCTGCATGAACAACCCGTCTGTGGTCCGCGCCGGGCGCATCCCCAGCTCGACCACGATCATGGTCAGCAGGCCCTTCACCCCCCCGATCGGCATCGCTTCGATGTGGCATGCGTGCAGGCTGTTGCAGGCGTAGACAGCCGCCGTGGTCTTGCCGCGCCCCGCCCGGCCATAGATACAGCCTAGGCCGGGCAGGCCATATTCGCGGTTCTCGATCCGCTTGATCAGCGTCGTCAACCGGCTGACATTGGCCAGCGGTGCGACACTGTTGTAAAGGGGCTTCTGCTCTGACATTCTGATCTCCTTCAAGCCTGTTTTTGCCGCCGGTGGGCCTGCCAGCCCCCGGCGGTTTTCCTCATCCCAGATAGGCGTCGCCAAAGTCGCGACGCATCTGCGCCTCCGCCTGATATTCGGCGGTATGCTGGTAAACGCTGAGCCAGCGCTGTTGATCGGTGGTCACGGCCTGCCCGCGCTCCATGCGGGCTTCCAGATCCAGCGCCCGCAGATAGCGGTCGCGCGGGGCCTCTTCCGAGGGCTGGGCGCGCAACATCCTGGCGGACAGATCGGCCACGATCACGGCCTGTCCGGCTGCAATCTCTGCCCGGTCTTCCACCGGCTGTCCGCGCCGTGCAGCTTGCGCCGCTTCCGGCGGCCTGACCTGTCCGCGCTTGCCAAAGGTCGGGCGCACCACCTTTGCCTCGGGCGACGGGGCGGGCAGCTCAGCCGACTCGGCCAGCTCGTCCAGACTGCGGCCCACCTCGGCCGCGGTCATGCGGCGCTGCGCCTCAAGGGCGGCGCGCTCGGCCTTGATCCATGCGCCCCGTGCACGGCTGTGGGCGCGGGCCTCGTCCATGTCGAAGAACCCGACCTTCTGCCGCACTGGGGCATGGCCCAGATAGGCATTGCCCTCTGAATAGATGTGAACCCCGTCCCAGAACGCGGCAGGGTCAAAGCGGATGACCACGCGCTGTCCGGCGATCTTCTGCATCCAGTCCGACCAGAACTCGTTCCCCTGAAACCAGACAGCGCCTGTGTTGGTGTCAGTGCGCAGCCGGTCAGCCGCCAGCAACCACCAGCGCTTCTGCGCCTCGGCTGCCTTCCTGATCGGGCGCGCGACATAGCTTTCCTCGAAGACCTCGGCGAATGACCGGCCAAAGGCGACCTCTGACCGCCGCCCCTGCCGGGTATTGTGCTCTTCAATGCCCTCGGCCAGCACGGTCAGAAAATCTTCCAGCGGGATTGCTTTTGACCCGTAGTTTTCCGGCTTCGCATCAGGGCGGTTGCCGGTATAGGCCCCGGCAAAGCGCGGGTCTTTGGCGATGGATGAACACATATCGCGGAAGGCCCGCTCAATCGGCTTTGACTGACCGCTATAGGGCGTGGCCCAATGGATCTTGCAGTCCAGTGCGGTGAACAGGCCGGGAATGTCCTCTTCGCGGACCTTGAAGCGGTACCGGGTCGAGGCTCCGCCGGTGATCGACTTGGCCGCAAACTCGCGCCCGTTGTCCAGAAGCACATGCTCCGGAATACCCCATTCGCTGATCATGTCCCCGGCGCAAAGCAGCACGGCCGTGCTGTTCGGTGTGACGTCCAGCCGCCATGACAGGATGCGCCCGGAATAGATGTCCTGAAACGCCACCATCTGCGGGCGGATGATCTGTTCCGGTTCACCCTTGGGCGCAGGCCATTTGACGAAGACGTCGAACTTGTGGAAGTCGGCGTTCACCGCCTCCATTGCGCCCAGACAGGTCTTGTCGCGCACCTGCACCGGAAACATCCGCTTCAGGGCATCGACACCCTGCCGCGCCAGCACTTGGACGGCGGTCGATACCGCCGCATCCAGCCGCCGCCGCATGGTGCGTTCCGGCAAGGTGGCCCAGCCTTTGGCCTTCGCCACCCGCAATGCGCGGCGATAGCAGTCGGTGAAGGGCGGGGCCTCATTGCGCAGAAAATCGGCCTTGATCTGGTCAAAGAAGTCCGGATCGCAATCCTTGACCGCCGCCCGGCGCTGGCCCTCTGGCGCAGCCCGGTGGCGGGGCGCGAGATAGGCCAGCCGGTCCTCTGACCGCACCCCGTCTATTGCGCCCATCCAATTCCAGATGGTCCGGGTGGCGATGCCATCCAGCCGGGCCACATTGACGATTGCCATATGCTTGCCCACGGCAGGTTCCAGCGCCTCGACCTTCTGGATGATCAGCAGCCGGGCCTGCGCCTTGTCCTTGACCGCCTGCGGCAGCCCATCAAACCACGCCCATGCCTCATCCCGCGCCGGGCGCTCCGACGCCACGGGGGCTGCGACTTCCGACAGCAGCTTGCGCTGTGCCCGGCTGGGGAACAGACGCCAGCTGTACTCCCAACCCCCGCCCCGACCCTCGCGCCGCCGGGCGTGGCCCGGATTGCCGCGCCAGAAGTCGCGCTTGATCACCGCATCCACGCCCTGCCGGGTGGCGGGCATATCGGGCAGCGCGGCGGCGGCAATCTCTTCGGCGGTCCACCATTCGCGCGCGGGGGTCAGACGGGTTGTCATTCAGCGGCCTCCGACCAGTTGGCCAGTGGCGCGCCTTTGTTCTGTGCCTCCCAGATGTCCTTTTCATGCTCCAGCAAGAAGCGCTTTTTCGCGGCCATCGGAGCACGTTCCCAAGCCTTCATCAAAGCCTGAAACCCGTCTTCAACGGGGTCTTTGATCGGAACCTGATGGCCCGCTTCCTTGGCGGTCCAGACGCGCCGGGCCTCGCCAGCAGACTTCACCTGTCCATTTATCAGGGCGTCGATGACCGCGTAGCGCTCCGTGACCTCTGATATCTTTGCGATCTCGATCAGATCCTTCAGCGACACCGGGCGCGGGGCCTGCCGCAGACGTGCGGAATCGACCCCCAGCTTGGTTCCCGCCTCGATCAACCGGCGCACATGCCGATCCGACATGCCGAACTTTTCAGCCGTGGCGCGGGCAAAGCTGGTGACGGACATCGTGTCCGCCGCCACACTGCCGGTGTGCTGGTTGCCCTTGAAGGCTGCAGCCGCAGTCTCCGGATGCAACCGCTCATAGACCTTCTTGCGCTCTGCAAGGAAGACCGCCGTGTCGAGCGCATTCATCTCTGCGCCCGCAAGGTTATCGTCGATCTCAATCAGCCGCGCGACATCATCGGTGATGCCCGACCACAGCCAGACATCAGCCTCTTCAATCCCAAGACTGATGTATGCAGCCATGCGGTGACCGCCTGCCAGCAGGATCAGGCCGTCCTTCTTCGCGCGCACGTGCATTGGGTCTTTGATCTGTCCGATTTCGGCAACCGAGGCGAGGATGGCCTCGACCCCAGCCTGCGAAACCGGGCGCAGACGGTTGCTGGCCCTTATCTCGGATAGCGTGACGCGGGTCAGGATTGGCGACGGCAGGTTCTTCATGTTTTTGGGGCCTTCGTCATGGTGTAGTAAAAGCGCCAGCCGTGCCCGCCGGGGGCCATTTGCTTGACGCAGGTGATCTCCGCGCCGTGATGGCGCAGCTCGGCAACGGCGGCGTTCACGGCCATAACCCGCGCCTTGCGCACGATCTCGCGCGTGGTGCGGGGCTTGCCGTCGGACAGCAGCTGCAACACGCGCTGCAACCGGGGGCTGTCCAGCCGCGCCGCCTTGATGTGGCCGAGCTGTCCGCTCATCCCGTGCGCCTCCGGGGGTTGATGAAGGTGAAGGCTTGGGTGTCATGCGACGCCAGCCGACACCCGGCGCAAAGCCGGTTGTGCGGACCGTCACTTTCAAAGATCTGCGTGCAGCACATGCAGGGACGCGGGCCGCGCTTGCGCTTTGCATCCGCCTCCTGCTGGCGGTGATCGCAGTCCATCAGGGCGCGGTTGCGGTCGGTGAACGGCCCGGCCGCAACCTCACGATCCGGCGTGTAGACCAGATAGCCGCTGCGCGATGGCTCTACCGTGAACTTGGCCAGTGCGGGTTTGGGCAACATGAAAGCCATCAGTGGTTGCCCTCCCGCGCCAGCCAGCCCGTGATCCGCCCCAGCAGCTGCCGCGTCATGCAGCGGTCCAGCGCATCGACCAAAGCGTCCACCGATTGCGTGTAGCGGACAGTGGCAATATCCCGCGCGGGCTGCGGCGCGGCCCGGTCGCGCATCTGCTCACGGGCGATCAAGGCCTCCCGCAGATGGCCCATCGCATCCGTCCAGGCTTGCGGCACTCCCATCATAACGGGCATCAGCTGGCCCTCCCGAACATCACCCCGACACCGGCCTGAATTTCAGCCAGCCATGGCTGCGCCTTGGGATGGCCCATCAACGCGACCAGATCTTCGCTCAGAAACTCAACAACATGCGCCCGCCCGAAGATCGCCACACTGCTGATATCGCAGGGGGTCTCACGAAGCTGACGGATGCGGCCCGACAGCTCGACCACCTCAGCAATCCATGCTTCAGGCGTCAGATCATCCACCCCGACCTTGGGGACCAAGCTGGGGGCGATCATTGCGTCACCACGCCGGGCGTCGGCACCAGCAGGATGGCAAACAGCAGACCGGCAAGGATCATCACCCCAAGCACCGGGGCAATGGGGTCATCTTCAAAGGCGTCAAGGCGCTGAAGCAGCCTTTTCAGCATCATGGGCACTCCTTACTAAGGCCTGCCTGCGATAGGCGCAGGGCAGCGGTTTCAACATTTTGGGGAAGCGGTGCTGAACCCTTGCGGGCGGGCTTGGCTTTCGGTGGATCGGGGCGCGGCACATTTTCGGGCCACTCCAGATCGGCGGGCCAGTTCTCCGCGAACCAACTCATCGACTGCACAAAGGTGTCGAAGTGGCATCCCTTGCCCTGACCGAGCAGGACAAAGGTTCTGTTGTGGACCCCCACCCGCTTGGCGACGGTCATAAGCGACCTGTCGAGGTAAGCGGCGTAGGCCGAAGCAAGCTGTGTGAGGTGTTCGTACTGCATGCCTAATTAATGGATATTTCCATCATTTAGTCAATGGTTATTTCCATCATTTTGGACACAGTTTGTTGCTTGAGTGCCCGCCTTGTGCGACGCTGGCTAAACAGTGTAAATTTACATCATGTATGCTCCAGCCCAGCTCCTTTCTCTCATCGAAAATCGTCTTGCCGAACTGGGCATGTCTCAGGCGCAGCTGGGTCTGCGCGCTTTTGGAAAGGCGGACAACACCGCCATTCAAAGCCTCAAGAAGGGTTCCTCACCGGCGATCGACAGGTTGGAGGCAATGGCGGCCGCACTCGGATGGGAACTCTATTTCGGCCCTTACCGACAAAAGCCCGGCGCAATGAATGAGGGAACGCCCGTGGATGATTTTTCCAGCAAAAATCCCATGCGGGCTGGTTTCTCGCCAATTCCTTGGTTTGAACCCAAAATTGGCTCTGGATCCGCACCTGTTGCTTTCCTGGACAGCTGGCTAAGCTCGAACGGCCTGATCCTCGACAACCTCGTCGCGGTGGCCCCAACCATGGTCAGCATAACCGGGTTCGATGCCGCCAGAACCCTTGCCATGATCGACACGTCAGCCCCTCGCCGGGGCTTTGCTCTTTGGGCTTTGAAGGAGCCCGCTGGAGTTTCTGTTGCCTCCGTCTCATTCGACGGCGCAGACCTGATTATCGAAAGCGCGAATCGTGAAACTGCGCCGCGCCTGATCCGCAACTGGAGTGCAAGCGATGTTCGGCCAGCAGGCAAGGTTGCCTGGCTGGGCTTCATGCCCCACCAATGAAGCGAAAGAACAGGAGCCCCAGGCATGCATTTTCTTAAGTATATCATCCTGTCTGCACTTGCAGTCAGTGCACCGACATCTGGCATCGCTGACACCTATAATGACACCGCAACCAACTGCCATAAAGCGATCGAGATCGGTGATCGCGTTGCCTTTGATGGGTATGCGGCCAGCATCCTGGAATGGCGCTCAGTCTTCAACACGCAGGCGATCCTCTCGGCAGCATCCTGTCTGACAGCGGGGTTCAACACCGAATGGGAGTATCACCACCCCACCGGTCGCTTTGTGGAATCGGCTACCATTCTCGAAGAAAAGGCTGCGACAGCTGCTCGGGACGAAGCCAGAAAGGCAGCGGCCGACTTTTTTCAGAAGAATGGGAGAGACCTGATTGCTGCAGGCACCCTGCGGGAAGAAGAAAACAGGCGACAGGTCCGAACTGCGGTCTACGCAGCTTGTTCTGAACTGCTGACCGATGACCATGTTGCAGCACTTACCAATATTCTTTGCGTCGAATCCTTTCTGCAAAACGGGCTTCCAGACAACTGAGCGCACGGCAGCCTGCCCACCGTTCAACGGCGGTTGCGACGGCCCCTTGTCACGTAGGGAGAGTTGTAGATCTCCATCACCGTTCCATCGGCGATCTCGAATTCCGGAAAGGCAGCAAGGAACTTCGCGGCATCACCGCAGGATCTGGCAAACAGCGCGAATCCGTCTGGGCAATACACCGTGTGCCAGCCGTACAGCGCCATCTCTCCCGGCCCGATGTTCTCCTGCATCCATCTGTGCGGATCGCGGCCCGGTCCCAGCGCGGCAGCGAACCCACCAGGCAACTCGCGCAGGATCACCCGCACCGGAAAGGCCTGTTCATCAGTGATGCGCTGAGGGGAGCTGCGGCGAGACATCCCGGAACGATACGGGAACACGCGGGCATACTGCAACTCACTTTGTCCGTGACCAGCGCGGCCCGAGTGCCGATCCAAGGCGACTGACTCAGACCATGCAAGGCAAAATCGTTTGCATGTTCGGTTGCGCCAGCTTCGGCCCGCGATCTCACTGTTTCTCTTAAGTTCCGGCCACTTAGCCCGAACATGCAAATGCCGGACGAACTCGCGGGCCGATTTGCATGTTCCGAGCATCGAGAGTGTGGAAGATGCATCTTTCACCGGCGCTTTCAGACAGCGTTTAAGGCTTATTTCATTGGGGTTTAAACATTCTAAGCCCGCCCGTCCGCCTTAGCCCTCAAATCGGCCCGCAGCACGCCCTACGCCCCGATCCCGGCCCCTATGCAAGTTTCAGCCCGCAAAGCCCCTTGCCCCGCCACGTCGCCACAACCCTCTGAAAACCCGCGACAATCAGCACTTCCCACCAATTGCCACCTAATCCCGCATTTACTGCAGATATCGGTGTCAACGCACACTGGGCGTGGCCGCCACGCAGATTTGTACCAATTGTCTCGCCGGGCAAAAGGCTGCGCGCCCGCTGCGCCACGGTGGTCGAGGCCGGACAAGGCCGCAGACGCGCTTCCATTGCCAGTCTCATCCGGACAAGGCAAGCCCGACTTCCAGAGCGGCGCGGGGACCCGGCGCGATGCTGCCCGAACGCGGCAGTGGTCAAATCGCGCCGGCGCTCTTACATAGGGGTATCGAAACTCCCCGGGCTTTGGCCCCGCGAAAGGACTGCCCCGCCTCATGCCGACCCGCCCGGAACCGCCTGACCAGAAACCGCCCCACCCGACCGATGAACCCGCCACCGTTTCGGCGGAGGGGCTGAGCGCGTCGCTGGCGGCGCTGCCGAAGAAGGGGCCGCCGCCGGTGCATCTGTGGAACCCGCCCTATTGCGGTGAGATCGACATGCGCATTGCCCGCGACGGCACCTGGTTTCACGACGGCACCCCGATTGGCCGGGCCCCGATGGTGAAGCTGTTTTCCTCGATCCTGAAGCGCGAGGGGGATCGGTACTTCCTTGTCACCCCGGTGGAAAAGGTTGGCATTCAGGTGGAGGATGCGCCGTTTCTGGCGGTGGATTTCACGGCAAAGGGCAGCGGGCGCAGCCAGTGTCTGACCTTCACCACCAAAACCGAAGACGTGGTGTTGGCCGATACAGCCCATGCGATCCGGGTGGCGCGCGATGCGACAAGCGACGAGCCTGCGCCCTATATCCACATCCGCGCCGGGATGGAGGCGCTGATTGACCGCAAGACCTTCTACCGGCTTGTTGACCTTGGTATGCAGGAAGATGTTGACGGCACCCCCTGGTTCGGCGTCTGGTCGGCAGGTGTTTTCTTTCCCATGATCCCATCGGCTGACTTGCCCTGAATGCCCCGATTTGCCGCCAATCTGACGATGCTGTTCACCGAGGTGCCCAGCCTGCACCGGCCGGAACTGGCCGCACAGGCCGGGTTCGACGGGGCTGAAGTGCTGTTCCCCTATGACCACCCCGAGGCGGAGTGGGAAAAGGCGCTGTCCGGCCTGCCGCTGGCGCTGATCAACACCCCCCCCGGCAACTGGTCGGCGGGGGACAGGGGCTTTGCGGCGGTGCCGGGGCAGGAAGCCGTGTTTCGCGATGGCTTTCTGCGCGCGGCTTCCGTGGCCAACCGGTTGGGGGCGGAACGGGTGCATGTGATGGCCGGGGTGGCCAAAGGGCCGATGGCCGAACAGGTCTACCGCGAGAATCTGCTGTGGGCGACAGGGCAGGCCCCTGAGCTTGCCATCACGGTGGAACCGATCAACCCCGATGATATGCCGGGTTATTTCCTGAACGATTTCGATCAGGCCGCCCGCATTCTGGAAGACCTGAACGCAGCCCAGATCGGGTTGCAGTTCGATGTCTGGCACGCCGCGCGCATTCACGGCAATGCCACCACGGTCTGGGATACGCACCGCCACCGCGTCAGCCATGTGCAGATTGCGGGCTTCCCGTCGCGCAATGAACCGGGCGGCGGCGGGTTTGATCTGCCCGCCCTGTGCGCCGATCTGGATGCGGCCGCGGGCACGGTCTGGGTGGCGGGGGAATACCGCCCCAGCCGCGCCACTGTGCACGGGCTGATGTGGCTGCAGGCGCTGAAATCGCGCAACCGCCCGATCGGCGACTGATCACAGACTGTCACGCCGGGTACTCTGGGTATGCCCAGCCGCGCGCGCCCTGAGCGCAGACAGGAGAGCATTCTGGCCGGAATGAACGCGGTTTTCCGGGTATGGTGCGCGTCTGGTTCAGGTATGGCAAACGTATGGCATGGGTAGGGCTGCTTGTGCGGGTTTTGCAGACAAGGCCAGAGGCCGGCATCGGGGCGCGGGGAGGACGGCCGGGGTGGCCAATTTACGACAGGGTTGCCGATGCCAGCCACGCGCCACCCTTGCCCGCGCCCCGGTTTTCCGTATGATGCGGGCGCAGCAAAGCCACAGGATTCCAGCCATGAGCATCGACGCGCCAGAAACCGAGATCGTCACCACCTGGAAAGTCGCCTGTGATGGCGGCGAGGGGGCTTTGGGCCACCCCCGCGTCTGGCTGACGATCCCGCAGGATCTGGGCTATGTCGAATGTGGCTATTGCGACAAGCGCTATGTGATCGACCGCGATCATGCCCACGGCGATCACTAAGCCGCGCCGTCAGACCAAGGCTACGGAAAATGACGGCCCCGGTGCAGGCCGTTCGGTCAGCCCTATGGCGCGGTAGGTTGCCGCCGCCCCTGCGTTGGCGGGATGCGCGCTGATAGTCAGTCGGCTGCAACCCTCTGCCAGTGCCAGCCCGCGCGCTGCCGCAATCAACGCCCGGCCGATTCCCTGACCGCGAAATACATCCTGCACAAACAGATGCGCGATGTCATAGCCCGACCGCCCGGTGATCAGGTCGGTGCGCCGCGACAGCAGCGCATAGCCGACCGGAAGACGGGACGGACGGTCTGCCGGAAAGGCGACCAGCCCGCGCATATCGGGCGCATCCAGCACCAGTGCCCGCAACCGGGACGGCGTGATGGTGGCCACGTCGCCATGATGACCGGCAAGGTCGATCAGCATGCGGTGCACCTCGGGCAGATGCGCCGCGTCTAGCGGGCGGATATCAATCGGGGGATGGTTCGGAATCACGGCTCGGTCTCTCTCTCGCGAAGGGCCCGCGAGGGGGAACCATTTTCATCGGCCTGACCCTTGCGGGCGGCTGATGGGGGTTTCAGACGAAACTGCCCTGCCGCCTATATGGCGCAGGTCCAATAAAACGACGCCGAAGCGTGGCGGGCGATCAGGTGCAGCATGGATGGCACCCTGCCGCGCTTTGCACCCTCTGTCAAGCCAGCCCCCTGCGCTCCGTCCGGGCACTTGGCGGGAAGCCTGCGCAATCTGCCGTGCAAAGGGTGGCAGGACAGCCCGGAACATGGCAAGACAACCTCAAATCGTATGACGGGAGTTTGGCTATGGGCGAACAGTTCGGCAAGGGGCACCACCTGCATCTGATCGACGGCTCGGCCTATATCTTCCGCGCCTATCATGCGCTGCCGCCGCTGACGCGCAAATCGGACGGGCTGCCGGTGGGGGCCGTTGCCGGGTTCTGCAACATCCTGTGGGGCGAGCTGACGAAATCGGGCCGCGAGGTGCCGACGCATATCGCGGTGATCTTCGACTTCTCATCCAAAACCTTCCGCAACGACATTTACCCACTCTATAAGGCCAACCGGCCAGAGCTGCCCGAAGACCTGCGCCCGCAGTTCCCGCTGACCCGCGCCGCCACCCGCGCCTTCAACGTTGCCTGTATCGAGATTGACGGGTTTGAAGCCGACGACATCATCGCCACCCTCGCCCGGCAAGCGGTGGAGGCCGGGGGGGCCTGCACCATCATTTCCTCCGACAAGGATCTGATGCAACTGGTCGGCAATGGCGTGCGGATGCGTGACCCGATGAAAGACAAGACCATCGACCGCGACGAGGTGATCGAGAAGTTCGGCGTCGGCCCCGAACGGGTGGTCGATGTGCAGGCGCTTGCCGGGGATTCGGTCGACAATGTGCCGGGCGCACCGGGCATCGGGCTGAAAACCGCCGCCTTGCTGATCAACGAATACGGTGATCTGGAAACCCTGCTGGAGCGGGCGGGCGAGATCAAGCAACCCAAACGCCGCGAAGCGTTGACCCTCAATGCCGATCTGATCCGCATCTCCAAACGGCTTGTGTCGCTGGATGCGCAGGTGCCGCTGGATTTCACCATCGCCGATCTGTCGGTGCTGGAGCCCGACCCGGAAGCGCTGCTCGGCTTTCTGCAGGAAATGGAGTTCCGCACCCTGACCCGCCGCGTGGCGGAACGGCTGCAGGTCGAGGCGCCTGCCGTGCTTGAGGCCACCGTACCGCAAGCGCAGGCCACCCCGGAACGCCTGCCCTTTGATCACAGCAGCTATGAACGGGTGGACAGCCTGCCCGCGCTGCAGGTCTGGGCCGACCACATCCGCGACATCGGCCATGTCGCGGTGGATACCGAAACCACCAGTCTGGACGAGATGCGCGCCGAACTGGTCGGCATATCGCTGGCCGTCGATGCGGGCCGCGCCTGCTATATTCCCATCGGCCACAAACAGGGCGGCGGCGATCTGTTCGGATCGACCGATCTGGTGCCGGGGCAACTGGCGCTTGATGATGTGCTGGCGGTGCTGAAGCCGGTGCTGGAAGATCCGGCGATCCTGAAAATCGGCCAGAACATGAAATACGACTGGAAGATCTTTGCCCGCGTCGGCGTGACTGTCGCGCCGATTGAAGACACGATGTTGATGTCATCATCCATGTATGCCGGGCTGCACAACCATGGCATGGACACGCTGTCGGAAACCTACCTTGGCCATATCCCGATTCCGATCAAGCCGCTGCTTGGCTCGGGCAAATCCGCCATCACCTTTGACCGGGTGGCAATTGAGGATGCGGTGAAATACGCCGCCGAAGATGCCGATGTCACCCTGCGTCTGTGGCAGGCGTTCCGCCCCAATCTGCACCGGGCAGCCGTCACCACCGTTTATGAAACGCTGGAACGGCCGCTGGTGCCGGTTCTGGCGCGGATGGAAATGCATGGCATTCAGGTGGATCGTGACACGCTGTCGCGCATGTCCAACGCCTTTGCGCAGAAAATGGCCGGGCTGGAGGATGAGATCCAGACGCTTGCAGGCGACAAGTTCAACGTAGGCTCCCCCAAGCAATTGGGAGAGGTGCTGTTTGACCGTCTGGGCCTGCCGGGCGGCACCAAGGGCAAGACCGGGGCCTATGCCACCGGGGCCGATGTGCTCGAAGACATCACCACGCTGGAAGACACCTTTCCACAAGGCGCGCAACTGGCCGCCCGCGTGCTGGACTGGCGCCAGCTGGCCAAGCTGAAATCCACCTATACCGATGCGCTGCAAGACCACATCAACCCGGAAACCGGGCGGGTGCATACCTCATACTCGCTGGTGGGTGCTGTCACCGGACGCCTGTCCTCGACCGACCCGAACCTGCAGAACATCCCGATCCGCACCGAAGAAGGCCGCCGCATCCGTGAGGCATTTGTCGCGCCAAAGGGCCGGGTTCTGGTCTCGCTCGACTACAGCCAGATTGAGCTGCGCATCCTCGCCCATGTTGCCGACATCCCGTCGTTGCAACAGGCGTTCCGCGATGGCATCGACATCCACGCGCTGACCGCATCGGAAATGTTCAGCGTGCCGCTGGACCAGATGACCCCCGATATCCGCCGCCGCGCCAAAGCGATCAACTTCGGCGTGATCTACGGCATCTCGGGCTTCGGCCTCGCCCGCAACCTGCGCATCCCGCGGGCCGAGGCGCAGGGCTTCATCGACCGCTACTTCGAGCGGTTTCCCGGCATCAAGGAATACATGTCCGAAACGGTCAGGTCAGCGCAGGCCACAGGCTATGTACAGACCTTGTTCGGTCGCAAAATTCATACGCCCGAAATCAACGCCAAAGGCCCCACCGCCGGTTTCGCCAAACGCGCCGCCATCAACGCGCCGATTCAGGGCACCGCCGCCGACGTGATCCGCCGCGCCATGATCCGCATGCCCGATGCCATTGCGCATCTGGATGCCAAGATGCTGCTGCAGGTGCATGACGAACTGCTGTTCGACGTCGCCGAAGATGACGCGGCTGAGCTGACCCGCATTGCCAAAACGATCATGGAAAACGCCCACCACCCGGTGCTGAGCCTGAAGGTGCCGCTGACCGTCGAGTCAGGTCAGGGCCTCAACTGGGCCGCCGCGCACTGAGCCACCCCTTGCGCAAAGGGGCTCCGCCCCTCGGCTTCGCCTCACCCCGGAGTATTTGGATCAAGATGAATGGCAAGGACGTGCAGCCTTTTCATCTTGATCCAAATACTCCCGCGCGGAGCGCAGCCCCGAGGAGACGCGCGGCACGCGCGCGACGAGATAAAAACCGTGCGGCGCAGCCGCTCCTTCGGATCAGTCGGGCGAGACCAGACGGCCCAGAACCCGCCCCCCCAGAATATGCAGGTGGTAATGCGGCACCTCTTGCATACCATGGTGGCCTGCATTGGTGATCGCGCGGTATCCGTCTGGCCCGGTCAGGCCCAGCATGTCGCAGATCTGCGCGCAGGCGCGGTGAAAATCGACCAGCTCTTCGGCGGAGGCTTTCGCCGCAAATTCGGCGAAATCCACATAGGCCCCTTTCGGGATCACCAGCACATGCACCGGGGCCTGTGGGCCGATGTCGTGAAACGCCAGCGTGTGCGGCGTCTCCAGCACGGTCTTGTTCGGGATCTCACCACGCAGGATGCGGGCAAAGATGTTGTTGGGATCATATGCTTTGGTCATCGGGGCCGTCCACTTTGAGAAGTTCAGTCCACAAACAGATAGTCGCTGCCTGCAATTTCGCGCGCCTTGTCGACCGGAATATCAAGAAACGCGGCCAGAGGCGTGGTGTTTTCATCCACACTGGCCGATTGCCTTATGCGGTGAAAGTCCTTGAACCCCGCATCGCGCAGCCGGTCGGATTCAAACTTCACATCATAGCGGATCGTCGGCAACAGCCGGTCGATGGTTTCCTGCGGGGTCCGGTCGCCTGCCAGACCCACACGGCGGGCATGGCCGATCAGATAGTCATCGGTAAAGTCGCAATCGATCTCCAGCAGACGCACCGTTGCCTTGTCATTGTAGAAATCCTGCATCAGATCGACATTCGCCGGATCGATGCACACCACCAGCTTGTCGGTTCCCCAATAGTCAAACAGCATCCGCACCAGCGCGCGCCGGTGGCGGGTGCGCTTTTCCAGCGTGGTCTGGATGCCGCCCAGATCGGGCAGCGGCGTGCTGTCTTCGTTGAACAGATAGTCGACGGCGGGCATATTGGTCACCTGCCGCACCCGGTCGACCAGACGTTTGGCAACATGCCATTTCTTGCAGGTCACCATCATCAGCTGGCGTTCGCGCCCGACCGTGCTTTCCCGTTCCCAGAACCGTGGCGCAAAACGGCGGCCGATCCGGCCGCGCCCGGTCAGGAACCGGAACAGGCTGCGCCCTTCATCCGAGATCTGGAACTGCACGTTCTTCGTTGTATACAGCTTGCCCAACCGCGCCTTCAGATCCTTGGCCTGCGCGCTGATCTTGCGGGCAAAGATGTAATCCTGACTGAGCAGCAGGTCATAGTGATCATTGTAGAAGGTCACCGGCATGCCGTAATCGGTGAACATCAGAAAGGTCAGCGACCGGGACCGGATGTCATGCTCGGGCACCAGATGGCGGACCAGCGTCTGAAAAAACGTCTCGTCCGGAATCCATGTGGTGCGGAAAAACCGCATCACATCGCGGCGGCGGTCGCAGAACTGCAACACCTGCTCGATCGTGCGGCGGCGCAGGCACCACCATTGCGACCCGATCTGCATCTGCAGATCGGCAGGCACCTTGCGGGTCAGTCCCAGTTTGCGCTGCCACTCCATCGAGCGGTAGAACCAGTCCTTATGCGAACGTTCGTTGAAAAAGTGGCGAAAGATCAGCCGCTCATCGCGCAACCCGGTCTTGATCCAGTCCGAGTTGAAGAAATCGACGCTTTCGATGTAATCGACATCGTCGCGGTCGAGAAACCCATGCGTGTAGTCTGCCGATTTGATCGGCATGCAATCGCCCGACAGCATGTAGAAATGGGTCGCGCGCGGAAAGGAATCCACCGCCGCCCGCACTGCCAGCAAAGACGCTTCGACCAGGCTCCACTCTCCCCAGCCACAGCGCACGCGGCGCTTGGCAAAGGTGACCGAGGTGTTGGAGGCAAGCGCGCCCCTGATCCGGTCAAAATCCTTCTGGTTTGCATTGGCGTCAAAGTGAATCGACACAAAATCGCCGCCTGCCGTCAATCGCTCGGCCTGTGCGATGATGCCGTCAGGGTCCTTATGGGTCAGCAGGATATAGGCTATTCTTGCCATACGAACATTCGTCCCCGGGGCGGGTTAGGTCACTGTTTCCCTAAATAGCTTTAACACACGTTGAAACGACAGCGTTTATTTGCGATTTTGCCCTCAAGAGCGCACCGGGCAGCCAAGCCCGGCAGAAATGGAGCAGTTGGTTATGGGTTTCCCCGGCACCTGGATGACGGAAAGCGAAAGCATGGTGTACCGCGTGGTGCCGAAATGCGCCTGTTCGACCATCGGCCAGATCATGTTTTATTCCGACCATGGCAGGTTTTTCGATGGCGACATTCACGATTCGAAAACCGGCCTGCACAAATGGGCGCAGGAAGACAGCCAGCCACTGATCGAGCGCAATGTGAAGGCGCACGATTCCTACGCTTTTACCTGTGTGCGCAATCCGTATCAGCGCATCCTGTCGTCGTTCTTCGACAAGATCTGCGGCATCCAGCGCAATGGCAAACGCTATCGCGGCAATCTGGTGCCGCAACTGGCGCAGAAATACGGGATTGAGGTGGGCAGCCCCGAGACCGATTTCGACTTCGACCAGATCAAAAGCTTCCGCCGCTTTTTGTTGTTCGCGCGCGACACCATCCGCTGGCGCAAACCGATGGAGCCTGATATTCACTGGTCGGCGATGTCGGGTCATATCTCTACCTTCATCGTCAACGGCGGGAGGTATGACCACATCTTCTTCACCGAAATGTTCAATGACGGCATGCAGGTGGTGCTGGACAACACCACGCACCGCCACCCGGTTGATCTGAAACAGATCCCCCGCTTCAACGAAAGCGAAGGCCACGGGCCGAAACGCGCGCACCCGGTTGAGGATTACTTTGACGATCTGTCGCGCCATCTGGTGTGGGAGATCTACAAGCGCGATTTCCAGCTGTTCAAATACGATTTCGACAATCCGGCCAACAAGCTGCCCATAGGGCAGATTGATCTGGACGAGGTGCACGCAAAGCTGGGGGACTGATCTTTTCATCCCCCGGTTCATGGTCTTGTGGGTTGGCCGTCCTAGGTTGCGGCACAGCGACAAAAGGGGTGCCTGATGCGGACGGTGATCATCATGGGGTCAGGCCCCGGCGTGCTGGCGGCGCAGGGCTGGGCAAAGGGCGATGCGCATCTGGTCGCCATCAACAACGCCTGGCAGGTGCGGCCCGACTGGGATGTGCTGATTCACCCCGATGATTTCCCGCAGGACCGCCGCCCTGCGCAGCTTTCACCGCGCCAGAGCATCGTCACATCTGCGGATTACGTGCCGTTGCAGAACCTGTTCGGTGGCTTTGTCTATGCCGGCGGCACCATGGCCTTTACCGCCGCCTATTGGGCGCTGGCGGCGCTGCGCCCGCAGGTGATCGGCTTTGTGGGCTGTGATATGGTCTATCCCGCCACGGGGGCCACACATTTTTACGGCACCGGCACCGCGGACCCTTTGCGCAAGGATATCACCCTGCGCTCGCTGGAGGCGAAATCGGCGCGCTTCATGCTGCTGGCCGCGCAGGCAGGTTGTGCTGCGGTGAACCTGTCAGGCGCGGCGGAAAGCCGGTTGGTCTTTCCGCGTGCGGATCAGCGCGACCTGCGCGCGCAGACCCCGTTGCCCAATGATCCGCGCCTGACCCATGCCGCGCTGACGCGCGAAGCCGATCTGGCGTATGTCGTCCCCTCGGGCAAATACTGGAAAGAGGAAGACCGCTTCGACCCGGCCGAAATCGACCGGATCGACGCGATGTGGTTGCAGGCAGCGGGCGTCAGATCAGCCCTTCACGCCGGAACAGCGCTTTCAGATCCGCCTCTGGCCGCGCACCAAAGTGGCTGATCACCTCTGCCGCCGCCACACAGCCCATCCGGCCTGAAGTGGCAAGGCTTTGCCCCGTCGCCATGCCATAGATGAACCCGGCGGCGAACTGATCGCCCGCGCCGGTGGCATCCACCGGCACGATCCGCCTGACAGGGACGACCGCCTGTTCATCGCCCTGTACCAGAATGACATCGTGGCCAGACCGAGTGCAGACAACCAGCCCGGAATCCTGCGCGGCCTGTTCCAGCGCAGAACTCAGGTCGGTCTGATAGAGCGATTCCCATTCGTGTTCGTTGCCGATCACATAATCCAGATCCTTGACCAGATGGCGGAAGCCATCGCGGTGCCGATCGACGCAGAACGGGTCTGACAACGCGATCCCGGCCTTGCCGCCATTGGCCCGGCACAGCTGCGCCGCGCGTTCAAACGCCTGTTTGCCCTTGGGTTTGTCGTAAAGATAGCCTTCAAGGAACAGGATCTCGGCCTGCCCGGCCACCTCATCGGCCACGTCATCCGGCCCAAGCTCGGACGAGATGCCCAGATAGGTGTTCATTGACCGTTCACCATCCGGCGAGACAAAGATCATCGAGCGCGAGGTCGGCAACTCGCCCCCCGGCACCGGCGCGTTGACGAAACTGGTGCCGTTGTCATCCATCGACCGGGCGTAGAACCGGCCCAAAGCATCATCATGCACCCGCCCGATGAACCCGGTGGTCAGCCCAAGGTTGCCCAGACCCGCCAGCGTATTGGCCACCGACCCGCCCGGTGCCTGCTTGCGGTCTTTCATCGCGCCATACAGCACTTCGCCCCGTTCGCGTTCCACCAACTGCATGATGCCTTTTTCGATGCCCATCAGTTCCAGAAAACTGTCATCCGATTGCGCGAAGACATCGACGATGGCATTTCCGATACCCACGACCTGATAGGTTTTCATTCCGTCTTTTCCTCGTAAAGGCACCACTCGCTGATCGGGCAGATACCGCATTTTGGTTTACGCGCGGTGCAGATATACCGGCCATGCAGAATAAGCCAGTGATGCGCGTGGTGCTGGAATTCGGCAGGTACGTTGTCTTCGATGGCGCGTTCGACCACATCGACATCGCGACCGGGGCAGATACCGGAGCGGTTGCCGACACGGAAGATATGCGTATCAACCGCCTGCGCGGGTTGATGAAACCACATGTTCAGCACCACATTCGCCGTCTTGCGCCCGACGCCCGGCAAAGATTGCAGCGCCGCCCGGCTGGATGGCACCTCGCCGCCGTACTGGTCCACCAGAATCTGGCTCAACTTGATGACATTGCGCGCCTTGTTGCGGTAGAGGCCGATGGTCTTGATATGGCCGGTCAGCGCCTCCTCACCCAAGGCGAGCATTTTCGCGGGCGTATCGGCAATCGCGAACAGCGCCCTTGTGGCCTTGTTCACCCCGATGTCGGTCGCCTGCGCCGACAGCGCCACTGCCACCACAAGGGTAAAGGCATTCACATGCTCCAGCTCGCCCTTCGGCTCCGGCTCCGCAGCCTGGAACCGGGTAAAGACCGCGCGCATCTCGTGGTAATCAAGCTGTCTGACCATAGGCGTTTGCACCACACTCCGCCCCGCATCGCAAGGGCGCAAAGCCGCAGGAAACGGGTCGCAAAGCCGCAGCCGCAGCCGTAGGGTGATGCGAAGGAGAGCCGCCATGTCAGACCTGTCGCCTGATTATCATTACAACGTCATCGGTCGCGCCATCCGCGAGATTGACATGGCAGGTCCGGGCCTGACACTTGACGCCCTGTCCGCCCGCATGGGGATGAGTGCTGCACATTTCCAGCGCCTGTTTTCGGCCTGGGTCGGGGTCAGCCCCAAGCGCTATCAGCAGTATCTGGCGCTTGATCACGCCAAATCCCTGCTTGCCACCCGCCACACCACGCTGGCGGCGGCAGATGGCGCGGGTCTGTCGGGATCTGGCCGGTTGCACGATCTGTTCCTGACATGGGAGGCGATGACACCGGGCGATTTTGCCCGCGCGGGCGAGGGTCTGACGATCCGCCACGGCTGGTTCGACAGCCCGTTTGGCCGCGCCATCGTCACCGGCACCGAACGTGGCATCTGCGGCATCGGCTTTGCGTCGGAAACCGGCGAAGACGCGGCATCGGATGACCTGCTGCGCCGCTGGCCCAAGGCGCGGTTCGTCCATGATCCCGCAATGCTGCGTCCATGGGTGCTGGAGGCCTTTGGCGCGCGCCCCGGACAGAATGCCGACACACCACTGTTCCTGATCGGCGCCCCGTTCCAGATCAAGGTATGGGAGGCGCTGCTGCGCATCCCCTCCGGCCATGTCACCACCTATTCTGACATCGCCACCGTCATCGGCCACCCAAAGGCCGTGCGCGCGGTCGGCACGGCCGTGGGCCGCAACCCGATCAGCCTGCTGATCCCCTGCCACCGCGCCCTGCGCAAAAGCGGGGCCCTGGGCGGCTATCACTGGGGCCTGCCGGTAAAGCGGGCCATACTGGCCTACGAATCCGCCCGCAGCGAAGCTGCTCTGACTGACACCGCAACGTGATGCGCGGAAAGCTGCGCAGTGCAGATGGGAACTTTCTGGCCAGCCCGGGTGTTGCTATACATTGCAGGCATTCTGTGGGCACTGCCCGCAGTGCATAATATTTATGAGGCGGCAGAAATGATCTTCAAGACCCCCCTTCTTTTTTCCGCGGCATCGCTTCTGGCGCTGACCGCATGTGTTGACCCGAACGCGTTCCCCGACAACCCAAATGCCCGCGCTCAACAAGGTGCTCTGATGGGCGGGCTTGTCGGCGCAGCCGCAGGGGCCAGCTCTGGCAGCGACCGTCTGGGCAAGGCCGTGATCGGCGGCGTGATCGGTGCTGCGGCAGGTGGTGCCATCGGTGCCACGCTTGACCGTCAAGCCGCGGAACTGCGCGGCTCGATCAACAACCCGAATGTCACTGTGACCAATCACGGCAGCTATCTGACTGTGAACATGCCACAGGATCTGCTGTTCGCCGTCGACAGCGCCTCGCTGCGCCCCGACCTGCGGTCGGATCTGGGCAGCGTGGCCACCAGTCTGCTGCGCTACCCCAACAGCCGGATCGAGGTGATCGGCCACACCGACAATACCGGGACAGCCGCGTATAACTACGATCTGTCGCAGCGCCGCGCGAATGCGGTGTCGGGCGTGCTGACGCAAGGCGGCGTGCCGTTTGGCCGCATCACCACCATCGGTCGCGGATTCGATCAGCCGATTGCGTCCAATGCAACGCCCGCCGGGCGCGCGCAAAACCGCCGTGTGGAAATCATCATCCGCCCGACCCAGTAAGGTCGGCGCAGGACTGAAACGGGCCGCCCTCACCGGCGGCCCGTTTTGTTGCGTCCTACATAAACAGTTTACGCTTGAGAAGACGCCGCCGTGGTCATAGATTCTGACCAATCAGTCAGGTGCCCAGCTTCATGCCCTTTTCACGAATACAGACCGAAAAACTGTCGCAATCGGTGGTGCGCCAGATCGAGCAGCTGATCCTGCGCGGCATTCTGCGCCCGGGCGAGCGACTTCCGTCGGAACGCGAACTGTCGGACCGCATGGGCGTATCGCGCCCGTCGTTGCGCGATGCGGTGGCCGATCTGCAGACCCGTGGCCTGCTGGTCAGCCGCGCCGGGGCCGGGATCTATGTGGCCGATGTGCTGGGTTCGGCGTTTTCGGATGCCTTGGTGCAGTTGTTTGCCACCCATGACGAAGCGGTCTTCGACTACATCGCCTTTCGCCGCGATATGGAAGGGCTGGCCGCGGAACGCGCGGCGCGGCTGGCATCGGATACCGACCGGAAGGTGGTTGATGCGATTTTCCAGAAGATGGAAGCCGCCCACCTGAAACGCGACCCCACGGATGAGGCGGGCCTGGATGCCGAATTTCATCTGTCGATCATCGAGGCCAGCCATAATGTGGTGATGCTGCACATGATGCGGTCGATGTATGATCTGCTGCGGCAGGGCGTGTTCTACAATCGCCAGATGATGTTCCGAAACCGCACCACCCGCGACATGCTGCTGGACCAGCACCGCGCCATCAACACCGGGTTGCAGTCACGCGACCCGCAAGCCGCCAAAGCGGCGGTAGAGGCGCATCTGACCTATGTCGAACAATCGCTGTCCGACCAGCTCAAGGCCGAACGGAACGAAGTCATCGCCCAGAAACGGTTTGACCACGAACGCTCACGATAGAAAAAAGCCGGCCCGAGGGCCGGCTTTGATTTTAATTTACCAACGTTCAGTGCAGCTTTGCGTCAACCTGCCTGATCGCGGCATCAATTGACGCCTGCGCGTTTTCCGCCGTCATCTGCTTGGCCAGAACCGCGCCTGCGGCCGCAACGGCAACCGAAATCGCCTCTTCGCGCACCGCCCGCACAGCCGAATTCTCGGCGGCCTGGATCTGCTCTTCGGCGGCGGCCAGACGGCGGGCAATCGACTGTTGCATGTCGGCGCGGGCCTGAGCCGCAGCGGCTTCCGCCTCGGCCTTGGCACCGGCGACGATGCGGTCCGACTGCTCTTTCACCTCTTTCTGCTTGCGCTCATAAGACGCCAGCAGGGCCTTGGCCTCATCGCGCAGCGCCCGGGCTTCTTCCAGATCAGCCTTGATCTGAACCGCACGGGCATCGAGCATGCCAGTGATCCGCGACGGGACCCTGAAATACAGCAGGATGCCGATAAAAACCAGAAACGCGATCGACACAACGAAATCGCTGTTGCGCAGGCTGAAGAACGGGCCGGTCGCAGCAAACGCGGGGCTTGCCATCAGGACCAGCAGGATAGGTGTCAGTCTGGTCATCGCCTTACCCCTTCAGCCGGGCAGAAACTGCTGCCGTCACAGCGCGGGCATCGGGCGAACCACCCAGAGCCGCAACCAGTTCCTTCGCGGTGTCCTTGGCAACCTCGGTCACCGCCTGCATCGCCCCGGCACGGATTTCAGAAATACGCACCTCGGACTGAGCAGATTTGGCCGAAATCTCGGCATCCGCCTTGGCCAGTGCCGCATCCAGGTCTTTCTGGATATCAGCCTTGGCCTCTGCCACAATCCGGTTCGCATCTGCGCGGGCACGTTCCAGCGCCTCTACATAGGCGCGCTCGGCCGCGACCGCCTGCAGCTTCATCTCTTCAGCCGCCGCGATGTCATTGCTGATCGTGCCCTGACGCTCGGCCAGAACCGAACCGATGCGTGGAAGACCAATCCGCGACAGGAAGAAATAGATCGCGGCAAGCGCGACCAGCAGCCAGAAGATCTGGTTCGGCATCCAGTCGGTGCAAAGTTGCGGCATGCCGATGGCACTGCCGTTCAGCCCAAGGCACGAGCTGAGAGCAGCCCCACCCTGCACCACACCATCTGCGAGTGTTTCAGTAGCCATCATGTCCTCCATCGGACCCTTTGAAACTCAAGGGGGCAACGCATTTGCGCTGCACCCCTGTTTCGCAAGACGTCAAAAGGGGATCAGGCTGCGAACATCAGCAGAAGGGCGACGAGGAAGGCGAAGATGCCCAGAGCTTCGGCAAAGGCCAGACCGATGAACAGGGTCGCGGTCTGCGATGCGGCTGCCGACGGGTTGCGCAGGGCGCCTGCCAGATAGTTGGCGGCGACGTTGCCCACGCCGACGGCTGCAATGCCTGCACCGATGGCTGCGATACCGGCGCCGATGTATTTGCCGAGTGCGGCTGCTGCTGCGAGTTCCATGTGATGCTCCTTACGATGGAATTTGGATTTCTGAGAGAGTTGAGCCGGTATCAGTGACCCGGATGCAGCGCATCCTTGAGGTAGACACAGGTCAGGATCGTGAAGACATAGGCCTGAATCACGGCCACCAGCACTTCAAGCGCGTAGATGGCGGTGATCGCAAGGATCGAGGCCGGGGCGATCAGCGCGATCCCGGCAAAGGCTGCGAACACCTTGATCACGGCGTGACCGGCAGTGATGTTGCCCGCAAGACGGATGGAATGGCTGACCGGGCGGACGAAGTAGGAAATCACCTCGATGACCGCGATGATCGGGCGCAGGAACAGCGGCGCGTCCTTCATCCAGAACAGGCCGAGGAAGTGGGCACCATTCTTGACAAAACCAATGATCGTCACCACGAAGAACACGCCAAAGCCCAGAACTGCCGTGACCGCGATCTGCGAGGTCGGCGAGAAGGACATCGGGATCAGCGCCAGCATGTTCGAGAAGAAGATGAACAGGAACAGCGTCATGATCCAGGGAAAATACTTCACCCCGTCATGGCCGGTCACGTCTTCGATCATCTTGTAGATGAAACCGTAAAACACTTCGGCCACCGATTGCAGCCGGGTCGGAATCACGGCACGGCCACGGGTGCCCAGCACGAACAGTGCCACCACACACAGAACGGCCAGCAGCATCCACAGGGTCGCGTTGGTGGGCGTGTACCACAAAACCGGACCATCGCCGAACAGCGGCCTGACGATGAACTGGTCCATCGGGTGGAACACCAGATCACCACCTTGAGTGTGTACGTCTTCTTCCACCTCAGTCATCCCCTTGATCGGCTGCGTCTTTTGCCAGCCGGCGTTCCTGCAACTCATTCGCCGACCGCAGCATGGTTTTCACCCCTGCGGCCAGACCGAACCCGATGAACAGCACCAGAAATATCGGCATGGTGCCCAACAGCGTATCCAGCCCGTATCCGATGCCGAAACCGATCACCAGACCGGCCACAAGCTCGATGACCATCCGCCAGGCCACCTGGGCCTGAGAATAGTCTTTCTTCATATGAGGCACCGGCGCAGTGGCTGCCTTTGCCGCCGAAATCCGGGCCTCCAGCACCTTTAACCGGGCGCCATCGGACGGATCTTGCGGGTCGGACACCAGCCTTGCCCCCATGAAGATGGTTGAAGCGGTGCTAATGGCAGTTCAGGCCCGAGTCAAGCGGCCGAGCAAATTGAGATTATCATTTTAAATCAATTAATTAAATGTCACTCATTCAGCATGTCCGACCCCGATGCGCCCCAATCCGACCGCTGGAGCATATTCAACTGATCAGTTGATTTTCCAGCACCACCGATCATCAGCGCGAAACCCTCAACCCGGCGGTTGACCTTTTTATCAAAGAAGGCCCATGCTTTGCCGATGACTGATCCTCAATCCCCCGATGTTTTGTCCCGGGTCTTTGCCGCCCTTGCCGACCCGACGCGGCGGGCGATCCTTGCCATGTTGCTGGAAGACGACATGGCGGTGACCGACGTGGCCGAACCGTTCCGGATGAGCCTTGCCGCGATTTCAAAGCACCTGACCGTGCTGACCGAAGCGGGGTTGATCAGCCGCGAAAAGCGCGGGCGGGTGATCTGGTGCAAGCTGGAACCGGATGCCCTGCGCGCGGCCACGGTCTGGATGCAGGGCTTCGGGCAGTTCGAGCCGGTTGATCTGGACGCGTTCGAGCGGTTTCTGGCGGGGGAATTGTCCGGTGAGAAAGAGGATGCGGACAGCCCCGGGATATTGGAGACTGAAAATACCGGGGGTCAGGATGTGACCTGACCGGCAGGCGTTGGCTGCGCGCCGGGCACCGCGTCAAATTGCCTTGCCTTCGACCACAGCCTGCCGTGATTTCGCCGCAACCGGGGGCGAGTCTGGGGTCAACGGGGAAGACACATCACATCAGGAGCCGGTTATGACCTACGCCCTTTCGCTGTTTCAGAAATTCGGCTTGTTTGCCCCGAAGGCCGAGCTTGCCGATGATTTCTTTATGCACCGTCTGACCCGCATCGGCTCGCGCGATGCGCGGCGCGAAGTGCGGGCGACGCCGTTCGTCAGAACTCCGGCGTAACCCCCGGCAGGCGCAG
The DNA here is from genome assembly GCF_030656345.1 of Pseudotabrizicola sp. Taxonomy (GTDB): domain Bacteria; phylum Pseudomonadota; class Alphaproteobacteria; order Rhodobacterales; family Rhodobacteraceae; genus Pseudotabrizicola. Next base: position 203,792 of record NZ_JAUSNR010000023.1, on the reverse strand, counting down.
CTCGCGCATCAGATCGCGCACTTCCTGGCGTGCGGCGATGTTCGAGATGTTCAGCTGGTCCACGCCGGTGTCTTTCAGGTCCAGCAGAGTGATCCCTCGCGGAAACAGCTCGCGGAAGATGACGCGCTCGGAAAATCCGGGCGAGACGCGAAAGCCGATACGCTTGGACAATTCCTCCAGCGCGGCACCCACCTTTTTCTTGTTATGCATCTGCTGCGCGCCCAGACGGTTGCGCAGCACGATCCAGTCAATCGGCTTCAGCCCCGCCTGCGCCCGCAACTGCCGGGCATTCCAGACCATTTCGGAATAGATTGACGGACCCTTGACCTTGCCGGTTTCCGGATCAGTCCGCGCCAGCAGATCAAAGTCGATGAAACTGTCGTTCAGCGGCGTGATCAGCGTGTCGGCCAGAGAATGCGCCACCTGTGACAGCCGGGTATGGCTGCCGGGGCAGTCGATGATGATGAAATCCGATACCGGGTCCAGCGCCGCCACCGCCGCCGACAGCCGGGCATCAAACGGGTTTTCGCCCGGTGCCAGCGTCGCCTCGTCCACCTCGGGCAGATCGCGGTAATCGGGCGTTGGCAAGCTCAGCCCGCTGCGCGCAAGATAGGCGCGGCGGTTCTCGACATAGCGGCCAAAGGATTTCTGCCGCAGATCAAGATCCAGTCCGCCCACGCGGTGGCCCTGCCGGACAAGGGCGGTGGCCACATGCATGCAGGTGGTCGATTTGCCCGATCCGCCCTTTTCGTTGCCCACGACGATGATGTGCGCCATGCTTTGCCCCTTTGCCCCAGCCTGTCCGCCCTTTTAGGCGGGTTGCCGCGCAAGGGAAAGCGCGAAGGCACCTCCGGCCCGCGCGCGATGCCCCGGTATGGCAGCGCGGCATCAGCAGACGAAAAAGCCCCGCCGAAGCGGGGCTGTTCCAGACTTGCACGCGGGGTCGGATCAGAAACCCAGACCGGCGTATTTGTTCTTGAACTTCGACACACGGCCGCCGGTGTCCATCAGCTTGGCATTGCCGCCGGTCCAGGCCGGGTGGGCCAGCGGATCGATGTCCAGTGCCAGGCTGTCGCCGTCTTTGCCATAGGTCGAACGGGTCTGATAGGTCGAACCGTCGGTCATCTTCACGGTGATGAAGTGATAGTCGGGGTGAATGCCTTCTTTCATCGGTCCGATCCTTATTCAGATTTCGGTTTATAGGTCGTATCTTCCGAGATACGTGCCGATTTCCCGCGACGGGTGCGCAGGTAATACAGCTTTGCGCGACGGACTTTGCCGCGACGCACCACATCGATCGAGTCGATGTTGGTCGAGTACAGCGGGAACACACGTTCCACACCTTCGCCGAACGAGATCTTGCGCACGGTGAACGACGCAGCAATCGTCATGCCGCCCTGACGGGCAATGCACACACCTTCGTAGTTCTGAATACGCGAGCGGGTGCCTTCGGTCACTTTGAAACCGACGCGGACAGTGTCCCCGGCCTTGAAATCCGGGATGGTCTTGCCAAGCGCAGCAATCTGCTCGGCTTCGAGTTGGGCGATCAGGTTCATGCCTGGTCCTTTCGCAACCTGCGGTGGGTCCGCAGAGGTGATGCCGTGCCTCAGAGCTCTCGGTCTTCACCGGGTCCCCACCGCGTACGATGAGCCCGCCAGAGATCAGGCCAGCTTTTCCATAACAGCCGCCCTGTCTGCCCGCGCACCGGGGAAGAAGCCCGGGATAAGACAAACAGGAATCGGGTCCGACGGACCACGTTGATCCCGGACAGGCGCGTATAGGGGCAATCCTTGCCGCCGGTCAAGTGGCACGGGGTTGCACTGCCCCGCATTTGCGCAGAAAACACCTGCAACATTGGAGTTTTCTCGAAGACATGGACAAAACCACCGGGGGAAGCGCGCTGAAAGGCGTGCTGTTTGTCATGAGCGCCGTGTTTCTGTTCGCGACAGGTGACACGATGACCAAATATCTCGTTGAACGCTACCCGATCGCCGTCGTGCAGACCGGGCGCTATCTGGTGAACGTTGCTTTGCTGATGGTCATCATGATGCCGCGCCATGGGTTCAGCCTGTGGCACGCGCAGCGCAAAAGCTGGGTGGTGACGCGCGGCATCATTCTGGCGCTTGCGTCGCTGACCATGGGGCTTGCGCTGCAGCGCATGCCGGTGGGCGAAACGGTGGCGATCATCTATCTGGCACCGATTCTGGTAATGCTGCTTTCAGGTCCGCTGCTGAAGGAAAAGGTGCATCCTGCCGCCTGGTTCGGCGCGGTGCTGGCGTTCGGGGGTGTTATTCTGGTCATGCGCCCCGGTGGCGGGCTCGACACCTGGGGGGTGATCTTTGCCCTGATGAATGCCGCTTTGTCGACGGCCTATCACCTGATGACGCGGGTTCTGGCGCGAACGGAATCTACAATGTCGATGCTGTTCCACGTGGCCGTGGCGGGGCTGGTGATTTTCTGTGTGATGGCCGTGCCATCTTTCCCGACCACCTTGCCGCCCTTGCCAGACCTTGCGCTGATTGCGGCGCTGGGGGTGGTGGCCACGGCAGGGCATTTTCTGTTCACCATGGCCTACCGGCAGGCCCCGCCCGCCCTGCTTGCCCCGGTGAACTACATGCATCTGGTCTGGGCCGGGCTGCTGGGCTGGCTGGCGTTTGACCATATACCGACCCCGCTCAGCCTGCTGGGAATGGGCATGGTGCTGGCGGCGGGGGTTGCGGTTGCGGTGAGGGCCGGGCGCACGCGTTAACTGCGGGCCTTGCGCGCCCACAGGTCGGGCCTGCGCTCTGCCGTCAGGGCTTCGGCCTGTGCGCGGCGCCATTTGGCGATCTTGGCATGATCGCCCGACAGAAGCACCGGCGGAACCTCACGCCCTTCCCAGACCGGCGGGCGGGTATACTGCGGGTGTTCCAGCAACCCGTTGGAATGGCTTTCCTCTTCGATGCTCTCCGCATTGCCCAGCACGCCGGGCAGCAACCGCACCGTGGCATCCAGAATGGCCTGTGCCGCGATCTCGCCGCCGGTCAGCACGAAATCGCCCAAAGACACCTCTTCGACCGCGTGATGGTCCAGCACCCGCTGGTCCACCCCTTCAAACCGCCCGCACAGCAGCGTCAGCCCTTCGCACCCGGCAAAACGCCGCGCCATGGCCTGATCGAACGGCGTGCCGCGTGGCGACAGGTATACCACCGGCCAGCGGGCGCGGTCGGGGTTTGCCCCCGCGCTTGCCGCCGTGATCGCTGCATCCACCACATCGGCGCGCAGCACCATGCCCGCGCCGCCCCCGGCAGGCGTGTCATCCACATTGCGATGCTTGCCGATTCCGAATGTGCGCAGATCATAGGTTTCCAGCCGCCACAGCCCCAGATCCATCGCCTTGCCGGTCAAAGACTGCTCCAGCACCCCCGGAAAGGCCTGCGGAAACAGGGTGATGACCCGCGCAAGCCAGGCACCGCGCACCGCGCGGGCATCGTCGAACAGATCGCGCGGGCGCAGGACAGGCTTTGCCGACAGCCGCCCGTGCGACCGGGACGGGGCCTTGGCCAGCGCTGCATCGTTGGGAAGCTTGTCAGGCATCCGCCTACTCCAGCCCCTCGGGCAGGTCCGCCACAATCCGCCGCGCGGCCAGATCGACCGTTGGCACTGCCGCCTTGGTAAAGGGGATCAGCAAGGGTTGCTTACGGGTTGGCGCATAAACCTCCAGCAGGTCACCCGCGCCGTGATTGTGCACCGCGCGCAGGGTGCCCAGCAGCACGCCGCCGGTGTCATACACCTCCAGCCCGATCAGGTCGGAATGGTAGAATTCATCATCCGGCAAGGATGGCAGGCGGGCCCGGTCGACATAGAGATCGGTGCCGCGCAACGCGTCGGCCTGATCCTTGGTCGCCACGCCCTCAATCCGCGCGCCAAGCCCGCCCGCCACCGGGCGGGTCAGCTTGACGCCAAAGCTGCGGCTGCCATCGGCGGTGTACAGCGGACCATAGTCCGCAATCGCCCCGGGGTCGGCGCAGAATGATTTCAGCCGCACTTCGCCCTGAACGCCAAAGGCCCCCGCGATAGAGCCGACACAGATCCGGTCACTCGTCATGGCAAAGGCACCCCTGTGCTGCAAAACCCGCGCGGGTCAAACGATCCGCCCGCATCCAGACAGGACGTCTGGCTCTGGATGCGGGAAACATTCATGCCGGCCCAGAACGCCGCCCCGCAAAGGGCAAGCGTGATGGACCGGCGCACCAGGCCAAGGCCGGGTATCATCGGGCCGATTATTCTTCGGCAGGGGCTTCAGCGCGGGCTGCTTTTTTCGCAGCGCGTTCTGCCATCTGTTTGCCGGGAACCGCCGCTTTGGGGTTGTTGCGGACTTTTTTGTCCAGCACGCCGGCCGCTTCCAGGAAACGGGTCACGCGGTCGGTCGGCTGTGCGCCGGTCGCCATCAGCTCCTTGATCCGGTCAAGGTTCATCACGACGCGCTTTTCGTCGTCCTTGTTCAGCATCGGGTCATAGACGCCCAGCTTTTCCAGAAAACGGCCATCGCGCGGGTTGCGCGAGTCGGTCAGAACGATCGAGTAGTGCGGGCGCTTTTTCGAACCGCCGCGAGCCAGACGAATTTTAACAGCCATGGGTAGTCTCCTTAAGGTTTGTCGCTTGGGTAGGGCGGGGTTCACCCCGCCTTCCCGGGTTACTTTTGCAGTTTCTCATGATGCCTGATGACTTCGGAAATGATGAAGGTCAGGAATTTCTTGGCAAATTCCGGATCAAGGTCGGCGTCCTGCGCCAGTTGTTCCAGTCTTGCAATCTGGCGCCCCTCTCGCGTCGGGTCACTGGGTGGCAGTTCATGTTCAGCCTTCAGCCGCCCCACCGCCTGCGTGTGCTTGAACCGTTCGGCCAGCGTGTAGACCAGAATGGCGTCCAGCCGGTCAATCGACTGGCGATGCTCTTTCAACAGCTCGGCGGCGCGCCCAGAATGATCGATATTGGTGTCGGTCATTGCATCCTCCGGGCATGTCGCCAGACCAGATCTTCGGGGTCCGGGCGTGGCCCGGTGGTATCCAGTTCAGCCCCCAGCCGCTGTGCCACCCGGATTGAGGCGGCATTGTCAGCGTCGATATAGCTGACCAGCGACTCCACGGTCAGGGTGGTAAAGGCCCAATCGCGCAGCGCGCCCGCAGATTCAGTGGCATAGCCCTGACCCGCATGGCCCTGATACACCAGCCAGCCCAGTTCAACCTCGGGGAATTTCGGGCCGCCGTTCAGGCCAACCTGCCCCACGGTTTCCCCGCTGGCGGTATGGTCCACCATCAGCGCGCCATGGCCAAGCAGCGCCCATTGCGCGACATCATGGCAAAACCAGAACCACGCGCCAGCTGCATCCCTTGGCCCGCCCATATAGGCAACCCGGTCCGACGCCCAGAACGCCGCATAGGCCGGGAAATCGGCCATGACGGGGGCGCGCAGTGTCAGCCGCTGGGTATGCAGAACGGGCGGGGTCATTTCTTCTTCATCAGCCCCGACAGGCCAGACGGAAGGCTCATGCCGCGCGGCATGCCGGGAAATCCGCCCTGCCCCATCGACTCTTTCATGCCCTTGGCTGCGGCTTCCAGTTCGGCGGGCGACATCTTGCTGGGGTCGGGCATACCGCCTTTGCCCATCATTTGCTTGATGGCCTGTTTCATGCCGCCACCCTTGCCCATCTTTTTCATCATCTCGGCCATCTGCTTGTGCTGTTTCAGCAGGCGGTTCAGCTCTGACACTTCCAGCCCCGCGCCCGATGCGATCCGCTTCTTGCGGCTGGCGGCCAGCAGGTCCGGGTTGGCCCGTTCCTTTTTGGTCATCGAGTTGATCAGCGCGACCTGACGGCGCAGCATCTTGTCGTCAAAGCCGGCCTCTTCGGCCTGCTTTGCCATTTTGCCCATGCCCGGCAGCATCCCCATCAGGCCCTGCATGCCGCCCATTTTCTGCATCTGTTCAAGCTGGCCTTTCAGGTCGTTCATGTTGAACAACCCCTTGGAGAATCGGCGCGCCATGCGCTCGGCCTGTTCGGCCTCAAACGTTTCCTGCGCGCGTTCCACCAGCGCAACAATGTCGCCCATGCCAAGGATACGGCCCGCGACCCGTTCGGCCTCGAACGTTTCCAGCGCATCCATCTTTTCGCCAAGGCCGACAAAGCGGATCGGCTTGCCGGTGACAGCCCGCATCGACAGCGCCGCACCGCCGCGGCCGTCACCGTCCATCCGCGTCAGGACCACGCCGGAAATGCCGACCTTGCCGTCGAACTCGGCCGCCACATTCACTGCGTCCTGGCCCGTCAGACCATCGACGACCAGCAGCGTTTCGCGCGGCTGGGCGATGTCACGCACCGCCTGCACTTCGTCCATCAGCACTTCGTCGATGTGCAACCGGCCTGCGGTATCCAGAAACAGCACATCATAGCCGCCCATTGCGGCCTGCGTCTTCGCGCGCCGTGCGATCTGCACCGCCGACTCACCCTTGACGATCGGCAGAGAATCCACACCCACCTGAGCGGCCAGAATCGCCAGCTGCTCCATCGCCGCCGGGCGGTTGGTGTCCAAAGACGCCAGCAACACCCGCTTGCCATTGCGGTCCTTGAGCCGCTTGGCCAGCTTGGCGGTGGTGGTGGTCTTGCCCGAGCCTTGCAGACCGACCATCAGAATCGCGGCCGGCGGGCTGTCGATCTTCAGCGCATCGGCAGGTTCATCGCCTGCCAGCACCCGGATCAGCTCGTCATGCACGATCTTGACGACCATCTGCCCCGGCGTGATCGACTTCGTCACCGCCGACCCGGTCGCCTTGTCCTGCACCCGCTTGATGAAATCGCGCGCCACCGGCAAGGAGACATCGGCCTCCAGCAAGGCTGTCCGCACTTCACGCAGAGCGGCAATCACGTCAGCCTCGGACAGCGCGCCCTGTTTGGTCAGGCGGTCAAAGACGCTGCCAAGGCGATCTGAAAGGCTCTCGAACATGGTCGTCTCCCGCAAAGGGCGTTACAGCAATGGCCAAGGGCACCTGCGGGCGCAACGCGCTGGCAGATGGCGATCCCGGCAAAAGCCAAGGGACCGGAAGCGACAGCCTCCGGGGAATTGGTGCCTGATAGGCCGCAAGACCGCGCGAGTCAAGTCTTGGGCGGGACTCAGGGGTCAACGCAAAACGGCCCGCGCCAATCTGGCACGGACCGTCTGAAGGGCAGGCCGGGCAGTGCTGCCCGGTCCGAAGCGGTGATTACGACCGGTCGTCGATCTGGTCGGCATAAAGCGCCGTCAGTTCTGCCAGCGTGTACTGCGAGGCATCCACACCCAGCAGTGCTGCCAGTTGTGCCTGACCGGGGGTGACCACGTTGGCAGGCTTGCCATTGGCGCGGTTCTGACCCGACAGGATGAAATTGGTCATCTGGGTGTCATTGTCACGCTTGGCTTCGATCAGCAGTTGCAGTTCGTTGATCGTAAACCGGCCCGGCTCGACGCCTGCGGCGGCTGCCAGTTGCGCATCGGTCGAGGCTGAACCTGCCCCCATGTCGCTGCGGATTGCGGCACCATTGCCGGCTTGCGACTTGATAAAGTTGATGCGCTCGACATCATTGTCACGCTGGGCGTCCAGCAACTGGATCAGCTGGCCTTGGGTGTAATCATTGGCGGAAACGCCGGCCTGCGCGGCAAGCTGGTCTAGACCGGGGTTCGCGGCAGCGATGCCGGCGGTCAGAGCAAGGGCGGCGGCAGAGATCATAAGAGTACGCATGGTTTTCTTCCTTCGTCGTATAAACTGCAGGCTTGCAGCGGGTAATTGTGGAACGGAGCGTCTTGGCTGAAAGTTTCAGCGCGTTCCCGTTTGTTGTTCGGTGACATCAAAATACGCCGTTCCTTTTTGCTTTACATTCTATAAGTTTGACCTCAGTCTGTGCATATGCGCACAGCACTAATTCGTGATAACCCGCGACCAAAGAAAGGCCTGAGATGGCACACCCAGCCTGGGATGAGATCCGAACCGCGTTTCAGGTGGCCCGTCTTGGCACGGTGTCCGGCGCAGCTGAAGTTTTGGGCGTGCATCATGCGACGGTGATCCGCCACATTGACGCGCTGGAAAGAACCCTTGGCACACGGCTGTTTCAGCGCCACGCCCGCGGCTATACCCCGACCGAAGCCGGCCGTGACCTGCTGATCGTGGCCCAGACCACCGAAGAGCAGTTTGCCCAGCTGTCCAGCCGCATCAAGGGTCAGGGCGAAGCGGTTGCCGGTGAGCTGACGATCACCTCGATCTCGGGCATCGCCGACCTGCTGGTTCCGGTGCTTGCCACGTTTCAGGAACTATATCCGCTGGTGCAAGTGCGGTTTCTGACCGACATGCGGGTGTTCCGGCTGGACTATGGCGAGGCGCATGTCGCCATCCGCGCCGGGGCCGCGCCGGAAGAACCGGACAATGTGGCGCAGCCCCTGCCCCATATCCGCACCGGCCTCTACGCCTCCAGATCCTATATCGCGCGGCATGGCCAGCCCAAGGACGAATCAGACTTCGCCAACCACCGCTTTGTCTGCGTCGACAGCGAAGCCAACCGGGCCCCGTTCTTCCGCTGGCTGCGCAACACGGTTCCGGCGAGTGCGATCAGTTTCCGGGGCACCGAACCGGCGGCGCTGGAAGAGGCGGTGCATCAGGGCGTCGGCATCGGCTTTGTCGCGGCCTACAAATCCCGGGTTTCCGAAAACCTTGTCGAGATCCTGCCGCCCCGTCCCGAATGGGATGCGCCGTTGTGGATCGTGACCCATGTGGACCTGCACCGGACCAGAAAGGTACAGGCTTTTCTGACGCATCTGAAGGAAGCCGCCAAAACCTGGGCCGCCTGACAGACCTGCTCTCCTGCGGCTGCAGGCAAACGTCGGGCGCTCTGGCGGTGGCTTCAGGCGCTTTCAATTTGAAGCATTCAAGCGCCGTGACGGCCACGCCTTGCCACATTCCCGCCCCAATTCGACGGGATTCTGCTATCATATGGACAGGAGGATCTGATGGCAGCAATTTGCGCACTGGCGGGTGGCATGGTCGGCTTCGCTTCGGCCCTTGTCTCACTGATATTTTTCGATGCAGGACTGCTGACGGCTCTGGCAATCTGGTCCGGGGCCGGGATTGGCAGTATGGCACTATTCCTGGCACTGATGCTCCGCCGCGCCGACGTGTCTGAGGTCACGCAAATGGCCGCCACCACCCGCACGGCATAGGGCAGGGCAAGGGCACCGGCGACAGCAACGCTTACGCAAATTTTCTTGCCTTTTTGCCCATCCGATTCCATATTTTGCTGGCGACGTTAACTATTTCGACCACTGTCTCCGCCTTACGGCCACAGCAATCGACGATCAGCTGACTGCGCCGGGCCGCCGCAATCCCGCGGGCGGCGTATCTACGGGAGACTTCACGATGGCCAAGGGCACCGTGAAATGGTTCAACGAAACAAAAGGCTATGGCTTTATTGCGCCCGAGGGTGGCAAGAAAGACGTCTTCGTCCACATCACCGCACTGGAACGGGCCGGGCTGCGTGGGCTGAAGGACGGTCAGGCCGTGACCTTCGACATCGAAGCCGGTCGTGACGGGCGGGAATCCGCAACCAATCTGTCGCTGTCCTGACGATCGCGGGCGCGATGCGCTGACCACAGGCACCACTCTGAAAGGGCGCGCACAAAGCTGCGCCCTTTTTGTTGTCCCCGGGTTCAGCTACATCCGCCACGCCCGCCGGAATTTCCCCGGAATTTCCCTTGTGACCCGTCGCCGCGCGCGTCACACTTCCCTTTATGCCAGACACGTCCCACAACATCATCACCCCGGCAGAGTATCAGCGCCTGATCGCGCCGGAGACATGGGCCTTCATCCGCCGGACCGAAGCCGCCTATCCCCCCGACACCGCAACGCTGACAATTGCCGATCAGCGCCGGATCTATGACGCCATGTGCCGAACCTTTCACCACGGGACCCCGCCCGGCGTCACCTCGCGCGATGAAACCGTCGCCGGGGTTCCCTGTCGCCGCTATTCCGGCAAGGGGCCGGTGGTGATTTATTTCCACGGCGGCGGCTTTGTCGTCGGCGGGCTGGACAGCCATGATGATGTCTGCGCCGAGATCTGTGCCGCCACCGGGCTGGAGGTGCTGGCCGTTGATTACCGGCTTTGCCCCGAACATCCCCACCCGGCGGCGTTTGACGATTGCCTCGCCGTTGCGCGCGCCACGCCCGGCCCGATCCTGCTGGCGGGCGACAGTGCCGGCGGGGCGCTTGCGGCAGCAGTTGCAGCGGCCCTGTCTGACCCGCGCGTGTTGGGTCAGGTGTTGATCTACCCCGGCCTTGGCGGGCACGGGGCCAGTTACCAGCGCCATGCGCAGGCCCCGATGCTCACGGCGGATGATGTCGATTTTTATGCCCGTATCCGGGGCGCAGACCGCAACGATCCCACTGCAGCCCCCCTGATGGCCACCGGCTTCACCGGCCTGCCCCCCACGCTGGCGCTCGCGGCGGAATGTGACCCGCTGGCCGATGATGCCGCCGCCTATGCCGCCCGCATCACCGCCGCCGGGGGAAGGGCCGTCGCCCTGACCGAACCCGGCCTTGTCCATGGCTATCTGCGCGCACGCCACACTGTCGCCGGTGCCCGTGCCAGCTTTGCCCGCGTCACCGCCACCCTGTCCGCCATGGCCACCGGCCAGTGGCAAACCGGAGATCAGCCATGAAAGACCTGCCCAACCAGACCCACTGGACCGCGCGCACCGATATGGCCGCCGCCTTTCGCTGGACCGCCCGGCTGAACATGCACGAAGCCGTCGCCAACCACTTCAGCCTTGCGGTCAGCGACGATGGCACCCGCTTTCTGATCAACCCTGCGGGGCGGCACTTCAGCCGGATCACCGCCTCCGGCCTGATCGAGATCGATGCCAACGACCCCACCACGCTGGACCGGCCCGACGCGCCCGACCCCACCGCCTGGGGCCTGCACGGCAGCCTGCACCGCGCCTGCCCACATGCCCGCTGCGCGATGCACGTGCATTCGATCCACGCCACAGTGCTGGCCAGCCTGGCAGACAGCCGCCTGCCCGCCATCGACCAGACCACGGCGATGTTCCACAACCGGGTGGTGGTTGATGACCACTACGGCGGCATGGCGTTCGAGGATGAGGCCGCCCGCTGCGTGCAACTGCTGTCCGACCCGAAGATCACCACGCTGATCATGGGCAATCACGGCGTGCTGGTGATCGGGGCCACGGTGGCGGAAACCTTCAACCGGCTCTATTACTTCGAACGCGCGGCCGAGACCTACATCCGCGCCCTGCAAACCGGCCAGCCGCTGCGCCATCTGCCGGACGAAATTGCCGAGAAAACCGCCCGCGAATGGGAAACCTACCCCGGCTACGCCGAAGACCACCTGCGCGAGATCAAGGCCATCCTTGATGCCGAAGCGCCGGGTTATGCCGACTGACCTCACGCCTCCGCTTCATCTTGACACAAATACTCATTTTAAACCGCCAACCCTAGGGCTGAAAAAACGGTTCCGCGCGCATGCTGTCCGGCACCGGCACGCCCATCCGTGTCAGGATCGACGGGGCCAGTGCCAGCTGGTCCAGCACCACATCGGCGTCGGGCATGGCACTGTCGCCGAAGTAATAAAATGCAAAATCCCGCTGATCTTCGCCAGTGCCGCCATGATGGCCGCGCGCATCCTGCCCGTGGTCGGCGGTGACAATCACCTCATACCCCGCATCGCGCCAGCGCTGGACAAAGGGGGCCAGCATCGCATCCAGCGCATAACAGGCGTGGTCCATTTCTTCGCAATCGTGAAAGAAACGGTGCCCCATACTGTCCAGCGTGCAGGTGTGCAGGATGCCATAATCAATGCCCTGTACCTCGCACAGCCGGGTCAGCGTGGCGAACAGATCGACATCCGACGGGGTCATCTGATTGGCATGGCCATAGCCGGTCATGGTGTGAAACCGGCCATGGGTGATCGGCCCGGCGGGTTCGTCATATTCGATATCGCGCACCACATCGAAGGGCGCGCGGTTGAAAAACTCTGACCAGAAACTGTGGGTCACCGCCCCGGTCTTGCCCCCCGCCCGGGTGACTTCGGAAAAGATGTCCGGCTCCGCCAGCCGGTACACCGCTTCATTCCCCCAGACCCGGTGCACCTGCGGCGGCACCCCGGTGTGGATCGAGGCATAGCACGACGCCGAGGTTGACGGCAGCACCGCCCGCATCCGCCACACCCGCGCGTCGCCCTGCGCGACCCAGCCCTCAAGGTTGCCGAACAGCCGCCGCCAGTTGCGCCATGGCACGCCGTCAATCACGATCAGAAGCAGTTTTCTCATGGTCAAAACCTGTGCAGGGGGCCGGCGTTGGACGCCTCCGGCGGGAGTATTTCAGAAAGGTGCAATCGCAGTGGTACGCCTCAGTTCCCGGCGGCTTCCATCTTGCGGCTGTCCAGCACACCTTCCAGCCAGCCCATCTTCATCTCGGGGACCGAAGACAGCAGCAGTTCGGTGTAGTCGTCAAACGGCGGCGACAGCACATCGGTTTTGGTACCATAGCGCCGCACCTCGCCGCGATACATCACTGCAATCCGGTCGGCAATCGCCCGCACCGTGGCAAGGTCATGGGTGATGAACAGATAGGCCACCCCTTCCACCGCCTGCAGGTCCAGCAACAGCTTGAGGATGCCATCCGCCACCAACGGGTCCAGTGCCGAGGTGACCTCATCGCAGATGATCAGCTTGGGCTTGGCCGCCAGCGCGCGCGCAATGCAGACCCGCTGCTTCTGCCCGCCCGACAGCTCTGCCGGGTAGCGGTCGATAAAGCCCTTGCCCATTTCGATCTGCTCCAGCAGATCCTGAATGCGTTTGCGCTTGGCGTCGCCTTTCAGGCCAAAGTAGAACTCCAGCGGCCGCCCGATGATGGTGCCGACGGTCTGGCGCGGGTTCATCGCGGTATCGGCCATCTGGTAGATCATCTGCACCTCGCGCAGATCGTCGCGGCTGCGCGCCGCCAGCTCTGGTGCCAGATCGCGCCCGGCAAAGCTGATCCGCCCCTGTGCCGGTGGCAACAGCCCGGTGATCACCCGCGCCAGCGTCGATTTTCCCGACCCGCTTTCCCCCACCACGGCAAGGGTCTGCCCGGCAGGCAGATCCAGCGTGATGTTCTTCAGCACATCGAATGTGGTGCCCCTGTAGCGCGCTGTCACATTCTGGATCTGCAACACCGCAGGCGCATTGGCCTTTTCCACATGGTCAATAGACCGCACTGACACCAGCGCCTGTGTATACGCCTCACGCGGGGCGGTGATGATCTGCTCGGTCGGGCCGTATTCCACCCGCTTGCCATGGCGCAGCACCAGAATGTCATCGGCCACCTGAGCCACCACGGCCAGATCATGCGTGATGTACAGCGCCGCCACCCCGGTATCGTGGATCGCCTCTTTGATCGCGGCCAGCACCTCAATCTGGGTGGTCACATCCAGCGCCGTGGTCGGTTCGTCAAAGATCACCAGATCGGGTTTCGGGCACAGCGCCATCGCCGTCATCGCCCGCTGCAACTGCCCGCCCGACACCTGATGCGGATAGCGTTTGCCAAAATTCTCCGGGTCGGGCAGGCCGAGCCGGGCAAACAGCATGACCGCGCGCGCCTCTGCCTCGGCTTTGCCCATCACCTTGTGCGCCAGACAGGTCTCGATCACCTGATCCATCAGCCGGATCGCCGGGTTGAACGCCGCCGCCGCCGATTGCGCAACGTAAGTCACCTCGCGCCCGCGCAAGGCCCGCAGGGTCCGCGCATCGGCAAGCCGGATATCGCGCCCGTTCAGGGTGATCGTCCCGCCCGTCAGCCGCACGCCACCGCGCCCGTAAGCCATCGACGACAGGCCGATGGTCGATTTCCCCGCCCCGGATTCGCCGATCAGCCCCAGCACCCGGCCCTTTTCCACCGAGACCAAGACATCATCGACCAGCACCACATCGCGCGGCGGCTCGCCCGGCGGATAAGAGGTGGCCTCGATCCGCAGATTGCGGATCTGCAACAGCGCGTCACTCATACCCGGCCCCCCTGCATTCATCTGTTCTTAAATATCCCACGGGGGTTGCCCGTTGGTTTCGCCATTGGCTCAGGAAACCAATGGGCCCGGGGGGTGTGAAACCCCCCGGCGCTTTCCGCAAAACCAAACGCCGGGTCATCCGCGCCCGCCTTTCAGGCTGGTGGTGCGCGACAGCACCCAGTCGGCGACCAGGTTCACCGAAATCGCCAGCGCCGCGATGGCAAAGGCCGGGATCAGCGCCGCCGGAATGCCGTAGACCAGCCCCGAGGAGTTCTCCTTCACAATCCCACCCCAGTCGGCCAGCGGCGGCTGCACGCCAAGCCCAAGGAACGACAGGGTCGAGATGAACAGCACCGCAAAGATGAACCGCAGCCCCAGTTCCGCCACCAAGGGCGACAGCGCATTGGGCAGGATCTCGCGAAAGATGATCCAGGCCCAGCCTTCACCGCGCAGGCGCGCCGCCTCGACATAATCCATCACCGTGATGTCCACCGCCACCGCGCGGGCCAGTCGGAACACCCGCGTTGCATCCAGCAGGCCCATGACCAGGATCAGCACCGTCAGCGTCACCGGCAACACCGACAGGATCACCAGCGCCAATATCAGCGACGGGATCGCCATCATCAGATCGACCATCCGGCTCAGCCCCTGATCCACGTAGCCCCCGGCCACCGCCGCCGAAAAGCCCAAGACCGACCCCAGCGTAAAGCTCAGGATCGTCGCGGCAGAGGCGACGAAGATCGTGGTCTGCCCGCCATAGATCATCCGACTCAGCAGATCGCGGCCGATGGCATCGGTGCCGAACCAGTGGGTCGACGAGGCAGGGTCCCAGACTCCGCCGACAATCTGCGCCATGCCATAAGGTGCGACCAGGGGCGCAAAGATTGCGGCCAGAAAGAAGGCCCCGGTGAAGAACATCCCGATAAGGGCGGAAAGCGGTATCCTCATTTCGGGTGCCTCAACCTTGGGTTGGCAAGGATGGAGATGACATCCGCCAAAATGTTCAGCCCGATATAGACGGCCGCAAAGATCAGCCCCACCGCCTGCACCACCGGCAGGTCGCGCTTGGCCACATGGTCCACCAGATATTGTCCCATGCCCGGATAGACGAACACCACCTCAACCACGACGACGCCCACCACCAGATAGGCAAGGTTCAGCATCACCACATTGACCACAGGGGCGATGGCGTTGGGAAAGGCGTGGCGCCAGATCACCTTCATCGGCGACAGGCCCTTCAGCTCGGCAGTTTCGATATAGGCCGATTGCATCACGTTCAGGATCGCCGCCCGCGTCATCCGCATCATATGCGCCAGCACCACCAGCACCAGCACGATCACCGGCAGGATCACCGCGTTCAGCCGGTCCATCATGCTCATACCGGGAAACACCATGGCAACCGACGGAAACAGCTGCCATTTGACGGCAAGGAAATACAAAACCAGATAGCCCACCACAAATTCCGGCAGGCTGATCGCGGACAGCGTCGCGCCGGAAATCAACTTATCCGGCCAGCGCCCGTTATAGCGCGCCGCAACCAGCCCCAGCAAAATCGCCAGCGGGACAGAGATCACCGCAGCCCAACCCGCCAGAAACAGCGTATTGCCCAGCCGCTGGCCGATGGCCGTCGCAATATCGGTCCGGTTGGAAATCGAGGTGCCCAGGTCGCCGGTCAGAACCCCGCCAAGCCAGCTGAAATAGCGGGTCAGCGGCGGCTGATCCAAGCCCATTTCAGCGCGCAGATTGGCCAACGCCTGCGGCGTGGCCGACTGGCCCAGAATGGCCTGCGCCGTATCACCGGGCAGCGCCGCCACACCAAGGAAAATTACCGCCGACACCGCCAACAGCAACAGCAGGCCCAGCGCAATGCGCTGGACCACCAGAGTTAATACCGGATGCACGCGCCCCGGTCCTTATGCCAGCCAGCACTTGACATGGGCGCGGCCGTTCATCAGCTCGCCATTCGGATCGGCTTCCCAACCCTGGATCTCGTCACGCACTGCCTCAACAAAGTCGTTGAACATCGGCAGGATCAGACCACCTTCATCGCGGACGATCATTGCCATTTCAGAATAGGTGGCCTTGCGCGTGTCAGCGTTCAGTTCGGCCCGTGCTGCCAGCAACAGCTCGTCAAACCGGGCGTTCTTGAACTTGGTGTCGTTCCAGTCGGCGGTGGACAGGTAAGCCGTGGCATACATCTGATCCTGCACCGGGCGCCCGCCCCAATAGCTGGCGCAGAACGGTTCCACGTTCCAGACATTCGACCAATAGCCGTCATCCGGCTCGCGCTTGATTTCCAGCGGAATACCGGCAGCATTTGCCGTTTGCTGGAACAGTTGCGCCGCCTCGACCGCGCCGGGAAATGCGCCCTGCGCGGTGCGCAGGATGATCGGGCTGCCGTCATGGCCGGATTTGGCGTAATGCTCCGCCGCCAGCGCCGCATCGTATTCGCGCTGCGGAATGCTGTCATCAAACAGCGGATAGGCCGAGTTGATCGGAAAGTCGTTACCGATGCTGCCGAGCCCGCCAAGGATCTTGTCCACCATCTCCTGCCGGTTGACCGACAGCTTCAGCGCCATGCGCAGATCGTTGTTGTCGAACGGGGCCTTGTCGACATGCATGATAAACACATAATGACCCCGGCCCGGAACGGCCTTGACCTGCACGCCGGGTGCCCGCTTGAGCAGTTCGGCAATCTTCGGGTCCACCCGGTTCATCATGTGAACCTGACCGGATTGCAGCGCGCCGGTGCGGGCGGTGCCATCGTTGATCACCAGAATCTCGGTCTGATCCGCATGGCCGATGGTGGTGTCAAAGTAGTTTGCGTGTTTTTCAAAGGTATGGCGGATGCCGGGTTCATGCACCACCACCTTATAGGGGCCAGCGCCGATGCCTTCGGTCGGGTTGTCGATGCCGCCATTCGGCTGGATGATCAGGTGGTAGTCACCCATCAGATACGGCAGGTCGGCATTGCCGCTGGCCAGCTTCAGCGTGACCATATCGCCTTCGGCTGACATGTCGGTGATGCCCTGCACGATGCCCAGCGCGCCTGACTGCGACTTTTCATCGGTATGGCGGCGCAGCGTCGCGATCACATCATCGGCGGTGACAGTCTTGCCATTGTGGAATTCGACGCCCTGGCGGATCTTGAACTTCCACTCGGTCGCATCGGCATTGGCGCTGATCTCTTCGGCGATGCGCAGGTCGATCTCACCCGTCGGGGTCACATCCACCAGCATCTCGCCCCAGGTCATGTTCACCGCGAACGGCACTTCGGACGCGGCAAGCGCCGGGTCAAGACTGTTGGTCGACTCGCCGCCCTGCATCCCCATGCGGATCAGGCCGCCTTTTTTGGGCTGCGCGTTTGCGGCTTTGGTGAACAGCGCCGAAGCAAGGCCGGCAGAAACACCCATGGCAGTGGTGCGTCCCACGAACTCGCGGCGGGTCATGCGGCCTGCCTTGGCGGCAGCAATCATACGGTCAAGCGGATCTGTCATTCTGGTCGTCTCCCTGAATGGCGGCGGTTAACCCCGCGCCGGTTTTGTTGACTGGTGAGTCAATAGAAACGGGTGTTTTGCATTGGGGCAACGATTCGTGCCCCGTGATCGCGATTTTTTCAGACAAAGCGTCGCGGCACCTTTTCGTCGAAATCACGGGAAAAGATCACTTTATCATCCTCCCAGGCGGTCAGCGTGGCCTGCATGTGCAAATGCGACGCATCGCCGCTCATAACCGCCGTGGCTTGCGTCCGCACCCGCCAGTCACCGCGTGACAGGCGCTGTTCCCAGACATGGGTGGCGCGCGCCGACAGCGGATCGGTCGGATGAATTTCCCAGCGTTCCGACAAGGTTTCGCCCGAACATAAGCCATGTGTCAGATTTTCCACATCGCCGGAATCCTCGAAAACGCACAGCGCCTGCATCCCTGTGATCATGTCCGTCTCGACCACCCGCCGCGACTGGCCCTCGCGCAGCACCCGGTGGGCCCACTCCGGGGCCGCCTCCGGCTCTGGCGGCACCCAACCCTTGCCGCCCTGATGCACCGGCAGGGCCAGGCTGCCTTGGGTTATCGTCAGGCTGGCCTGTACGGGCGACGGCCAGACAAACGGCCAGTAGCTGTTTGACAGCGCCAGCCGCAGCCGGTGACCGGGGGCCAGCCGGTAAGCCATCTGGTCCAGATCAAATGCCACCTCTTGCGACTGCCCCGGCACCATCGGTTCCGGCTCTTCCCGACTGTGGCGGTGGCACAGGTTCAGCATCCCATGCGCAATCCGCACCGAGGCACCGTCTGGCCCCACATCGCACAACCGCGCCACCACGAACCCCAGCGGCTGATCAGATGCCAGCCGCAACCGCAGCCGCGCCGCCCCCAGCAGCGCCAAGGGCGCATCCAGCACATCGCCGTCAAAACACAGGCTCATCGCATCATCGGCCCGCTGATCGCCGGGCATTTCAGCATTCAGCCCCATGGGAAAAAACTCACCCGCTGACAGGCCAAGATGTTGCGGTGTAGACACAATCCGCTCAAAACCTGCGGTTTCGCCTTGCCCCAGATATCCGCCGGATGCGCCGCGGTCCCGCCCCGGCATCAGGCTCAGCACCGAAGCGCGCACATTCGGGCCGGGCCACTGATCCTCCGCCACCCAATGCCCTTCCCGGTGCCGCGCGCTGGCATCGGGGGGGGCCGAATGCAGCATATAGGCCCGCATCGCCGGGTCCGCCTCTGCCCCGTTCTCAATGCCTTTCAGCCAGCGGTCCCACCAGCGGATCGCCTCTTGCAGAAAGCCGATGGCAGGCCCCGGCACCGCCGTATGCGGGTACTGATGTACCCACGGCCCCACAATGCCCTTGGCCATCCCGGGGGCACCCACATTGCGCACCAGCGCATCCACCGTGTTCATGTAATTGTCCGCCCAGCCGCCGATCGACAGCACCGGCACCTGCATCCGCGAGAAATCCTCGCAAACCGACCCATGCCGCCAATAGGCATCGCGCGCCTGATGTGCCGCCCAACGCGGGGCCAGCCATGGCTCTGCCTCCAGCCGTGCCAACCAGTCCGCACGCCAGTCCGGGCGCAGCACCGGGTCCGCCGGACGACTGGAGAAGGACAGCATCACCGCCCCCCAGCCGAAATTCTCCCCCAGCAGACAGCCGCCCTTGAAATGAATGTCATCGGCAAAACGGTCGGTGGTCGAACAGACCGAGATCACCGCCTTCAGCGCCGGCGGCTGCAGAAAGGCGGTCTGCAGGCAGTTGAACCCGCCCCAGCTCTTGCCCATCATCCCCACGCTGCCCGAACACCACGGCTGCGCCGCCAGCCAGGCAATCACATCGCAGGCATCCTGCAATTCCTGCGCGGTATACTCATCCGTCATCAACCCTTCACTGTCGCCATTGCCCCGCATATCCACCCGGACCGAGGCATAGCCATGCCCCGCCACATAAGGGTGCATCATCTCATCGCGCGGCAGGGTGCCATCGCGCTTGCGATAGGGAATGTATTCCAGTACCGCCGGAACCGGCGCGTGCGCGGCCCCCTCCGGCATCCAAACCCGCGCCGAAAGCCGGGTGCCATCCGGCATCACAATCCCCATATCCTCCAATTCGACGAGGTTTTGAGGAAACTTTTTAACCGTTTTCATGCGATTCCCCTTGATGGCGCATTTGGCTTGCAGCTGTCGCAAGCGTTCAAGACAGGACCAGACATGCGCAACACCGTTGTTCCAAGACCAAAGCCCAAAGGAACCTCCCGATGATCGATGCCCAGCCTGATGCCACGACCGACCGCCCGAACATCCTGATCATCATGGTGGACCAGCTCACCGGCACCCTGTTCCCGGATGGCCCAGCCGATTTTCTGCACACGCCTCATCTGCGCAGACTGGCACAGCACGCGCTGAGGTTCCAGAACTGCTATACCGCGTCGCCGCTCTGTGCGCCTGCGCGGGCGTCGTTCATGTCGGGTCAGCTGCCCAGCCGCACCCGGGTCTATGACAACGCCGCCGAATTCGCGTCTGACATTCCGACCTATGCGCACCACCTGCGCCGTGCGGGCTATTACACCGCGCTTTCGGGCAAGATGCATTTCGTCGGCCCCGACCAGATGCACGGGTTCGAAGACCGGCTCACCACCGACATCTACCCCGCCGATTTCGGCTGGACCCCGGATTACCGCAAACCCGATGAACGGATCGACTGGTGGTATCACAACCTCGGCTCGGTCACCGGCGCGGGCGTGGCCGAAATCACCAACCAACTGGAATATGACGATGACGTGGCCTTTCAGGCAGTGCAGAAACTCTACGACCTGTCGCGCGGGGCCGACCCGCGGCCGTGGTGCCTGACGGTCAGCTTCACCCACCCGCATGACCCCTTCGTCGCCCGCCGCAAATACTGGAACCTGTATGAAAACGCCCCGGAACTCGACCCGCCAGACCCCATCGGCTACGCCGACCAGGACCCCCATTCCCAACGCCTGATGGATGCCTGCGACTGGCGCGCGTTCGACATCACGCCCGACCAGATCCGCCGCGCGCGCCAGGGCTACTTCGCCAACATCTCCTATATCGACGACAAGATCGGCGAAATCTTCGCCGTGCTGGAAGCCGCCCGGCAAGAGGCGGTGGTGGTCTTCCTGTCCGACCACGGCGAAATGCTGGGCGAACGCGGCTTGTGGTTCAAGATGAACTTCTTTGAGGGTGCCGCCCGCGTGCCGCTGATGATCTCCGCCCCCGGCCTCGCACCCGGCCTGATCACCGACCCGGTCTCCACCATCGACCTCACCCCAACCCTCGCCGCCCTCGCCGGGGTCGACATGGCCGAGGTGATGCCCTGGACCGATGGCGTCGACCTGCTCCCGATGGCCAACGGCGGCACTCGCCCGATGGTCGCGATGGAATACGCGGCAGAGGGCACGATCACCCCGATGGTCGCCCTGCGCGAAGGGGCCTGGAAATACATCCTCTGCCCCGCCGATCCCGAACAGCTCTTCGACCTGGCCGCCGACCCGGACGAACGGGACAACCTCGCCACAGACCCCCGCGCCGCCCCCGTGCTGGCCCATTTCCGCAAGGCCGCCACCGCCCGCTGGGATCTGCTGCGCTTCGACTCTTCGGTCCGCGAAAGCCAGGCCCGCCGCTGGGTGGTGTATGAAGCGCTGCGCAACGGCGCCTACTTCCCATGGGATTACCAACCCCTGCGCGCCGCCTCCGAACGCTACATGCGCAATCACATGGACCTCAACGTGCTGGAGGACAGCAAGCGATTTCCCCGCGGCGAATAGCCCGGCTCCACCCTCGGACGCTCCGCGAGGCGGCCACCGTCATCGAGCATCCTCCAGAACCAGTCCTGCCCCTTTCCAGCCCATCAGGATCGCCGGCGCGTTGGTGTTGCCGGCGATGATGTTGGGAAAGCTCGCGGCATCAATCACCCGCAGCCCCGCCACCCCGCGCACGCGCAGCCTTGCGTCCAGCACGCTGGTCGCTGGGTCCGCCCCCATCCGGCAGGTGCAGGACGGGTGATACACCGTGCCCGACCGGGCCCGGATATCGGCGATCAGATCCGCGTCCGAAGTGACCGCCGGGCCGGGCCGCAGCTCTTCGCGGATCAGCCGCGCCATCGCGGGTTGCGCCGCAATCTTGCGCAGGAATTTCACCGCCTCCAGCATCTCGTCCACATCATGCTTTGTCGCAAAGGCATTGGCCACGATCACCGGATGCGCCAGCGGGTCGGGGCTGGCCAGCCGGATCTCCCCGCGCGAGGTGGGGCGGCAGTTCGACAGCCCCAGCGACAGACCCGACCACGGGTCGGGCGACAGGATCGGGCGCTCGCCATTGCGCGGGATCAGGGTGGAAAACGCCTGCATGTACAGTTGCATGTTCGGCCGGTCGAGGCTGGGATCAGTGCGGAAGAACCCGCCCGCATGGTTGATCGATTTGGCCAGCGGCCCGCGCCCGCCCAGCAGGTACTGCATCCCCGCCAAAGCCTTGCCCCACCAGGGCCGCAGCGCATCATTGTAGGTCGGCACCCGCATCGACCAGGTGTAGTTGATGCCCTGATGGTCGCTCAGATGCCGGCCCACATTCGGGTTGTCCACCAGCACCGGCAGGCCCATCCCCTGAAGCAACGCCCCCGGTCCGATGCCCGACAGTTGCAACAGCTGCGGGCTGTTCACCGCCCCGCCCGACAGGATCACTTCCCCGCGCGCGCGCGCAGTCTCAACCTGCGCGCCACGCCGCAACTCAACCCCCACCGCGCGGCCTGCTTCAAAGATCACCCGCGTCACCTGCGCATGGGTCACCACCCGAAGGTTGGGCCGCCGCATCGCCGGGCGCAGAAAGGCCCGCGCGGTGGAGTTGCGCCGCGCGCGCTTGATCGTCATCTGGTAGACGCCCGCGCCTTCCTGCACGGCCCCGTTGAAATCGGCGACCTCACGCAGCCCCGCCTGACCACAGGCCGCGATGTAGTCGCCCACCAGCGGATGCAGCCCCTGCCGGTTGGCCGAGATGAACAGCGGCCCGCCCTGCCCGCGAAAGTCATCGCCCCCGGCCTCGGTATCCTCGATCTGGCGATAGGCGGGCAGGCAATCGTCCCAGCCCCAGCCCGGTGCCGCAGCGCCCCAGTCATCATAATCCGCCCGGTGGCCCCGGATCCAGACCATCGCATTGATCGCAGACGACCCGCCAAGGATCTTGCCCCGTGGCCAATGGTCCCGGTTGCCCGCCAGCCCCGGATCGGGTTCGCTGCGGTACATCCAGTTCACCGCCGGGTCATAGAACAGCTTGCCATAGCCAAGCGGCATCTGCACATAAAACCGCCGGTCGCTGCCCCCGGCCTCGATAAGGGTCACGGTATGGCGGCCCGACGCGCTCAACCGTTCGGCCAGAACACAGCCCGCCGAGCCTGCCCCCACGATGATGTAATCGCTGTCTTCCATGCTGCCCCAGCTGCTGATCAGCGGCCAGACTAGCCCCGCTTGCCACAACCACTTGCGCAAATCCGACACCGGATGTCGCGGCCATATCATGCCATGCAGCACAAGCCGCGCGGCAGGTCATTGGCCCATCGGCACGGGCCACAGGTTCAGACCAAAGGCCCCCACGCTTCTATTGCTCGGTGACAAAACGCGGCGCGCAGGTCACGGGAAAGGCCACCGACCGCGCGATGAAACAGACTGCATGGATACGGTGGTGAATCGCCTCTGCCAAGCCTTCATCGGCCCCGGGTGCCAGAGTGATCACCGGCCGCAGCTCCACCGCTGTAAACCGCCCCGCACCCCCCGGCCCGATCTCGCCCGTTCCGACCGGGCTGTCCTCATATTCCGTCACCACAATTCCCGCCTCTGACGCGTAATGCAGATACCACAGCATATGACAGGCCGAGAGCGCTGACAGCAGCAGGTCTTCAGGGTTCATCTTGCCCGGATCACCGCCCAGCAAAGGGTCGTTGGAGCATTGCACCACCGCCTTGCCCGGCACCGCAATCTCCCAGCTCCGCGCATAACCGCGATAGCTGCGCGTGCCCTCACCCGTGTTCCCGGTCCAGACAATCCGGCTGCTATAGTCATGCGTTGCCATCGCCCTGCCCTTCATCTTGGCTCAAATACTCCGGGGGGTCCGGGGGGCTGGTCCCCCGGCGATCCCCGCCTCACCGCCCCTTCCAGACCGGATCGCGCTTTTCGGCAAAGGCGCGTGCCCCTTCCAGCTGATCCTCTGACGAATACAGCCGGTCCACCGTCGGCATCTGGCGCTTGGTCACCCGGTTCATTGCATCCTGAAACCGCATATCCTCGGCCTCGCGCACCACTTCCTTGATCGCCGCATACACCAGCGGCGGCCCCGCTTCCAGCAGCCGCGCCAGATCCCAGGCTTTGCCCAGCAGCTCCTCCGGCGCGCAAACCTCCCTGAGCAACCCCCAGTGCCGCGCCTCCTCTGCATCAAACCAGCGCCCGGTCAGCAACAGATCCATCGCCACATGATAGGGGATGCGCTTGGGCAGCTTGATGCTGGCCGCGTCCGCCACTGTGCCCGACCGGATCTCGGGCAGGGCAAATGTCGCATTGGCGCTCGCAAGGATCAGATCGCAGGACAGCGCAAGTTCCAGCCCGCCGCCACAGCAGATGCCGTTGACCGCCGCAATCACCGGCTTGTTCAGGTTCGGCAACTCCTGCAAGCCGCCAAAGCCGCCGACCCCGTAATCACCGTCCACCGCATCACCCGCCGCCGCCGCTTTCAGATCCCATCCGGGGCAAAAGAACCTGTCGCCCTCGGCCCGCAGGATCGCCACCCGCAACGTATCGTCATCGCGAAAGGCGCGGAACACCTGCCCCATGATCCGGCTGGTCACCAGATCAATCGCATTGGCCTTTGGCCGGTCCAAAGTCACCTCCAGCACCGCACCCTCAACCCGCGTGCGGATCGGCCCCTCTGACATCATCTCCATAGCCTATCCTTTCCGTATCAACGCATCGACCGCCACCGCACCTTCGGCAAACACCAGCACCGGGTTCAGCTCGATCTCTTCAAACCTGTCGTCATCCGTCATCAGGGCGCACAGCCGCCCCACCAGATCACACAGCGCCCCCACATCGCCCCGCGCCCGCCCCCGATACCCGTCGAGCAGCGGATACAGCCGCAAGCGCCGCAGCGCCGTCAGCACCTCATCGCGACTGGCGGGCAGCACCAGCGTCACCGTATCGGCCAGCAACTCCGCCGTCACCCCGCCCATGCCCAGCGTCAGCGCCACCCCGTACACCGGATCGCGCCGCAGCCCCACCAGCACCTCGGCCACCGCACCGACTGCCATCTCTTCTACCAGATAGCCCATCGCCCCCTGCATCTCGATTTGGCCCTCCAGCGAGGCGAGCCCCAGCCGCACCGCCCCGGCCTCGGTCTTATGCGCAAAGCCCAGACCCTTGAGCACCAGCGGGGGCCGGAGCCCCGCCGCGCGCGCCGCAACCTCTGCCAGCGTCGGCGCACAAACCCCCAAAGGCACCGCAACCCCCGCCGCGCGAAGCAACTCCTTCGCGGCCGCCTCGTCCAGCAAAGGCACCTCGCGCGCGACCCGCGCCGCCAAAGGCACCGCCGGTTGCACCCCCCAAACCCCTTGCGCCGCCCGGATCGCCCCCAGCGCCGCCTCCAAACCCATTAACGGCACCACACCCTGCGCCATCATCCGCTCCGCCAGCGCCTCGTCGAAATTCTCCGGCAGCGACGCCACCGGAAAGGCCGGTTTGCCGGTCGCCTGCACAGCCGCCACAATCGCGTCCAAAGCCGGCTGGAAAGATGACGGATCACAGCGATCCGGCCGCGGCGGGTCGATGACGAATACCCCCGCATCATACCCGGCCAACATGGTGGTGAACACATCCGTGGTGCGCGGCCCGTCTCCCCAGATGAAGGTGTGGTAATCCAGTGGATTGGCGATGGTGACAATCGGCCCGAGGATCTCCCCCAACCGCGCCCGCTGCGCCGCCGAAGGTGCCGCAAACTCCAGCCCCGCCGCCGCCCCCAGATCGGCCACCAACCCCGCCTCCCCCCCGGAACAGGACAGCGAGCACAGACGCGGCCCCAGCCCCCGGCCATGGGTGTGGAATATCTTCAGCACCTCCAGCAGCTCCGGCAAACCCGCCACCTCGGCAATCCCCGCCTTGCGCAGAAAGGCCGAAGACACCGCCGCCTCTCCCGCCAAGGACGCGGTATGCGACGCCGCCGCAACCCGACTCAGCTCGGTCTTGCCGGATTTCAGGCAGACAATCCCCTTGCCCAAGCGCGCCGCCTCAGCGGCCAGCCGCGCCAGCGCAGGGGCATCGTCAATGCCCTCAACATACATGCCCAGCGCCGTCACCCGGTCATCGGCCAGCAGCGCCCCGGCCAGTTCCGCCAACCCCACCTGCGCCGCATTGCCCAGACAGGCAACGTAAGCCACCGGCAGCCCGCGCGCCTGCATGGTCAGGTTGATCACGATGTTGGACGATTGCGACAGCAGCGCCACACCCCGCTCCACCCGCCGCCCGCCATGCTGATCGGGCCACAAAAGCGCCCCGTCGAGATAGTTGATCACCCCGTAGCAGTTCGGGCCCAGCACCGGCATCCCCCCCGCCGCCGCCACCAGATCGGCCTGCAACCCGGCCTCCCCCGCCTCCTCCCAGCCAGAGGCAAAACAGATCGCCCCGCCCGCGCCCATGGCGGCAAGCTCGCGCACGACACCAAGCGTGGCATGCCGGTTCACCCCGATAAAGGTCGCATCCGGCACGTCAGGAAGATCGGCCAAAGACCGGAAGGCAGGCACCCCGCCCACGGCCGTGCGCGTCGGATGCACTGGCCAGACTGGCCCGGCAAACCCCATCTTCTGACATTGGGCGATCACGTTTCCGGCCCAGCCAGAGCCAAGCACCGCAATAGAGCGCGGCTGCAGAAGGCGCGAAAGCCGCGTCATGTCCGGCCTCGCGATCTGTGGCAAACCCCGGGGCTCTGCCCCGGACCCCGGGATATTTTTGAACAAATAATAAGAACACCCCGCTTCCACGAAGGAAACGGGGTGCCATTACCTGTTACGGTCATAGGCGTCCCCGCCTGTACCGCAAGTTTATCATGATAGTGAAAGATTAAGGAAAGATTGTCGTAAGGCTGATTCATCGCATTATCTGTTCACAAATATCCCGGGGGGTCCGGGGGGCTGGCCCCCCGGTCCGACAGTTCAGCCGCCCTGCGCGCGCAGCAACTCGCGGCTGATGATGTGGCGCTGGATCTCCGAGGTGCCTTCCCAGATCCGCTCCACCCGCGCGTCGCGCCAGATGCGCTCCAGCGGCAGCTCGTCCATCAGCCCCATACCGCCATGGATCTGGATCGCCTCATCCGCGATCATTGCCAGCACTTCGCTGGCTTTCAGCTTGGCCATGCTCATATCGGCCTCGGTTACCGTACCCTGATCGAATTTCCACGCCGCTTCCCAGGTCAGCAGCTCTGCCGCTTTCAGCTCCATCGCCATATCGGCGAGCTTGAAGCTGACGCCCTGAAACTTGCCAATGGACTGACCGAACTGGTGGCGCTCCGCCGCGTAGGCAATGGTGAGGTGCAGCGCGCGGTCGGCGCGGCCGAGGCAGGTGCTGGCCACCTGCAGCCGGGTGGCGCCAAGCCAGGTGTTGGCGACCTCGAACCCCTTGTGCGGCTCGCCCAGCACGTTTTCCGCCGGTATGCGGCAATCGTCGAATTCCAGCACCGCGTTGGTATAGCCGCGGTGCGACACGTTCCGATAGCCGTCGCGCACGGTGAAGCCCTTGGTGCCCTTGTCGACGAAGAACGCTGTGATCTTTTTCTTCGGCCCGCGCGGCGTGTCTTCTTCGCCCGTCGCCATGAAGGCGATGGTGAAGCCCGCCAGATCCGCATGGCTGATGAAATGCTTGGTGCCGTTCAGCACCCAGTCGCCGCCCTCTTGCCGGGCCGATGCTTTCATGCCGCGCAGGTCCGACCCGGCCCCGGGTTCGGTCATCGCCAGACAATCCCAGGTCTCCCCCCGGATGCAGGGCATCAGGTAGCGTTCGCGCTGATCGGGCGTTCCTGCCAGCAGGATGTTCGACGGGCGTGCCACGCAGGTCCAGTGCAGCGCGTAATTCGCGCGGCCCAGCTCGCGTTCATAGAGCAGCCAGGACAGGGTATCGAGGCCCGCGCCGCCCACCTCCTCCGGCATGTTGGCGGCGTAAAGCCCGGCAGCGATGGCCTTCGCCTGGATCTCGCGGATCAGCTCCAGCGGCAGGTGGCCTGATCGTTCCACCTCCAGTTCATGCGGGTACAGCTCGCTTTCCACAAAGGCGCGGGTGGTGTCGATGATCATGCGCTGCTCGTCGGTCAGGCCAAAGTGCATCACGCGTTCCTTTGCCCGACATGGCGGCCTGCCGCCTCGGGGCGGGGCAGCGCGGCATGCGCTTGCGCAATCGGCAGCAGGCGGTCGAGGATCGTCTGCGGGGCGGCGCAGGTCTTGCCGCGCCCCATATCGACATGCAGCAGCATCTGTTCCAGAGTTGCCACAGGCTGGCCGTCCTTCAGGATGCGGATGAAGATGTGCAGCCGTTTTTCATCTGCCGCCAGCACCTGCACGGTGCCGGTCAGCGCGTCTCCCAGTTTGGCCTCCCCCGTATGCATGATGTGGGTTTCGGCGGTGTAATAGCTGAAGCCGGTGCCGACATAGGCAATATCCGCGCCGATGTGGCGCAGGAAGGCGTCAGAGGTTTCCGAGGCCGCGAACAGGTAGCGGCTTTCGGTCATATGGCCGTTGTAATCGATCCAGCCGGGCAGCACCGTCATCCGTGCGGTTTCCATGGGACCCTCGCCCACCACCGGCGCGAAGGCCGCGGCGCGGCGGCGGGCATCATGCTCCAACAGAACCTTGCCCGCGCCCCAGTTGCGCTCTTTCAGCACGCGCAGAAAGCCGATCAGGTTCTGGTCGCGGATGCGTTCCAGCTCGCGGATCGTGTATGCGCCCGATTGCGCATCCGACTGCCCGGCAATCAGATCGACCAACTCGTCGGTGAACTCCGGCACATCGGTCAGCTTGGTCCACGGCCATTGCAGGCAAGGTCCGAACTGCGCCATGAAATGCTTCATCCCGGCCTCACCCCCGGCCACGCGGTAGGTCTCGAACAGCCCCATCTGGCCCCAGCGCAGGCCAAAGCCCATGCGGATCGCCTCGTCGATTTCTTCCGTGGTCGCCACGCCATCCTTGACCAGCCACAGCGCCTCGCGCCACACCGCCTCAAGGAAACGGTCGGCGATGTGGGCATCAATCTCCTTGCGCACGTGCAGGGGGAACATGCCGATTTCACGCAGGGTCTCTTTCACCCGCTCGATCAGCGCCGGGTCAGACGCCGCCGATGGCACCACCTCGGCCAGCGGCAACAGATAGACCGGATTGAACGGATGGGCGACAAAGATCACCGCCGGATTGGCGGCATTTTGCTGCAGTTCCGACGGTTTGAAGCCCGAGGTTGAACTGCCGATCGGCGTATCCGATGCCACCTGCTGGATTTGCGCAAACACCCGGTGCTTCAGGTCCAGCCGTTCGCTGACCGACTCCTGAATGTAGTCCGCCCCCTCCACCGCCTCGGTGATCGTCCCGGCGAAACTCAACGTACCCTCGGCCGGCATCGGCCCGTCTGACAGCGCGGGCAGCGCCGCGCGGGCATTGGCCAGCACCTCGCCCACCTTGCGCGGGGCCTCCGGGTCGGGGTCGAACACTGCCACGTCCCAGCCGTTGAGCAGGAACCGCGCCGCCCAGCCGCCGCCGATCACCCCGCCGCCAATGATTGCCGCCTTGCGTGCCATCTGTCGTCCCTTGTCTGTCTGTTATCGGTGGCGGCCCCCACCCCCGCCCCTCCCCTACAAGGGGGAGGGAGGGGCGGCAGGCGCTACCGCTGATCCGTCCGCTGCAACGCCGCCTCGTCATACCCGTTCCTGGCGAACACCTGCCCCGCCCAGCGCCGTTCCGCTTCGGTCACATGCCGGTCGCGGTGCAGCATCCAGCCTGCCGTGCGCGTCGGCGTGCCGACCAGCAGCGTGCGCCCGTCGCGGCTCTGCCCAATCACCCAGTAATCCCCGGCAAAGGGCACACCGCCCAGCTTCACCTTGAACTGCCCCGGCCCGACCTTTGCCGCCGTCCCGGTGATCTGCACCAGCTGACCGCCCCGGCGGCAGCGGTTCACGACACTCAGGCCGCCCTCAATCGCACCGTAAGTCGCCGTGGTATGGCTGCAGCCGTCCTGAAACGGCGCGGGAAAGCTCGCCACCTCATACCACGTGCCCAGCAACCGCTCGGGCGCGATATCCAGCAGATACATCGGGGCAAAGGCATAGCGCGGCGATGGCGTGTGCGGCTCGCATGCCGCCAGTGCCAGCATGACAGGCAAAAGAAATCGTTTCATAGCGGGGCCCTTTTCTCCAGTTTCAGCCGCGCCCGCACCTCGGCGGGGGTGATCACCCGCGCGCCCATGTTCTCGATGATGGTGGCCGCGCGCTCGACAAGCTGAGCATTGGTCGCCAGAACCCCTTTGTCGAGCCAAAGGTTGTCCTCCAACCCCACCCGCACATTGCCGCCGCCAAGAACCGAGGCCGCCACATAGCCCATCTGATGCCGCCCCAGCGCAAAGGCCGACCAGTGCCAGGACGGCGGCACATTGTTCACCATGGCCATAAAGGTGTTCAGATCATCCGGCGCGCCCCATGGCACGCCCATGCACAGCTGCACCAGCACCGGCTCCGGGATCACGCCCTCTTTCACCAATTCCTTGGCCAGCCACAGATGCCCGGTGTCAAACGCCTCAATCTCGATCCGCACGCCCGCTGCCGTCATCCGGCGTGCCATATCGCGCAGCATGCCCGGCGTGTTGACCATCACATAATCGGCCTCGTTGAAATTCATCGTCCCGCAGTCGAGCGTGCAGATTTCGGGCCGGCACTCAACCACATGCGCCACCCGTTCCGCAGCACCCGCCATGTCGGACCGGGGGCCGATCCGGCCCATATCCTCGGTGCCCTCGAAATAGATGTCGCCGCCCATCCCGGCGGTCAGGTTCAGCACCACATCCTCGCCTGCGTCGCGGATGCGTTCCGTCACCTCGCGGTACAGCGCCAGCGCGCGCGACGGTTTGCCGGTCTCGGGGTCCCGCACATGGCAATGCACCACGGCGGCCCCGGCCTTGGCGGCATCAATGGCACTATCGGCAATCTGCTTGGGGCTGCGCGGCACATGCGGGCTGCGGTCCTGCGTGCCGCCCGATCCGGTCACGGCACAGGTGATGAAGACTTCGCGGTTCATGGTCAGTGGCATGGCAAACCCCTTTGTTGCCTCCCAGCTTAACGCGCTTGCCAACCCGCGCCTTGCGTTTTACGAAATCTGCATGACGGAAAATGCCCTCTTTTCTCCGGCCCAAAGCCCGCTGGACCTTGCCGTGCTGGTCCTGCCGCATTGCTCGATCCTCGAAGTCGCCTCTGTGCTGGACCCGTTGCGCAACGCCAACCGGCATCTGGGGCGCGACGCCTTCCGCTTTCGCGTCGTCACCCCCGATGGCCAGGCAGCACCCCTGACCTGCGGGATCGAGCTGCCCGCCTCTGGCCCGCTGTCCGCCGCCAAAGGCGCGGCGATGCTGATGGTGATCGCGGGCTACCGTCTGGCCGAGGTGGCCACCCGCCCGCTGATCCGCGACCTGCGCCGGATGGCGCATGGCTTCACCGCCATTGGTGGCGTGGATGCCGCCCCATGGGTGCTGGCGCGCGCCGGTCTGCTCGACGGCCACCGCGCCACCGTGCACTGGGAGGATCTGGAGGATCTGGCCCACCTGCACCCGCAGGTCACGGTCTGCCCCGACCGCTATGTCATCGACCGCAACCGGATGACCGCAGGCGGCGCTGCCCCCGCCTATGACCTGATGCTGCACCTGATCCGCGCCCGCCACGGCGCAGGCGTCGCCCGTCAGGTAGCGCAGAGCTTTCTGCAGTCGCCCCGCCCCGGCCATGCGGCGCAGATCGCCCCGCCCCCCGGTCCCTTGAGTGCCGATCCGGGGCTCGACCCGCGCGTGGCGCGGGTCCTCGCCCGGATGGAGGCCAGCCTTGACGCGCCGGAACCGATGGCGACCCTCGCGGCACATGTCGGCTTGTCGGCCCGCCGGTTGGAAAGCCTGTTCCGCGACAGCCTAGGCACAACGCCGGGTGCACATGCCCTCTCACTCCGCCTCGCGAGCGCCCGCCGGATGCTGACCGATACAGCCCATCCCTTGGCAGAAATCGCCCTGCGCTGCGGCTTTTCCAGCCCCGCCACCCTGTCCCGCGCCTTCCGCCGCGCCTTTGGCCAACCCCCGGCGTCGCTCCGGCGGCAAAGGGCGTAGGGGGGCCAGCCCCCCGGCTTCGCCTCCCCCCGGAGTATTTTTGCCAAGATGAAGCCGCCTGACGAATGTGGGGCTTCATCTTGGCAAAAATACTCCGGGGGATGGGCCAAAGGCCCAAGGGGGCAGCGCCCCCTTTCAACCGAAAGGTTGA
Source organism: Pseudotabrizicola sp. (assembly GCF_030656345.1). Classification (GTDB taxonomy): domain Bacteria; phylum Pseudomonadota; class Alphaproteobacteria; order Rhodobacterales; family Rhodobacteraceae; genus Pseudotabrizicola. The sequence continues at coordinate 171,717 of NZ_JAUSNR010000023.1, read as the reverse complement.
GAATCCATGCTCTCTTTGCAGGCTGTAACACAGGGGGAAGGCGTGGGTCGCCTCACACCTCCTCCAGCAACCCCCGCCCCTTCAGCAAGGCTTCCACACCCGGCATCTTGCCCCGGAACTGAAGGTACAGATCCTCTGGCTCCTCAGACCCGCCCGCCGACAGGATGAACCGCTCCAGCCGCGCCGCCGTGGCCGGATCAAAGGCATCCCCGGTCTCTTCAAAGGCGGCGAAGGCATCGGCGTCCATCACCTCGGACCACATGTAGGAGTAGTAGCCGGAGGAATAGCCGTCGCCGGTGAAGATATGGGCGAAATGCGGGGTTGCGTGCCGCATCCGGATTGCCCGGGGCATCCCCAGCGCCTCCAGCACCTCGGCCTGTTTCTGCATCGGATCGGCGGGGGCCGGTCCTTCGTGAAACGCCAGATCCACCAGCGCCGAAGCGACAAATTCCACGGTGGAAAAGCCCTGATCATAGGTGCTGGCCGCCAGCAGCCGTTCCAGCATGTCCGACGGCATCGCCTCGCCGGTCTGCCAGTGCCGGGCGTGCTGCTCCAGAACGGCGGGCACCTCCAGCCAATGCTCATAGAGTTGGCTGGGCAGTTCCACAAAGTCCCGTGCCACCGAGGTGCCCGAGATGAAGCCATAGGTGACATCCGACAGCATCTGGTGCAGCGCATGGCCGAATTCATGAAACAGGGTGCGGGCGTCATCATAAGACAGCAGCGCCGGATCGCCCTTGGCGAAGTTGCAGACATTGACGACAATGGGCCGCACCTCGCCCCCCAGCTTGCGCTGCGACCGCATGGCCGAACACCAGGCACCGGACCGTTTCGACCCGCGCGCGAAGTAATCCCCAAGGAAAACCGCCACATGCGCGCCGTTGCGGGTGACTTCCCAGCCACGCACGTCCGGGTGGTAGAACGGGCCGTCAAGCGCGCGGAACTCCAACCCGAAAAGCCGGCCCGCACAATCGAACTGCGCGGCCAGCATGGCATCCAGCGACAGATAGGGTTTCAGCGCGGCCTCATCCAGATCATGCTCGGCCCGGCGGCGTTTCTCGCTGTAATAGCGCCAGTCCCAGGCCTCCAGCGGGCCGGTAATCCCGTCGGTGTGCAGCATCGCTTCCAGCACCGCCGCGTCCGCGGTCGCCTTGGCGCGCGCAGGTTGCCAGACCCGCATCAGCAGATCCCGCACGGCCGCCGGGGTCTTCGCCATCTCGGGTTCCAGCTTGTAGTCGGCAAAGCTGGCGTAGCCGAGCAGCTGCGCCCGTTCCTGCCGCAGCGCCAGAATTTCGGCGGCGATTCCCCGGTTGTCATGCGCGTTGCCATTGGCCCCGCGCGCCCCCCAGGCCTCATAGGCGCGCTGGCGCAGCGCGCGGCGCGGCGAGAATTGCAGGAAGGGCACGATCAGGCTGCGGTTCAGGGTGACCACCGGCCCCCCGGCATCGCGCTCCGCCCCGGCGGCGCGGGCGCTGGCCACCACGAACTCCGGCAACCCCTCAAGATCCGCCTCGTCCAGCGGCATGAACCACTCCCGCTCATCCGCCAGCAGGTTCTGGCTGAACCGGGTGCCCAGCACCGCCAGCCGCGATTTCACCGCCGTCAGCCGCTCTGCCGCCTGCCCTTCAAGCAGCGCGCCGGACCGCACGAACATCTGCCGGTACAGCGTCAGCACCCGCAGCTGTTCCTGCGTCAGGTCCAGTGTGTCGCGCGAGTCCCAAAGCATCTCGATGCGGGCGAACAGCGCCTTGTTGTTCGAGACTTCCGACGAAAACGCGCTCATCTTCGGGGCCAGATCGCGCATCAGCGCTTCGCGCGCGTCATTCGAATCTGCGCCGGACAGGTTGTAGAACACCCCCGCCACCCGGTCCAAAGCGCCCTCGGCCAATTCCAGCGCGTCGATCACATTTGCAAAGTCCGGTGCCTCGGCGCTGTCGGCGATTGCGGCGATATTGGCCCGTGCCTCGGCCAACGCGGCATCAAATGCGGGCGCGAAATCTTCATCCTTGATCTGATCAAAGGGCGGCAGACCAAAGGGCGTGGTCCAGTCCTGGGCGAAAATGGTCATAGGGGGTCTCCTTTGCCTGCAAAGCTAGGCATGCGCCGGGCAAAGGTCCACACCCGATGGGCTTGCACCTTTCTGAAATACTCCCGCGCGCGGAAGAGCTTCTGGCGGGGACCCTAGCGAAACCGGTCCAGAAGCTTTTGCATCGGGCTGCGGCTGTCTGGCGCTTGCGCAACCGGCACCGGCTTTTCGGCCGGTTTTTCCGCAGGCTTTTCCATGGGTTTCCCGTCAGACCGGGCCTTGTCCGAAGGCTGAAGTCTATCAGAAGACCGGGGCGGGGCCACACGCAGGGCGACGGCGTTCATGAACTTCTGCCCGTCCCCTGCCGCCAGATGTGCCGCACCATCGGACAGCCCGCGCAGCAGATCATCGAGCCAGTCCTGATCGGCCTTGGCAAAATCATGCAGCACATAGGCCGCCACCGCATCCTTGTGGCCCGGATGGCCGATGCCAAGCCGCACCCGGCCATAGCCTTCGCCCAGCATGCCACTGATGGACCGCAAGCCGTTGTGCCCGGCATGGCCGCCGCCCTGCTTGATCCGGCATTTGCCGGGGGCGAGATCCAGCTCGTCATGGAACACCGTTACATCGGTCAGGGCCAGCTTGTAGAACGCCATGGCCGCCTGCACCGACTGGCCCGACAGGTTCATGAAGGTGCCGGGTTTCAAAAGCAGCACCTTTTCGGCCCCCAGCCGTCCTTCGGCCACCTCGCCCCGGAACCCGGCCTTCCACGGGGTGAACCCATGGTCTGCCGCGATGCGGTCCACCGCCATGAAGCCGATGTTATGGCGGTTGCCCGCATATTTCGCGCCCGGGTTGCCAAGGCCGACAAAGAGTTTCATCGCAGTCTCCTTTACCGTCTTCCTTGACGAAGCCGGACCGGCCCGTCAAGCATCGGGGAAAATACCGGAGGGGAAGCGCAATTGCACCGAGGCTCCTGTCAGTGCCGTGCCGTCACCTTTACCGTCGCGGGTGAGTTGCCGCCACCCAATGCCTGCCATTGCACCATGTGCCGCAAGCAGTCCGGTCATGTCTTTGCCTCGACCGAGGTGAAAAAGGCGGACCTCACCGTGAACGGGGCCGAGCATATCACGTGGTATCCGTCGTCGCCCAAGGTCAGGCGCGGGTTTTGCGGGCGCTGCGGGTCGTCGCTGTTCTGGGACCCGCCGCACCGCGACTGGATCGCGGTGGCCATGGGGGCGTTTGACGGGGCGACCGGAACGCAGATGACCCTGCATATTTTCGTCGCTGACAAGGGTGACTATTACGACATTGCCGACGGCCTGCCCCAGAACGAGCACTGATGCAAAAGGCGCGGCAGGTTTCCCTGCCGCGCCAATGTCTGTTGCCAAAGTCTGGATCATCCGGCCCTGAGGCCACAGATCACTCTTCAGCGGCTTCTTCAGCGTTGTCTTCCGACCGCAGGCCCGATGGGGCTGCGATGTTGGCAATCACGAAGTTCCGCTTGATCGAGGGCACAACGCCTTCGGGCAGCGCGATATCTTCGATGTGGATCACATCGCCGATGTTCTTGCCGGTCAGGTCAACCGTGATGTGATCGGGGATATCGCCCGCGGTCACTTCCAGTTCGACTTCCTGACGGACCACGGTCAGCGTGCCGCCGCGCTTCAGGCCGGGGGCCAGATCCTGATTCTCAAAGTTCACGTGAATGAACAGATTGATCCGCGAGGTGCGGCGCAGGCGCATCAGGTCGACGTGGGTCGGAAGATCCTTGACCACATCGCGCTGAACACCGCGGCAGATCACGCGGACGTCTTCCTGACCTTCAACTTTCAGGTTGAACAGCGTCGAAAGGAAACGTCCCTTGCGCAGTTTGGTCAGAAGGTAGTTGTATTTGATGTTGATCGGTTGCGGGTCTACACCACCACCGTAAACAATACCGGGCACGAGTTGCTCACGACGAGCTTGACGGGCGGCCCCCTTGCCTGTCCCCGTACGTGCCTCGGCGATCAGATCAGGGATCTCACCAGCCATTGCAGTTCTCCATATAAATAAGTCCACCGCCCTCCAAGGGTGCGCGGCGCGACCGGGGGGCTATAGCGGGGAATCAGCGCGGGGGAAAGCGCAAATCGCCTTTTTCCTTTGCGCGGTGCACCATGGCCTGCGCCAGATCGGCAATCGTGCGGCTGGCAAAGTGGCGGCGCAGCACCGCTTCCGCCTCGGCCACCGCTTCGGTCATGGTGGAATGCATGGCGGCCACGATGGCGCAGCCCTGTTCCGCTGCCAGCGGTTCGACTGTCATAAGGGGTGCGCCAATGGCGGTGTAGACATCGGCCACAGTGATGCTGTCGGCCGGCCTCGCCAGCCGCCAGCCGCCAGCGTGCCCCTTGCCTGACACCACAATCCCCTGCACCCGCAGCAGGCCAAGCACCCGCCGCACCACCACCGGATTGGTGGCGTTGTGCCCGGCAATCGCCTCTGACGTAAACGCCTGATCCGGGGCCGCCGCCATATGGCCCAGCGTGTGCAGAGCGAGAGAGAGCTTGTTGTTTCGTTTCATGTAACTATCATAGTTACATGATTCTCAGGATGCAAGGAAAACGCATGGGCAATGATATGGATGTGGCCATCGTGGGCGGCAGCTTTGCCGGGCTGGCAGCGGGACTGATGCTGGCCCGGGCGCGACGGCGGGTTGTGGTGTTTGACGAAGGCCAGACCCGCAACCGCTTTGCCGACGCAGGGCATGGCTTTCTGGGAATGGACGGGCTTGCCCCGGCAGAGATGCAGCGGCGCGGGCAGGCAGATCTGCTGGCCTATCCCACCGCGCGGATTATCGGATCTCGCGTGACGGCCATCGCCGGGCAGGACGGGCGCTTTACCTTGGAGGCGGATGCAGAGTGGCTGGCGAAAAAGGTCATCCTTGCCCACGGCATGCGCGACATCCTGCCCGACATTCCGGGTCTGGAGCCGGGTTGGGGCAAATGGGCCCTGCAATGCCCCTATTGCCATGGCTATGAGGTCGCCGATCAGCCGACCGGCATTCTGATGACCAGCCCCGCCGCACCGCATCACCTGACCATGCTGCGCGACTGGACCGATGATCTGGCGCTGTTCTGCAATGGCCATCCGCTGCCAGATGAGCTGCGGGCAAAGGCGGCGGGTTGGGGCATTCCGGTCCATGACCTGCCTGTCGTCGCCATCCGCGACGACGGCCCGTCCCGCACGATCCTGCTGGCCGATGGGCAAGAGGTGCGGCGGTCGGTACTTTACCTGATGTCACGTTCCGAACCCTCATGTGATCTGCCCGCACAGCTTGACTGCCGGACCGAAGACGGAATGACCGGCCCGTTTGTCAGCGTGGATATGATGCAGAACACCTCTGTCCCCGGGGTGTTTGCGGCGGGTGATCTGTGCCGCCCGATGTATGGCGCGCTGTTTGCCGCCGCCGATGGCGCAAGGGCCGGAACGGCAGCGCATCACGCCTTGCTGTTTTCCGGCGCTTAGCCGGGTCGCGGCCAGCCCCTTGCCCGTCGCCTTCAGGATGGCGGCGGCGGGGCAGCTCTGCTAGATCCGGCGGGCAAGAAGCGGAGTCTCCCCATGTTCCATCTCGTGACCGTCGCGCGCGCGCCGCTTGCGGCATTTGCCGCCATGGGTGTGGTCTGGGGCACCTTTGCGGCGGCTTTGCCGGACATCAAGGCGATGCTGGCGGTGGACGAGGCGCAGCTGGGGCTGCTGTTGCTGTTCACGCCGCTGGCGGCGGTGACGGCCATGCTGCTGGCCCCGGCCTTCGGGGCCGCGATGGGGCGCATGGCCTTGCCCGTGGCGGCAGTGACCATGGGTCTGGGCATCGCCCTGCCGGGGCAAAGTGCCAGCCTTGTGCTGTTTCCGCTGTTCATGATGGTCTGCGGTGCGGGCACCGGCCTGACCGATGTGCTGATGAACGCCCGCGTGGCCGAGCTGGAAAACACCCGCAAAATCCACCTGATGAACCTGTGCCACGCCGCCTACAGCTTTGGCTATGCCGGGGCGGCGATTGCCACCGGCGTCATGCGCGGGGCGGAATGGGGGCCGGGATGGGTGCTGGGCACCATGGCGCTGGTGGCGGGCAGCCTTGCGCTGATGACATGGGAGCATGATGGCCAGATCGACGGCTTGCGTCGGCCCAAAGGACCAGGCGCGGCGGCCTTGGGCTGGCTGCCGGTGCTGGGCGGCGGCGTGGTGCTGATCGCCTTCATGACCGAAAACGCGGCGGAGGCGTGGTCGGCCCTGCATATCGAAAAAACGCTGGGTGGCAGCCCGGAGCAAGGTGCCTTGGGCCCTGCGGCGCTTGCGCTGACCATGGGCTTTGCCCGGCTGGCGGGGCAAGGGCTGGTGTCGCGCGTCAACCCCTACCGGCTGCTGACCGGCGGCGCGGTGATTGCGGCAATCGGAGCCTTGGGCGCGGCGGCGGCGACAACGCCGATGATGGCCTATGCCGGGTTCATCGTGATGGGCCTTGGCGCATCCGTGATCGCCCCCACCGCGTTTTCGCTGGTGGGGCGCTTGGCGCGGCCCGAGGCGCGGGCACGCGCCGTCGCCCGTGCCACGCTTTTTGGCTATTTCGGCTACTTCTTCGGCCCGCCGATGCTCGGGTTCATCGCCGGAAGCTTCGGCCTGCGCATGGCCTTTGTCTTTGCCGCCGGTCTGCTGGTGATGGTGCTTGTGCTGTCGCCGCTGATGGCGCGCGCACAGCGCTGATCACTGCCAGCCGTCCGAGAACCCCTTGGGGATCAGCAGGTTGTGGCGGCCAAGCGCGTGCACATCCCGCTCACCACACAGCGCCATGGTGGTGTCCAGCTCTTTGCGGATCACCTCCAGCGCCTTTGTCACGCCGGCCTCTCCCATCGCGCCCAGACCGTAAACGTAGCTGCGGCCGATCATCGTACCCTTGGCCCCCATCGCCAGCGCCTTGAGCACATCCTGACCCGAACGGATGCCGGAATCCATCCAGACCTCTGCCCGGTCGCCCACAGCATCGACAATGCGCGGCACCATGCGGATGGACGAAGACGCCCCATCCAGCTGGCGCCCGCCATGGTTTGACACGATGATCGCATCAGCCCCGAAATCGGCGGCTTTGCGGGCGTCATCCTCATCCAGAATGCCCTTGATGATGAACTTGCCGCCCCATTTGTCACGAATCCGGGCGATCTTGGTCCAGTCCAGCTGCGGATCGAACTGATCGGAAATCCAGCTCATCAGGCTGGAGGTGTCGCCCACGCCTTTGACATGGCCGACGATGTTGCCGAAATGCCGGCGCCTGGTCCCCAGCATCTCCAGTCCCCAGCCCCATTTGGTGGCAAGATCCAACAGCACCGGCAGGGTCAGCTTCGGCGGGGCTGACAGGCCGTTTTTAAGATCCTTGTGGCGTTGGCCAAGGATCTGCAGATCCAGCGTCAGCACCAGCGCCGAACACTTGGCCGCACGGGCCCGCTCGATGATGCGGTCGACGAAATCCTCATCCTGCATGACATACAGCTGAAACCAGAACGGGGCCGGACTGTTGGCCGCGACATCCTCGATCGAGCAGATCGACATGGTGGACAGCGTGAACGGCACCCCGAACTTTGCCGCCGCGCGGGCGGCCTTGATCTCGCCATCCGCCGCCTGCATCCCCATCAGGCCAATGGGGGCAAGCGCCACCGGCATCGTCACCGGCAGGCCCGCCATGGTGCTGGCGATGTTGCGGCCCAGCATATCGACCGCAACCTTCTGGCGCAGCTTGATCTGTGCAAAATCTGATGTGTTTTCGCGGAAGGTCTGTTCAGTATAGCTGCCCGATTCCGCGTAATCGTAGAACATCTTGGGCGTGCGGCGTTTGTAGATGCGCTTGAGATCCTCGATACAGGTAATCACTGGCATCGTCCGCCCCTTCTGATGTGGTCAATCCGCATTACCAATTGGCGCTGATCCGCGCAATTGCAAAGGCAGGGGTGTCAAAGGATGTTTCCCCTTTGGCCCGGATGCGGTAGCACGGCCAAAGACAGAAGGAGGTCGCCATGACAGCATCGGTATTCATTGACGGCGAAGCAGGCACCACCGGGTTGCAGATCCGTGACCGCTTGCTGGCGCGCGGCGATATCGCGCTGGTGCAGGTGGACCCCGCCCGGCGCAAGGACCCAGCCGCGCGGCGCGAGGCATTTGCCGCCGCTGATGTGGCGATCCTGTGCCTGCCCGATGCGGCGGCAATAGAGGCGGTAGCCCTGTGCGAGGGGCTGCCCACCCGGATCATAGACGCCAGCACAGCCTACCGGGTGCACCCCGACTGGGCCTACGGCTTTCCGGAACTGAGCGCGGCCAACCGGGCGCGGATTGTATCGGCTTCGCGGGTGTCGAACCCGGGGTGTTTCTCAACCGGGGCGATTGCCTTGGTCGCACCACTGGTGGCGGCGGGTCTGATCGACCCTGATGCTGCGCTGACGATCAACGCGGTCTCGGGCTATTCGGGCGGTGGCAAGGCGATGATTGCGGAGTTTGAGGCGGGCGGCGCCGGGGCGTATTTCGTGTACGGGCTGGAGCATAAGCACAAGCATGTGCCCGAAATGATGGCCCATACCGGCCTGACGCGGCGGCCGATTTTCGTTCCCGCGGTTGGGAATTATCATCAGGGGATGATCGTGCAGGTGCCGCTGCATCTGCCCAAGGGTCAGTCGGCGGCGGATCTGCAGGCAGCTTTGGCCGCGCATTACGCGGACGGGGATTTTGTGAAGGTGGTCGACGGGGCCAGCCTGCTGCCCCGCGTCAGCCCCGAGCGGATGAACGGGACCAATGTGATGGAGCTGTCGGTCCATGCCGGGCCTGAGGATGACCGGGTGGTCCTGCTGGCCACGCTGGACAACCTTGGCAAAGGGGCCTCGGGTGCGGCGGTGCAGAACCTGAACCTGATGCTGGGGATGGACGAAGGGGCAGGGTTGTAACACGGGCCTCCCCCTGTGTTGTAGGTTAGGTTTTGTTTATAATCAATGGATTGGCAAAGCTATCGTCCTGATCCGTCAACGATTCACCCCGCGAAGGCGGCCTGAAACCCGGCGCAGTCGGCTGGCTTTTTGCATAGACAGTGCGGGGCCGCAGCGCCTAGGCTCACGGCGAAACCCCCTGTGCCTGAGCAAGAACCATGCCCCACCCCCCGCTGAACGACGCCTTTGTGATCCGCACCGAACAGGACCTGCGGGCCCTGTTCCCGGCCACCCACGATCTGGCGCTGCGCAAATGCCAGAACCATCTGGACCCGCATGCCCGCGCCTTCATTGCGCGCGCACCCTTTGTCTGCATCGGCACGCAGGCCCCGGATGGGCGGGCCGATGTCAGCCCCCGCGGCGATCCGCGCGGCTTTGTAAAGGTGCTGGATGACCGGACCCTGCTGATCCCCGACCGGCCCGGCAACAACCGGCTGGACACGCTGAGCAACCTGATCGCCAACCCGGCCATCGGCCTGCTGTTCATGGTGCCCGGGTTCGACGATAGCCTGCGGATCAACGGCCGCGCACAGGTGACGCGCGACCCGGACCTGCTGTCCGCCCTGACGGTGAACGACCGTCTGCCCACCGTTGCCATCGTCGTCAGCGTAGCAGAGGCGTTCCTGCACTGCGCCAAAGCCTTCCGCCGGTCTGACCTGTGGAACCCCGATATGCGGCAGAACCGGCGCGAGATGCCATCGCTGGTGCATATGATATTGGACCAGACCATTGGCGCGCCGGAAGACCCCGAGGCGCTTGCAAAGCTGGATACCGATCTTGAGGACGCCTACCGCAAGTCGATGTATTGAGACGGGTTGCGGGTTAGTCGCAGACCCGCCCCCGCGCGCTCATCGCTTCCTTACGGGCTCATTTCGCGAGAAGCGACCGTCAGGGAGGGTGGAGCGGATGGGGAAATGGGAAGAAGTGCGAGGCGCTGCTGATGCAGCTGTCTTTTGAGGGTCTGTGCAGGTGAGGGTCTGTTCAGGATGTCGGCGCAAATTGACGAACATGAGACGTTCCCAGTTCAAACCTGTTGGCATAAGCATGTTCATGTTTTAGTCTCACTGCAAAACGCAAAGAGGCAATCATGTCCATCATCAGTCACATCACACTCGGGACCAATGACACGGAGCGTGCCGGTCGCTTTTACGACGAGGTTCTTGGTGTTCTTGGCTTTAAGCGCTTGCCCAAGCCTCTGGGTAAAGCGCCAGCTTATGAGAAAGGTGGGATGCCGACGATCTATCTTTATCCACCGGAAGATGGCCGTCCTGCAACATGGGGAAACGGCACTCACATTGCATTTGTCGCAGAGACAAAGGAGATGGTTCACAGCTTTCATGAATCCGCGCTTCGCTTGGGTGGAAGCTGTGCGGGCAAGCCGGGTCCAAGACCGCACTACGGCGAAAACTACTACGCCGCATATGTTCGCGATCCTGATGGCAACAAGCTACAAGCCGTCTGTTATGCCGTAGATGCGTGAGCGGCTTCGCTCTGGTCCAACGACCGCTAGGTCCGCCCCCCCTACGCCGCGTGCGCCCCCGCTGCCAAAGCCGCCACATTTGCCAGCACCTCGGCCACCGGCTTGCCTGCACCGATATCCTTCACGATCGCCGACCCCACCACGCAGCCATCGGCCACGCCTGCAATTGCCCGTGCCTGATCCGGCGTGTTGATGCCGAAGCCGACGATCACCGGCAGGTCGGTGGATTGTTTGATGCGCGCCACCTCTGGCCCCACATCAGCCGCCTGTGCAGCAGCAGCCCCGGTGATGCCGGTGACAGAGACGTAATACACGAAACCGGAGGTGTTTTTCAGCACGGCGGGCAGGCGTTTGGCATCGGTCGTCGGCGTCGCCAGCCGGATGAAGTTCAATCCGGCGGCCTGTGCGGGCAGGCAGAGTTCCGAGTCTTCCTCCGGCGGCAGGTCGACCACGATCAGCCCGTCGATGCCGGCGCTGACCGCATCAGCCAGAAAACGGTCGACCCCGCGCGCGTAGATCGGGTTGTAATAGCCCATCAGCACAATGGGCGTCACCGTATCGGCGGCGCGGAAGTCGCGGACCATATCCAGCACCTGATCCATCTTCATATGGTGGTCCAGCGCGCGCTGACCGGCCAGCTGGATCGTGGGACCATCGGCCATCGGGTCGGTGAAGGGCATGCCGAGTTCAATAATATCCACCCCCGCCCCCGGCAGGCCCTTCATCACCGCGGATGAGGTAGCGATATCGGGATCACCGGCCATGATATAGGCGACGAAGCCCTTTTTCCCCTGCGTGCGCAGGCGTGCGAAGGTATCGTCGATTCTGGTCATGTCCGGCCCATCCCTTTTGGTTGCTAGCGGTTTGCACGGGCGGGCGCAGAAAATCAATGGGGCCTGCGCCTGCTTGATCCTGTGCGCTATCACGCTTAAGAGCCTGTCAACCGCCGGATGGAGAATGTCATGGGTTTCAAGATGGGTATCGTGGGTCTGCCGAATGTGGGCAAATCGACCCTGTTCAACGCGCTGACCCGGACCGCCGCCGCGCAGGCCGCGAATTTTCCGTTCTGCACGATTGAGCCGAACGTGGGTGAGGTGGCGGTGCCCGATGACCGGCTGGACAAGCTGGCCGCGATTGCCGGGTCAAAGCAGATCATCCCCACGCGGATGACCTTTGTCGATATCGCGGGTCTAGTGCGGGGGGCGTCAAAGGGTGAGGGCTTGGGAAACCAGTTTCTGGCCAACATCCGCGAATGCGATGCGATTGCCCATGTGCTGCGCTGTTTTGAGGATGGCGACATCACCCATGTCGAAGGGCGGATCGACCCGGTGGCGGATGCCGAGACCATTGAAACCGAGCTGATGCTGGCCGATCTGGAAAGCATCGAACGCCGCCGCGCGAACCTGGCCCGCAAGATGAAGGGCGGCGACAAGGAAAGCGCGGATCAGGACCGGCTGCTGGCACTGGCGCAGAAGGTGCTGGAAGAGGGCAAACCGGCGCGCACGATTGCGGTGGCGGCGGATGATCTGCGGGCCTGGCGGTTGCTGCAGCTGCTGACCTCAAAGCCGGTGCTGTATGTCTGCAATGTCGAGGAATCCTCGGCAGCGAGTGGCAACAGCCAGTCGGCGCGGGTGGTGGAAATGGCGAAGGCGCAAGGCGCGGGCGCGGTGGTGATCTCGGCCCGGATCGAGGAAGAGATCAGCCAGCTGGCCGACGAAGAGGCCGCGATGTTCCTGGAGGAAATGGGGCTGGCAGAGGCAGGGTTGGACCGGCTGATCCGGGCGGGGTATGAGCTGCTGGAGTTGCAGACCTATTTCACCGTGGGGCCAAAAGAGGCCCGCGCCTGGACCATCCTGAAAGGCACACTCGCCCCGGCGGCGGCGGGGGTGATCCACGGCGATTTCGAGAAGGGCTTCATCCGGGCCGAAACCATTGCCTATGCCGATTACATCGCCGGCAAGGGTGAAGCGGGGGCAAAAGAGGCGGGCAAGTTCCGGGTGGAAGGCAAGACCTATGAGGTCAAGGACGGCGACGTGCTGCACTTCCTGTTCAGCGGCTGAACGGCCCGGTCCTGACAGCATAGGGCGGCACAATGTGCCGCCCTTTTCACATCAGCCGCACTTCGAATAGCCGCAGGAGGCGCAGGTCATGCAGCCCTCTATCATGCGCAGGTCATAGCTGCCGCAGCTGGAGCAGCTTTTGCCGCGCGGGGTCGCGCCGATAGCGACGACCTCGGCTTGCGGGTCGGATTTCAGGCCCATGCCTTCGCCTTCGATGAAGCCGATCTCGATCAGGTGGCGTTCGATCACCCCGCCGATGGCGGCCAGGATGGAGGGGATGTATTTGCCCTCCATCCAGGCCCCGCCGCGCGGGTCGAACACGGCTTTCAGCTCTTCGACCACAAAGGAAATGTCACCGCCCCGGCGGAACACGGCAGAGATCATCCGGGTCAGGGCGACGGTCCAGGCGAAATGCTCCATATTCTTGGAGTTGATGAACACCTCGAACGGGCGGCGGTGGCCGGAGATGATGATGTCATTCACGGTGATATAAAGCGCGTGTTCCGACCCTGGCCATTTCAGCTTGTAGGTGGCCCCTTCCAGTGCTGCGGGGCGGTCGAGCGGTTCGGAGAGGTAGATCACCTCGCCGTCCTGTTGCGCGACAGGGGCCTCGGACGGGGTTTTGTCCGACGATTCCGATACGGTCAGCACCGAGCCGGTCACATCATTGGGGCGGTAGGTGGTGCAGCCTTTGCAGCCCTGATCCCAAGCCGCCATATAGACCTGCTGGAAATCGTCAAAGCTGATATCCTCGGGGCAGTTGATGGTTTTGGAAATGCTGCTGTCGACCCATTTCTGCGCGGCGGCCTGCATCCGCACATGGTCCAGCGGCGGCAGGGTCTGGGCGTTCACGAAATGGTCGGGCAGCGCCGCGTCACCGAACTTTTCACGCCACAGGCGGACGGCGTAGTCGACCACCTCTTCTTCGGTGCGCGAGCCGTCTTTTTGCAGCACCTTGCGGGTGTAGGCATAGGCAAACACCGGCTCGATCCCCGATGACACATTGCCCGCGTACAGGCTGATGGTGCCGGTAGGGGCAATCGAGGTCAGCAGCGCATTGCGGATGCCGTGCTGGCGGATCGCATCCTTCACATCGGCATCCATATGCTGCAGCGAGCCGGAGGCGAGGAATTTATCGGCATCAAACAGCGGGAAGGCCCCCTTTTCGCGGGCAAGGTCCGCCGAGGCGAGGTAGGACGACCGCGCGATGGCGTGCATCCATTGTTCGGTGATCGCGGCAGCCTCGACACTGCCATAGCGCGCGCCGATCATCAGCAGCGCATCGGCAAGCCCGGTGACGCCAAGGCCAATCCGGCGCTTGGCCTGCGCCTCGGCCTCTTGCTGCGGCAGGGGAAAGCGGCTGGCATCGACCACATTGTCCATCATCCGCACGGCGGTGCGGACCAGATCATCCAGTGCGTCCAGATCAAGCGCGGCATCATCGGCAAACGGGTTCGCGATCAGCGCCGCCATGTTGATGCTGCCCAGAAGGCAAGCCCCATAAGGCGGCAACGGCTGTTCGCCGCAGGGGTTGGTGGCGGCGATGGTTTCGCAATAGCTCAGGTTGTTCATCGCATTGATACGGTCGATGAAGATCACACCCGGTTCGGCAAAATCAAAAGTGTTGCGCATGATCTTGTTCCACAGATCACGGGCCTGCAGGGTCTTGTAGACCTTGTCGCCGAACACCAGTTCCCACGGGCCATCCGCCTTGACCGCCGCCATGAACGGGTCTGTCACCAGCACCGACAGGTTGAACATGCGCAACCGCGCGGGGTCTTTCTTGGCCTCGATGAACGCCTCGATATCGGGATGGTCGCAGCGCATGGTAGCCATCATCGCGCCCCGGCGGCTGCCCGCCGACATGATGGTGCGGCACATCGCATCCCAGACATCCATGAAGGACAGCGGGCCGGAAGCATCGGCGGCCACCCCCTTCACCTCGGCCCCGCGCGGGCGGATGGTGCTGAAATCATAGCCGATGCCGCCGCCCTGCTGCATGGTCAGCGCGGCCTCTTTCAGCCCGTCGAAAATTCCGCCCATGTTGTCGGGAATGGTGCCCATGACAAAGCAGTTGAACAGGGTGACCGCCCGCCCGGTGCCCGCGCCTGCGGTGATGCGGCCTGCGGGCAGGTATTTGAAATCTTCCAGCGCGTGGTAGAATTTATCCTCCCACTTGGCCGGGTCTTTCTCGACCGCCGCAATGGCGCGGGCGATACGCCGCCAGGTATCTTCGACCGAGCCGTCAATCGCGGTGCCGTCCTGCGCTTTCAGCCGGTATTTCATGTCCCAGATCTGTTCGGCAATGGGCGCAGCGAATCGGGTCATGGGACAGCCTTGTATTTGTGGGGAATTTCGCGAAGACCACAAAATACGCCCCTAAAGCGCAAGGGTCAACGCCTTGCCCTCACCAATGAGCGGCCTATGCTCTGCCCTTCTGAATGGGGACCGAGTCGGTGGCAGATCATATTCACATCCTGAAACTCTGCGTCGGGGCCGACTCCGTCGAGGATCTGCTGGACTGGCAGCGCAGCCAGCGCGCGCGCTGGCCCAAGGGCCGTGCGGTGCATGTCACCCGCATGTGGCCCAAACGCGCCGATGAGGTGCTGGCGGGTGGCTCGCTGTATTGGGTGATCAAGGGCGTGGTGCTGGCGCGGCAGCGGATTGTCGGGCTGGAGCAGGTGACGGGCGAGGATGGCATCTCCCGCTGCGCCATCGTGCTCGATGCCGAAGTGACCCGCACCCAGGCCGTGCCCCGCCGCCCGTTCCAGGGCTGGCGCTATCTGGACCCGAAAGATGCCCCGCCCGACCTGCTGCCGGGGCGCGAGAAGGAAGAGGCCCTGCCGCCGGGACTGGCGGAGGCGATGGCGGAGTTCGGGTTGCGGTGAGGGGGAACGACAAACATCCTGACGAGAGATTCCACTTTGAAATTTGGAACGGACCAAGCGAAGCGTTCAGAAATACAAATCCCAGTGTTTCATATTGCGAAATTCATAATGCGGATTTTGATTATGGGCTGGCAGCATTTGACTTCAAAATTGCGGCACAGGCTCTGATTTTACGTCAGTGCGAAGACCCGAATATGTCGAATTGGACGTCCCCAGTTCTTCATATGATCCGACAGACCATCGAACTTTACCTCAAGTCTCTAATTGAAACGATTAGATGGAAAGTTGGGGATGAAGCTAGCACAGTGAAGTTTGTCCACGATTTGGAATTGCTCTGGAATCAAGGGCGGGTATGGTTGATCGGCAATGGATATTCCATTACAAATGACACGCGGCTGGAAGCAACCGACCGGCTTGTTGAGAATTTGCATGCTGTAGACCCTCTAGGTGATCTATTCAGATTTGGCACATCACGGAAAGAAGCTTTTGGCCGAAATAAAAGTTCCGACCGCGTTGGGTACAATCAAAGCCAACTTTTCAAGGAATTTGAGCATGCCTGTGCATGTCTTGAGCATTGGATCGCTGTAGTTTTTCGCGAGATCATTCAAGAGGAACAAGGCTGGGAAAAGGATCCATTCTTTGACCAAAACAGTTATCCAAAGATAGAAAGCGGTAGCTGAACACGCTCCTGAAAATAAAATAGTATGATCGAAAGTCCGGAAGGCTACTATTCAACCCCCTCACACCTCCTCGATCATCACCACACCCTGCATCGCCTTGATCGCGCCCTTGATCTGCGGCGTAACCGGGTATTGCTGCGGCAGGATCAGATCTATCTCGCGGCCCTGATCGTCGGGCACGCAGAGGGTGATGCGGGCGCGGTTGCGGCCCTCTACCTTGCCCAGCAGGGTGGCGAGCGACGGCACCGCCTCGGCCCGGTTCAGGTGGATGCGCAGGTCTGACGCGCCGGCCTGATCGGCCACCGCGTCGATGGGTTGCACGCCGTTGGCCAGCAGCTTGACGCCATCGCCATCGGGATCAACCTTCACCGTCAGCACCACATTACGCCCCGGTTCCAGAAACTCACGCGCGGCTTCCAGCACGTCAGAGAACACGGTCACCTCATACAGGCCGGTCGGGTCCGACAACTGGACAAAGGCAAAGCGGTTGCCCTTGGCCGATTTACGCTCTTGCTTTGACGCGACCGAGCCTGCGATTTTCGCAATCAGCGGGCCGCGTTGGGCAAGTTGGGTAATCTCGGTCAGGGTCTTCACATCGCGGCGTTTCAGCGGCCCCATGTAATCATCCAGCGGGTGGCCCGACAGATAGAAGCCGACCGCCTGATGTTCATGCCCCAGCCGTTCCACCGGCTGCCAGTCATCGCGGAAGGCCAAGCGGGGTTCGGGTATGTCTGCCCCGGCCTCGCCGAACAGCGACACCTGATTGCTGGATTTCGCCTCATGGATCGCGGCGGAATAGGCGACCAGCGCGTCGAGCGCCTCGAACACGCGGGCGCGGTTGGGGTCGAGCTGATCAAACGCCCCGGCGCGGGCCAGCATTTCCATCGGGCGCTTGCCGACGCGTTTGAGATCCACGCGCCGGGCAAAATCGAACAGGTTGGCGAAAGGCTTTTCGACGCGCGCCTCGACAATCAGCTTCATCGCCTCGACACCAACGTTTTTCAATGCACCAAGGGCATAGATCAACGCGCCGTCGCGCACAGTAAAGGTGGCAAGACTGCGGTTCACACAAGGCGCGACCATGGTGATCCCCAGCTTGTCCACCTCGCGTTTGTAGACGGCGAGTTTATCGGTCAGGTGAATATCGCAGTTCATCACCCCGGCCATGAATTCAACCGGGTAATTCGCCTTCAGATAGGCGGTCTGATACGAGACCACCGCATAGGCAGCGGCGTGGGATTTGTTGAAACCGTAATTGGCGAATTTCTCCAGCAGGTCAAAGACCTCGCCCGCCTTTTTCGCGTCGATGCCGTGGGTCTTCTTCGCGCCCTCAATAAACTTGGGCCGCTCTTTCGCCATTTCCTCGGCGATCTTTTTGCCCATCGCGCGGCGCAACAGGTCGGCCCCGCCAAGGGAATAGCCGCCCATGACCTGCGCGATCTGCATCACCTGTTCCTGATAAACGATGATGCCTTGCGTCTCTTTCAGAATCGGATCGATGGTCGGGTGCAGCGAGGATATCTCGCGCAGCCCGTTCTTCACCTCACAATAAACCGGGATATTCTCCATCGGGCCGGGACGGTACAGCGCCACCAGTGCCACGATATCCTCGATACAGGTCGGCTTCATCCGGCGCAGCGCATCCATCATGCCGCTGGATTCCACCTGAAACACCGCGACCGTTTTCGCGGCGGCATACAGCTCATAGCTGGGCTTGTCGTCCAGCGGGATCAGGTTGATGTCAAAGGACACGCCGCGCAGGGCGAGCAGGTCCATCGCGTTCTGAATGACGGTCAGGGTTTTCAGCCCCAGAAAGTCGAACTTGACCAACCCCGCCGCCTCGACCCATTTCATGTTGAACTGGGTGGCGGGCATATCGGAGCGCGGGTCCTGATACAGCGGCACCAGCTCGTCCAGCGGGCGGTCACCGATCACCACCCCGGCGGCGTGGGTTGATGCGTTGCGGTACAAGCCTTCGATCTGCTGGGCATAGCCCAAGAGCCGCCCCACCACCTCTTCCTTCGCGGCCTCACGCAGGCGCGGCTCGTCCGCCAATGCCTTGGTGATGCTGACCGGCTTCACCCCTTCGACCGGGATCATCTTCGACAGCCGGTCGACCTGCCCGTAGGACAGCTGCAGCACCCGCCCCACGTCGCGCACAGCGGCCTTGGACAGCAGTGCGCCGAAGGTGATGATCTGCCCCACCTTGTCGCGGCCATATTTCGCTTGAACGTACTGGATCACCTCTTCCCGGCGGTCCATGCAGAAGTCGATGTCGAAGTCGGGCATGCTGACCCGTTCCGGGTTCAGGAACCGCTCGAACAGCAGCGCATAGCGCAAGGGATCAAGATCGGTGATGGTCAGCGCATAGGCAACCAGCGATCCGGCCCCCGACCCGCGCCCGGGCCCGACCGGAATACCATGATCCTTGGCCCATTTGATGAAATCGGCCACGATAAGGAAATAGCCGGGAAAGCCCATGCCCTCGATCACGTTCAGCTCAAAATCCAGACGGGCCTGATACTCTTCCACCGTCACCGCATGGGGGATGATGGCCAGTCGCGCCTGCAACCCGGCATTGGCCTGACGGCGCAGCTCGTTGACCTCGTCATCGGCGAACTTCGGCAGGATCGGCTTGCGCTTATAGGCGGCAAAGGCGCAGCGCCGGGCGATTTCCACCGTATTCTCCAGCGCCTCGGGCAGATCGGCGAACAGGGCGCACATTTCAGACTCAGATTTGAAATAGTGCTGCGGGGTCAGGCGGCGGCGGGGCTGCTGCTGGTCCACATAGGCCCCCTCGGCAATGCAGATCAGCGCGTCATGCGCCTCATACATCTCGGCCTTGGGGAAGTAGACATCATTGGTCGCCACCAGCGGCAGGCCCATGTCATAGGCCAGCTCGACATGGCCGCGCTCCGACCCGGCCTCGGCGGGCGGCAGTTTGCCCCCTTCGCCGGGATGGCGCTGCAACTCGACATACAGCCGGTCCTGAAAGGCCGCCGCCAACTGCTCCAGCAGCGCGCGCGCCTTTGGCATCTGCCCGGCCTGCAGAAACCGGCCCAGCGGGCCGTCCGGCCCCCCGGTCAGGCAGATCAGCCCCTCGGCATGGCGGGTCAGATCGTCCACCGTCACATGCGGCAGCTGCCCGTCGCCGCGCAGGTACAGGCAGGAGTTCAGCTTCATCAGGTTCATGTAGCCCGCATCGTTCTGCGCCAACAGGACGATGGGCGCGGGCGCACGGGGCCGCTCGCCGGGCTGGGCCGGATCATGGGCCAGACTGACCTGACAGCCGACAATCGGCTGCACCCCGGCCCCCTGCGCGGTCACCGAAAATTCCAGTGCCGCAAACATGTTGTTGGTGTCGGTCACCGCAATGGCCGGCATCTGCCCCGCCACCGCCAGCTTGACCAGTGACTTGACCGGCACCGCCCCTTCCAGCAAGGAATGTTCGGTGTGGACGCGCAGGTGAATGAATCGTGGGTGCTGTGACATAGGGCTAGCCTAGCGAAGCATCCCTCCGGGGGAAAGGGCGCCTCATTCTTCGGCAAATCCCGATGGTGCTTCAAATGCGGGCCCGGATATTTGTCTTGCCTTGTGGCGCATCGCCTTGCTTGATGATCTGACAGGGAGATAAGGGGTGCATACCCGTTTTACGCCGCATCGGGCGGGTATGCAGAAAACCTCGAACGGGGAGAAGGCGGCGGACGAACACATATGTCGCAGATTGCGTTTCACCTGAACGGAGCGCCTGTCCGCGTGTCCGACGAGGCGCCCACGCGGACGCTTCTGGACTGGCTGCGCGAAAGCCGTGGGCTGACCGGCACCAAAGAGGGCTGCAACGAGGGCGATTGCGGGGCCTGCACGGTGATGGTCACCGATGCAAATGGCAGCCGCGCGCTGAACGCCTGCATTCTGTTCCTGCCGCAGCTGGACGGCAAGGCGGTGCGCACGGTCGAAGGCATCGCCGGGCCGAACGGCGAGGCGCATCCGGTGCAGCAGGCGATGATCGATCACCACGGATCGCAATGCGGCTTCTGCACACCGGGGTTCATCGTGTCGATGGCAACAGCCCATCTGAACGGCGCCACCGACCACGATGACCAGCTGGCCGGCAACCTGTGCCGCTGTACCGGCTATGCCCCGATCATCCGCGCGGCACAGGCGGCTGAGGTCGCTCCGGTGCCGGCCTGGATGACGACGGATCGTGATATTTTTAGTCCTCAAGTATCCCCGGGGGGTGAGGCCGCAGGCCGAGGGGGGCAGGCAGCCCCCCTGCACGGCTTCCGCCCGCGCAACAGTGACGAGCTGGCGGCTTGGTACCTCGCCAGCCCCGACGCCACGCTGATCGCCGGGGCGACGGATGTCGGCCTTTGGGTCACCAAACAGCTGCGCGCGCTGTCGCCGGTGGCGTTTGTGGCGGGCATCGAAGACCTGCGCCAAATCGATGATCAGGGCGACACCCTGCGCATTGGCGCTGCTGTCACCATTGCCGATCTGCGCGGCGCCCTCGCCCCGCGCTTTCCGTCCTTCGGCGAATTGCTGCGGCGCTATTCCAGCGAGCAGGTGCGCAATGCGGCCACCATCGGCGGCAATATTGCCAATGGCTCGCCCATCGGTGACGGGCCACCGGCCTTGATCGCACTGGGAGCCACCCTGCACCTGCGCCGCGGCGATGTGCGGCGCGAGATGGCGCTGGAGGATTTCTTTATCGCGTATCGCAAGCAGGACCGGCAGCCGGGGGAATTTGTCGAAGCCGTGACCATCCCCGCAACTGCCCCGAACCTGCGTTGCTACAAGCTGTCGAAGCGGTTCGATCAGGATATCTCGGCCGTCTGCGGCTGCTTCAATCTGGAAACGGCGGATGGGGTGATCACCTCGGCCCGCATCGCCTTTGGCGGCATGGCGGGCACGCCGAAACGGGCGGCGGCGGTAGAGGGCGCGCTGATCGGCAGACCGATGACGCCGGAAACGGCGGACGCGGCGGCGGCTCTGATGACGCAGGATTTCGCGCCGCTCTCTGACATGCGGGCAAGTGCGGCCTATCGGCTGACCACCGCGCAGAACATGCTGCGGCGCTATGTGCATGATCTTGCCGGTGTATCGGTGTCAGTTCTGGAGGTGCGGGCATGAGCATGGGCAAACCCCTGCCGCATGACGCGGCCCCACTGCATGTGACCGGACAGGCACGCTATGTCGATGACATCCCGCTGCCCGGCAATGCGCTGCATCTGGCCTTTGGCCTGTCAACCATCGCCCATGGCGATGTGACAGCGCTCGACCTGTCGGAGGTGCGCGCCGCTCCCGGCGTGGTGGCGGTCTATGGGCCACAGGATTTTGACGAGGTGCCCGATTGCAGCCCCTCGGCCCATGACGAACCGATGATTTCGACCGGGCCGGTGCATTATCTGGGGATGCCGCTGTTTCTGGTGGCCGCCGACAGCCATCTGGCAGCGCGCAAGGCGGCACGGCTGGCCAAGGTCAGCTATGCCGAAAAGCCAGCGTTGTTGACAGTGGATGACGCCTTGGCCGCCAACAGCCGGTTCGAGGACGGGCCGGTGATCTGGGTCAAGGGCGATGCCGCCCGCGCGATTGACGCGGCCCCGCATCAGGTAGAAGGCCGGTTCGAGGTCGGCGGGCAAGAGCATTTCTATCTGGAGGGTCAGGTCGCGGCCTGCCTGCCGCTGGAGGGCGGCGATCTGCTGGTGCATTCGTCCACCCAGCACCCGTCCGAGATCCAGCACAAGGTCGCCCACGCCCTGCACCTGCCGATGAGCGCCGTGCGGGTCGAGGTGCGGCGGATGGGCGGCGGTTTTGGCGGCAAGGAATCTCAGGGCAACGCGCTGGCCATCGCCTGCGCCGTGGTGGCGTCCCGTACCGGGCGACCCGCCAAGATGCGCTATGACCGCGATGACGACATGATGATCACCGGCAAGCGCCATGACCTGCGCATCCTCTATCGCGCCGGGTTTGATGATCAGGGCAAGCTGACCGGGGTGGACTTCACCCACCTGTTCCGTTGCGGCTGGGCGCAGGACCTGTCCTTGCCGGTGGCTGACCGTGCCATGCTGCATGCCGACAACTGCTATCACCTGCCTGACATCCGTATCGAAAGCCATCGCCTGAAAACCCACACCCAAAGCGCCACCGCCTTCCGCGGTTTTGGCGGGCCGCAGGGCATGGTGGGGATCGAACGGGTGATGGACCATGTGGCACATACGCTGGGCTGCGACCCGCTGGAGGTGCGGCGGGTGAATTTCTATGCGGCGATGGTCGGCGGGGATTTGCCGGGCGGGGAGGCCAGTCTGGCGGATACCGCGCCGGACCGCCCGCCGGTGGATGACGAGGTGGACCTGACCTCACGCGGGGCGATTGCGGCAACCCCCGGGGGCGCTTCGCCCCCCCAGTCCATTGGTTCCTCGAACCAATGGCGAAACCAATGGACTACCCCCGAGAGTATTTTCGCCAAGATGAATGCGGCAGGGCAGAGCACGCCGTTTTTCATGCCGGTGGAGGATTTCATCGGGCATGAGCTGGTGGGGCGGCTGGTGGAGACATCGGATTACGCGGCGCGGCGGGCGGCGATTGCGGCCTGGAATGCGACGTCGCCGATCCTCAAGCGCGGGATTGCGCTGACGCCGGTGAAGTTCGGGATTTCGTTCACGCTGACGCATCTGAATCAGGCCGGCGCTTTGGTGCATGTGTATCAGGATGGGTCGATCCACCTGAACCATGGCGGCACCGAGATGGGGCAAGGTCTGTTCCAGAAGGTGGCGCAGGTGGCGGCGGGGGTGTTCGGGGTGGACCCTGCGGTGGTGAAGATCACCGCGACCGATACCGCCAAGGTGCCCAACACCAGCGCCACGGCGGCCAGTTCCGGGTCTGACCTGAACGGCATGGCAGCCCGGGCGGCCTGCATCACCATCCGCGACCGGATGGCAGAGTTTGTCGCGGGCAAGCATCAGGCCGACCCGGCGTCGGTGCGGTTTGAAGGTGGCGTCGTCAAGGTGGCGGGTGAGGTTTATGACTTCGCACGCGTGGCGATGTGGGCCTATCAGGCGCGAGTCAGCCTGTCGTCGACCGGGTTCTACGCCACGCCAAAGCTGCAATGGGACCGCAAGGCGGGTAAGGGGCGGCCCTTCCTGTACTTCGCCTATGGCGCGGCGGTGACAGAGGTGGTGATCGACACGCTGACCGGCGAAAACCGCATTCTGCGCGCCGATCTGTTGCACGATACCGGCAGCAGCCTGAATTCGGCGCTGGATATCGGGCAGATCGAGGGGGCTTACGTTCAGGGCGCGGGCTGGCTGACCACGGAAGAGCTGGTCTGGGATGGCAAGGGGCGGCTGACCACGCATGCCCCCAGCACCTACAAGATCCCCGCCTGTTCGGACCGGCCCGATGTGTTCAACGTGGCCCTCTGGGGGCAGCCCAACCGCGAAGACACGGTGGGCCGGTCGAAAGCGGTGGGCGAGCCGCCGTTCATGCTGGGCATCTCGGCGCTGTATGCGCTCTCGGATGCGGTGGCGGCTTGCGGGCCGGGCTATCCGGCACTGGACGCGCCCGCCACAGCCGAACGGGTTCTGGCGGCGGTGGGTCGGGTGCGTGGCGATGTTTGATCTGGCGGAGCTGGCGGCAGTGGTGGCGGCGCATGGGGCTGTCGCGCGGGTGGTGATTGCCGCGCATGACGGGTCATCGCCGCGAGAGCCGGGGGCGGCAATGCTGGTCTGGGCGGATGGGCAATCAGGGACCATCGGCGGCGGCGCGCTGGAATATGAGGCGGCGGCTGACGCGCGGGCGATGCTGGCGGCGGGCGGGCATCGCCTGCGGCGGGTGCCTTTGGGGCCTGCGCTTGGGCAATGCTGCGGTGGCGCGGTCACGCTGTTGACCGAAGTGTATGACGCCGGGTGCCTGCCCATGGCCGAGGCCGGGGTGGTGGCGCGCAGCACCGATGGGCGGGCGATGCCGCTGGGGGTGAAACGGTTGCTGGACCGGGCGCGGGGGCAAGGCGTGATGCCAGAGCCGCAGCTGGTGCAGGGCTGGTTCGTGGAGCCGGTGGCGGCCCCGGCGCGCGATCTGTGGATCTGGGGTGCCGGGCATGTGGGCCGGGCGCTGGTGGGGGTGCTGGCCCCGCTGCCGGGGCTGCGGGTTACATGGGTGGATGTTGCAGCAGACCGCTTTCCCGATACGATCCCCAAGGGCGTGACCGCCCTGCCCTGCGCCGATGCGGCACGTTTGGTGCCGCATGCGCCGCGCGGTGCCGAGCATCTGGTGCTGACCTATAGCCATGCGCTTGATCTGGATCTGTGCCACCGTCTGCTGACCCACGGTTTTGCCCGCGCCGGGGTGATCGGATCGGCCACCAAATGGGCGCGGTTCCGCTCGCGGCTGGCCGCTCTTGGCCACGCGCCGGGCCAAATCGCCCGCATTGATTGCCCGATTGGCGACCCTGCCCTGGGCAAGCACCCTCAGGCCATCGCCATCGGCGTGGCGCAGGCCGTTCTGCGGCAGACCGCCATCCCTTTGCTCAAGGAGAACGCCCTATGACACGGCCCGAACTGTTGCGCGTCGAGGGGGTGACAAAGGCCTATCCCGGCGTGGTCGCGAACTCTGATGTGTCTTTCGCGATTTCTGAGGGCGAGATTCACGCCCTGCTCGGCGAAAATGGCGCCGGGAAGTCAACGCTGGTCAAGATGATCTACGGTCTGGTGAAACCGGACTCGGGGCAGATGACCCTGCGCGGGGCGGCCTATACGCCCGCCGAGCCTCGGGCCGCACGGGCGAGCGGCGT
The DNA here is from genome assembly GCF_030656345.1 of Pseudotabrizicola sp. Lineage (GTDB taxonomy): Bacteria > Pseudomonadota > Alphaproteobacteria > Rhodobacterales > Rhodobacteraceae > Pseudotabrizicola. Next base: position 146,800 of record NZ_JAUSNR010000023.1, on the reverse strand, counting down.
GGCCATGGTGTTCCAGCATTTCAGCCTGTTCGAGGCGCTGAATGTCGCCGAAAACGTCGCCCTTGGCATGGAAAATCCGCCCCCCATGAAGGAGCTGGCCAGCCGCATCAAGTCGGTCAGCGAGGAATACGGCTTGCCGCTGGACCCGGGCCGGATGGTGGGCGATCTGTCCGCCGGAGAGCGGCAGCGGGTGGAGATTGTGCGCTGTCTGCTGCAGGACCCCAAGCTGCTGATCATGGACGAGCCGACAAGCGTTCTGACCCCGCAGGAGGTGGACATCCTGTTCCGCACCCTGCGCCAGCTGTCGGCGGAAGGCACCGCGATCCTGTATATCAGCCACAAGCTGGAAGAGATCCGCACGCTGTGTGACGAGGCGACGATCCTGCGGCGCGGCAAGGTGGTGGCAACCTGCACCCCGCGTGAGCGGTCGGCGCGCGAGATGGCAGAGCTGATGATTGGGGCCACACTGACCCCGCCGGAACGGGCGGGCGGCACCAAAGGGGCGACGGCGCTGGAAGTGGTGGATCTGTCGGTCGCCTCGCCCATTCCCTTTGGCACCTCTTTGAAGAATGTCAGCTTCAAGGTGGCCAAGGGTGAGGTGCTGGGCATCGCCGGGGTGGCGGGCAACGGGCAGGACGAATTGCTGCTGGCGCTGTCGGGTGAGGTGCGGGCAGCGCAGGGCGCGGTCAGGATCGACGGCGCGGGCGTGGGGCAAACCGGCCCGAATGAGCGTCGGGCGCTGGGGCTGGTGGCGGCCCCCGAAGAACGGCTGGGCCATGCGGCGGCACCGGACATGTCATTGGTCGAGAATGCGCTGCTGTCGGGGGCCTTGCGCAAGGGTTTGACGAAGAACGGCTTCATCGACTGGGGCGCGACAGAGGCGTTTGCCGCCGGTATCGTCAAGGACTTCGACGTGCGCACGCCGGGCACCCATGTGGCAGCGCGGGCGCTGTCGGGCGGCAACCTGCAGAAATTCGTGGTGGGGCGTGAGCTGAGCCAGACGCCGACGGTGATCGTGATCAACCAGCCGACATGGGGTGTTGATGCGGCGGCGGCGGCCAGCATCCGGCAGGCGATCCTCGACCGCGCCGCCGGAGGGGCGGCGGTGGTGGTGATCAGCCAGGATCTGGATGAGCTGCTGGAAATCGCCGACACCTTCGCCGCGCTGAACGAGGGGCGGCTGACCTCGCCGCGCCCGGTGGCGGGGCTGACGATAGACGAGATCGGGCTGATGATGGGCGGCGCGCATGGCATGGAGGTGGCGCATCATGGCCACTGAGCGCAGTGCAGCAGGCGGCGACAAGATGAGTATTTGTATCAAGATGAAGGGGCGGCTCCATGCTGAGGCTTGAAAAGAGACCCTCACCCAGCCGGTTCTGGCAGGGGGCGACGCCGATTCTGGCGGTGGTGCTGACGATGATTGCGGGCGGGCTGATGTTTGCCGCGCTGGGGAAAAACCCGTTCGAGGCCATTCGCACGATCTTCTGGGACCCGTTGTTTCACCCGCAGTTTGCGGCCTATTCGCGGCCGCAACTGCTGGTGAAGGCGGGGCCGCTGATTTTGATCGCCATCGGGCTTTCCCTGGGCTTCCGGGCCGGGATCTGGAACATCGGGGCCGAGGGCCAGTATATTATGGGGGCGCTGTTCGGCGCGGGGGTCGGGCTGGCGTTCTATCCTGCCGACCACTGGTTCATCTTTCCGCTGATGGTGATTGCAGGCGCGTTCGGCGGCTGGATCTGGGCGATGATTCCGGCGGTGCTGAAGACGAAATTCAACACCAACGAGATTCTGGTCAGTCTGCTGATGGTCTATATCGCGCAGAACTTCCTGTCGTCGATGTCGCTGGGCCTGCTGCGCAATCCGCAAGGCGGCGGCTTTCCGGGCAGCCGGAACCTGAGCCAGTACCCTGCCGCGTCTAACCCCGAACTGATTGCGGGCACCGGCATGCATTGGGGGGTGATCGCGGCGTTGATGGCGGTGATTGCGGCCTATATCCTGCTGCAGCGCCATATCCTTGGCTTTCACATCAAGCTGGCCGGGCAGGCCCCGCGCGCCGCGCGCTATGCCGGGGTGAACCCGACCGGGCTGGTGCTGCTGTGCATGGGGATTTCCGGGGCTTTGGCGGGGCTGGCGGGCCTGTTCGAGGTGTCGGGGCCTGCCGGGCAGATCAGCATTGATTTCAACGTGGGCTATGGCTTTACCGCGATTATCGTGGCGTTTCTTGGCCGGTTGAACCCCATTGGCATTCTGCTGGCGGGGCTGTTGATGGCGCTGACCTATATCGGCGGCGAGCTTGCGCAGTTCATGCTGGGCCTGCCTGCCGCCGCCATTCAGGCGTTTCAGGGGATGCTGCTGTTTTTCCTGCTGGCCGTCGATCTGCTCAGCAATTACCGCATCCGCCTTGCCCATAAGAAGGAGGCCATCTGATGTTCGGAGGAATTGATCCGGCGCTGCTGATTTCAGCGCTGATGGTGGCTTCGGTGCCGATCATCCTTGCCGCCATCGGCGAGCTGGTGGTGGAACGCGCCGGGGTGCTGAACCTTGGGGTGGAAGGCATGATGATCATGGGCGCCGTCTGCGGCTTTATCGTCTCGGTCCAGACCGGCAGTGCGGTGCTGGGCTTTGTCGGCGGGGCCATCGGCGGCGCGTGCATGGCGTTTATCTTCGGGGTGCTGACGCAGTTTCTGCTGGCCAATCAGGTGGCATCCGGCCTTGCGCTGACCCTGTTCGGGCTGGGATTGTCATCCTTGATGGGGCAAAGCTTTGTCGGCATCCGCCCGCCTGCCACCGGGGCGGTGCCGCTTGGCCCGCTGGCGGATATTCCGTTCTTTGGCCGGGTTTTGTTCAGCCATGACTGGGTGGTTTACGCCTCGATTGCCTCGGTCGCGGCGACGTGGTGGGTGCTGAAAGCCACCCGCACCGGGCTGATCCTGCGCGCGGTGGGCGAAAGCCATGATGCGGCGCATGCCCTTGGCTACAAGGTGCGCAAGATCCGGATGCTGGCGATCCTGTTCGGGGGGGCGATGGCGGGCTTGGGCGGGGCCTATATCAGCATGGTCAGGGTGCCGCAGTGGACCGATGGCATCACATCAGGGGCGGGCTGGATTGCGCTGGCGATTGTGGTGTTTGCGGCCTGGCGTCCGTGGCGCGCGCTGATCGGTGCCTATCTTTTTGGCGGAATCTCGGTACTTCAGCTTAATCTGCAGGCGGCGGGGGCGCGTATTCCGGTCGAATACTTGTCGATGTCGCCGTATCTGATAACCATTCTGGTGTTGGTCATCATGTCTTCGGGCAAGGGCAAGGCTGCACTGAACGCTCCGGCAAGTCTGGGCCAGAATTTCCACGCCTCGCGTTAGGGGCACCACTCAAACCGGGGCCGGTCAACGGCACCCTTCAGGGAGACGACAATGAATCGCAGAACACTTCTTGCCACGGCAGCACTGGGTCTTGGCCTTGCCTTCGGCGGCGGCGCAAGCGCGCAGGGCATGGACAAGGTCAAGGCCTGCTTCATCTATGTGGGTCCGATCGGCGATCTGGGCTGGACCTATCAGCACCATCAGGGCGCGCTGGAACTGGTGGAAACCTATGGCGACAAGGTCGAAATCGCCTATCAGGAAAACGTGCCCGAAGGCGCCGATTCCGAACGGGTGCTGACCCAGATGGCGCTGTCGGGTTGCAACATCATCTTCACCACATCCTTCGGCTATATGGACCCCACCAACACGGTCGCGGCCAAATTCCCCGACATCAAGTTCGAACATGCCACCGGCTACAAGCGTGACCATGCCAACGTGTCGACCTACAATGCCCGCTTCTACGAAGGCCGCGCCATTCAGGGCCATATTGCCGGCAAGATGACCAAGACCAACAAGATCGGCTATATCGGGTCCTTCCCGATCCCCGAAGTGGTGATGGGCATCAACAGCTACTACCTGCACGCCAAGAAGGTGAACCCGGATGTGGAACTGTCGGTGGTCTGGGCCTTCACATGGTTTGACCCGGCGAAAGAGGCCGATTCTGCCAAGGCGCTGATCGATCAAGGCGTGGACGTGATCGCCAGCCACACCGATTCCACCGCACCGCTGGCCGAAGCGGCCAAGACGAATGGCGCGGTGATCGGCTTTGGTCAGGCGTCCGACATGGCCGATTACAAGCCAAGCCCACGCGTGTCGTCGATCATCGACAACTGGGCCCCCTATTACGTGAAGCGGGTCGGCGAGCTGCTGGACGGCACTTATGAGCAGGTCGACAGCTGGGCCGGCATTCCCGAAGGCGAGGTCGAGATCGGCGAGATCACCGATGCGATCCCGGCTGAGCTGAAGGCAGAGGCCGAAGCGATGCGCGACGCCATCGCAGCCGGCACCTATCACCCGTTCACCGGGCCGATCAACAAGCAGGATGGCTCCGAGTGGCTGGCCGAGGGCGCGGTTGCGCCGGATGGCGAGTTGCTGGGGATGAACTTCTACATCGAAGGCATCACGGGTGCCATCCCGCAGTGACCTGAGGGTCTGAACCGGAAAAGGCCCGCGCACCGCGCGGGCCTTTTTTATGCGTGACAGAGCGTTGAAGGACTGCCCTTTGGCCCGCGCGCCCGGTATCAGGGGGTCGGACGGTCTGACAGGAGATGCGGGCGATGGATGCGGATGTTGTGATCATTGGTGGCGGCATTGCCGGGGTGTCGCTGGCGGCGCGGCTTTCCCCCCATGCCTCTGTCCTGCTGCTGGAGGCAGAGCCTGTGCTGGCGCATCACGCCTCGGGCCGGTCAGCGGCACTGTATGAACCGCGCTATGGCAGCCCGGCGGTGGTGGAATTGTCGCTGGCCTCGGGCGCATTTTTCAACGACACGCCCGGCGTGCTGGCCCCGCGCGGGCTGATGATGGTGGGCAAGAGCGGGGATGCCGCCAGCTTTCCGGCGGAGTCGGCAGCGATGGGGCTGGAGCCGGTGACCTTGGCCGAGGCCATCGCGATGGTGCCGGTGCTGAACCCCGACAGCGTGGCAATGGCAGCCTATTCGCCCGAGGCATGGGATATCGACACCGATCTGCTGCTGCAGGGCTTTGCCCGCACCGCCCGCGCGGCGGGGGCGGTGCTTCGCACCGGGGCGGCGGTGACGGCGATCCGCCGTCATGACGGGCGGTGGCATCTGAGCACCGCACAGGGGCCGGCCACGGCAGGGGTGCTGGTCAATGCCGCCGGGGCATGGGTCGACGCTGTGGCGCAGATGGCAGGGGTGCAGCCCCTGGGCTTTACGCCCTATCGCCGGTCGATGGCGCGCATTCCGGCCCCCGGCGGTCTTGATGTGTCGCGCTGGCCGATGCTCTTTGGCGCGGGTGAGGCGTGGTATGCCAAGCCCGATGCCGGGGCGCTGATCGTCTCGCCCGCCGAAGAACACGGCATGGAGCCGCAGGATGCCTGGGCCGATGACATGGTGCTGGCCGAGGGTCTGGCGCGCTATGAGGAGATGGTGACCACCCCCGTCACCCGGCTGGTGTCGAACTGGGCGGGTCTGCGCACCTTTGCGCCCGACCGCGCGCTGGTGATCGGGGCTGATGTGCGCGAGGCGTCGTTCTTCTGGCTGGCAGGTCAGGGCGGTCAGGGCTTCCAGTCCTGCCCGGCGGCCAGCCAGCTTGCCGCCGATCTGATCACGGGCCGCGCGCCGGACCTTGGGGCCGATCTGGTGCAGGCGCTGTCGCCGGGGCGGTTCGGGGGCTGACCAAGGGTCGGCGGATTTCGGCCAGCGGCGGCGGCGTTGCCCAGATTTGCAGGGATGACACGGCACCTGCCTTGCGGCAAAGTTGCGCGATGAAATACGCCATTCTCCTTGTCGCCGCGCTGATGCTGTCCGCCTGTGGCGGCCCGCGCCTTGCCACCATGCAGCACCGCGCCCCGGCCGCCGCCGCCGTGACGGGCGTTGTCACCGCGCCGAATTTCGGCGACCGCAAGCCGCACCCATGGGACGGGCGCGCGCCATCCGCCTATGCGGTGCATGGCACCGACACCTCGCGCTATCAGCCGCCGGTGGATTGGGCCACGGCGCGGGCAAATGGCATCAACTTCACCTTCATCAAGGCGACCGAAGGGGCCGATGACGCCGACCCGATGTTCCAGGCCCACTGGAATGCCGCCCGCGCCGCCGGGGTGGCGACCGGCGCCTATCACTTCTGGTACCACTGCGCGCCGGGCCGGGCACAGGCGCTGAACTTCATCCGCCGCGTGCCAAAGGCTGCTGGCGCCCTGCCGCCGGTCCTCGATCTTGAATGGACACCGTTTTCCCCCACCTGCACGCGGCGCCCGCCGCAGGCGGAACTGCTGTCCGAGGCGCAGGTGTTCATCGACACCGTCGCGCGCCATTACGGCCAGATGCCGCTGGTCTACGTCAGCCCCGACATCTTTGCCTCGCATGAATTGTGGCGGCTGCGCGGGGTGGAATTCTGGGTCCGCTCTGTCGCCAACCACCCGTCAAAGGTCTATCCGGGCACGCGCTGGACCTTCTGGCAATACTCCGGCACCGGGCAGATTCCGGGCAAGGCGGGCGATGGCGACCTGAACGTGTTTGCCGGATCACCGGCAGAGTGGCGCGACTGGCTGGCCCGGCGCACTCATCGCTGAGACGCTTGCGCGGATGTCACCCCCGGGGCTCTGCCCCGGACCCCGGAGTATTTTTGTCAAGATGAAGAGCATCCGGGTTTCATCCTGCCCCAAGTACTCCGGGGGCCGCGCCCCGGGGTGTCAGCCATCCATCCGGATGCGGGCGTTGGCGGGGTCAAACGGGCTGTCCTCAACCACCACCGCGTCCCATTCCTGCAGCATCATCTTGACCTTCAGCTTTGTGCCCACCTCGGCCAGATCGGGGCGGACGTAGCCCATGCCGATCTGCTTGCCAAAGGCGACCGAATAGCCGCCCGAGGTCAGGCGACCGATTTTCTCGCCGTTCAGCAGCAACGCCTCTTTGCCCCATGGGTCGCAATCCGAAGGGCCGTCGATCAGCAGCGTGCAGCATTTCGAGCGGATGCCGGTGGCCAGCATCGCCTCTTTGCCCTGAAACTCTTTTGACAGATCGACAAAGCGGTCCAGCGCCGCCTCCAGCGGGGTCGCGTCGCGGCCAAGTTCATTGCCAAAGGCGCGGTAGGATTTTTCCTGCCGCAGCCAGTTCTGCGCCCGCGCGCCGACCAGCTTCATGCCGTGCTTCTCGCCCGCTTTCAGCAGCAACTCCCACAGGTGGCGTTGCATCTCGATGGGGTGGTGCAATTCCCAGCCCAGTTCGCCGGTATAGGCCACGCGGATGGCGCGGACCGGGACCATGCCAAGTTCGATGTTGCGCATGGTCAGCCACGGAAAGCGCTTGTTCGACAGCACGGTTTCGGGGGTGGCGTCCTTGACGATCTCTTGCAAAATCCGCCGCGCATTCGGCCCCGCCAGCGCGAAGACGCCCCATTGCGTGGTCACGTCATGGATGTCGATGTGGCCAAATTCCGGGGCCTTATCCTGCGCGCATTTGCGCAGGTAGTCGCTGTCGTAATCGGTCCATGCGCCTGCCGACACCAGATAATACTCATCCTGCGCCAGCCGGACGATGGTGTATTCGGTGCGGGTGGTGCCGGTGGGGGTCAATGCATAGGTCAGGTTGATCCGGCCCACCGCGGGCAACTTGTTGCAGGTGAACCAGTCGAGGAACTGCGTCGCCCCCGGCCCGCGCACCAGATGCTTGGTAAAGGCGGTGGCGTCGATCAGCCCGGCGGTTTCGCGGATGGCGCGTGCCTCATCGACCGCATATTGCCACCACGCACCACGCCGGAACGACCGCGTGTTGTGATCGAAATCGTCGGGCGCATCCTTGGGGCCGTAATAGATCGGGCGTTCCCAGCCGTTCACCTGCCCGAACTGCGCGCCAAGCGCCTTTTGCCGGTCATACACGGGCGCGGTGCGCAGCGGGCGCGCGGCTTCGCGTTCCTCATCCGGGTGGTGCAGGATGAAGACGTGCTCATAGCATTCCTCATTCTTGCGGGCAGAATATTCGGTGGTGATCCATTGGCCATAGCGGCGCGGGTCGAGCGACGCCATGTCGATCTCGGCCTCACCTTCGGTCATCAGCTGCGCGAGGTAGTGGCCGGTTCCGCCCGCCGCCGTGATGCCAAAGCTGAAGCCTTCGGCGATCCACATGTTGCGCAGGCCCGGAACCGGGCCGACCAGCGGGTTGCCGTCCGGGGTATAGCAGATCGGACCGTTGAAATCATCCTTCAGCCCCACAGTTTCAGATGACGGCAGACGGTGGATCATCGACATGTATTCCGCCTCGATCCGCTCCAGATCCAGCGGGAACAGGTCAGCGCGGAAACTTTGCGGCACGTCATAGAGGAAGCGGGCCGGCGCGTTGCGCTCATACGGCCCCAGAATCCAGCCGCCACGTTCCTCGCGCACATACCATTTGGCATCGGCGTCGCGCAGCACCGGGTGTTCCGGGTTGCCCGCCTTGCGCCAGGCCACCAGTGCCGGATCGGGTTCGGTGACGATATACTGATGCTCTACCGGGATCGCGGGCAGCTTCACCCCCAACAGCCGCGCGGTGCGTTGGGCGTGGTTGCCGGTGGCGGTGACGACATGTTCTGCGGTGATCTCGAACGTATCCTCGCTGGCGACCAGATTGCCGCCCTGTTCCACCATGCGCGCGCAGGTGACGATCCACTCCGACCCGGTCCAACGGTAGCCGTTGACTTGAATCCGGCGCTCGATGGTCGCCCCGAACTGCCGCGCCCCTTTGGCCATCGCCTGCGTTACATCGGCCGGGTTGATGTAGCCGTCCTGCGGATGGTACAGCGCACCGACCAGATCTTCAGTGCGCAGCAAGGGCCAGCGGTCCTTCATTTCCTTGGGCGTCAGGAATTCGTGGTAGACCCCGGCGGTTTCGGCCACCGAGGAATACAGCATGAATTCATCCATGCGGTCCTGACATTGCGCCATCCGCAAGTTGCCCACCACGGCAAAACCTGCGTTCAGCCCGGTTTCCGCCTCCAGCGCCTTGTAGAGGTCAACCGAGTATTTGTGGATATGGGTGGTCGCATAAGACATGTTGAACAACGGGAGCAAGCCCGCAGCATGCCAGGTCGATCCCGCCGTCAGCTCGTCGCGTTCGACCAGCATCGTATCCCAGCCCGCCTTGGCCAGATGGTAGGCAATACCGTTTCCAACGGCACCACCGCCGACAACAAGCGCTTTGACATGGGTTTTCATGGGGGCTGCTCCGGGACAGGGGTTAGCGAACTGGGGTTGGCAAATTGCGGTCTGCGCCATCAATGCCTGATCGGCACGCAGACGGGCAAGATCCCCCGACCTTTGACAGACGAAAACGACATCGGCCGCAGGCGGCACAAGCTTGACAGACCACGCGGCACTGCCCACACACGCGGCATGATCCGGCATGCGCTGTCCTGTTCCCCTCTGACCCGCGCCATCGGCACCCTGCTGCTGGTGCCGTTCCTGCTGCTGTCGCTGATCGCACCGGGGTTCATGCCCGTGCGCGACGCGGATGGCACCTTGCGCATGGTGATCTGTGCGGATGGCGCCATGGTCGAGGTGGTGATGGACCTGAACACGGGCCAGCCCGTGGACCAGCCCCCCGAAGACGGGCGCTGCGACTGGGCGCGGATCGCGGTGGCCGTTCCCCTGGTCGACCAGCCCCTGCCCGGCCCGCCCCTGCACCTGCCGGTGCAGATGGCACCCGCCGCGCCCGATGATCTGTGGCAGCCCGCACATGACCCGCGCGGCCTTTATGCCCGTGGCCCGCCGACCCTGATCTGATTTTCCCGTCAATCCACTTGTCGAAATCAGATCGAGGAGACGGCAGAATGAGTTCTGTCCCCGTGCAAGACGCGTCGCACACCGACGCGCATCGTTTCTATTTCATCGCCTGGCGCTGGCACTTTTACGCCGGGCTTTATGTCATCCCGTTCCTGATCATGCTGGCGGTGACCGGCCTGATCATGCTGTGGATCAGCGCGCTGAGCGACATCCACGGCGAACGCGGCATCGTGCCGGTATCAGGCGCGCCGATGGCGGTCTCGGCGCTGCAGACACTGGCCGAAGCGGCGGTGCCGGGAGGGGTGGCGCAGCAATATCTGGAACCCCTGGCTGCCGACCGTGTGGCAGTGTTCAAGGTTGCGGCCGCAGATACCGCAACAGCAGTGGTGATCGACCCCTACAGCGGTGCCATCGTGGATACCTTCCCCTGGCGGGCCGGGTGGTATGATTTCGCCAAAGACATCCACGGCACTCTGCTGATCGGCGATCTGGGCGATACTCTGATCGAGGCGGCGGCCAGTCTGGGCATCCTTCTGGTGGTCAGCGGGGTTTATCTGCACTGGCCGCGCAAGGCCGGGCTGCGGCAGATGCTGGTGCCCGACCTGTCGCTGCGCGGGCGCGGCTGGTGGAAATCGCTGCACGGCGCTGTCGGCATCTGGATGTCGGTGGTGATGCTGGTGTTCCTGATCTCGGGGCTCAGCTGGGCCGGGGTCTGGGGCGAGCGCATGGTGCAGGCCTGGAACACCTTCCCGGCCGAGAAATGGTCGGCCCCCCTGTCGGATGCGACCCATGCGTCGATGAACCATGGCGCTGCCAAAGAGGTGCCCTGGGCGCTGGAACAGACACCGCTGCCGCTGTCAGGCGCGCTGGTCGGGCAGCGGGCGATCACCGCGCCGGTGGATCTGGACAGCGTTGTGGGTTTTGCCCGCACCCTTGGCTTTGCCGGACGGTTCCAGCTCAACCTGCCGCAAGGCGCGGATGGCGTCTGGACCATCAGCCATGACAGCATGTCAAACGACGGCAACGACCCGTGGCGCGACCGCACGCTGCACATCGACCAGTATACCGGAAATGTGCTGGCCGATGTGGGCTACGCGGATTACTCGGCCTATGCGCGCGCCATGGCCTGGGGTATCGCGTTTCACGAAGGGGACATGGGCGCATGGAACATCGCGTTGAACACGCTGTTCTGCCTGTCGATGATCTTTCTGCCGGTGTCAGGTCTGGTGATGTGGTGGAAGCGCCGGCCAGAGCGGGCGCTGCGGCTTGCCGCACCCCCGCGCCCGCGTGATCTGCCGTTCTGGAAAACGGCGGCGGCTGTGGTGGTCGGGCTGGGCGTGCTGTTTCCGCTGGGCGGCGCGCTGATGCTTGGCATCATCGTACTGGACCGGCTGGTGGTGCGCCATGTACCGGGATTGCGCGTCGCACTGTCGTGAAACCGCAGGTGCCGGGCTGTCCCGGCACCTGCACACCGGCACCTGCACGCCATAAGGAACGGGCGCGCATAACGCCTGACCGGCGCAGAAGTTCCTTGCACACCCTGAAAACAAAATCGCACCGTTTTGCGGAACATATCCGGGGCAAGCGTGTTTGTTGTTCATACCGACGGCAGAGAGGATGGCCGATCTACTGACCGCCTCGCCGTCATTGCATTAACAGGAGATGACCATGAAAAAGCTCTTTGGAACGACCGCTCTGGTGATGGCTTTGGCCATGCCGGCCTTTGCCCAGGACACGACCCTGCCGGCTGATGGCACCACCGCACCGGCTGGAACCACGATGGACGGCACCACTGCTCCGGCTGGCACCATGGACGGCACCGCTGGCATGGGCGGAACCGCTGGCATGGATGCAACCTCGCCATACTTTGCAGGTATTGATCAGGGTGTGCGCGCCTCTGACTTCATTGGCAAGACCGTTTATGTGACCGAACAGGACACGTCGACCATGCCTCTCGATGCGCTCAGCACAGCGGACGCTCAGTGGCAGAATGCCGGTGACATCTCCGATCTGATCATCTCGATGAACGGCGATGCACAGGCCGTACTGGTGGATTTCGGCGGCTTCCTTGGCATTGGTCAGAAGACCGTTGCCCTGTCGCTCGACAACCTTGTGATGGTGCCGGATTCGAACAGCGCCGATGACTACTTCATCGTGTTCCACGGCACGCAGGCAGAGCTGGAAGCAGCGCCGGAGTTCGACGAGAACATGGTTTTCGCCGCACAGCCGGTCAATGACGGAACCCTGACAAACGACGGGATGGGAACCACTGGCATGGGCACCACTGACCCGGCCCTGAACGATCCGGCAATGGCTCCGGCCGCTGGCGGCACCGCCGGTTCGGCTGTGGTTGACCCGAACGTGACCGACCCGGCTCTGGCTCCGGCTGATGGCACGGGCACTGCTGCAACCGACATGCCATCGACCGGCATGGCTGGCGGCGAAATGGCTGACCTGAGCGTGATGACCGAAACCGACCTGATCGGCCAGCGTGTTGTCGGCCCGAACGATGAAGATGTCGGCGAAGTCAGCTCGGTTGCGATCGGCGCTGATGGCGTGATCACCGGCGCGGTGGTTGATGTCGGCGGCTTCCTCGGCATGGGCGAAAAGCGCGTGTCGCTTGGGGCCGACGCTCTGAACGTTGTGCGCGGTGCCGACGGGTCGGTTGACCACTTCCGCGTGACGATGACGCAGGAACAGCTCGAAGCGCTGCCTGCTTACGAAATGTGATCCGGGCGTAACGCCTCGGACACCGTCTGATCGGGCGGGCTGGCATATGCCAGCCCGCCCTTTTTCGTCGGGGTAGGTTTATGACCCGATGCGCCTGCCGAATGCGGTGGTTGCTGCAAAGATCACGGCGGCCACCACAATGATCGACGGCCCCGCAGGCGTGTCCTGCCACAGCGAAAGCTGCAGCCCGCCAAGCGCCGAAACCGCACCGATCACAATCGCCAGCGCCGCCATCGCCTCGGGCGTGCGCGACAGGCCACGGGCAGCGGCGGCGGGCACGATCAGCATGGCGGCAATCAGCAGCGCGCCGACCACCTTGATCGCCACCGCCACCACGATGGCCAGTGCGATGGTCAGCACCAATCGCTCGCGGTCGGGGTTCAGCCCGCTGGCATGGGCCAGATCTTCATTCAGCGTGGCGGTCAGCAACGCCTGCCAGCGCCAGGCCAGCAGCATCAGAACCACCAGCGCCCCGCCCCAGACAAAGGCCAGATCGCCCCGGCTGACGGCAAGGATATCACCGAACAGCCAGGCCGACAGGTCGGTCCGCACCCCCGGCACAAAGGACACGGCGACCAGACCGAAGGCCAGCGCCGAATGGGCCAGCACGCCCAGCGTGGTATCCATCGCCCAGCCCTTGGCCGCCAGCGTGGCGACAGTCACCGCCATCGCCAGCGACACCACCATGATGCCGAAGCCCACCGGCAAATCGGTCGCAAGCGCCATGGCCACGCCCAGAATGGCCGCATGTGCGGTGGCATCACCGAAATAGGCCATCCGCCGCCAGACCACGAAAGACCCCAACGGCCCGGTGGCAAGCGAAAGACCTACCCCGGCAAGGGCGGCGCGGGTCAGGAAATCATCAAGCATGGGTGTGATCGTGTTTATGAGGGTGGTCGTGGCTGTGATCATGCATGTGATCATGGTCATGCACGTGCTGATACAGCGCCAGCGCGCCTTGGGTGCCCAATCCGAACAGCGCGCGGTATTCCGGGGCGGATGACACCACATGCGGCGTGCCTTCGCAGCAGACATGCCCGTTCAGGCAGATCACCCGGTCACTCGCCGCCATCACCACATGCAGATCGTGGCTGACCATCAGCACCGCCGCCCCGGAACTGGCGCGCACATCCTCGATCAGCTGGTAAAACCCGGCCTCGCCCGGCTGGTCCAGCCCTTGCGTCGGCTCGTCCAGGACCAGCAACTGCGGATCGGCCAGCAAAGCGCGGGCCAGCAGCACGCGCTGCAACTGCCCGCCCGACAGGCTGGCCATCTGCAAAGCGCTCACATCCGGCACGCCCACCCGCGCGAGGGCCTGACCCGCCGCCGCATCGCTGACCCGCACCGGCAGCGACAGGAACCGCCGCACGGTCATCGGCAGGCTGCGGTCCAGCGCCAGACGCTGCGGCACATAGCCGATGCGCAGTGCGGCCGCGCGCTGCACCCGGCCCTGTGCCACCGGCACAATGCCCAGCAGCGCGCGCAGCAGCGTCGACTTGCCCGACCCGTTCGGGCCGACGATGGTGACAATCTCACCCGGCTGCACTGCAACCGTTACGTCATGCAGCACCTCGGCCCCGCCAAAGCGGACGCAGATGCGGTCAGCAGAGATCAGGCTCATGGCGCGCTGGCCTGACAGGCGGGGCACAGGCCCAGCGCCTCGATGTTCGACCGCTCGATCACAAAGCCCAGCGCGGCGGCAGCGGTATCCAGTGCGGCGCGCACCGGGGTTCCCGCCGCCTCGGCCACCGCGTCGCAGGACCGGCAGATCAGAAACGCCGGCGCATGCGCCTCACCCGGGTGCATGCAGGCGGCAAAGGCGTTCAACCGGCGGATGCGGTGCACCAGCCCATGCTCCACCAGAAACTCCAGCGCGCGATAGGCAACGGGGGGTTGGTTGCCATAGCCATCCGCCGCCAGCCGTTGCAGCACATCATAGGCCCCCATCGCCTTGTGGTTTTCCAGCAAGATCTCCAGCACGCGCCTGCGCACCGGGGTCAGCCGCGCACCCGAGGCGGCGGTCAGGCTTTCGGCCCGGGCCAGCACATCGGCGGCGCAATGGGCATGGTCATGGCTGGCAAAGGCCAGATCAGGCGTGGCACAGCCGGGGCACTCCGCGTCGGTGTGGCTGTGGTCGGCATGATCATGCGGCATGACGGGGTCCTGTAGGGTTGACTGGTTATAGTATAACATACATAAGGCCAGCAAGAACGTTCAGAAAGGTCTGCCCATGCGTTATATCATATCTCTTCTCTTGGCCAGCACGACCCTGTCTGTTGCGGGCCTGCCCGCGCGTGCCGACGTGCCGCGCGTGGTCACGGACATCCCGCCGGTGCAGTCGATTGCCGCACAGGTGATGGGTGATCTGGGCCAGCCAGAGCTGCTGCTGGACCGGGGCGCGAATGCCCATAGCTATCAGATGCGCCCAAGTCAGGCCGCAAGCCTTGCCAATGCCGGTCTGATCCTGTGGATCGGGCCGGAAATGACCCCGTGGATGGAACGCGCCCTCGATGGCCTGTCGCCCGATGTGCCGCGCGTGGCCCTGCTGGCGGCGGCGGGCACGCACCGCCAGAATTACGGCGACACCGGCGCGCATGATCATGGCGAGGACGGTCACGACGATGACCATGCGGAAGACGATCACGGCCACGATAATCACGACCACGACCACGCCGAAGGTCATGACCATGACCACGCCGAGGGCCACGATCATGACCATGACGACCACGCGGAAGAAGCAGCCGCAGATGACCACGCCGGGCATGACCACGATCACGAAGGCCATTCCCACACCGGCGTCGACCCGCATGCCTGGCTGGACCCGGCCAATGCAACGGTCTGGGCCGATGTGATCGCGGCAGAGCTGTCGCGGCTGGACCCCGAAAACGCGGCCACTTACGCCGCCAATGCCGAAGCGACAAAGGCGCGGCTTGCCGCGCTTGACGCCGAACTTGCAGCCATGCTCGCCCCGGTCGCGGACAAGCCCTTTGTGGTCTATCACGACGCTTACGGCTATTTCGCCAGCCATTACGGGTTGACCGTGGCCGGATCGGTGGCGCTGGGCGATGCCAGCTCGCCGGGTGCGGCGCGGCTGCGCGACCTGTCGGCAACCGTTGCCAGTGGCGACGCGCTGTGCCTGTTCCCCGAGGCGCAGCACGATGCCGCACTGGTCACCCAGATGGCAGACGGCACCACGGCCCGCATCGGCCCGGCGCTCGACCCTTCGGGCAGCACGATAGACCCCGGACCGGATGCCTATGACGCGCTGATGCGCGCTTTGGCGACCAATCTGGTGTCCTGCCTGAACGGCTGATCCTGCCGTGACACCTGCAAAGGGCCGGGTTCAGACCCGGCCCTTTTGCGTTGCGGTGTCAGCCCTCGACCCCGCCCAGACCCGCCGCGCGGAACCAGCGGATGATGGCAAGGCGTTCCTCGGGTTCCATATAGCTCAGGTTGCCCGGCGGCATCGCATGGCTGACCCCGGCCTGCATGTAGATGCGCCGCGCCTCATGCGCGATCTGCGCCGGTGTTTCCAGCACCACACCCTTGGGTGCCCAGTGCATCCCGTCCCAGACCGGCTCTGCCGCGTGGCACATGCTGCACCGGCCCTGCACAATGCCGACCACATCGTCAAACCCCGCCGCCGCTGCGTGCTGCAGGGCCGCGCCTGACAGCGCCGCCTCGGGCTGCGGCACCGTGCGCAGGGGCGCGGTGGACAGCCAGGCGATCAGCACGAACAGAATGGCGGTCAGCCCCCATGTCCAGTGCGGGCTGCCCTTGCGGGCGTGCTGCGTGTTGAACCAGTGCCGGATGGTGACCCCCATCAGAAACACCAGTGACGCGATGATCCAGTTATACTGCGTGGCAAAGATCAGCGGGTAATGGTTCGACAGCATCAGGAAAATCACCGGCAGCGTCAGGTAGTTGTTATGCGTGCTGCGCTGCTTGGCGATCTTGCCGTATTTCGGGTCCGGCTTGCGCCCGGCCTTCAGATCGGCCACCACAATGCGCTGGTTCGGCATGATGATCATGAACACATTCGCAGACATGATCGTGGCGGTGAACGCCCCCAGATGCAGCAGGGCCGCACGGCCGCTGAAGACCTGCGTGTAAAACCACGACATCCCCACCAGCACCACAAACAGCGCCACCATCAGCACGGTCTGATCGGCATTCACAAACGCCCGGCACAGCGTGTTGTAGACCAGCCAGCCAAAGGCCAGCGACGCGAGCGAAATCCCCACCGCCTGCCACACCGCCAGATCCATCACCTGTGGATCTATCAGGAACATCTCTGCCCCCAGATAATAGACCAGCACCAGCATGGCGAACCCCGACAGCCAGGTCGCATAGCTTTCCCATTTGAACCATGTCAGATGCTCCGGCATCATCTCGGGGGCCACCAGATATTTCTGGATGTGATAGAACCCGCCGCCATGCACCTGCCACTCCTCACCATGCGCCAGCGGCGGCAGGCTCGGCGTCTTGCGCAGGCCAAGGTCCAGCGCCACGAAATAGAACGACGACCCGATCCACGCGATGGCCGTGATCACATGCAGCCAGCGCACGCCGATCTCGACCCATTCCCACATCACCGCCAGATCATACATCGCCCACTCTCCTGCTTGTTCTTGGTGCAAACGCTATACCAAGGCGGCATCTTCTGTTAATCCTGCGAAATACCGCATCACTTTCAAATGCCGCCGTATAATGGGATGTGCCCAGATGTCCTACGTCAACACCATCCGCATGTTTGTCCGTGTCTATGAATTGAGCAGCATGAGTGCGGCGGCGCGTGATCAGCGCACCTCGCCCGCCGTGGCCTCGGCGCGGATATCGGAACTGGAAAAGCATCTGGGCGTGCGATTGTTCAACCGCACCACCCGCAGCCTGCAACCGACCGAGAATGGCCGCATCTTCTATGACGGTGCGATCCGGATTCTGGAGTCGATCGAGGATGCGGAATCGGCGGTGATGGATGTCACGCAAAACCCGCGCGGCACGATCTTTGTGGCCGCCCCGCTTGGCATCGGTCGGCGCCTCATCGCGCCCTATGTGCCGACGTTCAAGGATCTTTACCCGCAGATCGAAGTGCGCCTGCGCCTGTCAGACCGGGGGGTGGATGTGGTCAGCGAAGGCATCGACGTGGCCTTTCATCTGGGGATTCTGGATGACAGCACGCTGAAAGTGCAGCTGATCGCCGATTGTCAGCGGGTGCTCTGTGCCGCCCCCGCCTACATTGCCCGGCGTGGAATGCCCGAGGACGGCACCGCCCTGCTGCGCGACCGGCATGATTGTCTGAACCTGCGCTATCCGGGGGCCAAGGAATTTCAGTGGACCCTGATCACCCCGGAAGGCCCGCGCCGGTTTGAAATCGCCGGACCCTACGAATCGGATGACGGTGATGTGCTGACCCAATGGGCGCTTGCCGGGCGCGGCATCGTGATGAAACCCCGGTTCGAGGTGGCCGATCATCTGCGCGCAGGGGCCCTGGTGCCGGTGGCAGCGGCAACGCCGCCGATTTCGGTGCAACTGTCCAGCCTCAGCCAGCACCGGCGGCTGAAAGACCCCAAGGTGCGCCTGTTCACAGATTACATGGCCGCGAAGATCAAGGAAGAACTGCGCCGCGCCACCGATGGTGCCGATCCAACGCAAGACGCCCGCACCGGGAATGGCGCGGGCGTCTGAGCTTTCGAACGGCAGCGCCGCTTACTGGATCTGCTGGCCGTTCACAAAGATCGACCCGCCTTCGCGCGCTTCGATCTTGGATGTCAGCACATCCTCCCCCGCAGGCTGGCCGAACATCGCCATCATCATCCGCGCGCCCATCGCGTCTTCCTGCGTGAGAACCCCCATCGCAAGCAGACCGTCGATCAGCTTGTTGCCACCTTCAACCCGCACATCGGCGGTGCCGACCGGCAGCGGCGGGCCGCCCATCGCCACCATCGAATTGTCAAAGGTAAACGACCCGGTGCCGGTGGCCATGGCCCCCAGCGCCTGAATGGCCAGCGTGCGGATATCCAGCGACTGCATTTCCGGCGTGCTGGCCGGAGGTGCCCCGGTTTCGCCCGCCAGCATCAGATCAAGCACATCGACCTTGACCAGACCGCCCAGATCCAGCGCCACATCCAGCGGCCCATGCTCCAGCACATTGCCTGCATCAATCATGCCCCAGGCCGCATCATCCAGCACCAGATTTTCCATGGTGATCTGCAAGCCGTATTCCCCGGCCTCCTCCCCGGTCGTGACCGGCATCGCCATCCCAACGCCAAAGGCCCCGGTGGTGGCCGTGACCGGCATCGGCACCATCGGCGGGCGCAGGGTCAGGTCCAGCCCTTCGACAGTGGTGGACACATCAAACACATCCGCATTCGCGGTGACAGAGGTGGTGCCGGGCGCGGCGGTATAGGCCACGCTCACCGGCATCATCGGGTTGTTCTCGACCGCTTCGCCGGTCGAAATACCTTGGGTCGCCTCAAAACTGATGCCAAGCCCGGCGCGCACCGCGCTGATGAACGCAGGCGTATCCTGCAACGACATCAGGTTGATGCCTTCTGGCAACGTCAACTCGCCGGTCAGCGCCAGATCGGCGGTGTCGCTGCTGCTGACGGAATCGATCCCAAGCGACGGGTCTTTCTGCGTGAAGTTATAGACCAGCTGGTCCGCCGACATCTCCAGCCCTAGCGCATCGGTGCCGCGGGTATAGCGCCCCCCGGCGGCGATCAGGTCGAAGGTGCCGTCAAACAGATTGGCCCCTTCGACGATATTGACCGCAACCGTCAGGCTGTCGGCATCAAAGCCATAGCCCAGCCCGCCCGCATCCTCGAACGCGCTGACCGACAGCTCGTCATGGGTGATCGTCACCTTGCCCGGCCCGGTGTTTTCCAGCCGGATTTCGCCGGGGAAGAATGCCACGCTGCCATCGTCCTGCTCGACAATCGAGACTTCGGAAATGGTGGCAATGGCGGGTTTGCCGTCGGGGGTGATGGTTACGCCGTTCAGCGTCAGCTCCCCATCGCCCGGCACTTCCGTCGCCACGGTGATCTTCATCCCGCCCGACACTGCCGCAGCCTGCAGATCGGCCCAGACCTGATCCGCCGTCAGGGCCGCCTGCGCTGTGCCACACATCAAAATCGCCATCACCGGCGCCGTCATCAAAACATTGGTCCTGAACATGCCACTCTCCAGAAAAGTGCTATCGTTGTCGCAAGACAGAACCGCTTTCCGGGGCCCGGCGCAAGGTCAGGTTTTCCAAAATCGTATCAACTGCCGCGATAGGTCGAATAGGCAAAGGGCGAAATCAGCAGCGGCACATGATAGTGCTGATCGGCATCGGGCACCCCGAAGCGGATCGGAATTTCGTTCAGAAACAACACCTCACCCGTTGATTGCCCGCTTGCGCGCAGGTAATCGCCGGCAAAGAACACCAGCTCATACGTGCCGGTTTTCAGCGCATCGCCGGTCAGAAGCGGCGCATCGGTGCGGCCATCACCATTGGTCACAACCTCGGCAATTTTCTTGTGTGAATTGCCGCTGACCCGGTAAAGCCAGATTTTCACCCCTGCCGCCGGTTTGCCCAGCGCCGTATCCAGCACATGCGTCGAAAGCCGCCCCATTGCCCATTCCTTCATCTGTTCCGCCTTGCATGACAGCACAAAACACGCGCCGATGCGACTGCACCCGGACAGAATATGTCTTTCGCAAATTTCTTGATAAAACGGCGCTGAATTCGCGTCTATCCTTCCGCAATGCTTGAAAGTGAGGTGTCCCGGTGACCCGCTACCCCCGAGATTTTCGTGGCCATGGCCCCGATGCCCCCGATGCGCAGTGGCCCGGTGGCGCGAAGATCGCCATCTCTCTGGTGCTGAACTATGAAGAGGGCGGCGAAAACAACCTGCTGCACGGCGACGCGCAGTCCGAGGCGTTCTTGTCCGATATCGCCGGGGCCGCCCCATGGCCGGGAATGCGGCACTGGAACATGGAATCGATCTACGATTACGGCGCCCGCGCCGGGTTCTGGCGGCTGCACCGCCTGTTCACCACCCGCGACCTGCCGGTCACGGTCTACGGCGTCACCAGCGCTCTGGCACGCAACCCCGAACAATTGGCCGCCATGCAGGCCGCAGGCTGGGAAATTGCCAGCCACGGGCTGAAATGGGTCGACCACCGCGACATGCCCGAGGCAGAGGAACGCGCCCAGATCGCCGAATCCTTCCGCCTGCATGAAGAGCTGACAGGTGAGGCCCCGCAAGGCTGGTACACCGGCCGCTGTTCGATGAACACGGTACAGCTGACCGCCGAAACGCGCAAACTCGCATGGATTTCCGACACCTACGATGACGACCTGCCCTATTGGCGCGAGGTCGGTGACCATGACCAGCTGGTCATCCCCTACACGCTGGAGGCCAACGACATGCGTTTCGCCACCGCGCCGGGCTACATCACCGGCGAGCAGTTCTTTCAATACCTGAAAGACAGCTTCGACACGCTCTACGCCGAAGGCACCGATGGCAGCGCCAAGATGTTCTCCATCGGCTTGCACAACCGCCTGATCGGGCGGCCCGGCAAGTTCGCGGGGCTGCAACGCTTTCTCGATTATGCGCAGGGCCATGATGGCGTCTGGTTCCCCCGCCGCATCGACATCGCCCGCCATTGGGCCGCAACCCACCCGCACCAGCGCTTTGAACGGCCCAGCCAGATGACCAAAGCCCGCTTTGTCGAACGCTTCGGCAGCATCTATGAGCATTCCCCATGGATCGCAGAGCGCGCCCATGATCTGGAACTCGGCCCCGCGCATGACTGTGCCGCCGGGGTGCACTCTGCCCTGACCCGGATGTTCCGCAGCGCCGGTCCGGCGGAAAAGCTGGGCGTGCTGACCGCGCACCCCGACCTTGCCGGCAAACTCGCCGCCGCAAAACGGCTGACGCCCGAGTCCACCGCCGAACAGGCCAGCGCGGCGCTCGATGCGCTGACCGATGCCGAACGCGCGGCCTTCGCGCGGCTCAACACCGATTACGTGGCCAAGCACGGCTTTCCCTTCATCATCGCCGTGCGCGACAATACCAAAGACAGCATCCTCGCGGCATTCCACGCCCGCATCGCCAATGACACCGCCACCGAATTCACCACCGCCTGCGCACAGGTGGAACGCATCGCCGCCCTGCGCCTGAAAGATCTTTTGCCATGACCCAGTATTACGCGCCCCCCGGCGGCCTGCCGCCGCAAACCCAGCTGATGACCGGCCGCGCCGTGTTCACCACCGCCTATGCCGTCATTCCAAAGGGCTGCTTCTCCGACATCGTCACCAGCGCCCTGCCCGGCTGGCGCAAAACCCGGCTCTGGATGATCGCCCGCCCGATGAGCGGGTTTTCCGAAACCTTCAGCCAATATGTGATGGAGGTCGCCCCCGGCGGCGGCTCTGACGCGCCCGACGCGGAAGAGGGTGCCGAACACTGGCTGTTCTTTACCCAAGGCCTCGCCACCCTGACCATCGACGGTCAGGGCTACGAGATGGACGCGGGCGGCTACGCCTATATCCCTGCAGGCAGCCGCTGGACCCTGCTGGCCGAGGGCAACTCCCCCGCCCGCTTCCACTGGCTGCGCAAGATCTATGAACCCGCCCCCGGCATCGCCCGCCCCGATCCCATCATCATCAACGAACGCGACGTGCCTTTGTCCTTCATGCCCGACACCAACAACGTCTGGGGCACCACCCGCTTTGCCGACCCCGCCGATCTGCGCCACGATGCCCATGTCAACATCGTCACCTTCCAGCCCGGCGGCACCATCCCGTTTGAAGAAACCCATGTGATGGAACACGGGCTTTACGTGCTGCAGGGCAAGGCGGTCTACAAGCTCAATCAAGACTGGGTCGAGGTCGAGGCAGGCGATTTCATGTGGCTGCGCGCCTATTGCCCGCAAGCCTGCTACGCCGCAGGCCCCGGTCCGTTCCGCTACCTTCTATACAAAGACGTCAACCGCCACGCCAAGCTGCGTGGCCCCGGTGCCTTTGGAGCAATACGGTGAGGGCCGCTCTTCCGCCCCTGCGGGCGTCATCGCTGTCCGGGCGCCCAGCGATGAGCGACCGCAAGGGAGGGAAGAGCGCATGCCGGTGATCAAGCCGCAGCCCCTCACCGCCGAAGCCTTCGCCCCCTATGGCGACATCCTCGATGCCACCGGCGATTTCCGGCTGATCAACGAAGGGATGTGCCAGCGCCACCACGACCGCGCCACGCTCGATTTCGGCGCACAGGGCAGCGCGGGGATCTCCATCTTCAAGGCCGAACCGCGCGCCCTGCCCTACAGCTTCGACCTGATCGAGCGTCACCCCGATGGCTCTCAGGCCTTTATCCCGATGACCCCACACCCGTTTCTGATCATCGTCGCGCGCAGCCTTGATGCCACACCGCTCGCCTTCCTGACCAACGGCGCGCAAGGCATCAACCTGCACCGCGGCACCTGGCACGGCGTGCTGACCCCGCTGCAGGCCCCCGGCGCGCCTGCCACCAACGGGCTTTTCGCCGTGGTTGACCGCATCGGTCCCACGCCCAACCTCGAAGAACACCGCTACAGCAAAAGCTGGACGGTGCGCGCGCCCTGAGGAGGGGGCGCTTCTGACCGTCCGGGCCACAGGGCCGCCCCGACGGACCGACCAAAAGCCCAAGGGAGAGGATACACAGATGACAAGTTCCGCCATGGGAACGCCGGAGCAGCTCCGCGATCCTGACTACATGCCCGCCCTCGGGCGCGCCATTCCGCTGGGTATCCAGCACGTGCTGGCAATGTTCGTCTCGAACGTCACCCCCGCCATCATCGTCTGCGGTGCGGCTGGCATCGGCTTCGGGTCTGATCAGGCCGCGCTCGGCTTTCCGGACATGACCTACATGATCCAGATGTCGATGCTGTTTGCCGGGGTGGCCACCCTGTTCCAGACCATCGGCGTCGGCCCGGTGGGGGCAAAGCTGCCAATCGTGCAGGGCACGTCCTTTGCCTTTGTGCCGGTCATGATCCCGGCAGTCGCCGGTCTGGGCTCGGCCGGTCTGGCCGGGTTGATGACCGGGGTGGTCTTCGGCGGCATCTTCCACTTCTTTCTCGGCTTCCTGATCGGGCGCATCCGCTATGCCCTGCCGCCGCTTGTGACCGGGCTGATCGTCCTGATGATCGGTCTGGCGCTGGTCCGCGTCGGCATTCAATATGCGGCGGGCGGCGTGCCCGCGATGGAAGCCGGAATGCGCGCGATTGCCGAGGCCAATGCCGCTGGCGTGCCGGTGAACTGGGATGCGGTCAGCTTCGGCAGCTTTGCCCAATGGTTCCCGGCGCTGGTCGTGATCTGCGTCACCCTCGCCATCAAGTTCTTCACCCGTGGCTTCATGGCGGTGGCGGCGGTGCTGGTCGGCATTCTGGCGGGCTATGTCGTCGCGCTGTTCATGGGACAGGTCAGCTTTACCGCCGTGGAACGCGCCGGGCTGTTCGCCCTGCCCAACCCGTTCCGCTGGGGCATCGAATTCAACGCCGCCATCATCATCGGCATGTGCTTCATGGCGCTGATCTCTGCGATCGAGACGGTCGGCGACGTGTCGGGCATCACCAAGGGCGGCGCCGGACGTGAGGCGACCGACAAGGAAATCGAGGGTGCCACCTTCGCCGATGGCGCAGGTTCGGCCATCGCCGGCATCTTCGGCGGCTTGCCCAACACCTCGTTCAGCCAGAATGTCGGCCTGATCGCGATGACCGGGCTGATGAGCCGCCATGTGGTGACCATCGGCGCGATCTTCCTGATCCTCTGCGGTCTGGTGCCAAAGATCGGTGCCGCCATCAACACGGTGCCGATCAACGTGCTGGGCGGCGGCGTGGTGGTGATGTTCGGCATGGTCTGTGCCGCGGGCGTCAGCATGCTGTCGGATGTGAAATGGAACCGCCGCAACATGGTGATCTTTGCCACCGCCCTGTCGGTCAGCCTCGGCCTGCAACTGGTGCCAGAGGCCCTGCAACACATGGGCCAGACCGCGCAGATCCTGCTGACTTCGGGCCTGCTGCCTGCGGCGGCCATTGCCATCACCCTCAATCTGGTGCTGCCCGAAAACGCGGGCGAGTAAAGCCAGCCTTGTCACAAGCCGCTCCTGCGGCTTGTGACCTCGACCGCTACAGCTTCAGATCATAGGTCACCCAAGGCGTGCGGCCAGCCACCCGGTCATACAGCCCCCGCGCCCGGTCATTGCTCTCGGCGGTGATCCAACGGATCACCGTCCAGCCCCTGCGCCGCCCCTCGGCCTCGACCCCGGCGATCAGCGCGGCGGCAGCGCCGCTGCCACGCGCATCCTCGCTGACAAACAGATCATCCAGAAATCCGCCGCTGCTGGCCGACAAGGGCCGCGCAAAGGCCCGGAAATGCGCCAGCCCCAGCAACCGGCCATCCGCCTCGGCCACCAGCGCCTGCACCTCATGCCCCGGATCGTGGATCCACTCCCACACCTGCCCCCGCATCGCCTCACTCTGCGCCACGCCGTAAAACGCCGCATAGCCTGCATACAGCGCCGACCACGCCTCAAAATCCCCGGCCTCCGGCTTGCGTATCTGCATCTGTATCCCCTTTTCCGGCAGCCTAGCACCGCCCCGCCACACAAGGCACTGTCATTTTAATCTGACACCCCTATTGTCATCTGTGTGACAGGAGATGCCATGTTCGACCACACCCGCCCCGGCCCGCAGATCCCCACCCTCCCCGGCGGCCCGCGCGACGGGCTCTGCACCGATTGCGGCGTCTCGCGCCTTGGCGATGGCCGCGCCTGTGGCCGCGCCTGCCAGTTCATCGCCCCCGACTACCCTGCGCTGGAACAAGCGGTGCACGGCCGCACCGCCACCCCGGGCACGGATGAGGCGTTCTTCGGCGTCACCCACACCATGCTGCGCGCCCGCCTCACCCCCCCGGCCCCCGGCGCACAATGGACCGGCATCACCACCACCCTCGCCGCCACGCTGCTGGAGCGCAGGCTGGTCGATGCCGTACTGACCGTCCTGCCCGACCCGGCGGACCGCTGGAAACCGCTGCCCGCCCTCATCACCAACCCCGCCGACATGGCCCAAGCCCGCGGCATGCGCATGGGCTGGGCCCCCACCCTTGCCCTGCTCGAACCCGCCCGCGCCGCCGGATACAAGCGGCTGGCGATGATCGGCATCCCCTGCCAGACCTACGCCCTGCGCGCGCTCGAATCCGAACTGGGGTTTGAGGCCCTCACCATCATCGGCACCCCCTGCTCCGACAACACCACAACCGCGAACTTCCACACCTTCCTGAACCTGCTCGACCCCGCCCCCGAAACCATCAGCTACCTCGAATTCCGCGCCGACTTCCGGGTGGAGTTGCGGTTTGACGATGGCCGCAAGCCACGGTTCATCCCCTTCCTGCAACTGCCCATCAGCCAGCTGCCTGCCGATTTCTTCCCGATGACCTGCAAGACCTGCGTCGATTACACCAACCGTCTGGCCGATATCACCGTGGGCTATATGGGCGGCGACGGCGATCAATGGATCATCGCCCGCAACGACCGGGGTGCCGCACTGCTGGCGCTGATCAAGGACCGGCTGACCACCGCCCCGCTTACCTCGACGGGCAAGCGCGAAGCGGCAGTGAAAGGCTTCCTGCAAAACACCGCCCGCGCCGCCGGCGGCCTGCCGCTGCGCCGCATGCCGAACTGGCTGCGCCCGCTGGTCAGCATCCTGCAACGCCACTTCGGCCCGAAGGGCCTCGAATTCGCCCGCGCGCGGGTGGAAATGAAAGCCGTCGAGACCATCCTCCATCTGCGCCGCAGCCATCCGGCGCGGATGAAAAACATGATCCCGCCCCACGTCTGGGCCATCGCCGCGCGCTACGGCCTGACGCCTCGCACAGATGAGACCCGTCCCCCACGCCACTAAGTTCGGAAGCGCACCGCGCGGGAGTATTTCAGAAAGGTGCAGGCCTCAATGTCCGCAGTTTGGCTTTGCAGCTTTTTCAAATACTCCGAGGGTTTGGGGGCAGCGCCCCCATCAGCGGAGCCGAGGGCCGAAGCGCCCGAAAGCGACTAAAAAGCTTGCACCGAAGGTGCTCAATCAGATCACCTGTGGTCCGGATCACCCCATCCGCAAGGCCACATCCAGCATCCGGTTGGAAAATCCCCATTCATTGTCATACCAGCCAAACACCCGCAGCATCCCGCCTTGGGTCACCCGGGTTTCCGGCGTGGCCATCACGATGCTCTCAGGCCGGGCCCGCAGATCGGTCGACACCAGCGCCCGGTCGGTCACCCCGATCACCCCGCCCGCCGCATGAAACGCCGCGTTGACGGCATCAACCGTCACCGGCCGCTGCGTCATCACCGCCAGATCGACGCAAGACACGCTGGCCACCGGCACCCGCACCGCCGACCCCTCGATCCGCCCGGCAATCTGGGGCAGCACATGGTCCAGCAGGCGCGAGGCGCTGGTGGTGGTCGGCACCATCGACAGGGCGGCGGCGCGCGACCGCGCATAATCCGCCGCCGGGGCATCGACCGTGGGCTGGCTGCCGGTGTAGCAATGGATCGTGGTCATCGACCCGGTCACCACCCCCCATTCGCGGTGGATCAACCGCGCCAGCGGGGCCAGCGCATTGGTGGTGCACGACGCGTTCGACACGATCTGCTGATCCGTCAGCACCTCGTCATTCGCCCCCAGCACCACCGTCACCTCTGCCGCCTGCGACGGACCCGAGATCAGCACCCGCCGCGCCCCCGCCCGCACCCCGCGTGCCGCCACCTCATGGCAGTCGGCCCGCCCGGTGCATTCCATCACCACATCGACGCCCCGCAGATCCAGCCCCGACAGATCCGCCGCCCGGTGCAGCGGGATCGCCCGCCCGTTCACCACCAGCACGCCGTGTTCCAGCGCCACCGTGCCGCGCCATGGCCCGAACACGCTGTCATATTCGAACAGATGCGCGCACATCTCGGGTGCGGCGATGTCGTTGATGCCCACCACCTCCAGCCCCGGCCACAGCGATGGGGCAGCCGCCCAGGCCCGCAGGACAGAACGCCCGATCCGGCCAAATCCGTTGATGAAAACCCGCATGCTGCACCTCGTTCCGCGCGGCAGGATCAGCACGCCACTGCCGTGTGCGCAAGCGCGGCTTTGTCACCCGGACAAGGTTTCCGGCCCTAAGCGGACCTCAGACCTCCACCACCGCCCCCTGCCCGCGCTCCTCCGCCCGGCGCACCGCCATCGCCGCCACCGCCAGATCCTGCAAGCCCACGCCGGTACCGTCAAACAGCGTGATCTCGTCCTCCGTCCGCCGCCCGGGATGCGCGCCGGTGATCACATCGCCCAAAGGCGTGATCGCGGTCGCGTCCAGCAGACCCGCCGCCACCGCATGCTGCGCCTCACCAATGCTCACCGCTTGCGCAATCTCATCGGTGAACACCGAGGCCCGGCCCAGCAGCGCCGGCTCCACCTCCTGCTTGCCCTTCGTATCGGTGCCCATGCAGGCCAGATGAGTGCCGGGGGACACATGGGCACTCAACAGGCTGGCAGCGGGCGACGAGGTGATCGTCACGATCACATCCGCCTCCACCATCCGCGCCAAGGGCACCGCCTCAAACGGCACCCCAAGCTCTGCGGCAATCGCGCCCAGCCGGTCCAGCATCTCGGGGTGCAGGTTCCAGCCGATCACCCGCTCGAACCCCCGCACCCGCGCCGCTGCGCGCAGTTGGAACCCGGCCTGATGCCCCGCCCCCACCATGCCCAGAACCTTCGCATCCCGCCGCGCCAGCCGGTCGATGGAAATCGCCGCCGCCGCCGCCGTGCGCAGCGCGGTCAGCAACCCGCCGCCGACCATGGCCGTCGGCCGCCCGGTCTCGGGGTCGAATAGAAACACGGTCGACTGGTGGTTGATGATCCCGCGCGCCGCATTGCCGGGAAAGTACCCCCCGGCCTTCACCCCCAACTGCCCGCCAGCCCGGTCCAGCCCCGACTTGAAGCCATACTGCCGCCCCTCACCCAGTGCCTCACGCACCACGTCGAAGTTATAGGCCTCGCCGCGCGACATGGCGGCAAACACCGCCTCCACCGCCGCAAAGGCATCTTCGGGCGAGACAAGGCCCGCAATCAGCGCTTCCGGCACAATCCTCATGCCTGCACCCACGTCATGACGTTTGCCATACGCGCACCATACGCGCGCCAGACCCAGACCATACGTTGAATTTTCATCTCAATACGCCTTGCCCCGGGCAGACACCGGCCAGACCGCCTCGACGCGGCCACCCCGCACCCCCACGTACCAGTCGTGCACATTGCAGGTCGGGTCGCAGTGCCCGGGCACCAGCCGCAGCTTGTCATTGACCTTGAGCACCCCCGCCGGATCATCCACCACGCCATGTTCGTCACTGCATTTGACATAGGTCACATCCGTGCGCCCAAAGATCACCGGCAGCCCGGAATCGACCGATTGCGCCTTCAATCCGGCATCCACAATGGCCTTGTCGGCCTTCGCATGGGACATCACAGAGGTCAGGATGAACAGCGCATTCTCCCATTCGCCCTGATCAATCCGCTGGCCGTCCTTGTCCAGAATCCGGCCATAATCGGCATCCATGAACGCATAGCTGCCGCACTGCAACTCATTGTAAACGCCTGAATTGCTTTCAAAATAATAGCTGCCGGTGCCACCACCGCCCACGATGTCACACTCAAGGCCCACAGCCTTCAGCCCCTCCACAGCGTCCTTGACCTGCGCCACCGCCAGATCAATCTTGGCCTTGCGGTCGGCGTAGCTGTCCATGTGCTGCATCGCACCCTGATAGGCCTGAAGGCCCGCAAATTTCAGCCCCGGTGCGGCATCAATCGCCTGCGCAATCGCCACCACCTCCGGCGTGGTCTTCACCCCGCAACGCCCGGCCCCGCAGTCGATCTCTACCAGGCACTCAATCGTCGTCCCATGCCGCACCGCCGCCGCCGACAGGTCGGCCACATTGTCCAGCATATCCACGCAAACAATTGTTCTTGCACCCAATTTCGGCATCCGCGCCAGACGGTCGATCTTGGCCGGATCGCGCACCTGATTGCTGACCAGCACATCCTTGATGCCGCCCCGGGCAAACACCTCGGCCTCCGATACCTTCTGGCAGCACACCCCGACCGACCCGCCAAGCCGCTCCTGCAACAAGGCCACATCAACCGATTTGTGCATCTTGCCATGCACCCGGTGGCGCATGCCATGGGCGCGGGCATAGTCGCCCATCTTCTTGATATTGCGCTCCAAAGCGTCCAGATCCAGCACAAGGCAAGGCGTCTGGATATCGGCCTCATCCATCCCCGGCAGGGCCGGAATGTCATAGCCCACTTCAAACCCTTCGAAATCTGCGTGCGTGTTCATGGTGTTACCCTTTCATCCAAGGCAAAGTGTCCAGATCGACGTTCCCCCCGGTGATGATGACGCCCACGCGCCGCCCCCGGAAAACATCCTTGTTTTTCAATATGGTGGCAAGCGGCACAGCGCAGCTTGGCTCCATCACAATCTTCATCCGCTGCCAGGTCAACTTCATCGCCTCGATGATCTCCTCTTCCGTGGCGGTGAAGATATCGGTCACATGGTGCGACACAAAATGCCACGTCAGATCCTTCAGCGGCACCTTCAACCCGTCAGCCACCGTTTCAGGCGCGTCATCGGCAATGATCCGGCCCGCCTTGAAGCTGCGGTAAGCGTCATCGGCATTCTGCGGCTCGGCGGCGTAAACATCCACCCCGGGGGCCACCGCGCTCATGGTCAGGCAGGTGCCGGAAATCATCCCGCCGCCGCCAATCGGCGCAATCACACAATCCAATTCCTCAACCTGTTCAAGCAGTTCGCGCGAACAGGTGGCTTGCCCGGCAATCACCCTCGGGTCATTGTAGGGGTGTACAAACTCGCCTCCGGTCTGCGCCTGCACCTGCGCGAACACCGCCTCGCGACTGCTGGTGGATGGCTCACATTCCGTGATCACCCCGCCATAGCCCCGCACCGCATCCTTCTTGGCCTGCGGTGCCGTGCGCGGCATCACCACGTTGCACGGTATCCCGCGCCGCCCCGCTGCGTATGACAGCGAAAGCGCGTGGTTGCCGCTGGAATGGGTGCAAACCCCCAGCCGCGCCTGATCTTCGGTCAAGCCAAACACCGCATTACAGGCCCCGCGCACCTTGAACGCCCCGGCCTTCTGGAAATTCTCGCATTTGAAAAACAGCTCGGTGCCCACCAACTCATTGAAATAGCTCGACGTCAGCACCGGCGTGCGGTGGATATGCGGGCGGATACGGTCATGCGCCGCGATCACGTCATCAAACGTCGGAATATACATCGGCTCCAGATCCTTCATCGTCCCGCCTTTCATCTGTTCTTAAATATCCCGGGGTCGCCGGTTGGTGCGCCACTGGTTCGAGAACCAGCCGGCGACGGGCAGAGCCCCGGGGCATCCGCCTCACTCCGCGGCCATTGCCATTGCGACAGATGACCCGCGATAATACTCCTGCGCCGCCGCCACGCCGGACCCCAGCGTGATCGGCCAGCCCAGATCGGCCATGCACATTTCAGCCGTGGCAAGGCCGGACAGCACCATGACATCGGTCAGCATGCCCAAGTGGCCGATGCGGAACACTTTTCCGGCCACCTCACCCAAGCCCACGCCAAAGGCCACGTCGTATTTCTCGGCAGCCAGCTTCACCAGATCGGTACCGTTGCAGCCTTCGGGCACCACAACGGCGGTGACGGTGTCCGAGTACAGGTCCGGCGACGCAGCGCAGGGCGTCATCCCCCATGCGGCAACGGCACGGCGCACGCCGGTCGCAAGGCGGTGATGGCGGGCGTAGACGGCGTCCAGCCCCTCATCCTCCAGCATCTCAATCGCGCGGGCCAGACCGGCGATCAGCCCGACGGGCGGGGTATAGGGAAAGCCGCCTGCGGCATAGCTTTTCAGCATGTCCTTGAAATCAAAGAACGTGCGCGGCAGGGTGGCCGTGTCCATCGCCTGCAGTGCTTTCGGGCTGACCCCGACAATCGCCAGACCAGCGGGCAACATGAAGCCCTTCTGGCTGCCTGCCACCGCGATGTCGACGCCCCATGCCCCCATCTCGAACGGCATCGAGCCGATCGAGGACACGCCGTCAACCATCAGCATCGCCGCATGGCCCGCCGCGTCCATCGCGCGGCGCAGGCCTGCGATGTCGGACCGCACGCCGGTGGCGGTCTCGTTATGGGTGGCGAGCACGGCTTTGATGGTGCCGGTGGTGTCGGCCCTTAGCGCGGCCTCAATCTTGTCCAATGGGGCACCCTGCCCCCATGGCACCTCGATGATCTGCACGGTCAGGCCGTGGCGTTGGCACAGGTCGATCCAGCGGTGGCTGAACATGCCGAAGCGGGCGGCCAGCACGGTGTCGCCGGGGGACAGGGTGTTGGTGATCGCGGCCTCCCAGCCGCCGGTGCCGGTGGAGGGAAGCAGGATCACCTCGCCCTCGGCCATCTTCAACACCCGGCGGACGCCTTCAACTGCCGGGCGGAACAGCCGAGCGAAGGCAGGGGAGCGGTGGTCAAGGGTGGGCAGGTCGCAGGCCTTGCGGATGGTCTCGGGAATATTCGTGGGGCCGGGGATGAAGACGGGGTTCTGGGACTGCATGACGGCTCCTCCAAGCGCTGTTGGCCCATCTTAGGCGAAGTGGCACAGGGGGACAATTTTTTCGAAAAGGTTTTTCATTTATGAGAGGCCATGCTATTTTACAATTATATCAGACGGTAAGCGTTTTTCATCAAAACCCCAAAGGTGAGACATGGCCAATACCCCCCGCCCGCGCGGCCGCCCCAAGGCGTTTCTTGACAAGACCGACCAGAACACGGTGCAGGCGCTGGACCGGGGGTTGATGCTGCTGGAACTGGTGGCGGCAAAGCCCGGATTGTCACTGTCAGAACTGGCGGCGGAAAGTGGCGAGGCGGTGGCGACGGTGTTCCGCGCGCTGGTCACCCTGCAGGGCCATGACATGGTCGAGGCCGAAGACGGCGGGCAACTGTGGCATGTCGGCCCCGGCGCGTTCCGCGTGGGCAGCACATTCCTGCGGCGCACCAAAGTGGTGGAACGCGCCCGGCACCCGATGGACATGCTGATGCGCGACAGTGGTGAGACCGCCAATCTGGGGATCGAGGCCGGGGATGAGGTTCTGTTCCTGTCGCAGGTCGAAACGCATGAGGCGATCCGCGCGTTTTTCCCGCCCGGCACCAAGGCCCCGATGCATGTGTCGGGCATCGGCAAGGCGCTGCTGGCCTGGTACGGCGAAATCAGGGTGAAACGGGTGATCGAGCGCAAGGGGCTGGAGCGGTTTACCGCCCTGACGCTGGGCACCGAGGCCGACCTGATGCGCGATCTGGCGGCCACCCGCGCGCGCGGATATGCGATTGACGATCAGGAGCGCGCGCCCGGTATGCGCTGCGTGGCGGCCCCGGTCTTCAACAGCCATGGCGAGCCGGTGGCGGGGCTGTCGGTGTCCGGCCCGGCATTCCGTATAGCGCTGGAAGATGCCGAACGGATCGGCGGGCTGGTGCGGGCGGCGGCGGATCAGGTGACAGAGGCGACCGGGGGCGTGCAGCCCTGACGGGCGGCTTTTCCCCACCCTGAGCCGCGCGCTCATCGCTTCCTTCGGGCGCTCTTCGCTGGCCTCATGCGGGACCGAAAAGCGCCCGAAGGAAGCGATGAGGGGGTGGTCAGCTGAATTTATTGTCGCGCGGAAAGCCGCGCGGGGCCATCTTGCCGGCACCGGCGCGGGGGCCAAGCCATTCGGCCAGATCCGGTTCTGTGCGGGTGCGGCCTGCGGGGTCTTTCCACACCAGCCCATCGGCCAGCGTGAAGGTGATGGCATCGGACAGACCGCCATCCTTGTACTTCTGCAACCGCACGCCCTTGCCTTTGACCATTTCCGGCAGCTCTGCCAGCGGGAAAACCAGCACTTTGCGATTTTCACCGACCACGGCGACATGATCGCCGCGTGCAACAGTGACCACAGCGGTGGTCACACCATCGCGCACCGTCAGCACCTGTTTGCCCGCACGGGTCTGGGCCAGCACCTCTTCGGACGGGACGATGAACCCATCCCCGGCAGAGGAGGCCACCAGCAGTTTCTGCCCCGGCTGAAAGATCGTGAGGTAAACGATTTCGGCATCATTGGGCAGATCAACCATCAGCCGCACAGGTTCGCCCATGCCACGCCCGCCGGGCAGGTTCGCCCCGATCAGGGTGTAGAACCGGCCATTGGCGGCGATCAGCAGGATCTTGTCGGTGGTCTCGGCATGGAAGGCAAAGCGCGGGCCGTCGCCATCCTTGTATTTCAGCTCGGCACCCAGATCGACATGGCCTTTCATCGCCCTGATCCAGCCCATGCGGGAACAGATCACGGTGATCGGTTCGCGTTCGATCATCGCCTCGAACGGTACGTCTTCGATCACCCCCGCCTCGGCAAAGGCGGTGCGGCGGGCCCCCAGTTTGGTGGTCTTGCCGAATTGCTTGCGGATGGCTTCCAGCTCTGTGCCGATCTGCTTCCACTGCAGGCGGTCGCTGTCCAACAGATCGGCCAGACCGGCGCGTTCTTTCATCAGCGCGTCGCGTTCGGCGATCAGCTCCATCTCTTCAAGCTTGCGCAAGGACCGCAGGCGCATGTTGAGGATGGCCTCGGCCTGCACTTCCGTCAGCTCGCCTTCGCCCGCTGCGGGCGGGGTGTAGTCTTTTTCCGACATGGCGCGGGCGTGGGATTTGCCCCAGTCTTCGCGCATCAGGGCGGCTTTGGGGTCGCTGTCATAACGGATGATGTCGATCACCCGGTCAAGGTTCAGGAAGGTGATGATGAACCCTTCGAGAATCTCCAGCCGGTGGTCAATCTTTTCCACCCGGTGTTCCGACCGGCGGCGCAGCACGTTGCGGCGGTGGTCGAGGAAGGCTTTCAGCACCTCTTTCAGGCTGCAGACCTTTGGCACCTTGCCGTCGATCAGCACGTTCATGTTCAGGCTGAACCGGGTTTCCAGATCAGAATTTTTGAACAGGGTGCCCATCAGCATATCCGGATCGACGGTCTTGGCGCGCGGTTCCAGCACGATGCGGACATCTTCGGTGGATTCGTCGCGCACATCGGCAAGCAGCGGGATTTTCCGGGTCTGGATCAGCTCGGCCAGCTTTTCGATCAGCCGGGATTTGGCGACCTGATAGGGGATCTCGGTCACGACAATCTGCCAGGTGCCGCGGCCCAGATCCTCAATCTCCCATTTGGCGCGGGTGCGGAACGATCCGCGACCGGACTCGTAGGCATCAAGCATCACGGAACGCGGTTCGACCATCACGCCGCCGGTCGGGAAATCGGGGCCGGGGATCAGGTCGACCAGTTCGGCGGTGGTGATATCAGGGTTGCGCAACATGGCGTGGCACCCTTCGATCAGCTCATCCAGATTGTGCGGCGGGATATTGGTCGCCATGCCGACGGCAATGCCGCTGGACCCGTTGGCCAGCAGGTTCGGAAAGGCGGCGGGCATGACGACAGGCTCTTCCAGCGTGCCGTCGTAATTCGGGCGATAGTCGACCGCGTTTTCGGTCAGCCCTTCCATCAAGGTTTCGGCAATCGCGGTCAGACGCGCCTCGGTATAGCGGGCCGCTGCCGGGTTATCGCCGTCGATGTTGCCGAAGTTGCCCTGACCATCAACCAGCGGGTAGCGCACGTTGAAATCCTGCGCCAGACGGGCCATCGCATCATAGATCGCGGCGTCACCATGCGGGTGGTAGTTGCCCATGACGTCACCGGCGATCTTGGCCGATTTACGAAAGGCGCTGGTGGCGGACAGCCGCAATTCGCGCATGGCATACAGGATGCGGCGGTGCACGGGTTTGAGCCCGTCACGCGCATCGGGCAGCGCGCGGTGCATGATGGTGGACAGCGCATAGGTCAGATACCGCTCGCCAATGGCGCGGCTGAGGGGCTCGGCCAGTTCGATGGGTTCGGGCTTCGGCGGATCGGTATTGTCTGACATGGGGGTGGTGTAATCCGCAGGGCGCTGCCGGTCCAGACGGAAATGTGCGGGGGGAAGGCGGCGCAACGGGAACTTTTTGCATCACAGGGGGTTGAGGCGGTGTGATGGGATGTGAAGACCGCTGTCCCATCGCTTTTCGACGTTCAAGATTCAGGGTGCCCGAATGATCCGTATGCTGTTGCTGCTGTGTGCAGGTCTGTTTCTGACGCTTCAGATCGGTGGGCAGGACCGGGGGCAAAAGCGCCTTGGCCTTGTGGAGGCGGCAAATGCCCCGGTGCGGGTCGCGCTGCCGGTGGTCGAGGACAGTGCGCCTTTGGGGGCGGCTGCCGAGGCTGCGGTCATGCCGGTGTCTTTCGGTACCGCTCAGCCGGTGATGATGCAATCCGCGCCTGCGGATGTGGCACAGGTGTCCGAAAATGCCGCTGATACCGGGGCCACCGTTACCGGGGCCACTGTGCGTTATGTGAGCGCGCAGGCCGTCAACGTGCGCGTCGGCCCGTCGACGCGGGATGCGGTCATGGACACCCTGCGCCGGGGCGAGGCTGTGACGGTGGTCGGCGTCGAAAGCAACGGCTGGGCGCGGGTCCGGGTGGAAGGCGATGGCATTGACGGGTTCATGTCGATGTCCTTCCTGAGCGATACGGCCCCATAGTCAGCTACGTTGCCCGCGCCCTGCCTGCACGCAAAACCGCTTTGCGGCCCGGTTGTTTCGCCCTAAGCAGGGAAAAAACAAACGGGCAGAGCATGGGACAATCGATTCTTATTACCGGGTGTTCGTCGGGCATCGGGCTTGATGCGGCGCGGGCGCTGCGGGCGCGGGGCTGGCGGGTGTTTGCCAGCTGCCGTCAGCAGGCCGATTGCGACCGGCTGATCGCGGAAGGCTTTGACAGCCCGAGGCTGGATTACGCCGATGAGGCCAGCCTTGACGCGGCGCTGGCACAGGTGCTGGCGGCGACGGGCGGGACGTTGGATGCGCTGTACAACAACGGGGCCTTTGCCTGTCCGGGCGCGGTGGAAGATCTGCCGCGCGGTGCGCTGCGCGAGATTTTCGAGACCAATCTGTTCGGCCCGCATGACCTGACCCGCCGGGTGATTCCGGTGATGCGGGCGCAGGGCCATGGTCGGATCGTCAATTGCTCATCGGTGCTGGGGCTGGTCGGGATCAAATGGCGCGGCGCTTACGTGTCGACCAAATTCGCACTGGAAGGGCTGAGCGACGTGCTGCGGATCGAAATGCAGGGCACCGGGATTTTGGTCAGCCTGATCGAACCCGGCCCGGTGACCAGCCGCATCCGCGCCAATGCGATTGCGCATTTCGAAAAATGGGTCGACTGGGAAAACTCCGCCCGTGCGGAGGAATACGCCAGCCTGCGCGGGCGGCTGTACGGCGACCGCGGGCCTGACAGGTTTGAGCTGCCGGCCAGTGCGGTGACCAGAAAACTGATCCATGCGCTGGAAAGCCCCCGGCCGCGGGCGCGGTATTATGTCACAACGCCGACCCATCTGATGGGGTTTCTGCGCCGTATTCTGCCGACCCGCGCGCTGGACTGGCTGATTGCCAAGGGGTGAAGTGCCTGCGGCAAAGGAGCCGCCTCGGGGGGCATCGAGCCCCCGCTCGGCGGCGTTGCCACGGGATGCGGGACTGTATCGGCAGGACCTATGCGTGGCGTTGGCTGTGGCGTCGGACGCTCCGCGGGGAGTATTTTTGAAAGCTGCAAGGGCTGGAGACAGGCCTTTGACGTTGCACCTTTTATAAATACTCCCCGCGGAGCGGCTTTGAGATCGGTGCCCCGTCACATTTCGCCTTCGCTTTTGCGCGATTGACGCCTAAGTCATGCGGACAGGAAAAGGGGATGCCCATGCTTGATGATCCGCTGTTCATTCTGGCTGCCGTGGCCAGCCTTGGGGTTCTGGTCATTCTGATGATCGGAATCGGGGGCTTTGCCAAAGGCGGTGATTTCAACCGCAAACATGCCAACCGGCTGATGCGCTACCGCATTGCCGCGCAGGCGCTGGCGGTGGTGTTGATCGTGGGCTTTGCCTATCTGCGCAGCAAAGGAGGCTGAGGCATGGTCGTTCTGTCGAAAATCTACACCAGGACCGGGGATGCCGGGGAAACCGCACTGGGCAATGGCGCGCGGGTGGCCAAGCATTCGCTGCGCGTGTCGGCCTATGGCACGGTGGATGAGACCAATGCCACCGTGGGGCTGGCCCGCCAGTACGCGGATGGCGAGATGGATGCCGCACTGGCGCGGATTTCCAACGATCTGTTCGATCTGGGCGCGGATCTGTGCACGCCGGACATGCACAACGACAAGGATCTGTCCTACACCCCGCTGCGCATGATCGAGTCGCAGGTCACCCGGCTGGAGCATGAGATTGACGCCTGGAATGCCCGGCTGACGCCGCTGCGCAGCTTTATCCTGCCCGGCGGGTCGGCGCTCGCGGCACAGCTGCACCTGTGCCGCACCGTCTGCCGCCGGGCCGAGCGGCTGGTGGTGGAACTGGGCACGCTGGAAGAGGTGAACGCCGAAGCGGTGAAATATCTGAACCGGCTGTCGGACTGGTTCTTTGTGGCCGGGCGGATTGCCAATGACGATGGCCGCGCCGATGTGCTGTGGGTGCCGGGGTTGACCCGCTGATCACGGGGCAACGTGGCGTTCCGGGCGTGCCTCGCGTCGATTTTGCACTGTTATGGGCGGTGAAGACCCGCTAGTTACCCATGCAGAGAGCTTGAACCTATAGGAGATTTGCGTCGATGAAGGTGCTGGTGCCTGTCAAACGTGTGATCGACTACAACGTGAAAGTGCGCGTGAAAGCGGACGGTAGCGGTGTCGATCTGGCCAATGTGAAGATGTCGATGAATCCGTTCGACGAGATTGCCGTTGAAGAGGCGATCCGGCTGAAGGAAAAGGGCGTCGCGACCGAGGTTGTCGTGGTGTCGATCGGGGTCAAGCAATCTCAGGAAACGCTGCGCACCGCGCTTGCAATGGGGGCCGACCGCGCCATCCTGATCGAGGCGACCGACACTGTGCAGACCGACATCGAGCCGCTGGCCGTGGCCAAGCTGCTGGCGGCCGTGGTGCGCGAAGAGGCGCCGGGGCTGGTGATCTGTGGCAAGCAGGCCATCGACAATGACATGAATGCCACCGGGCAGATGCTGTCGGCCCTGCTGGGCTGGTCGCAGGCGACCTTCGCCAGCGAGCTGGTGATCGAGGGCGACACGGCAAAAGTGACGCGCGAAGTGGACGGCGGGTTGCAGACGATTTCGGTGAAGCTGCCGACGATTGTCACTGCCGACCTGCGCCTGAACGAGCCGCGCTATGCATCGCTGCCCAATATCATGAAGGCCAAGGCCAAGCCTCTGGCCGCCAAGACCCCTGCCGACTACGGCGTGGATGTCACGCCGCGCCTGTCGGTGGTGAAAACGGTTGAGCCTGCGGGCCGCAAAGCCGGGATCAAGGTGGGCTCGGTCGACCAGCTGATTGCGAAACTCAAAGACGAAGCGGGGGTGATCTGATGGCTGTTCTGCTTCTGGCCGATGTGAATGACGGGCAACTTGCCACCGATGCGGTTGCCAAGACGGTTGCGGCCGTGACATCGCTGGGCGATGTGCATGTGCTGGTGGCGGGCCAGGGCGGCGACGCCGCTGCCGCCGAGGCAGCCAAGCTGGAGGGCGTGGCGAAGGTGCTGTTCGCCGGCGACCACGCCTATTGCCACGGCCTCGCGGAATCGACCGCGGCGCTGATCGTGTCTTTGGCGGGAGACTATTCCCATATTGCCGGTGCCTCGACCGCGTTTTGCAAGAACGTGATGCCACGCGTTGCGGCGCTGCTGGATGTGATGGTGCTGTCGGATGTGACCGCCGTGGTGGATGCCGACACGTTCGAGCGCCCGATCTATGCCGGGAACGCGATCCAAACGGTGAAATCGTCGGATGCGACCAAGGTGATGACCATCCGGACGGCGGGCTTTACCGGCGTGGGCATGGGCGGATCGGCCCCGGTGGAGCCGGTGAGCGGCCCGGTCGAGGCGCTGTCGTCCTGGGTGGAGGACAAGGTGGCCTCATCCGACCGGCCCGAGCTGACCAGCGCGGGAATTGTCGTATCAGGCGGGCGTGGTCTGGGGTCGGAGGAGAACTTCCGCCTGATCGAGGGCTTGGCCGACAAGCTGGGCGCTGCGGTTGGCGCAAGCCGGGCGGCGGTCGACTCGGGCTATGCGCCAAACGACTGGCAGGTCGGGCAGACCGGCAAGGTCGTGGCCCCCAAGCTCTATGTGGCCGTCGGGATTTCCGGGGCAATTCAGCACCTTGCGGGCATGAAGGACAGCAAGGTGATTGTTGCCATCAACAAGGATGAAGAGGCCCCGATTTTCCAGGTCGCCGATTACGGGCTGGTTGGGGACTTGTTCACGATTCTGCCGGAGCTGACGGAAAAGCTGTAAGGCTTTGACAGCGCGTCTTTGCGGCGGGCATCCCATGCGGGTGCCCGTTTGCATTTACAGCAGGCGCACAAGCTCTGGCCCCAGTTGATCGGCGATCTGGCGGTGGACCGCCGGCCCGGGCAGCGACAGCGCCGCCGGATGATCCAGCGCCGAGAACGCCATGCCAGTGGTGCCATAGGCCCGGGCGTCGGGCGAAGCCACAATCTCGGCGTAACAGGTGACACGGGCGCGCAGGGCGGCCACCATTTCGGCATCGACCAGCAACGGATCGCTGGACAGATCAGACCGCCGCCCCGGCATCGGTGGCGGGGCACTGGCGATCCACAGCAGGACCGTCGGACAGGGCAGCGAGGACAGCAGCGTTTTCATCCGTGCCACCCAGGCGGTGCGCAGCTCTTCGGCCACCACCTCGAACCGGTCGGCGGACAGGGCCTGCAGCGCGTGCAGCATGTGACGGGTGAAACTGAATTCGGTAAAATCCACCTCGCGGTACATGTTGCGCAGCACCGGCGAGGCGGAGAGAAAGCGGTCATTGCGGCGGGCATGCACGGTGTAGAAGCGGTTGCTGAGGTTCTGCGCCCCGACGACCTGCACCACGGCCAGCCGGGCACGCGCCGCGATGTCGAGCACCGACGGGTCTTTGAGATAAAGGTCAAGCCCGGCGTTGACGACACCCAGATTGACCACCCGCAACCCGGTGGCCGCCTCGACCAGTGCCGGATAGGGTTCCGGCACGAATTTGCCATAGGTTTCGGTGCCGCCCAGCATGACGACAAAGGGACGGTCCAGATCGCGGCGCGGCCCGCGGAACGCAACACGCGACATGCCATATCGGCATGGGTAATAGTCGAGCGACCCGTCGCCCGGATATTCAAATGTCATCACACCCACCACAGTTTAGTCACCCGTGGCCAGCCTTGCCGATTCCCGTTACCAAAGCGCTAAATCCGGCTTTTGAGGCAATTGCGCCGCAATGCAGCGCCCTTGCCCCGTCGGAGCCCCGCGCATAAGGTTGCGCCAAGAGCAAAGAAGGACAACGGGCATGGACATAGCAAGCGTGGGCGTGGTCGGGGCCGGGCAGATGGGCAATGGCATTGCGCATGTCTTTGCGCTGGCCGGTTATGATGTGATCCTGACCGATGTGAACGAAGCGGCGTTGAGCAATGCCATTTCGATCATCGACCGCAATATCGAACGGCAGGTCGCGCGCGGCAAGGTCAGCGCCGAGGACAAGGCCGCTGCCATGGCGCGGATCAAGACCACACTGGTGCTGGCCGAGGTCGGCCCCTGTGATCTGATCATCGAAGCCGCGACCGAGCGCGAGACGGTGAAGCAGGCAATCTTTGAAGACCTGCTGCCGCATCTGAAACCGCATACGATTCTGACCTCGAACACGTCGTCGATCTCGATCACCCGGCTGGCCAGCCGCACCGACCGGCCGGAAAAGTTCATGGGTTTCCACTTCATGAACCCGGTGCCGGTGATGCAGCTGGTGGAACTGATCCGGGGCATCGCCACCGATCAGGAGACATGGGATGCAATGCATGCGGTGGTGCGCAAGCTGGGCAAGACGGCGGCCAGCGCCGAGGATTTCCCGGCCTTCATCGTCAACCGCATTCTGATGCCGATGATCAACGAAGCGGTCTATACGCTGTATGAAGGGGTGGGTTCGGTCAAATCGATCGACGAGTCGCTCAAGCTGGGGGCCAATCATCCGATGGGGCCACTGGAGCTGGCGGATTTCATCGGGCTGGACACCTGCCTTGCCATCATGAACGTGCTGCATGACGGGTTGGCCGATACCAAATACCGGCCTTGCCCGCTGCTTACCAAATATGTCGAGGCCGGCTGGCTGGGCCGCAAGACCCAGCGCGGCTTTTACGACTATCGCGGCGAGGTGCCGGTGCCGACGCGCTGACAGGGATTTACGCCGCGATTTTTCTGCGAAAAATCCGGCGCATTTTCTGCGCGCCCGCTATCGCCCCAGATCGAGCGTGTGCTGGCGCAGCCATGCCAGAAAACCACGCGGGTTGCCTTCCCATTTTTCCAGCTCTGACGCCGGAATCGCGGCCCCGATGAAGGGGCGCTGTGGTTTGAACAGTGCGCGCTTGATTTCATAAAGCAACAGGCCCTGACGCAGGGTGTCAGACAGTTTGTTGGCGATCAGGAACAACCGGC
The DNA here is from genome assembly GCF_030656345.1 of Pseudotabrizicola sp. Classification (GTDB taxonomy): domain Bacteria; phylum Pseudomonadota; class Alphaproteobacteria; order Rhodobacterales; family Rhodobacteraceae; genus Pseudotabrizicola. Next base: position 104,622 of record NZ_JAUSNR010000023.1, on the reverse strand, counting down.
TGTTCTGGCCGGTGAAATGCACCGGCACGATGGTGGCCCCCGACCGCTGGATCATCTTGTGGGTAAACACATTCCATTCCGATTCAACCGCCGGGCCGAAGAACCCTTCGGACATCGCGACCTTGCCGGCGGGGAACAGGATGATCACACCGCCGCGCCGCAGATGGTCCATCGTTTCATTGCGCATGACCAGCCCCGCCTCGCGCGCGTTTTCTTCATGCGGGAAAGGGACCGGGATCATGAACTGCTCAACTTCCGGTATGCCGGTCAGCAGGGAGCGGGTCAAGATCTTGAAGTCAGACCGCACCCGGTTGACGATTTCGGCCAGGATCATGCCATCGACCAGACCATGCGGGTGGTTTGACACCACCACAACCGGGCCGGTGGGCGGAATATGCGCCACCTCTTCCGGCGGGGTGTCGATGCGGATGCCCATATGGCGCAGGGCCTTGGGCCAGAACGGCGAGCCGAAGGGGGCTCCGGCGCGTTCAAATTCGCGGATCAGGCGCAGCAGGGTGATCTTGGCGGTCAGCCATTCGATGGCCCGGATGGACCCGGCCTTGACCGGGTTGGAAAAGCTGCCGGCATAGGACAGTCGGCGCATGTCATAGGGCCGGTCAGGCGGCCCGCTGCGGGCCCCGTTGCGGATATGGGTGTCGATCTGCGGATGTTCGGTCACGATCCGTCGGCCTTTCTGCACCACCTTGTGGCTCAGTAATCTTCTCCGAAACGGTTGGCCACCAGCGCGCAAAGTGCCTCTGCCAATGGGTCCGCGTCGGCCCCTGTGGTTCGTACTTCAATAGAGGTTCCGCGAGAGGCTGCCAACATCAAAAGCCCCATGATCGAATCGCCCGACACGGTCATCCCGTCCTTGGACACCTGTGCCTGTGCGTCATGCGCTTCGACCACCTCGACAAAGCGGGCGCTGGCGCGGGCGTGCAGACCCTTTTCATTGACGATATGCAGGGTTTTATCCGCCAATTTCAGGCCCCTCCGCCCAAATCAAGGCTGTTGATGTATTTGCGGCCGGCATCCAGAGCGGCGGCCACCGCCTCGGCGACCGGGACATCGCGGGTTTTGGCCAGCTTGATCAGCATCGGCAGGTTTGCGCCGTAGATGATCCGGCGGTCGGGGCCGCAGCAGGCCATCAGCGACAGGTTGGAGGGCGAGCCGCCGAACATATCGGTGACCACCACCACCCCTGCCCCCAGATCGACCGCATCGGCCGCGCCGCAGATCTCGGCCTGTTTGCCGGCGCGGTCGTGATCATCCTCGATAGAGATGGCGCGCATGCCGGATTGCGGGCCCACGACATGCTCGACCGCGGCGAGGTATTCGCGCGCAAGGCCGCCATGTGCCACGATCACGATTCCGATCACACGCCGTCCACCTTTGTTGCCTGCGGGCCAGTGGCAAGTGGATCAACGCCGTTGCGCCGTTCCAGTTCCCGATGTCGTTTTGACACTGCCCAGCCAGACTGTGCAAGGGTGTCAGCCATCATTTCCGCTACGGCAACGGACCTGTGTTGCCCCCCGGTACACCCGAACGCAATGCTGACATGTGATCGTCCTTCCTCCAGATGGGCCGGAAGGAGAAAGCTGATCAGATCGCTCACCTTGTGGGTGAATTCCGGGAAGCGGGGGTCGGCGCTGATGTGGTCCACCACTGGCGAATCGCGGCCATCGAGGCTGCGCAGGGCCGGTTCCCAATGCGGATTGCGCAGAAAACGGCAGTCAAAAACCAGATCGACACCGCGCGGCACGCCGCGTTTGTAGCTGAAACTTTGCACCGAGACCGACAGGCTGGGCCCCTGCCCTTGCGCAAACCAGCGCGCGACTTCGGCCTTGAGGCCGTGCACGGTCAGTTCGGTGGTGTCGATCAGGTGGTCGGCGCGGGCGCGGATCGGGGCAAGCAGGTCAATCTCACGCTCGATCCCGGCTTCGGGGCTGTCGCTGGGGGCAAGCGGGTGGCGGCGGCGGGTTTCGCTGTAGCGCTGCACCAGCACGGCAGGCTGGCAATCGAGGTAGAGCACGGTCAGTTGCACCCGCGGATCGCGGGTCAGCCGGTCGATCAGCTCGATCAGGCTGGAGGCGGCAAAATCGCGGTTGCGGACATCAAGGCCAAGCGCCAGCGGCTGCGCGGTCGGCGGCCCGTCGATCAGCCGGGGAACAAGCGACAGCGGCAGGTTGTCGATCACCTCATACCCCAGATCCTCCAGCGCGTTGACGGCGGTGGATCTGCCGGCCCCGGACGGGCCCGTCACCAGAACCACCTGATGGTCCGGTGCGTGAAGATGAGCGGTGTCTGCCACGTTTTCCAGCCTGCTAATCCCGTCGCCCAAACAGAACATAGTGCTTGAGTGAAGAAGGAAAATGGGCCGATTTGCTGCCAAGTACAAGGGAAAGCCGCTGTCGCAATATGGTGATATCCTTATGCACCGGCAGACGGTCGGTCTGGGCGCGGTCCAGATCGACCACCATTGCCACGCTGGCCTGCGCCAGATGCGGGGCATTCAAAAGGCCGACGCCGCGCGCCTCAATCATCCCGGCAATGGCGGCGGGGCAGGTGGCGATGATCCGGCTGCCGTGCAGGGTCAGCACGGTCTGGTCATCGGCGACCAAAGTGGCACCAATCGCCATAAGCTGCAGCGCCAGTGAAGATTTCCCGCTGCCCGACGCGCCGGTCAGCAGGATGGCGCGATCCTCAAAGGCGACGGTGGTGGCGTGGAGGGTCAGTGCTTCGGTCATGCGCGCCCCGACCTGCCCCCGGCCTCAGACCGGCAGGCCGACGATGAAGCGTGCGCCCAGCGGGTCGGATGTGGCATCGGCATTGGTGGGGCGGATGTTTTCGGCCCAGATCACGCCGCCATGTGCCTCGACGATCTGTTTCGAGATCGACAGGCCAAGCCCGGAGTTGTTGCCGAACTGGCCTTGCGGGCGTTCGGAATAGAACCGCTTGAACACCTTGGTCAGCGCCTGTTCGGGGATGCCGGGGCCGGTGTCTTCGACCACGACCAGCACGCGGTTGTCGCGCTTGCGGGTCCAGACCCGCACGGCATCGCCTTCGTCGCAGAAGGACACCGCATTGGTGATCAGGTTGACAAACACCTGCGCCAGACGCGCCTCCAGCCCGGAAATCAGGATCGGGTCGGCGGGGAAATCGGTGATCAGCTCGACACCCTTTTCACCGGCCTGCTGGCCCAGATATTCGCACAGATTGGTCAGGGTCTTGGTCAGGTTGAAAGTCTCTTCCTCTTCCTTGACCAATTCGCTGTCGAGCCGCGAGGCGTTGGAAATGTCGCTGACCAGACGATCAAGCCGGCGCACGTCATGGTCGATCACCTCCAGCAGGCGGGTGCGGTGATCATCGCGCTTGGCCATATGCAGCGAGGCCACGGCAGACCGCAGGCTGGCCAGCGGGTTCTTGATTTCATGCGCCACATCGGCGGCGAATTGTTCATTGGCGTCGATGCGGTCGTAAAGCGCCGCCACCATGCCGCGCAGGGCGACCGACAGCCGCCCGATTTCATCGGGGCGACCGGCAAGATCGGGGATACGGATGCGCCCCGGCTGCATCTTGCGCGCATCACGGTCATGGCCCAGCTCTGCCGCTGCCGCCAGATCCGACAGCGGGTTGGCGATGGTAGAGGCCAGCACCAGGCTAAGGCCGATGGACACCAGCAGCGCCACCAGAAACATCTGCAATATCTGTTCGCGTTCGTTGCGCACCAGCGCGTCAATCTCGCCCTCGGCGCTGATCAGGGCGACGACGGCCAGCACCTCACCCGCGCGCTCCACCGGGCTGACCACCGAAAACAGCGCCCCACCCTGCGCCCCGGTGCCAAGGTTCACCGCCGTCTGCCCGGCCATCGCCCGTTCAAACAGGGCGCGCGCCAGACTTTCGGGGTTGATCGCGGCCCCGCGCCCGCCACCCGAGGACACCAGATTGGACGCGTTTTCCCAGACGCCATTCAGAAAGTCGGTGATCAGGGTCGATTGCTTTTGCCCGTTGACCGGAACCTTGATCGCCCCGGTGGCAGAGCCGACCACCCGGCCATCCTTGTCGATCACAAAGATCGAGGTGCCGGAGCTGAGGCTGATATCGCCGATCGACCGGGCAAACCGGCTGTCGGCGCCCATATCGACCACGCCTTCGGCAGGCAGGCGGGCTTCGAACACATCGGCCACCAGCTGTGCTTCGGTCACGAAGGCCTGTTCGCGCTGCACCACCAGACTGTCGCGGAACGGGTTGAGGAACAACACCCCCGCAACCAGCACCAGCAGCGCCATCAGGTTGAAGATGATGATCTTGCGCGCCAGCGGCGAACGGTTCAGCGATACCAGCCCCAGCCAGCCCCGGCTTTTGCGCAGGGTCGGATCGGCAGCCTCAGGCGAGACCCAATCCTCACTCAAAAGGACGTCACCGCCCTTGGGGGTCTGCGCGTCCCTGAGGCCGGCCTGGGGCATCGCGGTCATGCTTCGTTGTAACGATAGCCAATGCCATACAGCGTTTCGATGGCCGAAAACTCATCGTCCACCGAGCGCATCTTCTTGCGCAGACGCTTGATATGGCTGTCGATGGTGCGGTCATCGACATAGACCTGATCGTCATAGGCCACGTCCATCAGCTGATCGCGCGATTTGACAAAGCCGGGACGCTGGGCAAGGGCCTGCAACAGCATGAATTCGGTCACGGTCAGCGAGACATCAAGCCCCTTCCAGCTGACGGAATGGCGCAGCGGGTCCATCCGCAAATGGCCACGGTCCATGATCTTGGTTTCTTCAGTGACCGCCACCTCGCCGGTGGCGATGGCATCCTGCCGGCGCAGCAGGGCACGGATGCGTTCGACCAGCAGACGCTGGCTGAACGGCTTTTTCACATAGTCGTCGGCTCCCATCCGCAGGCCGAGCACTTCGTCAATCTCGTCATCCTTGGATGTCAGGAAGATGACCGGCATGCTGGTCTTCTGACGGATGCGTTGCAGCAGATCCATCCCGTCCATGCGCGGCATCTTGATGTCAAGCACCGCCATGTCGGGCATTCTGCGCGTGAACGCATCATAGGCCGACTGCCCGTCGTTATAGGTTTCAACCTCGAACCCTTCGGCTTCCAGTGTCATTGCGACCGACGTCAGGATATTCCTGTCGTCGTCAACAAGGGCGATCCTTGCCATGGTGTGAGTTTCCTTGTGACTGCCCGATAGGTTTATTTTTTTACCATGATCCTTGGAACCGTTAACGGAATCAACAGGGAACTGCGAATCACCCGGCTTTCGGTTCCCATCAGGCAAGATAATTGCCAAGGAATGGCTAATTTGCCTCACTTCCACAGAAGGACCGGAAATGGTTGCGCTAAACTGCCGATGGTTGCGCTAACTGCGGCCATGCTGCCTGTTCCGATATGTCATCGCTGTGTTATACGCGGGCTGTGGTGGCCAATGGCCCTGGACTGCCGCCGGTATCCTATTGGCCCGGATACCGAATTCGGACCGAAATCAGTCCGCGCTGCGGCGCGGGCAACGGGAGCTTGCAGAATGAACCACGGACGCGTGAACCCTCATCACACCCTCGACGCACACGGCATCACAGGTCTGGGCAACGTCTATTACAACCAGATCGAACCGGCGCTTGTCGAAGCGGCGGTCGCGCGCGGCGAAGGGCGTCTCGGCAAGGGTGGCGCGTTTTTGTGCTCGACCGGGCAATTTACCGGCCGGTCGCCCAAAGATAAGTTCGTGGTCCGCACGCCTTTGGTCGAAGACACGATCTGGTGGGACAACAACGCCCCGATGACGCCAGAGGCCTATGCCGTGCTGAAAACCGACATGCTGGCCCATCTCAAGGGGCGCGACCTGTTCGTGCAGGATCTCTATGCCGGGGCCGATCCGCTGCACCGGCTGGATGTGCGGGTGGTCGCGGAACTGGCCTGGCACGGGCTGTTCATCCGCCACCTTCTGCGCCGCCCGGCGCAGGCCGAACTGGACGGCTTCACCCCGGAATGGACCATCATCAACGTGCCCAGCTTCAAGGCCGATCCGGCGCGGCATGGCTGCCGGTCGGAAACCGTGATCGCGCTGAACTTTGACGAAAAGACCGTGCTGATCGCCAACACGGCCTATGCGGGCGAGAACAAGAAATCGGTCTTCACCATCCTGAACTACATCCTGCCCGGCAAGGGTGTGATGGCGATGCATTGCAGTGCCAACCATGCGCTTGGCAATCCGGTCGATGCGGCGGTGTTCTTCGGCCTGTCCGGCACCGGCAAGACCACTCTGTCGGCAGCCCCCGACCGCACCCTGATCGGCGATGACGAACACGGCTGGTCGGATCGCGGCATCTTCAACTTCGAGGGCGGCTGCTACGCCAAGACCATCAACCTGGACCCCAAGGCAGAGCCGGAGATTTACGCCACCACCTCGCGCTTTGGCACTGTGGTTGAAAACATGGTGTACGATCCCGAAACGCTGGAACTGGACTTTGCCGACAATTCGCTGACCGACAACACCCGCTGCGCCTATCCGCTCGATGCGATTTCCAACGCCTCCGACACAGGCCTGGGCGGGCACCCGAAACATGTGGTGATGCTGACCTGCGACGCCTTTGGCGTGCTGCCGCCGATCGCGCGGCTGTCACCGGCGCAGGCGATGTATCACTTCCTGTCGGGCTTCACCTCCAAGGTGGCGGGGACCGAACGCGGCATCACCGAACCTACGCCGACCTTCTCGACCTGTTTCGGTGCACCCTTCATGCCGCGCCGGCCCGAGGTCTATGGCAAGCTGCTGCAGGAAAAGATCCTGAAACAGGGCGCCACCTGCTGGCTGGTCAACACCGGCTGGACCGGCGGCGCCTATGGCACCGGTAAGCGGATGCCGATCAAGGCCACCCGCGCCCTGCTGACGGCGGCACTCGATGGCTCGCTGGCGGGGGTTGACTTCCGGCGCGACCCGAATTTCGGCTTCGACGTGCCGGTTGCGGTGGCGGGCGTTGACGCCACGCTGCTGAACCCGCGCGCGACCTGGGCTGATGAGGGTGCCTATGACGCGCAGGCGCGCAAACTGGTCGAGATGTTCTCGAAGAACTTCGGCCAGTACGTGCCCTATATCGACGATGATATCAAAGCCGCCGCCATCTGCTGACCCCGCACAGACAGCCCTACGTTTGCCATACGTAAAGCATACGTTGATCATACCCTGACCATACTCAGCGCCCGCGTGCCCCCCACGCGGGCGCTTTGCATTTGCACCTTTCCTAAATACTCCCGCGCGGAGCGCTTCCGCCCTAAGCCACCAGCGCCTGCAGGATCAGGTTCATCCCCGTCACCACCAGCAGCGCTTGCGTCCAGCGCCGGAACCGCGCCTGTGGCAGCCGGTCCTGCAGCCGGTAGCCCAGCACCATCCCGATCTGCGCCGGCACCACCAGCGCCGCAGAAAAGGCCAGTGTCTGCGCATTGGCCAGCCCGGTGCCCAGATGCGCCACCAGCAACGCCACCGCACCGATCAGGAACACCACGCCCTGCGCCCGGATCGCCTCCAGCTTCGGGGCGTTGATCGACAACAGATACACCAGCAGCGGCGGCCCCCAGATGCCCGACACCCCGCCATAGAGGCCCCCGATCACCCCCAGCACCCATTCGGCGCGGGTCCGGTGATGCAGCCGCAGCGCCAGCGGCACCCCGGCCAGCTGCAACGCCGCAAAGGCGGTGACCGGCACGCCCAGCAGCAGCAGATAAGCGTCGCGCGGGATCAGATCGAAGAACTGCGCCGCAATGGCGATAAAGACCACGGTGCCGATCAGAAAGCGCCGGTACGCCCAGGCCGTCGCCTTTGCCGGGCCGACCCCCTGCCGGAAGGCCTGACTGAAATTTGTGATCAGAGTCGGCAGGATAAGCCCGGCCAGCGCCACCTCGGGCGGCAGAAAGGCGGAAAACGCCGAGATCATGATCAGCGGCATCGCAAAGCCGACCGCGCCTTTGACAAAGCCGGCAAACAGGGTCACGGCCAGTGCGGCAAGCAGAGGCCAGAGGCCCTGCCCGGCAGAGATATGAAGGATGAGAGACTCGGTCATGCTCCCTGCATCGCCCGCGCGTGGGGAAATGAAAACCCCTTTGGCATATGCAGCAAAAACTAGTTGCGGATGCACATCTGCGGCAGATTGACCGCGACACTTTCCATCAGTTGACCCGGTTTACGTTGAAATTAAGTTGCGCTGCGACTGCAAAATGATTAGCTCAGATGAACCCACAGACTCAAGAACAGGACTCACGCCATGGCCCATGACGGACAGACCCAACCGACCTCCCCGCTGCTGGCGGATCTGCTGGCGCTGACCGCACAGGCCCTGCCCGAGGTCGAGGCGGTGTTCGCGCATGGCCGCGAAAACCTGCGTGCCATGGTAAGTGTCGCGGGCAAAGTCTCATCCGCCGCGATGGAGCAGCATCAGTACGCCGCCCATGCACTGTCCTGGCTGGCCACCTATACCGAAGCGCTGCGCCAGATGCAGGCCTGGGCCGCCCGGTTGCAGGAGGACGGCCGGTTTGCCGAGATGGAGGGGCTGATCCTGCAGATCGCTTATGGCGAATACCTGAACCAGATCCACGGCGGCATCCCGATGAGTCAGGGAGAGATTGCGCGGCTGCAGGATCTGGGGCTTGAGCCTGTCGCATGGGGCGACGCAGCACTGACCCTGATGGCGCAGGGCAACACCACTGCGGCCCGCAGCCGTCTGGTGGCGCTGATGCGCGAGTCCCGCGCCAACGCCACCTTTGGCGCGACAGGGCTGGACGAAGAGCTGGAGATGATCCGCGACCAGTTCCGCCGCTTTGCCGCCGAACAGGTGACGCCTTTCGCGCATGAATGGCACCTTAAAGATGAGCTGATCCCGATGTCGGTGATCGACCAGCTGGCGGAAATGGGGGTGTTTGGCCTAACCATTCCGGAAGAATTCGGCGGGTTTGGCCTGTCCAAGGCCAGCATGGTGGTGGTGTCGGAAGAGCTGTCGCGCGGCTATATAGGCGTGGGCTCTTTGGGCACCCGGTCCGAGATCGCGGCCGAGCTGATCCTGTGCGGCGGCACCGACGCGCAAAAAGCGCAGTGGCTGCCAAAGCTGGCCAGCGGGGAAATCCTGCCCACGGCAGTGTTCACCGAGCCGAACACCGGGTCCGACCTTGGGGCCTTGCGCACCCGGGCGCGGCGGGATGGCGAGGATTGGACCCTCACCGGCAACAAGACCTGGATCACCCATGCCGCCCGCACCCATGTGATGACGGTGCTGGCGCGCAGTGTGGATGCGACCAGCGATTATCGCGGGCTGTCGATGTTTCTGGCCGAAAAGACCCCCGGCACCGATGAGGCCCCGTTTGTCGATCCCGGCCTGTCGGGCGGCGAGATTGAAGTGCTCGGCTATCGTGGGATGAAGGAATACACCGTCAATTTTGACGACTTCAAAGTGAAGGGTGAAAACCTGCTGGGCGGGGTGGAGGGGCAGGGCTTCAAGCAGCTGATGCAGACCTTCGAATCCGCCCGTATCCAGACCGCCGCCCGTGCCATCGGCGTGGCACAAAACGCGCTGGATGTGGGGATGGGCTATGCCGAGGATCGCAAGCAGTTCGGCAAGCCGCTGATCGACTTCCCGCGCGTGGCGGGCAAGCTGGCGATGATGGCGGTCGAGATCATGGTGGCCCGCCAGCTGACCTATTTCAGCGCCTGGCAGAAGGACCATGACAAGCGCTGCGATCTCGAGGCGGGGATGGCCAAGCTCTTGGGCGCGCGGGTGGCCTGGGCGGCGGCGGACAATGCCTTGCAGATCCATGGCGGCAACGGTTTTGCGCTGGAATATCAGATCAGCCGCATTCTGTGCGACGCGCGGATTCTCAACATCTTTGAAGGGGCGGCTGAGATTCAGGCGCAGGTGATTGCGCGGCGCCTGCTGGACTGAGGGGGCGTGCAACACAAGGGGAGGCCAATGGTATCGCTTGATATCAATGGCTTGGCTTTACGAGGCTTACAGTTTTCTATTGTTTTTCCCCGCATAAAGGGTGGAATTTGAGTATTTTTGTCAAGATGAATGGGAAAGTGCTGCGCTTTCGATTTCATCTTGATGAAAATACTCATCTTGCGACGTCCGCCGTCTCGCCACGCTCTCAGGTCAGGTGGCCTGCCCGCGCGCGGCACCCAGACGGGGGTGAAGTCGGCCCGAGATCACCCATGCGGTCAGCAGGCCTGCCCCTGCGGCGGCAAAGATGCCCGGCAAGGGGGCGACCAGCAGCACCAGCCATGCTGCCCCGGGGGTCAGGATGCCGGACACGTCGCGGAAGCTGGAATAGACGGCTGACATCTCTGTCCGCTCCGATGGTTTGACCGCCATCAGGAAGGGCAGGCCGCCGACGATGTCGAGCAGCACAAGAAACACCGCTGCCGCCATGCAGGCCGCGACCGTGGCCCATGGCAGGGGGGCCACCAAAGCGGCGGCGACGAACAGCAGCCCGCAGGCCCCGAAGGCAAAGCGCACGGTGCGGCGGACCGAAGCGGCGCGGGCGTGGCGCAGCATGAGGGGCGAGGCGAACAACAGCGCGTTCGACAGCGACAGCGCGACGCCGCCGACCTTGTCGCCCAGACCCGCCTCGATGCAGAAAATCGGCAGGTAGACCACATAGACCCACCAGCCGCATGACCGCATCACGGCGAACAGCCATCCGGCAATCAGGCGAGGTTGCGCGAAGAACCGGCCCAGATACGCGAGGGGGTTGGCGGCGGGGCCTTTGGCGCGGCTGATCTGCTTGCCATTGCCTAAGCGCAGCACCCAGAACGCGACCAGCAGCGCGATCGCGCAAGCGCCCGCCACCAGAAACGGCAAGGGTGCCCAGACGCTGCGCAGCCAGACCCCAAGCAAGGGCCCCACGGCCCATGGCCCGGCGGAAAACACCATCTGCATCGACTGGCTGCGGCCTAGGTTCTGACGGTCGATGTAATCGAGGATATAGGCGTTCAGGCAGACGAATGTGGTCGCCGTGGCCATCGCCAGACACATTACCGCCAGCGGCAGCGCCCAGCCGGTGCCAATGACCGCAAGGCCCATGCCGATCAGATACAGCCCGCAACCCAGCGTATACATCCAGCGGCGCGGAATGTGGCGGGTGGCCCAGGGCACCATCAGCCCCCAGATCATCGACACGATCCCGGCGACGAAATAGGCCGATGAGGTCGCCTCGGCGCTGCCCAGGGCGTCGTAGACTGCAAGCGGCATCGCCGACACCAGCATGCCGCGCACGGCGGCTTCCATCCCTGAAAGCAACGCAAAGTTCTCAACCCTTGGGGTCGGCGCGTGTTTCAGGTGGAGGGGGATGAATTTGCTGGCCATATCTGTCTCGGCCCCCATCTGCCCAAGGATATGGCAGCGGGTCTGCGACGGCTGCGACATTTCAGGTCGTTTGTGAGTCGCCGGGGTGATTTAGGGGCTGATGCGACCGAGCCGGGCCAGCAAGCGGCTGCGCGAGTCGGGCAAAGCCGATGCGCGGGTTTCAGAGGCGAGTTCGCGGGCCAGAAAATGGCCGGTGATGGCGAGGGCCTGTGCCGCCTCGGCCCCCGTCACCGGCCCCTGCCCCATCAAGGCCTGCGGCAGCGGCAGCAGTTTCGGGGCCCAGTCCCCGGCGGCACCCCGGCTGACAGCGCGGCCGGTGCGCGGGCTGACGTATGCCAGATCGTCGCGCTGGCCGGTGACGGCGCAGCGCGTGAGATCAAGGCCGAAGCCGATTTCATCAAGCAGCAGCAATTCCCACCGCATGTAATCGCCGATCCAGTCGGCCCCGCCCGCCATCGCATCCATGAGTGACAGCGTGCGGCGGTAGAGCTGCGGGTGCGGGTCCCGCTCGGCCAGACTGAGGTGCAAGAGCGCGCAGGCGGCGGTGAGGCCGGCAAGCGCCAGCGGGCTTTCCAGCACGGCGGCGCGCGAGTGCACAGGTTCGGCCAGAAAGCTGCCGATCTGGTCATCCAGCCGCGCCCGCCACGTGAGGTCCAGTTGCGCGCCGGGTTGCAGCAGCGGCGCGCGTTTGCGCGATGCCCCGCCCCGGACCACGCCGAAGTGGCGGCCATGGCCGCTGGTAAACACCTCTATGATTGCAGAGCCTTCGCCATGCGGGCGCATGGACAAGAGCACCCCGTCTTCACGCCATTCCATGGCTGATCTTTGCAGGGTGCTGTCGCGGCTTGCAAGCGGATCACGGGCCGCGTCGGTCAGCTCAGGCCGTCTTCGTCCAGCAGGGTGCGGCCCGCGCGATGTTCCAGCTCGATCACCCACAGGTCGGGGTCGCGCGCGCCTGCGCGGGTGAGCATTTCATCAACCTCACGCTCCGGCCCCTCGGCCATCAGCCGCCAGAGCCGGGTGCCGGTGGTCAGGTCATAGCCGCGTTCAAAGGCGCGGGCGGTGCCGTCGAGCAGCGCGACCTTGACCAGCACAGTGCCCGCCGTCGGGTCGCCCTTGCGGGTGACATAGGCCGGAATGTCGGCAAGGCGCAGGCGGTTGAGATAGGCCGAGACCCACAGATCGGTCTTGAGCCGGATATCCTCCGCCATGCGTCAGTCGCCGTCCTTGAAGTCCAGCCCCATTTCGGAATAGCGCTCAGGCTCATCCAGCCAGTTCGGACGGACCTTGACCTGCAGGAACAGGTGCACGGTGCGGCCCAGAAATTCCGAGATATCGGCGCGGGCGGCAGAGCCGATGGCCTTGATGGTTTCGCCCTTGTTGCCCAGCACGATGCCCTTGTGGCCATCACGCATGACATAGACGATCTGGTCGATGCGGGTCGATCCGTCGGATTTATCCTCCCACTTTTCGGTCTCGACCGTCAGCTGGTAGGGCAGTTCCTCGTGCAGGCGCAGGGTCAGTTTTTCGCGGGTCATTTCCGCCGCGATCATCCGCATCGGCAGATCGGCGATCTGGTCTTCGGGATAGAACCACGGGCCGGTCGGGATCTGCTCGGCCAGCCATTCGCGCAGATCCTTGACGCCGTAGCCCTTCTCGGCGCTGATCATGAAGGTTTTCGCGAAGGGAAACGCCTCGTTCAGCTTTTCGGCCAGTGCCAGCAGCACCTCGGATTTCACCCGGTCGATCTTGTTGATGGCAAGCGCCACCGGCTGGCCCTGCGGCATCACGTCCCGCATACGGTCGATGATGGCAGAGACACCTTCGGTCATGCCCCGGTGCGCCTCGATCATCAACACGATCACATCAGCGTCCGACGCCCCACCCCATGCGGCCTTGACCATGGCGCGGTCCAGACGGCGGCGCGGGCGGAACAGGCCGGGCGTATCGACAAAGACGATCTGCGCCTGCCCCTCCATCGCCACCCCCCTGATCCGGGTGCGGGTGGTCTGCACCTTATGCGTCACGATAGAGACCTTGGCCCCCACCATGCGGTTCAGCAACGTGGATTTGCCGGCATTGGGCTCGCCGATCAGGGCGACAAAGCCGGCGCGGGTGGGTGTGTCTGTCATGTCTCTTGCTCCAGCCTTGCCAGCAAAGCGCGGGCGGCCTGTTGTTCGGCGATGCGTTTGGAGCCTGCGCGGGCGGCTTCGCGCGCGCCGTTGTCCAGCGTCACTTCGACGGTGAATATCGGTTGATGGTCCGGGCCGGTGCGCCCGGTCTGTGTATAGGCAGGCGGGGCCATGCCACGGGCCTGCGCCCATTCCTGCAGGGCGGTCTTGGGGTCGCGGGCGTCATGGTCCACGGCGCCGATGCGGTCAGACCAGAGCCGCAGCACCATGGCGCGGGCGGCGTCAAACCCGCCGTCCAGATAGACGGCGGCAATCAGCGCTTCCATCGCGTCGCCAAGCAGCGCCTCTTTGCGGCGCCCGCCGGAGAGCATTTCAGAGCGGCCCAGCTTCATCACCTCGCCCAGACCAATCGCGCGGGCGACATCGGCGCAGGTTTCCTTGCGCACCATGGCGTTGAAGCGCGGGGCAAGCTGCCCCTCGCTCGCCGCGACATCGGCGCCTAGCAAGGCTTCGGCCATCACAAGGCCCAGCACCCGGTCGCCTAAAAATTCCAACCGCTGGTTGTCGGGCCGGGTCTGGGACGACAAGGACGCATGGGTCACAGCGCGGACCAGCAGTTCGGGCGTGTGGAAGCTGTGCCCGATCCGGCCTTCAAAGGCCTTTAGGTCCGCAGCCAGCCTCATTCCACCGCCTTGAAGAAGCGATCGGAGCGCCAGGTCCAGAAATACAGCATCGACCGCCCGGCGGACGAGAACATGATCCGGTCGGCGCGGCCGATCAGGTGATCGGCGGGCACAAAGCCCACACCGCCGACGGCCTGCACAAAGCGGCTGTCCTGCGAATTGTCGCGGTTGTCGCCCATGAAGAAGTAATGCCCGGCCGGCACGGTGAACACATCGGTGTTATCGCCCGCGCCATTGCTGTCGATGTTGAGCACATCATGCGTGCGCCCGCCCGGCAGGGTTTCGCGCGCGCGCGACTTGATGCAGGTGTCGCCCTGCCCGACGGGGCCGTTTTCGCAGCGCGGCAGATGGCCCATCGGGCCTTGCTGTTCATAGAGCTCGGCAAACTGGCCCGCGTCTTCCTGCGGCACTTCGGTGCCGTTCAGATAAACCATGCCGCCGCGCATCTGCACGGTATCGCCGGGCATGCCGATCAGACGCTTGATGAAGTCAGACCCGTTGACCGGATGACGGAACACCACCACATCGCCGCGTTCCGGCTCGCTGAAGAACAGGCGACCGGAAAACGGGCAGGCGGCAAAGGGGCAGGAATAGCGGCTGTAGCCATAGGCCATCTTGTTGACGAACAGAAAGTCGCCGATCAGCAGCGTGTCCTTCATGCTGCCCGACGGAATCCAGAACGGCTGAAAGAACAAGGTCCGGAAGATGCCTGCAATCAACAGGGCATAGACCACCGTCTTGATCGTCTCGACGATGCCGCCATCTTCTTTTGCCTTGCTGGCCATTCTTTATCCACCTTGCTGTTCTTCGGGCCGCTACATGCGCCCGCATCCGGCCCGAGTCAAGTTCAGGGCGCGGCGGGCGGCCCGGCCAGGGGCCGGGCTTCTATCACCACAAAGGCCTGCGCCCAAGGGTGATCATCGGTCAGGGTGACGTGGATCACCGCCTCATGCCCCGGCGGGGTCATGCGCAGCAAGCGGTCTGCAGCCCAGCCGGTCAGGTGCATCACCGGCTGGCCGGTCGACAGATTGGTCACCGCCATGTCTTTCCACGCAATGCCCATGCGCAGCCCGGTGCCAAGCGCCTTGGAGCACGCCTCTTTCGCGGCCCAGCGTTTGGCATAGGTGGCGGCCACACCATGCGGGCGGCTGGCGGCCTTGCGCTGTTCACGCTCGGTGAAAACCCGGTCGCGGAACCGGTCGCCAAAGCGGGCCAGCGTTGCCTCAATCCGCTCGATATTGGCGAGATCACTGCCGATGCCCAGTATCATCGCGCTAATCCAGCCGCCCGGTGATGGCCCCGGTGGCCTGATTGATGGTGACATGCAACGCGGTATCGGTGAACACATCGCCGTCAGACCAGCGCTTTGCCGGCAGGGTCACGGTCAGCCCGGTGGCGGGATCGTAGGTGGCCGTCGCCCCCAGCACCGACAGACCGGCAAAACCGAAACTGCCTTGCGCCGACATCACGCGGCACTGACGCTCGCCCAGTTCGGCGTGGGGCGGCGACAGGATCAGCAGATGATAGGCCGCGGCGGCCGGTTCCATCACATCCATCACCGCCAGCCGGACCGCGCCGTTGGCGAAAGTGGCGGTGTTGTCCTCCCACGGTTCGGCAATGGCCTGCGCCGCACCGCGCCAGTCACAGTCTGCCACATCCTGCGCCGTGGCGGGCAGGCCAAGCGCCAGCGACAGGGCCACTGCCGCCGCACTTGCCGGCAGGCCGCGCCCCTGCCAATTGCACCTTTCCCAAATACTCATCTTGTCACCCTCTGCCACCGGCACCACGCCTACAGCCCCCGCGCCGCATCCATCAACCGACGCATTTCCGCGATGGCCGGGCCAAGGCCGGTGAACACCGCCTCGCCGATCAGGAAATGGCCGATGTTCAGCTCCACCACCTGCGGGATGGCGGCGACGGGGGTGACATTGGCGAAGGTCAGGCCATGGCCGGCATGCACCTCAAGTCCAAGGGAATGGGCCAGCGCCGCCCCTTGCCGCAGCGCATTCAGTTCGGCTTCGGCCTCATCATCGCGACCTTCGGCGTGCAGATCGGAATACAGCCCGGTGTGCAGTTCCACCACTGCAGCCCCGATGCGGGCCGAAGCTTCGATCTGGCGCAGATCATGGCCGATGAACATGCTGACCCTTGCGCCTGCGCCGCGCAGCGGGGTGATAAAGGTGGCAAGGCGGGATTCGTCCCCCGCGACGTCCAGCCCGCCTTCGGTCGTGCGCTCTTCGCGCCGTTCGGGCACCAGGCAGATGGCGTGGGGCCTGGTCGCAAGGCAGATCGCCTGCATCTCATCGGTGGCCCCGCATTCAAAGTTCAGCGGAATGCTGATGCCCGCTTTCAGCGCGGCCATATCGGCGTCGCGGATGTGGCGGCGGTCTTCGCGCAGGTGGGCGGTGATGCCATCGGCCCCCGCGGCCTGCGCCAGCAGGGCCGCGCGCAGCGGGTCTGGCCATGCCGCGCCGCGGGCGTTGCGCAGGGTGGCCACGTGGTCGATGTTGATCCCGAGCCTGAGTTTGCCGGTCTGTGTCATGGGGCGCCTCCTGTCATTTGGTCAGAGGTTAGGCTGCGGGCGGGGTGTCGTCATCCCCTTGTTTTGTGCCCGGTACAGGGTCTTTTGCCGCATCCGCGCCGCGCAGGGCGAGGGCTGCCAGCCGTTCGCGCAAAGCCAGCCGCTTGTCGCTGCGTTCCTTGAACTTGGCGACGCGGGCCTTTTGATACGCCTCGACCAGCGGGATGGTGATGTAATAGCAGATCAGGCTGAGCAGGATGCCCGGCCCCAGCGCCCCGATGAAATAGGGCAGGTAGATATCGGACCAGAACTGCGCCAGCCCGTCCCAATGCATGTGCTCGGGGCCAAAGATGGCCAGAAAATTGTGCCAGATCTCGGTGCCCGCGCGTCCAAAGCCATCGCCGATGGCTTCAGCGGTCAGCGGCGTGTCGATGCCCAGCATCCAGTGGCCCAGTGAAATCGCGCCTACCGCGAAGAACGGTGTGGTGATCGGGTTAGAGTTGAAGGTGGCCAGCAAGGCGGCCAGCACATTGCCCCGCATGGCCCAGGCCAGCCCCCAGGCCCCCAGGAACTGCAGACCCGGCAGCGGCAGAAACCCGATCAGGCTGCCCGCGAACACGCCGCGCGCGATGCGGTGCGGGCGGTCAGGCAGGCGGCGCATGCGGTGGATGACGTATTGGGTCGCACGGCGGAAACCCCCGGTCGGGTAGAACATCTCCCGCACCCAAGCCAGCCAGCCGCGCCGGTCGCGCCTTTTGAAAACCACGTTCTTCCTCGCTTAAACCACTGCCGCGCCGCGGGGCGGTGCAGCATCTGGCCTGACAAAAGCCGCAATACATGAACTCGATGTGACTGGCACGTCAGAAATGTCCAGCCATTGACAGGGTTTCGTGACCGTAGCCGGGTGCTGTGCGGTGGGTCATGGCGGGGTCAGGTGCCACCCGATGCGCCGTCATCGGCCGACTGCCGGGCGCGCAGCCGGGCGGCGGCGCGTTCGCGCAGGTTTTCCGCCCGCTCACGCCGCTTTTTCTGCCGCAGCTTCTGATAGCCCAGAATGACCGGCAGGCTGATGTAATAACACACCGTCGCCGCAAGCAGTCCGGGCAGGATGCCGCCGACAAGGTAAGGTTTGAACAGACCGTAGTAGAAATGGCGCAACTTGCCCCATTGCGCCGGGTCGCCGGTAAAGGTGGCAAGGATGTTCGACCAGATCTCGCCCCCCGCACTGGTAAAGGCGGTCAGAATCAGGCGGGCGGGCACGGCATCCACCCCGGTATCCAGTATCCAGTGCCCCAGCTGCACCGAGGTCACGGCGATGATCGGAAAGGTGATCGGGTTGCCGAAGAAGGTGGCGAAGATCGACGCGATGATATTGCCACGCATCAGAAACGCCAGCAGAGCCGAAGCAAAGAAATGCAGCCCAAACAGCGGGGTGAACGAGATGAACACGCCGGCAAAGATGCCGCGCGCAATCCGGTGCGGTGGATCGGGCAGCCGGGTCAGACGGTGCCAGACATAGTAGCCCGCACGCAGCCATCCGCCTTGCGGATAGACCAGCGCCTTGAGCCGTTCCGGCCATGACCGTTTGTTGCGGCGACGAAACACCACCGTTCAGTCCCCTTCCCTGTCGTGCCCTGCCTGCGCGGATGCGCTATGGCTTGCGGGTTTTATCGCGATTGCGCGACACCTGGGCGACATCGGTTTCCGCCTCAAGCGCCGTCATCACCATATGCAGATGTTCGACATCGCGAAGGTCTACATCGACAATCAGACGATAAAAGTCCGGCTTGCGGTCTGTAAACCTCAGGTCAGAGATATTGGCGCGCTGCTCGCCGATCAAGGTGCAAATGCGACCCAAAACGCCGGCATCGTTTGCAATGGTCATTTCCATTGTCACAGTATGCACTGCAGCATGGCGTCCGGAGTGCCAGGCCAGATCGACCCAGCGGTCGGTCTGTTCCTCGAACTCTTCCAGCGCGGGGCAATCGATGGCGTGCGCGACCACGCCCTTGCCGCGATAGGTGATGCCGACGATGCGTTCGCCCGGCACCGGCTGGCAGCAGGGCGCGCGGCGGAAGGCCTGATCATCGGACAGGCCCAGCACCGGGCGGGTGGCATCCACCACCTCCAGATCGGCGCGGGCCAGTTCCGGGTACAGCGTTTCGACCACGCGGCGCGCGGTCAGTTCGGCAGAGCCGAGCCGGGCCAGCAGATCTTCCTGATCCGACAGGCCCAGCATTTTGGCGGCGGTACGCAGCGCCTTTTCCGATGCCTTCTTGCCAACATGATCAAAGGCCGCGCGGGCAAGTTCCTGCCCCAGTTTGATAAAGCGGCCCTTGTCCTCTTCGCGCAGCGATTTGCGGATCGCGGCCTTGGCGCGGCCGGTGGTCACGATGTCGATCCAGCTGGATTGCGGGCGCTGGCCTTCGGCGGTGATAATCTCGACCGACTGGCCGTTTTTCAGCCGGGTCCACAGCGGCACGCGGATGCCGTCAACCTTGGCCGAGACGCAGGAATTGCCGATGCGGGTGTGGATGGAATAGGCGTAATCCAGCGGCGTGGCCCCGCGCGGCAGTTGCACCACATCACCCTTGGGCGTGAAGCAGAACACCTGATCGGAATACATCTCCATCTTGACGTGTTCCAGAAACTCGTCGTGATCGCCTTCATCAAAGCGTTCGGTCATCGACGCGATCCATTTGCCGGGATCAATGGCAAACGGGTTCTGGGCGCGCACGCCTTCGCGGTAGGCCCAGTGCGCGGCGACCCCGGCCTCTGCCACCTCGTGCATTTCGCGGGTGCGGATCTGCACCTCGACCCGCTTGCCGTCGCGGCCGGAAACGGTGGTGTGGATCGAACGGTAGCCGTTGGATTTGGGCTGGCTGATGTAATCCTTGAACCGGCCCGGCACCGACCGCCAGCGTTGATGGATCACCCCAAGGATGCGGTAGCAGTCGGCCACGGACGCGCAGATGATACGGAAACCGTAGATGTCGGACAGGCGCGAAAACGCCAGATCCTTTTCCTGCATCTTGCGCCAGATCGAATAGGGCTTCTTGGCGCGACCATAAACCGTCGCCTCCAGTTCCACCTTTTCCAGCTCGAACCGGATATCTGCGGTGATCTTGTGGACCACATCGCCCGCTTCACGTTGCAGGGTCAGAAAGCGGCGGATGATGGAGTTGCGGGCATCGGGATTCAGAACCTTGAAGGACAGATCCTCCAGCTCTTCACGCATCCATTGCATGCCCATGCGCCCGGCCAGCGGCGCATAGATTTCCATGGTCTCGCGGGCCTTCTGCGCCTGCTTTTCCACGTTCATGCTTTTGATCGTGCGCATGTTGTGCAGACGGTCGGCCAATTTGACCAGAATGACCCGCAGATCCTTGGACATCGCCATGAACAGCTTGCGGAAGTTCTCCGCCTGCTGGGTTTCGGTGGAGGACAGTTGCAGGTTGGTCAGCTTGGTGACGCCATCGACCAGTTCGGCCACTTCCTGGCCGAACTGACGTTCAACCTCGGTATAGGTGGATTTGGTGTCTTCGATGGTGTCGTGCAGCAGCGCCGTCACGATAGTCGCATCATCCAGCCGCTGTTCAGTCAGGATGGCCGCAACGGCGACGGGATGGGTGAAATAGGGTTCACCCGATTTTCGCATCTGACCTTCGTGCATGGCCATGCCGTAGGCATAGGCGCGGCGGATCAGATCGGCATTGGTGCGCGGATTGTAGTTCCGGACAAGGGCGATGAGGTCTTCTACGTCGATCATCATCGCCCCTGAAACGGGGTTCCCCCCGGTTCTAGAGTTCGCCTTGAGCTTCCATCAGGGCGCGCAGCAGCTTTTCTTCGGACATGTCGTCCTGCATCGGGCGGTCAATCTCGCCCGACATCAGCAGTGCCATCTGATCATCTTCCGGCTCATCAACCTCAATCTGGGTCTGATGGCTTTCGATCATCCGTTCGCGCAGCGATTCTGCCGACTGGGTTTCATCGGCGATCTCGCGCAGGGCGACGACCGGGTTCTTGTCATTGTCGCGATCAATGGTCAGAGGCGAGCCGGACTGGATTTCGCGCGCCCGATGGGCGGCGAGCATCACCAGTTCGAACCGGTTCGGAACCTTGTCAACGCAGTCTTCAACCGTCACGCGGGCCATGGACGACTCCAGTAGGTCTTGGGGGCATGGAAAGGGTGTACTTACGCGTGATGCCGGGCCTTGACAACCCCGGAATCAGACGGGGCCCGGAATCAGACGATTGCCCGGACTTCGGCGCGATCTGCGGAGGAAAGCGCATCCAGCATCTGCAGGACACTGCGCTGCAACAGAGGGTGAACCCAATCGGGGGCAACTTCGGCCAGCGGCACCAGCACAAAGGCGCGGTCCTGCAGGCGCGGATGCGGCAGGATCAGCTGATCCGGCGTCAGGCGCGCCTGATCGGCAGGCGGCAGGTTGCGCCACCGGGTCTGCGTGGCGGGATCGGGCGCGACAAGACCACCGACTGCCAGCAGGTCGATATCCAGCGTGCGCGTGCCCCAGCGGGTGTCGCGTCGGCGGCCAAACCGCGCCTCAATGTCATGCAGGTGGCGCAAAACCGCCTGCGGGTCGGAATCGGACGCAATATCCAGCACGGCGGCTGCGTTCACATAGTCGGGACCGGAGCCTTTTGGATAGGCAGGCGTCTTGAACAGGCGGCTTTTGCGCCTAACTTTATACCAAGAATTGCCAAGGCAATTTAATGCATCCGTGATGATCTGGTCAGGCGAGGCCGCGTCAAAAGGCAGATTGGCGCCGAGCGCAACCAGAGCTTGCATTCTGTTCTGCATGATAGTGTTACACTTTCGTATAGACCAGCTTGCGGCAGGGTGTTCCGGCCTGATATCAGAACCTGTCCTTATACAGCGCTGATTTCGATCACCAGATTATCACTCACACACTTACCGACCGACCACTCACATATTGGCGCGACGGGGACAAGATTTTCGAGGGGACAACTCAATGTTTTACAAGGACGAACGGCTTGCGCTGTTCATTGACGGATCAAACCTTTACGCAGCGGCCAAAGCGTTGGGGTTTGATATCGACTACAAGCTTCTGCGGCAGGAATTCATGCGCCGGGGCAAATTGTTGCGGGCGTTTTACTACACCGCATTGCTTGAAAATGACGAGTATTCGCCGATCCGCCCGCTGGTGGACTGGCTGCATTACAACGGCTTTACCATGGTGACCAAACCGGCCAAGGAATATACTGACAGCCAGGGCCGGCGGAAGGTCAAGGGGAACATGGATATCGAACTGGCCGTCGATGCCATGGAACTTGCGCCGCGTGTGGATCATATCGTTCTGTTTTCCGGTGATGGGGATTTCCGGCCACTGATCGAGAGTCTGCAACGTCAGGGCGTGCGCGTGTCGGTTGTGTCGACCATCCGCAGCCAGCCGCCGATGATCGCTGACGAGCTGCGCCGTCAGTGCGACAATTTCATCGAACTGGAAGAGCTGCGCGATGTGATCGGCCGCCCGCCGCGCGAACCACGCCCGATGGGCGAGCGTGAGGATGCGGGCGAAATGGTGAAATAAAAGATGGGGCGCGAAAGCGCCCCGTTTTGCCGTAGACTGCCGCCCTTGGGCACAACAATATGGGCAAAGGTGTATGTCGCGGTATCAGGCGTTGATCATCTGCACCAGCCCCAGAAGCGGCAGCACATTTCTGTGCCGGTTGCTGCAGGCGACAGGCAAGGCTGGCCTGCCGGATTCGCATTTTCACGAACCCTCGGTCGCGGCCTGGCTGGAAGATCACGGCCTGTCCGCGACCCTTTTTCCGACTGAATATGCCCAGCTGGTGGCAGCATTCGACGCCGCACGGGCCAGTGGCACCGGCGATACCGGGCTGTTCGGCCTGCGCCTGCAGCGGCACAGCGTGGATTTCTTCCTGCAAAAGCTGGCCGAACTGCATCCGGGGTTGCCGACTGACACCGCCCGGCTGGAGACCGCTTTCGGCAAGATCCTGTATGTTCACCTGACACGACCCGACAAGATTGATCAGGCGGTCTCCCGTCTGAAGGCCGAGCAGTCCGGCCTGTGGCACCGGGCACCGGATGGCACAGAACTCGAACGCCTGTCTCCCCCACAGGAGCAGGTTTATGATGCCGGTGCCATCGCCCGCCATGTTGCCGAGATGTTCGCCGATGATGCCGCATGGGCTGCATGGTTTGCACGCGAAGGCGTGGTGCCGCACCGGATCAGCTATGATGATCTGTCGCGCGCACCGCTTGTGGTGCTGGCCGGGGTGCTGGAGGCTTTGGGGCTGGAGCGGTCGCTTTCCGATGGAATTGCGCTGCCGACCGCGAAACTGGCGGATGCGGTCAGCCGGACCTGGGCCGCACGGTTCCGGGCAGAGACCGGGGCCTGATTGCGACGGTGTGACCCGCTGGACCTTGGCGCGTGACCGCCCTAGGTGGGGCGGGATGACGGGGGTGTTTCATATCATGCGACCGGGTGACAAGCGGTGCTGACCGGCACCTCCCTGCTTGGGCTGTTCGTGGCGGCTTTGCTGGCGGCGACTCCTATCCCCTTCCAGTCCGAAGTGGTGTTTCTGGCGCTGATGGCGCAGGGCACGCTGCCGGTTGTGGCGCTGGTGGGGGTGGCCTCGGTCGGCAATATCCTTGGGTCTTGCATCACCTATGCCTTGGGCCGGGGTCTGGGCGGGGCGCGGGGGGCGCGCTGGCTGGGGCTGACGCCAGAGCGGCAGGCGCGGGCCGAGCGCTGGTTCGGGCGCTGGGGCGTCTGGGCGCTGTTGCTCAGCTGGGCACCGGGGGGTGATTTCATCGTGGCGTTGTCGGGGGCGTTGCGGGTGCCCCTGCCCCGCTTTCTGGCGCTGGTGGCGATTGCCAAGACCGCGCGTTACGCCGTGGTGGCGCTGATCGGGCTGGGGATCTGGGGGTAAAGCCCACGGCGAGGGCTGGACCTGTGGGCCGGTTCGCCTTACCTCTGGGGGACCCTGACGCCAAAAGGCCCGCCATGACCGATCTGCCGCCCCTGCATCTTTATCTTGCCGCTCCGCGCGGGTTTTGCGCCGGGGTGGACCGGGCGATCAAGATTGTCGAACTGGCGCTGATCAAATGGGGCGCGCCGGTCTATGTGCGGCACGAGATCGTGCACAACAAATTCGTGGTCGATGCCTTGCGTGCCCAAGGTGCTGTGTTTGTCGAGGAACTCGACGACTGCCCGCCCGATCGCCCGGTGGTGTTTTCGGCCCATGGGGTGCCCAAAGCCGTCCCGGCAGAGGCTGCGCGGCGCGAGATGATCGCGGTGGATGCCACCTGCCCGCTGGTGACCAAAGTACACAACGAGGCCGCGCGGCATCATGAGGCCGGGTTGCAGATGATCATGATCGGCCATGCCGGGCACCCCGAAACCGTGGGCACCATGGGGCAACTGCCGGAAGGCGAGGTGCTGCTGGTGGAAACCGTCGCCGATGTGGCGGGGTTGTGCGTGCGCGATCCGGCAAAGCTGGCCTTTATCACCCAGACCACGCTGTCGGTCGATGACACGGCAGATATCGCGGCGGCGCTGAAGGCGCGGTTTCCCGCGATCCATGCGCCCGCGCATGAAGATATCTGCTACGCCACCACCAACCGCCAGATGGCAGTCAAGGCGATTGCGCCGCGCATTGATGCACTGCTGGTGATCGGGGCGCCGAATTCATCGAACTCCCGGCGGCTGGTTGAAGTGGGGTCGGCTGCGGGCTGCGCCTATTCGCAGCTGATCCAGCGGGCGACCGATATCGACTGGCGGGCGCTGGAAGGCATCGCTTCGGTCGGCATCACCGCCGGGGCAAGCGCGCCCGAGGTGCTGGTGAACGAGGTGATCGACGCCTTCCGCGCCCGCTTTGCCACCACGGTAGAGCTGGTGGAAACCGCGCAGGAAAACGTGGAATTCAAAGTGCCGCGCATTTTACGCGAATCAGTCTGAAGCCGCCTCGCGCTCGGAATGCCGCCCTTTGAAACGGTCGGACAGCTGGCTTTGTCCACCGGGGCACGACGACACGCGCTGTCAGCCCTTAGTGGCGCCTGACACGGGACAATAATCGGTAAAATTTTGTGACCGCGGATTTGGCGGGTAACAAAGGGGTGAACACAGTTCCGTGTTGCCCCGCTCTGCTACCGACCAAATAAAGGAATACCTATGCGCGTTCTGTCATCCTTCGGCGTTGCCGTTGCACTATGTGCAGCCCTGCTGTCGCCTGCGTCTGCCGCTACTGTCCAGCTGGGCAGCTTTACCCACAATTACGGATCGAACCCCGGCAATGTGAACCCTGGCGGCACTGACGCTTTGTCGGGCAACTATGTGACCGTCTCCGACCAGAGCTCGGGGCGTTTTTTCGACAGCTTCAACTTTTCCGCCCTGCAGATCGGTGCCACGGTTGAAAGCCTGGCGCTGACGCTTGCGTTCAGTGGTGCCGGACCGAATGGTCTGTTCGGCCTTGCCGAGACATGGCGTGTGCGCGTTCAGGGGTCGAACAGCGGCGCGTCGTTTGACGACTACTTTGCGGTTCTGCGTGATCCAAATTCCCCGCAGACCTTCACCCTTTCCGCAGCAACCGATACCGGCTGGATCAACGCATTCGCGACGTCACTGCTGACAGGCACGCTTACTTTCTGGTTTTCCGAAGAGACGCTTGGTGCAGACAATTTCAAACTGACATCGGCAAGCCTTGCAGTCTACGGCACGCCTGCTCCGTCTGTGGTACCGCTGCCGGCTGGTGGCTTCCTGCTGATCGGCGCTCTGGGCGGTCTGGCGGCGCTGCGCCGTCGCAAGCGTCAGGCCTGACACCACCACTTGCAGGACACGAGTCCGGGGTTTCCGGACCGCAGGGTCAGCAGATGACGGGTTGCGTAACGAGTAGATGGAAGGACGGGCATTTGCCCGTCCTTCATTTTTGCCAATCCATGGCAGTCCGGCAACAGCGCCGCCATTTTGGCACGGATGGCTGGACCCTGCGGGCAGGCCGACTATCACTTGCGGTCCATGTCATTTGAGCGGGTATTGTAGTGGAGCCTATTCCGAGAACGGCCCTGATCCTTGGGGTGGCCGGGCTGATCCCCTTTGTCTGGGGCGCGGCGACGGCGCTGTCGCCGGGGCTGGCGGGCTGGGCCGGGCAGTTCATGCGGCCGCTGTTCATTGGCACCTATGTCAGCCTGACCTATGGCACGGTGATCCTGTCATTCATGTCCGGCGTGCTGTGGGGCTTTGCCACGCGCGCGGCGGGGCCAGAGGCGGCCGTGGGCTATATCCTGTCGGTCGCCCCGGCGCTCTGGGCGTTTTTCATGGTGAACGGCAGCCCGGGAGATGCGGCGGTGAACCTGTTTGCCGGCTTTGTCGGGTTGCTGCTGCTGGACTGGCATTTCTGGAAAATGGGCACCGCGCCGGATTGGTGGCTGCGGCTGCGGATCGGGCTGACATTGGTGGTGCTGGCCTGCCTTGCGGTGCCCATCGCGTTGTGACCGGTGGTTGACCCAGCCTGCGGCCCGGCCTATCGCATGCACCAGCCACAAGGATCCGACATGCCCCAGCTTTATGCCTATACTGATGGAGCGTGCTCCGGCAATCCCGGCCCCGGCGGCTGGGGGGTGCTGATGATCGCGCGCGACGGCGAGGCGGTTCTGAAAACCCGCGAGCTGCAGGGCGGTGAGGCCGATACCACCAACAACCGGATGGAACTGATGGCGGCGATTTCCGCGCTGGAGGCGTTGTCGCGCCCGTCGGACCTGATCATCGTGACCGACAGCGCCTATGTGAAGAACGGGGTCACCACCTGGATTCACAGCTGGAAGCGCCGGGGCTGGAAGACCGCCGACAACAAGCCGGTCAAGAACATCGAGCTGTGGCAGCGGCTGGAAGCGGCGCAGGAACGCCACACGGTGGAATGGCGCTGGATCAAGGGCCATGCGGGGCATGTAGAGAATGAACGCGCCGATGCGCTGGCCCGCGCCGGGATGGCCCCGTTCAAGCCGGGCAAGCCATGACCCTGCTGTGGTTGTTGCCATTTCTCGATTATGCCTCGGTCGCGGTGTTTGCGCTGACCGGGGCCTTGGTCGCCAGCCGGGCGCAGCTGGATATCGTGGGCTTCATCTTCATCGCCAGTCTTACGGCAACCGGCGGCGGCACGCTGCGCGATGTGATCCTTGACCGTGATGTGTTCTGGATTGTGGACCCGATGATGCTGGGGGTGGCAACGCTGGCGGCGGTGGTGGTGTTCTTTGCCGCCCACCTGCTGGAAAGCCGCTACCGCGCTATCCTGTGGCTGGACGCCTGTGCCTTGGCGGTGGCGGTGCCTGCCGGGGTCGCGGCGGCGATGGGGGCGGGCATGGGCTGGCCGGTGGTGCTGATCATGGGAATGGTGACGGGCTGCATGGGCGGGCTGATGCGCGATGTGGTGTGCAACGAGGTGCCCTTGGTGCTGAAACAGGGCGAGCTGTACGTATCCTGCGCCTTTGCCGGGGGGGTGGCTGCATTGGTGGCAGAACGGCTTGGGGCTGCGGGCGGGCTGGAACTGCTCGCCTGTGCGCTGGTAACGCTGACCTTGCGGGCGGGCAGTCTGGTGTTTGGCTGGCGGCTGCCGGTTTACCGCCCCCGCCCGGCCCGGACGCTGCCACCCAAGCGATAGGTCTTGCGTGCAGGCTGAACGGGCGTTTACATTTACGGGATGTCCCGTTCAAAACTTATCCCCGACCCGGTGGTGTTTGCCAGTATCCGCGCCCTGATGGCCCTGTCCGGCGAACGGGCGGCCAGCTTTGGCGCGGTGTCGCGCGCCACTGGCCTTGCAGCCCCCACGTTGGTGCAGCGTTATGGCAGTCAGGAGGGGATGGTGCGCGCCGCCCTGCTGGATGGCTGGGATGCGCTGGACCGGGCGACGGATACGGCCGAGGGCCTGTCGGACCTGTCGGTCAAGGGCGCGCAGATGCTGGTCAAGGCCTTGGGGGAGGCATCGGGCGATGCGGCGGACCTGCCCCTGCTGGTCCGGCATCTGGACGACCCCACCTTGCGGCTGCGCGCGATGGCGTGGCGGGTGCGGGTGGAGCAGGCGCTTGCCGTGCGGCTGGGTGGCGGGGCCAAGGGGCGCGAGGCGGCGGCGCTGCTGTTCGCGGCATGGCAGGGGCAGTTGCTGTGGCAGGCTGCCGGGGACCGGGGGTTCAAGCTGAAGGATGCGGTGAAGCGGCTGACCTAGAAGGGCTTACTTGGGTCGCGAGACGTAGGTTTTCCACAGCCAGATCAGCACCAGCGCGCCCAGAACGGCACCGACAAAGCCGGCCAGCCAGCCGGTGATGGTGATCAGAAACCGCAGCGCAAAGCCGCCAATCAGCGCGCCGAACACGCCGATGGCCACCGTCGTCAGCACATCAGTTTCAAGTTTCATCATCCGGGTTGCAATGAACCCTGCGGCGGCACCGATGATGATCAGGGCAATGATGGGCATAGCTGGCCTTCCGGTTGTCTCTCCCCATATGGGGCCCCGGGGGCGGAAAGGCTAGTCCAGCCGGTCGGGCAGGCGCAAACCTTTGAGCACCTCGACGGCGGGCATCGGGCGTTTGCCTTCGCGCTGCGCCTCTGTGACCTCTACCGCGCCGGTGCCGCAGGCGATGGTGAAGCCGTGCAGCACCTGACCGGGCCCGCCGGTGCCCATGGCAAGGCGGGAACGGAGGAGCTTCACCCGCTCCCCCCCGATCTGCACCCATGCGCCGGGAAAGGGCGACAGGCCGCGGATCTGGCGGTCGACGATTGTGGCGGCTTGGGTGAAATCGATCCGGGCTTCCAGCTTGTCGATCTTGGTGGCGTAGGTGACGCCGGTTTCCGGCTGCGGGTCCGGCGTCAGGTCGGGCAGTTGGTCCAGACCCCGCACGATCAGCGCGGCACCCATGGCAGACAGGCGGTCGTGCAGATCGGCGGTGGTTTCCTCTGCGCCGATTGCCGTTTCCTGCCGCATCAGCACGGGCCCGGTATCCAGCCCCGCCTCCATCTGCATGATGCAGACGCCGGTCGTGGCATCGCCCGCCATGATCGCGCGGTGAATCGGGGCCGCCCCACGCCAGCGGGGCAACAGACTGGCGTGGATGTTCAGGCAGCCCAGCCGGGGCGCATCAAGCACCGCTTGCGGCAGGATCAGACCATAGGCGACGACGACGGCGATATCGGCATTCAGCGCGGCAAACTCCGCCTGATCGGCGGGGTCTTTCAGCCGAGCGGGGTGGCGGACAGGCAGGCCAAGGGCCAGTGCCTTTTGATGCACCGGACTGGGGCGATCGGCCTTGCCGCGTCCGGCGGGGCGCGGGGGCTGGGTATAAACGGCGACGATTTCATGCCGTGCGGCAAGCGCCTCCAGCACCGGGACGGAAAACCCGGGCGTGCCCATGAAGATGATTTTCATACCCGTTTGCGCGCCTTTTCGGCTTTGGCGATCAGCATCTTGCGTTTCACCGGCGACAGGCGGTCGAAATACATCTTGCCCGCCAGATGGTCGATCTGGTGCTGTACGGACGTGGCCCACAGGTTGATGAAATCACGGTCCTCGATCACGCCCTGATCGTTGAGGTAACGCACCGTCACCGCGCGGGGGCGTTTGATGACCGCCGAAACACCCGGCAGGTTCGGGCTGGCCTCTTCATGCTCGCGCAGCTGGCCGCTGGCGTGCAGAACCTCGGGGTTGGCCATGCGGATCGCCTGACCGCGCGCGTCGGAGCAATCGACAACCGCCAGACGCAACGGCACCCCGATCTGCACGGCGGCGAGGCCGTAGCCGGGCATCGCGTCCATGACCTGCACCATCTCATCCCAGATCGCGCGGATGTCATCAGTGATGCCCGCCACATCGGCGGCGGGGGTGCGCAGCACCGGGTGCGGCCATGGAATACAGGGGCGGGTCATGTGGGGGACTGGTCCAGATAAGCCGTCTGTGCGGCGGCGCGCAGGTCGGGGGCCAAGCGGTCAAAGGTAACGATGCCGTCAAGATGGTCATATTCGTGCTGGGCGCAGATCGCGGCGAAACCCGTCAGGGTTTCGTCATGCGCGCGGCCATGCTGATCGGTCCATGCCATGCGGATCTGGGTGGCGCGGGTGATGTCGGTGCTGATGCCGGGGATCGACAGGCAGCCTTCGGGTCCGGTGGCGGTGTCATCTGACCGCCACCGGATCTGCGGATTGATCACGATGCAAGGGGCAGGCGCGCCCTCTTTCCACGTCACATCCATCACGAACAGGCGCTTGAGCACCCCGACCTGCGGTGCCGCCAGCCCGCGACCGGGGGCGTTGTACATGGTGTCCAGCATGTCGATGGCAAGCTGCATCACATCCTCATCCCCCACCGGCAGGCAGGGGGTGGCAAGGCGCGGATCAGGCCATGTGAGGATGGGAAGGACGGCCATTCAGGACTGCCGCGCGCGTTCGCGCTTCAGCTTTTCCATCTTGCGGGTGATCATCTGGCGTTTGAGCGGGCCCAGATAGTCAATGAACAGCTTGCCGTTCAGATGGTCGATTTCATGCTGCACGCAGGTGGACCACAACCCGTCGAACTGTTCTTCCTGCTCGGACCCGTCCAGCGCCTGCCATACCACCCGAACCTCGGCCGGGCGGCGCACCTCTGCGTATTGGTCGGGGATCGACAGGCAGCCTTCCTCATAGCTGGACAGATCCTCTGACGACCAGACCACGCGCGGGTTGATCAGCGCCATCGGGCGCGGCGGGCCGTCCTTTATGCAATCCATCACCAGCAGGCGCTGCATGACTCCGACCTGTGGCGCGGCAAGGCCGATGCCGGGCGCATCATACATCGTGTCGAACATATCTGCGGCAAGTTTGCGCAAATCGCCATCGAAGACCGCCACTGTATCACAGGGCTTCTTGAGGCGGGGATCAGGATGGATCAGGATGGGGCGGATCATGGGGATGATTTACGGTGCGAGGGGTATTCGCGCAAGAGTCTGACGGGGCAGGAAATGTGTTCCGCCTTTTGCGCCTTCGCGAGATCAATTCCCCGATCAGCAGGGGTAGCTCGGGATGACTTTCCGGCTGAACCCATATAACCGGAACAAGCGACCCGAAGGAAAAGGCGACTTCATGGATTTCGACGATCAGATCAACCGCTTCGGCACCCATTCGGTGAAATGGGACATGATGGAGCGCCTGTATGGCGTGCCTGCCGACAAGGGGTTGTCGATGTGGGTGGCGGACATGGATTTCCGCCCGCCGCACTGTGTGCAGGCTGCGGTAGAGAAAATGGCCGCCCACGGGGTTTACGGATATTACGGCGATGATGCGGGGTACCGTGAGGCGATCCGCTGGTGGATGCAGACCCGGCACGGCTGGGCGCTGGACCCCGACCACATCTTTACCACGCATGGTCTGGTCAACGCGACCGGGCTGGTGGTGGATGCCTTTACGCAGCCCGGTGACGGGGTGGTGCTGATGACCCCGGTGTACCACGCCTTTGCCCGCACCATCAAAGCGGCGGGGCGTGTGGTGGTGGAATGCCCGCTGGCCGTGGTGAACGGGCGGCACGAGATGGATTTCGCCGCATGGGATGCGCAGATGACCGGGGGGGAGCGGATGCTGATCCTGTGTTCGCCGCACAATCCGGGCGGGCGGGTCTGGACTTTGGATGAGCTGCGCGGCGTGGCCGATTTCTGCAAGCGGCATGATCTGATCCTGATTTCGGACGAGATCCACCATGATCTGGTGATGCCGGGGCACAAACATCATGCGATGCCGCTGGTGGCACCTGATTGCGCCGACCGGCTGGTGATGCTGACCGCCTCGACCAAGACCTTCAACATTGCCGGCGCGCATATCGGAAATGTGATCATCGCCGACCCTGCCCTGCGGGCGAAGTTTGCGGCGCGGATCATGGCTTTGGGCATTTCGCCAAATTCCTTTGGCATGCATATGGCCGAAGCCGCCTATTCGCCCGAAGGCGCGGTCTGGGTTGATGCGCTGGTGGCCTATCTGGATGGCAACCGGCGGCTGTTTGATGACGGGGTGAATGCGATTCCGGGCCTGCGCTCGATGCCGCTGGAGGCGACCTATCTGTCCTGGGTGGATTTCACCGGAACGGGCATGGCCCCCACCGAGTTCAAGGCGCGGGTGGAAAAGGCCGCGCAGATCTGTGCCAACCATGGCGAGACCTTTGGGACCGGAGGCGAAAGCTATCTGCGGTTCAACATCGCCACGCCGCGTGCGCGGGTGGAAGAGGCGGTGGCCCGGCTGAAGACGGCCTTTGGTGATCTGCAGTAAACCGCGCGGCGGGGGCCGTTCAGGCCCCTGCCCTGCGGTCATGCACGCGGCAGAAAGCCCACCGGCGCGTTTTCATCGCGCCAGAAATCCAGCGGGGCCTTGTCCATCACAGCGGTAGAGCGTTTGAATTCGCAGACCAGATCGCCGTTTTCCAGACTCGACGCGACGATCAGGCATTGGAAGATGTGGTTCGATCCATCGTAAACATCGACCAGCCCGCGCAGATGCGGGGTCAGGTCGCCATCGAGCACAAATCCATCGTGCCAGAAGCGCAACACCGGGAACACCGCTTCGCCCACCTGAACCCGCAGGCGGGATTTGCGCTTGGCCTCGCGCTTGCGGGCGGCGTCCAGCCCGTCACGAATGTCTTGCGGCAGAAATTCCAGCACCTTACCCCCCTTTCGTCGATCTGATCACAGACCGACATGTCATGGTCTGAGCACCCTTTTACAGTCTGGCCCACAATCTGTTAAAAGCAAGTCAATCAGGTGACAGTTCCCGGCAACGCATCAAATCGCGGTGATGCGGGTCATTCCGGCGCGCGGTGCAACAGCCGCAACGCCAGCCCGGTCCTGCCACCCCCTGTTGCCGCGCGAATCGGTGGTGTAAAGCCTGCGTCAGGCGGGGGTGTGCCTGCGCCGAGGGGGATGCCAGATGATCCTGTTTCTTGCCATGCTGCTCGATGCCGCCTTTGGCGAACCGCGCGCGATCTGGGACAGGGTCCCGCATCCGGCGGTGCTGATGGGGCGTGTGGTCAGCGTTCTGGACCAGCGGCTGAATGCCGGCAGGCAACGCCGGGCCAAGGGGATCGCGGCACTGGGGCTGATGGTGCTGGGGGCTTACGGGCTGGGGCAGTTGATTGCCTGGGTGCCGGATTTCGGGCTGCTGGAGGGGATTGCGGCCGCGATCCTGCTGGCGCAGAAATCGCTGGTCGATCATGTGCGCGCGGTAGCGGATGGCTTGCGCCAGTCGCTGCCCGGCGGTCGGCGGGCGGTGGCGATGATCGTCGGGCGCGACACGGCGGCGCTGGACGAACCGGCGGTGGCGCGGGCGGCGATTGAGAGCGCAGCCGAAAACCTGTCGGACGGGGTGATTGCGCCCGCGTTCTGGTTTCTGGTCGGTGGCTTGCCGTTGATGCTGATCTACAAGATGACCAATACCGCTGACAGCATGATCGGCCATCGCACCGAACGGCATGAGGAATTCGGCTGGGCCGCGGCGCGGTTTGACGACCTGCTGAACCTGATCCCGGCGCGGCTGACGGCGTTGCTGATCGCGGTGTCGCATGGCTGGTGGCAGGCGCGGCCCATTCTGCGCGATGCGCCCTTGCACCGCAGTCCGAATGCGGGCTGGCCCGAGGCGGCGATGGCGGTGGTGCTGGACGTGGCGCTGTCGGGACCGCGCGCCTACCATGGGGTGATGTCGGAATTCCCATGGGTCTGGCCCGAGGGGCGGCGAGATGCGGGGCCTGAGGATGTGGATGCCGCCTGCCGCGCATTGTGGCGGGCATGGGGCCTGATGCTGGTGCTTGTCGGCTGTGTGGCGCTGATCTAGGCTTCGCGCCATGCGTATCGCCCTCGCCTTCGCTTTGATGAGCGGCCCCGCCCTTGCTGCCCCTTGTGGAGGGGCGCTGTCGGATTTCACCGCCGCAATGACTGCCGAGGCAGTGGCGTCGGGCCTGCCGGAAGACGCGGCCCGCAGTTATCTGGCGGGCTCACGCATTGATGACGGCGTTTTGCGCGCCGACCGGTCGCAGGGCGTATTCCGGATGAGCTTCACCGATTTTGCCCGGCGGCTGATTTCCGCCGCACGGCTGGACCGGGGCCGCGCGCTTGGGGCGCAACATGCCGCAATCTTTGACCGGGCCGCGGCGGAGTACGGGGTGCCAAAGGGCATCCTGTTGGCGTTCTGGGCGTTTGAGACCGATTACGGCGCGGTGCAGGGCGATTTCAACACCCGCGATGCGCTGGTGACTTTGGGCCATGACTGCCGGCGGCCGGAGCTGTTTCAGCCGCAGATTCTGGCGGCGATTGCGCTGCATGCCAAGGGTGACCTTTCGACCGACACCACAGGCGCATGGGCCGGAGAGATCGGCATGGTGCAGATGCTGCCCGCCGATATTCTGGCGCGCGGGGTAGATGGCGACGGCGACGGGCATGTGACGCTGAAAACGTCGGTGCCCGATGCGTTGCTGTCGGGGGCGCGCCTGTTACAGCACCATGGCTGGCAGGCGGGGCAGCCGTGGCTGGCCGAGGTGACGGTGCCCGCACAGATGGATTGGGGCCTGTCTGGGCTGGAGGTGCAACTGCCGGTGGCGGAGTGGCAGGCGATGGGCGTTTCGGGACGCGAGGCACTGCCGCAGGGGATGGCCTCGCTGATCCTGCCGCAGGGGCGTGGCGGGCCGGCCTTTCTGGCATATCCGAATTTTCACACGCTGTTCGACTGGAACCAGAGCTTTACCTATGTGCTGACCGCCGCCTATTTCGCCACAAGGCTGGAAGGCGCGCCGGTGTTTGCTGCGGGCAATCCCGATCCGGGGCTGGACGATGCCCAGATGATGCGGCTGCAGGAAAAGCTGGCAGCGCGCGGCCACGATGTGGGCAAGATCGACGGCATTCTCGGATCGGGCACCCGCGCGGCGGTTCAGAAAGAGCAGGTCCGGCTGGAGCTGCCCGCCGATGCCTGGCCAACGCGCGCGCTTTTGGACGCGCTGTGATTTGACGGAGCGGCTGCGCCGCACACGATGTCTCGGCAAAGGCAAAGAGGCCTTTGCCTCGGCGTTGGGGGGCGCTGCCCCCGTCCTGCGGACTCCCCCGGAGTATTTTTGAAAGCTGCAATGCAGGGCCTGTGCGGCACGGGCGGGTCCAGCGCGCCGATGGCCCGGTTCAGTAGCCTTCCCCCGGTTGGCGTTGGGCCCGACGCCAGCGGATCAGTTGCGCGACGGCCTCTTCGGCCAGGGCAGCCCAGAGCGGCAGGCTTTGCGGGTCATCTTTCGCCACCCGCATCGTCAGGCGGGTTTCGCCGTTGTGGATGTCCATCGGGGCGGTCGGGTGGGTGGCGGACCACTCCGCGCGCTGTGCGGCGGAGGCGCGGACCGGCCAGTGCAGGGCAAGCTGCCAGTGATCGCCATCCGGCGTGGCGGTGAAATCGACCGAGCTGGCCCAGAGCCGGGCGTGGCATCTGTCGCCTTCGGCCTCGACCGCCAGAAAGCCCGCCTCCCGCAGCGCGGTGATCATGCCACCAGCGCCTCGGCCTTTTTCAGATCGACGCTGACCAGCTGGCTGACGCCCTGTTCGGCCATGGTGACGCCGAACAGCCGGTCCATCCGCGCCATGGTGACGGCGTGGTGGGTGATGATCAGGAAGCGGGTTTCGGTGCGGCGGGCCATCTCGTCCAGCAGGTCGCAGAACCGGGTGACGTTGGCGTCATCCAATGGCGCATCAACCTCATCGAGCACGCAGATCGGGGCGGGGTTGGCGAGGAAGACGCCGAAGATCAGGGCCAGTGCGGTGAGTGTCTGTTCGCCGCCCGATAGCAGCGACAGGGTGGCGAGTTTCTTGCCGGGGGGTTGGCACATGATTTCCAGCCCCGCCTCCAGCGGATCATCGGATTCGACCAGCACCAGCCGCGCCTCTCCCCCGCCGAACAGATGGGTGAACAGGGTGGCGAAGTTCTGGTTGACCTGTTCAAAGGCGGTCAGCAGACGTTCGCGGCCCTCTTTGTTCAGGCCGGAAATCCCGGCGCGCAGCTTCTTGATCGCCTCTTCAAGGTCGGTCTTTTCTTTCAGCAGCGTGGCGTGTTCGCCTGCGACCGTGGCCATGTCGTCTTCGGCGCGCAGGTTGACCGCGCCCAAGGCTTCGCGCTGGCGCTTCAGGCGCTGCACGTCGGTGTCGAGGCTGTCGGCGTCCGGCATCTTGTCAGGGTCGACCTTGAGCGAGGCGAGCAGGTCTGCCGGGGTGCAGTCCGCGTCCTCAGCGATGCGCTCGGCGGCATAGGCCACGGTTTCGCGGGCGGCGTCGTTGCGCGCCTCGGCCCGGGCGCGCGCCTCGCGCGCCTCGCCGTTCAGGCGTTCGGCGTCTCGTTCGGTCAGCTGCGCCTCTCGCAGCGCGGTTTCGGCTTCGGTCAATACATCGGCGGCTTTGCGGCGGCGGGCCTCAGCCGTGTCGATGGCATCCGACAGTTCTTCGCGCTTGGCGGCGAGTTCTTCGGGGGCGGCGCTGGCCTCTTCCAGCTCTTCCTGGGTTTCGGCGCGGCGTTCGGCAAGTTCGGCGCTGCGCTTTTCCG
Organism: Pseudotabrizicola sp.; assembly: GCF_030656345.1. GTDB lineage: Bacteria > Pseudomonadota > Alphaproteobacteria > Rhodobacterales > Rhodobacteraceae > Pseudotabrizicola. Next base: position 68,373 of record NZ_JAUSNR010000023.1, on the reverse strand, counting down.
CCGTGTCCAGACGGTGACGCCAGCCGGACAGTTCCTTGGTCGCTTCCTGACGGCGCCGCACGCGGGCTTCGCCTTCGCGACGCAACTCGTCATGGGCAGAGCGGCGGGTGAGCATGGCCAGACGGGCGGCCTCAACCGCGACCTTGGCCGCTTCGACCCGGTCGCGCGCGGCATCGAGGTCGGGCAGGTCGGTCGCATTGCCTTCGGCCTCGCGCAGGCGGCTGCGGGCGGCCATCGCCTCATCCTCATACCGCGCGACGGCGAGGTGGGCGGAGTCCAGTTTGCCCCCGGTGATGGAGGCTTCGGCTTCGGCGCGGGCAGCGGTGCGGTTGGCTTCGGTGACGCGGGCATCGGCGGCGCGGCGGGCGTCGCGGGCCATCTGGTCGGCGCGGGCCAGATCGGCGAGGCGGGCCTGCAACGCCTCATGCGCGCGCTTGGCCCCTTCGGCGCGGGCCGCTACCTCTTCCAGATCGCGTTTCAGCTGCACCAGACGGTTGAGCTGTTGCAAGCGGGCGGCGGCGGCAGAGGGGGCATCTTCGGCAGAGGCGCGGAACCCGTCCCAGCGCCACAGATCGCCCTCAACGCTGACAAGGCGTTGGCCGGGGCGCAGGGCGGCTTGCAGGGCAGCCCCCTGCGCGCGGCCGACCAGCCCGATCTGGCTGAGCCTGCGGTCCAGCACATCGGGCGCGCCGACATGGCGGGCCAGCGGCTGCGCGCCTGCGGGCAAGGGCGCGGTGTCGTCATAGCCGGGCAGCATAGCCCAGCCGGAGCGCGCATCGGCACCCACTTCCGGCGCACGCAGGTCATCGGACAGGGCGGCACCGAGCGCCTTTTCAAAGCCGGGTTCCACCGTCAGGCGGTCAAGCAACTGGTGGCCCGCCTGCGATTCACGGTCCACGAGGCGCGCCAAAGCCGCGACTTCGGCACGCAGGGCGTTGGCCTCGCCTTCGGCCTCACCACGGGCGGCGCGGGCGTCGGCCTCACGACCCTGCGCCTCGGCGCGGGCGGCTTCGGTCTGGTCCAGCGCTTCTTCGGCGGCTTCGGCCAGCGCTGCGGCGTCTTCCTGCGCTTCGGTGGCACTGGCATAGGCTTCAGCGGCAGCCTCAACGGCTTCGGCGGCGGTGTCCACCATGGCCCGCGCGCGGTCGGCTTCGGCCTCGGCCCGGTCAACCGTGGCGCGGGTGTCGGACAGCAGGCGCTGCACCGACTGGTGACGGGCGGCGAGGCGGGCCGAGTCTTCGGTGGCCTGCGACAGCAGGGTTTCGCGATCGGACAGGATTGCCCCCGCGTCACGCGCGGCCTCGGCGGCCTCGGCCAGCCGGTCATCGTGGCCTTCATTGGCGCGCAGCAGTTGCTCGATTTCCCAGTCCAGACGGCTGATGGTTTCGCCTGCGTCGCGGTTCAGGCCGGACTCACGCTCCATATCGCGGTCAAGCTGGGTGATGCGGCCGCGCAGGGTTTCGATCAGCTGCATGGCGCGGGCTTCCTGATCGCCAAGCGCATCGCGTTGCAGGACAAGGCGTTGCAGGATGGCCGCCGCCACCGCCTCTTCCTCGCGCTTGGGCGGCAGGGCGTCTTCGCGCGCCTCGCGGGCCTTGGTGCTGGCGCGGGCGGCTGCGTCGGCCTTTCCTGCGGCGATCAGACGGTCACGCAGCTGCGCTTCGGCCTCGGCCCGGGCCAGATCGGCCTCGCGCCAGCGGCGGAACAACAGCATCCCTTCCGACCGGCGCAGCTCTTCGCCAATCTCGCGGTAGCGGGCGGCTTGCCTTGCCTGACGGGTCAGGGTGGCGACCTGTTGCGCCAGCCCTTCCAGCACATCATCAACGCGCAGCAGATTCTGTTCCGCGCCAGACAGTTTCAGCTCTGCCTCATGCCGGCGGGCATAAAGGCCGGAGATGCCAGCGGCCTCTTCCAGTATGCGGCGGCGCGATTTGGGTTTGGCGTTGATCAGTTCCGAGATCTGGCCCTGCCGCACCAAGGCCGGGGAATGCGACCCGGTGGAGGCATCGGCAAACAGCATCTGCACATCGCGGGCGCGCACATCCTTGGCATTGGCCTTATAGGCGGAGCCTGCATCGCGGGTGATCCGGCGCACGATTTCAATGGTGTCAGCATCGTTGAAGCCCGATGGTGCCAGCCGGTCCTGATTGTCGATCACGATCGAGACTTCGGCAAAGTGCCGCGCGCCGCGCGTGGCGGCTCCGGCAAAGATCACATCTTCCATCCCGCCGCCGCGCATCGCGGTGGGGCGGTTTTCGCCCATGACCCAGCGCAACGCCTCCAGCAGGTTCGACTTGCCACAGCCGTTCGGCCCGACCACGCCGGTCAACCCCTCATGGATCACCAGATCCGTGGGGTCGACAAAGCTTTTGAAGCCGTTGAGCCGTATCCGGGAAAAACGCACCTGTGCCTCTTTGAGTCGCAAGATGGGAATGGTCGGGCATTGGCGGGGGCAGAGTCAACAGGGCAACCCCCGTATCTGGCGGTATGGTGCCGGTTATCCCCAAGATGTTGGCCCCTTGCCGGGCGGATTGGTTTGGCATCTTGTGGCCGGACCGGCAGTGCCATTCCCAAAGACCCGATCAGATGACCCCCATCCGCGCCACCGACCCCTATGACTGGACCGCCATCCTGCAGCTGATCCGGCAGGAATTCGCGTTTATGGAGGGGCGGATCGATCCGCCCTCATCAATGCTGACCCTGACCGCAGAGGCGATTGCGGTGCAGGCCCGGACCGGCGAGGTCTGGGTGACCGGCACGCCGCCGGTGGCGTGCATGATCCTGACGGCAAAGCCGCAGGCGCTGTATCTTGGCAAGCTGGCGGTGGCGGAGGCGCAGCAGGGCAAGGGTCTGGCCCGGGCGCTGGTCGAGACCGCTGCCACACGCGCCCGCGCCATGGGTCTGCGAGTGCTGGAACTGCAGACCCGGATCGAGCTGGTCGAGAACCACGCCGCCTTTCGCGCCATGGGGTTCACAGTGGCGGGGCGCAGCAGCCATCCCGGCTATGACCGGGTGACAACGCTGACATTCCAGCGCGCGGTCTGACATCGCAAAAAGCCAACCGGACGGCCGGACGGCGGCCCCGCGACACCTTGTCCGCCGCCCGCCTGTTGCATTGACGCAGGGGGCTTCCATATTCATATTCATGATTGTGAATTTGTAAGAGGCCCATCATGCCATCCCTGACCCGTCCTGCCGACCAATGGTCGCCGCCCTATTTCCTGTCTGCACTGGGGGCAGGCGGGATTGCGGTTACGTTCTTCCTCTGGCTTTACATGTGGGTGCCGCATCCCGGCCAGCCGGTGCCGGTGTTTGAAGATGTGGCGCGCGCCTTTGCCGCGGGCAACCCGCTGCAACAGGCGATGATCATTCTGGCCTATCTGGGCCTTGGGTTTTTCGCCGTGCAACATGTGCGGCTGATGGTCTGGAACCTGCGCCGCTACGGCGCGTTCAAGCGCTCGCCTGCGTTCGCCACGGTGCAAGCGTCCAATGCCGGGGCCGGGCTGTTCGGCCTGCCCCTGATGCTGGGCATGACTGTGAATGTCAGCTTCTCCGCCGGTCTGGCCTTTGTGCCGGGGCTGTGGAGCGTGGTGGAATATCTGTTCCCGCTGGCGCTGCTGGCCTTTGGCGGCCTTGCGGTGATGACCCTGCGGATGATGGGCGCGCATCTGGCGCGGCTGTCGGTGGCGGGGCGGTTTGACATGTCCCGCGCCGGGTCGTTCCTGCAGGTGCAGCCCGCTTTTGCGCTGGGGATGATCGGTGTCGGCATGTCGGCCCCGGCGGCGCTGTCCGCCTCGTCCACTGTCGCAGGGATTGCGCTGGTGTTGTCCACGGTGCTGCTGGTGATCGCCGTGGTCTGGGCGGCGGTGGGAGTGGTGCTGGGCGTGGTCGCGCTGTTGCAGCATGGGGTGGTAGAGGACCAGATCCCGACGCTGATGAACATCGTGCCGCTGATGGCGGTGTTGGGCATCCTGATGCTGCGGCAAAACCACGGGCTGCATGTGCATTTCGGCGTGCATGCGGCACCGGGTGATGACCTTTGGCTGCTGACCGCGTTGCTGGCGGTGCAGATCGGCTTCCTCGGCCTTGGATTGTCGATGATGCGGCAGCATGGCTATGTGGGCCGGTTCATGCGCTCTGCCACGCCGTCGGCGGGGGCTTATGGTCTGGTCTGCCCCGGGGTCGGGCTGGCAGTGCTGATGCAGTTCTGGATCAACAAGGCGCTGGTGGGTGCGGGTCTGGTTGCCAAGTTCGGTACTGTCTACTGGGGGCTGACTGCAGTGCTGGTGGCGGTGCAGATCGCCATGCTGGTCCTGCTGCTGGCGCTGAACCGCCGCCATTTCGGCCTGCCGCAGTCGCAGGCGGTTCCGGCCGAGTAACCGGCGTATTTCGACAAAAGGGCGGCTGTGAGACCAGCCGCCCTTTCCTTTTGCGCGCGGGGCCTTAGGCTTGCCCGAAACAACCAGAGGCCGCGCCGATGCTTCACGCCCTGATCGCGATACTGACCTTTCAGCTGGTCGGCGAAACCCTCGCCCGTGCCCTGCCTCTGCCGCTGCCCGGCCCGGTGCTTGGGATGGTGCTGATGCTGGCGGCGCTGGTGGCATCCCCGCGCTTTGCGGCCCTTGTGCGGCCCACGGCGCAGGGCATCCTCGCGCATCTGTCGCTGCTGTTCGTGCCTGCCGGGGTGGGGGTGGTGGGGCACTTCGCCACGCTGGGCGACCAGACTGCTGCCATCGCACTGGCGGTGGTGGTCTCCACCATCCTTGCCATTGCCGTGGGGGCGCTGACCTTTGCCGGAGTCGCCCGGCTGACAGGGTCGCACGATGACTGATTTCGCCGATATCTGGAGCTATCTGTCGCAAGGCCCGTTGTTGTGGCTGACCGCGACGCTGGCGGCTTATGCGCTGGGGGATGCCTGTTTCCGGCTGGCGGGGCGGACGCCTGTGGTCAACCCGGTGCTGATCGCCGTGGCACTGCTGGCGGTGCTGCTGCACCTGACCGCCACGCCCTATGCCACGTATTTTGAGGGCGCGCAGTTTGTCCATTTCCTGCTGGGTCCGGCGACGGTGGCGCTGGCCCTGCCGCTCTACGACAGCCTGCCCCGACTGCGCCGGGCGCTGTGGCCGGTGCTCGCGGCGCTGGTTGCAGGGTCTGTGACCGCCGCGCTGTCGGCACTGGCCATCGGGGCGGCGCTGGGGGTGGATGCCACGGTGCTGGCCTCGCTTGCGCCCAAGTCGGCGACTGCCCCGGTGGCCATCGGCATTGCCGAACGCATCGGCGGGTCGCCGACGCTGACGGCGGTGCTGGTGATCCTGACCGGTATCACCGGGGCGGTGGTGGCGACGCCGCTGTTAAACCTGCTTGCCTTGCGCGACTGGCGGGCGCGCGGTTTTGCGGTGGGGCTGACCAGCCATGGCATCGGCACCGCCCGTGCGCTACAGGTGCATCCGACCGCCGGGGCCTTTGCCGCGCTTGGCATGGCGCTGAATGCCATTGCGACGGCGCTGGTCGCGCCCCTTGCCCTCTCCCTCTTTACCCAAGGATTGCCATGACCCCGACCCTGCTTGGCCTTTGCGGTTCGCTGCGCGCCGCCTCTACCAACCGCATGCTGATGCTTGACTCGGTGCGCGCCTTCGGCGCTTGCACCTTTGTCGACGGCAACCTGCGCCTGCCGCTTTACGATGGCGATCTGGAGGCAGCGGGAATGCCGCCCGAGGTGCAGACACTTGCCGACCAGATCACCGCCGCCGATGCAGTGGTGATCAGCACGCCAGAGTATAACAAGAACCTGTCGGGCGTGCTGAAAAACGCGCTCGACTGGGTCAGCCGCACCAAGGGCGCGCCCTGGCGGGACAAGCCGGTGGCGATCCTGTCCGCCGCCGCAGGGCGTGCGGGGGGCGAGCGGTCGCAGTTCTCGCTGCGCCATTGCCTTGTGCCGTTCCGCCCGCGCCTGCTGCCCGGGCCAGAAGTGTTCATCGCGAACTCCGGCGCAGCCTTCGATGATCAGGGCCGGCTCAAGGACGACCGCGCGCAAAAGAGTCTGACGGAACTCATGCAGCTCCTGCGCGCCGAAACTGCCCGCTGACTTCATCTTGACAAAAATACTCCGGGGGCCCGGGGGCAGAGCCCCCGGCGCTATCGACAGTCCATCGCTTACAGCGAAGCCTCCACCCGGAACCCCTCCGGCACATGGTCCACCCCGTCCAGCACCAGATCAACCATCACCTGCGCCACTTTCGGGGCCATGCCAAAGCCGATCTTGAAGCCGCCGTTGGCCATAAACTCCCCCGTCCGCCCCGGCCATGGGCCCAGCATCGGCGCGCGGCTGCGGGCGCGGGGGCGGATACCGGCCCAACGTTCCAAGACCCGCGAACCGCGCAGGGCGGGTACCGCGGCGACGGCGCGGATCAGCAGGGCGTCGCATTGCGCATCGACCGACAGCGGATCGTCCCACTGATTTTCCGACGTAGACCCGATGGCCACCGTGCCATCCGCATGCGGCACGATGTGCAGCCCGTCGACCTGCATCTGCGGCAGGGTACTTGCGTCATAGGCCAGCAACAGCGCCTGCCCCTTGACCCCTGCCCCCACCTTGCGCCCCAGATCCTCGTTCAACGCCAGCAGGCCCACATGGCCGGTGGCCCAGATCACCGGGCCGGTCGCCTCTGCCTCACCAATCACCACCTCACCCCCCTTGGCGCGGATCGCACCGACCAGCGCGGTAGCGGCCATGCGCGGGTGCAGGCGGGCCGACAGGGTGTCGTGGATCAGCATACCCGTCGGGCTGTGCGGTTCCCATGCCGCACCCGTGGCGGGCACAACCTGCCACTGCGCCTGCGCCTGCCACAGGCTTTGCGCCTCGGCCCCGCGCTCTGTCGCGCGGGCAAGCGCTTCGGCGCTGTCCAGCGGTTGCAACCGGCCAAGGCGGGCATAGCCGGTGGGCAGGCCCGATGCACCGGTGACGCCGGACCAGAAGCCTTCGGCCATCAGCAGGCTGTCCAGCTGGAACGCCTTCTTTTCATTCCAGTTTTCCGGCACATGCGGGGCCAGAGCACCGACCACGCCACCCGATGAACCCGCACCGATGCGCGCCGCCTCGATCAGCCGCACCCGCGCGCCGCGCCGGGCCGCCTCCCACGCGATCGACAGGCCAAAGATGCCGCCGCCCCGGATTGTCAGATCAGGTCTTGTCATTTCCTGCGCCTTCTGGCCATGGATGGCCCCGGTTTGGACCCCGTTGTGAGGCATAGGGCAAATGTCGGAACGCGAACAGGGTGCAGGCCCCGGTATAGATGGACTGGACTGGCGCGACGGGGCGATCCCGGTGTCGCGCCGCTTTGATGACCCGTATTTCTCGCTGACTGACGGGCTGGCCGAAACGCGGCATGTGTTTCTGGCGGGCAACGGCCTGCCCGACCGGCTGCGCGACGGGTTCCACATTGCCGAGTTGGGCTTCGGCACCGGGCTGAACCTGCTGGCGGTGCTGCTGGCCTGGGCGGGCACCGGGCGGGCGGGCACGCTGCGCTATACCAGTTTCGAGGCGTACCCGATGGAGGCCGAAGATATCGCCCGCGCTCTGGCGCATTTCCCGGAGGCGCAGGCGGTGGCGGGGCCGTTTCTGGCCCAGTGGGCCGACGGGGCGCGACGGTTTTCCATGCCAGGGGTAGAGGTTGAGGTGATCATCGGCGATGCGCGCGACACGCTGCCGCTGTGGCCGGGGCTGGCGGATGCGTGGTTTCTGGATGGGTTTTCGCCCGCCAAGAACCCCGAACTGTGGTCACCGGGCATCATGGCAGAGGTGGGGCGGCACACCGCAGCCGGCGGCACCTTCGCCACCTACACCGCCGCAGGCCACGTGCGCCGCGCGCTTTCCGATGCCGGGTTCAGTGTGACGCGCCAGCCCGGCCATGGGCGCAAGCGGCATATGACAAGCGGTGTGCGATGAGCCGCAACCCAAGGCTGGGCATCTGGCTGATGATTGCCGCCGTCGCCACCTTTGCCGCGCAGGACGCGTTCTCTCGCTATCTGGCCACTGAATACAACACGCTGATGGTGGTGATGGTGCGCTACTGGGTGTTTGCGGCGTTTGTCATCCTGCTGGCCCTGCGCCGGCCCGGCGGCTTCCGCGCCGCCATCGCCTCGCGCCACATGCCGGTGCATGTCACGCGCGCCCTGCTGCTGGTGGGCGAGATCTGTGTGATCGTCTGGGGCTATACGCTGATCGGGCTGATCGAAAGCCATGCAGTGTTTGCGATCTGCCCGCTGCTGATTGCCGCGTTTTCCGGGTTGCTTTTGGGCGAGCGGATTGTCTGGCAACGCTGGCTGGCCATCGGGGCCGGGATGCTGGGCGTGGTGGTGATCCTGCGGCCCGGCATGGTGGTGTTTTCCCCGGCGGCGCTGTTGCCGCTGGCGGCGGCGGTGATGTTCGCGCTCTATTCGATCCTGACCCGGCTGACCACGCGGGACGAGCCGACCTTTGCGTCCTTCTTCTGGCCCGGCGTGATCGGGGCTGTGGTGATGACCGTGGCAGGGCTGCCGAACTGGCAACCTGTGGCGGGTGCCGATATACCGCTGCTGGCGATCTACACCGCATTGTCGATCTTTTCGCATTGGCTGCTGCTGAAATGTTATGAGCAGATCGAGGCGGCGCGGGTGCAGCCCTATGCCTATCTGCAGATTGTCTTTGTCACGCTGATCGGCCTGACGGTTTACGCCGAGTCCCTAAGCCCGCTGGTGGCTTTGGGAGCTGGCATCATCATCGCGGCGGGGCTTTATGCCCTGTCGCTGGAACGGACGGCAAAGACATGAGCGTGACGCAGAACACAAAGCTGGGCATCTGGCTGATGATCGTGACGACGATGATCTTTGCCGTGCAGGACGGGCTGTCGCGCCATCTGGGCGGGACATACAACGTCTGGATGGTGGTGATGCTGCGCTACTGGTTCTTTGCGGCTTTTGTCATGGCACTGGTGTCGCGTGCGCCGGGGGGCATCCGGGCGGCGGTCCGGTCACGCATGCCCAAGGTCCAGGTGCTGCGCGGTCTGCTGCTGGCGCTGGAGATCTGCGTGATGGTGCTGGGGTTTGTGGCACTGGGGCTGGTGGAAAGCCATGCTGTGTTCGCAACCTATCCGCTGCTGGTGGCCGCGCTGTCCGGCCCGATACTGGGCGAAACGGTGGGCTGGCGGCGTTGGTTGGCAATTGGTGTGGGCTTTGTCGGCGTGGTGGTGATCCTGCAGCCGGGCTATGGCGTTTTCAGGGCAGAGGCGCTGATCCCGCTGGCCGCCGCCACCATGTTTGCGCTGTACGGGCTGCTGACCCGCTATGTCGCGCGTGAGGATACGGCGCTGGTGTCGTTCTTCTGGACCGGAACCACGGGCGCGGTGGTGATGACCGCCATCGGCATCTGGCATTGGGAACCAATGACACCCGTGGACATGGGCTGGATGGCGCTGCTGTGCCTGTGCGCGGCGTCGTCGCACTGGTGCCTGATCAAGGCCTATGAGGTGGCCGAAGCCTCGGCCATCCAGCCGCTGGCCTATCTGCAGCTGCCGTTTGCCTCGCTGATCGGGCTATTTGTCTTTGGCGAGAACCTGCGCAGCAATGTTGTGGCCGGGGCCGGGATCGTGGTGGCGGCGGGGCTGTTCACCCTGTGGCGGCAGTATGTGACGTCGCGGCACCGGGTCTGACACGTATGATTGGCGGAGGCGGCGGGCGCCTCCGGCGGGAGTATTTCAGAAAGGTGCAATGGCCAGTAAGGTCAGCCCTTGAGTTCGGCGGTGACGCGGACCGGGCCGGGGGTGCCGCGCAATTTGGCACGGTAGAGGATGACGCCTTCGACCACCCGCATCACATAGGTGCGGGTCTCGGTGAAGGGGATGGATTCCACCCAATCGATGACATCGACATCGGGGCTACGGGGATCGCCATATTCGGTGATCCAGCGGCGCGGGCGCCCCGGTCCGGCGTTGTAGCCAGAGGCGACCAGCGCGATAGAGGGGCCGAATTCGTCAATCAACTGTCTGAGATAGGCGCTGCCGAGGGTCGCGTTGTAGCCGGGGTCGCGGGTCAGGCGGCCTTCTTCAAACGGCAAAGACAGTTTGCTTGCCATCATCTTCGCCGTGCCGGGCAGCAGCTGCATCAGCCCGCGGGCATCGGCGGTAGACCGGGCAGTGGGTTCAAATTCACTTTCACGCCGGGCAATCGACAAGGCAAAGGCGCGGCTGACGGCAAGGCCGTCGGGCACCAGATCTGTCACCGGGTAATAGGCGCGCGGCAGGATCACGCTGCGCTCTGCCGCGTGTTTGCCGACCAGAACGGCGATATGCGGCTGGTTCAGGGCCAAGGCCATATCGCCCAACTGGTCCAGACCAGTGGAGTCGAGGCCTTCGGCCAGATGCAGCCAGAACCGCTTGGCCAGATTACGGTCGCCCGCGCGAAAGGCCAGCAGGGCGGCCTGATGCACCGATGATCCCGTCCATGCCGCCTGCCGCCAGTCTGGCGGGCGTTTGGTGCTGATCAGCGCCGGGTCCAGCTGCTGGCCCAGTTTTTCGGCGGCCAGAAGGCCGTAATACGCGGTCTGATGCCGGGCAGCGGCGCTGTAGGCGCGTTGCGCCGCATCGCGGGCACCCGCCGCCTCTTGCGCGCGGCCCTGCCAGTACAGCGCGCGCGACAGTGAAATCGGGGTGGCCACCCCCGCCTCCAGATGGCGGAAATGCTCCAGCGCGCGGGTGGGGTCGTTCAGGCGGCGCAGGGCGATGAAGCCGGACAGAAACTCCAGATCCGCATAGCCTGCGCCGGATGTCAGATGGTGGGCAGAGGCCACGCGATAGGCTTCGGCCGGGCGGTTCTGGCGCAACAGCCAGCGGGTCAGCACCGCCCTGCGCGCGGCCCAGGCCTGCGGATCACCCAAGGCGGCGGCAGAGGCGCTGCGGTCAAGGATCAGCGGCAGCGCTTCGTCATACATGTCGCGCTTCATGCGCCAGATGAAGCGGTCGAACGCCAGACCCGGATCACCGGCGCGGCTGGCCGGGACCGCGTTGATCAGCGCGTTCACGCCATCGGCCCCAGTCTGCAACGCCATCCGCGCCCTGGCCAAGGCCTGCCAGTCGGCGGGCAGGCGCGGCAGCAGGCGCTGCGCCTCAACGCGGCGTTCCTGCCAGAGCAGGCGGTCCATCCGCAGTTCATGCACCAACGCGACGGATTTCGGCGCAATGTCAAGCAAGGCCGCCTCGTCCTGGGGAGACAGCACCAGATCGGACCAGGCCTGCATTGCCCGGTCTTCGGCCTGATCGGTCCGGCCAAGTGCCTGAAGCGCGCGGATCAGCGCCACCGCTCCCTCGCCGGTTTTCGGCGTGGTTCCGGCAAAATAGGCGACAACCCGTTCGGGCGAGGTGGACCGCGCGACGGCGGTTTCGCCCTTTTGGTGCAGGAAGGGCAGGCCCGGCCAGTCGGGGCGGCGTTGCAGGAAGGATTCGTAATCGCCCAGCAGACCGTCGCCCGCGCGCAGCTGGCTCCAGACCACCAGATCGCGCGCCACCGCGTGCGGGGCGATGGCGGTGGCACCGGCCCAGTCTTTCGCCGCGATGCGGGCCAGAACCTGCTGCATCGCCTGCGTTTCATCTGCCCTGACAGGTGCGCTCAGCACCAGTGCAAGCGCGAGAGGGGCCAGCAGGCCAGTGATCGTGTTTTTTGCTCTTCTGCTCATGCGGCGGATTCTGCCTGATCGGGCCGGGGCCGACAACCCACGATCCTGTCAGAGAACACCCTGACCGGGCCGCAAAATGCCACGCTTGGCATTCCGCTGTGCCCCGGATAATCAAGTCAGGATTTTCAGCCAAGCGACTCGGATACCAAAGGTCGCGTCAACAGGAGTCTGCGTGCCATGATCAAAGGGTCCATCCCCGCCTTGGTTACGCCGTTCAAGAACGGCGAACTCGATCTGGATACGCTGAAAAAGCTGGTTGACTGGCAGATTGCCGAAGGCTCACACGGGCTGGTGCCAGTGGGCACCACCGGCGAAAGCCCGACGCTGAGCCATGAAGAGCACGAGGCGGTGATCGAGGCGGTGGTGAAATTTGCCGCCGGCCGCGTGCCGGTGATTGCGGGTGCCGGGTCGAACAACACGGTCGAAGGCATCCGCCTGATCCGCCATGCCGAACGGGTGGGTGCCGATGCAGCACTGGTGGTGACGCCCTATTACAACAAACCGACGCAGGCCGGGCTGATCGCACATTACACCGCGCTGCATGATTGCTGCACCCTGCCGATCATCATCTACAACATTCCGGGCCGGTCGGTGGTGGACATGTCGCCCGAAACCATGGGCACGCTGGCAAAACTGCCGCGCCTGATCGGGGTCAAGGATGCCACCGGCAAGATCGAGCGCGTATCTATGCAGCGCGAGACTTGTGGTAAGGATTTCATCCAGTTGTCGGGCGAGGATGCCACCGCGTTGGGGTTCAACGCCCATGGCGGCACCGGGTGTATTTCGGTGACGGCCAACGTCGCCCCGCGCCTGTGCGCCGAATTCCAGAACGCCACGCTGGCTGGCGACTACCGCACCGCCCTGCAGATCCAGGACCGGCTGATGCCGCTGCATGAGGCGATCTTTATCGAACCGGGGCTGGCCGGGGCCAAATACGGCCTGTCGCTGCTGGGCCGCTGCACGGAAGAGGTGCGTTTGCCGCTGGTGGCGCTGACGGATGGCACCAAAGACAAGATCAAGGTGGCTATGCGCCATGCCGGGCTGTTGAACTGACCAGCCGCGCTCCGGGCTGACCGGACATAGGGGGGCTGTCTGCCCCCCTCTTGGTGCAAGCGCCAATTCACCCCCGAGAATATTTAAGCAGGTCTGGCGCTACAGGGGCGCGCCTGCCGCATCTTGACGGCCCTTTGCCACAGGCCCACACAGGCGGGACCACATGGGGGCGGCACGACGATGTTTCAGAACGACAATCTGCGCGGTGCGGCGTTCATGACCCTGTCGATGGCGGGGTTCGCCGTAGAGGATATGCTGCTGAAAGCCAGCGCCCGGGTGATGCCGATGGGTCAGGCGGTGCTGATCGTGGGGTTGGTGGGCCTGACGGTCTTTGCGCTGATGGCGCGGCAGCGGGGGGAGCCTGCGTTTCACCCGGCCCTGCGCACGCGCGGGCTGGCGATCCGGTCGGGGTTTGAGGTGTCTGGACGCTTGTTCTACGCTCTGGCCATTGCGCTGACGCCGCTTTCGACCACATCGGCCATTCTGCAGGCTTCGCCCTTGGTGGTGGTCGGGGGTGCTGCGCTGTTTTTTGGCGAGCGGGTGGGCTGGCGGCGCTGGTCGGCGGTGGCGGTCGGATTTGTGGGCGTTATCATCATCTTAAGACCGGGGATGGACGGGTTTTCGGCGCTGTCCTTGCTGGCGGTGGCGGGGATGCTGGGCTTTGCCGGCCGCGATCTGGCGACGCGGGCCGCGCCAAAAGTGATGTCGAACAGACAGTTAGGGGTGGCGGGGTTTGCCATGCTCGCCTTGGCGGGCGTGATCATTCTTGGCTGGACCGGAGGGGCGGTCTGGCCGGATGCGCGGGGGTGGGGTTTGCTGGCTGGCACCGCGCTGTTTGCGGTGCTGGGGTATCATGCGCTGACCTCGGCGATGCGGACCGGCGAGATCGGTTTTGTCACCCCGTTCCGCTATGTGCGGCTGGTGTTTGCCATGGGTCTGGCGATGATGGTGTTTGGTGAGCGGCCCGATCTGGCGACGCTGGCCGGGTCGGTTCTGATTGTAAGCTCTGGAATTTACACGCTTATCCGGGGGAACCGGCAAAGGCCTGTGGCCTGAGTTGCCGTCAGCGCGCTCCGCCATCTGGACTTGGGCTTGCGGCGCGCTTATGTGGAACGGATGGTTAAGTTGTCCGATCCCAATTCCAAGTTGATTGCCGAGAATCGCCGCGCGCGGTTTGATTACCATATCGAATCCGATCTGGAAGCCGGGATCATGCTGCAAGGGTCCGAGGTGAAGTCCTTGCGCAAGGGCGGGTCGAACATCGGCGACAGCTATGCGAGCGTTGAGGGCGGCGAATTGTGGCTGATCAACGGCTATATCGCGCCCTATACCCAGTCGAACCACTGGGACAGCCATGACGAACGCCGCCGCCGTAAGCTATTGGTTTCAAAGCGAGAACTGGCGCGGCTGTGGAATTCGACCGCGCGCGAAGGCATGACCATCGTGCCGATCAAGATGTATTTCAACGAGCGCGGCATCGTGAAGATCAAGCTGGGCGTCGCCAAGGGCAAAAAGCAGGCCGACAAGCGCGAGACCAGCGCCAAGCGCGACTGGGACCGGCAGAAGGCCCGCATCATGAAGCAGAACCACCGGGATTGAGGCCGCTGCCCGGGCGGCCTTGGGGTGGGCTGGACGCGGTTGTTTGCGGGTATGGCGGGCGTATGCTCTGCGTATGGTTTGCGTATGGCAAACGTCATGACGTGTGTGCGTAGGGCATGAAGGGCGTTCCCGCCTTCTAACTCACCACTCAAAATGCTATAGTCACCCGATGCAATTCGCGCTCGTCAATGGTGTTAGAACAGAAGCCTTTCCGGCCGGACGTGGCCAATGTCCCACGTGCGGAGCTCCCCTCATCGCCAAATGCGGTCCACGGATCATCCACCATTGGGCACATGCTGGTCGTCGTGATTGCGATCCGTGGTGGGAGAACGAAACCGAGTGGCATCGGCAGTGGAAGAACCAGTTCCCGCCCGAGTGCCGAGAAATCCACCATGTCGCTCCTGATGGAGAAGTCCACAGGGCAGATATTAAGACCCCAACGGGGATCTACATTGAGATCCAGCACTCAGCGATGACCGACGCGGAGCGGACGGCACGTGAAACCTTTTACAGCAACCTGGTTTGGGTCATTGATGGGCGCGGCTTCCGGGATAACTTCGACATCTATCACCTACTGCCAGCGCCTGAGTCTGAAATTGCAAAAGACCTCGTTTGGTCCAAAGCCAAACGACACATGCATGGCGCGAACCGCGGCATGTTTTTCCGGTGGTCGGAATACCTGCAAGAGCATCCGGGGGCTTCAAAAGCAGCCGTCAAGTCTGTATGGATTCACGGCATTGGTGACATCGAGGATCAAGTCAACCAAGCTTATCGCGGGCACCACCAGTATGATTGGGTCAGACCGAGACGCGTCTGGCTTGATGCCGCCGCACCCGTCTATATCGATTTTGGTGACGATCACCTTGTCCGTCTCGAAACGTACGATGCTTCGGGTCTGCTTTGTATAAAACTGGTGGCAAGGCAAAAGTTCTTACACGATGTCATGGTCGAAGCGCGTAACACCGAGATCGCCACACGCTTCTATCCGCTGCCTACGATTGATCAGCGGTCCGAATAGTCGTCACCTCAACCTAGGCGGAGCTGAGGAAATCAAGTTCATCGTCTAGTGCCTAATGCCGCCATTCCACTCTACACCTCAGAGAGACACTGGTCACTGCCGCAGCGAACAACAGCCAGCCCCGCGAAGCAAAGCTCCATGCAATGCGCGGGGAAGGTGTTGTTCCAGGTGATCCGGATGGGCCCACCTCCCATTTACCCTCAGACCCCACGCCCGCCCGCCTGCCAAAACCACGCCCCCGGCACCTGCGCCCTTGCCCTGACTGCCCCTGCCGATATATGCGAGGTCTGACCCGCGCGGAGCCTGATGCATGACAAGCCTTGTGACACCCTCGCCCCTTGATGACCCCAGAACGCTGGTGTCGACCGGCTGGCTGGCGGCGCATCTGAAAGACCCGGATCTGCGGGTGCTGGATGCGTCGTGGTTCATGCCCGATCAGGGCCGGGATGCGCGGGCGGAGTATGCCGCAGCGCATATTCCCGGCGCGCGGTTTTTCGACATTGACGAGATCAGCGACCAGCGGTCCTCCCTGCCCCACATGGCCCCGCCGGTGGAAAAGTTCATGAGCCGGATGCGCGCCATGGGTGTGGGCGACGGGCATCAGGTGGTGGTCTATGATGGTTCGGGCCTGTTCTCGGCCGCGCGGGTCTGGTGGACCTTCCGGCTGATGGGCAAGATGGATGTGGCGGTGCTGGATGGCGGGCTGCCCAAATGGCTGGCCGAGGGGCGCGAGGTGGAAGACGTAGCCCCCGTGGTGCGCGACCGGCACATGACCGTCAGCCGCCAGAACCAGCTGGTCAAGGATGTGACGCAGGTGGCCCATGCCGCCAAGCTGGCGCAGGCCGAGATCATTGATGCCCGCGCTGCTGCGCGTTTTCGTGGTGAGGTGGCGGAGCCACGGGCCGGGTTGCGGTCTGGGCATATTCCGGGGTCAAAGAACGTGCCGTTCGGCACGCTGCTGAATGGTGATGGCACCATGAAGGGGCCTGCCGAGCTGAAGGCCGTGTTTGAGGCGGCGGGGGTGGATTTGTCGCGCCCTGCCATCACCTCTTGCGGGTCGGGAGTTACGGCTGCGATCCTTTCCCTTGCGCTGGAACGGATCGGGCACCGCAGCCATGCGCTCTATGACGGATCATGGTCCGAATGGGGCATGTACGAAGATCTTGCCGTCGCCAAAGGATAGGCCAATGCTGGAAGCTCTGAACCCGCAACCGCAGGACAAGATCCTGCAACTGATCGCGATGTACCGCGATGACCCGCGCGACACCAAGATCGACCTTGGCGTTGGTGTCTACAAGGACGCGACCGGGCTGACCCCGGTGATGCGGGCGGTGAAGGCGGCGGAGAAGAAGCTGTGGGAGGTGGAGGTCACCAAATCCTACACCGGGCTGGCAGGCGAGCCTGCCTATAACGCGGCGATGGTGGGGATGATTTTGGGTGCCGGGTATGGCGACCGCGCGGCATCGGTGGCGACACCGGGCGGCACCGGGGCCATTCGTCAGGCGCTGGAGCTGATCAGGATGGCGTCGCCGGGGGCGACGGTGTGGCTGTCGAACCCGACCTGGCCGAACCATCCGTCGATTATCAGATACCTTGGCATGAAGATGGCCGAGTACCGCTATTTTGACGCCGAGACGCGCGGCGTGGATTTCGCAGGTGTGCTGGAAGATCTGGGGAAGGTGGCTGCGGGCGATATCGTGCTGCTGCACGGCTGCTGCCACAACCCTACGGGCGCGAACTTTACCGCCGGTCAATGGGCACAGGTGGCGGATGTGCTGGAGGCGCGGGGTGCTGTGCCGTTCATCGATCTGGCCTATCAGGGCTTTGGTGACGGGCTGGAGGAAGATGCCGCGGCGACCCGGATGATCGCGGCGCGGTTCCCGGAAGTGCTGATTGCGGCGTCATGCTCGAAGAACTTCGGAATTTACCGCGAGCGGACGGGGGTGCTGATCGCGCTGACCGAGCCTGCGCGGCGGGCGGTGGTGCAGGGCAACCTCGCGTTCCTGAACCGGCAGAACTACAGCTTTCCGCCCGATCACGGCGCGCGGCTGGTGACGATGATTCTGGAAGATGACGCGCTGCGCGCCGACTGGAAGGCGGAGCTGGAGGAGGTGCGGCTGAACATGCTGACCCTGCGCAAGACGCTGGCGGAGGAGCTGCGCCGCGCCACCAATTCCGACCGTTTTGACTTTGTGGCGGATCATCGCGGCATGTTCAGCCGCCTTGGCCTGACCGAGGCGCAGGTCAATGTGCTGCGCGATGAGCACGGGATTTACATGGTGGGCGACAGCCGGATCAACATTGCCGGGCTGAACGCCCGCACGGTGCCGATACTGGCGGCGGCGATTGCGAAGGTGTCTGGCTGATTGCACCGGCCCTTGAGTGTTGAAAAGCCCGCGCTGGTCGCGGGCTTTTTCATGCGCGGTGGTTGCGGGCAAAAAAAGGCCCGAACCTTGCGGTTCGGGCCAGACTTCGGACCAATCGGGAGGAGGTGATCAGCCCTTGGTAAACTCGGGGTACGCTTCGAGACCCAGTTCGGCCTTGTCCAGACCCATCATCTCGTCTTCCTGGGTTGGACGCAGACCCATGGTTGCCTTGAGGATGAACCAGACGATGGCCGAGGTCACCATCATGAAGATGCCGATGGCGGCAAAGCCCAGGAGCTGCGTGCCAAAGCTGGTGCCGTCGGTGTAGAACGGAACTGCCATGGTGCCCCAGAAACCAGCCACAAGGTGAACCGGGATCGCACCGACCACATCGTCGATCTTCAGCTTGTCGAGCAGTGGCACGACGACCAGAACGATCACGCCACCGATGCCACCAATCCACAGCGCACCGAACAGCGTCGGGTCAAGCGGCCCGGCGGTGATCGACACAAGGCCAGCCAGAGCGCCGTTCAGCACCATGGTCAGGTCGACCTTTTTGTAGATCAGCTGCGACAGGATCAGCGCGGAGACAGCACCGGCAGACGCGGCCATGTTGGTGTTGGCAAAGATGATCGAGACAGCATTGGCATCAGCCTCGGTGCCCAGAGCCAGCTGCGAGCCGCCGTTGAAACCGAACCAGCCCAGCCACAGGATGAACGTGCCCAGTGTGGCAAGGGCGAGGTTGGAGCCCGGCATCGGGTTGACGCGGCCTTCCTTGGTGTATTTGCCCAGACGCGGCCCCAGGATCAGCGCACCGGCAAGGGCTGCAAAGCCGCCTGCTGCGTGAACAAGGGTCGATCCGGCAAAGTCAGAGAAGCCCGCTTCTGACAACCAGCCGCCGCCCCACTGCCAGGAGGCTTCAATCGGGTAAAGGAACCCGGTCAGCACGACGGTGAAGATCAGGAACGGCCACAGCTTGATACGCTCGGCCAAGGTGCCCGACACGATCGACGCGGTGGTGGCGCAGAACATCAGCTGGAAGAAGAAGTCGGATGCAACCGAATAGCCGGTCGCGACATCCGGGTCACCGGCCAGAGACTTGGCCGAGAACAGCTGACCGACATAGCCGGTCATGGTCCAGGCATCGCCCGGGTACATCAGGTTGTAGCCGACGATCCAGTACATGATCGACGCGATGGAAAACAGCGCGATGTTCTTGGTCAGCTGCATGGTGACGTTTTTCGAACGGACCAGCCCGGCTTCGAGCATGGCAAAACCGGCCGCCATCCAGAACACCAGAAAGCCGCCGATCAGGAACAGCAGCGTGTTGAAAATAAAGGCGTTATCAATGACTGCCGGAGCGGCTTCCGCCACAACCTCGGCCGCCTCGGCGGTGACCTCCTGCGCCCAGGCAGGCAGGCTGGCGAACAGCGACACACCCAGTGTCGCGATGCCAGAAAGTTTCATCGAAGTGTTCATCTTTGCGTTTCCCCTGTCCCCAACGCGTCAGAGCGCATCGTCATTGATTTCACCTGTGCGCACGCGCACGGCATGCTGGACATCCAGCACGAAGATCTTGCCATCGCCGATCTTGTCGGTTTTCGCGGTCACCCGGATCGTTTCGACAACCGAATCTGCAAGGCTGTCACTGACCACGATTTCCAGCCGGACTTTCGGCACGAAGTTCACGGCATATTCGGCGCCGCGATAGATTTCAGTATGTCCAGACTGGCTGCCGAAACCCTTGATCTCGGTGACCATCATGCCGCGTACCCCGATGGTGGTCAGTGCTTCGCGCACTTCCTCCAGCTTGAACGGCTTGATTGCTGCAATGATTAGTTTCACGTCCTTCCCCTTCGTTTCTGTGGGGCCCGGGGGTGGGCCCTTGCAGACAACAAGCCGCCTTTCGAACGGGCAGAACAAGAAACGGGCGGCGGATGTTTGCCTGAAAGCGCGGCTTTCTGCACAAATTTTATACTTATTGTGCGGTTTGATTAAATATTATGCACATCACATATCCGAATCGTTAAGTGGCGCTCTCCACAATCCCTGCGATCCGGGCTAGAGTCGGCGAAAAGAGACCATTTAAAACGGTTGGGCAGGCTTATGGCGACATCGGGCAAAGGGCGCGGGACTCTGACCGCGGACAAGCGCTACGCGCAGACGACAGGTGCCGGATCCGGCTCTGGCGGCGGCCCGCCACGCAAACCTGCCCCCCGCAAGCCTGCGCCGCGCAAGCCACGACGCCAGCATGGGCTGATCGTGGGGCTGATCCTTGGCCTGTGGCGGCTGATCTGGCGGGTGCTGTGGGGCGTGACCTGGCGGGTGGGCGCGGTGCTTGGCATGGTGCTGGCGCTGACCGTGTTCTATTTCTACAGCCAGTTGCCCGCCGTGACCGAGCTGCTGGACGGCCGGGCGCGCGGGTCTGTCACCATGCTGGACCGCGAAGGCCAGGTCTTTGCCTGGCGCGGGGAAACCTTTGGCGGCCAGATCACGGCAGAGAACGTCTCGCCCCACCTGCGCAACGCGGTGATCGCGACGGAGGACCGGCGGTTCTACAGCCACTTCGGCATCAGCCCGCGTGGCATTGCGGGCGCTGTGCGCATCAACCTGAGCGAAGGGCGCGGGCCACTGTCGGGCAACGGCGGGTCGACCATCACCCAGCAGGTCGCCAAGCTGCTGTGTATCGGCGTGCCCTACAACCCGGCAGACTGGAAGAATGAGGCCGCCTACGAACAGGACTGCCGCAGCGGCGGGGTCTGGCGCAAGGTCAAAGAGATCCCCTACGCCATGGCGATGGAGGTCAAGTACACCAAAGAGCAGATCCTGACGATCTATCTCAACCGCACCTATATGGGGGCCGGCGCACGCGGGTTTGAGGCGGCGGCGCAGCGCTACTTCGGCAAATCCGCCAATGAGGTTGGCCCGGCTGAGGCCGCGATGCTGGCGGGCCTGCTGACCGCGCCCTCGCGCTTTGCGCCGACCAACAATCTGCTGCGGTCGCAGGAACGGGCGAATATTGTCGTCGGGCTGATGCAGGAACAGGGCTACCTGACCGCCGCGCAGGCGGCGGATGCGCGGGCCAACCCGGCCCGGTTGTCCAAGGCGGCGGAAACGCAATCCGGCGGGGCCTTTGCCGATTGGGTGATGGAATCGACGCCCAGCTTTCTGTCGTCGAGCACGACCGAGGATGTGATCATCCGCACCACGCTGGACCAGCGGTTGCAGAAGGCGTCGGAAGAGGCGCTGAAGTTCATCTTTGAGACCAAGGTGAAATCGGGGTCGAAGGCACAGGCGGCGATTGTGGTCATGTCGGCTGACGGGGCGGTGCGCGCCATGGTCGGCGGGCGCGAGGCGGTGGCGGCGGGCAGCTTCAACCGCGCCACACAGGCCAAGCGGCAGACCGGGTCGAGCTTCAAGCCGTTTGCCTATGCGGCGGCGATGGATCTGGGCTTTACCCCGGCGGATTATGTGGAAGACACGCCGCTGACGATCAACATCCCCGGATCGGGGGCATGGACGCCGAAGAACTACGACAACCAGTTCAAGGGCATGATCACGCTGTCCCAGGCGCTGGCCGAAAGCCGAAACATCCCTGCGGTGCGGGTGTCGGAAGCCGTGGGGCGCGATGCGGTGCGGCGGGTGGCGAACGGGTTCGGCATCGTCTCGGCGCTGGCCGATGGCCCGGCGCTGGCGCTTGGCGCGTCGGAGTCGTCCTTGCTGGAGATGTCGGGGGCCTATGCCGGCATTCTGAACGGCGGGTCGTCGGTGACGCCCTACGGGCTGGTCGAGCTGCGGTTGCAGGGTGAAGACGACGTGCTGCTGGGGGCCACAGGGGGCGTCGGGCAGCGGGTGATCAGCGAGGATGCGGCGCTGTACCTGACCTATATGATGAACCGGGTGATCGAGACCGGCACCGGGACCCGGGCGAAAGTGCCCGGCTGGCAGGCGGCGGGCAAGACCGGCACGACGCAGGCCGCGCGCGATGCGTGGTTCCTGGGCTTTACTGCCGATTATGTGGCCGGGGTCTGGATGGGCAATGACGACAACGCGCCGCTGACCGGCGTGACAGGTGGCGGCCTGCCCGCGGAAATCTGGCGCGAGGTGATGGTGCGGGTGCATGACGGGCAGCGGCCGCAACCGCTGGCCATGCTGATCCCGGAACCGAAGACCCCGCCGGGCGGCTATGCGCCGTCGCCCAACGTGATGGCCGACGGGCAATCGCCCGCCGCCGCAGCGCAGGATAACTGGGGTGGCGCGCAGGACAACTGGGCCGGTGGTCAGGCCGAGATGCCCGCGCAGGATGTGATCATCTATGACGGGCCGGTGCCACAGGAGTGGATCAACGAGGGCCCGGTAGAGGGCAATCTGGCCGACCAGATTTTGCAGGACGTGCTGGGTGTGTTCGGGAACTGAGCCTTGCAGGGGCGGGGGGTTGAGGCGCTGCGCACAGCGGATGAAGCGGCCCCACCCCCACGCCTCATGGGGGTGGGGAGTGCCCGCATTCTCCGTGGGGAAATTATTGCAATTTAACGCGGTCCGCGCTACGGTAAGATTTGTGTCGATAAGATAGAGTATTCTTGAGCGGCGCGTAAATCGATCATGCATAGGAAGTGCACGATCCTTGTTGCGGTAGGTTTGCCTACTGCGGAAAGGGCGTGTTCTGTGCGGAGTCCATCTTCCCCCTTATAGTTTCGGTGTCGCGAACCTTTTGGTTCATCGTATTCGCATGTGTTGCCGTGTTTCCCGCGCCTGAGGCCATTGGCGCTTGGGATGGGATACTCCTCTTCATAGCAACGGCCATCAGCAAGAATGGAGCACATCATGAGTGAAAAATCATGGCGTCGAGAAAGAATTGAACTCTGCGGTCGCTTGCTTGCTCACTACAGGGAGGAATCTGATAGTTTCAGTGACTTCGACGGAGTCATTGGTGATGAGGTGATGGAAAAGGCGTCGCGCATTTCCAAGGCAGACCTGATCGCAGACATGGAGCGCAAAATGGAAAAACTCAAATATTTCGATGCTTTTGCTCAGAGATTTCTAAGCTAGATTGCACACGTTTATTCTTTTTTCCTTCGACTCGTGGCAGGCACTCCTCCAGTCTCTTCGACAGATCAGAAGGTTCACAGGCGTCCCCCCCAACAAAACGCCGGCCCGCTGCATTCGCAGGGGCCGGCGTTGCTGTGTCGCGCCCCTCAGGCCGATTTCATGTCTTCGATCAGCCCGTTGATATCACCGCGCCGCCGGTCGAGCATGGCGCCGATTTCGGTGCGTTCGCTGGCCAGCATGTTGACGCCTTCGATGATGATGTTGAAGAACAGGTCCTTGCCCGACCTGTCCGACACGTGCCAGCGCAAATCGAACGGGGCCTGACCGCGCAGTTTTGCGACCGAGATCACCTCGAAATAGGATTTGACCGGGCGGGCGCCCGTCACCTCGATCTGGCCGCCGATGAATTCGCGGAAGCGGGCACCGTATTTGCGGGCGATGTAGCTTTGGTAGGCTTTGGTAAAGGCGGTCATCTGCGCGGAAGAGGCACCGCGCGCGGCGGGCCCGAGGGCTGAACGGGCAATGGTGGGCACGTCGCCGTAGCGGCTGAAGATCCGTTCAAAATCGCCATACATCGCGGCGGCGGATTTGCCCGAGTTGATCGTGGTGTTCACATCGGCAACAGCCTTGCCCACCAGCGCACGGGCCTGATCGACGGTCAGCGCGGCGGCGGGCAGCGGCAGGGCCAGTGCGGCGGCGCCGCCGACCAGACCGATGCCAAAGCCGCGACGTGTGATGATCAGCCTGTCATTCGCCATAGATATCCTCATACGGGTCCTCAAAGGCATCATCCCCGGCTTCTCCGGTGGTCTGCCCCAGTTGAAAGCGACGGTATTGCAGATACAGCAGGCGGGACTGCGCATAGCTGTCTGCACTGTCATATAAGACAGAATCGACGGTTTCGGAATAGCGCGCCCGATCACCAACGCTTGATGCCAGCTTGGCCAGAGGCACGATGTTGTCTTCCGGCTTGGGCAGGACATAGCGCAGCGGGTTCAGCGGGATATCGACAATCATGCCGACCAGATCGCGTTCGGTCGAGGGGCCGAAGAACGGGAGTTCGACATAATTGCCCTCTCCCGCGCCCCATACATGCAGGGTTTCGCCGAAATCGGTGGGTCTGCCGTGCAGGCCGATGGCGGTGGCGGGGTCAAACAGCCCGCCGATGCCGACAGTGGTGTTGAGCGCAAAGCGCAGGGTGTTTTCAGCAGCACGATGCGGGCGACCCTGCAGCAGGTTGTTCACCACGGCACCGGGCGCATCAAGGTTCTGCGCAAAATTGATCACGCCCTGCATGACCGGGCCGGGGGGGCCATCGCCAAAGCTGCTGGACAGCGGGCGCAGGATGGTGCGGTCGACGCTGCGGTTGAAGTCGTGGATCTGGCGGTTGTCCGCCTCCATCGGGTCGTTGAACCCTGCGGGGACAGGCTTTTGCGCGCAGGCGGCCAGCAGGACCAGCGCGGCACAGGCGAGGATGCGGGAGGGGGCCAGAATGCGGGAGGGCAGCGGGGAGGCGAGAGAAAACATAGGGGTCACGGCCAATCCTTTATGCCCGCAGGCCGGGCGCTGTTGCGCGGGGCGGCCCGGAGTGTCGGTCTGCTGTCTTTGGTTTTGATATAGGCCGGGGCGCCAAATTACAACGCACCCATGGCGGGGATGCGGGTTTCGGGCAGGGTTGTGACCGGACAGACGCTGTTGATATGTCTTGTGATAACCGGATCTGCGGGCCAAGCGGCCTTGCCGCCGCCGGGCGGGGCCGTTAGCCTGCGGCAAACCTGATGGAGGATACCCTGATGTCGAAGATCGAAGCCCGCCTTGCCGAAATGGGCGTCACCCTGCCCGACGCGCCGGCCCCTGCAGCGAATTATGTGCCTTGGGTGATCAGTGGCAAACAGGTGTTCATCTCGGGCCAGATCAGCCAGAATTCCGGCGGCATGATCAAGGGCAAGCTGGGCGCGGATCTGAGTGTCGAACAGGGGGCCGAGGCGGCGAAGGCCTGTGCGATCTCCCTGCTGGCGCAGGTGAAGGCGGCGACGGGCGGCGAGATGGACCGCGTGGTGCGGCTGGTCAAGCTGGTGGGGTTCGTGAACTCGGGCCCCGATTTCGTGGACCAGCCACGCGTGATCAACGGCGCGTCAGATTTCATGGTCGCGGTCTTGGGAGATGCCGGGCGGCACGCGCGGTCTGCGGTGTCGGCGGCGTCTTTGCCGTTTGGCGTGGCAGTGGAGATTGAAGCGGTGTTCGAGATTGCCTGAGATCACACGCCCCGCCCTGCCCGCCGGTTTCCTGCGCCTGCCGGTGACGCACCGCGCGTTGCATGACCGGGCACAAGGGCGGATCGAGAACAGCCCTGCCGCGATCCGCGCGGCGGTGGCCGCGGGCTATGCCATTGAGGTTGATGTGCAGCTGTCCGCCGATGGCGTGGCGATGGTGTTTCATGATGATGATCTTGACCGGCTGACCGCCGCGCGCGGGCCGGTGAGCGCCCGCACGGCGGCGGAGCTGGGCGGCATCGGGCTGACCGGGGGCAACGACACCATTCCGACCCTGCAGGCGGTGCTGGGCATGGTTGCGGGCCGTGTGCCGCTGCTGATCGAGATCAAGGATCAGACCGGCGCGATGGCCGAGACTGACGGACGGCTGGAGGCTTCGGTGGCGGACGCTTTGGCCGGGTATGGCGGCGCGGTGGCGGTGATGTCGTTCAACCCGCATGCCATGGCGCAGATGGCGCGGCTGGCACCCGATGTGGCGCGGGGGCTGACGACATCGGCCTATGATCCGGACGACTGGGCGCCTTTGCCCGCCGAGGTGTGCGCGCATCTGCGCGAGATCCCGGATTTTGACCGGGTGGGCGCGTCCTTCATCAGCCATCAGGGCAATGACCTGACCCGCCCACGGGTGCTGGAGTTGCGGGCGGCGGGGGTGCCGGTGCTGTGCTGGACCATCCGCACGCCCGAACAAGAGGCGATGGCGCGGCAGATTGCGGCGAATGTGACGTTTGAGGGCTATCTGAGCGCGCTGCCCGCTTGAATTTGCGGGCGCGCGGCACAGTCTAAGCGGGCACGCCCGGAATGACGGATCGATGACCGAAATCACCCTGCACCAAAGCCTGACCGAGATTGACGCCGCCGAATGGGATGCGGTGGCGGCCCCAGAACAGGTTTTGGGGCGGCCTGTGGACCCGTTCACCACCTATCGGTTTCTGAGCGCGCTGGAGCTTTCGGGATCGACCGGGACGGGCACCGGCTGGACTGCGCATCCGCTGGTGCTGCGCGAAGACGGGCGGATCGTGGCAGCGGTGCCGATGTATGCGAAAGGGCATTCGCAGGGCGAGTATATTTTCGACCACGGCTGGGCGCAGGCGTTTGAGCGCGCGGGCGGGCGGTATTACCCCAAGTTGCAGATTGCGGTGCCGTTCACCCCGGCGACGGGGCGGCGGTTTCTGGGCGACGCCGCGCACCGCGAACTGTTGCTGGCGGCGGCGGTTTCGGTCGCGGCAAAGAACCGGCTGTCATCCTTGCATGTGACGTTCTGCACCGGCGAAGAGGCCGAGGCCTTGGCCGGGGTGGAGGGTGTGCTGCACCGGGTGACGCAGCAGTTTCATTGGGAAAACAATAGCTACGCGACGTTTGACGCTTTCCTTGCCCAGCTGTCGAGCCGCAAGCGCAAGATGATCCGCAAGGAGCGCGAGACGGCCCGGGCGTCGGGGCTGACCATCCGGGCGCTGACCGGGGACGCGATTGAACCTGCGCATTGGGATGCGTTCTGGGAATTTTATCAGGATACCGGCGCGCGCAAATGGGGCACGCCCTATCTGACCCGCAAGGCGTTCAGCCGGTTTCACGACACGATGCGCGACGATATTCTGCTGGTGCTGGCCTTTGACGGCACGCGCCCGGTGGCCGGGGCGCTGAACTTCATCGGGCGCGATGTGCTGTTCGGCCGCTATTGGGGCTGTGCCGAAGATCACCCCTGCCTGCATTTCGAGCTGTGCTATTATCAGGCGATTGACTGGGCGATTGCCAATGGGTTGCAGCGGGTAGAGGCTGGCGCGCAGGGGGAACACAAACTGGCGCGCGGCTATCTGCCGACGCCGGTGCATTCGCTGCACTGGATTGCGGATGCGGGCTTTCGCGACGCGGTAGAGCGGTATCTGCACGAAGAACGCCGCGCGGTGGATGAAGAGATCGAGGTGCTGACCCAATACGGCCCGTTCCGCCGGGTGCAATCCGAGGACTGACCGCGCGGGACAGGGGATTTGAGCAATTTGCAGACAGGATCAGATGACATGACAGACAAGACAGAGCTGGACCGATCCACCCTGCTGCCGCTGTTCGGCACCGGGTGGAAGATGGCCGAGGGCAAGGACGCGCTGGACAAGACGTTTTTGTTCAAGGATTTCAAGCAGGCCTTTGCCTTCATGACCAAAGTCGCCGATGACGCCGAGGCGCTGAACCATCACCCCGAATGGTCGAACGTGTACCGCACCGTCAAGGTGCGGCTGACCACGCATGATGCGGGCGGGCTGACAAAGCTGGACCTGGATCTGGCGCGGCGGATGGACAAGGCGGCGGGGTATTGAGCGGGCGGCTTTGCGACAGCGCCCGCAGCGCCTGAACCCTCCCCCCGAGGGGGAGGGCAGGCGGTGGTCTGACGGGTCAGATCGCGGCCAGAAGCGCCTCGCCGCCCGAGATGTCACAGGTGCCGGGGGACTCTTCCAGATGCAGCTGCTTGACCACGCCATCTTCGGCGTAAAGCGCATAACGTTTCGACCGCGCGATCAGCCCGGCGGGCGCGGCGGAGAAGTCGAGGCCCATCGCCTTGGTAAAGCTGCTGTCAGCATCGGCCAGCATGGTGACCCCGGCGGGGGTGGCCCCGGTCGCCTCGCCCCAGGCCTTCATCACGAAGGGGTCGTTGACCGAGACGCAGATGATGTCATCAACGCCCTTGGCGGTGAACTGATCCTTGGTGCGGATGAAGCTGGGCACATGGGCCGAATGGCAGGTCGGCGTGAAGGCACCGGGCACGGCGAACAACACCA
This sequence comes from Pseudotabrizicola sp., assembly GCF_030656345.1. Classification (GTDB taxonomy): domain Bacteria; phylum Pseudomonadota; class Alphaproteobacteria; order Rhodobacterales; family Rhodobacteraceae; genus Pseudotabrizicola. The sequence goes on along the minus strand of NZ_JAUSNR010000023.1, from coordinate 40,543 downwards.
GTTTGCGGCCTTTGGCCAGATCTTGCAGCGACACCTGTTCCGGCCCGTTGGCGCCAAGTTTGATCAGGGTGGCCTCTGGCAGCGTGTCGCCCACAGAAATCGTCATGGTCATGTCCCTCTCGCGTTGCGTTTGCTTATGGGCCAGATATAGGGTCCGGCCCGTTGGGCGACCAGAGGAATATGGCATGCGCGTGGTGATCATCGGGGCGGGACAGGCGGGGGCGGCGCTGGCGGCCAAGCTGCGCGGGCTGGGGCACAGCGGGCCGATCACCATGATCGGTGCCGAAAGCGCGCCGCCCTATCAGCGGCCCCCGCTGTCGAAGGCCTACCTCAAGGGCGAGATCGGTCCCGAACGGCTGTGGCTGCGCGCGCCGGAGTTCTGGGCCGATCAGGGCGTGCAGTTGCGGCTGGGCGCGCCGGTGACGGCGATTGACACGGGCGCGCGCAGTGTGACCGTGGATGGCGATGTGCTGTTCTATGACGCGCTGGCGCTGACCACAGGGTCATCGCCGCGGCGCCTGCCGCCGGCGATGGGCGGCGATCTGGCCGGGGTTTATACGCTGCGCGGGTTGGTCGATGTCGATCTGATGCGGGCAGAGGTGCAGCCCGGTCGCCGGGTGGTGATCGTGGGCGGCGGCTATATCGGGCTGGAAGCGGCGGCGGTGGCGGCGCAACTGGGCTTAGATGTGACGGTGGTAGAGATGGCGCCGCGCATTCTGCAACGGGTGGCCTCGCCCGAAACCTCGGGTTATTTCCGCGCGCTGCATGCCGGGCATGGCGTGAAGGTGCTGGAAGGCACCGGGCTGGAGCGGCTGCTGGGAGAGACCCGGGTGACCGGCGCGCGGCTGACGGACGGGCGCGCGCTTGCAGCGGATTTCGTGATTGTCGGCGTAGGGATCACACCTGATACCGCGCTGGCCGAGGCCGCAGGCCTGCTGATCGACAACGGCATCGCCACCGACAGCCATGGTCGCACCTCGGCCCCGGATGTCTGGGCGGCGGGCGATTGCGCGTCCTTCCCGTGGCAGGGCGGGCGGTTGCGGCTGGAATCGGTGGGCAATGCGATTGATCAGGCCGAGGTGGTGGCGGGTAATATCCTGGGGGCAGACACGCCTTACCGCGCCACGCCGTGGTTCTGGTCGGATCAGTACGACTGCAAGCTGCAGATCGCCGGGATGAACACCGGCTATGACCGGATTGTCACCCGCCCCGGCGAAGGGGGGGCAGTGTCGTTCTGGTATTATCAGGGCGACCGCCTGCTGGCGCTGGATGCGATGAACGACGCCCGCGCCTATATGGTCGGCAAGCGGCTGATCGAGGCGGGGAAATCCCCCGACCCCGCACTGGTGGCCGACCCCGCGACCGACCTGAAAGCGCTGCTGCGATGAGAATCATCGGCGGGCGGGCGCGCGGGTTGCATCTGGCCCCGGTGGGGGCAGGCGATGCGCAGGCGCATCTGCGCCCCACGTCAGACCGGGTGCGCGAGTCGATCTTCAACCTGCTGATCAATGGCGGCCATGGCAATCCGGTGCAGGGGGCGCGGGTGCTTGATCTGTTTGCCGGGACCGGCGCGCTGGGGCTGGAGGCGCTGTCGCGCGGGGCTGAAACGGCCGCGTTTATTGAGGATGGCAAGCCAGCACTGGCCCTGCTGCGGCGCAACATCGCCCTGATGCGCGCCGAAGCGCAAACCGAGGTCTGGCGCCGCGATGCGACGCAGCCGGGGGAAAACCGGGGCGCGGCGTTTGATCTGGTGTTCCTCGACCCGCCCTATGGCAAAGCCTATGGCGAAAAGGCCATCGCCGCCTGCCTTGCCGGTCGCTGGTTCGCCCCCGGTGCGATGATCGTCTGGGAGGAGGGCACCGCCCCGCTGGCCCCCGCCGGGCTGGACCTTACCGACCAGCGCCGCTATGGCGACACCATCGTCACCCTGCTCCGGATGCCCGCATGACCCCCGCCCCCCTGCCCCCGAAAGCCGTGATCTTCGACTGTGACGGCGTGGTGGTGGACAGTGAAGGCATGACCTTCGACCTGCTGGTGGGGGAATTCGCCGCCCACGGGCTGCACCTGAGCGTTGAGGTGATCGCCCGCGATTTCATCGGCGGCACCATGGCCGATGTGGCAAGCCGCGCCCGGGCGGCGGGTGCGGCGCTGCCGGGCGATTGGGTCGATGCGTTCTACCAGCGGCTCTATGCGCATCTGGCAGGCGGCACGCCGCTGATCCCCGGTATCCTGCAGGTGCTGGACAGCTTGGATGCGGCGGGGATTCCCTTTGCCATGGGATCGAACGGGTCGGATGCCAAGATGCAGATCACGCTGGGCCAGCATCCCGGCCTGATCGCGCGGTTCGGTGGCCATCTCTATTCCGGCCAGACGCTTGGCGCACCCAAACCCGCGCCGGACCTGTACCTGCATGCAGCGCAGCAGCTTGGGGCCGCCCCCGCCGAGTGCGTGGTGATCGAGGACAGCCCCACCGGCGCGCGGGCTGCAGTTGCCGCGGGCATGCGCTGCATGGGCTACGCCGCCCACACCCCGGCAGAGCGGCTGATCGCAGTGGGCGCAGAACCGTTCTTTGACATGGCCGACCTGCCGGGCCTGATCGGCCTGCGCTGACGTCTGCCTTTCATCTGTTCTTAAATATCCCCGCGCGGCGCGCATCGCCCGAGCCGGTTGTGGCCACGCCACAGAGGCGAGATAAAAAGAACGCGCGCGTCAGCGCGCTCAATTTTCTTAAAACCTGCTTCAATCGCCTGACCGCAGCACCTGCGCCGGACGGGCGGCAAGCGGGCGCAGGGCAAAGGCAAGCCCGGCGGCAAGGGTGGCGATGACGCCGCCCGCCACGATGGCCAGCGCCGAGATCGGTTCAAAACGGTAGCTGGAGTCCATCACGAACACCATCACCGCCCAGCCCGCCAGCCCTCCCGCCACGATGGCGACCAGCCCGGCAGCCGCCCCCATCAGGGCTGAGCGCAGGGCAAAGCTGGCAAGGATGCGGCCACGGGTGGCCCCCAGCGTCTTGAGCACAGCCGCCTCATAGACCCGCGCGCGCTCGCCTGCGGCGGCAGCGCCGATCAGCACCACAAATCCGGTCAGCAGCGTCGCCGCCGCTGCCCAGGCGGTGGCAGTGGCGATGGCGCCCAGCGCCTCTGTCACCCGGTCGATGGCATCGCGCACGCGGACAGCGGTGACGTTGGGATAGGCGCGCGAGACATCGCGCAGGATCGCAGCCTCGGCCTCCGCTTCGGCATAGACCGTGGCGATGTGGGTATGGGGGGCACCGGCAAGCGCCGCCGGGTTCAGCGTCATCACAAAGCCCATGCCGCCGGTCGAGAAATCAACGTCGCGAAAGCTGGTGATGGTGGCGGTGATGTCGCGGCCCAGAATGTTGACGGTGACGGTGTCGCCCAGCTTCAGCCCGATCTCGGCGGCGGATTCGGCGGAAAAGCTGACTTGCGGGTCGCCGGTGTAATCGGCGGGCCACCATTCACCAGCGGTGATGGTGGTGGTTTCCGACGGTGTTGCGGAATAAGTCACACCCCGGTCACCGCGCACCACCCAATGCTCGCCCGCCACTTCGCGGGCGGGGCGGCCGTTGATCCGGGTGACGACGCCGCGCAGCATCGGCGCGCTTTCCACCCTGCTGACGGCGGGGTCATCGGTTACGCGGGTCAGAAACGCCTCAATCTGGTCAGGCTGGATGTCGACGAAGAAGTACGAAGGTGCCCGTTCGGGCAGATCCTGCGCGATGGCAAGGCGCAGGTTGGCCTCGATCTGGCCAACGGCGGCCAGCACCGACAGGCCAAGGCCCAGCGACAGCACCACCGATGTGGCTTCGGCCCGTGGCCCGCCGATGGCGGCCAGCGCCAGCCGCAGCGCAACCCGGCCCCGCGCCAGTACCGAACGCGCCAGCGCATTGGCGGCCCGGCGCAAGAGCCACGCCGCCCCCGCCAGCACCGCCAGCGCCCCGGCAATGCCAGCGGCAGAGCCCAGCGCCAGTGTCGGCACGCCGGAGAACAGCACCGCGCCGCCGATCAGCAGCGCCAGCAGCGTGGCCACCGCAATGGCCGCCGGCCATCCGGCCCAGCCACCGCGCCCGGCCCCCCGATACAGCGCCGCCGCCCGTACGCTTTGCGTCCGCGCCAGCGGCCAGAGGGTGAACAGCAATGCCGTCGTCAGCCCGTAAAACGCCGCTTCGGCCAGTGGCATCGGATAGGGGCGGAAGATCACCGGCAGCGGCAAGGATGCCGAAATCACCGGGGCCAGCAGCATCGGAATCGCCACCCCCAGCACCAGCCCGATGGCAACCCCGATCCCGGCCAGCACCGCGATCTGCAACAGGTAGACGCGGAAGATCATCCCGCCCTCGGCCCCCAGCGTTTTCAGCGTGGCGATGGTCGAGACCTTGCCATCCAGATAGGCCCGCACCGCCGAGGACACACCGACGCCGCCCACGGCCAGCCCGGCAAGGCCGACCAGAATGAGGAAAGACCCCATGCGTTCGACAAAACGCTCCACCCCCGGTGTGGCGCGGCGGCTGTCCTGCCAGCGCACGCCAGAATCGCGGTACAGCGCCTCGGTCTGTGTCCGAAGTGCCGCCAGATCGCTGCCCGGCGGCAGGGTCATCCGATATTTGGTTTCATACAGCGATCCCGGCCCGATCAGGCCCGACTGCGCCAGCCCCTCGGTCAGCACCATGGTGCGCGGGCCAAGCGTGAATCCTTGGGTCGCCGAATCCGGCTCGCGCAGCAGCACCGCGCCAAGGCGGAAGTCCTGCACGCCCAAACGGAAGCTATCGCCCGGCGCAAGGCCCAGCCGGTCGACCAGCACCCTGTCCATCACCGCGCCGGGCAGGCCGTCCTGCGGCGCAAGCGCCTCGGCCAGTGTCATGTCAGGCTCCAGCACCACGGCACCCAGAAGGGGATAGGCGGCATCGACCGCCTTGATCTGGGTCAGCGCCGTGTCTTCACCGCGCACGGCCATGGAATTGAAATCGACCACTTCGGACACTTGGCTGGCGATGCCGGCCATAAAGGCGCGCTCGGCGTCGTCCGCGAAGCGGTAGGTGAATTCCATCTGCGCATCGCCGCCCAGCAAAACCGCGCCCTGATCGCGCAAGCCCGCCTCGATCGCGGCGCGAACCATGCCGACCGACGCAATCGCCATCACCCCCAGCGCGAGGCAGGCGAGGAAGATGCGAAAGCCGCGCAGGCCGCCGCGCAATTCGCGCCGGGCCAGTCGCCATGCCAAAGACCAGCCGGTCATTCTGCTGCTGCTTTCATCCGGTCTTCACCCACGACCCGGCCATCGGCCAGCCGCACCACCCGGTCACATCTGGCAGCAAGCTCCGGCGCATGGGTGACCAGCACCAGCGTGGCACCATGGCGGTCGCGCAGACCAAACAGCATGTCCATGATCGCGGCACCGTTGACGCCATCCAGATTGCCGGTCGGCTCATCCGCCAGCAGGATCGCCGGACGCGGGGCTGCGGCGCGGGCCAATGCCACGCGCTGCTGCTCGCCGCCCGAAAGTTGCGTCGGGTAATGGTCCATCCGCGACCCAAGGCCCACCGACTGCAATTCGGCTTCGGCACGGGCAAAGGCATCGGTCACCCCGGCCAGTTCCAGCGGCACGGCCACGTTTTCCAGCGCGGTCATTGTCGGGATCAGGTGGAAAGATTGGAACACCACCCCCATATTGCCTCTGCGAAAGCGCGCAAGGGCATCTTCGTCTAGGGCGGTCAGATCAGACCCCAGCGCCAGAACCGACCCCGATGTGGCGCGCTCCAGCCCGCCCATCAGCATGAGGAGAGACGATTTGCCAGACCCGGACGGACCGATCAGCCCCAGCGTTTCGCCTTGTGCGACGTCCAGCGTGATCCCTTTCAGAATCTCGACCGGCCCGGCATTGCCTGCCAGTGTCAGCGTCGCATCCTTCAATGCCAGAACGGTCTGACCCATGATGTTTTCCTTTATTCTGTCCCCTGTTGCATATGGCGCAAAATGCTGCGTCCGCAACCTGACGTTTACGTTGGCCCTGCCGTTTTCCGTCGCGGGGGCAGCATTTGCCGAACCCGTGACCATTTTCGCGCTGGGTGACAGCCTGACGGCAGGTTACGGATTGCCCGAGGGCGAGGGGCTGGTGCCACAGCTGAACCAATGGCTGGCCGATCAGGGCGCGGATGTGACCGTGCTGAACGGCGGCGTGTCGGGTGATACCTCTGCCGGGGGCCTGTCGCGGCTGGCGTGGAGCCTGACCGACGAGGTTGATGCCATGATCGTGACATTGGGTGGCAATGACCTGTTGCGCGGGCTGCAACCCTCTGTCACCCGCGCGAATATCGAGGCGATCCTGACCGAGGCGCAGACCCGGCAACTGCCGGTACTGCTGATCGGGATGGAGGCACCGGGCAATTTCGGCCCGGCCTACAAGACCGCGTTTGACCAGCTCTACCCCGAACTGGCCGCGCAATACGGCGCGCAGCATATCGGCAGCTATTTCGGCCTGATCGACGCCGATGCGACCGACCCCGGCCAGATCGCACAGTACATGCAGGCCGATGGCATCCATCCCAATGCGGCGGGCGTGAAACGCGCCGTCGAAAGCCTTGGCCCACAGATCCTGACACTGGTGGATCAACTGGACTGACCCTGCCGGTTGCACCTTTCTGAAATACTCCCGCGCGGAGCGCTCCCGCACTCTGCGCTGCGCGCGGGGTTAAAAATTCGGTGCGGGGGCAGCGAAGACCGGCCGCAAGGGCTTGATGCGCGCTGCGCGACAGGTCAATGCTGAGCGGCCCCCGGCCCCTACGGTGCGGGCGAGGACCGTTCCATGACCCTGATCTCCGACCTTTCTGACCTGCTTGGCCCGGCCCATGTGCTGACCGGCAGCGATATGGACCGCCATGCGCAGGACTGGACCGGCACTTATCCGGGCCAGCCTGTTGCGGTGGTGCGGCCCTTTGATACCGCGCAGGTGGCGGGCTGTGTGCAGCTTGCGGCACGGCATGGTGTGCCGGTGGTGCCGGTGTCGGGCAATACCGGGCTGGTGGGCGGCACCTATACCACGGGCGGGCTGATGATCAGCCTTGAGCGGATGAACCGCATCCGCGATCTGAACCACGGCACGCGCACGGCGGTGGTTGAGGCCGGGGTGATCCTGTCAGCCCTGCACGATGCGGCGGCGGAGCAGGGGCTGTACTTTCCGCTGTGGTTCGGCGCGCGCGGCTCGGCGATGATCGGTGGCGTGCTGTCGACCAATGCCGGAGGGTCGAATGTGCTGCGCTATGGCTCGACCCGGTCCCTGTGTCTGGGGCTGGAGGTGGTTCTGGCCGACGGGCGGGTGCTGAACCTGATGTCGGCACTGCACAAGGACAATTCGGGCTACGCCTTGCGCGATCTGTTCATCGGGGCCGAGGGGACGCTGGGGATCATCACGGCGGCAGTGATGAAGCTGGTCCCTGCCCCGCGCGCCCATGCCACCGCCACGCTGGCGCTGCGCGCTTTGCCCGATGCGACGGTGCTGCTGAACCGGCTGCAAGAGGCGTCAGGCGGGCTGGTCGAGGCGTTTGAATTCATGCCTGCCAGCTATTCCCGCCGTCTGGCGCAGGTGCGGCCCGATCTGGGCCTGCCCTTCGCCGATGTGCCAGAGGTGACGATTTTGACCGAGCTGGGCGCGACCGCGCCCGCCTTGTGCGAGGTGCAGGCAGATGGGTCGGTGCCGCTGACTGACCTTTTGGAAACCACCGTGGCGGGCTTGATGGAAGAGGGGCTGATCCTTGATGCCATCGTCGCGCAATCGGAGGCGCAGCGCCGGGTGATGTGGGCGCGGCGCGAAGCGGCGGCAGAGATCACCTTTGCCAAACGCCCCTTTGTCGACACCGATATCGCGGTGCCGCTGGACCGGGCGGCTGATTTCCTGACGGCGATTCACGCCCGGCTGGAAGGCGTTGATCAGGCGCATGAGCCGGTGTGCGTGGCGCATCTGGGCGATGGCAACCTGCATTTCACCGCATTCCCGGTGGATGGGTCCAAAGCCACCTATGACCGCGTGATCACGATGATCGAGGATGTGGTGGCGGATCTGGGCGGCAGCTTTTCGGCCGAACATGGCGTGGGCCTGTCCAAGCTGCCGTCGATGGCGCGGCGCAAGGACAGCGTGGCGCTGGACGTGATGCGCGCGGTCAAGGCGGCGCTGGACCCGACTGGGCTGATGAACCCCGGCAAGGTGGTTCCGGCGAAACGGCCCCCGGAGTCGTGACCTGCCGACCGGGGCCGACCGGGGCCGGATCAGCCCGGCGTTTGCGTGACCTGCGCCAGATGGGTCAGCGCGGGCGGGATCGCCTGCACATCCTTTGACGGTTTGCTGATCCGGGCCACGCCGCGCGCCAAGGTGCCAAGCGGTGCCAGCAGCCGCACCAGCCGCGCGACCGCGCGCCAAAGCCCGGCGGGCGCAGCGGCGCGATAGGCGTTCAGCGCCCCGTCAAGTTCCGGGCCGGGGGCGGTGTCGTGACCCTGCGCAAACCAGCTGTGGGTGAAGATCACCACATCCATGGCGCGGACCAACCGGCTGCGCTTGCGGTTGCGGAAGCGTTCAAGGTCGATCAGCCGCAACGCGCCCTGTTGCCAGCAAAAATCGCGCAAAGCCGGGCGGCCATGCGAAAACCCGGCGCGGTGCAGCCCCGCCAATGCCGCTCCGGCGGCGGCAAAGGCGGCGATGCGGTCAGCCTTCGGGTGATCTGCGGTCTGCATCAGGGCGGCGAGCGTGGGGCCAAGATCGGGCAACAGCAGATAGTCAGGGCCTTCCGCCATCACCTGCGCCACCGGCACGCCACGGGCATGCAGCAGGCGCAGCGCGTCGCGTTCGGCGACAAAGGCGCTTTGGCCATTGCCCTTTTGCAGACGCATCAACCCGCTGGCCTGTTCGATCCGTTTCAGCCAGACCCGGCCGCCACCCGGCAGGGCCAAGGCCCGGATGCGCTGCGATGGCTGCGCCAGCGCGTTGTGCAGGGCAGTGGCCACGGGCTGTGGCAAAGGGGGCGGGGCGTCATCGGTCATCGGGCGGATGTAACACCCGGATGACGGAAATTTAAGAGGGCACGTGGCGGCGCTGGTTCAGCGCCAGCTGAAGAACCCGTCTGGTGCCTTGCCAAGCAGCTCATCCGCCAAAGCGGTGCCAAGCGCGGCAGCGTCTGCGACCGGGCCTGTGCGCTGGCCGGTGATGGATTCCGACCCGTCAGGCCGCAGGATTTCACCGCGCAAATGCAGGGTATCGCCCTCCAGCGTCGCCAGCCCCGCGATCGGCGTTTCGCATGACCCGTCGAGCCGGGCCAGCATAGCCCGTTCGGCGGCAAGGCGGTGGCCTGTGGGGATGTCGTGAATCGCGGCCAGCAGGCTGGCGGTGTTGGTGTCACCCAAACGCCGCTCCACCCCGATGGCCCCCTGGGCCACGGCGGGCAGCATGTCTTCGGTCTCAATGGCCGAGCGCGCCATATGCGCCATGCCCAGCCGGTTCAGCCCGGCCATCGCAAGGAAGGTGGCAACCGCCACGCCATCGTTCAGCTTTTTCATCCGGGTCTGCACATTGCCGCGAAACTCGACCAGCTGCAGATCGGGCCGCTTCAGCCGCAACTGCGCCCGGCGGCGCAGGGATGACGAGCCGACGACCGCGCCTTGGGGCAGATCGGCCAGCCGCGCCACATGCGGGCTGACAAAGGCATCGCGCACATCTTCGCGCGGCAGGTAGCAGTCAAGGATCAGACCCCCCGGCTGGACCGTGGGCATGTCCTTCATCGAATGCACCGCGATGTCGATGCCGCCGTCCAGCAACGCCTCTTCGATCTCGCGGGTGAACAGGCCCTTGCCGCCGATGTCTTTCAGCGCCTTGTCCAGGATCTGGTCGCCCATCACCTTGATCACGCAGATTTCAAACGCCGTTTCGGGCAGATCAAACGCCGCCATCAGGCAGCGCCGCACCTCATGCGCCTGCCACAGCGCAAGGGGCGAACCACGGGTTCCAATCTTCAAGGGCTGGGCGGGGGAGGGCAGGTTTTGCATCATGGGTTCCGGCATACAACTGTCAGCTTCGCCTGACAACTCTTGACAAGGCGGGGCGCACATCGGACCCATGGGACAAAGGAGCCCAGAATGACCGAAAAGACCATCCTTCGCGCGCTGAAAGGCGAAATTCTTCCCACCCCGCCGATCTGGATGATGCGGCAGGCCGGGCGCTACCTGCCCGAATACCGCGCGACCCGGGCAAAGGCGGGTGACTTTTTGTCGCTGTGCTACACCCCCGATCTGGCTGCCGAGGTGACTCTGCAGCCGATCCGGCGGTTCGGGTTTGATGCGGCGATCCTGTTTGCCGATATCCTGCTACTGCCGCAGGCACTGGGGCCGAAGCTGTGGTTTGTCGAAGGCGAAGGTCCGCGGATGGAAACCACCACGACGATGGAGCAGGTCCGGGCGCTGAAACCCAAGGATCTGATCCACGACACGCTGGGCCCGGTTTATGAAACGGTGAAAATCCTCGCGCGGGAACTGCCGAAAGAGACCACGCTGATCGGTTTTGCCGGCGCGCCGTGGACGGTTGCCACCTATATGATCGCCGGGCGCGGGTCGAAGGATCAGGCGGCGGCCCATGCGATGAAGGCGGCGGACCGCGCGGCGTTTGTGGCGCTGATCGACATCATCACCGATGCAACTGTTGACTACCTGTCCGAACAGGTGAAAGCCGGGGCCGAGGTGGTGAAGCTGTTCGATTCATGGGCAGGCAGCCTGAAGGGTGAGGATTTCATTGATTTTTCCCTGAAGCCGACCGCCAGGATCATTGCCGCGCTGAAAGAGCGCCACCTTGGCCTGCCGGTGATTGCCTTCCCGCGTGAGGCGGGGGATGGCTATATCGGCTTTGGCCGGGCGAGTGGCGCGGATTGCGTGGCGATTGACAACTCGGTCACGCCCGAGTGGGCGGCGGCGCATGTGCAGCCGGGGGGTTGTGTGCAGGGCAACCTGTCGCCGGTGCATATGGTCACGGGGGGCGACGATCTGGTGCGCGAGACGCGGCGGGTGGTAAGTGCGTTCCGCAAGGGGCCGCATATCTTCAACCTGGGCCACGGAATCACGCCGGATGCCAACCCGGACAATGTGGCGCTGATGATCGAGACGGTGCGCAGCGCCTGAACTGACACGGGGCGGGCAGACCCCCGCCCTGCCCCTTTTGTGCCGGGCTGGCTTTGTATCAGGGCGCAGCGTACGCGGCTTGGGTAGGGCGGGGGCCTCCCCGCCTTTGTTCGCGTGTCACATCATCGCGGCGCTCGCCATTCAGCGCGGGAAAATGCCACCCAGCATATCATGCAGCGCGTCAATCGCCTGATCCGCATCTTCGGTCTGCGGGCCGATGCGGATGGCGATGGTGGTGGCCCAGCCGAAGCTGGCGATGTGTTCGGGGCGGATGGTCACTATCAGGCCCTTGGCATCGCGGGTGATGCTTTGCACCGCGGCATCCGCGCCAAAGTCTTCGTCATTCACCGCGAACCAGACCGGCCCGCCGCCAAGCGGCTGGCGGAACAGGGCGTAGGGTTCGTCTTCTTCCTCACCCTGGGCAAAGCCTATGAACAGCATGCCCTCTTCGTCATCTTCGACAACCGAGGCATAGGCGGCATGGAGGGTGATGTCGGGCGTGGGAAGGGTCATCCGGGTCAGGTCCTTGTGAACAGCCAGAGCGCCACGGCGACCAGCGCCACAGCCATGATGCGCCGGGTTAGCCTGACCCGGCTGCCCTGCGCAAGCCATACTGCCGCCGTGCCTGCGGCAGTGACGATGCCGGCGTGGATCAGGGTGGCGATGACGACGAAGGTAAAGGACAGTGCCGACACCTCGGCAAAGCCGGGGGTGGCGGGCAGAAAGCCGGGCAGCACCGTGACGTAGAACACCGCCGCCTTGGGGTTCAGCAGGTTGGTGATCAACCCGCGCCGGAACTGCGCAAAGGCAGAGGCCCCCGGTTCTGCGCCACCCTCCTCCGCCTCAGAGCCGCGCCACGTGTCCCACGCGATCCACAACAGATACGCGACCCCGGCCCAGCGCAGCGCCTGATAGGCCAGCGGCTGCGCCTGCAACAGGGCGGCCAGGCCCAGCGCCGCCAGCAGCCCGATCAGCGCAAGGCCCAGGCAGACGCCTGCCACGGCGGCATAGCCAAGACGGCGGCCTTCGGTTGCGGCCAGCAGCGCCAGCCATGCCATGTTCGGCCCCGGCGTCAGCTCTATCAGCAGCGCGGTCAGGGCAAAGGCCGGAAGCTGGGTCAGGTCCACTTGGCGATGGGTGGCAGGCTCATCAGCACGGCATTGGCATCATGGCCGGTTTCCAGCCCGAACTTGGTGCCCCGGTCGTACACGAGGTTGTATTCGGCATAAAGGCCGCGGTGGATCAGCTGGGTTTCGCGGTCGGCATCCGTCCACGGGGTGGCGACGCGGCGTTCTGTCAGCGGCACGAAGGCGGGCAGAAAGGCAGAGCCGACGTCTTGCGTGAAGGCAAAATCTGCCTCCCACGAATCGGCTTGCGCGCCGCCGGTGTTCAAATCGTCATAGAAGATGCCCCCCACCCCACGGGCGCGGCCCCGGTGCGGGACGAAGAAGTATTCATCGGCCCATTCCTTGAAGCGCGGGTAATAGGCCGGGTCATGGGCATCGCAGGCGCGCTGCATTTCGGCATGAAAATGCGCGGTGTCCTCAGTATATTCCAGCGCCGGGTTCAGGTCGGCGCCGCCGCCGAACCACCACGCGTGGGGCGTCCAGAACATGCGGGTGTTCATGTGGACGGCAGGGCAATGCGGGTTGACCATATGGGCCACAAGGCTGATGCCAGAGGCCCAGAAGCGTGGGTCGCGGTCCATGCCCGGCACACCGCGCGCGGCCATGGCCTTTTGCGCGCGGGTCCCCAATGTGCCATGCACTTCCGACACGTTGACGCCGATCTTCTCGAACACGCGACCGCCGCGCATCACGCTCATCAACCCGCCGCCGCCGTCGGCGCGGGTGGTGGGGGTGACCTCGAACCGGCCGGGGGTGCCGGTGCCGTGGCTGTCTTCCAGCGCCTCGAAGGATGCGACGATCCGGTCGCGCAGGGTGCGGAACCATGCAGCGGCGCGGGTCTTTCGGGCGTCGAACGGATCGGTCATTGGCTGCTCCCCCAAAGCGTGTAGATCCTTGCCTAACAAATGCCTGCCGCCGCGCCAACATGGCATTTGCCGCAGGGGGGCGTATAGTGGGGGTCTGGCAACCTTGGGGGATTCCATGCGCCGCAGTTTCGTCTTTCTGGTTCTGCTTGCCGCCTGTGGCACGCCGCAGGAACGGTGCATCGCGCGTGAGACGCGGGATGTGCGGGTGCTTGACCGGCTGATCACCGAAAGTCAGGGCAATCTGGCGCGCGGTTACGCGCTGGAAGAAGTGGTGACCTACCGCGACCGTTGGGTGCAATGCCCGCGCCCGATTCCCCGGCCCGTGGCCGAGGGGCAGCCTGCGCCGCCGCCGGAGCCGCCCCGGATGTGTCTGGATGAGGTGCGCGAAACCTCGACCCGGCCAAAGGCGATTGACCTGCGCGCAGAGGCGGCAAAGCTTGCGTCGATGCAGGACAAGCGCACGGCGCTGATGCGCGCAGCGGGGCCGGGCATTGCCCAGTGCCGGGCGCAGTTTCCGGAATAGTGCTCAGTAGGCGGGAATGACGACGCGGTCGAGCAGGCTGCGCCCGCCATCCACCCGCAGCACCTGCCCGGTCATGAAGCCCGATGCATCGGATGCCAGAAACTGCATCACCTCGGCCAGTTCATCCGGCGCGGCGATCCGGCCCAGCGGGGTGCCGTTGACGATGGCATCACGCCATTCAGGCGTGTCTTTCAGCACGGTCTGCAGGCTGGCGCTCATCACCGATCCGATGGCGACAGCGTTGACGCGGATGCCCTTTGGCGCAAGCGCCACCGCCATCGAGCGGGTCATCTGATCGACCGCCGCAGAGGCGATGGAATAGCCCAATAGGCCGGGTTGGGTCTGGCAGCCGGCAATTGACGATATGTTGATGATCGCCCCGATCAAGCCTTCGGCCTGCGCCTTTTCGGCCTGTGCGATCATACGCTTGGCAGTCATCTGCGACAGGCGCAGGCTGGTCATCACATTTTCCTGCCACAGCATTTCGACCGCGTCATCTTCGACATTCAACGGGTCAGACACCGCCATACGGCGGCTGGCATTCACCAGAATATCAACCCGGTCAAAGGCATCTATGGTGGCCGACAGCAGGTTGGCAATGGTCAGCTTTTGCCGCAGATCGCCGGTGAACATGCGCACCGAGCCTTCGGCGCGCGCCTCGGCCCCCAGTTCCGCGTCCAGCGAGTCCTCGTCAATGTCGACGAACATGACATTGGCACCCTTGGCCTGAAAATGGCGGGCGACGGCAAGGCCGATGCCTTTGGCCGCCCCGGTAACGATGGCGGTTTTGCCGGTGATTGAAAGGGACATGCGTGCCTCGGGTGTTGGGAGGGGGCTAGCGGGCGCGGACCGGGTGGCTGGCGCGGGTCAGCCGGAAGGCAGGGTCAGTGCCGATATCTTCAACTTTGCGGAACAGTGTGGTCAGAGGCTGATGATAGGGCAAGTGCCGGTTGGCGACCAGCCAAAGCGTGCCATCGGGCACCAACATAGATGCCGCTGCCCGCAAAAACGCCACGCCAAGCGCCGGATCGGCATCACGCCCGGCATGGAAAGGCGGGTTCATCACCACCGCATGCGCCGGGCGCAGCGGTTTGAAGCTGCGCGCATCGGCCCAGTGAAAGCGGGTGCGCGGGTCTTCGACATTGACCTGCGCACAATCAAGCGCGTCCTGCTCGGCCTCGACCAGATCAAGCTCGGCCACGGAAGACCGGGTCAGAATCGCGCGGGACAGATAGCCCCAGCCGGCCCCAAGGTCGATCACCCGGCTGCCCAGCTTTTCCGGCAAGGCCTGCGCCAGCAGGACCGAACCACGGTCGGGCGCATCGGCGGAAAACACGCCCGGAATGGTCTGAAAGCCGCCTTCGATCAGGCGCGGACGGGCGTCCCAGCCGGTCAGATCGGCCCCGGCCTGCAGCACAAAGATCTTGCCATGCGCCTTGGACAGCGGGCCGGACATGGACAGGCCCATGGCGCGGCAGTCTTTCAGGATGCTGTCGATGCCGTCGGTTTTCTGGCCATCCACCGCGACCGGGCCGCCCGGCACCACCTCGACCATCGCGCGCGAGATCAGCGCGCGGGCGGCATCGCGCGACCGGGGCAGGCAGACAATGGCGGCGGCATAGGGCGGGCCTTCGGCCGCCTGATAGCCACGGGCGTTGAACCATTCGGCATCAGGCCGGAAGCCGGTGGCGACATGCACGCGCGAGATCGAGATGCTGGACAGATCGTCGCCTTCGCGCGGGCGATAGATGACGACCGGCCCGTCCGGCGGCAGGACAAGGGCACCGCTTTCAAGCGCGAAATCAAGGCGTGCAGAGCGCATATTCAGTCGGAACAGGCGCGGGGCCTATTCCTTCTCCATCGTGCATTGCAGGGGGTGCTGGTGGCGGCGGGCAAAATCCATCACCTGCGCGACCTTGGTTTCGGCCACCTCTGCCGAAAAGACGCCAACGACGGCGAGGCCCTTTTTGTGCACGGTCAGCATGATTTCAAACGCCTGCGCGTGGTTGAGGCCAAAGAAGCGTTCCAGCACATGCACCACAAATTCCATCGGTGTGTAATCATCGTTCAGCAACATCACCTTATACATTGGCGGGCGCTGGGTGCGGGTTTTGGTTTTGGTCAGCAGCCCCGCGTCATTGCCCGGCCCATCGGTCTTGTCCGACATGGAATGGGGAAACTGGGTCACGGGCGGTGCCTCATGCGTAAGGATTCGGATGATCGGGTTCTGCGCGCAATATAGCGGTTTTTGGCCGTGGGGAAAGGGTATCCCCCACAACGATTGCGACAAAGGTGTAAAGCAGGCATGAAGACCGGCAGACGGAGGTGCCGATGACCCTGACCACGATCGGTTTTGATGCAGATGATACTTTGTGGCAGAACGAGGCGTTTTTCCGGCTGACGCAAGCACGTTTTGTCGCGCTGCTGGCCGATTATGCCGCGCAGGACCATCTGGAAGACCGGCTGCTGGCGGCGGAACGGCGCAATCTGGGGCATTACGGCTTTGGGGTGAAGGGCTTTGTCCTGTCGATGATCGAGACCGCGATCGAGGTGACGGATGGCCGGGTGCCCGCATCCGTCATCGCTGATCTGATGGCGGCGGGGCGTGAGATGCTGCGGCATCCGATTGAATTGTTGCCCCACGCCCGCGCGGCGGTAGAGGCGCTGGCCGCAGATCACCGGGTGCTGCTGATCACCAAGGGTGATCTGCTGGATCAGGAACGCAAGCTGGCGCAATCGGGTCTGGGCGATCTGTTCGACGGGGTGGAGATTGTGTCGGACAAGTCGCCGGGGGTCTATGCCGCGATCTTTGCCCGCCACGCAACGCAACCCGATCAGGCGATGATGGTGGGCAATTCGCTGAAATCGGATGTGCTGCCGGTGCTGGATGTAGGGGGCTGGGGCGTGCATGTGCCGCACGGCCTGACCTGGGTGCTGGAGCATGCCGAGGCCCCGCAGGACCATGCCCGCTTTCATCTTTTGCCCGATCTGGGCGGTCTTCCCGATCTGGTGGCAAAGCTGCAGGGCGGCCACAAGATATAGGATGGCTGCGCAGGCTTCCGCCTGATTTACCACTACCTGAAGATAAACTGCAAAGTCCTTGAATTTCCGGGGTTTTGCGGAATCATCTGCTGTGTTAGCGTTGCCGCAAATCACGCCCCACAAAACAATCGGGGCGGGCAGTGGCAGAGCAAGGAACTTCATCGTGACAACGCTTATGGGGCAATATGCCCGCAATTTCGTTTGTCTGGTGGCATTTATCGTGGTGGCGGCCTGTTCGTCATCGCAGCCGTCAGGTGCAGCGCCCTATGCCGCAATCGTGCAGGACGCCCGGACGGGTGAAATCCTGCATGCCGAAAATGCCGACACCCGGCTGCATCCGGCATCGCTGACCAAGATGATGACGCTGTATATCACCTTTGAGGAAATTCAGCGCGGACGGCTGAGCCTGGACACGATGGTGACGGTGACGCCGAATGCCGCGTCCAAGCCGCCGTCGCGGCTGGGGCTGAAGGCGGGGCAGAAAATCTCGGTCCGCCACCTGATCCGGGCGGCAGCGACCAAATCGGCCAATGACGCGGCATCTGCGCTTGGCGACCATATCGGCGGGTCAGAGGCCGGGTTTGCCCGGCGGATGGATGCGACCGCCAAGGCGATCGGGATGCGCAATTCGAACTTCAAGAACGCCAACGGGCTGACCGCCACCGGGCATCTGTCGACCGCGCGTGACATGAACACGCTGGGGCGACGGTTGTTTTTCGATTTCCCGCAGTATTACAACATCTTCTCCCGCCGCTCGACAGATGCCGGAATCGCCACGGTGCGCAACACCAACAGCCGGTTCCTGGACGCGTACAAGGGGGCCGACGGCATCAAGACCGGCTTTACCAATGCCGCCGGGTTCAACCTGACCGCCTCGGCGGAACGGGGGAATGTGCGGATTATCGCCACGGTATTCGGCGGCACCTCGACCGCGGCGCGCAATGCCAAGGTGGCGCAGCTGCTGGACCTTGGGTTCAAGCGCGCCCCTGCGAATGCGCCGACCACGGTGCCACAGGCACCGGCCTATTCGGCGGATGTCGAAGCGTTGATGGCCGAAGCCGATGGCCTGCCAGAGGTTGTCGGCGGGGCGGGCAAGACGATCCGCCTGCAGACGGCGGTGGCGAGATCGCCGCGTCCGGCAGCGCGCCCGGATGCCGGACGTGTGGCCGCGACCGAGGTGGCTGTGGCCGCCATTGAGGACAGCATCGCGGCGGCGCTGGCCGAAGCCGTGGCCGAACCGCCGCCGCCCGGAACTCTGGATGCGCAGGCGGTTGCCATGGCGGATGCCTCGCCGGTGACCGGGCAGCCCACAATTGCACCGCCCCCGCCACGGCCTGAGTCGCTGGTGGCGGAAGTGGCCGCGCCGGATGCCCCAGAGCAGGTGGTTGTGGCCACTGCGGCGGAAGTCGCGCCGCAGATCGCCCCAGAGGCCGGAACGCTGGAGGCGCAGGCCGTGGCGCTGAGCGCCGAGCCGACGCTTGATGCACAGGCTGAACAGTTTGCGGCGCTGGATGACGGGCTGATGGTGTCTGAACCTGTGCAGGTGGCGGCCATGGCCATGCCCGCCCCGCCGCCCGCACCCCAACGCAATGCGCCGATCTTTGACCGCGTGGCCGATGCGCCGCAGGCGCAGCAGATGGACGAGCCGGTGGTGATCCGCCTGTCCACCTCCAGCGCGCGGCACTGGGGGGTAACTTTGGGGCGCTTCAACTCGCGCTCGGAAGCGGAGCGGTTGCTCTTGAAAACCCAGCTGGCTGAAAGCGCAACGCTGAACGACGGGCTGCGCAAAGTGGTGCAGCGCGGCGGCGGCTATGAGGCGAACTTCATGGGGTTGACGCAGGATCAGGCCGATCTGGCCTGTCGCCGGTTGCAGGCGCGTGCGGTGCAATGCTTTGCGATGGGGCCGTAAGGCTTTCGTCGTTGGGGTCTGTGCCCCGGCCACGCGTGCAGCAGATGTTCTGAGGCGTGGCGCGGGGGAAATGCCGCAGCCTCCGGCGGGAGTATTTGAAAAAGGTGCAATGCGGCAGCGGGCCTGCCCTTGCCAGCGGGGCTGAAGGTATAGTGTCCTAAAGGTCAGGCTCGTCCGGTTTTGGCTTGTCGTCGTAATCCTTGGTCAGGATGCGGTTGGCGTCGCCTTCGGGGTCGTCGAATTGTTTGGTTCGCATCGCCCAGAAAAACGCGGCAAGGCCGAGGCCGCCGAGGATCAGCGAGACCGGGATGAGCAGTCCGAGAATTTCCATTATTTCAGCCTGAGCGCGTTGAGCGAGACGGTGATCGACGACAGCGACATCGCCAGCGCCGCCGCCAATGGGGTGGCGAGACCAACCAGCGCCAGTGGAACGGCAACGACATTGTACAGCGCTGAGATGCCGAAGTTTTCCTGTATACGCTTGGTCGCCTGCCCCGCAATGCGAACGGCGTCGGCGATGGGTGCCATATCCTGCCCCAGAAGCACGATATCCGATGCCACCCGGGCGGCGTCCAGCGCCGAGGCGGGTGAGATCGAGACATGCGCACCGGCAAGGGCGGCGGTGTCGTTCAGACCGTCGCCCACCATCAGCACCTTGTGCCCGGCGGCAGTAAGCTGCGCCACGGTCTGCGCTTTTTCGGCGGGCAAGGCGCCTGCAGTCCAGTCGGTGAT
This sequence comes from Pseudotabrizicola sp., assembly GCF_030656345.1. Classification (GTDB taxonomy): domain Bacteria; phylum Pseudomonadota; class Alphaproteobacteria; order Rhodobacterales; family Rhodobacteraceae; genus Pseudotabrizicola. The sequence goes on along the minus strand of NZ_JAUSNR010000023.1, from coordinate 21,173 downwards.
GCCCAGCCGGTCGGCCAGATCGCGCACCGCACCAGGGGCGTCGCCCGAGATCAGCCTGATGGTCATGCCTTGGGCCTTCAGCGCGGCGATGGCGGTTTCGGCACCGGGGCGCAGGCGGTCGGCGAAGGTGAAGGCGCGAGGGGTGCCGCTGCCGGTGCACAGGTAGGTGGCCGTCACGTCCAGCCCCTGCCCGCCGCACCATTCCGCGCGGCCAAGGCGCACGCGGGTGCCTTTCCAGATGCCTTCGACCCCGTATCCCGGCACTTCGCGGATATCTTCGACCCGTTCCGGGCGCAGTCCTGCGCTGCGGGCAGCGCTGGCCAGCGCCATGGCCAGCGGGTGCGATGAGGCGCTCGCGAGGGCGTAAGCCACCTCTGTCGCCGTACTGGGGTGGGCGGCCATGTTGGTCAGCTCCGGCGTGCCCATGGTCAGGGTGCCGGTTTTGTCGAAGACCACGGTATCCACCTCGGCCAAGCGCTCCAGCGCGGTGCCTTGTTTGATCAGCAGACCCTTGCGGAACAGCCTGCCGCTTGCCGATGTGACCACGGCGGGCACGGCAAGGCCAAGCGCGCAAGGGCAGGTGATGATCAGGACAGCGGCAGAAATGTTGACGGCGTAGCGCAGATCGCCGCCGGTTTTCCACATCCAGAAGCCGAAGGCAGCGAAGGACAGGATATGGACAAGGGGTGAATAAAGCGCTGCGGCACGTTCGGCCAGACTGGTGTATTTGGTGCGGGCAGACTCGGCGACGGCAACCAGATCAGCCATGCGGTGCAGGCTGCTGTCCTTGCCCGCAGCGGTGACGCGCAGGGTGAGCGGGCCGGTCAGGTTCACCTCGCCAGCCGAGACGATGCTGCCGATGCCGGCATAGACGGGCAGCGATTCACCTGTCAGGAGCGAGCGGTCGAGCTCGGACGTGCCTTCGGTCACCACGCCATCAACCGGCATCCGGCCACCGGGACGGACGCGGACCAGATCCCCGACAGCGACTTCGGTAATGCTCACCACGGTTTCCGCCCCGTCGCGCAGAACCGTGGCGCGCGGCACCTCCAGGGCTGCCAGTTCCTCGGCGGCTGAGCGGGCGACAGCGCGGGTGCGGTGGTCGAGATAGCGGCCCAGAAGCAGGAAGAAGGTCAGCATCACGGCCGCATCGAAATAGGCGTGATGGCCGGACATCCATGTTTCAAACAGCGAAATCGAGGAGGCAAGGATCAGCGCAAGGCTGATCGGCACATCCATGCCAAGGCGACCGGCGCGCAACGACCGCCAGGCGGATTTGAAGAACGGCTGGCCCGAGAACACCACCGTGGGCAGGGCGATGACGGCGGAAATCCAGTGGAACATGTCACGCGTGGCATCTTCCGCGCCTGACCAGACCGCGACCGACAGCAGCATGATGTTCATCATGGAAAAGAATGCGACGCCCAGCCGCATCAGCAGATCGCGGCCCTGACGGTCGGTTTCGGTGCTGGACAGCAGGCCGGGGTCAAGCTCATGCGCCTCATAGCCCGCGCTGGCGGCCGCGGCGATCAGGGTGTCGGCGGTGACCGATGGCGCGGCCTCGACGCTGATGCGTTTGAGCGTCAGGTTCAGCCGGGCCGAGGTGACGCCGGGCACGGCGGCCATGGCCCGTTCGAGCGTCGAGATGCAGACGGCGCAATGGGCCAGCGGTACCGACAACATCAGCCGGGCGGAGGTGGGCTGCGCCATCTGCGCCAGACGTTCTGCCGATGGAGCCGCCACGCAGGCCGGGCAGGCCGACAGGCTGGCGCGCATCGGTTCGGGCTGGGAGAGGGGACCGGCGGCGAGAGTCATCGCATCAGCCCTTTACCATGATGCTGACACGTTGGGAAAACAGCGTGCCATCGGCGGCGCGGGCTTCGACCCGCAGCAGCCATTTGCCGGGTTCCAGATCAATCGGCGTGGTCCAGAGATGGGCAGCATAGGTGAAGTCCGGCGTCTGGTCATCGCGCGCCGCCGTGGACCGGCCGATCAGCACCGACAGATCAGAAAGCTGTGCCGGCTGGCCATCGGCATCGGTAAAGGCCAGATACAGCCTGCGGTCAGTTGCATCGTAGTCAGGCGTCATCGTCCAGTTCAGGTTCTGTTGCCCGGCGCGGATGGTGTCGAACTGCTGGCTGGCGACGTAGGAATTCTTTACCTCCAGCCCCGGAAAGGTGCTGACGGCCTTGTAAGCCATCAGGAAATTGACCGCGATGATCACGCCAAAAAAGCTGACCATGACAATCGCCATCTTGCGCCCGGTGAATTCAGTCATTTATTCGTCCTTTCCGTTGAACACGGTATCATGATGGACCCGGTTCGTGGTGCCCAGTTCTTCGAACCACAGCCGGATTTGCGTGCGGTCTTCGGTTGCGGGTTCAGATCCGCGCGGGGCGTTCAGATAGACCCGCTGCGAAAGGGTTTCATTGGCATTCACCCTGACCGACAGACCCGCCAGCCCCTCCAGTTCGGCCAGCAGGCCCGAGTCGGACGGGACAGAAATAGTGAACACCGCATCCGCCCCCTGTTTGTTGCGCAGGCGCACGTCATAGGCGTTGCGGATGGTGCCGTCGGACAGGGTGACAAAGGTGGGATTGCGCACCGGCGTCACGTTCACATCGATAGGCGAGCGCAGGAACAGCGCCACGATCAGCCCGGCACCGACCCCGGCCCACAGCACGGTGTACAGGATGGTGCGCGGGCGGAACACGTGTTTCCAGACCGAGATCGGTGCGTCGCCCCCGCGTTCGGCGGTCTCATCGGTGAGTGCCATATAGCCGATCAGATCGCGCGGGCGGCCGATCTTGTCCATCGTATCGTTGCAGGCGTCGATGCACAGCCCGCAGGTGATGCAGGCCAGTTGCTGGCCGTCGCGGATGTCGATGCCCATCGGGCAGACGTTGACGCAGGCCATGCAGTCGATGCAGTCACCCTGCCCTGCCGGAATCTCGCCCTTGTGCAGACTGCCGCGCGGCTCGCCGCGCCAGTCGCGGTAGGCGATGGTCAGGGTGTCTTCGTCCATCATCGCGGCCTGAATGCGCGGCCATGGGCAGGCGTAGATGCAGATCTGTTCGCGGGCAAAGCCGCCGAAGGCAAAGGTGGTGCCGGTCAGGATCAGGATGGTCAGATAGGCCACGGCACTGGCCTGCCCAGTCACCAGATTGACCAGAAGCGTCGGCGCGTCGGTGAAATAGAACACCCATGCCCCCCCGGTGGCCATGGCGATCAGGAACCAAGCCGCCCATTTCACCGCGCGTTTGCGGGCCTTTTCCGCATTCCATTTCTGGCGGTGCAGGCGGATGCGGGCGTTTCGGTCGCCCTCGACCCAGCGTTCGACCAGAATGAACAGATCGGTCCAGACGGTTTGCGGGCAGGCATAGCCGCACCAGACCCGCCCGGCCGCGCTGGTGAACAGGAACAGGCCAAGCCCGGCCATGACCAGAAGCCCCGCGACGAAGTAGAATTCATGCGGCCAGATCTCGATCATGAAGAAAAAGAACCGCCGGTGCGCCAAGTCCAGCAGGACGGCCTGATCAGGCATGTTCGGGCCACGGTCCCATCTGATCCAGGGGGTCACGTAGTAGATGCCCAGCATCAGCCCCATCAGCCACCATTTCAGGCTGCGGAACCGGCCAGAAACGCGGCGTGGAAAAATCGGCTCGCGCGCGGCGTACAGGCTGGGGGGATCGGTGGCTTCTGGGCTGCTCACGGAAAGGACTCCGATATGTGGCATGATGCTGACCCGTTGTGCACCGCAGTGACAGGCGCAACATTGACCTGCATCAAAATACGTGTCGGAGATGCAAGTTTAAGGTGCGGCAGAACGGCGCGGCACCCGGGCCGGGTGGCGTGCAGAAAGCCCCGGGCGAGGGTGATCCTGCCCGGGGCGGCACTGGTTACTGGCCACCTCCGCGGCTGTGGACATACAGCGCCACGGCGCGGATCTCATCCTCGGTCAGTTTGTCATTCCAGCCCGGCATCACGCCAAAGCGGGCGTTGACGACCGAATAGGTGATGGCATCACGCGAGCCGCCATAAAGCCAGATCGCATCGGCCAGATTGGGCGCACCCTGAGAGATATCACCCGAGCCGTCATCCATGTGACAGGCCGCGCAGTTGTCCAGATAGACCTCCTCGCCTGCCGCAGCCAGCGTGGCGTCGTGGTCCTGCCCCGACATCTGCAAGACGTATTCCACGACTTCGGCGATCTGGGAACGCTCCAGAATCTGATCCGCACCAAAGGCCGGCATCTGCGACCAGCGCGCGTCCGGGTGGGTGGTGTTGCGGATGCCGTGGGTGATGGTGGTCTGGATGCTTTCGACATCTCCGCCCCAGAGCCAGTCATCATCCAGCAGGCTGGGATAGCCCTTGCCCTCAATCCCGTTGGCACCAGACCCGTGACAGGTGGTGCAATTGGTACGGAACACGGCGGCACCGGCGTTCTGGGCAAAGGACATCAGGTCTGGGTTGGCCGATACAGTTGTCATGTCGGCATCAATCAGCGCTTGCTTGATGGTGGCGTTCGCGTCATCAAAGCGCTTGATCTCGGCCACAACATCGGCGCGGGTGGAAGACCCGAGCAGGCCCGGTGTGGCCCCCGAAATCAGCGGCCAGGCCGGGTAGGCGATGGTATACCCGATGCCCCACACGATGGTTGCATAGAACACCCAGACCCACCAGCGTGGCATCGGGTTGTCAAGCTCTTCGATCCCGTCCCAGATATGGCCGGTGGTCGGCACATCTTCGGGCTTTTGCTTCACTCTCTTGGCGCACATGCTGTCACGCCTCCTTTACGTGGGGCTTGGGGTCATCCGCCGTGGCGGGTTTCTTGTCGTTGCGAAAGATCGAATTGGCCACGTCGTCGTGAACCTTGCGGCTGCCGGGGCGGAAGGCCCAGACCACCACGCCAAGGAAGATCAGAAACAGCGACAACAAGGCCCAGCTGTCGGCAAATTCTCGCAAGAAGCTGTAGGTTTCCATATCGGCCCCCTCTATCGGCTGGCGTCTGGCGTGAAGGTCGAGAAATCGACCATCGTGCCAAGGACTTGCATATAGGCGATCAGCGCATCGGCTTCGGTCAGTTTTGGCTGGCCGTCGAAATTGCGCACGTTCACATCGGCCCCGTTCGGCACCGCCGCCGCGCCATAGCGCGATTGCAGGCCGGACGGGTCGCCATCAGGGTTCACTTGCGCCAGAAAGTCCGCGCGGGCGTTGGCGATCATGTCCGATGTATAGGGCACGCCGACCATGGCATGGGTTTTGACCACATCTTCGATGTATTTCCCGTCAATCTCACGGTTGAACAGGAAGCCATAGGGCGGCATCAGCGATTCAGGCACCACGGATTTGGCATCGGTAAAGTGATCCTGGTGCCATTCATCGGAATAGCGCCCGCCCACCCGGGCCAAATCCGGCCCGGTGCGTTTGGACCCCCACTGGAACGGATGGTCATACATCGATTCCGCTGCAAGGCTGTAGTGGCCATAGCGTTCCACCTCGTCCCGCATCGGACGGATCATCTGGCTGTGACAGTTGTAACAGCCTTCGCGGATGTAGATGTCACGCCCGGTCAGTTCCAAGGGCGTATAGGGGCGCACCCCTTCGACCTTTTCGATCGTGTTCTCTAGATAGAACAGCGGAACGATCTGGACCAGACCACCGATGGACACAACCAGCAGGCTGAGCACCATCAGAAGCGTGGCATGGGTTTCGATTGCTTTGTGTTTGTCAAGAAAAGCCATTGTCCTGCCCCCCAATCATTCAGCAGGAACAGCCGCATGTGTCGTCACCCGGCTGGGTTGCGCACGTACGGTCATCCACAGGTTATAGCACATGATGAGGGCCCCCGAGAGGTACATAAGCCCCCCCAGCATCCGCACCACATTCATCGGGTATTTGGCGGCCACGGTGTCGGCAAACGCGTTCACCAGATAGCCGTTGGCATCGACTTCGCGCCACATCAGGCCTTCCATGATGCCCGAAACCCACATCGCAGAAGCGTAGAGCACGATGCCGATGGTCGCGAGCCAGAAGTGCCAGCTGACCAGTTTCAGGCTGAACAGCCCGTCACGGTTCCACAGGCGCGGGGTCAGGAAGTACAGCGCCCCAAAGGTGATCATGCCATTCCAGCCAAGCGCGCCGGAATGCACATGGCCAATGGTCCAGTCGGTGTAGTGCGACAGCGAGTTCACGGCCTTGATGCTCATCATCGGGCCTTCAAACGTTGACATGCCGTAAAAGCCGATGCTGACCACCATCATCCGGATCACCGGATCGGTGCGCAGCTTGTCCCATGCGCCCGAAAGCGTCATCAGACCGTTGATCATGCCGCCCCAGCTGGGCATCCACAGGATGACCGAGAACACCATGCCAAGGGTCGAGGCCCAGTCTGGCAAAGCGGTGTAGTGCAGGTGGTGCGGACCGGCCCAGATATACAGGAAGATCAGCGCCCAGAAGTGGATGATCGACAGTTTATAGCTGTAGACCGGGCGTTCGGCCTGTTTGGGAACGAAGTAATACATCATCCCCAGGAAACCGGCGGTCAGGAAGAAGCCCACCGCGTTGTGGCCGTACCACCACTGCATCATGGCATCCTGAACACCGGCATAGACCGAGTAGGAGTGCGTCGCGCTGGTGGGCAACTGGATGTTGTTGAAGATGTGCAACAACGCCACCGCAATGATGTAGGCACCGAAGAACCAGTTGGCCACGTAGATATGGCGAACCTTGCGGATGCCCACCGTACCAAAGAACACGACCGCGTAAGAGACCCAGACCACGGCGATCAACAAGTCAACGGGCCAGATCAGCTCAGCGTATTCCTTGCCCTGGGTCAGACCCATGGGCAAGGTGACGACCGCCGAGACGATCACCAGATTCCAGCCCCAGAACGTCAACCAGGCCAATTTGTTGAGAAACAGTTTCGTGTGGCAGGTTCGCTGCACCACGTAGTAGCTGGTTGCAAACAGCACGCTACCGCCAAACGCAAAAATCACCGCATTGGTATGCAACGGACGCAAGCGACCGTAGCTCAACCACTCAATGCCCATATTGAGCTCGGGCCAGGTTAACTGGGCTGCGATGATCACACCCACCAACATGCCTACCACGCCGTAGATCACGGACATGATGGCAAAACCACGGACAACACCGTCGTCGTAGACCGCCGACTGGCTGGCCTTTGTTATTACGGACATACAGAACTCCTCGTAAATGTCACTATGTGAAGTGTCCTCACGGACCCCCTCTTCCGCCTTGACTTATATCAATCGCCTCTGAGAATGCGATCGCCCTCCCGTTCGATGTTGTCAAATTGCCCCTTTTGAAGCGCCCACCAGAACACACCGATGATGGCAAACACCAACAGAATGGAAATGGGGATCAACAAATACAAAATATCCATGGTCAAAACCCAGAAAATTCAAACTTCAAACACCGGTTGCCTAGCCGCTGCATGGTACGCCTTCAGGGGCTACCCGGGGCGGTATCAGAGAGCCGCGATGGGACTTTAGAGGCCAGGCGCAAGGCATTGCCGATCACCAGCAAGGAACTGCCGGCCATGCCCAGCCCGGCCAGCCAGGGTGGCATGAAACCCAGCAACGCCAGCGGCACACACACCAGGTTGTAAAGCGCGGCCCACATCAGGTTTTCCCGCACGATGCGCAGCGTAGAACGCGCTTGCTTCAAGGTCAGCACCACATCCATGACCTGCCCCCCCTGAATGACGTAATCGGACTGCGCCTGCGCCAGGGGCGCGGCATGGCCCAGCGCGAACGACGTGTTGGCGCGCGCCAGCACCGGGCCGTCGTTCAGACCGTCGCCCACCATGGCCAGCTGGATGCCTTGCGCCTGAAGAGCCGTCACCTCAGCCAGTTTTTGCTCCGGCGAGGCGCCGGCGATCACATGGTCCACGCCCACGGCCTGCCCCACTTGCTGCGCGGCGGCTTCGCGGTCACCCGACAGCAGCCAAGTACGCACCCCCATAGCGCGCAGTGCACTCACGGCGGCCTGGGCATCGTCTCGCAAGCCTTCCTGCAACTCAAAGGTGGCGAGCCAACCCTGCTCGTCCGAGAGACAGACGCGAGGCGCGTCGCTCACATCCCGTGCATCGGCACCGTCCAGGCCACAAAAGGCCGACGAACCCAAACGCACACGCGTGCCGTTGGGGCGCAAGGCCTGCATGCCCTGCCCGGCCACTTCAGCCAGGTCAGTCAATGCAGGTGTCTGCAGGTTTTCAAGACCGCCAGCCGCCAACGCGATGGCACGCGACACCGGATGCAATGAACCCGCAGCCATGGCTGCAGCCAGCAACAGCGCCTCGTCTTGGCTGACGCCTGCGCGGGTACGTACATGTGCCAACAACAGGCGGTCATGCGTCAAGGTGCCGGTTTTGTCGAATACCACCGCATTGATGTTGGCCAGGGACTCAAAAGCCTGCAAGCGGCGCACCAGAATGCCGCGCCGGGCCAACGCACCGGCCGACGTGAGCATGGCCGCCGGCGTGGCCAGCGACAAGGCGCATGGGCAGGTAACGATCAACACCGCCACCGCCACGGCCAGCGCCTTGGAGTGGTCTATCTGCCACCAGTACCAGCCAGCAAACGCCGCCGCCACCAGCACCGCCACCAAAAAGGGCGCCGCAATGCGGTCGGCCAGGATGGCCAGGCGGGGCTTTTCGGTAGACGCTTTTTCCATCAGCGACACGATCTGGGCAAAGCGTGTGTCGCGTCCCAGCTTGTCCACACGCAACAGCACCGGGCCGCCCAGGTTGAAACTGCCGGCGACAACGCCCTCCCCTTGGTGCCGCGTGACGGGCCGTGACTCACCGGTCAGCAGTGCTTCGTCCACCGTGGCGCTTTCGCTGAGCACCGCGCCGTCGCCCGGAAACGCCTGGCCAGCCTGCACCCGCACCACATCGCCCAGCGCCAGCCGGCGAATGGACACGGACTCAAAACGGCCATCGGATTTCTGCAGGTCACACACCTCGGGCAAGCGGTTCATGAGGCTGTCGAGCGCACCGGCGGTGCGGTCGCGGGCTTTCAGCTCCAGGTAGCGCCCGCCCAGCAGGAAGAACACAAACATGGTGAGCGAGTCGTACCAGACCTCGTAGCCCCAGGGGCCCGTGGGATCAAAGGTGGCCGCCGAACTGGCCAGAAAGGTCACCAGGATACCGATAGAGACCGGCGTGTCCATGCCGATACGGCCATGCTTCAGGTCGCGCCACGCACTGCTGAAAAACGGGCCACTGGCGAAAAACACCACCGGCAGGCTCAGCACCCAACTGGCCCAGCGCAGCAACTGGTCGATGTCGGCGGGGATTTCGCCCGGTTCGGTTACGTAGGCTGGCCATGCATACATCATGACCTGCATGGCGCAGAAACCGGCAACGAACAAGCGCCAGAGTGCTTGACGGGTTTCGCGCAGCCGCTCGCTGATAGAGAGCGCTTGCTGCATGGGCAGCAAGCGGTAGCCGGTGTCACCCACGGCCCGCGCCAGGCTGGACATGGTGGTTTTTTCTGGGTCCCAGCGCAGCGTGAGCCGCCGGGTGGCGGCGTGCACATGGGCGCGCTCCACGCCCGGAAGGTGCTGCAATGCCGTCTCAACGGTGTCGGCACAGGCGGCACAGTACATGCCCTGCACCATCAATACCGACTCGGCGGTATTGCGGCCATCGACGTCACTGAATTCCGTGAATTCGCGCTGCTCCACCGGGTCGTCAAGCACGGCAAAATTGTCTGTGACGTCGAGGGGCCCGCGGTGCTCCCCAAGCCAACTGGGCGGCTCGGGCACCGAGGCATTGGCCTGCGCGGGCGCTGCCCCGGTCAAGCGCGGAGCGGCAGGTGGAAGCCCTACCGGGGGCACGGTAGTGGCCTCGTTCATGCGCTGAGGGTAAAGGAAGTCAGGTTCCATGCGCTTGATTTAAGTCAACCTGAATGGGTCGGTGTTTGCTAGTCTATGGGTTCCCTAGCAACTTTCGAGGAGAAACCGCATGTACAAACGTATTCTGGTGGCCACCGATGGCTCCAAACTCTCACAACAAGCGGTGGAGCACGCCATCGACCTGGCTGACCTGACGGGTGCAGAAGTGGTGGCGCTGAAAGTCGTACCCCGTTATCCACAAACTTACTTTGAAGGCGGTGTGGCCCTGGCCGCTGCCGAGGTGGAACGCATTGAAAAGCAATGGCAGGAGGAGGCCATGGCGGCCGTCAACGCTGTGAAATCGGCAGGTCAATTGCGCGAAGTGAAGGTCAAGCCGATCACGGTGAAGTCTGACCTGATTGCCGAGGCCATCATCGCCGCAGCCAAGCGCAACAAGTGCGACCTGATCGTGATGGCCTCACACGGTCGTCGTGGACTCAAACGCTTGCTGCTGGGCAGTGAAACGCAACAGGTTCTCACACATTCGCACACGCCGGTGTTGGTGTTGCGCTAGCTTTCCCCCTGCGCCGCCTGCGGCGCCACCCCGCAGCGGGCAACGCGAGCGACCCGGCGAAGCCGGTTCCACCGCATTCTGGTCTTGTTCACGCGCCCCGAACCATTCTTCGCGGCGCGTTTTTCCTTCAGGCGCACGCGTTTTTGTACTGTTCGCGCAGCAGGTTCTTTTGAACCTTGCCCATGGTGTTGCGGGGCAGTTCGTTCACCACAAAGCACCGCTTGGGGATCTTGAAATTGGCCAGGCTCGACTTGAGTGCGGCAACGATCTGCTTCGCGTCCAGCGTAGCACCGGGTTTGGCAATCACCACGGCCACGCCCACTTCACCGAAGTCGGGGTGGGGCACACCCACCAGCGCGCTTTCAGCCACGCCAGGCAGTTCGTTGATGAAACCCTCAATCTCGGCCGGATACACGTTATAGCCGCCAGAGATGATGAGGTCTTTGCTGCGCCCCACGATGCACACATAACCCCGGACATCCACAAAGCCTACATCGCCCGTCTTGAAGAAACCGTCTGCGGTGAATTCTTCAGCCGTTTTCTCCGGCATGCGCCAGTAACCCTTGAACACATTGGGTCCGCGCACCTGAATGCCACCAATCTCCCCCACTGGCAGCGGCTGGCCGGCATCGTCCACCACCCGCAACGCCACACCCGGCAGCGGGAAACCCACCGTGCCACCGCGCCGCTCGCGCTCACCCATGTAGCGGGCATCAGGACCGCAGGGATTGGACGTGAGCATCACCGTCTCACTCATGCCGTAACGCTCCAGAATGGTATGCCCGGTGCGGACGCGCCACTCATTGAATGTTTCGATCAGCAAGGGTGCTGAGCCTGAAATGAACAGGCGCATGTGGACGGCTTGCTGAGGTGTCAAGGCCGGCTCGGCCAGCATTCGAACATAGAGCGTGGGCACTCCCATGAACACAGTGGCACGCGGAAACAGCGAAACGACCGTGGGTGCGTCGAACTTGTTGAGCCACAGCATGGGGCTGCCATTGATAAGCGCGCCGTGAATGGCCACAAACAGCCCGTGCACATGAAAAATAGGCAAAGCGTGGATCAGCACATCGTCCGACTGCCAGGCCCAGTAAGACTGCAACACCTGGGCGTTGCTCAGCATGTTGCCGTGTGACAACATGGCGCCTTTGCTGCGCCCAGTGGTGCCGCTGGTGTAGATGATCACAGCCAGATCGTCTGCTGCACGCACAGCAAGCTCGTGCACATCGCTGTGGTGGGCAGCGCGCTCAAGCAGGCTGCCGTTGCGCGCGTCGTCCAGGGTAAACACGTGGCGCGTGCCGGCGTTGAAGGCAATCTTGGACACCCAACCGAAATTTTCCGGGCTGCACACCACCACGGCGGGCTCAGCGTTGCCCACAAAATATTCGATCTCAGTGCTCTGGTAAGCGGTGTTGAGCGGCAGGAACACATAGCCCGCACGCAGCGTGGCCAGGTACAGCACCAGCGCTTCCACCGATTTTTCAACCTGCACAGCCACACGGGCACCCGCAGGCAGGTCCAGCGAAGCCAGCAAGTTGGCCATCATGGCGGTGGCTCGGTCCAGATCGCGCCAGCTGTAGCACAGGCCGGGGCCATCGGGGTCCACGGTTTCCACCGCCACGCGGTCCAGGTCTTGTGGGAAAGCTGCGCGCAGCGCAGCGAACAGGTTGTGGTTGCTCATGGGGGTTGCCACAGGTCTCCGTGTGGATGAGGTCAATAAATTAAAAAGCAGGTTTGCGCTTGGCCAAGAAGGCGCTGACACCTTCTCGGTGTTCGGCGCTGTCCGCGTAGCGGTAGGCAGCCAGCATCAGATCGGGAGCAAGGGGTTGGGCTGTGAGACACCGCAGGGTTTGCTTGTTGAGCCGTGCCGCTTGCGGCGCCAACTGTGTTGCGTGTACCGCCCGTGCCCACGCCTGGTGAGCCACATCGGCATCGGGCCAGACAGCCTGCAAGAAACCGCGGGCCTTCATCTCGACTGCGTCCAGCACGGCAGCCTCAATCAACATTTCACGCGCTGTGGCAAGTCCTGCTTCGCGAGCCACCAACTGGGCTTCGCGCGGGGCCATGGGAAAACCCAGCCGGGCAATGGGCGCACCAAAGCGCGCACCCTGCCCGGCCAGGCGAATGTCACAGCAGCTGGCGATCTCGACCCCAGCCCCCATGCAATGGCCTTCAATTTGGGCGAACACCGGCAGATCACACGCCAACATGGCACTCAGGCCACCCCACACGTCGTTTTCATGAAAGTCGCGCAGGCTTGCCTCCTCAAAACGAAATGTCGGGTATTGGCTGATATCGCCGCCCGCACAAAAATGCCCACCCTGCCCACACACCAGCACAGCGCGAACATCTGAACGGGTCTGCAGATCATCGAAAACGCTCTTCAACCCGCGCCACATCGTGCGCGACATGGCGTTGAAGCGATCCGGGTGGCTCAACGTTACGCGGGCCAGCGGACCCTCGCATTGCAGTAAAACGACACCGCTCATCGTCAGTCGAGCTTGGCGCCAGAGGCCTTGACCACCTGCGCCCACTTGCGTACCTCACCCTTCACAAAGGCATCGAACTGAGGACCGCGCAGGTTGGCAAATTCAGCGCCTTGCCCAGCCCAAACGACCTTGGCTTCGTCGGTGCTGGCCGCCTTGCTGATTTCGTCAATGGCACGGGCTTGCACATCGGCGGGTGTGCCCGCGGGTGCCCAAATGCCATACCACGTGGTGACGTTGTAGTCAGGCAGATCCAACTCAGCGGCGCAAGGTACGTCGGGGAATGCCGCGCTGCGCTTGTTGCCCGACACCATCAAAGCCTTGATACGTCCGCCCTTGATGTGTGCCGCTGAAGAGCCCAGACCGTCAAACATCATGTCCACATTGCCAGCGATCAGATCATTGAGCGCGGGGCCTGCCCCTCGGTAAGGAATGTGGGTAATGAAAGTCCTGGTCTGCTGCTTGAACAGTTCCCCCGCGAGGTGGTGCGAGGTACCGCTGCCCGCAGAGCCGTAGTTGAGCTTGCCGGGATTGGATTTGACCTGGGCCAGGAAACTCTTGAAATCGACACCCGCGTATTTCTTGCTATTGACCACCAGCACCTGCGGCACGCTGGCCACCAGAATCAGGGGAACAAAGTCTCTTTCAATGTCGTAATCCAGCTTGGGGTACATGCTGGGTGCAATCGCGTGGTGGACGGCCCCCATAAAAAGCGTGTAGCCATCTGGCGCGGCTTTGGCAGCAATACCCGCTCCCAGCGTTCCGCCAGCGCCGCCCCGGTTGTCAATCACCAGTGTCTTGCCCGACAAGCGTGTGAACTGGGCACCCAGCGGACGCGCAAAAGCATCCGTGCCGCCACCGGCAGGAAATGGCACCACCAAACTCACCGCCCGGCTAGGCCAGGTGGATTGGGCGTGCCCTACCGTGCTGTAGACGGCGGCACCAGCCATGGCCGCACGCAAAATGTCTCGTCGTTTCACATCGGGGTTCATGCATGTCTCCTAAGTTGTTGTAAGGGCGTCACAGATAGAGATCCTTTATCGCCCGGGCTGTCGGTATCTTGGCTTGCGCCAGCATGGCGCGGTGTTTGTCAAGCCGCTTCAGGTCGTAAAGGTAGTTCACCATCAACCCATAGGATTGCTTCAGGCCTTTGGTCGAAGGGTCAGCGGCCCAGTTCAGGCGCGCCACGCAAGCACCGTTGCCCAGGTGAAAGCGTGCGACCGGGTCAAGCGGTTTGCCGCCCTGCAACTCGACACCCAGATAGCGCGCTGCCCAGCCCAACAGAGCGCGCCGCTCGGGCGCGCTGTCCGGCAAATCGATGGCTTGCTCCCAGGCCTGGAGCAACTCGGCCGACGCATGTTTGATCAACCAGGCGCGCAGGCCCGGGATGGGTGACAGCGTGGCAAAGGTCTTGAGCCGTGGAAATTCCCGGTGCAAGGTTTCCACCACTTGCTTGATCAGTGAATCCCCAAAGCTGACGCCGCGCAGACCCGGCTGGGTGTTGCTGATCGAATAGAAAATGGCGGTGGTCGCGCGTTCCAAGTCGGTTGGCGCGGCGGCTTCGTCCAGCAGCGGTGTGATACTGGTGGCGATCTCACGGACCAGTGCGACCTCGACAAAAATAAGGGGCTCACCGGGCAAGCGCGGGTGAAAAAAGCCGTAGCAACGCCGGTCGCTGTCAAGCCTGTTTTTCACATCGGCCCAGCTGCGAATATCGTGCACAGCCTCGTATTTGATGAGCTTTTCCACCAGTGATGCCGGTGAGTCCCAGCTGATGCGGCGCAGCTCTAAAAAGCCAATATCAAACCACGTGGAGAACATGTACTCCATCTCCACGTCCAGCGCCAGCAAACGCTTGTCGGTCTTCAGTGCTGGCTGCATTTCGGCGCGCAGATCGACCAGAAAACGCACACCATCCTGATGGGCGCTGAAGCGCTGCAGCAGCCTGCGCCGGGGCGACACAGTCGCGCGCCGAAAAATCACTTCGGCGGCCGCCTCGTCAGGGGTACCGATGGCGGCATCCAGCTGGGCCTGTGCCTGCTTGACTTGCAGCGGATCGGCCATGAAGCGCTCGCTCATCAGCAACCACAGGTCACGCCGCTGCGGCGCTGGCGCGCTGGTGTACCAGTCCATCACCGCCTGGGCACGGCGACCACCCTCCACTTCGCTCACCAGTGGGTCCACAATGGCGCGCAAGTCATCCAGCACATGGCGCAGAGCCCGGGGCGACAGTGCCTCTGGCTCCTGGCGCAACGTGGCCCTGAGCCGCTCCCGGGTGGAACGCGGATGGGTGGCTGGTGCCGACTGGAGTCGTGCCACCCGCTGAACGATCCAGTCGGCCGTGTTCATGCCGAAATCCTTGAAGTATGGTTGCGCGCGAGTTCGCGCAGGGCAACGCGCTGGCGCGTCAGATGGGTGCGCATAGCGGCTTCAGCCCCTTCGGCATCGCGGGCCTTGAGTGCGGCAAACACCGCCATGTGCTCGGAGAGACTTTGCTCCAGACGACCTGGCGCGTGCAATTGCTGCAGCCGCGCGAGTTTGACGAGCTTGCGCAAGTCACCGATCACCTGCCCCAACCAGCGGTTGTTGGCCAGGGTGATGATGGCTTCGTGGATCGCGAAATTGACATCGTAGTAGTCGTTGATCCGGCGCGCCTGAGCATGGCGCCTGAGCCGCTCGTGCAGCTGATGGAGTGCATCCAAGTCAGCGTCGGTTGCATTGTTGGCGGCTTCATACGCGCAGCGCCCTTCGAGCAAGGCCATCACGGGAAAAATCTGATCCAGGTCGCGCTCGGTGATCTCGCTCACAAAACAGCCCCGACGCGGCTGATGGGTCAACAAACCCTCGGCTGTGAGTACCTTGAGCGCTTCACGCAGTGGCGTGCGTGAAATCGCCAATTCGTTGCACAAGGCCAGTTCGTCCACAAAGCTGCCAGGTGCCAACAAGCCGGCGAAGATGCGTTCCCGCAACTGGGCAGCCACTTCGTCATGCAGAGAACTCAGCACCACGCGCATTCGTAATCACCTGTAATTACAGATAATTTTAAATAGGCCAAATGCTTTCCCAGTGTGGTGGTTACCCTGAAATGGTAGGCAACAGGTCTGCTCGTCAAGTCCGGAACCCCTGCGCAGCCCGGGCGTGCCCCTCCCAACGTGTCTCAGCCCGCGTGCAACTCAACACCCCAAGCCCATCAGACCTTGCGCCCAAACCACCACCACAGCCCGGCGCCACCCACCACCATGGGCACGCACAACCACTGTCCCATGCTCATACCGAGCGACAGAAGACCCAGGTGGGCATCGGGCTCGCGGAAGAACTCGGCGATAAACCGGAACACGCCGTAGCCCAGAAGAAACACCGCTGACACCTGACCCGTGGCGCGCGGCTTGCGGGCGTACAGCCACAACAGCACAAACAGCAACAAACCCTCCAGCAGGAACTGGTAGGCCTGCGAAGGGTGGCGAGGCAAATCGCCAGCGCCACGAAACACCATGCCCCAAGGCAACGATGGATCGGCCACGCGGCCCCACAGTTCGCCGTTGATAAAGTTGCCCAGACGCCCGGCGGCAAGCCCGGTGGGAACGCAAGGCGCGACCAGGTCCATCACCTGCAGAAACGGCCGCTGGCGGCTGCGCGCGTACCAGACCATCGCCAGAATCACACCCAACAGCCCGCCATGAAAGCTCATACCGCCTTGCCAGACAGCAAAAATCTCCAGCGGGTTCGCCAGGTAATAAGCCGGCTTGTAAAACAGGCAGTACCCTACCCGCCCACCCAGCACCACACCCATGACACCCAGAAACAAGATGTCTTCTACATCACGCCGGGACCAGGGGGTCGGTTGCCGCACGGAGGCAAAAGGCTCGTGCCGCAGCCGTGCATTGGCCAGCAACATGAACAAACCAAAAGCCGCGAGATAGGTCAGCCCGTACCAATGAATGGCCAAGGGCCCGAGTTGCAGAGCAACGGGGTCAATTTGAGGATGGATCAGCATGGTTGGCGATTGTGCACGCAAGCTGCCCGCCGGCAGCCCAAGCGGCACCCGTACACAGACCGGTGCCGCTGCCTGGAGCTCAATCGCCCAACAATGAAAGGTCGCGCACAGCGCCTTTATCGGCCGAGGTGGCCAGCAGCGCGTAAGCCTTCAGCGCGGCCGACACCTTGCGCGGACGCGGCTGCACCGGCTTCCAGCCCTTGGCGTCTTGCTCGGCACGGCGCTGGGCCAGCTCTTCGTCACTCACCAGCAGGTTGATGCTGCGGTTGGGAATGTCGATGCGTATCTTGTCGCCGTTGCGTACCAGGCCAATGGCACCGCCTGCGGCCGCTTCGGGCGAGCAGTGGCCAATGGACAAGCCCGAGGTGCCACCCGAAAAGCGGCCATCGGTCAACAGCGCGCAGGCTTTGCCCAGGCCCTTGGACTTGATGTAGCTGGTCGGGTAGAGCATTTCCTGCATACCAGGGCCGCCCTTGGGCCCCTCGTAGCGCACGATCACCACGTCGCCTGCCTTCACGTTGTCGGCCAGGATCTGCGCCACCGCTTCGTCTTGCGACTCGGTCACAAAGGCAGCACCTTCGAACACCAGAATCGATTCGTCCACGCCTGCGGTTTTCACCACGCATCCGTCCAGCGCAATGTTGCCGCGCAGCACGGCCAGGCCACCCTCTTGTGAGAAAGCGTGTTCGCCCGAGCGAATGCAACCGTCGGCGCGGTCCACGTCCAGGCTGGGCCAACGCGTGGCCTGGCTGAACGCCACTTGGGTGGAGATGCCGGCCGGGCCAGCCCTGTAAAAAGTCTTGACCTCTTCGGATGGATTGCGCGCAATGTCCCAGGCGTCCAGTGCGTCCTTCATCGTCTTGCTGTGAATGGTAGGCACGTCGGTGTGCAGCTTGCCAGCGCGGTCCAGTTCGCCCAGGATGGCCATGATGCCGCCGGCGCGGTGAACGTCTTCAATGTGGTACTGGTTGGTGTTGGGCGCCACCTTGCACAGTTGGGGCACCACGCGCGAAAGGCGGTCAATATCGGCCATGGTGAAGTCGATGCCGGCCTCTTGCGCAATGGCCAGGATGTGCAGAATGGTGTTGGTCGAACCGCCCATGGCAATATCGAGCGTGATTGCGTTCTCAAAGGCCTTGAAGCCCATGGAGCGCGGCAGCACAGACTCATCTTCCTGCTCGTAGTAGCTGCGGCACAGGTCCACCGCCAGCCGGCCAGCGCGTTTGAACAGTTGCTCGCGGTCGGCATGCGTGGCCAACACGGTGCCGTTGCCCGGCAACGACAGGCCCAGCGCCTCGGTCAGGCAGTTCATGGAGTTGGCGGTGAACATGCCCGAGCACGAACCGCAGGTCGGGCAGGCCGAGCGTTCCACTTCAGCCAAATCGGCATCGCTCACCTTGTCGTCCACCGCCATCACCATGGCATCCACCAAGTCGAGCTTCTTGAACTCCATCACCTGGGTTTGCGGATTGGCCAGACGCACCTTGCCCGCTTCCATTGGACCACCCGATACGAAAACAACCGGAATGTTCAAGCGCATGGCAGCCATCAGCATGCCGGGCGTGATCTTGTCGCAGTTGGAGATACACACCAGCGCGTCGGCGCAGTGAGCGTTGACCATGTACTCAACCGAGTCGGCGATCAGGTCGCGGCTGGGCAGCGAATACAACATGCCGTCGTGGCCCATGGCGATACCGTCGTCCACCGCGATGGTATTGAACTCCTTGGCAACACCGCCCACAGCCTCAATTTCACGCGCCACCAACTGGCCCAGGTCTTTCAGGTGCACATGGCCGGGCACAAACTGGGTAAACGAGTTGGCGATGGCAATGATCGGCTTCTCAAAGTCACCGTCTTTCATGCCGGTGGCACGCCACAGAGAACGTGCGCCCGCCATGTTGCGGCCGGCGGTGGAGGTTTTGGATCGGTAAGCAGGCATGATGGATCTTCGTCTGGGTGGGTTCAGGGACGGTAAAAGGCGTTAATGATTATCGCCCACCGAGCAAAGGAGGTACGCCGCATGGGCTATGAAGCGCGTGGATATCCAAGCACAGAAAACAGGCGCCCCACCGCCAATCCAGTCGACTCACCGGCAAAGCGTGCACCACATGAGAAATCGCCAGCACGTTTTGAGCATATGTCGCTTATTTTCTGCGCTTGCTTTTGATGCCAAGCGCTTCGCGCTGGCGATCAAGGCGATCTTGCTTTCTCTTGTCCATTTTCTCCATCGCCTTGCGCTTGGTGTAGCCAGTGGCATCCGCCCAGGCCCACCAAGCCATGGCCATGGGAAAGGGGGACAGTACCCACCACCACGACAGATCAGCCACAAAACCGACCGCAAAGTACTTTAGGAAAATCAGGCCAATGCCCACTATCAGGAAAAACATCACACCCTCCGGTAAAGGCCCGATAAAGCCCGGCAAGAAACTGTAAGAGAGCGTATCAAAACCAGGGACACCGCTAAAATTGCAACGTACGCCCCATTCCCCTCTTCCACAAGGACAACATATGAAACGCGCTCTCCTAATTATGGCTGCCATGGCCGCTGTCACTGCGCCGGCTATAGCGGATGAAGCTCTGGCCAAAAGCAAGAACTGCATGGCCTGCCATGCCACCGACAAGAAGCTGGTGGGCCCGTCTTATAAAGATGTGGCCAAGAAATACGCTGGCGACGCGAAAGCGGCCGACATGCTGGCCACCAAAATCATCAAAGGCGGTTCTGGTGTTTGGGGTGCGATCCCCATGCCCGCCAACACGCAGGTCAGCGAGGCGGACTCCAAGAAGCTGGCGGCCTGGGTGCTGAGCCTGAAGTAACTTTTCAGCCGCTTCTCCTCAACAAAAAACCCGCTGGTTGCCCAGCGGGTTTTTTTCTATGGTCTGGCTTCACAAGAAGCCAGACGTAGGTTTCGACGATCAGTTGTTTTCTGACAATTGATCGAGAATGGCTGGGTTCTCCAAGGTGGAGGTGTCCTGGGTGATGGCTTCGCCCTTGGCGATCGAACGCAATAGGCGGCGCATGATCTTGCCCGAGCGGGTCTTGGGCAGGTTATCGCCAAAACGGATGTCCTTGGGCTTGGCGATCGGGCCAATCTCTTTGCCCACCCAGTCGCGCAGCACCTTGGCAATGGCTTTGGCCTCGTCGCCGGTGGGGCGCGAACGCTTGAGCACCACAAAGGCCACAATCGCTTCGCCGGTCAGGTCGTCTGGACGGCCTACCACGGCAGCTTCGGCCACCAGGTCCGTCTTACCCACCAGCGCCGACTCAATCTCCATTGTGCCCATGCGGTGGCCCGACACGTTCAGCACGTCGTCGATGCGGCCGGTGATGCGGAAATAACCACGGTCCACACTGCGCACGGCGCCGTCGCCGGCCAGGTAGTAGCCCTTGAGCTCTTCGGGGAAGTAGCTCTTCTTGAAACGCTCCGGGTCGCCCCAGATGGTGCGAATCATCGAAGGCCAGGGGCGCTTGACCACCAAAATACCACCAGCGCCGTTGGGCACGTCATTGCCGGTTTCGTCCACGATGGCGGTGGTGATGCCTGGCAGCGGCAGCGTGCAGGAACCCGGCACCAGCGGCGTGGCACCTGGCAGCGGGGTGATCATGTGACCACCGGTTTCGGTCTGCCAGAAGGTGTCCACAATGGGGCAACGCTCGCCACCCACGTGTTTGTAGTACCACATCCAGGCTTCGGGGTTGATGGGTTCGCCCACCGAACCCAGGATGCGAAGGCTGGACAGATCGGAACGCGCGGGGTGCACTTTCTCGTCACCTTCGGCCGCCTTGATCAGCGAACGGATCGCCGTGGGAGCGGTGTAGAAAATGGTGCACTTGTGCTTCTCGATCATCTGCCAGAAGCGGCCAGCGTTCGGGTAGGTGGGCACACCTTCAAACACGATCTGCGTGGCGCCAGCAGCCAGCGGGCCGTAGGCCACGTAGGTGTGGCCGGTGATCCAGCCGATGTCGGCCGTGCACCAGAAGATGTCGCTGTCCTTCAGGTCGAAGGTCCAATTCATGGTCAGGTTGGCCCACAGCAGGTAGCCACCGGTGCTGTGCTGCACACCCTTGGGCGTACCGGTAGAACCGGAGGTGTAGAGCACAAACAGCGGGTGCTCTGCGCTCACCATTTCGGCCGGGCAGTCTGTGGATTCGGCAGCCATCACGTCGTGCATGAAGCTGTCGCGACCGGCCACCATGTTCACCGCGGTGGGGGTGCGCTGGAACACGATCACGTCTTTCACGCACTCGCAGCCACCCATG
>NZ_JAUSNR010000047.1 GCF_030656345.1 Pseudotabrizicola sp. | reverse complement strand
CTTCTCAATGATCTTGCCGGCTTCGGCCTTCGAGAAGCCGCGCTTACGCAGAAAGTCATCCCGGTCCTCGTCCGTGCGCGCCACGATCTGCTGCCGCGCCGCCTTGATGCCATTCACGAAACCCTGCGGCGACGAATTGGCGAAGCGCGTCAGCGCCGGGGCCGCCTCATGGGCAAAGCGCGAGGCTGCATATTTCGAGTGGCGGATGGTGATCTCCTGGAAATCCTCGACGCCCCAGAGGTTGCGGTTCTGGCACACAGCCCGCAGGTAGAAGCTCGCCATGCCAAGGGTTTTCGCGCCCACCTCGGAGTTCCAGATGCCGTATTAAGCCAGTAGCGCCCTATGATCTGGGACCGGCAACTGGAGGGACTGAAATGGAAAAATATGTTGGCATCGACGTTTCGTTGAAGGAAAGCGCCGTCTGCATTGTGGATCAGAGCGGAAAGGTCATACGCGAACTGAAAGCACTGAGCGACCCCGACGCGCTTGGACGCATCCTGCGGGCTGAAGGTTGTTCAGCGGCGCGGATCGGACTGGAGGCCGGGGCGCTTTCCGGCTGGCTGCACGACGGTTTGAAAACCGAAGGGTTCGACGTGGTCTTGCTTGAGACGCGACATGTCCAGGCGGCAATTTCGGCCATGGCGGTGAAGACAGACCGCAATGACGCACGGGGCATCGCACAAATGCTGCGGCTCGGTTGGTTCAAATCGGTCCATGCCAAATCCGCCGACTCGCAGGAAATCCGGGCTTTGCTAACTGCGCGCAAGCTTCTCACGCGGAAACGTGTCGATCTCGACATCGGGATGCGTGGCATCCTGCGGTCTTTCGGGCTGAAAGTCGGTCAGGTCGGACGAGCCCGGTTTGATGCCCGGCTCCGTGAACTGATCACGGGGAACACGATGCTTGAGAAGGTGATCGGCGCCATGCTGGAGGCCCGCGCTGTTCTTGCTCGCGAATTGGCCGAGCTGCATCGCATGGTGCTGCGTCTGACCCGGGAAAGCGAAGTGTGCAAGCGGCTGATGTCAGTACCCGGCGTTGGCCCAATCGCCTCGCTGACCTTTGTGGCCGCCGTAGATGATCCCCATAGGTTCCGATCCTCGAAAGCGATCGGTGCACATTTCGGCCTGACACCCCGAAAATACCAATCCGGCGAGGTGGATGTGACCGGCCATATCAGCAAGGCCGGCGATGCGTCGGTGCGAACGGTGCTATACGAGGCGGCGAACGCAATTATCACCCTGCGCGTCAAACCGTCTGCCTTGAAGGCTTGGGCACTGCGCCTGGTGAAGAGACGTGGTGCAAAACGGGCGAAAGTTGCCCTGGCGCGCAAACTGGCTGTGTTGATGCATCGGATGTGGGTTGACGGAACTGAATTCGAATTCGGCGCGGGAGATGCCCAGCCCGCGACGTAAACTGCTCTGACGGCCGCCCATTCGGCGCGGTCGAAGAGGTCCCTTCGCCGGGACGCGAGCCAGGCGAGTCCGGTTCTACTGTCGTGAGCCCGGTCCTTCCGGCCATCACGTGTTCTCCAGATTGGACCGCCGGGTTCAGCACAGAAAGGCATGGTGTGGCGGCCCCTGCGCCGACTACGGACAGAAGCATGTTCTTGGCGATGGAGTTTCTTCGAAAGTGCCCTGAATGGGGTTGGCTTAATACAGAAGCAGTAGAAGCCCCGGAAGTAGAGATCGGGGGAGCCATCGGGCAGGCGACCCGCCTCGATCGGGTTGTGGTCGTCGACCAGGAACAGGAAGACATCGCGGTCAGAGGCATAGAGCGTTGTCGTGTCGCGGCTGATCTCGACATCGGGGTTGTAGACCCCGGTCGACCAGTCGAGCACCCCCGGGACCTTCCAGCGCGTGTCGCCAGTGCCATTGCCCGCGATGCGCTGCACCGCCTCGACCAGCTCGTGGTCGTGGATGCGGCCATAGTCCGGGCCGGTGACCGCGCGCAGTTCCGTGCGACCATCTTCCGTCTCGAAAGTCTTCACCTGCTCAGCGCGATGGTTGGTCAGGCCGTATTGCAGGTTGATCCCTGCCAGCGGCGCGGACAACTGGCGCAGGTAGGAGGCAGGCGCGCCGACGATGCTGGCAAGCTGGCCAAAGGCCCAGTGCGTGGGCGCAACCAGCTCATGCGCTTTCGGCAGGACCAAATGCAGCCGCTCAGCGCTGTCGCGCGCCGCCTCGACCCGGATATCCGCCGTCTGCACCACACGGCTGCGGCTGCGCTCCGACCGACCCTTCACCGATGCCCAGAGATCGTCGAGCGACAGATACCGCTCATCATCTGGCCGATTGAACCATTCGGACGACACCCGCCCGTTCCGCTCCCCCCGGCTCACATCCACCTTCCAGCCACCCGCCCGCGCCGGCTGCATCGGGTCCAGAACTTCCACAACACCCATCGATAATCTCCCGCGACAGGCGCCGGGAGCCACTCTCCCAACCTTCAACCCGTCAACGGAAAACCGGCACGGCTCTCACTCTCGGCAACGTAAGGGGCGGAGAGCAGACCCGAGTGTGTGCGGCATCGCACCTGCAGCATTTCAGAATAGTAGTCATTCGCGCCGGCAGGTGTGCCTACTCTGAGCAAATGGTCCAGCGGGGCGCGGAACTGCCGTTCGGCAGGATCTGGAGCTGCCCAACTGTACACTGACAGCGATCACCCAATGCAGGCAACGAGATTGCAGTCTAACCGCTTTTTGGGCAACCGACTTGAAAGCGAAGCATGCAGTGTGTAAACCTGATTGGCAAGGCAGTGAAGGCTGAAGCCGCTGACCGACGGAACCCGATCCAATTGAGCATTGTTCAGACCATTCTTTTGAAATCGACGGATCCCGGGGTGATTGCTGCCGTATCTTCGGCGCTGAGCGAGGCTGACGGCTATCGGCTGATCTACTGCGAGGATGACCGCACCGCGATCCGGCGGATGGACGAGGTTTTTGTAAACCTGTTCTTGTATGATTGCGGAGACAGCGCACACATCGACGAAAGCGCACTGATCCATTCGCGCCTTGCGCATACCTCCTGCGCCCGGATCGTGGTCTTCGACCCCACAAGCACGCCGGAGGGGTTCCAGCTTGCCAACCGGACGGCCGCCTACGTGTTTCTGTTCAAGCCGTTGGATCCGGCACAGCTGGGTGTCATGGCCAAACGCGCACTGGAGCAGGCGGAACTGGCGCGGCGGCACCGCATCCTCAGCCGCGAGCTGAAAATGTCGCTGGATGAGGATATCTTCCAGACCACTCCCGACGGGTCAGTCCAGGGTGGCTATTCGCAGTTCGAACGGCTGGTCTTCGTCAGCTCGAAGATGGCCGATCTGGTGGCCGAGGCGAAGATGTCGGCCAGCACCAATATGCCCGTGCTGATCCAGGGCGACACCGGCACCGGCAAGGAACTTCTGGCGCGCGCGATCCACTTCAACTCGGGCCGGCGCAAGTCGCCGATGCTGGTGCAGAACTGCGGCGGCATTGCCGAGAACATGCTGCATTCGGAACTCTTCGGCCATGTGCAGGGGGCCTTTCCCGGGGCAATCTCGGACCGGCTGGGCCTGTTTCGGGCGGCGGATGGGGGCACGGTGTTTCTGGACGAGGTGTCCGAGATCTCGCCTCAGTTTCAAGTGGCGCTGTTGCGATTCCTACAAGAGGGCGAGGTCAAGCCCCTGGGGTCGGACACGATGCTGCACAGCGATGTTCGGATCATCGCGGCTTCGAACAAATCGATTGAAAAGATGGTGCAACAAGGCACCTTCCGCCGCGACCTATACTATCGGTTGCGAGGGTTCCAGCTGGACGTGCCCGCCCTCGCCGTCCGGCCCGAGGATATTCCCGTCCTGACCCGGTTCTTTGTCGAGAAATACGCCGGTGTCGTCGGGCGACGGGTCTTGGGGGTGACCACCGATGCGCTGAAGCATTTGGAAGCCTACCCATTTCCGGGCAACGTCCGCGAGTTGGAAACCGAGGTCCAGCGGATGGTGGCGGTTGCCGAACAGGGCGGCTACATCGCGCTTCGGCACCTGTCTGAGAAGATCTCCTCCACTCCGATCAATGATGCGGGTCCGGGTGGGTTCGTGCCCTCGGGCGGCACATTGAAGGACATGGTCGAAAGCCTGGAGCGCGCTATTGTCCTGCAGGCCTTGGATCGAAGCCATTGGAACCAAAGCAAGGTGGCCACAGACCTCGGGCTGTCGCGGGTCGGATTGGCGAACAAGATCAAGCGGTACGATATCAAGCGGGGACGTGGGGGATGACCGAACAGCCTGAGCGATCAGTAGTTGTGCCGTTCCCCGGTTCGCGCTTGGCGAAGGCGCCCGTGAAGCCCCGCGACCTTGGCCTGACTGCCCTGTCGAAAACGCTTGGCCCCGTGGCGATCAGCGCCAAGGGCCATTGGTGTGACCGCTGCAACGGCATCTGGTACAGCTATTTCGGCGAGGCGCGTTGTCCGGTCTGCGGCGGTCGCTGCTAGCGTCGCTGAAAAGTAAGTTTGCACAACCCCTCGCAATGTCGTTTTCAGTTTACACTTCGTTGCAGCAATAGCTCTATCCAGCCTCCCGAGTTGATTTCCCAAGGCTCACTTCCCCGACTAGCATGTCAGTAAGGTCGGTCGCTTCAAAGCCGATCACCTTGGTCGTGCCGCTGTCGTTTTCGGCAGTCGGCGTCATCTACGGGAGGAACGGATGGCTAATCTACTCTGGCTGCAAGGCGGCGCCTGTTCGGGCAATACGATGTCGTTCCTGAACGCCGAGGAACCCAGCGCCTGCGATCTGGTGACCGATTTCGGGATCAACATCCTGTGGCAACCCTCGCTGGGGCTGGAGCTTGGCGACAACGTCAAGACGATCCTGCAGAAATGCATCTCGGGCGAGATCAAGCTGGATATCTTCGTCTTCGAGGGCACAGTCATCAACGCCCCGAACGGCACCGGCGAGTGGAACCGCTTCTGCGGCCGGCCGATGAAGGAGTGGGTCGCCGAGCTTTCGGCGGCCGCCGACTTCGTTGTCGCCATCGGCGATTGCGCGACCTATGGCGGCATTCCCGCGATGGCGCCGAACCCGTCGGAAAGCGTGGGGATGCAGTTCCTGAAGCGCGCCAAGGGCGGTTCGCTGGGTGCCGGGTTCAAGGCGAAATCGGGCCTGCCGGTCATCAACATTCCCGGCTGCCCCGCGCACCCGGACTGGGTAACCCAGATCCTCGTCGCCGTCGCCACGGGCCGTGCGGGCGACCTGACGCTGGATGAATTCCATCGCCCGAAAACGTTCTTCTCGTCCTTCACGCAAACCGGCTGCACCCGGAACATGCACTTTGCCTACAAGGTCTCGACCACCGCCTTCGGTCAACGCAAAGGGTGCCTCTTCTACGACCTCGGCTGCCGTGGCCCGATGACCCACAGCCCTTGCAACCGCATCCTGTGGAACCGCCATTCGTCCAAGACCCGCGCCGGCATGCCGTGCCTTGGCTGCACCGAGCCCGAGTTCCCCTTCTTCGATCTGAACCCCGGCACGGTGTTCAAGACGCAGACGGTGATGGGCGTGCCCAAGGACATGCCGACAGGCGTCGACAAGGTTGGCTACATCAAGCTGACCGCCGCCGCCAAGGGAATGGCCCCCGCCTGGGCCGAAGAAGACATCTTCGTGGTCTGAGCCACGAACAGGGAGCAAACACATGTCAGCAACTGCAGCAACCGTCGAGACGCTCGACATCTCTCCCGTTGGCCGGGTCGAAGGTGATCTGGACGTTCGGGTGGAAATCGAGAATGGCAAAGTCACCAATGCCTGGACCCATGCGGAGCTGTTCCGCGGGTTCGAGGTGATCCTGAAGGACAAGGACCCGCAGGCGGGCCTTGTCGTCACCCCCCGCGCCTGCGGCATTTGCGGCGCGTCACACCTGACCTGCGCCGCCTGGGCGCTGGACACGGCCTGGGGCACCACGGTGCCGCGTAACGCGATCCTCGCGCGGAACCTTGGCCAGATCGTGGAGTCGCTGCAATCGCTGCCGCGCCACCACTACGGCCTCTTCATGATCGACTACACCAACGAAAACTATGCCGCTTCACCCTTCTACGCTGAAGCGGTCAAGCGCTACTCGCCTTTCACCGGCACATCCTATGAGGCTGGCGTGACGATCTCTGGCCGTCCGGTGGAGATCTACGCTCTTCTTGGCGGGCAATGGCCGCATTCGTCCTTCATGGTGCCGGGCGGCGTGATGTGCGCGCCCACCCTGACCGATGTGACGCGCGCCTGGTCGATCCTGGAGCATTTCCGGCAGAACTGGATCGAACCCCTGTGGCTCGGCTGCTCGATGGAGCGGTACGAGGAAATCCAGACGCTGGAGCAATTCGAGGCCTGGCTTGAGGAAAGCCCGAAGCATGCCAATTCCGACCTCGGCCTTTTTTGGCGCATGTCGAAGGAAATCGGCCTGCAGCACTATGGTAAAGGCCACGGCAAGTTCGTGACCTGGGGCTACCTGCCGCATGAGGACAAGTACAACAAGCCTACCATCGACGGGCGGTCCTCGGCGGTGATCATGAAGTCGGGCACCTATGACGGGGCGACCGACACCTTCGGCCCGATGGAGCATATCTTCACCCGCGAAGATACAACCCACGCCTGGTATGATGAAGGCGCGGCGGTCCATCCATTTGACCGCACCACGAAGCCGATCGCCAAGAACAAGGTCGATCCGGCAGGCAAGTATTCTTGGGGCACTGCCGTTCGCCATTCGGAAAGCGGCGCGCTTGAGGCCGGGCCGCTGGCCCGCCGACTGATCGCAGGCAACACCACCGGCCAGGCCTTCCAGCATTCGGATGGCCTTGTCCTCGACATGTACCGCAAGATGGGCGGTGCCTCGATCATGCTGCGCCATTTCGCGCGGATGCATGAACTGTGCATCCTGTACCGTGAGGCCGAGCGCATCCTGCGCGAGTTCCGGCTGAACGACGAGTGGTACATCAAGCCGACCGAACGCGACGGGAAGGGTTGGGGAGCTACCGAGGCGATCCGTGGGGCACTGTGTCACTGGATCGAGGTGAAGAACGGCAAGATCGCCAACTACCAGATCATCGCCCCCACCACCTGGAACGTCGGCCCCCGGTCGGCTGATGGCCAGCGCGGCCCGATCGAAGAGGCGCTGATCGGCACGCCGATCAAGAACAAGCACGACCCGGTCGAAGTGGGCCATGTCTGCCGGTCCTATGACAGTTGCCTTGTCTGCACGGTTCATGCGCATGATGGCCAGACCGGCGAAGAGCTGGCGCGCTTCCGAACCGCCTGATCCGTAGCACGGTGGTCGGGCCTGTCGGCCCGGCCATTGCAGGGTGGATCCAAGGGGAGGGACAAGCCGTGAACAAGGAGACAAGCCTGGCCGACCAGTCGCAGGCATACATCGCGCGCTATGGGGTGACACCTGCCGAGGCCAGCCATGACATGCTGCTTCGGATGATCGAGGACATGTTCGCAGACGGGCTGGTCACCGAAGTTGAACCGTTCCCGGAAACGGACCGGGAGTTCTCAAAGCTCCTCGACATACTGCGCCCGCTGGACGCAAACGCCTTGCGGGAGAAACTGGTGATTTCGGGCTGGCTGCTGGAGCCGTATGGGCCTGACAAGATGCGTTGCCAGGAATGCATGTATTTCCTTGTGCACCGGCGCTGGTGCGATCTGCCGGAACTCAATCTTCCGGCCAAGGCTGACTGGTGGTGCCGCCTGTGGCGCATCTAGGGGAAAAGATGGACCTGGAAACCTTGCGCAAGGATATCGCCGCCCGCCTTGCTGGCGGGCTGGAAACCGAGGTCTGGCCGCGTGCGGGCACCAGCGAAGAGGTGAACGCGATTGTGCGCCGCCTGCAGGTCGAAGCGGGCGATGATCTGGTGGCAAAGCTGGTGATCGGTGGCTTTACCGACCACACCATCGAGGCCGAAGACATGCCGCAACCTTGCGAAACCTGCATGTATTACAAAGTCCACGCCCGGTTCTGCGATCTGCCAGAACTCATGCTGCCGGTCGAGCCGGAATGGTCCTGCAGGCTATGGCGGATCTGACAGAGCCCGACATTATCGTACTTGGCTGCGGGAATCCCAACCGCAGCGATGATGGGGTCGGGCCACGTGTGATTGCCCTCTTGCGCGACAAGTGTTTGCCGCCTCAGGTGCGGCTCTTTGATGTTGGCACAGACGGCATGACAGCAATGTATCGCGCACGCGGTGCCACCCATCTGGTGGTAGTCGATGCGCGGGTGCCTGGCGGCAATCCCGGCGCGGTCTACGAGGTGCCGGGCGAAGTCCTTGCCGCGCCACCTGCCAAGGGCGCGGGCTTGCACGAGTTCCGCTGGGATCATGCACTTTACGCCGGGCGCCGCATCTACGGTGACACCTATCCCGCAACCGTGGTCGTCCTTCTGATCGAAGCGGCGACGCTTGACCTTGGCCTTGCCCTCAGCCCGTCCGTCGAGGCTTCGGCGCAAAGCGTAGCGCAAAGGGTGCGCGGACTGATTGATGATTGGCTGGCCGCATGACCGCGGTGCTTTCGGTTCGGGATGGCTCGATCTACCTGCCCGCGGTGGTGGTCGAGACCTACTTTCGCGGCATCGCTTCGGTGGTGGTGCTGATCCGCGACGGCACTCTGATGATCCTGCCCGTGCATCAGGCAACAGCGGGCGGCTGTCTTCTCAAGCTCCGCAATGCTGCGGGGGACCGCGTGGCGCAAGCGCGGGACGTATTTCAGGATCAGGGTCTGCTGGGGCTGAGCGTGACTGATCTTCCTGCTAACTGGGTATCCGATCAGGGCGCGCTTTGCGCAGAACTGCCGCCTACTATGCAAAGTTGATTTTCAATTGAAGAAGAAAGTAGACAAGGCGCGCAGCAAGTGATCTTCTTTCTGCACAAGAAGACGCGACACGCCTGAGTCGCGCGGGGAGGGTCTACCATGGCTGCAACCAGCCGCACCAAGCAGCAGGTCGATGCTGCGCTGATGGCTGTCGAAGACGCCGACACATCTGACGCTGACAAGGCGCAGATGCTGATGGAGATTGCGATGGGCCTGCAGCAGGCCCCGCGCGAACCGGCAGACCTGCACGCCGCTGTTGACCTTTATCTCAAGGCTCTGACGCTTGTCCCTCCGGGCGAAGTGCTGGGCGGGGCGCGCATTCGGGCGCGTCTTGCCACAGCGCTGATGGCGGTGCCGGCCAAGGATGCCGAGCCGATGAAGGCCGCCCGCGCGGAAATCACCACGGCCATCGCGACCCTGACCGCTGAAGGCTCCAACGCGGAGATCGCGGAAGCCGAGATGAACCTTGGCCTGATCTGCCAGACCCTCGCCGGATGGGGCATGATGCCGATCCAGCCCGCAATCAGCGCCTATCAGCGCGCGCTGCGGACCTTTGACAAGGCGGCTTACCCGAAGGAATTCGCGATCCTGCAGAACAACCTGGCCACCGCCTTCATGTCGATGCCCTTCACCGACGACAGCGGCAAGCTGCGCGAGGCTTTGGCGGTGCAAGCGTTCGAAGAGGGGCTGCGCGTCGTCACCCTGATCGACCATCCGGTTGAATATGCCATGCTGCAGAACAACCTCGGCAATGCGCTGCAGTATGTCTCGACCGCGCACCGGGTGGAAAACTGCTTGCGCGCGCTTGATGCCTATGACGAGGCGCTGAAGGTCCGCACGCTGCGCGACATGCCCGAGGCCTATGCCAACACCATCGCGAACAAGGCCAACTGCCTTGCAAACCTGCCCGACGATCTGGAAAACCCCGAAGCCGGCAACCCGCGCCATGTCCAGGAGGCTGTCGCCCTTCTGCGTGAGGCGCAAGGCATCTTTCAGCAGCGTGGGGAGGCCGAGAAGGCCCGTTCCGTTGCCGAGGCGATCGCCGACCTGACCTCGGCACTGGCGCCGCACAGCGCCTTTGCCTCGCACCAAAGCCATTGACACGAGACCAAAAGGAACCCCGCGCGTGACTGTTATCCTCTCCCTCATCCTTGGCCTTGCGGCCGCCCTTGGTGCCGGGGCCCTCTCGGGCATCCGCATCGGCAAGGACGCCCTTGGCACGGAACTCGCCGCCTATATGGGCGGGCTTTACGGCATCATCTCGGGCAGTGTCGCGGTCGTTCTGACCGTGCTCGTGCTGTCCCTGACCTGAGGAGGGCGCGCATGTTCGGCATGGCAATGAACTCTGCGAAGCAATTCTTCGCGGGCAAGCTTTTCAAAGACAACCGCATGGTGATCCGGCAACTGGCCATTGGCGCGGGTGCAGGTTTGATCGTTGGGCTGGTCCTGGGGCAGTTTGCGCCGATGTGGCTGGCGGCGATTGCGGCGGGGGCGGTGGCGGGGATCGCACAGCCGGTTCTCCTCAAAGACGTGAAGTACGCGTGAAGCCATGAAGGACGCCTCGCTCCCCGCCGCAGATGCCCCCAGCCTTGACCGGCTGCTGGGTGATCTGCGCGCGTTGGAGGCGCTGGCGGAGCATTGGGACGATGCGGCCCGAATGGGCGCGAAGGCCCAGACCGAAGCACTGGATGCGCTGAACGCCGAGGCCTTTCGCCGCCTAATCCGCAGTCTGAAATCCCAGCCAGGCTTCGGCGCGGCCCTGGCCGAGGCGGCGCGGGATGAGGTTGTCTATGCCGTCCTCCGCCGTCACGGTATCCTGAAACCTTCGCTTTTCGAGCGGGTCGAGGCGGCGCTGGAAACCGTGCGCCCGATGCTAGCGAGCCATGGCGGCAATGCCGAGGTGGCCGCAGTTGAAGGGTCCCGTGCGGATATCCGGTTTCTCGGGGCCTGCGATGGCTGCCCTGCCTCGCAACTGACCTTCTACGCCGGTGTGAAGAAGGCCATTCAGGACGCGGTGCCTGAAATCACCGATGTGCGGCAGGCCAAGGGTCTGGGTGGTGGCGGGGCGGATACGGTGCATTTCACCTCACCTTTCGCCGAAACGCTCGGCGGGGCCTGGCACAACGCGCTGGACCTTTCGCGCCTGCCCGATGGCGCGGTGCTGTTCGAAACCGTTGGGGGTGAGGGGGTCATCCTCTCGCGCCATGGCGATACCGTGACCTGTTTCCGCAACGCCTGCGCCCATATGGGGCTGGAGATGACCGATGGCGCGCTGGAGGGTGGCATCCTGACCTGCCCGTTCCACGGCTTTCGCTATGCGCTGGAAAGCGGCGAATGCCTGACCGCGCCCGAGGTGCAGCTTCATGCCCATGCCGTGCGGGTGATCGGGTCGCGGGTCCAGATCAGGATCGTGCCATGAAGGTGTCGCTGGCCCCTTCCTTCTCGCCGATCAAGGCCGAGGGCACGATCACGCAAGGGGCGCCGCTGCTGGATCCCGCAGGTGCGCGGGTGATCCTTGGCACCGATGGCGGGATGCTGGCCGATCCGATCACGCCCGCAGCACACCGCCTGTTCGGCCCGCGCGGGGTGTGCCTGCACCCGGATGGTTCGCTCTGGGTGGCCGACACTGGGCATCACCGGGTGCTCGGCTGGCACAAGGTGCCCGAGGTGGACGACACCCCCGCTGATCTCCTTGTGGGCCAGCCTGCCTTTGGGCGCGAGGGGCGCAATGCCAAGGGGCCGGTCACGGCTGCCACCCTGAACGTGCCGACGGGGGTCGTTGCGTTTCGTGGCGGGCTGGCGGTTGCGGATCCCTGGAACCATCGGGTCCTGATTTGGCAGCAGTTGCCGACCGGACCGGACAGCGCGGCCGACATCATCCTGGGCCAATCCGCCGCCGATGGTGCCCTGGCCAATCGGGGGGCCGATGCGCCCACCGCCGCCACACTGCACTGGCCCTATGGCGTGGCCGAGGTCGATGGGCGGCTCGTGGTATGCGATACCGGCAACCGCCGGGTGCTGGTCTGGGACGACCCGGCAAGGACTGGCCAGCCTGCTGACCTCGTCCTTGGGCAAGACAGCTTCACCTGCCGGGATGAGAATGCGGGGGCCGCCGTCTCCTCCCGCTCCATGCGCTGGCCGCATATGGCGGTGGGCTGGCAAAGTGGCTTGGCGGTGGCCGATGCCGGCAACAATCGGGTGATGGTCTGGGACGCTTTGCCTGCGGCCAACGGCCAGCCCGCGGATGCCGTACTGGGCCAGGGCGCGATGCAGGACTGCGACCTGAACCGCGCGGCCTATTACCCCTCGTCGATGGCGATGAACATGCCCTATGCGCTGGCGGTGCTGCAGGGCAGGCTGGTGGTGGGCGACACCGCCAACTCACGCCTTCTGGGGTTCTCTGACACCGGCATGGGCGCCGATGCTGACCGGCTGACCGGCCAGCCGGATTTCGCCGCCAAGGGCGACAACCGCTGGGGCATGGCCGAACGGGACAGTCTGTGCTGGCCTTATGGCCTGTCCGCGCTTGGGTCCACTGTCGCGGTGGCCGACAGCGGCAACAACCGCGTGCTGATCTGGGATGTTGCACCATGAGGGGCGCGCAGGTCACCGTGCGGGGGCAGGTGCAGGGCGTGGGGTTCCGCCCTGCCGTCTGGCGGCTGGCGCAGGAAATGGGCCTTGCGGGCGACGTGAAGAACACCGCCGAGGGCGTGGTGATCCGCCTCTGGGGCGACGGCCTTGCCACCTTCCCCGACCGTCTGCACGCAAGCCTTCCCGCCCTGGCCCGGATCGAGGAATTGCGGGTGGAGCCGTTGGAGGCCGAGGCCCCAGCAGGCTTTGACATCGTGGCCTCCGAGGGTGGCGAGATGCGCGGCTCGGTCACCCCCGATGCCGCGACCTGCCCTGATTGCCTCTCCGAGATCCGCAACCCGTTTGAGCGCCGCTACCGCTATCCTTTCACCAATTGCACCAATTGCGGCCCGCGCTTTTCAATCGTCACCGCCGCCCCCTACGACCGGGCCAAGACCACCATGGCGCCCTTCGACCTCTGCGAGCCCTGCGCGACTGAGTACCGCAACCCCGCCGACCGCCGCTTTCACGCCCAGCCCGTCGCCTGCGGCCGCTGTGGTCCGCAAATCTGGATCGAAAAGCTGGGGCGAGGGGCGGTGCAGCACGAGGCCTTCTCGATGCTCGACGACATCGACGCGACCGGAGGCATGATCCTGAACGGCCATATCGTGGCGATCCGGGGGCTGGGCGGCGTGCATCTGGCTTGCGATGCGACCAATGCTGAGGCCGTCGCCGAACTTCGCCGCCGCAAGGGCCGGGCGGGCAAGGCCTTTGCCCTGATGGCCCGCGATCTGGGAGTGGTGCGGGAATACTGCGAAGTGTCGGAAGCCGAGGCCGCCACGCTCAGCGGCCCCGAAGCCCCGATCGTGCTTCTGAAGTCACTGCCAAACAGCCTGCCGGGCAGCATCGCGCCGGGGCTGGACCGGCTGGGCGTGATGCTGCCCTACACGCCTTTCTACCACATGATCCTGCGCCGGATCGGGCGGCCCGTGGTGATGACATCGGGCAACCCCTCGGGCCAGCCGCAGTGCATCACCAATGAGGACACCCGTGCACGTCTGGCCGAGATCGCCGATTTCGCCTGCCTCCACGACCGCGAGATAGCGAACCGCATTGATGACTCGGTCGTCCGGGTGGATCTTGGCCGCCCGCGCCTCTTGCGCCGTGCCCGGGGCTATGCGCCCGCAGGTCTGCCCCTGCCGGAAGGGTTTTCACGCGACCTGCAAGTGCTCGCCATGGGGTCCGAGGTGAAGAACACCTTCTGCCTGGTGAAGGGCGGGCAGGCGATCCTGTCGCAGCACATGGGCGATCTCGAGGATGCGGCGACCCATGCCGATACCGGCCGCAACCTTGACCTTTACACCCGGCTTTTCGACCACGCTCCCGATATCATTGCCGTGGACCAGCACCCGCAGTACCTCTCCACCCAAGCCGGTTACGCCCGCGCCGAAGGTCGCCCGGTGATCGCGGTCCAGCACCACCACGCCCATATCGCCGCCTGCCTCGCCGAAAATGGCCGCGCGCTTGATGCGCCCCCGGTCCTTGGCATCGCGATGGATGGCACGGGCCTTGGCGATGACGGCACGATCTGGGGCGGTGAGTTCTTGATCTGCGACTATCGCGGCTATCGCCGCGCGGGCAGCCTGAAACCGGTGGCTCTGCCCGGCGGCGCGGCAGCGGTGAAGGAGCCCTGGCGCAACGCCTATGCGCATCTGATGGCGCAGATGGGATGGGCGGAACTCTCGATGAATTTCGACGGGTTGGAGATTCACCAACGCCTGTCGGATATCCCCCGCGCGACGCTGGACGCGATGATCGCCAAGGGACAGAACACGCCGCTCTCCACCTCATGCGGCAGGCTTTTTGATGCGGCGGCGGCGATTGCGGGCCTCGCCTGGGGGCCGCAAAGCTATGAGGGTGAGGCGGCGATGAGGTTCGAGGCGGCCATCGACCCTTCGGCCATGAACGAACCCGAGGACCTCGCCTATCCCTTCTCGACCCCGCTCCTCGGCGGGCGCGGGATGCCCTACATCGAGCCGCTGGCGGTCTGGCGGGCAATGCTGGGCGATCTGATCCTTGAAACCCCGGTCGGGGTGATCGCGGCCCGCTTTCACCGGGGCCTCGCCATGGCCGTCGTGCGGATGGCCGAACGGATCACCAAGGATACCGAGATCGACACCATTGCCCTCTCGGGCGGCTGCTTTCAGAACGCCACGATTTTTACGCTTGTTCATCAGGGGCTTGAGGCCAGCGGCAAGCAGGTTCTCAGCCACGCAAAGGTCCCGGCGAATGACGGCGGACTGGCCCTGGGTCAGGCGGTCATCGCCCTGGCCATCACTCAAACGGAGAAAACCCCATGTGCCTAGGCATCCCCGGACAGATCGTTGAGATCGCCGACGCCGCTCGAAAGCTCGCCATTGTCGAGGTGATGGGCGTGCGGCGTCAGGTCAATGTCGCCTGCATCCTGAAGGAGGAACCGATTGAGGCCCTGATCGGCGCCTGGTCGCTGATCCATGTCGGCTTTGCGATGAGCCGGATCAACGAAGAGGAGGCCGCGCTGACGCTCGACATCCTGCGCCAACTTGGTGAGGCGCAGGAAGAAATCGAGGCGATGCGCGCGTCCGAGAGGATGCTCGCATCATGAAATACGCCGACGAATTCCGCGATCCGGTCGCCGCGCGCGGCGTGCTGGCGGCCATCGCCCGCGTCACCGACGAGATCGGGGCGACCAAGGAAAAGCCCGTCCACATTATGGAAATCTGCGGCGGGCATACCCATGCGATCTTCCGTTACGGGTTGGACAAGCTGACCCCGCCGGGATTGGAATTCATCCACGGCCCCGGCTGCCCGGTCTGCGTCCTGCCGATGAGCCGGATCGACGAATGCGTCGAAATCGCTGAACGCCCCGGTGTGATCATGACCACCTTCGGCGATGCAATGCGGGTGCCGGGGCGGCGGAAATCGCTGATCCAGGCCAAGGCGGATGGGGCGGATATCCGCATGGTCTATTCGCCGCTCGATGCGCTGGAGCTTGCCCGCCGCAACCCCGACCGCGAGGTGGTGTTCTTTGGCCTGGGGTTCGAGACAACGACTCCTTCGACCGCGTTGACCATCCTCCAGGCGGCGGCGGACAACCAGACCAACTTTTCCATCTTCTGCAACCACATCACCGTGCCGCCGCCGATCAAGGCGCTGCTGGATGACCCGCATATGGTGCTGGATGGCTTTGTCGGCCCCGGCCATGTGTCAATGGTCATTGGTATCCATCCTTATGACTTCATCGCGCGGGACTATGGCAGGCCGATCGTCGTGGCGGGGTTTGAACCTTTGGACCTCCTCCAGTCCGTCCTGATGGTGCTGGAACAGATCCGCGATGGCCGGGCAGAGGTGGAGAACCAGTATTCCCGCGTCGTACCTGATGATGGCAACCCCGTTAGCATCGCCGCCTGCGCCGAGGTGTACGAGCCGCGCCCCAGTTTCGAATGGCGGGGGCTGGGAGAGATTGACGCCAGCGGGTTGCGCATCCGTCCGAAGTACGCGGCATTCGATGCCGAGGTGAAGTTCGGCATTGGCTACGGCAAAGGCCCCCGCGCCGTGGCGGAACCGGAAGGCTGCCGTTGCGGCGATGTGATGACCGGCCGGATCAAACCCCACGCCTGCCCGCAATTCGGCAAAGGCTGCACCCCGGAAATGCCGCTTGGCGCGCTGATGGTCAGCTCTGAAGGGGCCTGCGCGGCCTATTACCAATATGGCGGCCTCAGGCTGGAGGAGGCGGTATGAACGCAGGTCTCCGCCCCGCCCGCCGCGTGGTGGCCGACCGGGTCACGTTGGCGCATGGCGGCGGCGGCAAGGCGATGCGCGATCTGATCGAGGATGTCTTCACCTCGGTATTCGCCCCGCCAGGGATGGAGGATCAAGCGCGGCTAATGCATCCTTCGGTCCTGGAACCCGGCGCGCAGCTGGCCTTTACCACTGACAGCTTCGTCGTCTCACCCATGGAGTTTCCGGGCGGCGATATCGGCACCATAGCCGTCTGCGGCACGGTCAACGATCTGGCCGTGGGCGGCGCGCGGCCGCTGTGGCTGTCGGCGGCCTTCATCATCGAGGAAGGCGTGCCGATCTCCACCCTGCGCCGGATTGCGGCCTCTATGCAGGCGGCGGCAGAAGCGGCAGGGGTGCGGATTGTCACTGGCGATACCAAGGTGGTCGGCAAAGGCTCCGGCGACGGGGTCTTTGTCACCACCTCAGGCGTCGGGGTGATCCCGCCGGGGCGCTGCCTCATCGCGTCCTCGGTGCAGCCCGGCGATGTGGCGATCGTGAACGGTGTGCTCGGCGACCATGGCGCGGCGATCCTTGCCGCGCGCGGCGACATGGCCTTGACGACGGATATCCAGTCCGACTGCCAGCCGCTGAACCACCTGATGGAGGCCGTTCTCCAAGCTGCCCCCGGAGTGCGCTGCGCTCGCGATGCCACGCGCGGCGGCCTCGCCTCGGCCCTCAATGAGATCGCCGATGCAGCGGGTGTGGGGGTCGAGATCATGGAGGCCCACCTGCCCTTGCGCGCCGAGGTGAAAGGGGTTTGCGAGATCCTTGGTCTCGATCCGCTCTATCTGGCCAATGAGGGGACGCTGGTCCTGTTCGTACCCGAGGGTCAAGCCGAGACCGCGCTAGCCGCCATGCAGGCGACCGAGGCGGGGCGCGGGGCCTGCGTCATCGGGCGCGCCACCACCGCCCATCCGCGCACTGTCGTCATGAAGACCGTTTTCGGGGGCGGGCGTATCGTCGACATGCTGGTGGGCGAGCAACTGCCCAGAATTTGCTGACCAAATCGAAAACACAGGAGAGGGACAATCATGAAAAAGTTGACCAGCGGCCTTGCCGCCATTCTGGCCTTGCTGCCCGCGGCGGCGAAGGCCCATACCGGAACCGGCGCGCATATCGACGCGATGCACGGCTTTCTGCACCCGCTGACCGGCCTCGACCATGTGCTTGCGATGGTCGCCGTAGGGGTCTTTGCGGCGCAGCTTGGCGGGCGGTCGCTTTGGGCTGTGCCTGCGGCCTTTGTGCTGGCGATGGTGGCGGGCGGTGCGCTTGGGTACTTCGGAACACCGCTCCCGATGGTCGAGCAGGGCATCGCGCTTTCAGTCATCGTCATGGGCCTTGCCGTGGCCTTCGGGATGAAACTGCCGGTCGGTCCTGCAATGGCGCTGGTCGCGGTGTTCGCGGTGTTCCACGGCCATGCGCATGGCGCTGAAGGAAGCGGTGCCGGGTCGTTCCTTGGCTACGCTGCGGGCTTTGTGGTGGCGACCGCGCTTCTGCATGCGGCTGGGGTCGTGCTTGGCCGGACGCTGGAACGCCTTGGCGGCGGGCTTGCGCTCAACTCGCGCCGACTGGTGGGTGCGGTGGGTGCCGTCGCCGGTGCCGCGATCCTGATGGGCTGACCGCTGTTGGCGGGGCCATCCCCGCCAACCCAACAAAAGGACTGGACCCATGCATGAGCTTGGGATGGCGCGCAGCATCGCTGCGATCGTTGAGGAACATGCGCGCGGCCGGCCGATAAAGGGCGTGCGGGTCGCCATTGGGCCGCGCGCCTGCATCGAAAGGGATGCCCTGGCCTTTTGCTGGGACATCGTGACGGACAAGACAGTGCTGGCGGGTGCGACCTTGGGCTTCATCGACGCCGAGGGGGACACTTTCACCGTGCGGGATTTCGAAATCAGGGAGGAAGCGTGATGTGTGGTGTCTGCGGCTGTGCCGATCCGAAGAGCGAAGTCTCGATGACCAACGTGGACACTGGGGCCACGCAGCTTTTGCGTGCGTCCGGTCAAAGTTTGGCCGATGCACATGCCTTTGCGCATGCCCATGGATTGCCGCATGACCATCTGCATGATCACGAT
Source organism: Pseudotabrizicola sp. (assembly GCF_030656345.1). Lineage (GTDB taxonomy): Bacteria > Pseudomonadota > Alphaproteobacteria > Rhodobacterales > Rhodobacteraceae > Pseudotabrizicola. The sequence goes on along the minus strand of NZ_JAUSNR010000047.1, from coordinate 12,094 downwards.
CACGATCATGGTCATGATCATCATCATGCGCATGATCACTCACATCACGGCCACAGCCACGATCATTCGCATGACCACTCGCATCACGGCCATAGTCACGATCATCCGCATGATCATGTGCTGGAGCAGCACCCGGCCGGAAACCATGTGGCACTCGAAGCCGCGATCCTGGGCAAAAACGATGCCATCGCCGCCCGCAACCGGGGCTGGTTCGAAGGTCGCGGCGTGCTGGCACTGAATTTCGTTTCCTCGCCCGGTTCGGGCAAGACCGCCCTTCTGGAAGCGACGATCAAGGCGCTGAAAGATCAGGTCGCGATCTCGGTCATCGAAGGCGACCAGATGACCACGAATGACGCCGACCGCATCCGCGCCGCCGGTGCGCCGGCCATTCAGGTCAACACGGGAGCAGGTTGCCATCTCGAGGCCGACATGGTCGCCGAAGCCGCCCGCGCATTGAACCCTGCGCCAGGCTCGCTCCTCCTGATCGAGAACGTCGGCAACCTCGTATGCCCCGCGATGTTCGACCTTGGCGAGGCGATGAAGATCGCCGTGATCTCGACCACCGAGGGCGAGGACAAGCCCTTGAAATACCCCCACATGTTCCGCGCCGTGGGCATCGTGATCATCAACAAGATGGACCTTGCCCCCCATGTCGGGTTTGACGAGGCCGCCTGTCGCGCCAATATCGCGACTGTGAACCCGAAGGCCGAAATCATCGAGGTTTCCGCTCGGACCGGAGCGAACTTTGGTGCCTGGACAGAGCGGCTCCAGTTCCTTCTGGCAGAGGCGAAAGCACGGTTCTGACGAGAGGCTTGGCCGAAGCCAGACCTACGGGTGTGGAACTAAAGGGAGGCCCCAGTGTGGAGTGGCCACTTTGCAGATCATTATGACATAGCTGGTGATAATCACGAACGGCGGCCAATGGGATTTTGCACCGCAGCGCCACTTCAGCGCTGAATGACCGGTTTGGGCCGAAAGCAACCGAAGCCGGCGGGTTGCCCCGCCGGACCCGAGGCGGAGACCCCATTCTTAGAACGGGATCTCGTCGTCGCGGTCGACCAGTTCGGGGTTTTCGTTCTCGGTCGCTTTTGGTCGGCTGAGAAAGTCGACCTTCTCAGCGATGATCTCGCAGCCGTAGCGGTCCACGCCGGTTGCGTCGGTCCACTTGGTGTAGTGGATACGGCCGTGGACCATGACCTTCATGCCCTTCTCGCAGTGCTCTGCGACCATCTTGCCGAGACCGTTGAAGCAGGTGATGCGGTGCCATTCGGTGTCCATGACCCGGTAGCCGTTTTCGTCGCGGATCGCGCGGCCTTCCGAAAGGCGGGGACGCGAGGTGGCCAGGGTGAAGTTGGTGATCTTCGTGCCGCCCTGGGTGGTGCGGACTTCGGGCTGCTGACCGATATTGCCGGCGAGGATGACGATGTTCTGCATTTGGTAGCTCCTGTTTTTCCTGTCCCTGGGACCGTCCCTTCGACAAGACCCGAAAGAAGCCTGTCGGATGAGGCGTGCACGGCTGGGCCATCAGACCAGACGGAAACCCCCAAAGGTCCGGGGTGGAGCGGACAGGAAGCAAACGGCGGCCAACACGGCCCGGACTGACGCGGGGTTGCACGATTGAACCCGAACAGGATTAGGGGATTGTCAGTCGAAGGGATGGCACCGGGGACAGGAGTGATCGGGGGCTCTAGCTGAACATGTCTTCCCTCGCCCTGCTAAGACGGTAAACCCAAAGTCCTTACCACTAGAGCGTGTCGCGTTTAATTGGTTCTGTATCCTGCGGCCTTGAAGAAGTTGTAGCACTCCTCGTCGCTGAACAGGTCGCACACCTGCCCGACCGCCTGCCAAAGTTCATGATAGGTTCGGGCGGCAGCTTTTCTGAGCAGCGCCTTCAGCTTCGAGAATGCCATTTCGATGGGGTTCAAATCTGGGCTGTAGGGCGGCAGGAACAGGAACCACGCGCCGATGTCGCGCAAGGCTTTGGCGGCTGTCGGGCTCTTGTGGCTTGACAGATTGTCGAGGATGACGACGTCGCCGGTCCTCAGCGTTGGCACCAGCTGGGTCGTGACATACAGGTCGAACATTTCCCTATTCATCGCGCCGTCGATCACCCAGGGTGCATCGAGCCGGTCATGGCGCAGGGCACCGATGAATGTCTGGGTGCGCCAATGCCCGAATGGTGCGTGATCGACCAGGCGCTGCCCGCGCGGGGCCCAGCCGGTGGTCTTGGCCATGTTGGTCTTCACCGAAGTCTCGTCGATGAAGGCCAGTCTTTCCAGATGCCTGGCCATGAAGGGCTGGCGTTTGCCGATCCAGATGCGGCGCAGGTCGGCCACGTCCTGGCGCTTCTGCTCAAGCGCTTGAAGGTCTTTTTTTGTGTGACAGCCCGAGCCTGAGCAGCAGCCGGCCGACGGACGAGCGGTGCACTTCCAATCCGTGGTCTGCGGCCAGTTCCGCCGTCAGCGCGTCAATTGTCAGATCAGGCTGCGACGTGATCCGTCTCTGCACCCAATCCGTGACACCTGTCAGCTTGCCGCGCCCGGGATTGCCCTGCCGCTTCGGCGCAAGCGATCCGGTCTCGCGCCTGAGGCGCACCATGTCGTTGACGAACTTGATCGAAACACACAGACGCCGCGCCGTTTCGGTGTGCGTCTGACCCTGCTCTACAAGCCGCACAGCACGGTCGCGCAACTCAACAGGATGCGGTTTACCCATCTCTTACCCCCATATCCGCCTCCAAGACATGGAATCACAGGATGATCGATATGGGAATCCAGAATCCGATCAGGGGCGACATGCTCTAGAGCGGCTGATCACCTCAGAGCCCTTTTGCTTGCCATTCGCGAACCAGCCCGATCGGAGTTGCGAGCCCGCGCCGTGACGGCTATCCCAAGGGCATCATTTTGGACACGAGGCACCCATGGCTGAATTCAACATCGAGACACTGTCGCTCAAAGAGCTCAAGAGCCTGCAGAAGGATCTGGCCAAGGCTATTTTCACGTTTGAGGATCGTCAGAAAAGCGATGCCCGAAGCAAGCTCGAGGTCATTGCCAAAGAGATGGGCTATTCTCTTGCCGAACTGGTCGGCACTGAGGTGAAACCCACTCGTGCGCCCGCTGCCGCGAAGTACCGGCATCCAGAAAACGCGGCCCTCACCTGGTCAGGCCGGGGGCGCAAGCCGCTGTGGTTTGTCGCATCCCTTGACGCAGGTAAATCGCCCGAGGACATGGCAGTCAACTGACCGCCTGTGCGTGACCGAGCAGTGGGACGTTCGTGATAACAAAACCGGGTGTTGTGAACATGTCGGCTCCGTCATGTTCATAGATTGAAAAAGTCGTACCCAGAAAGGGGCCCCTGCCCTATCTGCAGCAATGCATGGCACCCAGCAGAGCACCTCGTTAAGGAGTTAAGGCGCAGGCATGCGCATTTTCATTCCTTGGATTTCGGGATGCCGACACGCCGTCGGCGCCTTGTGCCTGTGAGGCTCTTGAGCCGAGACAGGCGAAAGGCCCGGAGGCGCGTTCGCGCCGTGCCCGGGCCTTCTTAACGACCGCGGGCATTACGCCCACGGGTCGATCTCAACAAGCACCTGAACCTCGTCGCCGTCGATTTCATCGGCGGGGACGGCACCATAGGTTCCATCCCCTGCCTGAAAGACGACGATCGAAACCATGAGCGTGGCGGCGAGGGAGGCGGCGAAGGCGTGTGCATCTTTGCGGGACATCTGTTTTGGCTCCTGCTGGGAGGCGAGGGACCATCCCCCGCGCTGACAGGAACCCGCAGGACCAAAGACGGGCTGACATCACCGGGTGCGTTCGGGCTTGCCCCGAATCCGGCCGGCGGCACGGGCTCACCCCGTAGTCCGAGCCCTTGTGGCTTGATCTCGAAGACTGGATTTGGGCCAAGGAAGGGACTGGCAAGCGGGGGATGGTACTTTGACACAAGGAGCCGAATTGTCCCGCTGATACTCACCCCGCCAGCCTCGCAGACATGCTTTTGGTTGACCGAGGCCTTACTGGGGATGGAGCCTTTGGTGCCCCGTGCAGATGCGCGGGACAGGTTGGTGCTGGATGAGAGGCCCGGTGCGACGGGCCCCCTTGGTCTCTGAGAAGGTTCTGGCGGCGATACGCGCCTCCCCTGCCCCGTCACCGCAATCGTCGCCAACGATCTCGAGCCGCGCGTTGCGATAGCCCTCCTTGGCTATCCAAAGCTCCGCCGCTGTGACGGATGACGCCAGGTGCAAAAGCTCGGTGCTGCCCCCAAAATCCAGAAGCACACAGACCTGCCCCACCTTGGGCTCCTCGACCACCTCAAAGCTGAGCTGGCTGTCGGCCGAATGACTGCGCATGATCGTGACGAGGATGACCCCCTCCGAGGAGAAGTTGCCTTCATGCAACGTGAAGGACGCCGGGGCCGTCCAGGTCGGAAAGGGCCGCGGCGGCTCCTTTTTTACCAGACGACCAACACCGTTGGACCTTTCCCAGGCCGCCAGCTTTTTGGTGAAGCGTGCAGGCGGTTTGGGACTGCCATCAGTGTAACGAATGAGCGCGCCCAAGGGCGCTTGGTCGATTATCTTAATTGCGGACATGATTCCTCATCCTTAATGCGAACATTCGCACTCATCATATTGATATTGTTGTGTTTTGCTGTGATTGAGGGCGGGTTCTCCCGCCCTCGAGGGCTCAGATCACTCCGCAGCCATCAGCGCGGTGCTTTCCACGGGCAATTCGGCCGTCAGGAAGGCAGGCAAGTCGATCTCAGCGTCAATGTCAGCAGCGCCCAAGGGTCCTTCGTTCAAAGCCCCCTGCCCTTCTGCAACGACATCACCGTCCTGTGCGACAAGATCACTGCGCCGCAGAACCTCCGGCAACCAACCGCTACCCTTGAGCAAGCGCTCGGCTTCCGTGGCCATCTCGCCCTTCTTCAGATGGTCGAGCAATTGCGCGGTGCCTTCCCCCTTCGCCTCACGCAAGGCTTCAAGGATTCGCGCCTTGGGAACCCGGTTCAGATAATTGTCCGCCGTCGGCTCCCAGCCTGCCGCGACCATGTCGAGATCGACGGCTTCAGCCACGATCTCCGCCTGCGCCATGCGGCGGGTCAACCCGCTGACCGAGATGCCCGCACCGTAAGGGTTCACCTTCTCATGCAGCGCATTGATCCCGAAGCTCAGGCAATGCGCCAGCAGAGCCAGACGGCTGGCCTGATCGAGGGCCGAGAGATAATCCCAGAGCACAGCATCGTTGCCAAGCGGCAGATCGGCCTCCCACGCAGAATGACGATCGTCCACGGCCTTGGCCACCGGACTGTCCTTTAGATCAGGCGCCTGAGCCGACATGTAGACGGTACGCACAGAAACCTCCAAGCAACTGCCCGAAGCCCCGGAACTGCGGAAGGTGTCATTGACCAGCTTAATCAGCAGCAGCGTCAGGGCCACGTCGGGCGAACGCCCAATCGCCTCGCGCAAGGCGAGGGTGCGATGTGCGGTCAGCTCCATGACGAGACGCTCAGGCAAAGGCTTTAATGCGCCATCGTCCTCATCGTCTGGCAGCCCGGCGCTGAACGGCTGGCCCCCAGAAGTGATGACGGTGGCCGCAGACGGACCAGCGGATAGCTGATGGGCCAAGACGTCAGCATCAGTCCCCTGCCCTTCTGCACCCAGTTCATCGCTGAAGTAGGCCATGGTCTCTTCGCGAGGCTCATCCTCCGGCCGGACATAGCCGCGATAGACAGCTAGGCTGCCATCCCGGTCGAGCGTCACGAAGACTCCGGCGCGACCAACCTCTGCCGCATCGAAGATCAGCGGACGCCGCTCAAAGGCTTCCATCGCAGCTTCCAGCTCGCCAAGCCGAGTGTCGATCTCCTCGGGGTATTCGTCCTGACCAGAGTATTCCTCTTCAAGCATCCGATACTCCGCGAGTAGCTTGGCGTGGTCTGCAGCTTCATCCGCGCTCAGAGGTGAGGGATCGCCAACCAGACGCCGCAGACCGTGACTGTAGCCGTAGGGCAGGTCAGTGGACACCTCGATCCACTTCCAACCCTCAGCAGCGATTGCCTGCGCCTTGGCTTGCAGCTTGTCCGCGACCAATCGGTCGAGCAGGGCAGGGTCCTCCAACCAGCCCCCATCATCGCCTTGGAAGAGATCGCGCAGGACAACGCCACCCGCGGCCTCATAGGCATCAACACCGACAAACACCGCGCGCCGATCCGAAGCCCGCACAGAGGTTTCCGTCAACATGCGCCGGATCGAGTAGGGCTCTTTGTTCCAGGAGTTCTTCACCGCCTCCCAGACCTGAACTTGACGCCCGTGATCGGAGTTCACCGTGAAGGCCATCAGCTGTTCCAGCGTCATGCCATCTTCGGCATAGACATCCAGAAGGGCAGGGGCCACGGAAGCGAGTTTCAACCGCTGCTTCACGATCTGCGGCGTAACGAAGAAGGCCGCCGCAATGGCTTCCTCGCCCTGACCCTTCTCCCGCAAAGCAACAAAGGCGCGGAACTGATCGAGCGGATGCAATGCAACGCGCTGCATGTTCTCAGCCAAGGAGTCGTCCTCGGCCAGAATATCTGATGTCACATCACGCAACACACAAGGCACAGGCGCAGTCTTTGCCAAACGCTTTTGCTTCACCAGCAACGACAGCGCCTGAAAGCGCCGACCGCCAGCCGGGATCTCGAACTTGCCGGTCTCGACGCCATCGGCATCCAACACAGGCCGCACGCTCAGGCCTTGCAACAAGCCGCGACGAGCGATGTCCTCGGCCAACTCTTCAACTGAGACACCGGCCTTGATGCGCCGGACGTTGGACTGGCTCAGCACCAGCTTGTCAAAGGGGATGTCCCGCGAGGACGACAGGGTGATCTTCTGGGCAGCTTGGGCCATCAGGTCTTCTCCACGACGGGCGCCGGGAGCCACTCTCCCGATCTCACTTCCCGCCACCCTCAAACCAACCATTCTCTCACTTTTGTACTGGACATAGGTGCCAACGACAGACCGGCAGGGCGGCGCGTTTCAGTTGGATGATTTATGTACCAACGCAAAGTTGGCCATGGCCAACTCATGTCTTGGTGCAACCGGCTAGGATCCTCGATAGGTAGCTATCAGGGCTTTTGACCTGGTCGATTTTGCAGGCCATTTGATCTGCCACCTGAATGGCTTCTGCCAGGCCAAGCAAAGACACCGCCCTACCCAAAAGAGCGCTGTCTATTCTCAGCATCTTACCAAATTCAAATAGCAGCTGTAGGAGGCCGTGTTCTGTGGTGGGGTGGTCTGGATAAAAGGCCGGGATTTCGGTCAAGCAAGCCCACAGCTCTGTCATCGAGCGCGGTAAGGTTTTTTTTGTATATGATTTTTGAGTCTCTTTGTGCCGGACATTTTGTCCGTCTGAGCCGGTCGTTTTCTTCGAGTTAGAAGACGGTGCTTGTTCTTGGCCTTGTTCGTGTTCTAGATCGTTGGCCGTGGCCAACTCTTCCAAATGCGGTACGCTTGGAGTGACTACCTTACTCTGCAGGATGCATTTAAGTCTGCTGATGACGCTGCTTGCCTGAAGTAAAGTTACTCCGGTTCGACGCATAAAGTTGCGGGCAGCTTCGACGAACTCTAAGGCCTCGCCTTGCAGGCAAAGGGTGAGGCATTCACCGCGCAGTTTTTGGATGTAGGCTTTCATGCCTCGAAGTTCGTCGGCTTCCTGACGATGTTTCTGAGACAGTGCAAGGATTTCGCCAGACCGTGCGAGCAGGGGCGATAAGTCGATGCCGAACGCGCCGATGACTTTACCGTTGCGCATAATTGGGAATCGTTTGCCGTTGGAACTGTCACGCCGTTGGATCAGATTTGCAGCTTCAAGTTTCTCAAGGTGCCGCCGAAGTTGCCTGTCCGTTATGCCTTTCGCGCGAAAACATAAAGTGTCGTTGCAAGCGAACACGGTCAGCAGGGTGAGTGGCGTGATTGGGCTGTCATTCCCGGTTTTCGGATCGTTGCAGGGAAGGCAGCTCAAGAGTGCGTCAAGCACAACGACTGAAGACGGTCGCAAGCCGAGTGCGCGACTTGTGGTGTTGACGGCCGCCATGAGCGCGCGCCGGGTTACAGGTGCGAAGTTTGGCTGCTGTTCGATCGTGCCAATACCGGCGAAAGAATCGAAGATTGAAGGCGCACAACTCAACTGTGCCTCGACCTCGATGGTCGTGACTGCTTCTTGTTCCATCTGTTTTCAGACAGCAAAAGGATACCGGTCACCGAAATCGGTGTTGCAGTGATTCGATTTTTTGGGTACCAATAGATTGCGAGTAAATCGGGACCCTCTGGAGTGCTTCACCGCCTTCGGGGGGTTTCTTTTTGCGCTACGTCTGCCTCCTTTTTGATTGTTTCTTGTCTGTTTGATCAGGGTTGACCATGGCCAACCCTATAAAAATCAATCACTTAACCGTTTTTGGCGTCATGATTTTTCTTTCCACTCCTTGTAGAGGCGCTCAAGCTGTGCCTCCACGAAGTTGATGAACCCGCGCTCCTTTTTGTCGGAAACCTCGATCAAGAGACGCTGGCCTTTGGACCTGAAAGCCACCGAAGTTGCGGGCATTTGTTTGAGGGGGGCAGGAGAGGGGCCCTTGGCGGCAGACTCCGCTGCGTTCTGCTGTGCATCCGCGACCTTCTGCAGCGCATCAATGACAGCGCTGAGCTTCTCGGCCGCAGTGCCTTCTTCAGGAACAAGCAAGAGGACAGAACTGTCTGAAGGGGCGTTTTCCGTTTTGACCAGACGACGCAGTTCCAGCCATGGGCGCCGGCCTGCTTCATGCGCGGCGCCAATTTTGTAGATCACTGCGTCGGGCACGTCTCGGGCAACGCCAATCAGCTTGCTTAGCGTTCCCTTGTCGACAGCTAGCACATCGCCGATCTCGGCCCGGGTGAAGCCCTGGTCCTCCAGCTTGGTGGCGAAAATGGCTTGTTCAATGAAGCTGCGCTCTAGGCGCGCAGAGTTTTCCAGGGCCTGCGAGACAAGAGCCTCGCGGTGGTCCATTTCCTTGACATAAGCCTTGACCTTGATTCCAAGCACTCGGCACGCGGCAATTCTGCGGCGTCCGTAAACCACCTCATAGCGAGGGCCAGGGCCGCGGCGATAGCGGAGCAGGGCAGGGAGCTGTTGTCCTGATGTCCTGATGGACTCGATCAGATCATCGAGCCCTTCTGATACGTCAAAGCGATCCGCGATTTCAGAATCGCCGATCTCATTGACATCCACGTCCTGGGCCGCCTGTGCCGAGACCTGAGAAAGGACGTCTGACATGCTCTTCAGGGAACGAGGCGAGCTTTCGTCCACCTTCGACCCGGCCTCGGCAGCAATCAAAGGCTTTGAGCCCATTTGTGCTAGGCTCTTGGCAAGAAGATCACGCTTCATTTGTGCCCCCTCGACCCCATGCTGACTGGATCATCTTCTCAATGTCATTTGAAAAGCTCATCACCGACTCTAGGGCTCGCTCATAAGTCTTTCGGTTCTTGGTCGTAGCGAGGTCCACTTCGAAGATTGTCTTTTGCGAAAGGCCAGCCTCGCTAACCGCCGAAGACTTCACGAAGGGCGTCTTGATCACACTGTCGCCTAGCAATTGCTTGAGCCATTCAGACAAGTCCTGCTGCGTGCTGATAGCGGTGTCGAAGCGCGTCAGGAGGTAGGCGAAATTGTCATACGCGCCGATGCCACCGTTTGAGTACAGGACTTCCAAAACGCCCGACGCCATCGTCAGGAACTGGCTGGCCGAGGCCAGGTCGACACGCTCAGGGATGATGGTCATGAGAAGCGACGTCGATGCACAGACCGCTGCCATCGTCAGATAGCCAAGCTGAGGCGGGCAGTCGATTAAAACGATGTCATAATCGTCTTCAACCTGTCGTAGCGAGTCGCGGATCCGATTGAAGAAGACGGGTTGTTCGCCACGGCTCAGCGCGGTTGGAGTTTCGGTTTCGAATTCCGAAAGCATGATCCCACCGGGCACTAGATCCAGGTTCGGGAAGTAGGTCTTGCGCAAAACGTCCACGATTGGCACCCGGGACGTTTCGCCATCGTTGTAGCGAATTGCATCATACAGCGTGCCGCCGTGGCGGAAGTCGATCTCTGGCTGGTATCCAAAGAAGGTCGTCAGCGAGGCCTGAGGGTCTGCATCCACCAAACACACACGGTATCCACGCAGGGCGAGCCGCATCCCGAGAGTCACGGTGGTCGTAGTTTTGCTGGATCCGCCCTTGAAGTTGACGGTTGACCAGATTTGAAGCTTGTCACCATGTCGCCGACCGGGAAGGAACTGAAACGGATCCTTTGCATTCTGAGCCAGAATGTTGCGGATCTGGAGGATGTTCTCGGCGGAATAAAGGCGCTTGTTACCCGGTCCCTGTTCGACTTCTGGAATTCTGCCGTCGAAATGCGCCTTGCGCAGATAGCCGTCGCTCACCCGCAACAACTCTCCGACCTCTGCGCTTGTGAAGGCGCGGAGTGTCTTTTCTTCCTTCGGTGCCAGAAAAAGCTTCGACATATGTTCAAGGGCTTCAGAAAGCCGCTCTGCGTCTGCCTTGAGCTTGTCATGCAACACTTGGTGCATCATCATTCGCCTGTCTCGAGACATCTCTTAAGCGTTACCCGTGATCTGCAGTCGATCGGTGCCAGCAGGAACGCAGTGGACGTCGTTTTCTTAGTTTTCGCGTTACAGATATGACGCCCGTCGGGAAGAAACTCAAGGCAAATCTTGTGCAGCTACCTTGTGCTTTCTGCCGACCATGGCACCATATGATGCGAAAAGGCTAAAGTGACCTGTTAAAGGTTGGGCGTAGGATATTGTAAAGATTACAGAAAATGTTGTGAGACTTATCCACAGGACCCGACGCCCTCGAGCCCACGCGTGATGCTTGGAAAATCTCTGACAAGGCTCAGTAACGCTGTAGCATACCTGACCAGGGCGATCGTGTTCGCGTGAGCATCGCAAGCGATTCTTCGTCTTAGCCTGTCGGTAGAATGCCTTTTGGCCTAATGGCACCGAAAAGCGTTACCTACTACAACAGTCCCAACTTCTTCGCCCGCTCCAAGATCATCTTGACCGATGACGGCTCCCACTTGCTGCGGCCCCTAGGTGTCCGTTCGCGCATGGTCTCTAGCCGGTCGCAGATGGCTTGAAGAGTCATCTTGGGATCTGCGCCTTTGATGCCCGCGACGATCGCGGGCAGGCGATCATCCTTGTCGGATGCGGTGGCACGGGAAAGGATAGTGTCTGGCAGCAGGCCTTCGCGGACGAAGGTTTTGGCAGCACGGATCAGGCGGGGCAGGGACCAAGGCGGCGCCTCGCTCGGCAGACCTGAATTGACGATGCGCAGCACGTCTTCCCAAGGCAGGCCCGGTCTTAGACGGCGCACTTCCGGCACCCACTGTTCAGCACTGGCATTCAGCTTCTGGAAATGACTCTCTACCCGAGCCGCTCGTGCTTTTCGGATTGCCGCTGGGTCGTGGGCTCTAAGGCCAGGGTTGCCACCCACGCGCCCTTCGGCTTTGGCCGAGCGCAGCCCTGCTTTGGTACGCTCACGGATCAGCGCCCGTTCGAACTCTGCGGCCGCACCCAACACCTGCAGCGTAAACTTGCCCTGCGGCGACGCAGTGTCGATCGGATCTTGCAGCGACCGGAAATGTGCGCCTTTCGCCTCCAACCGCTCAATGATCTCCAAGAGGTGAGAGAGTGAACGGGCCAGGCGGTCGATCCGAACCACGACGAGCGTATCGCCAACGCGAAGCTGATCCAACACACGCGCCAGAACAGGCCGGGTGCGACCGCCGCCCGAAGCTTGCTCTTCGACAATTTCCACGCAGCCTGCGGAGCGCAACTCCTGAACTTGGGGCAGGGCGGTTTGATCTTCGGTGGAAATACGCGCGTATCCGATGAGTGGCACGGGGCAGGGGGCCTCTTTTGCAATTGCGGATGTCAGGAGTAAACGACCGTTTGTAAAAAGATGCAAGGATGCTCTCTGTGTGTCGCGTTTGTTTCCCGATTTCAATTGAAGCGGTTAGGTGAAACCTGAGCGATCAGGTTGCAGCTTGGCATTTCAGCAAAAACTCGTCGGAAGGGCAGG
>NZ_JAUSNR010000041.1 GCF_030656345.1 Pseudotabrizicola sp. | reverse complement strand
CCTGCGCGCCGGCCATGCAGATGTGCTGGACAAGTTCACCGAACATCCGCTGCGGCAGCTGGAGCTTGCGAAGGCCTATCTGGAAAGCAGCGAGGTGACTGCCCACGGCCCCGCCATGGAGCGGGTGCTGGATGCCTTGGCCGAAGAACAGATCGAGGCGCAGCGCGCGCGTCACGCGGCGACCCATGGCGAAAAAGGGATCACCCATGGATAAGGGCAAGATCGCGGGCGGCATCCTCAGCCTGACGCTGGTCGGCCTCGCCATCGGCTATGTCGTGGCCACCGGTTACTTGACCATCCGTTATGGCCTGTCGACGCAAGCCTTCGACGTCACCCTGCTTGCGCGCGAGTACCGCGCACTTGATGTCAGCGCCCCGCGAGACTTCCTCTGGGTGAACCTGATCCTCGCAGGCTTTGGCGTTGCCGCGCTCATGTTGAGTGTCACGCTTCTCGGCGATGCCCTGACGCGCTTCGGCACGACGCATTGGCAGACCAGGGCCGAAATGAAGCGCAACGGCTTCTTCGCCAAACCGGGTGGCGGCTTCCTTCTCGGCAAGCTCGGCCCCCCGAAATCGAAGCGTCCCTTCCTCGTCTCGAAGACCTTCCCGCATGCGCTGATCGTGGCGCCCACGGGCCGAGGCAAGGGAGTAGGCTTCGTGATCCCGAACCTGCTCACCTACAAGGGCTCGGCCGTGGTGCTCGACGTGAAGGGCGAGAACTTCCGCGAGACATCACGCTTTCGCGCCAGCATGGGCGACAGGGTGTTCCGCTTCGCGCCGACAGATTGGGACCGCGCTACCCACCGCTACAATCCGCTGGCCCGTATTGCGGCCATGACCAACCCTGACCGGCAGCAGATGGAGTTGAAGCTGACCGCCAAGCTCTTCCTGCAGACCGACAACGAAAAGCTGAGCGGTCTTCTGGCTGGCGGCATCGACCTGTTCGTGGCGGCCGGCCTTCTGGCCTTCGAGCGTGGCGTGCCAACCATCGGCGAGATCTACCGGATCACCGCCTCGGGCGGCGACAAGCAAAAGGAATACCTCAAGCGCGCGCAAGAGGTGAAGAACACCTCGGCCAAGCTGATCTTTGAGCGCATGGCCTCGACCAACAATGACACCCTGACCTCGTACCTGTCGCTCCTGATGACTTCGGGTCTCGACACCTGGGACAACCGTGCGATCGACGCGGCCACCGCGACCTCGGACTTCTCCTTCCGGGACATCCGGCGTCGCCCCCACGCGATCTATCTCGTGGTCGAGTCCGAGATGATCCGCCCGCTGGCCCCGCTGATCCGGCTGTTCTTCTCGGACCTCATCGCGTCGCTGCAGGCGCAGGAACCAGGGGACGACGAGCCTTGGCCCGTGATGATCATGCTCGACGAATTCGACCGTCTCGGGAAAATGCCGATCGTCGCCGAGAGCATCAAGACGCTGCGCTCCTTCGGCGGAAACCTGGCCATTGTCACCCAGACCATTCCGGCGCTGGACGAGATCTATGGCGAGAACACCCGCCGGTCGCTGCAGGGCGGTGCGGGCGTGAAGCTCTACCTGACCCCGTCCGAGCAGAAGACCATTGAGGAGCTGAGCCAGGCTGTTGGCAAGACCACCAAGCGCGTGGTCACCCGGTCGCGTGCGGTCGGCCGTAACCCGTTCGAGGGGCGCAGCGTCTCCGAGCGGACCGAGGATACGCCGCTTCTGACCGAGGACCAGGCCCGCCGCATGGACCTGGACGAGGTGATCCTCGTGATCGACGCGCAGATGCCGATCCGGGCGCGGCGGATCAAGTATTTCGAGGACCCAGCGCTGAAGGTGCTTCACGCGGGTCAGGCGGGGAGTTTCCCGTATCCGGATGAGGAAGGGCTGAGGCGGGATCGGCAGATGACCGAGACGCGGGAGACGGTGGAGAAGCTGAAGCTGGAACTGCAGGAGGTGAGGACGGCCGCGGGGGCGCAGGGGTCTGGGACTGCGTCCCCCTCGATGACCGTTGAGCCACCTGCAACAGAGACGCAGGATCCGCAGCCAGCGCCATCAGGTCGGGCGCGCGCCCGAGCAGCACGCGCTGCGGCGGGTGGCGGTGGGTCCGGTCAATTGTCGTTCGATCTGGCTGGACTGGGGCTCAAGGAGGCAGACAGGACCCAACTTGCGGCGGCTGTGCAGACGACGCGGGCGATCATTGCCGCTCACGTTGAATGATGGACCCCGCACCTTGGACGGTGTCGCGCTGGATTTATCACGTTGCACACGATCTGCACATGGCGGCAGCCTAACCCGTTGGGACTACGCGACATTCGGTCTGATCCTCCAGAGGTCAAGAACAACAAATTGGTGTGCGTCGGCGTGGGAGGGGGTGGGCCTCAAATCCAACCTTCTCCAGTCTAAGGCATTGAAATCATTTGTATTACACAGCGCACATCAGGCACCCGGTCAAGACTTTACATCTAGCGGTACTCGAGGTGCCATGCTCTCGCCCGAATACGCCTCAAGGCCGGATTGACAATCATCCGATGAAGTCCGCGCGCCGCTCGAGCAGGCTCTCGTAGAGGAAATCGACGAAAAGCCTGACCCGCTGCACCCGGCGCAGATCCCCATGCATCAGCACCCAAGTCGAGCGGCTTTGATCTAGCTCGGTTCCTGGCACCCGTTGAAGTTCGGGAAAGACGCTCTGCACCCATGCGGCAAGGAACGTCATGCCCACTCCGGCCCGGGCGAGATGCATATGCATCGCAGGATCCGGGATGGCATGGCGCACCGCAGCACGCGGAAACGGCGAGGCGGCGATCATCGCCTGCAATTCCGGCACCTCACCGTAACCGAGCCAGGTCAGCCCCTCGCCGCGCGGCCCGGCATCGTGCAGATGCCTGTCAATATAGCTACGCGAGGCTAATACACCGATCGACAGCGGAAACAGCTTGCGCCCCACGGCATCACCGGTGAGGTCGCGCACATGGCGGATCGAGACGTCGGTTTCCAGCCTTTCGATCGAGTCTATGGCGTAGGACAGGTTCATGTCGATGTGGATGTCGGGATAGAGCGACAAGAACTCGCCCAGAACCGGCGCCAGCAGGAAATGCGCGGTCATCGGGTCGGCTGACAGGCGGATGCGCCCCGCCGCCTCGCTGTCCAGCCCGCGCACGGCGTTGAAGCCCTGGCGCAAGGACGCTTCGGCCTCGAGTGCCTGCGGCAGCAGCTTGCGGCCCGCCGCCGACAGTTCTAGCCCGCCCGCACTGCGCCGGAACAGCTGCACACCCAACTGCGCCTCAAGCCCCTCGACTTGTCGGCGCACGGTCGCGTGGGTGCCGTCCAACTGCTCGGCAGCCCCGCGCAGCGAACCCGCCCGCGCCACGGCCAGAAAGGCCGGAAGAGATTTCCAATCCACCATGCGGGACGATTATGAACCACAGTGGTGCATGAACTGCAATATTCGGATGGATTTCGGTCCGGTAGAGACAGGGCAACCGAACCGAAAGGAGTCCACCATGACCGCAACACTCTCTGCATGGAGCATCAATCACTATGGCGCCCCCGAGGTGCTGAACCCGGTGACCCTGCCCATTCCGACACCTCGTCCCACCGAGATCCTGATCCGCATCCGCGCCTCGGCCGTGACGCGCGCCGATGGCATGATGCGCGCCGGGCAGCCCCGCTTTGCAAGGCTATTCCTCGGTCTGCGCCGCCCGCGTCAAAACCTGTCGGGTACCGGGCTCTCGGGCGAGGTGATCGCCGTGGGTGACCGTGTTAGCCGGTTTGCCGTGGGCGACGTGGTATTCGGTGAGGCGGGCCTGAAGTTCGGGGCAAATGCCAGCCACATCTGCCTCGATGAGTCCGGCGTGTTGATGAAGAAGCCCGCGGCACTTTCGCATGAGGACGCCGCCGTGATGTGCGATGGGCCGCTGACCTCGCTGAATTTCCTGCGCGAGGTGGCTGAACTGCGCGCGGGACAGAAAGTCCTGATCGTCGGTGCATCGGGCAGCCTCGGTAGCGCGGCAGTGCAGATCGCCGCCGCGATGGGCAGCGAGGTCACTGGCACCTGCAGCGCCCGCAACGCCGACATGGTGGCCGCACTCGGGGCCAGCAGGGTCATCGACTATGGCCAGGAGGATTTCACCCGACAGGGCGAGCGGTATGACGTGATCTACGATACGATCGGCGTCTCCTCCTTCGCCGAGGCCAAGGAAAGCCTGACCCGCTCCGGCCGCTACGTCTGCCCGGTGCTGGGCCTCGGCCTGCTGGGCGCGATGTTGCGCACCGCGATTGCGGGCACGCGCAAGGCACGCTTCTCGGCTACCGGCATGCTCAAGCCGGACGTGCTGCACCCGATGCTCGCCACCCTCGTCGAGATGGTCGAGGACGGCAAGCTGGAGCCCGTCATCGACCGGGTCTACCCATTGGGCGACCTGATCGAGGCGCACCGCCATATGGAGACGGGTCACAAGCGCGGCAATGTCGTCGTCGTGTAAGCGCGCGGCACGCTGTCAGATGAACCACCAATTCAATCGGAGAGACAACCATGAAAATGAATTACTTCGTCCTTGGGACGAACGATATGCACGCATCGAAGGCCTTCTACGACGGACTTTTCGCCGGCGCGGGTCTTCAGACCATGTCACCGTCGGACCGCATGACCTACTGGCTCGGCGACGACTTTGCCTTCGCAATCGCGACGCCCTTCAATGAGGCGCCGGCAACCAACGGGAATGGCACGATGGTTGGCTTTTGTGTCGGAGCATCGGGCGACGTTGAAAGGATGCACGGCCTGGCCCTTGAATTGGGCGGCACCTGCGAGGGAGCGCCGGGGCAGCGTGGGCCGAAGTTCTCGGCCTATGTGAGAGACCTTGATGGCAACAAGCTGTGTCTTTCCGACTAAGGAATTCAACGTCCGATACTTTGGTCGGTACGCCATCCTCGGGTCACATGATGCACCGTATTGCTGGCTCTTTATTCTGGGTGGAATGCGACGCAGCACTCTAGGCGGAATGCGACACAGCCAAGCCTTTAACAACGCTGGGCGATTTATGCTATTCTCATGAGTATGCGCTCTTTTGTGGACCGCTCGTCAACCAACCGGATTTCAGCCAAGTGGACAAACTTTCCGTCATGCACGCCTTCCGCCGCATCGTCGAACGCGGCAGCTTCGCGCGTGCGGCGGAGGATCTTGGCGTGTCACCCGCGCTTCTGAGCCGCGAGATCAAGCTGCTCGAAGAAAGTCTTGGCACGACGCTGCTCACCCGCACGACCCGCTCCATGTCGCTCACTGATGCCGGGCGGCTCTACTACGACGAGGCGGCAGGCATACTCGACGCTGTCGCCGGCGTCGAGACGCGCATCCGCGATGGCGCCGGGGCCGTGCGTGGTCACCTGAAGGTCAACGCCTCCAGCTCGTTCGGGCAGACGGTGATCGCGCCGATCCTGCCGACGTTTCTCGACGCCTATCCCGATCTGCGTCTGACAGTGTCCATGGACGACCGGGTGGTGGACATGGTCGAGGGCGGGTTCGACGTCTCGATCCGCATCCGGCCGGCCATGCCGGACTCGGCGCTGGTGGCGCGCAGGATCGGGACGATGCGGCAGCGGATCTTCGCGGCCCCCGACTATCTGGACCGAGCGGGCGTGTTGGTTGTCCCGCAGGACATCGCCCGGCACCGGGTGATCGGCTTCCTGCTTGCGGACCACTTGACCTCATGGGCGCTGACTGGCCCTTCCGGCACGGTCACGATTGACCTCGACCCGCCGGTTCGTGTTGGCAACAGCCTCGTCCTGCGTGACCTCCTGATCTCGGGCCAGGGCATCGGTACCTTGCCGGACTTCGTCTCGAACGAGGCCGAGGCGCGGGGCGCGCTGGTGCGGGTTCTACCCGACTGGGAGCTGCCGGCGCCGGAGATCTTCGCCGTGATGGCCTCTCGGCTGGGGATAGACGCGAAGGTCACGGCCTTCCTAGACCACCTGCGCGCGGCGCTCCGGCCCTGACATTCTTCAACAGGCGTAAAGAATGAAGTGACAGCGGGCCGGTTATTCCGCTGCGCCGCATCGCCCATCCTCTCAGGCAGCGAAACCAAGCCCCTGAGAGGATCCCATGACCCGCGTTCTTGTTCTCTACTATTCCAGCTATGGCCATGTCCGCGCCCTTGCGCAAGCCGAAGCCGAAGGCGCACGCAGCGTGCCCGGCACCCATGTCGATCTGCGTCGCGTGCCTGAAACTGTTCCCGAGGAAGTCCGGCAAAAGGCCGGATTCGCGGCAGATGACACGCCCATTGCCGCGGCGGCCGATCTGGAAGCCTACGACGCCATCATCTTCGGCACGCCGACGCTCTTCGGCATGATGGCCGGTCAGATGAAATCCTTCCTCGACCAGGCTGGCGGCCTCTGGGCGCGGAATGCACTGGTCGGCAAGGTCGCCGCCGTCTTCGCCTCCACCGGCTCGCAGCATGGCGGGCACGAGGCGACGCTGCTGTCGACCCAGATCCCGCTGCAGCATTTCGGAATGCTGATCGCGGGCATGCCCTACACCTTCGCCGGTCAGACGACGGCCGAAGGGATCGTCGGCGGTGCGCCCTATGGCGCGGGCACCATCGCCGGAGCCGATGGCTCACGCGCGCCCACCGAGACCGATCTCGCCGGCGCGCGCTTCCAGGGCGCGCATGTGGCGCGGATCGCCGCGCGGCTGGCTGGGGGCAACCTGTCAGAGGAGGCCGCGTGATGGCTTCCCTCACCGTCGACTTCTTCCACGATGTCGTCTGCTGCTGGTGCTTCAACATCTCGTCGCGGATGCGAGCGCTTGCCACCGAGTTCGACCTCGACATCCGGCACCGCACCTTCGTCCTGCAAGCCAGCCGCGCCGAGATGGCCACCCGCTGGGGCACGCCCGAGGACGCCCGCGAGACCATCCTCGGGCACTGGGCGGTCTGCCGCCAGGTGAGCGACCGACCGGACCTCGTCGATATCGACGCCATGCGGGCCGCGCCCTTCGACTATCCCCACGGGCTGACGGCCGCACTGGGATGCAAGGCAGCGGAGCAGCTTGGCGGACAGGCCGCCCACTGGGACATGTTCGACCGCCTGCAGCGCGCGCATCTGACGGAGGCGCGGAACGTCGCCGACCCAGCAACGGTGCTGCACGCCGCCCGGGAGCTGGGCTTCGAAGCTGCGGCCTTCGTCGATTTTTTCGAGGACCCGGAAACCCTTCGTGCCGTCGAGACCGACCGGCAGCACGCCCGTGCCCTCCAGGTCCGGTCCATTCCAACCCTCATCGTCCGCGAGACCGGCGCCCGGTTCGTCAACGGACCGCGCGAGGATCTGGCCGCGCAACTGCGGGCCGCCCTCCGCCTCGTCGCCTGGAAGGAAATGCCATGACCCTCTCATTCCTCCGCACTGTAGCCCGGCACCGCCACCGCATACCGCGCGGCGTTCCGCGCGATCTGCCGCCTCATCTGATGCGCGATATCGGCCTGGATCCCTGGCCGGACCGCCCGCGCTTGCCCCTCCATCCGCTTTGGTAAGCATCGCCCAGGAGATACATCCATGTCCCGCACCACCGACATTCTTCTGACAGCACTCGCCCCGGCGATCTGGGGCAGCACCTATCTCGTCACGACCGAAGCGCTGCCTGCAGGATATCCCGTGACCCTTGCCGCGCTTCGGGCCTTGCCAGCCGGACTGCTGCTGCTTGCTGTCACGCGTTGCCTGCCACCCCGCGCCTGGCTCGGTCGCGTCTTCCTGCTCGGCAGTTTCAACTTCGCGCTGTTCTGGGCGCTGCTGTTCGTGGCCGCCTACAGGCTTCCCGGCGGGGTAGCAGCCACACTAGGGTCGCTGCAGGCCATGATGGTGATCCTGATGGCGCGCGGCTGGCTTGGCACGCCGATCCGGGCCGGCGCGGTTGCCGCGGCGGCCACCGGCGTCCTGGGCGTGGCGCTGCTGCTGATCGGTCCCTACGCCGCACTGGACCCCGTGGGCATCGCCGCCGGGCTTGGTGGCGCTGCGTCCATGGCCGCGGGCACGGTTCTAAGCCGGAGATGGCAGCCGCCGGTATCCGCCCTCAGCTTTACCGCGTGGCAGCTGACTGCCGGGGGTTTGATCCTGTTTCCACTGGCGCTGATTATTGAACCCGCGCTGCCGCCGCTCACGGCGACGAACCTGGCCGGGCTTGTCTGGCTCGGGCTCATCGGCGCTGCGGCCACCTATGCGCTCTGGTTCCGGGGCGTCGCCCGGATCGAGCCAGGAGCGGTCTCGATGCTGGGCATGATGAGCCCGGTGACGGCGGTGATCCTTGGCTGGGTGGTGCTGGGCCAGTCGCTGTCCCTGCTGCAGGGATTCGGCGCGCTGATCGTCCTCGGTTCGGTCTGGGCAGGTCAACGGGCGAACCGCCCGACGACGCCAGCGTCGGCAAAGCCGGAGGCGGGTACCGCCCCAGCTGGCGGAACGATCATGAACCGCACCGGTGCGGTTCTAGCAATTTTCGGGTCGAATCCGTTTCGGTATGTCATGGCCAATCGCACCGAAAGGAGGCCCTGATGACCGATCCCGCACTGACGCCCGAGTTTGCCCGCCAAGCCCGCCTTGCAGGCATGCTGTACCTGCTCATCATCGTCGCGGGCCTAGGGGCCGAGCTGGGCCTGCGTGGCCCGTTGATCGACCTTGGCGATGCGGCAGGCACCGCGGCGGCGATCCTGGCCGCCCCGGGCCAGTTCCGGCTGGCCATCGCCGCCGATCTGGTGATGGCGCTTTGCGATGCCGGGCTCGCATTACTGCTCTATCTGATCTTCCGGGCCGCGTCGCCGGGGCTTGCCCTGTCTGCGATGGTGTTCCGGCTGATCCAGACCGTGCTGATTGCCGCGAACCTCATGGTCCTGCAAGCCGCGTGGCTTCTGATTTCTGGCCCCAACGAGCTCGTCGAAGCCAACGCGCTTGCGCTGGTGTTCCTCGATCTGCACGGTCATGGCTATGATCTCGGCCTCATTTTCTTTGGCGTCAATAGCTTGATCATGGGTCTGCTTGTCTGGCAATCAGGTCATTTTGCGAAGGTCTTCGGGGCCGGCCTGGCGATCGCCGGGCTCGTCTATCTGATCGGCAGCGGCCTGCGCTTCTTCTCCCCTGAATGGTCACAGGCATTCGTACCGGCGTATCTACTGACGATCCTCGCCGAGACGGCGTTCTGCATCCGGCTGCTTTTTCAAAGGAACAGCCACCGAGAAAGGAATGCGGTGGCATGATCTGTCAATGCCTTGGCGGACGAGGCCAATACTTTGGCATCAGATCCCGCTACAGGCCAATCCTGAAATCTTTTCACCCGCAATGAGGGAGCCATAACAATGTTGTCTGAATCTCCGACGCTGCACATGCTGTGCGGTAAGATTGCATCCGGGAAGTCCACCATGGCCGCCCAGCTTGGGGCCACGCCCGGAACGGTTCTCATCGCTGAGGACGCCTGGCTCGATGCGCTCTTCGCAGATGAGCTGCATTCGTTGAAGGATTACGTGCGGTGCTCATCGAAGCTCCAAAGTGTCATGAGGCCTCATGTGGTGGGCTTGCTGAACGCGGGTGTGTCGGTCGTCCTCGACTTCCCGGCAAACACTGTCGCGCAACGCGCCTGGATGAGGGAGATCATCGCCGGCACTGAAGCCGCGCACCAGCTTCATGTGTTTGACGTGCCAGACGAGGTCTGCTTGGCTCGGCTGCGCGCGCGCAACGCGGCGGGAGACCACCCCTTCGCGGTCACGGAGGCACAGTTCCACGAGTTTTCCAGTCACTTCGCATCGCCGACCGCTGAAGAAGGCTTTGATCTCGTGCTGCATGGCTATGCACACGATCAGGTGCTGGAGACCTGAAATCAGACCAGAAGCCGTGCAGAACACTCACCCCCAAAAGCAATAAGTCGTAATCAATCTGCGCGCTGCGCTCAAATCATCTCGCAAGTGTTCGCGGCTTCATCGCCATTGTCCAGTAGTGTTTCCTGGGCCGCTTGGTGAGGCCGGACTTCCCACATGCCCGCACCTGCGCCCGCATCACTGCATAGTCGCTCAACATCTCCGAGATCGCAGAGCCCTCCGGCAACAAGGCCAGCTCTTCTGCCGCCCGCACATGGAGCTCCCGGCTGTACTGGACGACGGGCGGACAAGCCCTTGGTCCGCTGCCGTCATGCTCCAGCAATCCTCATTTGACCGCACTGCCGACGTGGCGAACGTTGAGGATCGTACCAAAAGCGTTCGAAATTGCGATTCCGAACGTTCTGGATCGCGTGTTCGGGCTCTTTGCCCGGCGCCATCCTTCATGTGCAAGACGTTGCAGCAAGTTGCGCAACTCAACCAGCCATGCACCAAGGAACACCAGACATGTCGATCCACCATACATTCACTCTTCTTCTGACCGCCCCGGTCGCGCTGCTTCTCACGTCGCTCGGAGCGAGCGCCCAGGAGGCAGATCAGCAAACCAGCTGGCCCGTGAGCGCTGCCGTCCAGTCGGAGGCAGGGCAACAAATACCCGCCGGGGCCTATGGGGTTGCCTACATTGATGCCCCTCGCGTGGCGACGCTGCTACAGCTGAGGGGGGTCACGGGACGCGGCACCGCAGTCTTGAAGAGCGATGACAGCCACGAGTGCCTGACCGTCCCTATACGTTTCGTCGCGGGCGATTTCGGAGGCGAGGGCATCTCCACCAACGAAACACATCCAATTCGTCTGATCCTCCAATCCGCGCGGGTCGCCAGAGCGCTGGCGGCAGGCGATGACGTGGTCAGCGATATGTACCGCATCAGCGGCCAGATGGATGACTCTGAGGCGGACATCTTCATTCAGACAGGATTGAGTGAAAGTCATGGGTTCGTTCTCAATCCGGGAAGCTCCATCGTAGCCGACATCTTCGGCGCGACGACAGGCCGGACCGCGTGCTCCGAGCTTCGGGCTCAGGGCTCATGACCAGAAGATGACAGCCCCGGCGATGCACATGTGCTTGTGAAAGCGTGTGTGCATCGGTCGAAGCTGGTGGCGATACATCGCCAGTCCTTGAGGCGGTCGAACATGCGCTCGACCTTTTTGCGCGGCTTGTGCCATTTCGTCCCGTCCTCGACCGGTATGTTGCGGTCTTTGCGCCCGCCGATCGAGGCTTTGATGCCGAGATCGTTCAGTGCTTCGCGGAACGCGTGGCGAACATGACCTCGGTCCGCGATCATCAATATGCTGCTTTCCGCTTTCGTCGCTGAACCGCCCTTGGGCGAGGAAGGGTTGATCGTTTAACGAAGTGAAAAGGACCCGCTATGCGCGCTCAATCTGCCCGCTTCTTTGTCCCATTTTTCGTTTGGTCGTGTCTTGGAAGTCTCGGCCTGGTAGCGCTTGCCTTCGGCCAGGACATCAACGCGCTGCGTGAACTCGGTGTTTCCCCTGATGTGTCTGACAACGTTTTGCGTGCGCTGATCGTCGTGCAGCCATTTATCCTTCTGGTCGCCGGGGTCGGAGCAGGCGTGGCCTTCGGGGAACGTGTTGGACTTCGGTCCTGGGTAGCCGCGCGGTTGCGGGGCGACCCGCCGCCTTTGATGCAAGTGTCGGGACTGGCGCACGCCGCGCTTGTCGGCTTCGGCACAGGTGCGGTTGTGGTCGTGCTCGACATATTGTTCGCGCCCTGGATCGGGCTCCCCTCGGTCGCGAGCCTTCCGGACATAGGCACGGCGATCATGGCGATCAGCTACGGTGGAATTACCGAAGAGCTTACTCTGCGATACGGCCTGATGACGTTTCTTGTCTGGGTCGGCGCAAAGGTATGGACGACGCTCCCGCCCGGGCTCTAATTCGGCGCCTTGCTCGTTTCGGCGGTCCTTTTCGGAGCCGGTCACCTGCCAGCGATGGCGACGCTCATCCCACTGACACCGGTCGTGATTTTGCGCACTGTCGGGCTCAATGCCCTGCTTGGCTTGGCTTTTGGCTGGCTGTTCTGGCGGCGTGGCCTCGAACACGCGATGGTTGCCCATATTGCCACCCACCTTGCATTTTGGGCGTTTGCCGTCGCGCTGTAGGCTCGCCACGACCATTTCCATCGTTGCGCCCCGTCAGATGGTGGCCGTTTCGGCGCGAAATTGTGAAGGAGTCTTCCCGGTCACCCGGCGAAATTCCGTATTGAAACTCGATTTGCTGACAAAGCCCGCTTCAAACATCACCTCGGTGATGGACAACTCGGTCCTGCGCAGGGCCTCTTGCGCGTGGCGTATGCGAAAGCCATTGATATATCGCGAAAAATTCTCGCTCGTCGTTTTGTTTATGGCATTGGAGACATCCCGCACAGGTACCGACAACCGCCGCGCGACCCGCGCAAGCGTCAGATTGCTGTCCGTGTAGAGGTGGGTGTCGTTCATCAGCGCATCAAGCACAGCCCGTGTCGCGCGATCGGCGTCGGTCGGCCCTTCGAATTTGGTTGCCTCTCCCTTTGTGACCTGAAGCAACATCGGTGCACCGACCAGAGCGACGACAAAAACGAATGCTGTGAAAACACCTGACACCCCGGTCAGAAATGTCAGGATATGGGCATCGCCTGCGAACAGGCTGGCAGCCACAATCGAAAGATCCGTGGCCACCATCATGCCAAGCAGGACAATGGTGGCTTTGATCGCGGAGCGCACGATTATCAATGCGTGCGGCGCGACATGGACGAAGTCATCTGGTTGGCGGCGCAGAAGGCGCGCAATCGAAACCAGGTAGACGCTGTTGACGCCAAGGACAAACACATCTGCCGAGACCGGGAGGCTTACCAGTATCGCCAATTGCGCGACGGCGACTGGCGCCGCACTCAAGAGGATCCTCCTGCGCCAGTTCATCCCCAGGTCTTGTGTCAGAGCCGAGAAGCCGAGATAGGCCGAAGGTGCGACCATCACGGCCACCAACGGCTGGAGCCATGCGGCCCAGGGCACGTCAAATGAAAGTCGGAGCCCGAGCAGCAGGCCGATGCTCGCCAAGGTCAGAAGAAAAACGCACAGAAAAAGGCGCGCTTGAAAGGGCATGCGGGTATCCTGCGCCAATGCAAACGCTGCAATTGTCGTCAGAACACTTACGAGCCAAACGAGGGGCAAAGTGATCATTGGTCTTCCTGCTGGCCAAACAAAAGCCTGGTCGTCGCTATACCACCGCTTCTTCGACTAATCATGTTGGATCAAAAACAGTTCAGGTCTCCTTGCGGCGGGCACCGTTGTTGGAAGGCTCTGATGATCAGCGCCTCCCAAGTGATTATCAGGAACCGGGCATAGCCATCTTGAAGGTTTCGTCGCCGCTGGCGTCGAACACACCTTCGCCGGTCACCACAAAGCCGTATCGCTCATAGAACGGCAGACCGATTTTGTTGTCTTTGAAAACCTCTACGGTCAGTGGACCTTTGATGGCGACAACATGGTCTACCATTTGACGCCCCAAGCCTTTGCCTTGTTCAGAGGGATCGAGGAACAACCCTCCAATTTCCGTGCCGATCATTGCAATAAAACCGACCGGCGTGCCATCGTTTTCCAGAACCCATGTTTCGGCGTTCGGCAGATAGATGTTAACCGTGTCCCTGCGCACCTGGTCCCTGACTTCATCCGACAAGAAGGGGTGCGCGAGTGGTTCTGCTTTATCCCAGATTGTGATCAACGCATCGGTATCGCTGGTTTTGTATCCACGCATCATTGTTCTATTTCCTACTCTTACGCTGGATCGCGTTGATCATCTTCTTGAGAGATTTGTCGGCTGTTTTGCGTTCGGCCAACGTAGACGCGTTAAAGCGTTCCTCCGCCACCAGTTTGTTCCATCGCGCAAATCGGTCAGGATCAATCTCTTCGCGCTTCAATGCACCTTGGATGGCGCAACCAGGTTCGCTGTCATGTCTGCAATCGCTGAAACGACATTGGCCTGCCAAGGCAACAATGTCAGCAAACACATCTGCAATTCCGGCCTCGACATCGGTGAGTTGAAGCTCTCTCATGCCGGGCGTGTCCAGCACCGCGCAGCCATCGGCTGTAAAGTGCAATTGTCGGCGCGTCGTCGTGTGGCGACCCTTGCTGTCATCTTCGCGAATGGCAGCCGTATCGGCCAGACCATCCCGAAAGAGAGCATTGACCAGTGTCGATTTCCCGACACCAGACGACCCCAGAAATGCAACTGTTTGGCCCGGCTTGCACCATGGAGCCAACTTGGCAATTGGTTCTTCACTCAAGGCATTGAGCACTTCGACCAGAACGCGGTCTGAAATGGCACTTGCCGCTTTTACGTAGGCTTCTGGATCTTCGCAAAGGTCTGCCTTGGTCAGCAAGATCACAGGCGTTACCTCCGCCTCGAACGCCAACGCGACATAGCGCTCGAGGCGCGCGATGTTGAAATCCTTGTTGCAGGACGACACGATAAAGACCGTGTCCACGTTGGCAGCAATCAGCTGCCGCTTACGGTCTGAGCCCGGCGCACGACGCTCGAACACGCTCCTGCGTTCCAAAACCTTACTATTGGAGGGCTTTTGCGGATCATAGAGCAGCCAGTCGCCGACTGTCGCATTCGGCCCCGGCGGGATAAGGGTATCAAGATTTTCACCCAGCACCCGCAAGCCAGTTCTGTGAACTTCAACCACGCGAACCGGTGGTGCATCAACGGTCGCATCAACATCGGTTTGCTGGCTGAAGAAGGGTTTCCAGCCAAGTCTTTCCAAAGGGGAAGGCTCGCGTTGTGGAATCTTGCTCGAGCCCAAAGGCAGCAAGAATTTGGAATAGTCCCGTATCATTTTTGGGATCTTTCATGTTCGGAGAGCGGAACAAGTCCGCGTCGAAATATCGAAATTGACCAGACAAAACTAAGATAATCGGCCGCAGCGGTAACGCGGCGACGTTGGTTTCACTTAGCATTGTTTCGGGAGGGCGCTTTGCCTCCCCGCATTATCGGGTCATAAAATCTCCATGAACATGCTGCTCGTCTAAGGGAGTGCGGTGATTTTTGCAAGACGTGAAGGACCGAGTCACTGATCCGATGACCTCTGTCAGCGGACGCTTTCCCCGCGGCCGTCCCCGAAGAGGTGAAGGTCCACGACCGGAGCAAGATTTTCCACGATGTCAGCCCGGGACATTTCCGCGACCGGCGGGATGGCCAGGATGTAGCGGCACAGCGCGAGGCCGAACAACTGGCTGACGACCAGGCCCGCGCGCGTTTCCGCCGTCGCCGGGTCGCCGAAGCGCGCTGCCGCTGGCAGAACCTGTTCGCGAAATATCGTGCGGATCCGTTCCGCCGCCGCCTCGTTGGTCGCCGCCGCGCGCAGCAGGATCACAAGCCCCATGTCTTTGCCGCTTCCTTCCCAGAGTTCGAGGAAATGCCCCACGAGCATCGCGCCAACTGGGACCGGCGCTGTCGGATTGATGTCCGGCAATCCCAGTTCGACCTTCGAAGCCAGCGAGAACAGCCCGTCCTTGCCTCCGAAATAGCGGATGATCATCGACGGGTCGATCGACGCGCGCTCCGCGATCGCGCGCACCTTGGTGCCCTCGTAGCCGTGCTCGGCGAAGATTGCCCGGGCTGCCTCCAGGATGCCTGCGCGCGTTCGATCGGATTTGCGCATGGCGCGTCCTTCTCCTTTGGTCTTTCCCCTCACAAAAACCATTTGCCAACAAGCGTTGACAAATGCAAGTACCCTGACGTATGCCAACAACCGTTGACTTTCATGCCGAGGTCAGCTGCCCCAGCGCGCAAGGGACATACCCATGAGTACCCAAACAGTAAGCCGCAGGGATCTTGCGATCGGCACGCTCCTTGCCTTGATCATCGGAACGATCTTCGTCCTGGTCGGAGGCAGGCCCCTTGTCGTGACCTTCGTTCCGGGGCTCGTCGTCGCCTGGGGGGTTTTCGCCTGGCTGCATGTTTCGCAGACAGCCTTGCCGAAAGGCGGCACGCTCTATCCGCTCTACTACGGCGTCTTCGCCTGGCAGTTTATCCACTTCTTCGAGGAGTATCTGACCGGCTTCCGGAGCCTGTTTCCCGAGTTATACGGCGCACCGCCCTACAGCGACGCGCTTTTCGTCGGCATCAACCTGTTCTCGTATTTCGTTTTTGCCGTCGGCTTCATTTTGGTTTTCGAGAAGGGGCTGAAGTTCCTGCTGATCCCGGTGCTTTTCTATATCGTCTACGGGGCCATCGGGAATGCCATCGCCCATGTGTGGTGGGTCATCTGGACTGGTTGCTATTTCCCCGGGTTCGTCACCGCGCTGGCCTACTGGATCCTCGGCCCGCTGTTGCTTTCCCGCTTTGTTGGATCGCTTGGTCGCGCCTCTGCGATCACTGCGGCTTTCGCCATTATCCTGATCCCGGCTATCACCCTTACGATGTCGCCAATTTGACGATTTGCCGAGGAAGGTCCTCTCTGTAGCTTCGTGTTTCTAGCCATAATTCGCTTCGGCCCACCATTCATTTGGACGAGATAAAGCACTCACAGCTTACAAAGCCATCTCGTTGGCGGCACTGTACGGACATGACAGCGCACCGAAATGCCCACGAAGTAGTGCGATATCACGCGATCGAAACATGCACATGAACTGCACACGGCATCGCACAACCAATTGAAAACATGCTTAAATCGTCACCATCCATCACGGGAGCCACACTCGCTTCTGGCTTCAACGACCCAACCTTTTCGCCCTCTCGGCCATCCGTACCACCTGCGCGCTTGCCGTTGCCGCGGCGCTCCGCACGGCGGCGGGAGCTTGGACAGCCCCTCGTCCGATCACTTCGCCTGTCGTGAGCGCACCGATCCGCGCCCTGCCCTTGACGCCGTCGGTATTGAAGATCCCCCGCATGATCCCGGTCGATCCAGCGACCACAGCGGGAGCCGCAGCCACCATCAGGTTTCCAGAGATCCCCCGAACGATGAGGGGTGTTGCCGCAACGAAGCCCTTCGCCAGGAACACCATCACGAAGAACGGGACCAGCGAGCCGATGTTGGTGGCCGAGTTCGGGTCACCGAGCTGGGCCAGCAGCGAATTCGCCATGCCGACGACGGTCGAGAACATGGCGGCGATGACGATGGGGTAGAAGGCGTAGCTGATCGTCGTCGAGACCCATCTGTGGAAGAAATCCTTGGTCGCATCGAAGAGCGACAAAGCGATCATGATCGGAGCAAGGCCGAGCATCAGCGTCAGCATCATCTTGGCGAAGATGAGGACGATGCCAGTCATGAAGCCAAGAAGGCTCAGGAGCACGAGGCCGATGCCGCCGAGGATCGCGCCCGTCATCCAGTTCAGATTGCTGCCGATCGCGTTCAAATATGTCGCGAAGCGCTCAATCAGGTTGTCGAACTCTCCCGCGAAATGGGTTGCGCCTGCGCCACCTCCGCCGACGGACGAAACCAGCGCGCCGGCGACATAGTCGAGGCCTCCGATCACGGCGTTGGACACCGCGTTGAAATTGGCCCAGTTGAACGCGAAGAGGCCTATCAGTATCAGCTTGATCAGGTACCAGAAGAAGCTAGCCCCATCCATGCTGCGGAACTGGAAGGCCATGTTGATGCAGACGCCGATCAACGAGAGCGTGACCATCAGCAGGACGATCGTGCCGGTATTGCTGGCCACAGCCCCGAACTGGGACTCGGCCGCATCGACAAGGAAACCGTCAGCAGTTTCGACCATCCAGTTGACGACGCTCATTACCAGTTGCCCTGAGCTTCGCAGATGTCCTGAACCGCGTGGCGCAGCTCGTTGCGCTGCTGCCGGATGTCCCGCTGCGCTGACGTATGTTCCGCGGCTGATGCCAGGCGATACCGTTCGTTGAATTCTTCAGAGGCATCTTCCCATGCCGGGAAGCGGACTTCGCAGCCGCAGTTGCCCGTATCGACGATCTGTTCCCATGCGCGCAGTTCGTACAGATCCATCAACGTCAGCGCCTTGTAGGCCTCGCGCGGGTGGACTTCATCCATCCAGGTCGGTCGTGCGGGCCGGTCGTTGCAGATCCGGTACTGCTGGGGCGACATGGTCACGGTGAGATCGTTCGTGACCTGAGGCGAGGTCTGGGCCGCGAGCGGCGCGGCCAGCAGGGTGACAACTGCGGCGAGGATGGTGTGGCGCATGGGGATTTCCTTTCGGTTCATTCGGCCGCGACCGTGGGGCGCTCGGCACCCCCGGCTGGACCCGTGTTCTGGTCTGGATGTCTCGCCTGCCTCGGCAGGAAGAACTCGGTGATGCCGCGGGCGCCGTCATGACGGCCGGCCTGAATGATCACGTCGATGGAGCCCTCGATGTAGTCCACCATATCGGCATAGGTCATCGGCACATCGGTCTTGAGCGCGGCAATGGCGAGGCGACGGACCGCCAGCTGCGGGGTCTCGGCATGCAGCGTGGTGAGCGAGCCGCCATGCCCCGTGTTGATCGCCTCGAGGAAAGTCATGGCCTCCCGACCCCGGACCTCGCCCAGCACGATCCGATCAGGCCGCATCCGCAGGGTCGAGGCCAGAAGCACATCGGCGCTGCGGGCGTCGGTATCCCGGTCGGCGATGAGCGTTAAGGCATTCGGCTGTTCGGGGCGCAGTTCGGCTGCCTCCTCAATGGTGATGATCCGCTCCTCGGGTGGGATCAGCGAGAGGATCTTGCGCGCCGCGACCGTCTTGCCGGTCGAGGTGCCGCCCGAGACGATCATGTTGAGCTTGTTCTCGACGCAGAACCGCAAGGCGGCGTCGATGTCGCCGGAGGCCACTACATCGCGCAGCGCAGCGTTTCGCTCAAAGCGCAGGCCTTCAAGACTGCGCTCCCCGCCATAGAGGAAGCCAAGCTTGATGGCTTCCAGCGGCAGCGAGGAGAAGAACCGAAGTGAGATGGAGAATCCGCCCTCGACGGCGGGGGGCTGGATCACCTGCGCCCGGATAGGCCGGTCGCGATAAAGGATCGACACCGAGACGATGGGCTTCTTGGTGCTGAGCGTGGTTGAGGCGGCCGAGGCGATCTGGTTGCCGAGGTCCTTGATCTCGGTCTGGGTAAGCGGG